>CAVZFT010000001.1:0-12249 GCA_963774615.1 uncultured Cytophagales bacterium
GAAGCTAGGGCAAGATTTCAGGCAAGCATGAGCGGATGTGGCGATCTCATGTTTACCCTCATACGTTCCTTTTCATCAATGGACGCGCTGCAAGCAATGCCAGGATACTGATGGTGGCCCCTAAGGATAAATAGTATCCTACGTAAGAAAGACCATAGTTCGTCGCCAGTGTGGTGGCGAAATACGGCGTAAGCGATGCACCAAGAATACCAGCAAGTGTAAAGGCCAACGATGCACCCGTGTACCGAACTTCTGCGGGAAAGATCTGTGCCAACGCTGTCCCTAGCGGCCCAAAGTTCAAGCCCATCAATAACATGCCCATTGACTGAAACGCAACGGTAGCGATCAGGCTACCTGTACTGAAGAACGGCGCGAAGAACAAACCAAAAATGAATATGCCTATGCTTGAAGCGATAAGCACGTTGCTCCTTCCTCGCCGGTCGGCAAGCACTGCTGACACGGGAATCCCCAACGCAAAGAATAACATGGAAATCATTTGTGCGATCAGAAAACTCTCTCTTGGATATTTCAAAGCGGAAGTTCCCCAGCTTAACGTGAAAACACTCATGATATAGAACAGTAGAAAGGTTGTGATCGTGGCAGCCGTGCCGAGGAAGATGGTTTTGGTGTGTTTAGCAAAAACTGTAATAACCGGTAATCTCACGCGCTCATGGTTGTTAATCACCCTGAGGAACTCGGGTGTTTCTTCTATTTTCAGACGGATGTAAAGTCCAACCCAGACCAGTAGTGCGCTTGCTATGAACGGAATACGCCAGCCATATGCCAGGAATTGATCGTCATTCATGGTTTTGCTGAGGATGTAGAATGTAGCGCTGGACAATAGGAATCCAATAGGAGCGCCTAGCTGCGGGAACATACCGTACCACGACTTCTTATTTTTCGGTGCGTTTTCAGTGGCCAGCAATACAGCGCCACCCCATTCGCCTCCGAGTCCCAAGCCCTGCCCAAACCGAAACAACGCTAACAAGATAGGTGCTAAAATGCCAATACTATTGTATGATGGTAAGAGTCCGATAGCTACCGTCGATGGTCCCATCGTCATCAAGGCAGCTACGAGAGTAGCTTTACGTCCCTTGCGGTCGCCGAAATGTCCGAATAGCGCAGCCCCAACAGGTCGTGCGAAAAACGCTAGCCCAAAAGTTGCCAGTGATGCAAATGTAGCAGCAACGGGGTCGTCCGCGGGGAAGAACAGTTTAGGAAACACCAGCACGGCTGCGGTGGCATAGATGTAAAAATCAAAGAATTCGATAGTAGTTCCGATTAGGCTTGCTGCAAGTATTCGCGTAGCGGGATTTGTTGGGCGTTGAGGGTGAGTCATTGCTCGGTATTATGTAGTTGCCAGAATACGGCAAAGCCTTATGACATCCTAATTTATTGTTAAGATTCGTGTTCATGAGCAGGATTCTCCGAAGAGTCGTCGAAAAAGTAAAGGCCTCAGTACGACCCGGAAAATGTTCAATAGAGGTACCGTGCTGCCATTAAGCCCCCTGACAAATAATGTAGAGTCCCAATCATGTGTCATCCTTTAGGTTTGATTGTTAAGCAGGTTTTATCGTGCCTATTTACTCAACTGATTTCAGGGAACTGTTGGCCCCGCAAAATAACTATCCAATACCGCACGGTAGTTTTTAAATCTGTTCGTTTGAAGTGGCTTATATCTTACATGGAAATTGGGACAGTAGTGAAAATAAACTCCGAAGAACATGAAAAAGCTCCTTTCGAATTTGTGCATGATGACCCTGTTCATTGTGGCGACGTCGTGCAACGATGACGATGTGCTCTTATCACGTGAACTTCTTTTAACAAGAGTGGAAAGAAATGGCGTCACGCTGTTGGATTTCGTTTTTGATACAGAAAAGAAATTAACACGGATAAACACGTATTCAAATGGTGAACCGGGGGCTTATTACTGGTTTGAATATGATGACGAGGGAATAACGGAGCTGCTACGATACGATGCTAACCATTCAATTGACTACAAGATTGTGTGTACCCTGGACAATTTCGGCCGCGTGATCAAGGGAGAATCTTATTTTCCACAATCTGACTTTAAGGTTGTGAATAGCTTACTTTCGCTTAGTTACGATGCTTCAGACCAATTGGCGAAGCGCCAGTTTACGACGGGTAGTAACCCGGTGTTTTATGCCGACGAGTTTACTTATGGTGTCAAAAATCATCTCACAAAACGAATAAGAACCTACTATCCAAATCAAGCCGGTGAATTTGTTGGCTTCCAGGATGATTACACGCCGGGAGATAAGTCGATTTATGGCCATTGGAATAACCTTGTTTCAGCGTTGAGAGTAGTCGGCCTTGACGAATACATTTGGGAAATTTTGAACACACGAAATCATCACACGAATTGGAACGAGGAAGGTGAAATCACCTTTGATACACAAACCGAAGCGAGTGAGCGGGAGTATAACGCCGATGGATATCTGATCAGGCAGGTTACGACACGACGTGATCTGTTGGGGAAGGGAAACGATGCGTCATTTGAAATGACGTACGAATACACAAAGTAGTGGGCATTCCCCGTAATATAATTTCTGGGTAGATTTCAAAAACGGACATACTAATTCGTAAAATATGAAAAGGATCATTTACTATGTGTATGTAATGACATTGACAGTCATTACAACTACTTCCTGTAAGGACGATAATGAGGTGACTGGGGTTGACGTTAAGCCTGATTTCTTGCTGAGAAGAATTAGTTACAACGGTACACCTAGGTATGAATTTATTTATGATACGGAGGGACGCCTAATTCGCTTATACCACAGTGGCTTTTTTAGCGAAGGTTATACCCTATACGAATACAATAAGCAAGGGACAATAGAATCAAGAAAATACGTTGCCAGCAACGAAAAACTTGAAGACAGAATTTCATTCAAACTCGATGATCAAAGTAGAATAGTTGAAATTGAAGATTACACTGCGCAATCTGATTTTGAGGAGGTAGGCGCCCGATCTACATTCGATTATGACGCCTCTGGCCGTCTCGCGAGCAAACTTTATCGTATACCAGGTCAACCTGCAACTTATCTCGAAGAATATACCTTCGACGCTGCCAATCGGTTGATACAAATGCAAAGGACATCACACCCGGACGAGGCTGGTGAATATGTGATCTTCAGAGATGAATTTACTCCCGGGAGTATTCCTGTCTACAGTCACTGGAACAATCTTGTTTTTCTGCTTTCCGCGTCGCAAGCTGAGGGCAGCATTTGGGAAATGTTTAGTCTGGCCATACAGAGAACTACATGGGACGATGACGGTGAAATTGTCGCTTCCAAGCGAACCGAGACATATGACCATGAATTTAATGCCGACGGGTATCTGATAAGACAAAATCTATCAATCGAATACCTGACCAGCCCTGGAGCCCCGACGATTCTTGAAATGACCTACGAATACACAGACAATTTATAATCCCCATTTCGAACGAAGGATCGTTCATAGCGCGTGAAGAAAAGCGGGTTACATCATTCATGCGAAGCGGCGTTTGCCGTAACTTAGACCTAACACCAAACTGCAGAACTATTAAAACGGGCGTCAAATATTTGCGAATTATATGGTTGGCATTGCTGCTCTCGCCTTTTAGAGGACTTACCGGCCAGGACCTTTCATTTTTTCATCTGGACAAGAGTGACGGGCTCAGTGATAACACTGTTACCAGCGTGATATCTGATGAAAATGGACTGATATGGATCGGAACACTAAATGGATTAAACAGTTATGACGGATACACTGTGCGTAATTTTTTCGTCCGTGACTTTCCCGGACTTCAAACCGATGTCATTTCACGTTTGGTGTGTGATCACATGAACAGGATATGGATTCAGGGTGTCGATGGCAGTTTAAGTGTGTTAGATGAAAAACGAGAATTCAGACCAATAACCTTAACCACAGGAAACGAGCACATTCGCGTCGATTATTTGCTACCGGTCAGCGGCATGCCCATGTTTCTTAGCAACGGACGCCTTTACAGTCTGGAGGACAAAAGTACACTAAAGTTTGTCCCTACGATAATGGACGAGGAATCGTTATTTAAAAACAAATTCGAACGAATCAATCTGTGGGATGAGGATCACCTGGTATTTAGTGGCAGTGACCAATTGTTCCTGTTTGACTTCAAAACACTCAAGGCATCACCTACTGTGAACGTCACTGGAATTATGGCTGCTGCGCGTTTCACAGCGGATACCGCGATCGTGACTACCACAGACGAAAGAAAATTGCTCAAAGTAAATCTTACTGCGGGTGCGATTGCGGAAGCTTACAACGGAGTCAAGGACCAGTATAACGAGCCGATGCACAGGTATCCCGGAAGCATTCAACATTTGCAGGACAAAAAATTTCTCATTGCATCCCCAACGGCTGGGGTATACACTTTTGATGCGGGCAGCAAAGAACTTAAACGGTATGCATTCGACAACCTTGATGATCATTCGATATCGGCAGATCACACCACCTATCTTTTCGAGTGCAATGGTGAATTCGACTTTATTGCAACAGCAGGGTCGGGGTTGAATTATTTCAAGCGTAATACTTCCATGGCCAAAACCAAAACAGTTTTCTATGACCAGATTTCAGGTCGTATATACAATGGACATATAAGCAGCATTGTCGAAGACGCATTTGGAAATCTTTGGTTTGGCGGAGGCAATACGTTGATTCGATGGAACAGAGTGAATGGGAAAACTACTTTCCTTATGCCTTCCAATAAAAAAGAAGCAAGCGAGTGGGGGAGAATCAGAACGTTATTTGTTGACAAAGGCACCAATAGAATATGGATTGGAGCGACAACCGGCCTTGTAACTATGGGCCAGGATCACAATAAAATAACACATCTGAAAAGAGGCTCGCTGCTACCGGATAATTCAATCAATAGCTTAGTTAAGTCTCCAGATGGCTTAATTTGGGTTAGCACGTCGGAGGGCATTTATTTTGTTGAACCAAATTCATTCGAAATAATTTTGCCCAATGAAAACTCACCTTTGCGTCATGTACAAAAACTTTACTGTAACGTCGTTTGGTTTCAGGATGATACAAACGTTTGGATCGCGACCAGATCCGGAGCTTTTCACATAAACTTAGCAGACGACCACTTTGAAAAGCTTACTACAACGGATGGGCTGGTTTTTGATGAAGTCACTGGATTTGCTGAAGGCAATCATGGCGAAGTGTACATCGGCACTCGTTTTGGTTTCCACATCCTGAAGCCAGACAGATCAATTCAAGCATATAACAAGATCAACGATATGTGGCCGATTGATTGCCATTCCTTGCTTAGGGATGGGTCAGGAAATGTCTGGTTTGCGAACAGAGACTATCTCGCTTTTTACTCTCCAGCCACTGAACGATTTTACACTTTTGATGATCAGGCCGGAATCACCCCGTATGGTTTTCAATTTTATTCAGCCGCCACGAGCGGAAATGGGGAACTTCTTTTTGGACTCAACAGAGGTATCGCCTACTTTAAACCTGAGCATATCAAGGCTCCCGCTACGCCGGGCGCGGTGATAGTAAATGAAATGTCATCGCATAACCATCGTTATCAAGTACCGTCAGGGACTGTGATTGAATTGCCTTTTGCTGCGAACTCCGTGAGCTTTTCATTTTCGGCGGTTAACTTGTTACGAGGTAAAAATATGTTTTACCAATATAGACTGCACAACATTGAAAAGCAGTGGACAAAGGCTTCTGTATCAAGCCGGGAGGTTGCTTATCACAACCTTCAGCCAGGCAGTTATATTTTTGACGTGAGGGCTAGTGGCGATGGAATCCAGTGGGTGGAAGCCGTCAACCCGGTATCGTTTATTATTCTGACTCCCTGGTGGAAGAAGGATTGGTTCATGCTTACTGGGTTACTTTTTGTTTCCACCATTTTGGTTCTTGTTGTAAGACGACGAAGCCTGAAAATGCAAAGGCAACGCGAGCAGCTCGATGTCGAACAAACAATTAATTATCTGGCGACGTCGATACATGAGCAAGAGACGGTGGATGCAATCCTTTGGGATGTGGCAAGGAATTGTATCGGGCGGTTAAAGTTTGAGGATTGTGTGATTTATACGCTCGACCAGGATCGAAAGGTCTTGACGCAAAAAGCGGCGTGGGGACCAAAAACAACTGACGAAAACAAGATTGTTCATCCAATTGAAATTCCTATAGGCAAAGGTATCGTTGGCCACGTCGCGGCAAATGGAAAAGCTGAGATTGTAAAGGATACTACTGTGGACGACCGTTATATTGTGGATGATATAGCCCGCCAATCAGAAATCACGGTACCCATCATTTACGACAATCGTGTTCTTGGAGTTATCGACAGTGAACACTCGACGAAAGGTTTTTTCACTCCAAAGCATCTCTCCATATTAACTACCATCGCAGCGATATGTGCCAACAAAATAATCCGTTTCAAGGCGGAAGAGGAGAAAAAACAAGCACAATTGGAGCTGCTGGTTCATGAACGAAAGATGGTAGAAGCTCAACTTAAGAGCCTGCGGCTTCAAATGAACCCGCATTTTTTATTCAACTCTCTGAATACGATTCAACAAATGATCCTGGCGAATGATGAGACTGCGGCAACCCGGTATTTATCAAAGTTTTCGCGATTGCTACGGCTGGTATTGGGCCACGCTGACAAGGACACGCTGATGCTAAAAGATGAACTGGAAACGTTGCAGCTTTATATTGAGCTGGAATCGTTGCGCTTCAAAGACAGCTTTAGATATTCCATTGTCTGCGATCATACAATCGACCCTGAAGAAATCAGAATTCCCGCGATGCTGATACAACCCTTTGTGGAGAATGCTATTTGGCACGGCTTGCTGCACAAGCAAGGGGAAAGAAAACTCTCATTGAATTTTTCTGAAGACGCCGTCGAGAACCTGGTATGTGTAATTGAAGACAATGGCATTGGCAGGGAAGCGGCCGGAAGGATCGGCAACGAAGAACATACTGGGAAGGGAATGGCTATGGCAGAAGAAAGACTATGCACGTACAATGATCACCAGGCCGTAAAAAGCCGTATATGCATTGAAGATCTAAAGGATGAAAATGGCAACGGTTCCGGTACACGGATTATTCTCACGCTTCCTTTATTGTAATGTCCAGGTATGAAAATCAAGGTATTGTTAATCGATGACGAAGAAAGGGCAACGGACTCGTTACAACTTATGATCAATAGATTCACTCCTCAACTGGAATGTCTTTATTGTTGTAACGACGTAAGCAAGGCGGCGCAGATGATTCATGACATTCAGCCCGATCTCATATTTCTTGATATACGAATGCCGCATATGTCCGGCTTCGAGCTGCTTAATCGCATTCCAAAAAAAAATTTCAAAGTCATATTTACCACTGCCTATGATGAGTATGCAATCAAGGCAATACGTTTTAGCGCATTCGACTATCTGCTAAAGCCCATCGATGTGGAGGACTTGATTAATGCAATAAACCGTTTTTTACACTTGAGCGACAGCGCTCACAATCAACAGGATCTTTTTAACAATTTTGCTTCGAACATTAAAGAACATGACAGCCAGAAATTTCGGTTGGCACTACCATCAAAAAAGGGCGTACTGTTCATTTTTCCAAGCGAAATCATACGGTGCGAAGCTGAAGGAAACTACACACGATTCTATCTCTCAAACGGTCAGCAACACCTTACATCGAAGACCTTGGGGGAATACGAAGAATTGTTGAGTTCACACGATTTCATCCGGACCCACAAATCACACCTTATCAATAAGGATGTGATATCATTCGTGGACATCGATGGCTTTCTTGTGCTGAAAGATGACACGAAGGTGGAAATATCCCGAAGAAGAAAACGGGAAGTAATCGCAGCGCTCACGCATTAGCGCTTGTCCTTCTTCAAAGAAAGCAAATCGCTCGAAGAATCCATTTCATTTATTCCCAAGACTTCCGTCACCGGACGCTTCGATGATTCCAATTTCAAAATTCTGAAGGCGCAGCGGGTATGTTATCGCCGGATGCTAATTCTCTGACACCGATTAATAAGTTTTTGCGCCGAACTCGGATCACCGTGTCTATTTTTCAGTAAGGGTTAACAACGGTGATGAAACGGACTTCATTCCAGCTCAGGTAAAGAACAGAATCGAAGCAACGGAATTTGAAAAACTTAAACAGTAGGCACATGAAAAGATTAATTAGAGTCCTCGTCGTAATAGCATTTGCATTTAGTGCATGCAACGAAAGTATTCCGGAAAAGAAAGTGCTCAGAGCAGTTTATGTTGCAGGACGTGAGGGAGGTGTTGCGAAGTATTGGAAGAATGGTGTCGCCACAAGCTTAACGAATGGCGTTAATTCTGCATCGGCAAATTCCATTTTTGTTTCAGGCCACGATGTCCATGTTGTCGGATCTGAAAGTAACGGGAGAAATGCAATCGCCAAATATTGGAAGAATGGCAACGTCACAGACCTAACCGACGGATCTAGTTCAGCTACAGCCAGCTCGGTTTTTGTCGACGGGTCTGATGTATATGTTGCCGGATATGTAGACAACGCTGCCGTTTGTTGGAAGAATGGTATTCCGACAGTCCTGGCGGACGCTGGATGGGCACGCTCCATTTTTGTGTCAGAGGGAGATGTATATGTGGCAGGTTATTCCGCAGATACGGAAAAGCATTATGCTACCTACTGGAAGAACGACATTGCCACAAAATTATCGGAGGATTACGACGGCAGCGGCTTTGCCCAGTCCATTTTTGTAGACGGATCAGATGTCTATGTTTCAGGAGACTTAATCCCGGATGGTGAAATGGGCCACGCTACCTATTGGAAGAATGGTATCGCGACGGATCTATCTGGGGGAGCTGGATGGTCAGACGCCACTTCTATTTTTGTCAAAGGATCCAACGTGCATGTTACTGGCTGGAGCAACGGAGATCTCACGTTCCGAGCACAATATTGGGAGAATGGTAATTCGACGAGCCTGTATGAAGATGAAGACGCGCTCGGGGTCGGGAATTCGATTTTTGTGTCGGGATCTGACGTATATATCGCGGGGTGGGAAGGGGATTTTGCCAAATATTGGAAGAATGGTGTACCGATAAGTCTTACCGATGGAGAATCCGGCGCGTGTGCCGAATCTATCTTTGTTACTGGCGGTACTCCTACCGATTACACAACTTCTGAAGGTGGGTCCCGATAGCTGCAGATCGTCATCGGGACAATTCCACATCACGAAATATGAACGGGAGGATCTAAAATCACCCGTTTAGGTGAGTCGCGCAGTTTTCCTATTAAGATTGTCATTCATACCAACATAAATGTAATTTCTACTGTACTGATGAGCACAAGATATAAACACAACGTGTTTGATTTTTAATTCTGCTAACGAAAAAGGATGGCATTTGCCATCCTTAGAGTACAAAAGGTTCTCCTTCCATGCCTTCGTTCAAACTTCGGCCTTGCTCTGCCGACCGCGTGCGATAAAGCTATAGCGGTGGCGCAAGCGGCTACGCGAAGGCGATGCAGGCGGGCGCGAAGCGCTTCGGCGGACACTGATTCATCAGAACTAATTATCTGAAGACTTGCTGCTGGCGTCACAACATTGCGCACAAATCCACTGAAATTCTCTCCCTAATGTAACCGTTTCAGATTTTTCTGCGTCCAAGATGCAACTTTTGCCGGGCGGGCTGGTATTTTATTGGTAAGAACCTCATCATCCGGATTTACATCCACACATCAAACAACTACGTCATGTTAAAAAACTATTTCACGATCGCCTGGCGAAACCTGGTTAAAACAAAAGGTTATTCATTTATCAATATCGGCGGACTTGCCCTGGGCATGTCGGTGGCGTTAATCATTGGTCTTTGGGTGAATGATGAACTGTCGTTCAACAAGTACCACGATAACTATGACCAAATTGCGCAGGTCATGAAAGCCGGCACCTTCCAGGGAAAACATTATTCAGGTCAAGACTATCTTCAGTTCCCGATGCTCCATGAACTTCAGACGACGTACGGCTCGAATTTTAAGTATGTCGTCCCACAACAGGGAAAGTATGATGCCATCCTTTCCATCGATGACAAGAAAATCTCAAAGACAGGAACCAACATCGGGGAAGACGGGCCTGAAATGTTCACATGGAAGATGATACATGGCAGCCGGTCGGGATTGAAAGACCCACAATCGATCATGATCTCGGAGTCTACAGCGGATGCGTTGTTTGGTACAGGTGATCCTGTCGGAAAGATTGTAAAACTTAATAATGAGAAAGAGGTCACGATCTCTGGTGTTTTTGAGGATTTTCCAAAGAACTCGGATCTGTACGGAATCCAGTTCGCTCGTCCCTGGGAAGCTTATCTCCTGAACAACCCCTGGGTCAAGGATCAGGGATGGCAAAATCACTTTTTCCAGATCTATGTCCAGATACAACCCACGACAAGCTTCGAACGCGTGGATGCAAATATCAAGGACCTCGAAATCAACGCAACGCGTAACCTTGAGTACATGAAGGATTGGTTGAAATTTAAAGCTGAAGTTCACGTTAACCCCATGAGCAAATGGCACTTGTATTCAGATTATAAGGAAGGCATTTTACAGAACGGTCCTATCCAGCTTGTTTGGTTCATTGGATCGATCGGAGTATTTGTGCTATTGCTAGCCTGTATTAATTTCATGAACCTTAGCACCGCCCGTTCCGAAAAAAGGGCCAAAGAAGTTGGAATCCGTAAAACCCTCGGGTCGGTTCGTAGGCAACTCATCGCTCAGTTTTTTGCTGAGTCATTTCTCGTGGTAATCATCTCATTTGGCTTTGCTTTGTTGATGGTATTTGCAGCGCTTCCCTGGTTCAACACGATCTCACAAAAAGCCATGCAACTTCCCTGGCAGACTGGCGCATTCTGGATCTTCAGCGCGCTATTCCTTTTTGTCACCGGAATGCTGGCTGGAAGTTATCCCGCGCTCTATCTGTCGTCGTTCAATCCGCTGAAAATCCTGAAGGGCTCGTACCGCGCTGGTCGTCTGGCGTCGATACCTCGGAAAGCACTGGTTGTGCTACAGTTCACTGTATCGATCATGCTCATCGCTTCCACAGGCGGCATCTACCATCAGCTGATGTTTGTAAAAGACCGTCCGGTGGGTTACTCGCGGGAAGGTTTGTTGATGATGCAGAAGAAGGGCAAAGAGTTCTACGAAAAATTTGAAACGCTTCGCGGTGAACTCAAGAGCTCCGGAGCGGTTGA
This sequence comes from uncultured Cytophagales bacterium, assembly GCA_963774615.1. Lineage (GTDB taxonomy): Bacteria > Bacteroidota > Bacteroidia > Cytophagales > Cyclobacteriaceae > Chryseolinea. Next base: position 11,244 of record CAVZFT010000001.1, read on the forward strand.
AGAAATCGCAGACGCCGGTGGGCCGATCACGACAACCTGGTCGGGAAACGGCGGTTTCAGCTGGAAAGGATTTGATCCGCAGGCAGATAATAGTTTCAGCACGTTAAACGTTTCCGCAGATTTCGGAACGACCGTTGGATGGAAAGTGATCGATGGCAGGACTTTTTCCCGGGATATCGCAAGCGACTCCTCAGCAATCATCATCAACGAATCGGCTGTCGAACAAATGAAGCTTGAAAACCCCGTGGGCGAAACAGTGCATTGGACAAACCTGGCGTGGAATATGGACAAAGACTTCCATGTTGTCGGCGTCATTCACGACATGGTAATGAACTCTCCTTTCGAACCCGTGAGACCCGCTATTTATCTTAATATGGGCGGTGGCGGTTGGATGTATTTGCGGATTAATCCCGAAATGAGCACGGCCGAAGCGTTACCGAAAATAGAAGTGATATTTAATAAAGTGATCCCAGGCGCTCCCTTCGATTATAAATTTGCGACTAACGAGTATGCCGCAAAGTTCGCAACCGAAGACAATGTCGGGAGACTTGCCGTCGTATTCACCGTGCTGGCAATCATTATCAGCTGCCTGGGGTTATTCGGCCTGGCGTCGTTTGTGGCTGAACAGCGCACAAAGGAAATTGGAATTAGGAAAGTGCTAGGCGCATCCGTCCCAAATCTGTGGAGAATGCTCTCGGGTGAATTCGTGGCATTGATCATCGTGGCTTGTCTCATCGCAGTGCCCGCATCATACTATTTTCTTTACAATGGAATAAGCAGATATGATTACCGTACAGAGATCGCATGGTGGATCTTCGCTGCCGCTTCCGGTGGAGCGCTGGTGATAACACTGGCGACTGTAAGCTTTCAGGCAATCAAAGCAGCCCTGGCGAATCCGGTGAACAGTCTGAGAACGGAGTAGAGGAAAACTTCAAGTCACCAGTCGCTTGTAGTTCGCAGTAAAATGAACTTCATTCGTTCATCGTGAGCGACAGGCAACAGGAAG
>CAVZFT010000002.1:0-23598 GCA_963774615.1 uncultured Cytophagales bacterium
ATTCACCTATAATAGATAAAACAATTAAACTGTATCCCACGTCGCTTATCTGTACTGAATCATATTTCTGAAAGAGTAACCTCAAAACAGCATCATCATGTGCGGCTTTTTGAATAGCCTCTCGCACTTTTTCTTGTTCATCAAGCCCAGAACCGCTTGCCCACAGAATAAACTCCTTAACGGACTCAGGCGTTAACGCAACGGGCTGAGCTTTTGTAATAACGACCGGCTCCTTCGATTGCTTGGGTGGCTCATTCTCCTGGGTCGTATTTTTTACATTGTTACAGGACCATGCCACCAAAAGCCATAGTAGAAAAATTCTTGTTTTCATAAGGCAGAGGGTTTAGAAGAGAGAGTGAAACGCCTAACGACAAAACCAAAAAAAATATCCGTTCACCAAATCAAATACAAAAGCCCATCAACTACCTGGACGCGATAGCATGATGGGCTCCCATGTGAATATAGGATATGTTTGAATTTTGTGCAAAGAAATTCGAAGCAATTATTTCACCCGAAGCCGTTCTCTGTAAACATTTTAAGCAGGCAACGGCTCAGGTTGAAACTTCTTTCCGACTTTTATACTACCCCCCAACCATACTGCCGACTCCCAACTTTTCACATGTAATTTGACCCCTATCCCGCCAGTTGTAACGTGTCTGACGAGTTATTCCAAAGTCGTTGCAAAATTGCTTAAAGGATTGCGTGCAACTCCTGTTTCATAATTTGATATGTTAATCTTCGAATCCTCTTTCTAAATTCTCCTAGGCTTCCCCGCTAAAGCGCTTCGCGAAAGCGGGAGGGGGTAAGGGGGGTTCAGACTTTTTTCAACTTGCGCAGCTCGCGTTGAAGGTTCTGATCTTTAGCCATGACCTCCTCCAATGAATACTCCAGGATATCATTAAACGTGGGGTGATCTTTTGGCCTGCTCAGCTTTTTGTTCAGCAACGGATTGATCACACGAACGCCGTACTTTAAAAAGAATGTCTCCGGAGAATCTTTACGGTCGCTGAGATCATATTCCTCCCAACAGTCCCGTACCACCCTCGGAACGTCAATGCCGGTCTGCCGAAGGTTTGGCATTACATAAACAAGTGATGCAATCGTAAATACATACTGTACCTGGTAGCTGATGCCTTCAATCCTTTCCATACGTAGCGAAGAGTTTGCGTTTACTTTTTCTGATGATCCTGATGACCGGGAACCCATTAAGGGAACGGTATTCCACATTTACTTTTTGTGCGATGAGCGTGGCCCTTCGCCGCCCCAGGAAGATCACCCGGTTAACGAAGTCCTTAGGCTGCTCAAATTCATAATTGATCTCGTAGTTCCGGAAGCTGGTGAGTTCGGAACTGCCAGTAAGCTCGAACGACTGGAACACAGCATGAAACCAGTCCTTGATAAACCGATCCTCCACCGGGAACGGCTGAATAGGGTTAAAATGGGTCTGTAGCATAATTTTAATGGTTTTGGTTATGTCATTAGGTTATGCTGAATGTTGATAGCGTGATGCAATACTAATAATAGTAGTTAAATTAAAAAAGAAAAAACTAATATTTTTAGTTAATAAATTTGGGCCTAATTTTGACAGAGCACCCGAGTTATGGATGTGTTATATTGACTGATACTTCTTCACATCCCACTCCCACTCCCACACCCCAACTCATAACTCGCCTACCCCGATGCATCGGGGCTTCGGGCGGGCAGGCATAACTCATAACTTCTAACCAAATAAAAGGACAATGTGTTATCATAAATCCCTGGTCAACAGCATCGATTACCTGGCGGATTATTATTCTGCCAGCTACAGCGAAGTCATGGCTGAAATTTATACGCCGCACTACCACGAAAACGGCTTCGATTTTCAGGCGAGCCCGATCATTACCGCGGAACGTAAGGATGAACTGCTTCCTTATAACTGGGGCCTGGTTCCGTGGTGGACCAAATCGCTACAAGACGGATTGCGCCTCAGAGTACAAACCCTGAATTGTATCTCGGAAGAAATGTATGACAAACCATCCTTCCGTGATTCGGCGACCGAGAACAAACGCTGCCTTATTCCCTGCTCAGGATTTTTCGAATGGCGATGGATGGATGAAAAAGGAAAATCAAAAGTTCCTTATTACCTCACGCTGCCGAATCAGCCCCTGTTTTCCATCGCGGGACTTTATTCAAGATGGAAAGACCGGACCACGGATCAGGAGTTGTTCACCTATACCGTGCTGACGACAAAGGCAAATCGCTTGATGGAAAAGGTTCATAACAGCAAAAAAAGAATGCCGGTGATTATCCCGCGCCAATATGAAGGGGACTGGCTTAACCCTAATCTAACTAAAGACGATGTTATCGCACTTTGCCAGCCGTACGATACAGGGTTGATGGGTGGACATACCATCAGCAAGCTCATCACGAGCAAGACGGAAGAGACCGATGTGCCCAAGGTTATGGAGCCGCAGGAATACCAGGAAGTGGTCGATGCAGATAGTGGTGTCGTTACACAAAAGGAGGAAGCGCCAAAGAAAAAGAAGTCAGGCAAATCCGGTGGCGCAAATGAGGGGCAGGGAAGTTTATTTTAATCTGATGTCATGGCTAAAGTTCCTTCATCGGTTCAATACATCCGCGATGTCTTTGAAGTAACAGATATCGACAGGGTATGGAACGAGTTGGAGCGAAGATTTCACTTTAATGTCAAAGCCTGGAAAAAAGAATTTGAGATAATCGCTTCTAACTCCGACCGCTTCAAAGATCTGCAGGAAGTATTTCTCGAGTACGGGAAAATGAATATCGAGCCGCTTCTAAACATCATACTCAAACGACACCGTCAACCTACTTGGATCAATTTGGTGACGTACGTATTGAAAGACAAGATAGCTGAAAGAAAAAAGCAGGATGAGTTTTACAAAGGCAGGTATTATCTGTAGCAGTAACAAAATTGGGAATTGATTGAGCAGGATACATCGCTAATTGGTCAACACTTATAGAGGCGAACATTTAAGCTTGTGGCTTGCAGCCGTTACATCGATGAATTAAGGTCAAAAACGGATTGTTCGATGACATATGCGACTTTCTAAAGAGACGTTCAACGTCGATTAAATAAGTCTGACGATTCGGATGGCAGAATAGCGCTACGGTTGTGTGCAGGCTAAGCATGAATCGGGCATGTTGCTTAAAATTGCTTATCTTCAAGAAAGAATGCTTATTCCAAAAGCGGCTTACATTTTTTTAACGCAGTTGTGCCAGCCGCAACATTTTTTGGACTTGTGAGTTAAGTGTGATGATGCAAGCATTCAGTATTCGCGCATATGTTGAGTACCGAAGATAAACATGCAATTCAGCAAAGAGGAGAGATAATCAGGCAGATCGAATTCAACGATCCGGCCAGACATAGTCTCCTGAGAGGTAAGCTTAGAATCCTTAAGACTGAACATTCCGAAGCTTATAATTTCGTCGAGGTCGGCGAATGGGTTAGGCACGGACATTATTCAAATTCCGATAAACCGAATGACCATGAGTTCAGAGATCGCCTTGTCTATGACGAGTATGGAAATACGCTCTCAAGGCAAATCTATCTCAAGCATGGAGAGCAATTCGACGTGAAGGAAGATTGGAGTTCTGAAATGATTAATGGCCGATTTTTACAACACATGAGAGTTTACGAGGACGGTGTTTTAGTTGCTGAATACACGCGAAATGTGTTGAATTATCTGGAACCAAAGTCCGATCTGCAGAAAAACAAGATTCCATTCGGAACTGATAAGGGCTATTATCCAGACGGGCATCTGGCATATGTCAGGAGTTACGATGCCAACGGAACATTGATCAGCGAAGAGAAACACGCACATTAGGCAGGCAGATTCTCGAAATCACAGAATTGACAATTCACAAAGTCAATCATTAAACTGGCTCATCGTCCGTTCAATCCCCTGAGTGCAATATGAAATGATCATCTCATTTGCTTTGATCATTACATCCGGCAGCTTCTTGAATTCCTCATGACTAAAATTGCTGAGCACGTAATTTACCTGGTGGCCTCTTCCAAAGTCATTACCAATTCCAAACCGCAGCCGCGCATAGTCTTGTCCATTAAGGAGCATTTCGATACTTTTTAAGACCGTTGTGTCCTGCAGAGCTTCCCTTTGTTCGCAATCCGTAAACTTCCAAACGGAAGGGCTATATCATCCACGACCACCAATAGATTTTCTTTATATATTTTTAATTCCTGCAGCCAGTAAGCGACCGCTTTCCCACTCAGGTTCATGTACGTAGTCGGCTTGATCAGATGAATGCTCTTCCCCTTGAATTTGAATTCAGCTTTCTCTGCCAGGCGTCATGTCGTAAACTCGAGCCTTATGTTGATCGGCCAGCTGATCAAGAACAAGGAAGCCGATGTTGTGCCGTGTGAGCTCATACTCAGGTCCGATGTTTCCAAGCCCAGTGATAAGAAATTTCATAACCTTAAACTTACAAATCATTCCGATGCTCAATAAAAAAAATCCCCCGACATGTAGTCAGGGGATTTTATATGCTGAATTGTAGCTTCTTGAAACTTACTTCTTGCCTTCTTCTTTCTTAGGAGCGCTTCCTTTTTTGCTTCAGCACCAGCAGCAGGAGCAGCGGCAGCAGCGCCAGCGAGCGGCAGCAGCTTCAGCAGCAGGAGCAGCGGCAGCAGCAGCAGCTTCTTCAGCAGCCATCTTCGCAGCACGCGGTACTTCCACCACGGCAACAGAAGCTTGCTTGGGATCGACGAACTCAAGGTTGGCAACTTTAATGTCACCAACTTTAATCGCGTGATGGAAATCCAGTTCGGAAACATCTACATCAATGTGATCAGGCATATCTTTTGGAAAGCCGTAAACTTTCAGAGAAGATCTCTTTTGAACCAGCGCTCCCCCTTTGTCAACACCAGGTGCCTGGCCAACCAGACGCGCAGGGATGTTCATCTTTATCTTTCTGTCTTCCGAGATGCGTAAAAATCTGCGTGCAGAATAACTTCACTCACGGGGTGAAATTGAACTTCCTGAAGAATTGCTTGACATTCTTCACCTTCAATGTTCAGATGAACAAAGTGAGCTTCATTTGTATACACCAATTCTCTGAAAAGAATCATCGGTGCATAAAAATGAATTTGCTCAGTCTCCTCCGTACAATACGCACGGAACAAGTCCTTCGTCACGCAATTTCTGCGATCCAGTCTTCCCGAGATTTGCTCTTCGATACCCTATAATCTCAATGGTTTTCATAATTATAATTGTTTTGTTAAAAATTTTACAAGTTAAAGTTTGATAAACAACGAGCTGATGGATTCGTTGTCATGGATCTTGCGAATCGCCTTCGCATATAGATTTGAAACCGTAAGCACTTTGATCTTGCTGCTTGGCTGCTTCAATGGAATAGTATCGGATACTGCAAGTTCTTCCAAGTACTGAATTTTCGATATTCTCGTAAGCCTTTCCGGATAGAACAGCGTGTGTGCAGACGGCGCGTACTGTCTTTGCTCCTTTTTCTTTCAAGAGCGTAGCGGCTTTGCAGATCGTTCCGGCAGTATCAACGAGGTCATCAACAAGCACTACATCTTTTCCTTCCACTTCACCGATCAGGCGCATCGAGCTTACTTTGTTAGCTTCTTTTCTGATACTTATCGCAAACCGCCAGTTCTGCGTCAAAGAATTTCGCAAAACTCCTCGCACGTTTGATCCCACCGACATCGGGTGACGCAAACATGATATCAGTCAAGCTTCAGCGATTTCAGGTAAGGAACAAAAATATACGAACCATCAAGGTGATCTACCGGAATATCAAAGAATCCTTGAATCTGATCGGCATGTAAGTCACATGCCATGATGCGCGTTGCCCCGGCGGCAGAAATAAGATTGGCGATCAGTTTTGCTGCTATAGCAACCCTGGGTTTGTCTTTTCTGTCCTGGCGTGCATATCCAAAATAAGGGATCACCACGTTAATACTTGATCGGCGCTGGCGCGTTTGGCGGCATCTACCATCAGCAACAACTCCATCAAATTGTCAGCAGGAGGAAAAGTGGATTGAATAATAAATACTTCATGGCCACGAACCGATTCAGCCAATAAAGGGAGACATCTCCCCATCGCTGAATTGCTGATAGTCCACTTCACCCAAAGGCTCGCCATAAGCGTTGGCAATCTTTTCGGCCAGATAGGTGGTTGCTCTTCCGCTGAAAATTTTAACAGCCATGGTCTTAGTTCCATTATTGTTAGTCCGATTAGTAGTGCCAGGTTAAAAGTTAGATTTTTCGGATTAACGTTTAACAAAGAATCCCGCATAGCGATCGGGATTCTAAAATCTAGTTGTCCGACCAGGGCTCGAACCTGGACTTTCCTGAATCAAAATCAGGCGTGTTGCCAGTTACACCATCGGACAAAAAGTACCCGTAATTACCCCCGGGACCCCTATTTTGGGATTGCAAATGTAGAACTATTTTTTAGAAATTTTAACCCCTAAACGAACTTTTAGAGGTCTTTTTCGTCCGCCGTGGCGGTGGCACCTTCCATAAATCCTTCTGCCCAGAAGCGATATTTATCCAGGATGGAAATAACGGCATTTCTCAGGTGGCGACTGTTATTGGAAATCGATTGAGCCGTATTGAGTGGTGGCATAACCTTGCCAGATCGACCGATTCTGGCGTCGGTCATAGAACTGAATCAGCAAGGTACCTGTGTTCAAATTGAACTTTTGCGGATCATATTCAATATTTTCATTTTGATTTTTTACCCATTCTTCGATTTCAGGTTGACTGTATCCGTTGAACTTCAGGCTGTCGTCAAACATTTTGAAACCAACGATGAGGTGAGGTTTATTTGAGTTTTGTCTGTAGCCCAAAAATTTCATACGCGCTACAATCTGATTTTTCAATGATTTCATTGGTCATCGTTGAGTCGCCGGACCTGCAGGCTTCATAATATCAAACGTTCTGATATTTTTTGAAATTTCCTTTGTAGCTGTAGTCGTACTCAACTGGCAATTCTTTATAGCCCAGACATGAAGCGAACAAGAATCGGCAGGACAAAGGCTAGGAGTAGATTTTCTTCATAGCCATCAACATTTAGACTGAACGATATTAATAAAATGTTGAATATAATACTTAATCAGTTCGTCCAACAACTTCCGGCGTAAACCTTTTGGTTAGACATATTAAAAATGTTTTTTAACCCAATCCTTCGCGTTGACGAACGGTTCAATCCAGGGAGAGATCATGATCATCCTTTCGCGATCTGAGGGATAATAACGGCCAATTCCAGGGAAAAGCGACCTTTCAAGATGAGGCATAATAGCCAGGTGCCGTCCGTCTTTCGAACAAAGTGCAGCCACAGCAAAATCGGAATCATTCGGATTTCCAGGATATTCACCATAAGAAAATGTTGCGGCTACCTGGAATAATGATTTGTCTTCAGGCAGTATAAAACTTCCTTCGCCATGTGCCACCCACACGCCCGAGCCGTGCGCCGCCAATGCTGCTCAATAAAACAGAATTGTTCGCAGGAATCGTGACATTGACAAATGTGGATTCAAATTTTCCGGATCCGTTGTGATTCATTTTCGGATGATCCTTCCATTCCGGATAAACCAGACCAAGTTCCATCATCAGCTGACATCCGTTGCAAACGCCCAGGCTGAGCGTATCTTTTCGTTTATAAAAATTGCGAGCGATTGCTTTGCTTTTGGATTGTAAAGAAATGCACCTGCCCAACCTTTCGCTGAGCCAAGGACATCTGAGTTGGAGAAATCCGCCCACAAACACGATCATGTTAACGTCGGACAAGATCTTCACGTCCAGATACAAGATCGGTCATGTGAATATCTTTCACGTCAAAGCCAGCCAGATAAACGTGTAGGCCATTTCGCGATCACCGTTTACACCCTTTTCACGAATGATCGCTGCTTTCATTCCGGAAGGAGTTCTTCGTTTGGGATCGATTCCGATACGTCCTTGAATGTTCCCATCGAAACGTGAAGGGAAGTTATATGTCAAGATCTGCTTTTTATAATTCTGATAACGTTTTTCTGCATGGGCGAGGGGCCGTTGTTTGTCATCTAACAGATAAGAGGTCTGGAACCAAACATCGCGCAGCTCATCAATATTGAATTTGAAAAGATTCGTTGAAGTGATGGACGGTGATTTTGCGTTCGCTGAAACATGTCCCAACGATCTGCGCCTTGACACCCTGTTGTGCAGAGCAGAGATACAACTTCATTTTCTTTGTTATGGATGATCAACGCCAGGGTTTTCGCTGAAAAGAATTTTGATAAGGTCGTCACCAAGTCCATGAAGGTTCAACGTCAGTCCGGTTTCAGGACTGTGCAAAACACATTTCAAGTAACGCAGTGATCAGTCCGCCTTCTGAAATATCGTGACCGGCGAGAATCAGATCCGATTTGATCAGATCGCTGCACAGCTTCGAAAGCGTTTGCAAAATATGACTTCGTCTTTTACAGTAGGAACTTCGTTTCCCAGCAGATTCAGGATTTGTGCGAAGCTGCTTCCTCCAAGTTTATAGCTGTCGCATGAAAAATCGATGTAAATAAGTTTAGAGCCTTCCAGCGGTTGAATGACAGGTGAAACTGTTTTTCGTGATATCGATCACTTCGCCGACGGCCGAAATGATCACGGTTCCAGGTGCATAAACCACTTCCCATTAGGATATTTCTGCGTCATCGAAAGAGAATCCTTTCCTGTCGGAATATTAATTCCGAGATGAATGGCAAAATCGCTTACAGCTTCAACGGCGTTGTACAGACGTGAATCCTCTCCTTTATTTTTTGAAGGCCACATCCAGTTTGCACTGAGTGATACACCCTTTAGGCCGTGCGTCAGCGGCGCCCAAACGATGTTGGTGAGCGCTTCGGCAATGGCAAGTTTGCTTCCGGCTGACAGGATCGACCAGCGCAGCTCCAGGCGCATGACCAATGGAAGTGGCTATTCCTTTGTTGCTCAGAAATCAAGTGCCATCACACCGACGTTATTTAGCGGAAGCTGAATGGGTCCACACGTTTGCTGCGTTGCAACTTTTCCCGTCACAGAACGATCTACTTTATTAGTAAGCCAATCTTTGCATGCGACAGATTCAAGTTGCAGCACATCTTCCAAATATTCCTGAATTTTTGCATGTTTCGTATTCGACAGGTTTGTAGGTTATTTGTTGCGTGTGTTGTCCATGATAACCGTTTTTGGTGACGAACCAAAAAGATGGTTTACTTTAAGTCGAATGGTTTTTTCGCCTGACTTTGTTTTCTCGAAAAGTAAGCTTATGATCTCCGGTCGCTTCGCCAACAGCATAAAATGGAGCGCGTTCGCGGTCTGAAATTTTTTGCAAGCGTTTCAGAGCATCCTTATCGGAATGGCCAGTCCCATTCGTTCCTGCGATTCATTGCTGATGATTTCCTTATCAGAAAGAGTAGGATCTCCAACAGGCAGCTTGTCCAGGTTGATACGATCCTCCTGTTTCTTCCAGCAATTCGGATAAGACAATTAAGATGGCCACCTGCGCCATGATCGTGAATCGAAACAATTGGATTCACTGCTGATTCCGCCATTGCACGTATCGCATTCATCACCCGTTTTTGCATTTCAGGATTGGAACGTTGAATTGCATTAAGTTCAATGGCGTTTCCATATTCACCAGTAGCTACTGAAGAGACTGCACCGCCACCCATTCCGATCCGGTAATTGTCACCGCCAAGAAGCACAATTTTGTCACCGGGTTTGAGGTGTTCTTTTTCTGATCTTTTTCTTTTCCAAATCCAATACCGCCAGCGAGCATGATCACTTTGTCGAAGCCGTATTTTTTATCGCCTTCGAAATGTTCAAAGGTCAGTACACTTCCGCAGATCAGAGGCTGCCCGAATTTATTTCCAAAATCAGATGCTCCATCCGAAGCTTTCGTCAGAATTTCTTGTGGAGTCTGATACAACCATTTTCGTTCGGCAAATTTTTTTTCCCAGCGGCCTTCTCCGTTCAAGTCGAGGATAGGAGGTAATGTATACTGCCGTTCCTGCTAGTGGAAGGGATCCCTTTCCGCCTGCAAGGCGATCGCGGATCTCTCCGCCGGAACCAGTGGCCGCTCCGTTGAATGGCTCAACGGTTGTGGGAAAATTATGTGTTTCAGCTTTCAGCGAAATAACTGAATCGATATCTTCGATTTTAAAATAATCTGCTACATCTTGTCGTGCCGGGGCGAACTGTTCGATTCTTGGGCCCTTTGATAAACGCAACGTTATCTTTATATGCCGAAACCAGCAAGTTTGGATTTTCTTTCGACGTCTTTTTGATAAGTTGGAATAACGTGTGCTGCCTTTTCATTTCCGTCGATGATGAAAGTTCCATTGAAAATCTTATGACGGCAGTGTTCGGAGTTTACTTGTGAGAACCCAAAGACTTCACTGTCGGTAAGCTTGCGTCCCAGTTGTTTGCTAACATTTTCAAGGTAAACTGATTTCTTCGCTGCTCAATGCCAGTCCTTCAGACTTGCTGATAGGCCGCAATATCGTCAACCTCCGTGATGGGTTCAGGAGTATGATGGATCGTAAAAATTTCCTGATCAAGTTGATGTGTAAAGCACTTGAAGCATCCGGTCATATTTGACTTCCGCAGCACTGAAATGACTTGAATTCCTCGATGCGTTGAATGCCCCGAATACCCATCGTTTGCGTGATTTCCACAGCATTGGTGCTCCAGGGCGTGATCATTTCCTTTCGCGGGCCGAGAAAATTGTCCGTTACAGATCTTTTTCTGTCAGCGGTTCAGCGGTGTTAAAAAGCCAGGTAAGCTTTTGAATATCAGAATTTTGTAAAGGCTGTGCCGTGCCAACAGCATAGAGCGTGTTGGCTTTCGAACGGAAGAATAAAATCATGGATTAGAATGCAGATTTGACGCGGCAAAAATACAAGCATTTTATGGGTATTCTGAGGGAATATTTCTTTTTCTCGCATGTAATTTCAGCCTTAGAATAAAGGCCGTGATGAATAGAGATCCTGCGCCTGAAACATCGCTAGTCGGAATAGTTCTTGAGAAAATCCCCACTTTCGTTTATGAGTCCGTTGTGACCGGTTTCAAGAATTTCGATGCTTGTAATTTTTTACGTGAAGAAGCAGCCTGTTCATGTTTTCCGACCGGATCACTTTGTCAAATTTCCCTGTTATCAGGATCAAACGGACTGAATACTTGTTAATAAGTTCTGCAACTGATTTGAGATCAAACTTTAAGTGCCTGAACACCACCCAGGAATAATAGACTCTTCGGCGTTTTTCTTCCGTGTCCATGTGATGCTCGGCAAAACGGATGAGTCCTTTGTCCAGGGCACCAAGTGATTTCAACGTCTTGGATATAGTCGCGAAACGACTAGGATGGAGGATCATACTTTTGAAGAACTGTCTGAAGAACATCGGATAGGTTGCCAGGCTGTACCAGAAGCTGGTTTTGATGCCGTCTGGGGCGATCAGGATCAATGATTGCACTTTTTCGGGAAAAGCTTCAAGGGTGGCGAGCGCGAACTTTCCACCGAGGCTGAATCCACAGAGAGAAAACCTGTCGATGGGATGTACTTCAAGAAACCTGGTGATCGTTTTCTTCCAGAGAGATTTTTCTAGCGGATTCTCGTCATAGCCCCAATGGCTTTGACCGTGAAAATAGAGATCAAAAATATAGAGCGTGTACTCGCTGGAGAGCGAAGTCGAAAATTTATCAAAAGCTTTACGGGTCTGACCGAAGCCGTGGAAGACCAAAAGAATTTTGGAGCCTGTACCCTCGATCACATAATGAAGCGATGATTCCTCATAGCGTAAGAATTCCTCAGCCATAGGGTAATAATCGCAAAAAAAAGTAATAATGTGCTGAAGGGGGGCGTGGAATAGAGCTTTAAAAACCCTATTTTGTAATGAATAACCTATGACGGAGTCTACTATAAAAATACTTGCTGTTGAAGATGATCCTATATATGCTGAATCCCTATCGTTGATTGTAAGAGAACTAGGTTACGAACTGGTTGGCATAGTTGACAACGCAGTGGCTGCTCTGCAATTGGTGGACGAAACTCTGCCGGATTTGATCCTGATGGATATCGAAATCAATGACAAAATTAGCGGGATTGAACTGGCAGCACGGATCACAAGCATTAGGCGAATTCCCATTATTTTTGTAACCGCGTTCAAAGACAGAGAGGTCTTTAACCAGGCCAAGCTCACTTCACCCAAGGCGTACATTATCAAACCGTACGATCGCGCCAGTCTGCAGTCAGCCATCGAACTGGCGATCTTCAATTCTCATGTTCCCAACACTTCCGTTCATCACCCGGAGGCTATGGGCGACACGTTTTACATCAAGGACAACAACAGGATGGTTAAAATACGGCTAAGGGATATCCAGGTTGTGGAAGTTGATGAAAAGTATTGTTTTATTGTTACAGGGCAGAAGAGGCACATTATAAACATGCGCTTAAAGGATCTCCTGGATAAGTTGCCACGGGAAGACTTTATCCAGGTGCACCGGTCGTTTGTGGTTAGAAAGAGTGCGATCGAAGAAGTAAACATCGGAGAGCATACGTTAAAGGTGATGGAAAAAACCATTCCGATCGGAAAGACGTATAAGGAACATCTTTTAGCTACGTTAAACTATCTGGCATAGCATGGTCGTACCTGCATGGCATGTTGATTTCCTAAAACAACCGTTATCTCTTTGGATTGCCACAACAAATCTGGAGAACGTTCCAGAACCGGCGAAATGTACGGGCATCTCATTCGACCCGGAAACGGATACCTTCACCTGCTTTGTCCCGAGTAAGTTTACAGAAAAGACTTTCCAGGACCTTAAGGAGAATCCCATCATGACATTAGTCGGTGTCGAATTGCACACCTACGAAGGATATCAATATAAAGGTCAATATCTTTTCCAGAGAGAGTGCACTCAGGAGGAGATTGATTACCAGCATAAATACATGAAGGAGTTTACGGATATACTGGATTCGTTTGGATACTCCGGGCCCGGTTATTTGAAAGCGTATATTCATCCTCCTTTTGTTGCACTGATTTTCAGAGCGACTCAGGTATTTGATCAATCACCGAAAGTTGGAACGGGTGGTGAAATCAAAACAGGACAATCATGAACAAATCGCAGGTCAAACTGGAAGACATCATGCCCGCCCTTCAGGGTGTGATCCCATCTATCGTCGCGACTTCTTCCCTTGATCATATTCCCAACGTAACATATATCTCACAGATTTATTACGTCGACACGAATCATGTTGCCCTTTCATACCAGTTCTTCAACAAGACAATTAAGAATGTGAGGGAGAACCCGGTGCTTGTGGCGATCCTTACATGCCCCGTGCAGTATTCTCTTTATAAGATGACATTACAATACAAGGAATCGCAGACTTCAGGAGAGATATTTGATAATATGTCGATGCAGCTTGATGCGCTGGCTATTATTCAAAAGAAAGAACATATTTTCAAGCTCAGGGCTGCGGACATTTATGAGGTGATATCAATTGTTCACGTTTGATTCGGGAAGTATGAGCGCTTTGGAAACCGAAAAACTTTCATCATTGCTTGCGGAGTCAAACAGGAAAATGGAGATCTTTCGAAAGGTCTCCTTCGAGCTCAACAAGCTGGTTAGTTTGCCGGAAAAATTACAGACCATTCTGGCGATACTTGACGAGCAATTTGGCATGGCCAACAGCCTGATATTAATTCCGGACCATGACAAACAAATGCTTACGGTTTTTGCAGGACATGGGTATGACACGTCCATCATAGGTCAACAGGTTGCGTTCGGACAGGGGCTGATAGGGTTGGCTGCGGTAAGAAAGAGGCACATTAACCTTACAGGTATCCGCCGGAAGCAACACTATCTTGCGACCGTCAGCAACGAAGGTGATCTAAATTTTGTGAAGCCGATAGGATTGACAGACGCGGAGAGTCAGGTGGCAATCCCGCTACTTGCAAACGATGAGCTGGTGGCGGTACTCATGGCAGAAAGCCGCAACTTCTGCGTCTATGATCAGTCTGACGAAAACTTTTTGATCACGCTCGCCCAACCATTGGCGGTTTCCATTCAAAATTCGATGCTGTACGACAGCATGGAGAACAAGATCAAAGAGCGCACGGCAGAATTACAGCATCTTAACAATACAAAAGACAAATTTTTCTCGATCATAAGTCACGATCTGAGGGGACCGGTAACATCCTTCCAGAGCCTCGCTCGTCTTTTCAGCTATTACAATCAGGAAGGTCAATCCGACAAAATTGAAGACCTCTGCTCAAAAGTGGAGCAGTCTGTGGATACGCTCAATCACCTCCTTGAGAATCTTCTTGACTGGTCACTGAGTCAGACCAATGGCATCCAATGTTCTTTTGAAACAATTCCGTTGCGGGAGTTTATTCAGACCATTGCCGACATTTATTTACCGAATATTACCGCGAAGGAGATCGAGTTTTCTCTTGATATAAACGATGGTATTTGCATCAGAGGTGACCGCCACACATTGGCTACGGTTTTTAGGAATTTGATCAGCAATGCGATAAAGTTTACTCCACGAAGTGGATCAATCCGAATTTTAGCAGCTGTCGAGGAGGAGAAAGTCAGAATCGAACTGCGCGACACCGGAGTAGGCATGGATTGTAGACGGTTGCTAAACGCATTCCAACTACAGGGCCAGCGATCTACTTTCGGAACAGAGAAGGAAAAAGGTACCGGGCTTGGCCTTGTGCTGGTCAAGGAGTTTACCGAGCTAAATGAAGGTACTATAACAATTCAAAGCGACCCGGGCACGGGAACGCTCATTACACTGCTCTTGCCGGAGGGAACGCCAGCTCGTTAGCTTCAGTTATCTCGTATTTGTTTAAAAAGGCGCCGGTCACCATTCATTCCGCCCGCTGAAATTCATTCCTCACTTCTCGCCGTTCATTCTAAAAAAGTCAGCCACTCATTGCATTGGTGGATGTTTGATGTATCGAACTCTAAGAACATCCCGTAAAGGGAGGTACAAAAACAAACTTAACAACTACCAAAAATGAAACGACCCATAGTAACGGCAGTACTCAGCGCTGCACTACTCTTTTCCGCGTGCTCGACAGAAACCAAAAAAGAGGTAGCTGCAGAAGATGCGTACGAGATACCGTTGCCACCTACGCCTCCTTCTCAGACGGAATTAATTGCGAGAGGTAAATACCTTGTGACCGTCGCAGGATGTAACGACTGCCATACTCCAAAAGTAATGACAGATCACGGACCAGAGCCGGATCCCACAAGAACGCTTTCAGGACACAATCGAAACGAAGTGTTGCCTCCACTTGAAAAAGGTGCGTCAAAGAAAGGCTGGCTGATATTCAACATGAACCTAACCGCTTTTGTTGGACCCTGGGGAATGTCTTATGCCGCTAACCTCACGCCGGATGATACTGGAATCGGCGCATGGACATTTGAGAACTTCCTCACTGCTATAAGAAAGGGCAAGTACAAAGGACTTGAAGGAAGCCGTGATCTTTTGCCTCCTATGCCATGGCAGATGTATCGAAATATGACGGATGATGACCTTAGATCAGTGTTTACTTATCTGAAATCATTACCTCCGGTTAGCAACATCGTACCTGCACCTAAATCTCCGACCGACATATAATTTAAAAACTCTGAAACCAAACAAATCCCGATATGAAAAAAGTAATCTTCACCTTAACAGCTCTGACACTTTTTCTGTCAGCTTTCACGACTAATAACACCATGGTAACTGAAAAGAAAAAAAGAGTAACAACGTCCGAACAAATGGCGGAACGTATTGTAAGCGCGCTGCAACATTCCTCGGTTAAAGAGTATGCTTCGATGTTTCCTTCACTTGAAGACTTCAATGACATGATGAAGGAAAGCTCCGAGATTTACGGAACGTACCTGGCTGATGCGCAGCGTGACTTTGCCATCAACTATGAGCACAAGTTGATACCGACTGTTGAGCATGCATTTGAAGTGCTGATCGATGAAGGAAGATCAAAAGGTATTGATTGGAATAATATCCATTACGTTGGTACGGAACAGGAAGCCCAACCTAAACATCGTTTCAGTCCTATACCTGTGACTATAGTTTTCTCCTCCAATGACGTCGAGCACCGGATATACATCGAGAGAGCATTGGTGGTCAATGGCCAGTGGAAAGTAAGCCAGTTCATTAAGCTTCTTTGATCATAAGTATATTTTTTAAACTAAAACGGCCCCGATCCCGATAACATCGGGAGCCGTTTTTTTGTTATTACCATCGAATCAACCAAATCACTAAATATTGAGGCTCCATCCCGGACGATATTCATCCTTCACAAATTGATTCGCCTCGTCAAAATTGGTGATCTTCATATTCTTCGCATCCCACATCAATTTCTTTCTACCCGGATATCCTTGGCCATTCGGGCCACGCATGCCATAGCTGCGCAGGGCCAGGTTACCCATGAGTACAGCCTCAGTCATGGGACCGGCGTAGTCAAATGGAGAACTCAACTGCATGTTGCCGTAACCTTTTAAGCAAGCTTCTACCCACGTTGTATAGTGAGCGGCTTCAATTCCAGGTATGCGTGGAATGGTTTGTGGCGGTAATGTTTCTTTCATTCTAGATGACGGAAGCAGGACGGGCGCCATGTTGTAATCACCCATCAACTTGCCCTTAGTTCCTATGAAGAGATAACCGCCGTCGCGGTCGCCGAGCATTTCATCGGCCCGTAATTCTTCGGGGCGTTCTGGTAGCAATCCGCCATCCATCCAGGTAAACTTGATGTCGCCCTTCCCATCTTTGCGAGGAAATTTCAAGTGAATGATAGACGAAGCTGGGCAGCTGTCAAAGTATTTGGCTTCTTCGAAGAAACCCGACCATGCAGTTGTTGCGCTGCATTCAACTTCCGTGGGATAGTCGATTGGAAGTATCCTGAAAGCAGCATCCATGATGTGACACGCCATGTCTCCAAGCGCTCCAGTTCCGAAGTTCCACCATCCTCGCCAGTTGAACGGAAGATAAATTGGATTGTAGTCGATAAATTTTGCCGGACCAAGCCAAAGATCCCAATCAAGTTCTTTCGGAATCTCAAATTTTCCAGTAGGGGTAGGGATACCTTGCGGCCACACAGGCCGGTTTGTCCACGTCTTCACCTCAGTGACATCACCAATAAGACCTGCATCTACCAGCTCTTTTGCGCGGCGTACATGGTCAGCGGATGCATACTGATTACCCATTTGCGTTACCACTTTATATTTCCTTGCTGCCTCTGTCAACATTCGTGCTTCGTAGATGGAATGCGTGAGTGGCTTCTGAACATAAACATGCTTGCCACGTTGCATTGCAGCCATTGCCGCTACAGCGTGCGTATGGTCGGGAGTAGTAACGGATACAGCATCGATGTTTTTGTTCTCCTTGTCGAGCATGATCCTGAAATCCTTGTAGTACTTGGCCGACGGAAAGTTATTGCGCGAATCCTTTGCCATACGATCGTCGACATCGCAGAGGAAACTGATCTTTGCATTTGCATGTTTTGAAATGCCAAGCATATCCACGGTTCCCTTTCCTCCAACACCGATGCCAGCAACATACAATGTGTCACTAGGCGCAATAAAACCTTTTCCCCCTAAAGTAAACCGGGGAACAATAGTAAAGGCCGCCGCGGCTAGCCCCGCGTTCTTAAGGAATTTCCTTCGCGAGTAGTCCACCTTCAATACATTTTTTTTTGGTGCCATGATGAATTGTAATTAATTCAGCGTAACAATAAAATAATCAAGAACCCACAGCGCTATTGCATTTTGTCAGAGGGAAAGTTGTTTCCAACCCTGACGATATTCACGACGTACGAACTGGTTTGCATCATCAAAGTTAGTGACTTTCATATTCGCCCCATCCCACACCAGTTTGATATTCCGACCTGGATAATCGAACTGATCAGGTTTGCCTTCGCGCGGCTTGCGTACATCGAAACTTCTGATAGCAAGATTACCCATAAGAAGCGTTTCAGTCAGCGGTCCCGCAATTTCAAAGGGTGAACTAACTTCCATTTTGCCATATCCGGCAATGCAGGCTTCCACCCACTGAGCGTAGTGTCCATCAGCTCCGTTTGGTACACGCTTGATCGTTTGTGGAACTTTTGTTTCCTGATTCTTGGATGTGGGTAACAGGCTTGGATACATGCCATAGGTTCCGCACATCATTTTTCCTTTTGTTCCGACAAAGATAACGCCGTTGCCACCGTCACCCATCTTTTCATTCGGGCCTAATTCTTCGGGGCGTTCGGGTTGAATACCACCATCCATCCAATGAAGTTTAACCGCTGGTTTGCCATTTGTTGCTGCGAATGTCAATATGCTGTAAGAGGATGGAGGACAGCTATCAGGGAAGTAACCGCGTTTGAATTCGTCGATATAAACGCTGCCAACACTCGCTGTTACGTCGGTCGGATAACCAAGTCCCAACACTCTGAACGGAGGCTCGACAATGTGACATCCCATGTCGCCCAGGGCACCCGTTCCATAATCCCACCAGCCGCGCCAGTTAAAGGGAACAAGCTTATCCACGTAATCTTTGTAAGGTGCTGTTCCCAGCCAAAGATCCCAATCCAATTCTTTTGGCACATCTGCTTTTTTATCAGACCATGGAATTCCTTGTGGCCAAACCGGTCTGTTCGTCCAACAGTAAACGGTATGAACATCACCTAACAATCCCGCGTTATACCATTCCATTAATTGACGAACACCATCGCCAGAAGCACCCTGATTCCCCATTTGTGTTACGACCTTGAATTTCTTTGCCGCATCAGTCAACACACGTGCTTCATAGATATCGTGTGTAAGCGGTTTCTGCACATACACGTGTTTGCCAAGCTGCATCGCAGCGAGTGCTTGAACGGCATGACTATGATCCGGAGTCGACACAGAAACTGCATCTATGTGCTTGTGCTCCTTGTCGAGCATCTGACGGAAATCTTTGAAGTATTTTGCTTTTGGGAAAGCCGCCACTGATTTAGCAGCTCTGCGGTCATCCACGTCACACAAATAAGCTATCTCCGCTTTTCCACTTTTCGCAAAGTTAGCGATGTCGCTTTCACCCTTACCACCAGCACCAATACCGGCTACGTAGAGCAGGTCACTTGGTGCTTTGAATCCGGTGCCACCCAGCACAAAGCGTGGAACTATAGTAAAAGCAGCGGCGGCAACACCTGCATTCTTGATAAACTTTCTACGCGATTGGTCAGTCGCCGGAGTAATTTTCTTTAAAGGCATAAACGTTTAGTTAAATTTCAATTATATCAACACTACTATTCGTGGTCTTTTCAAGGATTAGAGATTTTGTTTCTTTAATTCATCGATTATGAATTCCGATGATCTCATGGATAGCGCAAGGATTGTCCATGTCGGATTTTTGTCTGCCTGAGAAACAAACGGACCACCATCGACGACGAAAAGATTTTTACATTCGTGGGCTTGCGCGAATTTATTCAGAACTGATTTCTTGGGATCGTTACCCATCCTCGTGGTTCCAACTTCGTGAATGATACGGCCTGGTGCAGCCAATCCGTAATCATTGTGAGGACCGGAATCATCACCTGAAGTTACGACCCCACCCATTTTGTGGATGATTTCGCGGAACGTTTCTTTCATGTGTTTCGCCTGCTTGATCTCGTATTCACTCCACTTATAATGGAAGCGCAACACGGGTATTCCGTATTTATCAACGGTCTTTGGATCGATCTCGCAGAAGTTATCTTCTCTGGCAATCGCTTCACCGCGTCCTGACATCCCAACGGTAGCGCCGTAAAAATACCTGTAATCATCTTTTAAAGATGCGCCATATCCTCCGGCTTCCTTTTTCTTGCCGTCACGGCCAGGGTATTTGCCATTTGTGTTTTGTATTCCAGACCCGAATCCATAGCCAGGCATATTCATTCCTCCGCCGTATTCGATATGATAGCCGCGTGGAAAATCGAGATTTTTATTATCAAGCCACCACGGGCGTGTATACATGCATTCCGCCAACGCCGTCTTCATTGTAACGTTTACGTCCTACCAGGTGCGGCAATATACCGCCCATGGATGCACCTGTTGAGTCATGCAGATATTTACCAACTAAACCACTGCCATTAGCCAGACCGTTAGAAAAAAGCGAGGACTTCGAATTCAGCAAAATCCTGGCTGATTCGCAGGAGCTGGCAGCCAGCATGACCACTTTAGCAGAGACGGTGTATTCTTGCATATCATCTTTGTTGATGAATGAAACACCGGTTGCTTTACCCTCACCGTTGATTGTTACCTCACGGGCCATCGCGTTCGGTATCACATCAACATTTCCCGTGGCAACTGCTGGTTTTACCAGAACGGACGAGGAGGAAAAGTCGGCATGCACCGTACAACCTCGATTACATTGCCGGCAATAAAAACAAGCACCCCTCTCATTATTTATTGGCTTCGTCAGAATAGAAAGCCGTGAAGGAATGACCGGAATGTTTAGCGAATTCCCTGCATTCTGAATCATTAATTCATGTAAACGCGGTTTGGGCGGAGGTAAGTAGATACTATCGGGATCATTGGGTAAATTTTCCTTCGATCCGAACACACCGATCAATTGATCAACCCTATCATAAAATGGCGCCACGTCTTCATAGGAAATAGGCCAATCGTCACCGAGACCATCAATACTTTTGCGTTTGAAATCCTTTGGACCAAAGCGAAGCGAAATTCTTCCCCAGTGATTGGTTCGTCCGCCAACCATTCGCGACCTGAACCAGTCGAACTTTGTATCGTCCTTGTGTGTGTACGGCTCGCCGTCAATTTCCCAGCCACCATAAGCGGCATCGAAATCTCCAAAGTTCCTTAAAGGTGTACTAGCACCGCGACGTGGCGATTCCCACGGCCATTTTAATTGAGTAACATTCTTAGCAGGGTCGTAAAGCGGACCTGCTTCGAGTAAGACAACTTTGATTCCTGCTTTTGCAAGAATATAGGCAGCCATTCCGCCGCCTGCCCCAGACCCCACAATACATACATCGTAAGCCTTCGGTGTTTTTTTGATTTGAAAATTCGGCATGATTAAGTTTAAAGAATGCGCTAAATGTAAAACTATTCTCAATTACATTTTCAGGAAACGATTGCGAACAGTTCTAAAAAATTTATGCCAACGATTGCGCGGGCTGTTGATTGGTGCGCACACACGCGCTAAAAGGACTTCTTTTTTGGGACCGGGTCATAGCCGTGCGTTCCCCAGGGATGGCAACGCGAGATGCGTTTCATTCCAAGCCATACTCCTTTTATGACTCCCCATTCCGTTATTGCTTCAATGGCGTATTGTGAGCATGTCGGTGTATGCCGGCAATTTGCCCCAGCAAGGGCGAAAGCGTCAGCTGATAGATCCTTATGGGTAGTATGAAAATCTTCTTTAACACTTGTTACTCCTGTGAGTTAGTAGAGTAGTACAAACTACTTGAGTGTTGATTGTTGATTGTTGACTTATTGAGTGTTCTGTTACCAGCGGTACCTGGTTACAAAAACACTCAGGTACACTCAAGCTTCAACCGATGAACAAAATTCGATCACCCAACGTCTGTCCAAATCACTCATCAATCAATAGTAAAGCTTATTTCTCCGTCTTTTTCGTCTTTCAATTGGACTCCCAATACTTTCAGATCATCGCGGATCTTGTCGGACAGCGCAAAGTTACGATCCTGGCGCGCCTTTTTCCGCAGTTCGATCAACACACTAATGACTCCAGTTAATAAGCCGTCATTTTGCTCATCTTCTTCTTTCAGGCCCAGCACTTGTTCAAAAAAACCGATATAAGCTCCTTTGAAGCTTTCGAAAACGTCGGTGCTGACCTTGTTCAGGGGTAAATTGCCCGATTTGAAGTCATTTATGCGTGATGACATCTCAAACAGCACAGCAAGCGTTTTTGCAGTGTTGAAATCGTCGCTCATATTAATATAGAGTTGTCCGACGAGATTCTTTAAGGAGTTTTCCAGTTCCGCGTCAACGCTGCCTGGTCCCGGATGGCTAAGCTTCGTCACGATGCCCAAAGCGTTTGCAAGCTTCTTGAATCCTTTTTCCGCTGCGCTGAGGGCTTCGTTTGAAAAATCCAATGTGCTTGAATAATGAGATTGAAGCATAAAGAAACGAACGGTCATCGCGCCATAACCCTTATCAAGCAACGGATGATTGCCACTAAAGAGTTCTCTCGGAAGAAATGAGTTGCCCAGAGACTTACTCATTTTTTGTCCGTTAACGGTTAGCATATTGGAATGGATCCAATAATTCACAGGCATTTTTCCGGTTGCTCCCACAGCTTGAGCGATTTCACATTCGTGGTGTGGAAACTTGAGATCCATTCCACCGCCGTGGATGTCAAAAGTTTCGCCGAGATATTTTGTGCTCATCACCGTGCATTCAATATGCCAGCCAGGAAATCCTTCACTCCAGGGAGATGGCCATCGCATTATATGATAAGGAGAAGCTCTTTTCCAAAGGGCAAAGTCCACCTTGTTTCTCTTTTCATCCTGGCTATCGAGCTTTCTGCCGCTTTCCATCAACTCCTCCAATACACGCCCGGAGAGTATTCCATAATTATGTTTATCGTTATAGCGGGTCACATCGAAGTAAACAGATCCATTCACTTCGTAAGCCAATCCATTATCAATAAGCTTCTTTATTATTTCTATTTGCTCTACGATGTGGCCGGTTGCCGATGGTTCAATACTAGGAGGTAGAATATTGAATTGACGCATAACAGTATGGAAGCCCTCTGTGTAATGTTTCACTACTTCCATAGGCTCCAGTTGTTCCAGCCTGGCCTTTTTGGCAATCTTGTCCTCGCCTTCGTCGGCGTCATTTTCGAGATGGCCCACATCGGTAATGTTGCGCACGTACCGGACCTTGTACCCGAGGAACTTCAGGTATCGGGTCACCACATCAAAGCTCAGGAACGTCCTGACGTTCCCAAGGTGTACGTCATTGTAGACAGTAGGGCCACAAACGTACATTCCGACCCTGCCCGGATGGACGGGCTTAAGTTCTTCCTTTTTTCCGCTCAAGGAGTTCGTCAGTTGGACGGGATATTTCTCAAATAGCTTCATAAAACAAAAATCGGCCGAAAATAACACTATTAAGGGACTTTCGGAGAACTGAACTTAGCCAATGGAAATGCCATTAACGGCAAATTTTAGAGGACATAGTGCCAACTGCTTGTGTTAACGAAAACAATTGCTGCGGCTTCGAAACCGTAATCGGTTGCGGAGACGTTTGCGGAAAAATTGTGTAGACGGTTTTTCAGGGATGCACAGACAAAATCTCTACATTCGAACAATGCGCTCTTCAGAATAATCTTAGGGCTATTGTGAAAGCGCAGAATTTTATCAACCAAATCAATTTTAAACCCAAACGATGATTATGAAAAAACTCTACGAAAGCTTGAGTTTGACATTAGCTATGATGCTAATGCTGGCTTCAGTAGCGCTGGCACAAGAAAGAGTTGTGACCGGTACTGTAGCCGATGAAACTGGAACGGGGATGCCCGGCGTGAACGTTCTGGTGAAGGGAACACCTCAGGGTACCGTAACGGATGCCCAGGGAGGATTTA
>CAVZFT010000003.1:0-109944 GCA_963774615.1 uncultured Cytophagales bacterium
TTATCCAAAATTTACAAAAAGAGCAATGATACAGCCTGTTAAAATGGATTCCGTTTTTGAGCTGGCCATGTCATACTATAGTAAGGTATCAACTTCCTATTTAGATCAAATCTCAGAAGTCACTGTCAGAATGAATATCGATCTTGCCACCCAGCAGAAAATCCGCAGGGGTGACCTTTTTCTTTATCCCGACTATTTTCAAAAGGTTAGCACTAACCGATTTTCGCCAAAATATTTTACAGATGAATTTTTTAATTTCCTCCTCGATAACGGTCATTTCTCTACGCTTTACAAGTCGTCGCACGACATGAGCCTGGTGAACACCTGGTTATTGAATTATTATGAATTTAAATCGACTGGAGAAGTTTTGAATTACAACGCACCCTTACAGGAAAGTACTCTCGTGCGTGCGGATTCACTGCTGTCGAATCATCCAGAAGCACTCAAACTAAATAACAACCTGGTTCGCCTAATACTTATTGAGTATTACCTGGAGAAAAAACAATACGAGTCCGTGAAGCTTTTTATAAAAAGCTGAAGCCAAACAGATTTGCAGAAAATTTGAAGGACGGAATTAGAACGCGTCAAGACATTTATTATTTGACTATTCGTGTCGCAGGATACCTGGCTATCCAAGGGAGAACAGATGAGGTCGTCCGGATCGCACAAGGATTTCCAAATCGGTCCAACCGCTTAAAAATCTATTCGATGGCGGCGCAGCAACTTTGCAATAGGCAAAAAGCAACAGAGAGTGCATTTATTCTTCTGGACTCCGCCATTAGCGAACTAAACAAGATGAAGGATTTTAAGTTTGCATACGATCAAAACAATGGAGCCAATGACCCTCGAAAAGCTCTTATTCTTGCACTGAGCTCTGTAGGGGGGCATCAAATGCACAACCTGGCCGGGAAGTATGTGGAACAAATATCATTATCTAACCAGGATGATGTGGTTGAACGTTGGATCGAAGGGGCAGCAGCCAGCGGACAGTATTATGTGGCGTACGCTTCTATTCCCGACATAACATCAACAGCAGAAGACTCAATTATTTCAACAGGATACTGTTGCGGGAGTCTGTAAAGCACCCGATGGACGAAGAGTGGAAAACTGCTTTGGAAAGCAGAGTAAAGCTTTATGTCTGGGAGTTCATAAACTATGAAGGCGGAATATTCTAACAATTGAGGAAGCAGTGAGCGATATGTTACTAAATGGATTTTAGAATACTCATTTTAGAAGGAATTGTACACTTATGTAATCATTAATAATGTTTGAAGATCAGTCCATATGCCCTTTTCCCGGCCTCCGTCCCTTTACGGAGGATGAATCGCTTTATTTCAAAGGGCGCGAAGAGCAGATCATCAAACTCAGCAGCTTACTGGAAGAAAGAAAATTCCTGATGGTAACGGGTGCTTCAGGCGACGGCAAATCGTCCCTGATTTATGCCGGACTAATCCCGCAAGCCAGGGCTGGTTTTTTTAAAGCGGAGTACAGCAACTGGTATGTTGCTGGTTTCGGCCGGAGCGATCGCCAATGAAAAACATGGCTGCGTCGCTCGCCCAACAATTGAAAATGGATTCTGCCACCATTGAGATAGAGCTTAGTCGAGGTTTTTCTTCTCTGGTTGAACTTTACAAATCATCCTCACTTCACATTGATAAAAAAACTAAAACATGGCAAGAGACAGGAGAAGATGGTCGAAATGTGCACGAACGAAAAGCAGGCAACCTCCTGATCATCATAGACCAGTTTGAAGAGTTTTTTACAAATCCCGAAAATTTTCCGCAGGGGTTCCTTCCCAGGATTCCAGACTCTTGCTCAATATTATTTTGGAGACTTCAAAAATTTCGCTGCGAGATAATTTGCCGGTCTACGTTGTGTGCACGATGCGCTCCGATTATATCGGACAGTGTGCGGCTTTCCGTGGACTCCCGGAATTCATTGGCTTTTCACAGTTTTTCGTTCCACGTCTGCAGCGAAAGGAATTAAAACAAGTGATCGAGGAGCCGCCCTACTTAGCGGTAATCGGATTTCAAACCGCCTCACTGATCGATTGATCTTTGACCTGGAAGAAGGGCTGGACCAACTTCCGATTTTACAACACGCATTAAAGCAGATATGGAAAACTGCGGGAGGTGGCAAGGAGGAGATGGATTTGATCCATTATGCCATGGTCGGAGGATGGAGGGTGAAAAACTTCCAAAAGAAGACATTGCAAAATTCAAGTCCTGGGAAGAAAATTTGCCTGATTATGAGAAAGGATACCTGAATCATCCGGGGTTATCCAATGTATTGGACATCCATGCGAATAAACTGTACGAAGAGGCAGCGACCTATTATAATCAAAGGCAAAAGTGCCGCTCACAAAAAAAGAAGCGAAATAATCATCGGGCTTTCGTTTTCCTGTTTGACACGCATCGATGAAAGCAGGGCGGTCAGAAACAGGATGACGTTGGAAGAAATCACCAACATCATCAATATTCCAAAACTAACAACGGATGTGGTTTCAGGCGTGATCAATATTTTCCGCGAGCCTGAAAATACGTTGATCCGCCCTTTCCTGGATTCAGATAATAAGCCGGCAAAGTCCCTCGAGCCTAACAATTCTGGACATCACCCATGAAGCGCTCATCCGGAACTGGCAACGGTTTAAAAAGTGGTCTTCCAAGGAGTCTCAATATCACGCTGTTTTTCTCGACTTCCAACAACAGGTCAACCGGTGGATTGATAGTGGCAAATCAAGCGAGTATTTGTTGCCCATTGGTCCATTGACCTACTTCGAAAAATGGTATAAGGATTGCCGGCCGAACAAACATTGGATCAACCGTTACAACGAGAGCGAGTCAACGCCATCTGAAAAACTTAAAGAGTCGGACGCCATCTTCCAAAGCCTCCAGAAATTTCTGAGAAAAAGTGCATTTCAACTCATGATCACCCGTACATTCATGAAATACGGTGCCGCAAAAATAGCAGCAGCAGCCGCGGTAGTTTTGTTTTTGGGATTAGCTTCGTTCCTCGTATACAGTTGGCATATCAGACGAATGAGGTAGTAATTGCCAACTTAATCAGGAAGGAGCATCGCTGTTAAAGACACCGAAACGTCAGCCGAATTCAAGGCATATTTCGTTTTGTTTGCTTCCAGGCTGGATACCGCAAATATTTCCATCATATCACGGCAGGTGACAGGCGATCAAACAAAGATTGAAATTGCCCTTAAAATTTTCGAACGAATATTTTTCACAAATAAAACAGCGACCCTCCCATTCGGGCCAGGCATTGGCCTATGTGGATAGTCTTATACACATATCCGAACCCGTTGGCTACCCTTGATAATGTACAAACCCTAAACAACAACCTGGAGAATCTGAATGACCTGATCAGGGACGAGTCCTATTACCTAATCTAAATCGGATGCAAAGATGCGTTCCCGTCTTACCAACAGTGTAAAGTTGCTTGGAAAAATAATCTTACGGATTTTCACCGACCCGTCATTCCACAGTGACGTTGATATTAAGGCACTTAATATAGGAATTGAAAATGTTTAAATTTAAAAGGCCTGGGCCTTGACCAAATTAAGAACTGATCACGACATATCCCCATTTGAAAAGAACCAGAGCTAATCTAAAATTTGAAAAAATATTTCCGCCGGAAGGCAAAATCAATGTTGGTTGCACAAACAGTAAGCCACAACGGAGGATATGAAAAACTGGCTTACTTGTATGCCGCTCAGGGTGATGTTCAAATTGTATTACGATGCCTGGACAGCTTAAATAAGCGCAACGAAACCTACGACCTGCATTGGAATAACTCCGCCAATATTGGAGGATATTTTTTAATGTATCGCCATAGGCAATTCCTTAAAGATTTCATCAAAGTATTCAGAAGAGATTGGAGTGCACGGCATATCTATGTCAAAACCATGGTGAACCAGGCGGGGTATCAGGAACTACGAAGAGTTATTAAATTGATTCAGCATGGAAATTACAACGAGAATCTCGCGCTCTTTGATTTTGATCTTGTTAAAGAACTCTTTAGCATATATAAGACAATTATAAAAGAAGAAATAAAAGACAAGAACGAGTTACACTTTAACCTTGCTTTACTTCATAAGCACCAGGGAGTAGTTTATGATAGGATTTTGCGACAAACAGGTTTAATGTCTAATTCGAATCTAATGGATAGCCTCTTTGCTGTTGCCTAAAATACTATTCAATGTTGCCACGGATTTTTTGCGAGGTAACGTTGAGGTGTATATACAACCTGCCACTTGTTCAAAAAGAAGAACGTATGGTGAAGCGAAGTCAACTCTTCCTATATCCTGATCATTTTAAGATTCACGATGCGGTTCACTTTCGTGGCGTTTTCCGATACTATGGAAACGCCTTTTTCAACTACTGGTCAGAATGATTTATTTGACAGGTTTTACCGTGATCAGGACGATTATCAATTGTTGATTACTTGGGTTAACAGTTATTTTGAATTGTACGGTGTCTGTCAGGGGCAGGATGATATTTGGAACCGAGACTGGTTTATACTCCGCTCTGACAGATGGCCACTTGTTGTCGGTGGATTCGATACTAGTGCGTTCCAGGTTATTCCAAAACACTGGACGATGCCTGGATAAATCTTAATTAGCGAAAGATTATTTTGAATCAGGGGATACGCTAACGCGCCTTTGAACGATTCGCAAGTTAAAGTTTCTTGCGTTTACCAAGACCATTTACTGAAAAATGGTCTTTTACAATATGCAGATAACGTGGCCAAAGAGCTTGCCCTTCATGGCAAACGAAACGAAGCCATAGTCATGATTTCCCAATTTTCCAATACCAAAAACGAAGCAGCAGGATACTCAAAATTGGCGGCGTACACCAGAATAGCCTCGCAGGACGACGAATCGAAAGTTTATTTCGACTCATCATCATAGCACTGAACCGGGTAAAGTTCTATCAGGGCAATTTCGGAGACCTTTGGATTTGATTATCGCACCGGGTTAGTCGAAGTGCTTACTCTTCAGGACAATTCCAGTAGCCGGAAGCAGGCGCTTGACATACGTAAAGGACTATGGAATTTTTAGCAAGCTAAACGGGGTATTGGCTATAGTCCGAACCGAGGCACGGATGGGTCAATACTTCAATGCCAGGTCCTCTATTCCTCAAGTGGCAAACCCGGAAGACAGACTGAGGTGTATCATTGCCATATTATACGTAGAAGTGTTGAAAAATTCTGATCCCAACGACCCAGCATGGCGCTCGTTTGATAAAGATTTACTTGAATGGGTAAATTATACGGAGTTCGTCTATGACCTTTGAATATTAATAAATGAAACCAAATCAGATATTACAATCCATTTTCATTTCGATTATCCTGGTGGGTCTATTCGCCACGATGGCGCAAAACGGCTATGGCTTTACGTTGATCGGCACGGCTTGTTTTGGTCTTTCGCTTCTATTCATCGCACAGGGCTTTTGGAAACCGGTTGAAGATTTTTCACACCTGGAGCAAAAGGATGTTTTAGGCATTTCAGAATTATTTCTACTGGGTTTGTTGCTGCTGCTTTTTGGTATGAGAGCTTTCTATGTTCGTCCACCCTATATAGATTTCATTTTCATCCTGATTTGCGGTTTATTGATGGCCACTTACTTCTTTATCGCATCAGGAATTTTCAGCGACGCAAAAAAAGAAAATCCAGCGTTGGCAAGGAATGTGGTTTTCTTCTATTTGTCCATTTTACTTTTTTTATTGTCATTGGGGATAAGAATTATCAGCCCATCATGGTCAGCTGTGATCGGTGGAATAGGTGCGTTAGTTTCTATTCCGTTTTTGATATTCCCTGATACGATACCGAAATATGACTATTCAGGAACATCCAGTCACGTTACTTCAATTTATCGTAGCCGAAAAGAATAAAGCCGGGCTGCTTTTTTTGTTTTTTATTTTTTCAGGCGTATATGTCGGCTTGTCAACCATCAAGATCATTCCTGCCATTGAGAATTCGGACAAACCCAGGACATACATCGAGCTAATTAACAACGCGGAAAGCGGAAAAGAGGAACCAGAGAATGGCAAATTCCAACATGAAAAATATAAAGAGGTGATGGATAAATTTTTGGAAAGACGCAACAAATAAATTTGAATCCTGGGCCTTCCGTCTCAAAAGTAACTCATAATTTATAACTTAAATCTGCTCCCCCAATTGCTTATATTTGATATATGCCATCCCTCATCCCCGGCTATGAGTATGATATCTTTATCAGTTACCGCCACAAAGACAACAAGGGCGATCACTGGGTAACTGAATTTGTCAATTCACTACGCACGGAGCTTGAATCGACTTTCAAAGAGGACATCTCCATCTACTTCGACTCTAATCCAAAGGACGGGCTTCTTGAAACTCACGATGTTGATGCTTCTCTTGAAGGAAAACTCCGTTGTCTGATATTCATACCCGTTATTTCGCAGACTTATTGTGATCCGAAAAGTTTCGCCTGGAAACATGAGTTCCTTGCTTTTATAAAAAAGCCGCAGAGGAACCTTCTGGTCTGAAAATAAAACTGTCCAACGGAAATGTATGCCAGCAGGATTTTACCGGTCTGCATTCATGAGTCTGGACCCTGACGACAAACAGTTACTGGAACGTGAACTCGGAGGACCCGTTCGCGGAGTGGAATTTATTTACCGCAGCCAGGGTGTGGTCAGGCCGTTGAAATCGTCTGAGGAAGATGCGAAAGGAAATCTCAATCACACTTTTTACCACGATCAGATCAACAAGGTAGCACGCGCCGTCAAGGAATTGATCGAATGGTTTTCAAAATCGTACGATTGGTACTCAGGAAAAGACCCGTGCCCAAGTCATAAATTCAATTCCTAAAACCTCGAAGAAGAAAATTGCTTTGACCGCATCCGTGATTGTCCTCCTCGGCATAATGAGTTTTGCATATTATTATTTAGGAGGTGCTGGCAACCGGTTGGCGAGAATTCCGGAAAAATCCATTGCTGTTTTGCCATTCAAAAATATAAGCAACGACCCGGAGCAGAATTATTTCAGCGAAGGTATCGCTGAGGATATTTTGAATCACCTTTCCAAAATTGCCGACCTGAAAGTAAAGTCGCGTACCTCTACTGTTCAGTACAAAGACTCTAAAAAGTCCATCGCCGAAATTGGAGACGAGCTCAGTGTAGGGAATGTAGTTGAAGGTAGTGTTCGGCGAGTGGGTGATAAAGTAAGGATCGTCGTTCAGCTGATCGACGCAAAAGCGGATGTCCAACTTTGGTCGGAAAGTTACGACCGCGAAATGAAGGATGTATTGAATCTTCAAAGTGAGATCGCCATTGAAATTGCAAAGGCTCTTGAAGCAAGGCTTACGAAGACAGAGCAGGAAAACATTAAGAAGGTAGCGTCTCAAAATACAATTGCCTATGATTACTTTCTTAGAGCGAGAGAAGGCCGCTTCTGGTTTAATGGTTCAAAGACCGAGGTTGAAACAATATTACAAATGGTTGATAAAGCCATTGAACTGGACCCTAACTTTTCACAAGCTTATGCTTTGAAGGCAAGGGCGTGGTATAATCTCCGAACCTTTGGAGTTGCACAAAAGCTCTGGCAGGATTCTTCACTTTATTATAGTTCAAAAGCAACGGCTACTGATCCTTCGTTACCGGACGGTTACATCGTACAAGGGAACGTATTTCGGTATTTAGGTAAGGTAAAAGAAGCAAGGGCCGCCGATTTTAACGCTTATCGCCTCGCTCCAAATAATCCAGACGCCTTGCGAGCGTATGGTCACCAATTGATTCGCGATAGAAATGAGCAGCGGTGCTGATATGGTTTTAAAATCAATATCAAGCATGTACTCCATCAACGATCCGGATTACTACATAACATTGGCCGGTCCTTTATTTAATCTAAACGAATTCCCTACGCAATTAAAGTTGCTGGATAAGGCCGTACACATGGGTGACAAGTCCGTCCGGATACCTTTGATGCAAACCACTATTTATTGGTGGAGCGGTCAATTCGAAAAAGGAATTGAATCGGGTAAGGAGGCAGAAAAACTGCAGCCGGAATCTGCTCAGGTAATAGATAACCTCGCCTGGCTTTATTATTTAACGGGAGATTTGAAAAACGCTGCAAAATATTGGTCGAGATATGAAGAAATTGAAGCTGGTTTTGAGGACTCTACACAAACAGTAGCGTTCCGCCATAGGTTAGGGATGGTCTATGCAAAAATGGGTAGAAAAAAAGAAGCAGATGCGTTATTCAAGGAAGACTTGCAAATACGCCAGGAGCAGTTGGCGGGTAAGCGAAGCACAGGAGCATGGTATGCTAATGGATCTATTTTTTATGACCTGGCAGTCGACATGTGTACTTTGGAAACTATGAGCTGGCGGTTCAATGTCTCGACAGCGCAATTCAGCATCAGCACATTTGGGATTGGGGGTACAATAATGACCCTATGCTTGATCCATTGAGAACCCGAAATGACTTCAAAAAAACAGTTAGTAAACTCAATGACGATAAAGCATTCCGTAGACGTGCATTCAGTGTCGCACTTAATCGTTTGGAGGCGAGCGGAGAGTTGAAAAATATTTTGAAATAGTTATCTTACTAATGCATGCCATCCATTGTCCCCGGCTTCGAGTACGATATCTTCATCAGCTACCGTCAAAACGACAACCGGTCGGGCTGGGTAACGGAGTTTGTAAAAAATCTGGAGGAGGAACTTGCAGCGACAATCAAGGAACCCGTAACGGTTTATTTCGACTCCAATCCGCATGACGGCTTGCTGGACACCCATGACGTGGATGACTCACTGAAAGAAAACTCAAAAGTTTCATCTTCATTCCCATCTTATCTCAAACTTACTGCGATCTTAAAAGCTTTGCCTGGAAACACGAGTTCCTTCCTTTCAAAAAGAATTCGCAGTGATGATCAGTTTGGCCTCAAAATAAAATTGGCCAATGGAAATGTTGCCAGCAGGATTCTACCCGTTTGTATTCACGAACTCGATCTATCGGACAAGCAGCTAGTAGAGACTGAACTTGGAGGTGCTATCCGCGGAATCGAATTCATCTACCGTAACTCCGGCGTAATACGTCCTTTGAAAGCAACGGAAGAGGATCCCAAAGCCAACCTTAACCATACGTACTATGGCGATCAGGTAAACAAAGTCGCACGCGCTGTTAAGGAACTCTTAAACGGCTCTGAACAACGCACCGTCACTTCTCCGCAGAACGGTCGTACCAGACGCCGACGAAAAATATTCCTCCTGTATCCAGGAAAAAAATTGCATTGGCCGCCAGCAGTGGTTGGACTACTGGGATTGTTAAGTTTTAGCTATTATTATTTCGGAGGGTTTGGAAAAAGTCTTCAGCAGAGAGTCGGATAAATCCATTGCCGTATTGCCGTTTGAAAATATGAACGGGGATCCGGAGCAGGATTATTTCAGTAACGGTATTGCCGAAGATATTCTGAACCACCTTACCAAGATCTCAGACTTAAAGGTAAAATCGCGAACGTCGACACTTCAATACAAGGGTACACAAAAATCTAACACCGAAATTGGTAGATGAACTCGGCGTTGCCAATTTAGTGGGAGGAAGTGTGCGACGCGGAGGCGACAAAGTAAGGATCGTTGTGCAGTTGATCGACGCAAAAACGGATGTACACCTATGGTCGGAGACGTACGACCGCGAACTTAAAGACATGCTGGCCCTTCAAAGTGAGATTGCAGTGAATATTGCCAATGCCCTGAACGCGCAACTGACCAGCACAGAAAAGGAAAACATCGGAAAGGAAATTTCTCATAACGTCACCGCATATGATTATTTTCTTAAGGCCAGGCACCTTCTTTACAAAAGCAACTTTAAGAAGATGGATTTTGACAATGCCCTCGACTTGGTTAATGAGGCACTAAAATTAGATTCGCGTTTCTCACGCGCTTACGCTTTAAAGGGAATAATATGGTTTAACAAAGGTAGGTTTGGGGTGAGTCAGAAAATCTGGCAGGACTCCGCTTTATATTTCTCTGAAAAGTCGATCAAACTAGATCCATCTTCGCCGGATGGTCATTTGCTTCAGGCAAGACTTAATCACTATGTAGGCAAACTGGACGAATCAAGAACGGCATACGCCGAAGCCTTCAAAGCGGCCCCTAACGATCCGGATGTTTTATGGGGTTATGGTGGGCAATTGTTACGGGATGGGGATGAGCGCGGAGCAGATCTCCGGCTAAAGGCGGTCGGTAACCAATATTCGCTCAAGGATTCCGAATACTATTTAGGAATGAGGGAAGCATATTTTTACACTCGCGATATTGAGGGACAGGAAAAATTGCTGAAGAAAGCAAAAAGTCTGAGCCCTGAGTCAGTGCAACCTTATATATCATTAGCAGATCTTTATTGGGAGACGGGGCAATATGAGAAAGGCATCGAGGAGATGAAGCAGGCAGAAAAAATCAGTCCGGAATTCCAGGGAATAATTGATGTAATGGGCTGGCTCTATTATCTGAATGGCGATCTGGAAAATGCAGCATTATATTGGTCTCGTTTTAAAGAAGTGGAGAAGAGGTTTGAAGATTCAACCCAGACAGTACCGTTCCGTCACCGCTTGGGAATGACGTATTTAAAGATGGGCAGGAAAAAAGAAGCGGATGCACTTTTCTCAGAAGATTTAAAAATACAATTCGAACTACTGGCGAACAAAAGGAGTATGGGGGCCTGGGGAGGTGTCGGTAATATCTATTACGACCTTGCAGTTGATCATGCGTACTTTGGAAATGATGTGAAGGCCGTCCAGTATCTGGATAGTGCTTTCCAATTCCAATCTATCAAAGGCTGGCTTTATCGGAATGATCCGTTGTTTGCCCACCTACGGAATCGCGAAGACTTCAAAAAGGTGCTGAAAAAAGTCAATGACTTTGATGAATTCCTTAACCGGGCATTTAGCAACGCCATCAACCGGATGGAAGCCAGTGAAGAGTTGAAGAGTGTGCTAAAATAATTATCTTACTATTATATGCCATCCATTATCCCTGGCTTCGGTTACGACGTATTCATCAGCTACCGTCAAAACGACAACCGGTCGGGCTGGGTAACGGAGTTTGTAAAGAGCCTGCAGGAAGAACTGGCTTCAACCATTAAAGATCCTGTTTCGGTATACTTCGATTCCAATCCTCACGATGGTTTATTAGAAACTCACAACGTTGACAAGAGCCTGGAAGGAAAACTGAATTGTCTTATCCTCATTCCCATCATCTCCCAAACTTATTGCGACACCAAGAGCTTTGCCTGGCAGCATGAATTTCTGGCGTTCCATAAAATTGCAAAAGAAGATCTGTTTGGGAGGGATATAAGACTAAACAATGGAAACGTAGCTAGTAGAATTCTTCCCATAAAAATTCATGATCTCGATGATGAAGACAAGGCACTTCTTGAAATTGAATTAGGTGGCGTACTGCGGGCAATTGAGTTTATCTACAAGGAGCCTGGAGTCAATCGCCCCCTCAAATCATCTGACAATAAAAATGACAATCAAAACAGAACAGACTATAAAAATCAGGTCAACAAGGTTGCAAACGCAATCAAGGAAATAGTGACGAGTCTTAAGACTCCAGTGACACAATCCAGACAACCAACGAAGAACCTCCACCTTCCTACAAAACCCATACGAAGTAAAAGAGTAATGATCGCCATCTCTTTTCTTTTGTTGCTTGCCATTACAGTGTACTTCCTAAATTCTACATTCTTCTCATCAAACAAAGGAGATGAGATACTTGATAAATCAATCGCTGTGCTGCCATTTGTAAACCTAAGTAATGATCTCGATCAGGAGTATTTCAGCGATGGCCTGAGTGAGGAATTGTCGACCCTACTTTCTAAAATACCGGAATTAAAAGTGATAGGACGTAGGTCGTCATTTTCTTTCAAAGGTAAAAATGAAGACTTACGAATTATCGCTGACAAACTTGGTGTAAACCATATACTGGAAGGCACTGTGCAAAAAGAGGGCAATACGATTCGTGTCACTGCGCAACTTATAAGAGCCACCGACGGCTCCCAACTGTGGAGCGAAAAGTATGAACGGGATTTAGAAGGTATTTTTAAATTACAAGACGAAATAGCGGGTGCTGTTGTGAAGGAATTAAAGCTTAAACTCCTCCCGAGAAAGTCCATTGCAGCTCCTACTTCAATTAATCCAGAAATCTATAATCTAATTCTCCAAGGTGATTATTTCGCCGAAAAAAGAGATAAACAGAACGTTGCTAAAGCGGTTGACTTTTACCTTAAAGCCCTGTCACTGGATTCCTTGAATGCCCGTAGCCTGGCAGGGGTGGCTAAATGTTATAGCTTCCAATTAGGTTGGGGGTGGATTGATAGAAACCTGGCCCTTCAAAAAGCTAGGAAAGCCGCCACTAAAGCTGTACAGCTCGACAGTACAGTTGCGCAAGGACATTATGCATTAGGAGCAGTAAACATGTGGGATTTTGACTGGGACGGAGCGGAGGCCGAGTACCAAAAGGCACTGAAACTTGAACCTGGGAATGCCGAGTTTTTGAGAATAATGGGATTTTTATATCGGATCACAGGTCGCTATGATGAATCATTCCGGAAGCTTGAACAATCGATCGATCTTGACCCTGTCCAGGCTATTACCTATTTATTTTTTGGTCAAACCTTTTATTATACCAATCAGTTTGAAGAAGCA
Source organism: uncultured Cytophagales bacterium (assembly GCA_963774615.1). Taxonomy (GTDB): domain Bacteria; phylum Bacteroidota; class Bacteroidia; order Cytophagales; family Cyclobacteriaceae; genus Chryseolinea. The sequence continues at coordinate 12,701 of CAVZFT010000003.1, forward strand.
ATTCAATCATTCAAAACAGGTTTGGAATTAAACCCACTGTTTCCCCGAATGCATTTATTACTTGGAGAGATTTATCTGTTGCAGGGTAAACCAGAAATGACACTGGCAGAAATGCAGCAGGAAACAGAGCCCGTCTTCAAGGATTTTGGTATGCCACTTGTCTACTTTGCATTGAAACGCACAAAAGAGGCTAATGAGGCGTTGGAAAATTATGTCACGAATTATCAAGACAGTTGGGCGTATCAAATAGCCAGAATTTATGCTTTTCGTGAAGAAAGGGACAAGGCTTTTGAATGGCTGGAAAAAGCTTATGCAAGAAAAGACAGCAGGCTTATTTGGTTTAAAGGTGATCCTTTATTAAAAAATCTGGAGAGCGATCAACGATATGTTGCCTTCTTGAAGAAGATGAATTTGGATGACTGACCGGTTGGCTTTCTTTATCACGATCTACCCCCAACGTTTCGGCTGCACGGCTTTTGCTAGCCCTGATCGCATTTCTGCAAGCATTCAGACGCGACCGCGAAAAAAAGTACATCAGCTCACTAAAATGCCATCAAACTCTACACACGATGTGCCACACCTATTGCATGCTTAAGTCTGCTCCAATCAATATCTCCCGGCACAGTACAATCTGCTCCCAATATGAATTGGCCCGGCGCATTTGCTAAAACCTTTTTGGCCTCCTCGCCTATTTGCTCCATCGATCCCGTTGCAAGTACTCCTTTACGGTCAAGTCCTCCCATCAGCGGTCGCTTGAACAAACTATGGACATCTTTCCATGCAAGCGTCTTATCAACCAAATGGGTGCTACAATTCACAACTTGCCCCGGATAATCCAACACCGCGTCATAGTTTTCATACGGCGAGACATAGTCACATACGTGCAAAATGTTGAAGGGACATTTCGAAGACACTTCCTTCATCGCGACGAGGTCCGCAGGCTTGATATACTCCCGAAATATCTTCGAATCTTTGTATTGACCGCTGTCAGAACCTTGCGTCGACATGTAAAATCCATCTACACCAATGTCGATGCAAGCGCGAACAAATAACATTTGGCTTTCGACCAACGTATTGAATCCCTTCTTTACCGCTTCGGGATCTTCGTGAAGATGCTTACTTAACGTTGTGTAAGTTGAAGTTTGCCCTGCCCACATAAACGGGGAATAAATCGTCATGATTATAAGCGCATCTTTCTTCGCCGCCTTGACTATCTCCCGCACCGTTACCAATTGTGGCTCATAGAAATCAAGCTTATTTGGTTTTAGCTTTGACCAATCCGATGGTTTCTTAATAAAATCCACAGGATTATAATCTTGCTCATACTGGATCTTTACAAAATCCATATCCGTATAGCGGAAATATTCCAGATGTTTCGTAGCGGCTGCAGATCCAACACGATGCGGCTCCTCAAAGTGAAGGAAGAAAGCCGCAGGTGTATAGCCCGGTTCAGCCTTGCCTTCAAGCCACTGGAGCATTCGCTCTCGTTTCGATACTGCAGGACGATTGAAAACTGACGCTGGTCAATGTTTGCCGGCCAGCACCGCGCCTGTTGCAAGGATAGAGGATTTGAGGAAGGTTTTTCGTTTCATGTTTAAGATTTATGAGTTATAGAGTATTGTCTTTATTGGTTTTATACAAGGTCACACCTGAGATGTTGGCTTATTGAGAGTTGAGTGTTGAGTGTTTTTGAAACTGATGCCTCCGATCTACAATACTAAACACTCAATATATCTAAACTCAACACTCAAGTATTTTTTAACTGATTGACCTAAGACTCTAAATTCTTATACCCTTATTTCCCTAATCTACTTACTAACCACTTCATTCTTCACGACTTTTCCCCCGATCATCACAAAGTCTACTTTCTTCAAAAGATTTATATCGCTTAACGGATCTCCTTTTACGGCAACAAGGTCTGCTAACTTCCCTGTTTCCAAAGTTCCGAATTCTTTACTCTTACCCAAGGCCTCCGCTGCGTGACTAGTTCCAGCCTGAATAGCCTGCATCGGCGTCATTCCCACCCTGACGAGTTCTGAAAATTCATTCGCACAATATTCAGGATCCGAACCCGTAAGATCAGTACCTACCACAACCTTAACTCCTGACCTGATAGCTTTCGTTAGCGACGCTTCAATTCCAACTCTGTGCTGCTTTGTGAGCTCGATCGCTTTCTTGAGCGCTTCACTGTCCTCATTAAACTCCAGGAACCACTTTCCTATCGTCAGCGTGGGTACAAGATATGTACCTTTTTCTACCATCAACTTGATGCCCTCGTCGTCCAGGAAGCTACCATGCTCAATTGTTTTCGCTCCTGCCCGAACAGACATCTTGATCGATTCTGCGGAATGAGCATGCGCCATAACCGGCACGTCTCTACGTGTAGCCTCATCGATAGCCACTTCAAGCTCTTCTTTACTGAAATGCACATTCTGCGGATTGTCGCCGGCAGTCATAAAAGCACCTGAAACCAAAAGTTTGATCCAGTCACTCCCGTACTTGATCTCATTGCGGACAGCCTTCCTCATTTCTTCGGGACCATCAACAATAAGGCCATCAACTATCACACCTTTCTGTTCGTAGCTGAAAAAATTAAGGTCTCCCCCACCACCGGTAACAGAGATCCAATGTCCTGCGCCAAAAATACGGGGCCCTGTAAACATTCCTTTGTTAATGGCATTTCTCAGGTCGAAGTGTGCATAGCCAACATCAAGGTCTCCCGGAACCCGAATGGCTGTCCAGCCCGCCATTAACATTCCCTGTACATTTTTCAATCCCTGCAGCGCTTTTGCCGCTGAGCTATTCTTAAGGTGATAAGTTTGATAGTCGTCATCGCTGTCACCCAGCGGATGACAATGAAGATCAATAAATCCTGGCATCACCGTATATGCGCTGAGATCAACAGTCTGCGTGCCCTTAGGAATAATATCCCGTTGGCCAATCGCCTTGATCCGTTCTCCGTCAAGAAGGATCACCGTTGCCTTTAATGGGGCACTACTCTTGCCATCAATAATTTGTTTGCAAATAATGGCCGTAACTTGCGAGTGAGATGCAGTGAATACTGTTACGAACAGCAACAGAAAAACAATGGTTCTGGTCATGGCAATGAGTTTAACTTCAAAGTACAACTGAATCCGGTACTTATCAACTTTGCACGAGGGTAATACTGTAGTCGAATAGAAAGCGCAAAAGAAACCAACGCGAAGAATCTTCTTGAATCTGTACAAAGGTTTAGACATGAATCGATGCTTTGACATGATTCCGGACCTACTCGGCCTTGCGTTGACTGAAGTCTGTGCGCATTTTGTGTCATCCCTGACGGGATTTATTTCAAAACACCTTGTCTTTCTACCAGTGTCCTGTCCCTACGGGACAAATTCGAAACAACTCCGATTGGATACGTTATCATCCGAGTCCCGTTAGGGACGCAATACTGGTAGCCAAATTGAACGAGGAAATCAAATCCCGTAGGGATGACACAATGAACAGATGCAAAATGAATGAATCTTAACAATGACGTTCTTCGGTTGTGATGAACAATCATAGCATTACAGGTTTGAAGATCACATTCCGTCATAGCCCAATGTTTTTTCTTGATCCAAGGTATTAAATCTCTGGAAGACGTCACTAAAAGGAGAATGAAAGAATCAGTTGGAGAAATAAGTTGTAAATTCAATCCGGTTATCCCCGCCTTAATATTTTATACAATTGAGATGAAACAGCGGTTAGCACAGATAGCATTGGTCGTTCGGGACTACGATGAAGCAATTCAATTTTACACGGAAATACTTAAGTTCGACCTGATCGAAGATACGCAACTCACTCCATCAAAGCGGTGGGTGATCGTTCAGCCGCCCGGCTCTCAGGGTTGCCGGCTTCTTCTGGCAAAGGCCGTAGGAAGTGAACAAATGAGCCGCATCGGGAACCAGACCGGCGGCCGGGTATTTCTTTTCTTGTACACTGACAATTTTCGTCGCGATTATGAGTTTTTGAAAATGAAGGGAGTAAAATTCGTTCGCGAACCTTCCGAAGAATCGTATGGGATTGTCGCGGTGTTTGCCGATCTGTATGGAAATCTCATTGACCTTATCGAACCCCTGTCGGCAGAAGTTTAAATGGACTGAAATTCGATCAATAACCAAAACACAAATTTTATGCAAACCATAGTAGTTGTCATCCTGATTGCGATTGGATTGTTTATTATACTAAAGGTTTTCAAGACAATACTCAAATGGGTATTGATAGCTGTTGTAGCCGTGCTTGCTTTCGCGTACTTTTCAAATCCTGATGAATCAAACCATAAGCGCAGTCTCAAAGAAATAGGACAAAAACTAGATGTTCAGATAAAAGATGATGCGATCCAGGTCGATGATTACAAGATATTTTCTGTGACCAAAGTTAAAGTTGACGGAAAGGAAAAGATCACGGGTGATTGGTGCCTTCGGTAAAGTGTGGTATTTCGACGACATAAAGGACCAAATCAATAAATAGTTCTCACATCTATCTCGGGTACAAACCACTTAATGAACCAAAGTCTGACATAACGAATTTCTGTTTTCTGCTTATTGCATTATTGTATATATTCCGGAAAACTAAATTTTTTCGTGAATATGAACCCCAGAAGAATCATAAGCTTGTTCATTCTTCTGGAATTGATAATAGTTGCAGTGTCTATCCTCATGGATGGATTTACCGTCACTGCACTGCAAACCACTACCCGTTTTTCCGGACGCCTCTCGTTATTTTTATTCAGCGCTATCTTCCTGCTGCATAATAAACCGGCGACGCTTCACGCCTGGTTATCAGAGAAATTCTATCTGTTATTTGCAATCGTTCATGGCATACATCTCTTCGAATTGCTTGCCTATGTCTATCTGGCTGACGTCAAATTAATACCGATCAGGCTGGCAGGCGGATTTCTTGCGTACGTATTTATCTTCCTCATGCCATTGCTTTCCAATTACGCCCGATCGGGAAAGATCAGCATAAAACGCTTTTTCACCTTCGAGGCGATTTTCCTTTATTTTACCTGGTTGGTATTCTTTCTCACCTACCTTCCGCGTGTGCAGGGAAAGTTACCTACAGCGGGCGGCTCGTACGCCGAACACGTTGCACTATTAGGATGGGTCTCAACTATGCTTGGTATAAAACTTACAAGCATGCTGCAATTTCAAAAGGCGAGGAGATAGTTGTTGATTGATCTGGCTATGTGCCAAGTTTCAGTTTACTCGAAACCGGTGTGCAAAGTTGCGCGCCAAAAGATCGATGCGGATCAAATTGGCTTTTCGTTTGGCGCGCGGGAATAATGGTTATCCGGTAACCCCCGGTTGAAACCCGGGGCTATATGAAATTTCCCCTTTGTTATTTGCTTATAGATTCCAATCGGGAACACCTTTTTCGAATTCGTTTACATTATGCCTCACAACTGCCTCGAGGTCGTTGGTGTTTTGAAAGACCCTATGTTGCCGGCAGGAGCTGTTGCCTTTTGTGACGATTTCATTTATTCGCGAAAGATACGCCACGTTATTTAGGCTTTGTGCATAGGGTTCCAGGACCTCAACCCATCGAAGTATGTCTTTCCGAAGAGACTTTGTTTTGCCGTGGCTTGATACGATAAGATCGGCGTCGAGTCCATATCGTATCGCACGCCATTTGTTCTCCCTGAATATCCATTGTTTGAGCTGCGCATGTGAGGTGGTCCATTCTTCCTCGTGCTCACGAAACCAGTGAGCCAATAGATGGACGAATGAAATTATCCCCACAGCCTCGTACAACGTTGCTGGTTCATCACAAAAGCGCAGCTCCAATGTGCCGTACTCCGGGCTGGGACGAAGATCCCACCAGATATCTTTCATGCTCGTGATGGATTTGGCTTTGGTCAGAAAGTGGTAAAGGCTTTGAAATCCTTTCCAGTCTTTCACAAGGTAAGGCATTCCCGCTGTGGGAAGAGCTTCATACGTAGTTGGACGGCATGAAGAAAGGCCGGTATACTTTCCTTGCCAGAAGGGAGAGCTTCCCGACAACGCAAGTATATGCGGCAGAAGATGCATGAAAAAATAGTTATATCGCATGCACGAATCTCCGGAGGTCATGCCAAGATGAATATGCATGCCATATACTGCCATTCTGCGTATAATCCACTGGTTGCGGTCTATGAGCTGATGGTACCTCGGAGAAGGTGTGACCAATCGTTCGCGGTAATCTGCCAAGGGATGTGTGCCGGTTGAACCGAGCTTTAAATTCAGCTCGGCCGCTGCCAACGATACTTCATTAATCGAATTTTTAAGGTCTTTTTCGATCTCACTTACACCGTTTGCTATTGATGTGGTGATCTCAAGCGTACTTTGAAAGAATTCGTGTTCTAACCTTTTATTCTTGCAATACTCAATAATGTCATTGGCTCTGGGGGTCAATAAAAGCGTACTGGCATCCAATACCTGGAGCTCCAGTTCGACGCCAATCGATAGTTCCCGTTCGCTTCGAACAAATTCTAACCCTTCTATATGTTCTTTCTTCATCCAGAATGGTCGTTAAGAAGAATTTCAATATACAACCCTGTGGCAAACTTTCTAACTTTCCAACGTAAATCCTAACATCGGCTCATGTGCGGAATCACAGGAATTTTTGCCTTTAATCTCATTGGTAAGTTCAACAAGATCCACGTTACAAACGCTACTATGGCGCTGGAGAAACGTGGACCAGACTTTCAGGACATATACCTTGATGAATGGATTGCACTCGGTCACCGGAGGCTCTCCATTATTGACACCAGCGCCGCCGGGAACCAGCCGATGTGGGACGACTCAAAACGGTATTGTATAATCTTCAACGGTGAGATATTCAACTTTAAAGAGCTTCGAACCGAGCTGAGTCGTAATGGAATTACCTTTCATTCCAATTCGGATACAGAGGTCCTGTTAAAGTTATATATCCACGAAAAGGAAAAATGCCTCAACAAGCTAAACGGTTTCTTCTCATTCTGCATTTACGATAAGCAGGAGGAAAGTTTTTTCTTAGCGCGTGATCGCTATGGCATAAAACCACTTCTATATCTTTTTGATGAAGATAAATTCATCTTCGCTTCGGAAATGAAATCCCTCCTTCAATACGGCATTGAGAAAAAGCTGGATTACAACTCACTCTATATATACCTTCAGCTTAATTACATACCTGCACCCGACACGATCTTTGCTGATGTAAAAAAACTTCTGCCTGGTCATTACATGAAGGTAAGCCGGAAAAAAATGGATATTGAATCCTACTATCAGATTCCCTACGAGATCGACCAGGCAAAAAGGAATAAAATAACGTACCCTAAAGCAAAGGAAAAGTTCAAACAGCTTCTTGAAGCCGCCGTTCAAAGGAGATTGGTATCAGACGTACCGTTGGGCTCGTTTCTGAGTGGAGGGGTTGATTCATCGGTTATTGCCGCGCTCGCATGCAGGCACAAACCGGACCTCCATACTTTCTCCATTGGCTTTCGCGATGAAAAGTTTTTTGATGAGACAAGATATGCGCGTCTGGTAGCCAAGCGGTTAAAAACAAAACATACGGTCTTTTCCCTTACCAACAGTGATTTGTATAATCACCTGAATTCTATCCTAAACTACATCGACGAACCATTTGCCGATTCATCTGCTATCGCTGTTTATATTCTCAGCAAGGAAACACGGAAACATGCGACAGTTGCTCTCTCTGGTGATGGAGCAGACGAACTATTGGCCGGCTACAATAAACACGCGGCATTCCGAAAGGTGATTCATCGCGGATGGAAAGAAAACCTCGTGAATGCACTATATCCGGTTTGGAAGATGATGCCGCAGTCAAGGAATGGGACCTTCGCCAACAAAGCCAGACAACTCGCACGATTCAGCGAAGGTCTGAAACTTTCGCCGAAGGACAGGTACTGGCAATGGGCTGGTTATGCCGGGAAGGAAGAAACGCTAAAGATGCTACACCCCGACCTTCGCATTAATATGTGGCTAAAGGAGTTTGTTCCTCGCAGGAAAAACATCCTCCAGCATGTTCCTGATAGTGATGAAAGTATCAATGACATTCTCTATACAGACATGAACCTGGTTCTGCCAAATGACATGCTTACAAAAGTAGACCTTATGAGTATGGCTAACGGCCTGGAGGTAAGGGTTCCTTTCCTCGACTATGAAGTCGTCAATTTTTTGTTTAGCCTTCCGGAGGAATACAAGATTAACAGCAGGATACGAAAAAGGATACTTCAAGACACATTTAGAGACGTTCTGCCACGTCAGCTCTATAATCGTCCAAAGAAAGGATTTGAGGTTCCGCTACTGAAATGGTTCAGGAATGAAATGAGGTCGTTGATCAATGACGATCTGTTATCAGAGGAATTTATCACAAACCAGGGCGTTTTCGAATACATTGAGATCGATAAACTGAAACGACAACTTTTTTCGTCTAGTCCAGGCGATGTTCACGCAAGAATATGGGGATTGATCGTTTTCCAATGGTGGTGGAAGAAGTATATGGTTTGATGGACCCCATGGTGCCTGGGTGCCTAGGTACCTAGGTAGCTAGGTACCCAGGTAGCTGCTAGTACTGGGCATCACTCCACACCCGGCTGCTTAAGTACAAAACCAGTTTTCGTTTTTTCGTTAGCAACTATCTTTTTTACATCGGCCAAAAGTTTCTTGGCATCATATACTATTCCATCCTTGATCGTGTACTTCACTCCGCCTACGCGCACGACTTTGTTGTCGTCTGTAAGTTTAATGGCGCCGGTACCATAGAGTACTTGAAGGTTCTGCAACGGATTTTCCTCAACGATGACAAAGTCTGCAAGCTTTCCCACTTCAACCGAGCCTATCTCCTTTTCTTTTCCTAATGCCTGCGCTCCATATAAAGTAGCCGAACGTATAATTTCCAGTGGATGAAATCCCGCCTCTCTCAACAATTCGAGCTCGCGGATATATGCGAACCCGTAAAGCTGAAATATGAAACCGGAATCAGATCCAGTCGTTACTCTGCCTCCACGGTTCTTATACTCGTTTACGAATGTCATCCAAAGTTTATAATTGTCACGCCACGCCACTTCCTCCTCTGTGCCCCAACTATGCCAATACGAGCCATGGGAAATTTTGCTCGGCTGATAGAACGCCCATAGTGATGGTAGTGTATACTCCTCATGCCACTCTGCCCTTCGCGCACGGTGAAGATCACGGCTGGCCTCATATATATTAAAGGTGGGATCGAGGGTAAAGTCCAGGGCCAGCAGTTCATTCATTACTTTATTCCAGTGATCGGAATACGGTGGGGCTGCCTGCTTCCAAAGCTTGCCTGCTTCAGAAAAACGGTGTTGTTCATTCTGATAATTATAATCCAGACGGAAATTCTGAATGGTCTGTCCTGTGAACAATGCCTCGGGAAGTCCATACCAATGTTCCATCGACGTCAAACCGGCCCGTGCTGAGCTCAAGACATTCCAACGGCCTACATCCATTTGTGCATGGTGGCAGGCAGAACGTAAACCCAGTTCCTTGTTTTTTTTCAGGGCGGCTTCCATTATCGCTGGATTTGCTCCAAAAAATTTTATCCCATCGGCTCCTTTGTTCTTGTTCTCAACAACCCACGCAATTGCCTGCTCGGTCGAGCTGATTGCTTCTTTACTGCCTTGTCCAAACGCGGTGTATGCAAATATACGCGGAGCAGTAATTTCATTTCGTGCGCTCTTTTTCTTGTGATCGAGCACCCAATCAAGTCCGTTGCCGGCTGACGGTTCCCGAACAGTAGTCACACCGTGGCCCATCCATAATTTGAAGACATACTCGGCATTCGGTGCCTGGCTGCCGCCGATGTGACCATGCATATCAACGAACCCAGGCATCAGATACATACCTTGACAATCCAGTTCCTTGCCACCCGCTTCGAGCTTCGGTCTCTTATCAGCAGGAATTGGCACGCCAGGGTAGCCAACGGTCTGGATAGACACAATCTTGTTTTGTTTTACCACGATATCCGTAGGTCCGATCGGTGGTGCTCCTGTGCCGTCTATTAGCATTACACCCCGGATGATCAATTGCGTGTAGGGCCCGTCACCTTCCTTAATGACTGGCGCAGGCGTTATTTTCTCTTGAGCGAAACTGAAAAGTGTGACTGCCAGTAATAAAACGGGGCACACCAATAAGATTTTCTTCATAGCTATTTTGACAAGGATGAAATCTAACAACTTTCAAAGGGATATTTCAAGACCTGGAGGGGCAATAAACCGATTCTTTCCCGCGGGATTCACTCCATATATATAGCACCACACTGTTCCACGGAAAAAGTAAGCTCTGTACACCGGTGTTTTAAGTCTTTCATTTCCAATTCACTACCCGTGCGGAACTCAGAATAAAACTGCACTAATAGGCATATTCCATGAAATAATATTCTGGTAATGTGGGGTTCGATAGAATGGATTTTGGTGAAACAGCGGAATTATTCAAAATATTTCAACGGATTCACGTTTTCGGTTCAAAAAAGACCCTACCTACAACGATTTCGTTAATTTTTATTCCAATGAGGCTTAATTTTTACCCTATTATTAAAAAATTTGAATGTTTTAGTTAAGACAACCAGTAAAAAATAACCTAAAAAACTACACACTATGAAAAAATCAATTATCTACTTGGTCCTGCTGATTGCGATAAGCATTCTGGCAGTGGTCATGCCTGCCGTTCCCGGGCAGATCGTGACTGAAGGCATCAATTCCGGGGATGTAGCCTGGATGTTGTGCGCATCTGCACTCGTGTTGCTGATGACGCCCGGTCTCGCCTATTTCTACGGCGGAATGATTGACACCAAGAACATTATTTCGACCATGCTTCAGAGCTTCATCGCTATGGGCGTGATCAGCGTACTCTGGATTGTAGTAGGCTTTAGCCTTGCGTTTGGAGAAGACATGGGCGGCCTTATTGGAAATCCTGCCTCATTCTTCATGTTCCAGAACGTCCTCGATGGAAAGCCATGGTCACTGGCTCCAACTATTCCATTGGTACTCTTCGCATTCTTCCAGTTGAAATTCGCCATCATTACCCCTGCACTTATCACGGGTACATTTGCTGAAAGAATTCGCTTCAAGGCATATATCCTTTTCCTTGTTCTTTTCTCATTGTGTATCTACGCTCCTCTTGCACACTGGACATGGCATCCTGATGGATTCCTCTTTAAGTGGGGAGTTTTGGATTTCGCGGGTGGTACCGTCGTGCATATGTCAGCTGGTTTTGCGGCATTGGCAGCTTCAATTTATTTGAGAAACAGAGCTGAAAAGAAAGCAGCTATTGCTCCTGCTAACATTCCTTTCGTTCTCCTTGGAACTGGTTTACTGTGGTTCGGCTGGTTTGGATTTAACGCCGGTAGCGCCGTAGGTGCTGGTGCATTAGCCGCTTCTGCATTTGCTACAACTAACACAGCCGCTGCTGCAGCCGGATTAGCTTGGATCCTTTTCGATGTTGCACGTGGCAAGAAGCCTTCAGCAGTTGGATTCTGTATCGGATCCGTTGTAGGTCTCGTTGCGATCACACCTGCAGCTGGTTTTGTAACCATTCCTTCAAGTTTGTTCATAGGTACTTTCGCATCTATCATCAGCAATATTGTTGTACACTGGAAATCCAAAACGTCTTTGGAAGATACACTTGATGTATTCCCTTGCCACGGTGTTGGTGGAGCAGTAGGTATGATCATGACGGCATTGCTAGCTAACGTTGCAGTGAACTCTGCAAACACGACCGGTAACGGCCTGTTCTTTGGCGAAACAGCCTTTTCATTGTTCACCTCAAAGCCCTTGCGATTGTAGTTGCATTCACGTTCGCAGGATCAATGCTATTGTTGAAAATGGTTGATTTGATCTTCGGTCTGAGCGTTAGCGCTGAAGAAAAGAAAGCAGGATCGGATTACAGCCAGCACGGAGAGAACCTGTATCCGTCTGAGTTCAATGTACTGAAAGAGGAAATAGCCTAAACTGAGCAAAAAGCCTGGGACATTGTTCCGGGCTTTTTTTAAAAAAATCGTCAACCTAAACCCGAACCAACCTATGCAAACACCTACTCTAACACAATTCACAAAGCAAGTCCCTGAATTCTCTGGAGCTGCTGTCAGATCTAGGAGCTAGCTAAGCAACAAGTAAAATCTGCCGAAGATCACTAAAGCATCCCGGCGGGTTGCTTGAGAACCGACCACCCGGGATAACCTTAGCTTAATGTTTATTAAACACACTACAAAACTATGAAATTTAAAAAAATAAGTATTCTGTTTTCTCTGGCTTTATTCGGGTCTTCATTGACTGCAATTGGCCAGGATTCTACCAAAACTTTTTCGTTCGGCGGTTCTGTTGATACCTATTTCCACAGTTCATTCAAGACCCGAAATTATTACATGACAGATTCCGACGAAAACCCCACCTATGCACCTAGTACTTCCTTTTCAGACCAAAAGGGTTTTGGTATTGGCATGGTGAATCTTATAGCATCATATGCTGGCGAAAAAGTGGGATTTACAGCTGATGTGGTGTTTGGTCCCAGAGGCCAGGCGGCAGTCTTCGGAACTGCTTCCGGACAGGCAATCATTAACCAGGCTTTTGTGTATTACAAGTTTGGTGATCATGTGACTTTGAACCTGGGCCAATTCAACACGTTCGTTGGTTACGAAGTGATCTCGCCGGCAATCAATTTCCATTATTCAACTTCTTATCTGTTCTCGTGGGGTCCATTCAATCATACGGGCCTTCGTGCAGACTTTGACTTCGGAAATGGTTTCGTAGGAAAACTTGCCGTGATGAACCCTACTGATATTGTGGAGTTCAACCCCGTAAATACATACACCCTTGGAGCACAAGTTGGAAAAACCGGTGATGCGGGTGGTATCTGGTTCAATTTCTTATATGGCGACCAGGATGGCACATTAGACGAAGACGTAGATCCAGTAGGTACTGAATCCGCAGGAAAACTATTCCAGGCGGATGTGACCGCCGGTTGGAATCTTACCGAATCTTTTTACCTCGGGGTTAACGCCTCGATTCAATCCACTGGCGAAGGTGAAGTTGTTAATGCTGGTGGCGTTGACGGTCTTGGCAATGAAACTTCATCGTTCATGGGCATAGCACTCTATCCGAAGCTCACGTTAAGCGAAAACTTCGCGCTTGGATTAAGAGCTGAATATTTCTCGGTAAAGAGTGGTCACCTTGGAATTTTTGGATTGGATGATAACGGCGATGGCAACGTTATGGAATTCACATTGTCCGGAAACTACAAAGTAGGTGGGTTTACGTTTATACCGGAATTCAGAATCGACAAGACCGCCGAAGACTCATTCTATGAAGATGGAGACGCTGAGCTTAAAGATATGATGGCAACCGTAAACCTTGCTGCTGTTTACAAATTCTGATCAGCATAATTTCCGCGAATTGCCTCCTCAGTTTTGTAATTAAATCGTAATAAAATATCAATACATATGTCAAAAACTAAACTTGAATACATCTGGCTCGATGGATACAAGCCCACACAGAGCCTGAGAAGCAAAACGAAAGTTGTAAGAAATTTTGACGGTACCCTCGAAGGTTGCCCCGGCTGGTCATTTGACGGAAGCTCGACTGAACAAGCAACAGGTCATTCATCAGACTGCTTGCTCCAACCCGTTGCGCTTTTCCCGGATCCCGATCGAAAGAATGGTTACCTGGTGATGTGCGAAGTGTTGAGCCCGGATGGTACACCACACGTTTCTAACGGTCGGGCTACTATAGAAGATGATGACAATGATTTCTGGTTCGGCTTCGAACAAGAATACTTCCTCTGGAACCCGGAAAATGATAAACCACTTGGCTTCCCGGCCAGCGGCTATCCGGGTCCTCAGGGCCCATACTATTGCTCCGTCGGCGCGAAGAATGCATTTGGCCGTCAGATCGTTGAAGAACATCTTGACCACTGCCTCGAGGCTGGTATTAATGTCGAAGGCATTAACTCCGAAGTGGCAACCGGCCAGTGGGAATTTCAAATTTTTGCCAAAGGCGCAAAAGCCGCTGGTGATCAGGTTTGGGTTGCACGTTACCTCTTAGAGCGTACAGCAGAAAAATACGGTGTTGCCATCAACTGGCATTGCAAGCCGCTGGGAGCTACCGACTGGAATGGTTCCGGTATGCATGCCAATTTCTCCAATAGCCTGCTGAGAACATGCGGTTCACAGGAGGTTTACGAAACAGTTTGTCAGTCTTTTGCACCCTACATCAAGGAACACATTGCTGTATATGGCGCAGACAACCATTTGCGGTTGACCGGCAAACACGAAACACAGTCCATCGATAAATTTTCATACGGCGTGTCGGATCGCGGTGCATCTATTCGTATTCCCATCGCAACAGTGGAGAACGACTGGAAGGGATGGCTCGAAGACAGAAGACCAAATTCTTCTGCGGATCCTTACAAAGTTGCCGCACGAATTATAAAGACAGTTAAAACCGTTCCGGTGTACGATACTGTGAACGGCCATTAACAAATCAGGGCGTCTGGTTGTAGTTTGAAGTCGGGCAGCAATGTCCGGCTTCTTTTTTATAACATTTGATCAAGGTACCCAGATGTCAGATGGCAACTCCTTTTAGGACGGCATAAAATCCATATCACCAGGCAGGACGGTGAATATCTGAAACAGATATCTTCGCAAATTTCGTCGTTCCATATGGCGAACGTAGCACTACAACCCAATGCCTGGGAACTATTGTTGCTATTTTCAAGAATGACATCTCAGAGAAAATTCCAATCAAAATATAAAGAGTCAAAGATCGGCCTGGAATGGTTGAATTGAAGTTCAAACCTGATATCCGTGTAAATACGGACCCCGTTGGGGTAATTTCCCTGATCGCGCTGTGCCCTTTCCTGACGTTAATTTGTACATAGACCAAACTGAAAGACGTCATGAAAAAGAAAATATTTGCAGGATTGATTTTGGCCGGTTTCGGCTTGTTGTTTAGCTCCGACCTCCTTGCTCAGACACCTTGGCTTTCAAAGGATGTTCAGAAAGTCGCTAACAAAAAGGAGCTGGAAAGACAGAAGCATTCAAATACTAACATTCAGGCGGTAAGCTTAGAAAACGCTTGGGTTCTATCCAAGGGAATCAGCGCCATTGGCAGGACTGAAACACAATATGCAGGGAACATTCAATCGACTGGTATTCCTCAGATAGCGATAAGCAAAGGAGTTCACCAAATTAAACCCAAAAAAGCGGTGAAAGAAGAACAGGAAGACTATCAAGTGCGCCCTGCAATAACTGGTGCGAATGAGTAATTAGGTAAACGGGTTTGTATAAAGGGAAGCACGGAAGAAATTCCGTGCTTATTTTTTGGCGACGTTCACACTGTCATTCGGCCACAAGTTATCCCGCGCTTGATCCAACAAAAAAGATCAGATCACTCTTCCATCTTTTCCTTGTCTTTCCAGAAGTTCCGGCTGTATACCATGTGATACTTCCAATTCTTCCGCGTAAGAAGAGCAGGCGTATAAGCATGCACATCCTTGGCAGACGGACTGGAAAAATAACGAACGTCATCAGTAAGGATCACTCCCACATGTTTGTCGGAGTGCATCACACTCATGTCCGTATATGGCAATGCATCCTTGTCGAACACAAAGTCCTGCATACGTTCTTTACTCCACTGTTGAAGGCGGCTGTTTAAGAACCATTCGGCAGTGTGCGCCGACCGGTAGCCTACTCTTGGCTTGTATTCGCGTCGATTTACTTCCTGCGCATATTCCAGATATTTCCTCAGCAACTTCGGACCGTCATTCTTTATTTCATCAGTCTTAAGTTGTTCGGGATTTATACTGGTGATTAAAATGATCTTCTCCCGCGCGCGCGTTACTGCAACATTCAGGCGATTCTCCCCTCCCGCCGCGTTCAGGCTTCCAAACTGCATCACCATCTTGCCTTGTTTGTCCGGAGCATAACCAATGGAGAAAATGATGACGTCTTTTTCGTCACCCTGAACATTTTCAATGTTCTTAACAAACAATGATTTTGGTATAACCTTTCCTGCAGCTACTGCCTCCTCTTCGATACAATCCAATACCAGCATTTGTTGAGGGGCATTGAAAGTGACCACACCTATCTCCTTCGAAGGGTTCACATCCAGGATTTCAAAAACTTTTTTTGCTACCGCTCTCGCTTCGATCTCATTGGTCTGATTCTCCCAAATACCGCTAACATTATGGTATTCGATTGCCGGTTCGTGCCGGTTCATCACCTCGCGGTCAGGCAACAATTGCAATCGACCTTCATAAAAGTGGATATTCGAGAAATCAATAAGCTCAAGCGATTGACTCCTGTAATGGCCTTGCAGATGAACCGTGGGCAAATAACGTTCCGATAGCTCAAGCAACGAGTCTACTTCCAGATCTGGTGATTCCTTTTCTTCATCCCAACGGACCTGGTAGAGCTCGCTGGGTTGCAATTGTTTGTCGTCTCCGGCTACCACGACCTGTTTGCCCCGGTACATCGCCGGAATGCCGCGTTCTGAAAAACATTGTGAAGCTTCGTCAAAGATCACGAGATCAAAAATATTTGCCATTGGAAAGATCGCTGATACAGATTCAGGCGAAGCCATCCAGCAAGGCATCAGCTGGAACAATTCGTAATGAAAATTTGCGATCAGTTTTCGAATGGGCCATATCTTCTTCCGTTTTGACACCTGATGCAACAAGTCCCTATACGTCACCAAATTGTTCAAACGGTTGTACTCCAAACTTTCATACACCCGTTCACGCGCTCTGACAAGAAGGATCTGCTTACTCAGATTTTGCTTTTCCTCGACTCGTTGTCCCAACTCCTCCTGCAACTCCTGCATCTTCATGGAAGATACAGACCTTAGAATTGGATACTTCGTTTCTATATGATCAATCCATGCAAGTCGCAGGCTGTTTTGAAACAACCTTTCCATTTCAAGCGCATCCCACCTTCCGACATGATCGTAAAGTTTAAACAATGTTTCCTTTTCGTAGAATGTCAATTCTTCTTTCAGTCGATCGTATTCGCAAATGTTGTCGAAATCACGCGCCAACGTTTTGATAAATTCATCACATAACGACGGCTCGTGGATCAGTTGTTTGAGCTGATATTGAGTAATGTGATTTAACCAGGCGGCTTTCTTTTCCGGAACGTCACGAATGACAAACAATAAATCGCGAATAAGTGTATTAAATTCTTTCAGCGAATGCTTTTGTACATTGATAGCCTGGTTGATCTCTCTGAATGTGCTGAACACAAGCTTTGCACGTGCTGCCAGCTTTTGTTTTTCGAACCACACCTTGATCGAATCCTTCTTGTTGTCTGCAGGAATTTCAATCAACCAGCTCTTGCTTTTTAACGCTGTCAGATGGTGTTCGAGGTTAAGTCGATTATCGATTCTCTGTTCAAGGACATTCAGCCCCATTTTGTTATAGGGTAGCTCATTTGCATCCAGTACACTCCGAACAAAGGCTTTCTCCTTGGAAAACAACTCCCACCGGATATAACGAATAATGTTACCACGCGCGTCCATGCATTGTTGCAGGACTTCCTGAAATTTACCCAGCTGATTGGTGGGCAGGGTTATTTCCGGATGAGGCCCATTATAGCAATTAAGGATAACGCGCTCGGTATTGGCCAGCCACAACAAGCTTGTCTCATCGTCTAATTCATTGACCATGCCCTGGAAATATCTGTACGTATCCTCGTCCTTCAGCACGCTGATCATTCCCAGCATGTCATCCTCCTTCAGGAAAAGAGACCCACAATCCTCAAGGTTAAGGCCTACGCCAATGAGCTTTTCAACTTCTGCAGATATCCGTTGCTGATATCGCGGCACTTCACGTAGGGTGTTTTCGATTTCTTTTTGATCGCTCACATTCAGATTGGCAAACGACTTTCTGTCTCGCCACAAATACGCTGGTTCTTCCATCCACGACAGCGTACTTGCTGTAGACCTTCATCCTTCGAAGGAAGTTTGGCACTTCCGAAAACGTAAAGTATTGATATTCCTGCTTGATGTTCAACGACGGCCCGTCCAGGTCAGACGTCAGATATAACTCCTTTACAGACAGTCCACATTCTTTGTCATCAAAAAGTGCAAACTTGAATTCTTCCAACTCCTCGGCTATCTGATCGATGCGCCGGCATAGTTGAAAGAACTTTCGCTCGGTTTGAATCACATCGACGCTTCTGTTCAGTGTTTTGAAATCCTCAATGCCTTCAATCTGGCTGGCGATCTTCGAGTATATGTCCTTGCGATCGTTTCTGAAATCATGTACGAGTCCAAGAAAATCACCGAGGTTTATTTCTTTCAATCGTGCATAAACAACATCAAGCGCCGCGCGTTTTTGGCACACGAGCAGAGCTTTTTTGCCGGATGCGATCGCATCGGCCAGGAGATTGCAGATCAACTGAGACTTACCGGTCCCCGGAGGGCCCTGCACAACGATGGAATGCCCGTTCTTAATTGCCTTGATGGCATTTTCCTGGTAAGCATCAAGCACAAAAGGAGTATAAATTTTCTCCTCGCTGATAGCATGATTAAGCAGCTTGGGCTGAAGGTCCGTCGTATCTATTACATTTCGCGCGACGAAAAAATCTTCAAGATCGCTGATCGCATCGCTTTCTATTAGCTTCAGATAGTCCGGTACAAGCTGAGACCCGGCTTGCGGAAAGATACCCAGGACCGCTTCCGGATAAAGCTTCAACTCACCGTTGTGATGGGCATCTTCAAATGACTGCTTGTTAAATTCCTGAAAAGGGATCAGCGAATCCTGGAAATTATCCGGGATTAAAATTGATTTCAATTTTGTCCCTAAGTAATTGATAGAGCTGAGTGCGGAATACCCTGCTATCTACATCAAATTCCTCAAAGCTGGTATCCAGCAAATCTTCATCGAGCTTCACCTGATTGTAGAATGAGAAAGCAAGCAGGAATGATTTGTTAAGAGTGATACCCGCGTCCTTTCGCGGGTGAAGCACCCAATGTTGGCCTTCCTGAACGATGGTTACAGGAAAGTATAGCAACGGACAGCGTACTGCAGATCCATCGGAAAATTTACCGCGTATGAATGGCCATCCAACGTGCAGGTCATTTGACCCCCTCTCCTCAAAGATAAATCTATCGATACGCTGAAGTTTTTTCAGTTTGCGGCTTGCGTTGTTGTTGGATTCCATACGGCTATCCAATACCTGGCAGATCTTCTTGTTGCGTCCGGCAATGAGTGCGTTGATTATTTCGAAAGATGGTTCTCCATTGAGAAAACTGAACTCATTGACATCGATCAACTGTTCAGCGTGTAGCTTGAGCAATAGCAATGAACGGTTGTTGCCGGAAAGGTTTGTAAGCCTCCGAAGATATGTCGACAGAATTGTTTTGGACGTATCTGGCATTGCCGTTCTGATATTTCGTCGAGTGGGTTGATGCGCATAGTATTTCAATATTTTCCATCATTAACCATCAATCACCCAAAGTCAAATATGGTGTGATTTTCTGAATGGTCTTCTCATCAAGGGCATGTATATTCCTAAGATCCTCGATTGTCTTAAATTCTCCATGCTGAAATCGGTAGGCTACGATGGACCTTGCCGCAGCATTGCTTAAATAGGGGTGGGAAGCCAGCCTTTTTTCGTCGGATGTATTGATATTCATGGTGACCGGTTGATAATCCGCTGCGATAAAACTTTCAGCCAAAAGCGTTCGAACCACCGTGCTATCTAAACCATATACTTCTTGTATTTGGTCCATGTGAATAAAACCTCCAAGTGCGTCACGGTATTTTATGATACGCTGCGAACGCTTCGTTCCGATTCCACCAACTCTCATAAGTTGTAACGTATCAGCTTTGTTTAAATCAAATTTTGCCGACGTTGTTTTGACAGAGCTATCCTTGCGTTCATAGACCTTCTGCTGGTGTGTTCTTTTTTGCTCCGACCTTTCGGGAAGATCGATGAAAGCGTAGAGTTGTTTATAGAACGCTGAATCAATACCATAAATTTTAAGCAGATCTTTCTTCACGAAAAACTTTCCGCCTTTCTGTCGATAACGGTCGATTCTTGTCGCCAGGCCGGACGAAAAACCTAATGCCTGGAGGTCCCCCACCGTCGCGTGGTTCGGATCGAAATGAAAAAGAGTAAATTTTGGTGACTGGGGTGCGCTCCCTTCAGCAATTGTTTCCGACTCCCATAGTGCAACCAGACTGTCCAGCATCGCCAGGTCTTTTGACCGGTCATCGAACTCTTGTACTCATGTACCAATGCCATAGCGGCCCGGAGAAGATTATAATTCCCAACAAGGGTACCAGGACGATGAAACCGTTGGCCTGAGAATGGGAAAGCGCAAATAATTCTTTTACCCAACGTCTTATCCCGAGCATAACTGAAAACGGTGGGCCTAAAATCGCGATTTTTTAAGGGCCGAAGGCTTTCGCGCCGACCAGATATCCTTACAATTTCCTCGAGGAGCCTGAGCCGACTGGTGCCCTGGAATCGTTTGAAAATATTTGATTCCCGTTGTTAAACTTAAAATCGGCTTTGCGCGTAATAGGTGCAGGCGATTTTGAATACGTTATTTATACACATTCTAAATTGCGATTTAATTGACTTTTATCATAGTTGGATTTCGTCCAGATTTTACTTTTGTAGCTCAACATGACACAGAACTTCAAAGCATTAGCCCTAACTTATAAGACAGCCCCGGTGGCTATTCGGGAGCAGGTTTCCCTGAATGAAGAGGCCGCCAAGAAGCTCCTCAATTTTATACGGGATTATACAAGGGCAAGTGATGTTTTGGTTGTGTCTACCTGTAACCGCACCGAGATCTACTATCTGGCGGACCAGGATTATTCCAACGCAATCTTTAAGGGCCTTTCCCTGATCAAAGATATTTCAGGAGATCTGGAGCAACACTTCACTCGCTTAAATGATGAGAATGCCATACAGCATCTGTTTGATGTAGCCATGGGCCTTGATGCACAGGTTATCGGAGATCTTCAGATTAGCGGTCAGGTAAAAAAAGCTTATCAATGGAGTGCTGATGAAAACATGGCGGGTCCATTCCTTCATCGCCTCATGCACACTATTTTCTTTGCTAACAAGCGAGTTGTTCAGGAGACTTCATTCCGCGATGGTGCTGCATCTATTTCATATGCTGCAAAAGAACTTGCGGATGATCTCACAACAGGAATTCGTGAGCCCAGGGTATTAGTATTAGGCGTAGGTGAAATTGGCCAGGATGTTTGCCTTAACTTGATGAATTCAAGGTTGGCAAACGCAACGATTCTCAATCGTACTTTTGAAAAGGCACAAAAACTGGCTGAGCGTTGCGGATTCGAATCGGGTTCTATCGATCAGCTTGCTGACGAAATCGCTAAGGCTGATGTTATCATAAGTTCAGTATCGGGTAATGTTCCGCTTATCACGTCTGAAATGATACGTGGATTAAGGATCAACTCGCACAAATATTTCATCGACCTGTCGATGCCACGAAGTATTGAAAGTGAAGTTGAAGAGATCGCCGGCACGGTGCTTTACAACCTCGACGATATCAGAGAGAAGACGAACGAGACCCTGGAAAAAAGGAAGGCTTCTATACCACATGTTCAGGCAATAATTTCAGAAGCGAAGCACGAATTCGGCGACTGGTCAAAAGAAATGGTAGTATCCCCTACTATCCAGAAACTAAAGAATACACTTGAGCACATCCGCAAAGAAGAGATAGCCAGGTATATTAAGAATGCGAAACCAGCAGAAGCCGAAATACTCGAAGAGATGAGCAAGTCGCTGATGCAAAAGATTCTTAAGTATCCTGTACTTCACTTAAAAGCGGCCTGCAAGCGCGGAGATGCCGAATCGTTGTCTGAAATTCTAAACGAGCTTTTCAATCTCGACAACCATCCCGAAAAGTCAGGGAAGTAATTCTATTTCACTCTGCATCAATACAACGATCTGCCGTCAATCGCCATAGGGAGACAGTCATCCTTAGTTGTGGTGAGTGCACCAAATAACGGATAGAGTTCTGTTTTAACGAATATCAGTTGATTGAGAGCCCTGTTAGAATCCGTCTTCCCTCTCGAATTCGTCTTCCCTTTAGGATCCGTCATCCTGAGCTGTGATCTGCACTCACTGTAACGGATTATATGATATTTCTGAGACAGCCACTCTGCGAATGTACCTTACTGCGAAGATGCTATGTTTGAAAAAGCATAAGCCTTAGAGTGCTTAACTTTATTAGGTAATAGGAACAAACAAATTAAACACAGAAAGGCTTATGCAACACCAAGTTAAAGAATTGAATTTCGGTGGACAAAACATTTATGTGGGTTTGGACACACACAGGAATCAAACTACGGTGACAGTTCTTGGCGAGAACTTGCATCACAAGACGTTCAGCCAGCCGACCGCTGCGGATATTTTGGCCAGGTATCTGAAAAAAAATTTTCCTGGTGCGAATTATTATGCTGCTTATGAGGCTGGATTTTCAGGATTCTGGCTACAGGAGACCTTACAAAGTCAAGGCATTAATTGTATTGTTGTTAATGCAGCCGATGTACCTACTAAAGGCAAAGAGAGGAACCAGAAAAATGATAACGTTGACAGTCGTAAGATAGCTTACGCCTTGCGGAAGGGAGATCTGGAAGCCATTTATGTGCCTAGTAAAGAGTGTCAACGAGACCGCGGTTTATTGAGGGCTCGTCAAAGGATCGTCAGTAATCAGACGCGCTGCAGAAACCGTATTAAGGGGTTGCTGAATTTTTTTGGTATTGTTTATCCAGAAAAATTCAGCAAGTCGGGTACGCACTGGTCACGAAGGTTTATGGACTGGCTTAAGAGTGTGGATCTGGGAGGAAGTGGAAATGACACCCTGGCAATTTATTTGGAAGAAGCAGAATTTCTAAGGGCCTTGCTGGCCAAGATGATGAAAAAGATAAATCACTTATCTAATCAAGAAAGGTATGCCAAAAACGTGAAACTCCTGATTAGTGTGCCAGGCGTAGGTAGATTAATAGCCATGATACTGTTGACCGAATTGGAGCGTATCGACCGTTTTAAGACTCGTGATTCTTTGTGTAATTACGTGGGGCTTATTCCTGATGTGTATTCATCAGACCAGACCGTACATGTAGGAGATATCACACAAAGAGGAAATAAGAGCCTAAAGAAGTTTTTAATAGAGAGCAGTTGGGTTGCCGCCAGGACAGATCCAGCTTTGGTCATGAAATACAATCAATTACGTAGCAGAATGAATGGTAACAAAGCAATCATTAGAATTGCCAGGATGTTGCTGAGTAGAATTCGCTATATATTGATGCATGAACAGGAGTATCAAATGGCAGTGGTAGCTTAAAACCTTAAAGATCTGAAATGATAGGCATAATGTAACGAGATCCTTGCAGCCCCGGAGCAATCCGGGTGACTGCTCCGCGAAGATTACAGCCTATCCTTTATAAAAATATAAAAGGCATCTTGCAGCTCCTGGAAAAAAGGATGACTGCTTATAGAAGATTGATATATAAAAGGTTTATGTTCTTCTTTAATGGAGTTCGCTATCGCTCACTTTGTTTTTAATGGAAACCTTTTTGTGTGTTTCCCTAAAAAAGAAATGGACCGAACCAAATAAGGAACAGTCCAAATCTCTTTTTCAGTGCAAACCCTGCTTGTTCGCTGAGGTTTCCAATCGCAGCCACGCAGGTAAAGCTTTAACTAAGATAGAAACAAACAAGATGAAAACATGAAAAGTTACGTTTGAAAAATAAAAACCTTGGGGCTTGACTTTCAACATAGAAGGATCTCCTTGACGTGAGAGTAATCATACAATTTGTATACACTCTACACTGAAAAAGATCTTTCGCTGGGTGCAAAACGTCAGATTGAAAATGCTATCCCATGCATGTGCATTCGTTATTAAGCGTCCTCACCACAGCTCAAGATGACGGTTCTCTAGGTGGGCCCCCGTAAATGACGGATTTAAATGGGGACGTTAAGTGACGAATGATGGATGAGTGATGACGAATCTTGTGCGACGGTTATCTTCTCAATTGCGTGGGATTGATTCCGAATTTACGCTTGAATGCCGTAGAGAAATGATTGGGGTTCTTGTAACCGACCAGGCCTGAGACTTCATTAATCAATACATCTTCGCCCGAAAGTCTTTGCCTGGCGTATTCCATTTTAAGATCGTGCAGGTAGTCGAATACTGTCGTTCCAAAGAGTTCCTTAAATCCCCGCTTGAGCTTGAACTCGTTAAGACCAAAGGACTTCGATAGTGTCCTTAATGAATGCTCTTTCGTAAACGTCTTGTTAAGGAACTCCTTCAAGGCAAAAAGCGCATCGCGATCTGCTGGTTTCATTTTTTGCGTGCTCTTACCATGGTCTTCTTTTACCATTTGGTTTAGCTGTAGCGCAATAAATTCCAGGATCTTGGCTTCAATTATAATAGACCGCAGGTTGCCGCTCAGGGGACAGTTGAGAATATCATTGACGATGTTAAACATCTGTGGAGACATCTGCATGTTATCCATAGATCCCTGAATCGGTTTTTTATCGATGAGCTTTCCCTTCAGCTCACTGGACCACTTTTCCTTGTCGCACAAAAGGGTCGTATAATAATGGCGATCAACACAAATATGAAAGATATTAAGTTTCTGCTTGGCCAAATAATGATCGGAAACATTCCAGGGTTGATATAAAAAGTTCTGATAACCTTTTCGCATTGAAAACCGGCCATTAAAGCCAAGGAATTCAGATTCAACATTTCCATCGAGAAATACGCACGTGTCTACCGTAGTCTCCTCCTCGCCCTGTTTTTTTAGATGTACATTCTGACGGACTTCTCCATCAAAATTAACTACCTGCATATGCGGCAAAGACAGGCAGCTCATGGCCATCTTTCCCAGGTCGTTGTCCATAACATCAAAATCGGTAAACTCCGCGGTTGACGTTTGAGAAAAAGCTGGAATGTTTGCAGGAATGATTTGTGAGTAATCTAAGGGGAGATATTCCTTCATAGTTAATCCTTTTGCCGGATAAGATGCTCCGTTTAACGTAGGCTTTGCGTTAAGGTTGGGCCGTAAAAGCCTTAAAAAACGATTTAAATCCTATGATCAAGAAGATTTTAAAATTTACGGGCATCTTTCTGGGGGTGATCACCCTGGCTGTTTTAGTTTATTATGCCAAGGTGTACATCAGCACAGAGAAGCGTTTACATAAAAAGTATGACGTTCAGGTTCAGTCCTTCGACATCAAAAAGGACTCGGCATCGCTAGCCCTAGGCGCGCGACTTGTAAAAACCAAGGGATGCGCAGGCTGCCATAGTGCCGATCTGGGTGGAAAAATTTTTGTGAATGACGCTGCATTTGGCGTTCTCTCCGCAGCTAACCTTACTAAAGGAAAGGGCGGCCGCCCAGCGGACTATAGTGAAATGGATTTCGTGCGGGCATTAAAACATGGTCTTAGAAAAGATGGTACGGCGTTAATTTTTATGCCTGCTCATGAATATACATTGTTAAGTGAAACCGACATGGGCGCAATCATTGCCTATTGTTCAACTCTTCCCAACGTTGATCGGGAACTACCTGAAGCAAACCTGGGCCCGTTGGCAAAGGTCCTGGCTGACCTCGGAAAGCTTCCGCTGTTTCCTGCTGAAATGATAGACCATACGAGGAAATTGGTGAAAGAAGTGAAAGCTGAGATGTCCATAGAATATGGAAAATACCTTTCGACGTCGTGTCAGGGTTGCCATCGGGAAACTATGAAAGGTGGTGAACCAGTTGCCCCCGGATATCCGGTGGTGGCCGATATAACGTCTACTGGTCATCCCGGCAAATGGACGGATGAACAGTTCATCAAAACCTTACGAACTGGCGTGACTCCCGAAGGAAAAGTGCTAAAACCAGAGGAGATGCCCTGGCCAATGGCAAAAGAATTCACGGACCTGGAATTAAATGCACTCCATTTATACCTCAATAGTTTATAAAATACTTCATCCCGGGCGGCGCCTAAGCAGGTTGTCGCCCGGGCAATTTATCCTCCCTCCTTCCCCCTGTAATTTTCTTTCTCTACCTTCGACCTATTCAAGAAAAAAAGCCATTCTCTCTTGGTAATTGAGGAAGAAAAAAAATTCATTAGCCTAATCAATGAACATCAGGGCTTGATCCACAAGGTCTGTATCATGTATGAGAATGATCCCGATGTTCGGAATGATCTGTTTCAGGAGATCGTACTGCAGTTGTGGAAGTCTTTTTCCTCGTTCCGGGGTGAAGCAAAGATCACAACCTGGATGTACCGGATCGCCTTAAATACTGCAATATCAGGTTTTCGAAAGCAGACAAGGCATGTGAAGACGGAAGACCTGAAAGAATTGCATTTGAACATTTCCGATTCCTGGGGTGACGAACGCGAAGAAGACATTCAACGCCTTCGCTCGGCAATCCGCCAGTTATCAGAAATCGAACGAGCGATGATCATGATGGCCCTGGAAGAAGTGCCTTATGAAGAGATCGCTGAGACGATCGGTATTACACAGAACAATGTGAGAGTACGTATGAACCGCATACGTGAAAAACTTAAAAAGCTCATGAGCAACTGACCATGGAACTTGAAGAATTAAAAAGTATCTGGAAAAACAGCGAACCCGTCTTTCAGCCCAAGGACGAGAAAGAAATCGCCTACCATGTTAAAAGGAAAAAGTATTTCCATAATCGACAAGCTGAAACGAAACGTATGGTTTGAATTGGTGTTCACTGTGGCAGTAAGCATTGGACTACTTGTATATGCACTTGCATTCACCTTCCGGCGCCGCTAAGTGGTTGTCAATTTCATTCATCCTGATGTGCCTTGCTTTCACTTTCGTTTACGTGAAAAAGATCATACTACTGAACCGTTTCAATCCGGCAAATGAAACCATTCGCGAAAATCTTGTTTCGCTTATCAAAAGTGTGACGAGCTATTTGAATTTTTATAAACGGAGTTACACCGTCCTTTATCCTGTATATTTCTGCCTGGCACTTTTATTTGCAGGTATAGAACGAGGTGCCGAAGCCTTCTTTGAGAACTTGATGAGGCCGCGGTACAATATTGCTCCTTACTGTGTTTGGCGGACTTCTGTTTTTCTTCAGCACAAAGGTTGCCAACTGGTATCTCAAAAAGCTTTATGGAAACCATCTTGAAAAATTAAAGACCTTGTTAAGCGATATTCATGGGTAGAACCTGGAACCTTCGAACTTGTCTTCTTCTTTTTGTTTTTCTTTATGTGTTGCCGCGCTCAACCGCCGGTCAAACGCAGCCCATTGAAAGCTCTATCTTTTGGCAGATTAGCGGAAAGGATCTCTCACAACCCTCTTATCTATTTGGAACCTTCCACCTGATGGGCTCTCAGTACATTGACAGCCTTCAGCGTGTGATGGAAAAATTCAGCGAAAGCAAAACGCTGGTCGGTGAACTGCTGCTCGACAGTACCATGACTGTAAAAATGATGGTAGCCGCCCGATTACACGAGACCACACTAGATAAACTCCTCGGGCCCGAAGATTACCAGAAAACAGCAGCGTGGTTAAAAGAACTGTCGGGTTATGATCTTAAGATCTTCAATGGAATGAATCCAATGACGATTCAGATCTTTCTGATGACGATGCTGCAACAAAAGTACTTTCCCCTTAGCGGATCAGCTGATGTACCGATGGACTTGTATTTACAGCAACGGGGAAAGAAAGAAGGGAAAAAATTAGTCGGTCTCGAAACTTTTGAAGTACAGGTTAACGCGCTCTTCAATCAATTCAGTCTGCAAAGGCAGGCAGAGATGTTGATGGAATTTGTAATGAAAAGGAAAAAGCCAGGGATGAATTGATACAAATGAACAAATCCTATCGCAACGGAGATTTGGGAAAGCTCGAAGGGCTATTGGCGGAACAAACCTATTCAGAACAGGAGGCAAAGGTTTTGCTTGATGACAGAAACAAGAACTGGCTCGCCCAATTGCCGTCCATAATGAAAGAGCAGCAAACATTCATTGCAGTGGGCGCGTTGCACCTCTGCGGGAAAATGGATTGATCCACTTGCTTCGTGAGGCCGGATACACTGACCCCGCTATCGTCAAAGTAAATGATTGAAACAGTAGTGCATCAAAGTCATGATTCATCAATTGCGCGGGCTTTATTCGGATTAAAGATGAGGATGCTTAAGGCTTTAGCCCAATAGTACTATAATTTCATGTGAATCGCTTGGGCAAAGACGGGTTGGTTTGAAATGATCACGAACTGAAGTTCTGGAATTGATAGCAAAGCATCTTTGTCAGCAAGGTCCGCAAAAGCTTCGAGACTCCCGACAGCGCTTTTGATATTGCCTTCATTTTCCGGTGCCCACGAATTTTTGATTGATCTCTATTTCGATACCGAGATATCGATCATTGTCGAATTGAGTTCTCAGGTACGTCGTAAATCCATCGTCGATGCCCTTGTAGGGGGCGTTGAATTCAATATTCATGGCTGGCAGAGACTTCTTGAGTTTTGTTCTGTAGTCTTCACAGACCTTCGCCTCGTTAGTCCTGTCCGGGTCAAACAACAACCCGAGGTCTATTATTCGTTCGCGTCCATCCCACACCGGAGTGAAGGTATGTATTGACAGGTGCAAGATTCCGTCTGATGAATTACGGATGAGTTGCTCAACAGCGCTGCGATGAGGATGATAGTAGTTCTCCAGCAGGTGATTTTTTTCAGCATCAGTCAATGATTGCGAATATTCAGAAAACAATGACTCGCTATGCAGCGAACGATTTGGCTCGACCAGCAACCTTGTTGTTTCGCAAATAAAAAATGGAGCCGAGAGTTCCTTAGACAGCGCCGTGGCTACCTCCACGGCACCAGGATCCCATCCTCGGTGCGATTGTAGTATTTCCTCCTTGCCATGAAATAGGTGAGCATAATTCAATGGCACAGTATTTCCGGCGTGCTCGCAAGTGACGACGGGTCTTAGCTTCATACCGAGTATACTAATTATCTACTCAATGTCGTTGAATTAAGACTAAAGTGCTGTTGACATTGGAATTGCCTGCCCGCGCAGGTTGGACATTGGGCGTTCGACATTCATGTAGTTCAATGTCCAACTCCCAACTTCCAATGTCCAATGTCCAATTAATTGCGTAATTCAACGGCATTGATTGTCTACTGACCAAACATCCTGTTATCCTCAAGGCAACTGGATAGTTCCTTGTACACGGACACGACGCTATCTCGTGTCTGACCGTGATCGAGGGCGCTCAAGATTCTGCTGGCAAGGGTTCCTTTGTCGATGATAACATCCAGTTGAGGTGTCCATCTCTGAAGCGTTCCGTTGCTTTCTTTTAACATTGAATCGAGAATATGCCGCCACAGTTGTCCCGCCGTCGCCGACTTATCAGGATAACCAAATACGTTCAGATATTCCGCGTTCACGATCATTGCATCCTGAGCCTTTTCTGCTGTTTGATCCAGCAATTGCGCAAGCACATCTGTTTTCCACTTGATCTGAGTTTCATGATCGATGAACTTACCTGATGTCAACGCTTTAATGACTTCAATAACAAAAGTAACAATCGCAAGATCCGCGGCTGGGCACTCCTGAATATCCATGATCCTGATCTCGATTGAACCGCGGTCGAACCTCGGAATTGCTCCCCTTGAATTGACCCAGATTGGATTTAGTTCCTGCTGCGGATCGAACGGAGCAATATCATTTTTAATCTTTTCGTAGATAGTGTTAAGATAGTTTCGCCTGGAAAACACGGCTTCAGGAATCACTTTGCCGGTTATGGAAGGGATACGTGCCTGATTGGTCTTGTAATACTTTAGCCGTGTATCCATCATTCCTGTAAGCTGTCCATCAAGCATCGGAGAGCTGGCGCAAAGCGCCGGAAGTATGGGCAAAATCATTCGAACCGCCGCGTGAAGCTTCGCGAACTCTTCATCGTCATAAAATGGAAGATTGAGGTGCGTGCTTTGCAAGATTTGACCATCCATGCCCTTTGCAATCGAAGATCTTATTGTATATGGCGTAAACTTCGTTGTTCTCGTGAGGCCACAGCTTGGTCTCTTTCAGCGGATCCATGAACGGATGCGCAGCCCCGGGCATCAACATGGTGTTCCATCTTTCTAAGATGGCATTTATACGTTTTACATTCTCGACGAAAGCAACCTCAAGCGCCGAAAAGTTGCTTTCAGGTTTCGTCGATTTGAGTTCCACTACGTGCAGTACGAGCTCGTTTGACCATGTGACAATGCCGTTCTCAACATCACTTCCGTATTCGCCAAGCACATGCTTCAACAAGTCATCAGTAATTGGTTTGATTTCAAGAGTGTCCCGGTCCACGAGCATATATTCCAACTCAACACCATAACCTTGAAACAAATGAATACGCGGCGGTTGATTCATCATTTATCTGCTTTGATCTTATTCAAAAATACATCCATTATCGTTGCATACAATTTATCCTTTAGAATCTTGTCTTCCATTCCTGAGTCGATGTTAGGATTGTCATTGATCTCAATAACATAAAATTTGCCGTCGACTTCTTTCATGTCTACTCCGTACAAACTCTTTCCGATCAACGCTGTTGCTTTCAGTGCAGTCCTTATCAAACCCGAAGGCGCCTGATCAACGGCGACCGGTTCCACCTTTCCTTCCTGATCCTGCTTCTCCGAATTCCAGTTCACGATCTGCCAGTGCTCTGAGGCCATAAAGTACTTGCAAACGTATAGAGGTTTACCATCGATAATGCCCACCCGCCAATCAAATGTAGTCGGCAGAAATTCCTGTGCGATAAGCAGCTCCGACTTCTGAAACATAGTGTTGCACACCTGTTTGTATTCTTCCGCGTTCTTGATCTTAAATACACCCTTACTAAAAGCACCATCCGGCTGTTTGAGAATGAATGGATACGGGAGCTTTTCCGGAAGGCTTTTCTGATTCTCTTTGCCCACAACGTATGACTTTGGTGTAAGTATCTTGTTCGCAGTCAACAGCTCATTAAGGTATACTTTGTTTGTGCATTTTAAAATAGACTCAGGGTCGTCAATGACAGACAATCCAAGGGATTGTGCTTTCTTCGCAAACCTGAACGTATGGTGGTTCACGAACGTCGTTTCCCGAATGAACAAAGCATCGTACTGAATTAGCTCCTCAAAATCGTCTTTCGTGATCAATTCGACGTTGAATCCTGCCTGATCACCAGCCTTAATAAATTTCTGAAGAGCCTTTTCGTCGGAAGGGGGATTGGCATCAGTTGGATCAACAAGGATGGCAAGGTCATACTTCTTTTTGTCCGGGCGAACATCCCTCTTCCGCCGCAGGTAGCGTTCGGCAGCCATACGCAACAAAGGCTTGTCTTCCTCAGGAACTTCACCTAAGCTGATCGGCTTGATACTTTGGAGCACCCACTTACTTCGTTTTGTGAATGTTGCCATTAAGCACGGAGCCTGAATGTATTGAAAGAGCTGTTTGGCCAGCGGGTGAAGGTCCTCCTCCTGCGTGATACCAAAATAGATATCGAACTCCACCTTGTCTGTAGTGACACCTTTAAAGGAAGATTGAATAAGGTCATCGAAGTCCTGCGAGTCTTCGCGAAGGATAGATGGGAATCTAAGGTCCTGTATCGTCGTGACTCCCGGCAGAACTTTGTGTTTCCTGGCTTCTGCCAGCAGGGAAACATAGTATCCCATGCTTTGATATTGATATGACTTGCAAAGGTTTATTACTTTCAATCCTTTGCTATCCTTATAATCGTCGCCGGAAATATAAGCTGACGGCGTGACCACCTCGGCGTCTTCCAGGTTGAATTTCCAATTATCAGGGTTCTCAACTATTATGAGCTTAGGCATCAGGGTTTTTTCTCTTTCGGTTCTATTACCAACAAATTCGCATCATATGTTACAATGCCGAGCATGATACTGTTTATCAATCTGGCAAAACTGACACTATAAACCTGGCCCTTACCCAGCGGGTTGGGTTCCATGGGATCAGCGATATATACACAGTTCTTACTTTCATCATACCCCGTGATAACGACGAAGTGACCAGATGGTTCTCCTTTAATGCTATCATAGGTATCAAGTTGGGGAATCTCGCGAGGCGTACCATACAGATACGTGGCACTCAACCCAGTCAGTATTGGTATCGAACGGTTGAGATAGTCCTTTATCAGGTCCTCATCCAACTCAGAGTTTCTCAATTCCCCGCCTGCCTCAAGAAATTTGATATAAGCTGCCGATGCCGCCTGCAGCTTCCTTCTTTTGTGTTTGAATTTCATTTGCGCCCGAAGGTGCCGCTTCATCTTTTTTGATGAGTCCTTAAACCAGGTTGGATCGAAAACATTCAAGTTGTAAGTATAAATGTGCGCGTTATAGCCGCGCTTTAAGGCATGATGTCCCAGCATGACCGCTAATGTTCCTCCAAATCTAAGTTTCTTTACTTCTTTGATGACATCAACGAGCGCCATCGGATCTCCATAGTAATTGTAAAGAGCATGTAAACAGGTCGGCCCGCACGTCACCTCATCAGGCTGAGCTTGTATATCAAAACCCAAGACAAGTTCTTTCTTCATAAGGGATACGGATCAGTAAAGTTTCAGCAGCTTTGTTAACAGCAAGTCAACAATTTCCACTAAAATCAAAATGATAATTATTATTTCCAAAAGGCTGCTTTCACGCTGATTGATAATTTCGCGGAAAACGGACAAATTATCTTCAATGATACGCAATGTGTATTCAATTTCACTGAATCTTACCTTAAGGTCGAAGTGTTTGCTCAAACCCTGATTAAGCTTGTCCAGGTATTCGTCGTCCCACACCAGGTCAGGTGCATCAA
Organism: uncultured Cytophagales bacterium; assembly: GCA_963774615.1. Classification (GTDB taxonomy): domain Bacteria; phylum Bacteroidota; class Bacteroidia; order Cytophagales; family Cyclobacteriaceae; genus Chryseolinea. The sequence continues at coordinate 45,533 of CAVZFT010000003.1, forward strand.
AGATGTAAATGTTCTCTGCAATGTCATTCTGCGTGTTGAGGGCCCTCCCGATAAAGCGCATCATATTCTTGCGACTGATCTTTAATTTACCCGTCGCTTCCAGCTGGTTGGCAAAACCTTTAACCTCGGTGAGCAAGGTTTCAGTGACATCGTGATAACAATCGAGGGCAACGGACTGAGCCAGGTTAAACATCGTGATGCGGATCACCTTGTCGTCACACTTGTCAACAATCAGTTTGGCAAAGTCGAAGACGATTTGTTTTCCTTCCTGAGTCTCTATAATTAGATCGTCACGCAACCAGGTGTTCAGTGTGTTGCGCTGGTAATCCTTTATTGCTTTTATTGACCACTTCATTTCATCCTCGGTGTAACCAGCGAGTACGATGACTCCGAAGTTGGTGTAGTATTGAAATTTTGCCTCTGAAAAACGGTAGAAGAGTTCCGAAGAAGTATCTGCCAACGGTTTGATGTCCAGGAATGTCTTTATTCCTTTTATATCGAGCTGATTGGCCACCAGGAATGCGGAAAGTTTTACCGTTTGAGGCATGCTTGCGCCTTTTATTAAAGATATGAATTTAAATTAATGGACAGATAATTTCCGTTTGAAGGAAATTGAACAAATTGTCGCATTATTTAGTATGAAATTGCACCCGCACCGCATACGTTAGTTCCAAAAATTCACATGAAAAAACTCATCATTATCCAGCTTATTCTTCTCGTCGTTATCGAAGCGTCTGCCTGGGGACCAACGGGTCATCGCGCTACAGGACTCGTAGCTGAAAAGTACCTCAATAAGAAAGCCAGGAAAGAATTGCAGCGCATCCTTGGTGGTCAATCCCTGGCAATGGCCAGCACCTGGATGGACGAGATCAGGTCCGACACTACATGGAACTTCACTGCCGATTGGCACTGGGTAACCGTTCAGGATGGCCAGTCATACGACCAAAGCGAAAAGAATCCCAACGGTGACATTATACAAACAATTGAAAAAATAATTGCTGCACTGAAATCAAAAAAACTCAGCGCGAAAGAAGAGGGTGAACAATTAAAAATGTTAGTTCACCTTATCGGAGATATACATCAGCCGTTACATGTCGGCGGTGGTAATGACCGTGGAGGGAATGATGTCAAAGTAAGCTGGTTCAGGACGGATAGTAATCTTCACCGGGTTTGGGATAGTGATATGATCGACGATACTCGTTTGAGCTTCACCGAACTGGCGGAGTCGTTGGAAAAACCGGATGCAACAAGGTTAGCAGCCTTGCAAAAAACAAATGTGCGTGACTGGGCGACGGAAAGTATGAGCTATCGTAAACAGGTGTATAATATTGGTGATGGTAAATTGGGATACCTGTATTCGTACAATAATTTTCATATTGTCAGAATGCGTTTACTTCAGGCAGGCGTCAGATTAGCGGGGGTGTTGAATGAGATTTATGGGTGACGTGAAAGTGTGTGCGGCTGAAAAGAAAATGCATTTTCACGCAAAGAGCGCAAAGGTGAATTCGCAAAGACCGCAAATAAATCAATTCGGTAGGCAGTAAAGTTATAATTGTTTACTATTCGATGAATTGAATCCTTTAGGATTTTTACATTGAAATTAATCAGTAGTCCTAACTTGAGGCCAGATAATTTTAAATAAGTCAGAGTTTGTGCGTAGTGAACTGGCGCCAGCGATTCTATTGATTTGACTTCAATTAATACTTTGTCATTCACGATAAGGTCAATTCGATATCCAATTTCAAGCCTAACATCCTTATAACAAATGGCATTGGCACCTGGCTTTTGACGATTAATCCGTCGAATGCAAGTCATGACGGAGAGCATTTTCATATACAGACTCAAGCAAACCCGGACCAAATTTTTATGGAGTTCAAAGCAATACCAATTATCCGGTATGATATTTCATTTTCAGTCATAACTCACAACGTTAAAATCTTTGCGCTCTTTGCGTGTTCACCTTTGCGGTCTTTGCGTGAAACCTGCATTCAGCTTCCGCATCGATAGAACAATTTACATATCCTTGCATCGCATACACTAATAAATATGTGTAAGGTATTCCTTTAATTTTTTGAGCGAAGTGAAGCTGGCGGAACTACAAAAGATTGTTCAGCTTAGCATATTGTAGAAGGATGATAGTTTTTGCATCCCTGATCTCCCCGGATGCTATCATCGAATACGCTTTATCGAAATCCAATTCCAGGACTTCAATATTTTCATCTTCGTCAACACCTCCACCTTCATTAACTTTTTGAGCTGCCGAATATTCGCCTATAAAAAAGTGTAATATCTCCGTTACAGATCCCGGTGACATATACACATCAAAAATTTTGCGAACATGCTCAACGCGGTATCCGGTTTCTTCTTCTGTTTCACGGCGTATACATTCTTCCGGGTTATCAAGATCCAAAAGTCCTGCGCAAGCTTCGATCAGCATGCCGCTTTCGTTGCCGTTTACCAGCGTAGGCAACCGGAACTGGCGGGTAAGAATAACCTTACGCTGCGCTCTATTATATAATAGAATCGTAGCTCCATTGCCGCGATCGTAAGCCTCGCGGCTTTGAATGAGTTCCTTACCATGTTTATCTGTAATTGAATAGGTGAACTTGTACAGTTTGTACCAGTTTTCCGAAAGAGTTTTTTTCTCCAGGATCTTTACACTCATGAAAGGATTTGTTTGAGCGTTTTACGATTTGACGTGAAAATAGTTTCGCTTCAGGTGTTGATAAATCTCGAGGCAGACCCAGGCATCGGTGGCTGCGTATTCTATTTGTTTTTCTGTAAGTGATGGTGCTTCCCAATTTGAAGTCTGTGCGCTTTTCGAAATTCTGAAACCCAATAAGAGTCCAGCAAGCTTCTTCACACTTTCGACCTGAAGGCCCGATGCCTTTGCCATCGTGGATAATTCAATGAAGGATACTGGCTGAAACTTGTTGATCTTTTGCAGAGCCTTGATATCATCATGAATGGCGACCCCTGCTTTAATGATATCTGGATTTTCGAAGATGGAGATAATTTCGTGCGGCAGTCCTGTTTGATGTATCCTAAACAAAAAAACTTTGTTAGGAATGGCGAGTTGAAGAAGTGCGACTTTATATGATTGTCCTCTTTTAAAGCTTGGACGGGTTTCGGTATCAAACCCGAGCACATCGTGTTTTTCAATTTCCTTAACTACAGCCGCCAGCTTAGAAGCATCGGTTACCAATGTCACTTTTCCGGAAAACGCTTTTAGCGGGAGTTGGTTAAGTTCCTCCGCGGTTATGTTCGTTTTAGGGCCCAGTTGGGTTTGCTCGCTATGACTCTCCTCCCTCGATGTATGCATCAAAAAATTGGAATAAACAGTGATTAAAAAATACGCATCAATTGAGGTCCTAATTTAAGTCAAAAAAATCAACTATTTTGAGGCCTCCTAAATCTAATTAAATGCCGAATTCCCTTTTTAGAAAGAAACCCTTATCTGCTATCCTCCACGATGTTAAGCATGGAACGGGAGATGGCCACGGGGCACCTGAGCTTAAGAAAGTACTGGGCGTTCGGGACTTAACCTCAATGGGAATTGCTGCCGTTATTGGTGCCGGAATATTTTCGACTATCGGGCAGGCTGCTTACGATGGTGGACCTGGTGTCGTATTCCTTTTTATTATCACAGCGGTAACGTGTGGGTTTACGGCCTTATGCTACGCTGAATTTGCGTCAAGAGTGCCCGTAGCCGGCAGCGCATACACCTATTCATATGTAACCTTTGGAGAGATTGTCGCATGGGTAATTGGATGGGCTCTGATCCTTGAATATTCCATTGGTAACGTTGTTGTATCTATCTCCTGGAGCAGCTATTTCGTGAATCTCCTCGAAGGCGTAGGAATACACATGGCGCCGTGGCTGGCAACTGACGCGACCACTGCAAAACTTTTGTATGACGCTGCGGTGACGAACGGTGTGCCGACCGAAAATCTTGCCTGGACAACGGCGCCGTTAATTGGTGGTTATAAGCTGATCTGTAACATCCCCGCTTTTGTCATCATCGTCCTCATTACCCTGTTAGCCCTTGTGGGAATCAAAGAAAGCCGGACAAGCGCAAACTTTATGGTTGGCTTAAAGCTGGTCGTACTTGCAGTAGTCGTAGGAATAGGAGTTTTTTATATAAATACCGACAACTGGACCCCGTTTATGCCGAACAGTTTCACGGGAGTGCTCAAGGGTGTATCAGCAGTATTCTTTGCATACATCGGGTTTGATGCAATATCAACGACAGCGGAAGAATGTGCTAATCCTCAGCGTGACCTTCCGCGAGGAATGATCTATTCTTTGATCCTCTGCACCGTGATCTATGTTGTAGTGACGCTTGTCATAACGGGAATGGTGAACTATTCCGAGTTCGATACCGTGGCCGATCCGCTGGCATATGTATTTGAAAAAATCAATCTGCAGAAAGTTGGATTCTTTGTGTCGGTTAGCGCTGTGGTTGCAGCAACGAGCGTGTTGCTGGTCTTTCAAATCGGTCAACCCAGAATATGGATGAGCATGAGCCGCGATGGATTGATGCCTAAAAGATTCGGAAAGATTCATCCCAAGTTTCATACGCCCGTCTTTGCAACGGTCGTTACCGGAATAATCGTAGCCATTCCATCATTGTTTATTGAAAGTGGACTGATGACCGATCTTACAAGTATAGGAACATTGTTTGCTTTTGCCATTGTATGCGGCGGTGTGCTCTTACTTCCTGCGAAAGAAAAATCAGAAGAAAAAAGATTTAATCTTCCTTACATCAATGGTCAGTGGGTTGTACCGATTCTTTTCATCGTATTTATCTACGGATTCAGAGGACGATTAATCGGATCAGTCACGAATCTGACCCATGAATCGCATCAGGAAATTTTGTTTTTGATTTTTATAATAATCACTTCCGTTATAACCGTTGCGTCCTTTCTTAAGAAACTGTCATTGATACCTGTGTTGGGAATGTTATGTTGTATGTATCTCATGATCGAGATACCGGCCCGCAGCTGGTTGGTGTTTTTTGGATGGATGGCGTTCGGGTTGGCATTCTATTTCGGATACGGTTATTGGAAAAGCAAGTTGGCGGTTAAGGACGGACCGGCAAAGGCATAGCCAGCACGATAAGACCTAGCAGTCAAACCCCGAAGGGGTGACATTATTCTCGCCGCACGATAAGACCTACACATTAAACCCCGAAGGGGTGACATTATTCTAGCGCACGATAAGACCTACACATTAAACCCCGAAGGGGTGACATTATTTCACGACAACATCACAATTCAATTAATGATTCCGAAGCTAACAGAATCCCATTTCCCCAAATGGATTTTTTGATCAGCCTATGCTTATTGTTGCTTGTCAATCCAATCAAACAAAAATCTTTCATCGTATTTAATTTCGTACCGCTCGAGCATTTCAATGTATTCTTCTTTGAACGTCTTTCTTGCGTGATGGTCTTCCTGATGTAAAATGTAATCATATACGCTTTTAATATGCGATTGCGAATACGAAAACGCTCCAAATCCCTCTTGCCAAAAGAACTTTCCTTTCACAAAATGACGCTCATTTATAAAATTCGTTGAATTGTTCTTGATATCCCGCACAACATCAGACAAGGCGGTTGAAGGTCTCAAACCTATGAATGCATGGATATGATCAGGCATACCGTTAACGATGATTGACTTTTGTCCTTTGGCTGTTATAATTCCGGCGATGTATTTATATAACTCTTCGCTCCAGGATTTGCCTATTAGATTTTGCCTCCCACGAACAGCAAATACAACTTGAACGTACAATTGAGAAAATGTACCAGGCATAATAATATGAATTAATACACAACGTAAACATTTTAGAAAATCGCTATCCCGAATGGGATTGCAATGCTTCTATTCGAGACTACCAATAAATGAAAATAGAAAATTTTCTTGATGTGTTCAGCCTGATTCTGTGTATTATGGCAACGGAAATCCTGATAAAATAATGTGCGGGATATTGATGGCGCGCGTCATAATAATATCACCCCTTCGGGGTTCGGGCGCATATGTCACTTTAATAATGCAACATTCTATAATAATATCACCCCTTCGGGGTTCGTTCCTAAATAAATGCAACGTTCTATAATAATGTCACCCCTTCGGGGTTCGGGCCTAAATAAATGCAACTTTCTATAATACTGTCACCCCTTCGGGGTTCGGGCGTATATAATGCAATATCTATAATAATATCACCCTTCGGGGTTGGTCGTTCTGGTTCCAGCGGAGAAATTTGAAATTATTTACCTTCCAACAATTTTTTCAGTTCTGTAAGCATCATTGTCCAGTTGTCTTCATTATGTTGGCGTGCATCTTCGGTCTTGTTATTGTCCTGTGAGAGAAGAACGATTGTCGATCCGTTCTTCGGCGTGAGTTTGACAGTGACGTTATGATAATTTTCCGGAACATCAGGCACTCCAGATAGTGGACTAAAATGCGTATACTGTAGATATGTTTTAGGTTTGATTTGGATAATCTCACCTTTGTCTTCATATGCTTTTCCTTTCCACTCTCCTTTCCAGGTAATATCACTTCCGTTTTTCCAGTCCGACGACACCGTTGTGCCGAACATGTATTTTTTTATGGTTTCGGGGTTGGTAAATGCATCCCAAACTTTATCAACAGACGCATCAATCAATGATTGCGCGTTTGCTATCAGGCCTTTCGTTTTCATAACAGTTCGTATTTATTAAAGCAACACACCAAAATTCGTTGAGGTTCAAAAAAAATGACTAACATCTCGACAACATGTGGAAACTCCGGGATAGAACGATTTTTATTGATGTTTGAGGCAGCTTAGGTTCTGCACACCTTTTCATCTTCAGCTTTTGCCGATTTTATTTTGCGGAGCTCCTGCGAACATTTACATTGTACACAAATTGAAAGGACGCAATTTCGCATTGCCCATTTTTTCCTGATCACTTATGTCCCTTTTTGTCGCCTCGCTAAACTCTGGAAGTAACGGTAATTGTTACTATGTTGGTAACCAGGAGGAAGCCGTGCTAATTGACGGAGGGATCTCCTGCCGCGAAGTCGAAAAGCGGATGAAAAGACTGGGGCTTTCGATCAAGAATGTAAAGGCGGTATTTGTGTCACACGAACATGGTGATCACATACATGGAATTTCAACCCTGGCAAAAAAGCATCGAATACCAATACATATCACTCCAGGAACACTTCAGAATGGGAATCTCACAATCAGTGAAGACAGGGTATTCACGATTCGGGCACACGAACCGACGTGTTGCGGAAATCTGAAAGTTATTGCGTTCCCCAAATTTCACGATGCTTTTGATCCGCATAGTTTCATTGTTTCGAGCGACACCGTGAACGTTGGAATTTTTACGGATATCGGGATAGCATGCGAAAATGTGATCCGCTATTTCAAGCAATGTCATGCAGCCTTCCTGGAGGCAAACTACGATGAAGCAATGCTTGAGAACGGTGGTTATCCGCGTGCACTGAAGAACCGGATCAGCAGCGACAAAGGTCATCTATCAAATAAGCAGGCGATGCAATTATTCATTACACACCGGCCATCATTCATGACGCATTTGTTCCTGTCGCATTTATCTAAACACAACAACACACCAAAGATCGTAAAGGAGATGTTCTTTCCCGTGGCCGGTAATACGCAGATTATTATCGCCTCACGCGACAGGGAGTCCAAGCTTTATCATATTCGGAATACGGATGTTCGACCCGTTCCTAAAAAGGAGCAGTCATCGTTGCAGGGCCAATTCTCTTTGTTTTAGTAAATCATGCCGGACATACTTGCTAATTTCTCCTCTCTTTGATTGGAAGGTTTTTTGATCCCCATCAATGTTGATTTTTTGAGCGCTGCTTGTTGCGCCGATAATTACTCCGACTATTGAGCCGGCCGCACTAAGTACCAATCCTCCTGCCAATCCCTTTTCGCCGGCGGTTGCCTGAAAATAGCAAGTCTGTCCTGGAGGACATTCATCGTCTCCGCTGGCTAATCCGATAACAAGTCCGACGAAAAAACCTGTTAGACCACCCAAAGCAGCTCCTCGCCCCACCGACGCGGTACGTTTAAATTTGATGTTCTTGATGGAATTTGATGGTATCGATTTCGGTTCACCCTTTGATAGGATCGCGATGGATGAATCCGATACTTCCAGTAGTGGACCCTTGTAATTCTGACCTTGAAAAACAGTCGTTATGATAGCATTATAAACTTTGATTTTTTGTACTCGCGCCTGGCCCATAATATCGGCGTGAAAAGTCAGGAGGCACGCAGCCAACATCAGTTGATTACGAAGTGCATTCATGTGGAAAACATTTTGAGTTCAACGGCCAATCTATGGGAATACCTTCGCAACGATTGTCAGAAATCGGTCAAATAGTACCACTTTTCAACGGTTTGAGAGTTTGCCCGTTCATTACAATACGTGGATCTGAACGAACATTTTAAAAATGCTAATTCCAGGCTCGCTTTTGACAACTCATTCCTCGACGGCAGCCAAATAGGTATCAACTCATTACAACTTCCTTCACCTTTTGCGGCACTTTGACATTCTTTGGCTTATAGTCTTTCACTAACTTCATCCGTTCGAAAACGGATTCATCAACCTCTCCCGTTGCAATAGGCCTTTCGAACGTTGGAAGCCACGCAAATATTCCCGTGTTAGATCTATATAACTTGCCGGTCGGATTACATCTAATTTCATTTTTAAGCTTATCAGCGTCGTAGGCCAGTCCGGTTGCAGCTGCCTTTTCAGTTATCCACTTGAGTGCTATGTCAGCAAGTCCTTCATCGGGGTATCCTCCTCCTACATTCGAATGCACTCCAGCAAACCATCGCTGTTCTAATATTTGTTCAAAGTCACGTGCTCTGTTTTGGCTCAATTCCCAAAGGGTAGGCTTAAAGTTGGCGCGTGCCTCATCTATAGAGATGGCGTGGTATGCGTGCAGGACAATGCTGCTCAACGTGGTATCATAAAATGAATATTTTTTCTTGTTGAACCATTGAAAGAACTGGAGGGGAATGCCCAATGATCCAACGGTGTCCCATACGCCAATAAACTTGATATTGTAGACATCAAAACTATTGCTGATCCTGAATTCCCTTGCTTCATCTGAATCCGGACGGGCGTCGTGGTTCCTGTAAAGTTGATACGCCTTCGACAAAAGATTGAGATCGTTCTTCTTAAGAATGCCGCTTTTGCGAATCAGTCCCGCGAGGCTTCGCGCGGTGTAAGCTCCGCGGCTAAAGCCAAACAAATATATTTCATCTCCAGGCTCATAGTTCCAGACAATGAATTTATACGCGTCCATTATATTATTATCTATTCCCTTGCCGGTCGCGCCATCGAATGTGCGTGTAAACCAATTTCCCTCCGCGCCAATACCCTGGTCGTAGTATTTAATCTGAAGGATGTTTTGCGCATCACGTTTGCAAATCAGGTCAAATATCTTTTGGACATTGGTCCTGATAGGTTTTCCTTTCTGTGTAGTACTTGGTTTGTTCCAGGTACCGTCACTGCATGTTATGATTCGTTTCATATGCTGATTGGTTATTCTTTCTCTTTAGTACCGGTAAATATTCCTCCGAACCTCGCCAGTAACGGCAAGAGTGCGGCCGTCGCGGCAAGTATCGCCTGAAAGTTTTTGAAGAGCTCTTGTTGAGCCAGTCCTAAGAAAACGACTATACTTATTATTGCTATGACCAGGATGAGATGCACGGTATTCCAGGACCCCTTTTGTCTTATTTGTTGCTCCATTTTAATGTCTGCATCATTGTCGGCTATGGACAGTATAAAATTATTGAAGCTCTTGTTCATTATCTGCAGTGAATTTCCTCCAACCATAAGTCCCTTTTGCCGAAGCGCTCTGATGGATTTCAGGTTCCTCATGTTCACAAACCGGTCTTTCGCAAGGTCATGAAGAAGGAATTTCTCCGACGTAGCCAAACAATTCCAGATGGCACGGTAGTAGGTTTGACAAAGGTCCTCTACCTGCAATACCATCTTCTCATGATCCTGCAACGTCAGGATTGGCGTCTTCAGTTGATGATATAAACGCGGAAGGAATTCTCCATGAGCAAGTTCAGCGTTGATGTTCTTTTCCTCGAATCGACGGGATTCCTTAAGTCTGTGGTAATGGATAGAGTAGCTGGTAAGAATATTGTTCCAATTCAAGTAAGCCTGTTTGCATTCACGGAATTTTCCGTCCAAACCGCAATCTCCCTTTTCATAGCGATAGTAATCCGCGAGTTTGTTATAAAATTCCAAAATGGCCGACGGATCGATGTCGGAAAGCACAATGACAGGCACGTCTTTATAGTGGAATAAGATTTCCATTCTACTCAACTTGTTTTGATTGCTTTCGTGATTATTAAGGTCGAGGTGGAACCCTTTCGCGACTATCAATTTGCAATTTGACCTTATTTCTACCGGCGTAGTATCATTCAACTGTACCGTTGTCACATTGTTCTTCATGATCTTTTCTTTTCGACGGATCCTTATGATTAATGTGTTTCTACCTGAATGGGGCAATCCGACGATAAAATATCGTACACCCGGCAAAAGTTTGGGAGTTTTGTATCTGTCGCCCTGGAGAAGTCCAAACCAAAGATGTGGGTAATACAAAATCGAAGTGTGCGATATAGCACAATTAAACCCAACATAATAATCACCAAAAAGAAGATTCCGTAATCGCCCTTGAAGACCTTGTATTTGGGGAGCTCACTCCTATAGAACCGTTGCTCGCGATGTTTTGTGTAATACACCAGTTGGCTTGCCAAATTGTGGTCTGTTGAAGTCCACATTGAATCCCCTGCAAGAGGAAAGATTGCGGCTCTTGTTTCTTCCGCGATGCCTGTAAGTCGTGGTACATCATTAAACACAAGCTCATGAATAGGTTTGGGCTGCACATTACAAAATTGTATTGTGTCGTATTTTGTGGTATCTATTTCACCAGTAACCGTAAGAAAGTTTCCTTTCTTGGCAATTTGTTCCACGCTGTCTTTAAAGTCCCTCCCTAGCTCGTTGTTCAGCTTTACATCGCGCAGCTCCTCCTCGTGCGCAGCTTTTAGCTGCAGATAACGCATCCAGATTTTTCCTTCTTCGTAATAACTTACCTTGTAGAAATAATACGTTGGAATAAAGGATGTAAGTATCAACCATAAGAATAAGAAATTGTAATAGCTTCTATCGAATCGGTTGCTTAGAGATGGCAACCGCAAAACACGGAATGCACGAGTTGTGAACCCAAGCACTCTGTTTGTTGCGGACCATGGTACTGACAGAATCGGTGAAAAGAGTCTCCGAAGTACTATCCATGAATAAAAAAACAGAAGTATAGCGATAACAAAAATCTGGGCGAAGATCAGAAACGCTAGTTGTTCTATTTGAAACAAATATATTCCCCCAAAATTCACAAACAGGATCATTAAAAAAGAAGCAATAAGAAACGGATGCGGCCATTTCCCTTTGCCCTGACTCCCGCTCTCTTCCGCGATGCGCCTGCGTTCAATGGAGAAGTAATGGTAGACTGTGAGATATATCGGCAAGACCAAAAAGAAGATCACGAGGTCTAATGAATTATTGAACAACGCGAGGCAACCTGTTGGAATGAGCAAAAAGACCTGTAGCCATACTGCTCTTCTATAGATCCTTCGTTTTTCTTTTTCAGGTCTGAGCCAGGCCAGGAAAAACCGCTTGACCTTCAACAACGAAAAGCGGTAAGTACTTGCAAGCATGATCAGCTGATGGAATCCAAGGATAATGAACAGCATGCTGAGCATTAAAAATGCGAAGCCAACAGTCAGTACTATTGGGGTGTTAAAAAAGTCATTATCGTGAAGTACTACCAACGTCAGGCCTGTATTTCGAATCGGTCGAACTAATGCGCGATGACTTGAGCGGTCATAGTTCAGGGTTATCATGTGATCCGACCTGCCGTCTATGGCGGCGATTAGCGTTTGGTCCTCACCGGTCTCATCGATGAAGTTTTCATTCAGGTTCTTTTCCGTTTTAGAATGGAACCATACTTTTCCGTTTGCATCGACAATTACAAATTGATAACCCGGCGGTAGTAATGGGTCCATGACCGAATGAAGCTTTGTAGCTATAGCAAGCACACCGCAGCTCGGGTCATCCTTAACTCGGAGGGTGCCAAATCCAGCTTCACGACGATTTGTTTGATAAGAGTGTATTGATTGTAATGCAAATCGTTCGGTGCCCGAATCCGAATCAGGCATTGACCAAGACGAATCGTTGTGAAGTGCGTGGCTAAAATACTTTCGTGTTTTCAGATTTACGTGCTCATCACATTTGATCGGATGCGTGGCCATTATAGTGTCCTGCCAACCATCCTGCATGATCCAAAGCAATTCGTTAAAAAGCGGATATGATTTGAACTGAACACTGTTGAGAACTTCTGGAGAATACAAAACTAAATTTGGATTACCGGAGTCACATGGCACAACGTTCGGATATCCTCCCGACCTGCTCTCTTGAATCTGGTTAAATATCCGTCGCAGCTCTTTTTTAAGGCTATTCTCGATTTCTTGTGATAGTATTTGTATTCGTTCCTCACGGCACAAACTGTCTGCCTTATCCCTGTTAATTGAACTATAACTTGCGGAAAAATCACTTGCCATAAGGGCAATCAGTAAAAGGAAGGAGCTTCCTACCACCAATGAGAATCCGCAAAACCATACATTGATCACATGTAGCTTTTCTGATTCGTTCATGATCAAAAGCTTTAGCAACGGCATCATCAAGAGAATCAATATCAAAGTAAGAGACACAACGACGATGTACTTGAGATCTACTGCCCTCACTTGCGATTCGAACTCATTCTTATCGCAAAAGCCAAAAATTTTCCATGTTTTGTCCGCTACCTTAAACGAATGGATAAAGATGACATAGTCCTTGTCATTGACCGTAAACTCGACGCGCCGTTTGTTACCGGCATCCTCAATCCTGAAAATATCGTTAACGATGTTTCCATCAATAGTATTCCTGAAAGTTTGACTCGCAAGGTCGCGGTCTACCATGAACACAAGCTCGCTGAAATCCGATTGAGCGATAACCGATTTTATTACGTCGAGCCTTGCCTGCCTGAATTCTTTATCGGAGTCGCAATCGGTGGGTCTTTTTTTGAGGCCCTCTCGACATTCTCCCGACGAATATCTCAGAATTAACTTCTTAGTTCTTTCCCCATATGCTCCCCTGATGTTGTCTGCGTATTGGGCCAACGCACGGAATTTTTTGGCCTCCAGGTCGGCCCTGCGGGCCTCCATGTACACAAAAAAGTAATAGGCAAAGAAACCCCCGATGACAGCTACGGTGGAGGCTATTAACCATGTTCTTCGTGGAATAGACGGGGCCTTCATAAAGAGAACAGTTATTTCGATAACCAATAACTAAGTTCCACTGACTAGGGATAAGGTGATCGCGATTTCTACTAGCCGCTCGCCACCTTTGCCGCTTAATGAACTAACCTGCACTTTGTAACCCGCAGGCGACACTTTTCATCACCGTAAAATCAATTGGTCGAGGCCACTCTTGAGTAATGATCACTAACCCCACATGCGGCCAGGCAATGCTTTACGGGAGGCGTAAAAACAAAACCCATCCAACAAACACCGAACTGGTGTCGATTGGATGGGCTCCATACTTAAATGTAGGAAAGGCGTTACAAATTGCAAATGCTCTTGCCTCGATTATTTGTCCGATTTCCGGAGACTCAAATAATCACGTCCGCAACGATCTTTTTATAGCAAATCTCCGAAAACAGAGACGGCACCTCATAAAAGAATTCACCCAAGGGTTAACAAGGATCGGTCATTGATTATGCTTGGCAGAAACCCCATTCGATCCAACCGCGAGCATAACGGGAAGGCACATAACGTTTTTAATAAAATCAATCCTACTACTCACTTTCTGACAGCCACCTTAATCGGTAGGAGATGGTGCGTGTGGATATATTTGGCTACTTCTCTTCCTTGTTTTTTACCTGCGTCCGTAGCGAAACGAAAGTGATATCCATTCATTATTCGTGATGTGGCACATTCATCAGCTGCCGAATTCAGGTTTTTATAGGTACGAACTTTTGCATCGGGAAGCGCAGCAACAGACTCCATGGAAAACGGAACATTGGCGGTCCCATATACATGGCTCACGATCTCCGCTCCACCAGCCGCTACGGCTGCATGGGCCGATGGATATTCAGGCCATGGTGGCGTAACCATTTCTGGCTGCCAATTAAGGTCAGCCTGGGTTGCTGGATTATTATCGCTTTCCGCGTCATGAATGGCGGTAACTGGCCTCCACGTATCATAGTGATATTTACTGTCAAAGGAAGAGATATAAATATCGAAGATGTCCATATTAATCAACGCAAACATGCGTGCTGTTTCCCACAATGGCAATTGCTTTTGAGTTGCTGTAATTCTGCCAATCCGATTCCAGCCGTGTTCAGCAAACTCCGCCCACCAATGCGCGTAGTTGGTTTCATCTTTACTCCTTGCTGTACTGTTAGCAGCACCGAATTTTTTTACTTCGTTGAAGGATGCAGCATATTCGGAACTGGTCAATGCTGGTGGCGCGGCTGAGCGGAACTGGTCTACCGACGTTACGCCAAAGGGTTTTATCCTTTTCAGGTCAGGAATCCACACCCAATCAAATCCCTTTGTATACTGATAGCCGCCAGCTTTCTTGCCGGGTTTATATTCTCCATTTGCGAGGTGGCCGTCATCACTACGAAGTTCGAGGATAGCAGCCGCCGACTTATTGCCTAACTGCACCGCTGCCTCTTTCGCTTTTCCATCCGGAATCGTTGCTAACCATTTCTGAATTTCTTTTGTTAGTACATCTTCCTTTTTTGGATAAATCGTTATCAAAACTTTGTACGCCGCCTGGGACGATGCCACACGCGGATCAGCTCCAGATGCTCCTTCCTTGAATGCATATTGGTCATACATTGGGCGGATTGCATTCAGCGCATCATGCATAGCAATATGAGTCATGGTCAATGCGCGCACTCCAATAAACGAAAGGAACTGATCGTGTTCATTGGCAATAGTGTAGGCTAGTTCGTTCCAGGCAATCACCACCTCATTGTCTGGTTGCATTCCAGCCAGAGATTCTTTCACATCGGTAACGCGTGGATCAGGGTAAAGCATGTTTGATTGAATTAGAAATGGCAAAAGCACCGCCAATACCAGGATTCTTTGCATGAAGCCATATCAGGCTTGTGGATTAAATACGCTAAAGGGTTTTTCATGGCGTTGAATATTTTAGACAAATATTTTCCATAGATGTCCGCTTAAGTAATTAGCAAACATCATCGTGAAATGAGACGACAGTTAAAATTAAATGAATCAGAAAAAAGACGGTTTGCTTAGCAGGCGCTAAAATGTGCTATGAAGGCCAATCATGAGCGGGGACTTTGAACCTTACACGACAATCGGAATTTGCCCGGAGTGATGCCGTATTTGTTTTTAAATGCGCGAATAAAATGAGAATCGTTTTTGAAACCACAATAAAACAGAACTTCATCGATGCTCCAAACAGTTGTCTCCATTAAATACCGACTGTACTCGAGGCGCTTTTCCAGTAACCATCGGCCTGGAGGAGTATGATAAATACTTTTGAACTCGCGCTTAAATGCTGTCAGGCTTCTTGAACACAGGCGGGCAAATTCTTCCAATGAAAGATCGTTGGAGAAATTGGTTTCCATGATCTCCTGAACAGAGGTCTTACTGCTTAAACACAGCTGCCTGAAATAATCTTTGACAGAAGAATTATCATTCCTGGTAATAATCGAAACGAGCAATTCCTCAAACTTGATCCGAAGGAGCGTTCCCGATGGCGGAACAGGTTGCTGAAAGAGTGTCAACAGGGAATGAAAATAAGCGTCCAGTACGTCATCCTTTTCAAGTGGCACAACTATGTCAGATTTTAAATTTTTATCAACTGGGGGAAGTAGTTTCAACTTATATTTTTCAACCACGTTCTTTACAAACTGGTCCGGTACGAAAATCAGGAGATCACAATACTCGCTCACTGCGTTCGACCGCGCAACAAACGCGCCCTTTTTTACAAAGAAGGCCTTGCCGCCGTTATCGTATACTCTTTCAAAGGGGTCTTCCATATCATCTCTCCTTTCACGACAAAAGAGAAATAGTTATCATGCCACCAGATTCCTAATTTCGAGTCGTCAACAATGCATTTGTATTCCGCAAAAAGCAGATCATCAACATTGAACCTTTTGATCGAGTCATCACCGGAAATATAATCCTGGAAGTTGAGCATGTTCAACAGTGTTTAAGTCAATAGGATCGATTCACTGGTCGGCCCGGATCACAATTGCCTCTCCATCTCCGAAACGAGATTTCATAATTCATGACTTCCTTGCAGTTGAAACTACAAAAAAAGTTGCAATCAAATTGAGCGACAAGCAAGAAGTAATTCAAGATTCACGGGAAGGTCGGGCACCCGGTCAATTCCACAGGATACATATGCTTATAAGATTCCCTGTGTGCGCTTTTTGGCAACCGTCTTTTGTGTTCCCTAATCATCGGGATGAAGAATCCATATTTCTGCTGGAGCAAGGAAAAAAGGGCGTATCAAAAGAAACCACGAATCAATTCATTATATTAACTTCAAACAAAACTACCTTTTAACGCACATGCTAAGAGTTGTATTGAATGTCTGGATCACCCTGCTAATTTCGGTGGGTGTTTATGCACAAAAAATTGGGGTTGCTGCAACGCCTGAAGCGGCTGGCTTTTCTGCCGAAAGATTGAAGCGCATTGACGTCAATATGAAATCGTGGGTGGATCAAGGCTGGATGAATGGAGCCGCGGCTCTTGTCATCCGCAATGGCAAGATCGTCTACTATAAATCCACAGGATATAATGATTTAAAAACGAAGGCGCCGCTTGCCAAAGACGGAATCTTCAGAATTGCTTCGCAGACAAAGGCTATTACTAGTGTTGCTGCGATGATTTTATACGAAGAGGGAAAGTTTCTCCTGGATGACGCTGTTTCGAAGTATATACCTTCCTTTGAGAAGGCGAAGGTCGTTGATAAGTTCAATGAAAAGGATACTACGTATACAACCGTTCCAGCATCAAGGGCTGTTACAATTCGCGACCTGCTAAGGCATACGTCGGGGATCGGCTATGCGCAAATAGGGAGTAAAATGGCAAATTCTATTTATGCCAAGAACAAAATCACAGCTGGGCTGGATGTCAAAGATGATAATTTGTCGGACGCAATGAGTCGGCTTGGTTCATTGCCGCTGTTGCACCAACCGGGTGAAAAATGGACCTATGGACTGAATTCTGATTTACTGGGACGGCTTGTGGAGATCTGGTCAGGTATGTCGCTGGATGAATTTTTTCGCAAGCGCATTTTCATTCCGCTGGGAATGAATGATACATACTTTAATGTTCCTTCGGAGAAAGCGGAAAGGTTAGTGAATTTTTTTCGGGAGGATTCACTTGGTGTTTTGCAAGAGGTAGATCACCTCGGGATCCTGGATATGAACTTCCCACTTCATAAGAAAACGTATTTCAGCGGGGGCGGAGGCTTATCTTCCACCCTATACGACTATGCAGTATTTCTTCAGATGCTTTTGAACGGCGGCACTTATAACGGACAACAGATCCTTAGTCGAAATACAGTACGAATGATGACCATGAACCAGATCGGAGATCTTAGTCTCGGCGACAATGAAAAATTCGGATTGGGATTTGCCATAGCCACTGAACAGACAAGTGCCAAATTCCCAGCTCAGGAAGGTACATTCACATGGGGCGGAGCTTTTTCCACAACGTACTGGGTAGATCCAAAAGAAAAAATGGTTGTGTTGCTATACAGGCAAATGTGGGGATCTCATTCCGAGATAGACAGAATATTCAAAGTGTTGGTTTACCAGGCAATTGTTGATTGAACAAATCCCCCTGTCGAATTGTCTTCCAGAGCGGTAGCTCAATCATCAAATAACTGCGCCAAGGGAATGGGTTTTGCGATCGAATAATAACAGGTAAACCTGGCGCGAAGGATCTACCTTGAAAAGCAACCATGCTGTACTTCGTCAGAAGGATCCTTCGCGTGAACGATCGTAGGTAATTATGCAATTCGCAAAATCCATTCCATGAGCCCAATTGTTTGATACCGAAGCAAGCGTCTGGAAGACAACCTAAAGCAGAGCGAAAGGAAGTACTGCTATCAATGATAGTGTCATCTCAATTTATGTCTCTGGATGACAGTACCAAAAAGGAAGCGGTTGACTTTAATCATCGATGGTTTTCCAAGTGTAAACCCGTTTGAGAGCCGGCATCTGTTTTAGTTTTTCCATGCAGGCACTTGTAATTTTAGTTTCATTCAGATTAACAGCCTCCAGGTGATGTAACCCTGTAAGTTGATTGCAGACACCATCGCCAATGGGATTTTTTTCAAGCCTCAATTTTTCAAGATTAGTCATCAGCGGCAAGAAATCCAGCTCATTTTCTGTCAACCCATTAGCTGAAAGATTCAGCCAGATGACATTTTTTGCAACCGCTTTGAGATCGCTAAGTATGAACCCAATTTTTTTATCGAAGCCTGGAGGAAGGGTAACGTCTAGCATAACCGGATGGTGTAACATCACCCGAACGCTTACTCCTTTCTTTCGGAGGCTATCGGCCAGTGCCATATTAAAAACAAGAGGAATATCAGCATTGACTTCCCTGCCGGAGCTGGCTGCTAACTCATTATCATCCTCTGTGTCACTCAGTCCAAGAAAAACGGCTACCGAAGATTTAATTCCCTCCACATTTTTCAGTTCGCCGATTTTTTTTCCCTCCATGGCCACTCCCTTTTCTATCCACCATTTGATAATGGTCACCTCTCCTTTCGTTAATGGCGTTTTGCCATCAGCCGGCATAAATTTTTCATGAGACGGATCAAGCGTTATTCTTTTATACAACTCACTTTCGGTCAATTTTCCACCCACAACAGCAGGACCGGTCTTACCACCTTTTTGCAAACTCGACAACGACTGCATGGACAGTTTCCCCTTTTGTTTACTCGCACGATGACATTGTGAGCATCGCTTAATAAGCAGTGGATGAACGATATCTTCAAAGAGGAAAGCATCCTCTACGGTTGCAGGTTTCTCACGTCGCTGTGCCATAAGAACTGTTAGGGAAATGTAATCGGAACCATGCGTAAGATTGCCGCCCTGGTGCCCGGTGTACATCAGTGAAATAAAAAGTACAATACATAACGAAGAAAAAGTCAACCGCGGAATGGGTAATATTTTTCTAAACTGCGCAGTTGTCATCAGGAATAACAAACCTGAAACAATGGCAACAAAAATGCCTGCAAATTTATGATTGCCTAATCTTTGAAAGTCGTAATCGCCTGCAAGAGATAAAGCATATCCGGAAACGCAGGCAACAATCGCCGAAACAAAGCCAAGGAATAGCGTAAATGATACAGCTGATTTAAGATGTTGATATTTTCTGAAATAAGACGTGAGTTCAAAAAGTATAGCCAGCAACAAAAACCCGATTGGTAAATGAACTATCAGGGGGTGCAAATGCCCGGTAAAAACTCCTATATCCAGTAGCACCATCTTAAACACGGGTCAATTTCACAGGAGCTGTATGATTCGCGTTCCACTGGCATATGTACAGGTTCTTATCCTCATCAACACATACATCATGACAATGCTGAAAAACAGGATCAGGGCTCTGAAGAGTTGGCTGCAATGCGTTACTTTTATAGAGTGGTGCATTACCTCCCGGATTAGAGACAACATTATTGTTAACGTTCAATATCGTTACAAAACCAGAATTGGCATTCCGCTTACCCGCTGCATCTTTCGACCAGCATACGCCGGCATAAATATTTTCGCCGTCCACAACGGCACGGCACACATACATGCCCGGTGTATCAATGCGGTAAAGAAACTTTCCTTCCAATGAAAAAACCTTAAAGCAATTTTCCTCCCGCGAAGTACAGATCAGTTTTGGATTATTTTTATCTCTGTTGTCAATGGTTACACCATGTGCATTTACGAGATTATGCTCCTTGTCACTATTATTGTGTCCACCAAAATGCCGGATATATTCTCCCTTGCTGGTGTACTGAATAATATAGTCAGACCCATAACCATCGGCAACGTAGATATCCCCGTTTGGTGCAATAGCAGTTTCGGTTGGCATAAAGGGCTCGCTGTCTTTGTAAATACCAATTGTGCGCGGATGCCCGATCGAGAAAATAATCCGTCCGTTCAAATCAGTCTTTACCACCTGCCCCGCCTGACTATTCCATTTACCGGCCTTGTCCTGGTACCAGCCGCAATCCACAATCAACAAAAAATCATCACTACCTTCTTTTAGCATGGATAGACCATGTCCGCCTGGCCATGCCGTTCCCCAATAGTCAAGCAGTTTGCCTGACTTATCAAAAATCAAAATATTGTTATGAACATTGTCTCCCAACATGATCAATCTTCCTTTGCTATCCATGATCATTTCATGGCAATTGAACAGCGGGTTGCTGTTGACACTGATCTTTGCCCAACCTTTGTCGACTTTGTATTTGAAATTGTCATGACCAATTATCTGTTCCTCGGGTTGTAGGTTTTTATGTCCAATAGAAAAACTAAAACCGGGTTCTGTGATTGCCAGGGCCGAGAGCATCGATGAATTTTTAATAAAATTTCTTCTTGAAAGCATATAACAGGACGTTGCGTTTAATTTTTAATTAAAGAGAGACACATAGCCTTTACGTAAGGATATCCTTCACGATCTTGCCATGCACATCGGTCAACCGAAAGCGTCTTCCCTGAAACCTATAAATAAGCCTCTCATGGTCCACCCCCATCAGGTGCATTAACGTAGCCTGGAAATCGTGCACGTGTACCGGGTCTTTTACAATATTATAACTGAAGTCGTCGGTTTCTCCATATGTGAATCCGGACTTTACACCGGCACCTGCCATCCACATCGTAAAGCACCGGGGATGATGATCGCGGCCATAGTCATTCGTTAACAATTTCCCCTGTGAATAAACCGTTCTCCCAAATTCTCCACCCCAGATAACTAACGTATCTTCCAGCAGGCCTCTTCTTTTTAGATCTTTGATCAATGCCGCTGTGGGCTGATCTGTATTCCTACATTCTTTTGTTATTCCCGCGGGCAAGCTGCCATGGTGGTCCCATCCCTGATGATACAACTGAACAAATTTTACGTCTTTCTCAATGAGTTTGCGGGCCAATATACAATTAGCTGCATAGGTGCCCGGGTCTTTGCTATCGGGACCATACATTTTAAATACTTCTTCCGGCTCATCACTTATATCCATAGCATCAGGAACAGAAGTCTGCATCCTGTAGGCCATTTCATACTGTGCAATGCGCGCCTCAACTTCCGGATCTTCATTCAGTTCATTCTGCAGTCTGTTTAATTTTGTCAGGTACTCCAGCATCTCCTTTCGGTCCTTACCATCATATCCTTCCGGATTGTCCAGGAACAAAACAGGATCTTTACCAGCCCTGAACTGAACACCCTGATGTTCGGAGGCTAAAAATCCGTTACCCCACAACCTGGCGTATAGGGGCTGATCCTTTACGGCATTTTTTGAAACCAACACGACAAACGTCGGAAGATTTCTGTTATCCGAACCCAAGCCATAGCTTACCCATGATCCAATCGAAGGCCTACCCGGAAGTTGATTACCGGTCTGGAAAAATGTCAACGCCGGATCATGGTTGATGGCTTCTGTATACAATGATTTAATGATGCACAAATCATCTACCACTTCAGCGGTATACGGAAGTAATTCACTTACCCACGTCCGTGATTGTCCATGCTGGTTGAACTTATAAAGAGAGGGCACAATCGGTAAAATACTTTGATTGGCACTCATACTAGTAAGCCGTTGTCCCTGTCGCACTGAATCTGGAAGATCCTGTCCGAACATATTGGCTAGCTTCGGTTTATAATCGAACGTTTCAAACTGCGAAGGTCCGCCACTCATACACAAGTACACCACTCGTTTTGCTCTTGGAGCAAAATGTGGAATGGCACGGAGAATCTCTTCTTCCAGGTTTTCCGATGGGTTCTTACCTGCCGATGCACCAGCAGTCTGGCCAAAAAGCGTTTTACCGGCCAACGAACTTAAAGCCAATGCGCCAAGGCCCAGGGATGTTTTGGCTAGAAAAGTACGTCTATCCCATTTTTTGTTCAACGGATCAAGCTCCGGAAGCCGGAATGGTTCGTTATGATGATCAGACATGGTCTATCGTTTCGTTAAAGTTGCATCAGAATTCAGGATAACACTTGCTACAACGGCATTTGCCGCTACCAGTGCCGGGTCCATATTTTTGCCTACAGCATATTGTCCGGCACTTAACCATCCCGTTGCTCTTTTCGGATCTTCCCGGAATTTCGCAAGTTCTTTCTGTTGGAGACTCTCCAGCAGTTCAAGTTCCTTCGCGGAAGGCGTCAGCCCGGTAAGCTTCCGATAAGTTTTTGTGATCGCCTGCCTGACGTCGTTTGCCTTCGAAATTTGTTCGCCCATGACTTTTGCAGTTTCGACAAACGTCGGGTCGTTGAGGGTAACCAATGCCTGCAGCGGTGTATTTGTTTCCTGCCTGCGAACAACACAATAACTTCGTGAAGTTGCATCAAATGTAGCCAGTGTAGGATTTGGAACAGACCGTTTTACCAGCACATACAAGCTGCGCCTGTACACGTCATCACCAGAATCGGCTGTATAGGTCGTATTGTTTATTTCCCATAGCCCTCCGGGTTGATATGGCTTTACACTTTTACCGCCTATCTTTTTATTCAGCAACCCACTTGCCAACAAGGCATTGTCGCGGATCATTTCTGCTGACATCCTCACGGCTGGCCCATGCGACAATAGCCTGTTCTCCGGATCATTTTCCCTGCTGTATGGAGTTGCTTTAGAATCCTGGCGATACGTGGCAGACATTGCGATCAGCTTGCACAGTTTTTTGGTATCCCATCCAGACTCTATAAATGTGACGGCCAGCCAATCAAGCAATTCCAGGTGACTAGGAAGTTCACCTTGATTGCCAAAATCTTCCGCTGTTTTAACCAACCCTGTTCCAAAGAAATTTTGCCAATAACGATTCACAGCCACTCTTGCCGTAAGGGGATGATTTGTATCCGTTAGCCACGTGGCCAATCCTAGACGGTTCTTCGGTAAATCTTTCGGAAATGGTAATATAGACTCTGGAACACTGGGAAAAACTTCTTCTCCAAACTGATCATAATTACCCCTTTCCAGGATGTAGGCTTTCCTTCGCTCCGGCATTTCCTGCATAACCATGACCTCCTTCATCTTCTCAGTAGAATCCGATAAGGTAGAACGCATCCGTTTCAGTTCTTGCTGAGCTGCCACGCTTTCGGGACTTACAGCAGCCACGTAGTATGCCCTCAATGCATTAAGCTCGTCTTCAGACAACTGTTCAGGAAGTTTCGAAACAACGGATGCCCAGGTGTTTTGTCCCGAAATAACTTTGATTTCAAATTCAGTCAATACTCTGTTGTATACGACGATGTCATCCACCTTTCCTCCTTTAATTCCCCACCCCCTGTTCCATGCACCAATCTGCAGACCGGGTTGATCCTTGGAATATAAAAGGATGTCTTTTGATAATTGATCCATTGTCGTTTCCATTTCAAGTTGTTTGCCACCCTGAAATAATTTTAAACCACTTGCTTTGGATGAACCGTCGTACGTCATGATCAATTGTATCCATTGATCCCGTGATATCGGCTGCCTCGTGATTTTAGTAATCGCATTGGACGGAGCAGCATGTGCTAAACTCAACTGCAGTTTATTGTCCCGGAGGTAAAGGTTGTATCCACGGAAATTATATAAACGTTCGGCCACACTTTTGTGAAAGATGACCCCTTCCTTCAGATCTTTCGGAATGAATACACTGATCCCTATTGTAAACGGATCCGATTTTCTGAAAACACCAAGGGGATTCAGGTCAAGCCATTCATCGCCATTCAAAATAAGAACTTTTCCTCCTGATCTGTTTTCAAAAATGGGTTTGTCTCCCGGGACACTGCCGAGCTCTCGTTTCATTACACCGGTTTGATTCGGATGAATCACATTTTTCAATGAACCGTTTTCAAAGTTGAAATAACCCTGAAGTCCGGCCTGCGGAAGTTTTTCTCTTTCGAGACCTCTATAACCTTTTGATTGAATCCATTTTTTAAAATCAGGTTCGGATCCTTTTGCCAGTTGCGCAATCTTGTCTTCCTGCTCCGCGACGTTACTTTTAATGAACTGCGTAATCTTTTCTTGCTCCACTGAAGGAAGTAGAATGGTAGGAGAAGGCATGGCATCATCCCATGAAATTTGTCCTGCTTCCTTTATGTTGTTAAAGAAGCTGAACAGCTCATAATAGTTCTTGTGTGAAATGGGATCAAACTTGTGATCATGACACCTTGCACATCCGACCGTGAGGCCCATAAAAGCAACGCCCGTGGTATTGGTTCTGTCTATAACATATTCAGTCCTGAACTCTTCATCGATTATCCCTCCCTCCATATTTTGTTGATGGATACGATTAAACGCTGTAGCAATTAGCATTTCTTTAGTTGGATCAGGCATAAGGTCACCCGCCAATTGCCAGTGAATGAATTTATCATAAGGGAAATTTTTATTAAAAGCTTGAATGACCCAATCGCGGTAAGGCGACATGTCTATGATTCTGTCAACGGTGTAACCATGCGAATCGGCAAAGCGGGCAAGATCCAACCAATCGACGGCCATTTTTTCTCCATAGTGGACTGAATTCAGTAATCGGTCAACTTGCTTTTCATACGCGTCCGGAGAATTATCGTCAACAAAAGCATCTATTTCCTCTAGCGTCGGTGGAAGGCCCGTAAGATCCAAGGATATCCTTCTCAACAGCAATTCTTTTTCAGCCTGTTTCGAAGGTTGAATGTTTTCCTCTTCCAGTGTATGTAAAATAAAATTGTCAATTGGGTTTATGATCCAATCGTCATTGTTCACCTTTGGCAGGTCAGCCTTCTCAGGTCTTACAAATGCCCAGTGCGGTTTATATTCTGCTCCTTGTTCTATCCATTTTATCAGGATCGCTTTTTCTTTCGATGAAAGAGTAAGATGTGATTTGTGCGAAGGCATCCTATACTCCGGATCGGAAGACATTATACGATGAAATAATTCACTGCCATTCAAATCACCGGGATCGATCGCTACTTTACCAGGGCTTTCCTGAAGCTCAGCATAAGCTGACGCTTTCATATCCAGACGCAAGCCAGCTTTTTGTTTAGCCTTATCCGGACCATGACAGGAAAAACATTTATCAGATAATACTGGTTTTACATGAAGGTTATAATCCAACTCTGCAGGAAGGTTGTCATACGCTTCTGAAACATCTTGCGGAAGATCAGGCGAACAAGATGTCAACTGCAACCCCGCCACCAGCAGCACAAAAAAAACCAAGCGACCTCTAAAGCAATCCATCCGGAATAAGATTAGACGAACAAAAGTGCAAAAGCAGTTCTATCCACTAGCTAACTTACATAAAACGCAGCGATTATGGTATAATGAATCCGACAGCGTACTTATTTTTTACTCTTACGGCCTTTAAAAAATTCGGCCTTTGTTGGTGTTCTTCACCAACAAACCTGCGCAATGGGAAGCCGCACAAACGTTGCACTGATCGTTAGGTGTGTGGGCATGAGAGTGAAGGTTGTAGGGCTCTCACGTGTGTGCGCTTGTTGGTGAAGAACACCAACAAGGGCGGCGGTTGATGGATGAACTCTTACCTAATTCTTGTACACGTCGTCAATCTGTTTACGGAGTTCCTGATAAGCCATAGCTCCTTGCGAGGCCACGTCTCCCCATCTGCACTCCAGAACGATCTTTCCCGTATAGCCGACTTTTTTAAGTTCGGAAAAATAAGGCCTGAAATCATCACCATGCACACCGGGTGGGGTACGCCCTTCCTTCTCTGCGATCTCGCAGTAAACCAAATACTTTTTTGTTTCTGCGATTATGTCCGGCGACTCCCCTTCTTTAAGCATGTGATAGATATCCACACATAGCCTAAGATTCTTGTGATTTATCACCTTTACAACTTCAAGGGCCTCCTTCGTCGTTGTAATAAAATTACATTCCGTATGGTCCAGACTTTCTAATGCAAGTACAATATCATACTTTGCTGCAATCACTACGATGTCCCTGGCGATCGAAATGAATTGTTCCATCGCTCGCGCGTGATCAAATCCCTCGGGGACTCCACGCGATCCACCACTTCCCCAGACGATCATTTTAAGTCCCGCGGCCTGTGCGCGTTGAAATACGATTTCGACATACTTCATTATGGCTGTTTCATCTATAGACGGGCCCACTACTTTTAAATTCGCAGGGATAAAAAGATTGCAAGCAATTAATGGAACACGCGATTTTTTGATCTTCTGCAGATGGGCCTTGAATTGATCATCGGAAACATTTATAGGTGAAAGCATTTTAGCCGTAGACTCCACAAGGCAGCGATAACCAAATGCATGAAACAAGCTGTCATTTTCAATACTTTGTACGACTCCGATTTCCGGCGAGGTTATTTTCTTCTGGGCCTGAAGAGAGGTTACTGCAACGCAAAGGAGGCAGAGGAGGATGGTGTTTTGCATAAGATTAAATGTAGTTATAACTCGGAACCAGGCCTAGTCCCGTCATTCCAAAGGCCTTTGAATTTACCAGGATAATTTTTGCTTTGGAAAACAATTCCACGACTCATCTGATCGCAGGCCACGACGAATCCTGGGTATTCGGGCGCACTGGTCCGGCCACCGTGATTAGAATTCCGGATTAAAAAAGTAAACCAGTCGGTTGGGGCCCAGATAGTATTCATTAAATTAACTTCGAAATACCACTCTCAAAAAGACTCAAATCAAGGGCTATGCGAATGAGTAATTATCTTTTATATACTTTCCTTTGTCTGTCCACGGCTTCCTACGCACAAAAACTAACAGCCGCAACCTCACCGGAAGCAGCCGGCTTTTCTGCTGAAAGATTGAAGCGGATTGACGTCAATATGAAATCGTGGGTGGATCAAGGCTGGATGAATGGCGCAGCCGCACTGGTGATCCGCAATGGCAAGATCGTCTACTATAAATCCGCAGGATACAATGATTTAAAAACGAAGACGCCACTTGCCAAAGATGGAATCTTCAGAATTGCGTCGCAGACGAAGGCCATTACGAGCGTAGCTGCTATGATTTTATACGAAGAAGGAAAGTTTCTTTTAGATGACGCTGTTTCGAAGTATATCCCTTCCTTTGAGAAGGCGACGGTAATTGATAAGTTCAACGAAAAGGACACCACATACACAACCGTTCCAGCCTCGAGAGCTGTTACAATTCGCGATCTGCTCACACATACGTCGGGTATCGGTTACGCCCAAATAGGCAGCAAGGAGGCAAAAGCTATTTATGCGAAGGCCAATATCACGGCCGGGCTGAATGTCCTTGACGATAAACTGGGGGATGCGATGAGCAGGTTGGGGCCATTGCCACTGATGCACAATCCCGGCGAAAAATGGACGTACGGCCTTAATACAGACTTGCTGGGTCGACTTGTAGAAATCTGGTCGGGTATGTCATTAGACGAATTCTTCCGTCAACGCATATTCACCAAGCTGGGAATGAGTGACACCTACTTCAATGTTCCTGCTGACAAGGCGACGAGGCTAGTCAATTTCTTCCAGGAGGATTCTCTGGGTCATCTCCAAAAAGCAGTGGACGCCTTAGGTTCTTCCGAACGATTTATGGACTATCCACTTCGAAAGAAAACATACTTCAGCGGCGGCGGAGGCCTCAGCTCCACGATCTACGACTACGCAATATTCCTTCAGATGCTATTGAATGGGGGGACATACAATGGCCAACAGATCCTGAGTCGGAATAGCGTACGAATGATGACGATGAACCAAATTGGAGATCTCAGTCTCGGCGACAATGAAAAATTCGGATTGGGATTTGCCATAGCCACCGAAAAGACAAGTGCTAAATTCCTCGCACAGGAAGGCACATTCACGTGGGGCGGAGCTTTTTCCACAACGTACTGGGTAGATCCAAAAGAAAAAATGGTTGTGTTGCTATATAGGCAAATGTGGGGATCTCATTCCGAAATCGATAATTTATTCAAGGTCCTTGTCTACCAGGCAATAAGCGATTGAACTCAACGGCGCAGTTAGATTAAATGCAAACTCACCAGCTGCTGCTTGCACCACCGCCGCCAGAACTACCGCCGCCCCAGCTACCCCCACTGGAAGAACTGCTGCTCCCAAACGAGCTTGAGCCGCTGCTGGATGAACTGCTCGCCACAAGTTTAGCGATAGTGTATTTTGATTTTTTATCATAGCCACAGAACTCACAACGATGAAGTTCTTCCCCTGATCCACTCGACGAATAGGAGGCCGCGTTAATAGTGCGTTTGCTTACGGAGTGATAGGCGATGGTCTTACATTTCGGACACGGCTCATACTTACTGTGTCGATTCAGATAATGCGTCATTTCTATCGAGTGACAACCTTTACATTTCCACACATCGTAATCCACAGATTTTAAAGTTTCCTCCACTTGCATCTCTTTTGAGAGATATTCATCCTCCGTTATTTCAGTTAGTTTTTCCATGTCTCCCTGGCATTCTTTACACTTTCGTGGATAGTTACGATAAATACGTTTTCGCGCCAGGTGATAGAAGAAGTAAAACACAAAAGGGAGAGGGAACAATAGGGCCATAAAAAGCCAATACAACTGTTGCTTCCGGATAAACTCGACGATCTCACCATAATCCTGACTTTCCAGAAACCGATTAATCACTTTTTTCATCCGCCACAGGCGAAGAAAAAGTGTACTCATGTAGTAGAGGTAAAGTGTAATGAAACAAAAACCAACGGGATTCTCAGTCCCGCTTATTCCGAAAAATGTAATGATAAGTACAGGTATCCCAACAAACTCCACAACCCATGCCCACCGCGTCAACCGCATTTCAGGATAAGGCGTGTAAGCAGGCTTTTTTGAATCCGCAAATTTTCCATTTACACCTTTGATAATAAAGGTTATCAGTGACACCATCCCAGGAACGACTAAAAGAAAAATAATAAAGCCAACCCAATCGCTTACCTGAGTTGGTTCCGGATCCTTTAGTTCTTCGGCGTATGTAGGATCAGTGAGAATTTTTTCAACTTGAAGTAGTCCAGCCAGTACTCCTGCGTTATAGTTTCCATTTTTAAATTCCGGAACCATGTAATCGCGCTGGATGCGTTTGCAAATTACATCCGGCAATGTACCCTCCACTCCATAACCCGTGTGAAACCGAACAGTTCGCTGGTCTTTCACCAACAGTAACAGCAATCCGTTGTCGTTGCCTTTGCTTCCGATGGCCCAGGTTGTAAAAAGTTTTTGGGCAAATTCAAAAATGTCAGCGTCGCCAATTGATTCTACAACAACAACAGCAACTTGTACGGTAGTTTTCTTTTCAAGAGATGTTAATAACGTGTCAATTTGCAGTTACTGTAGCTGCGTCCAGAATTGCATCGGGATTGGAAACGTAGCTCCCGTTGATCAACTTTTGATTGGGGATGGACTCTACGAGTCGATTGTGCCATCAACGTGACAGAAACAATCAGCAAGAGTAAGGTTGAAATGCAGCGCATCATATTAAGACGGATTTCACAAGCTAGCGTAGTTACATTAATTATGCAATAAGCTTAATGCAGGTCACAATGTCCACGACGAACCACTCCCGATAGTTATCGGGAGCCCACGACGTATTTTTAGCGCTTCACGTGGTGATCGTAGTGCTCTCCCTTTGTGATCTTCGTGACCCTGCATTCTTGTTCAAACACTAGTAAATTTTACCTTCCTCGTTGGAGCATTATTAGTTGTTTTTTCCATAGCCGGTGTAGCCAGTAGCATAAGCACTGTCTTCAAGCCAAAGAATCCTTGCTCCCTTCACGCAGGAGAAAAAAGCATTGTAGGTTTTAGGTTTTCCTTCCAGATCAGAAAAATGAATTTGCCAGTTATTAGGAAGGCTTTGCCTGCCATCTGATTTTGCTCCTTGAAATTTGAGGTTCCCAACCATACCACTTGCAGATGTTAACTCCCAATGGTAGGTGCTCCCTGTAAAATGAAAGCTTTCGGTTGAAGAGTGTGAACTGGCTCCTGCACTGCCTTGCTTCAAAACGAAAACAGCATCGAATGAATGGGACACGCCATGAACGCAGCGTCGGGTCTGGCTTTTCTGCACCAGCAGCAACCTGATGTGCTCCTCATGGATATAAATCTTCCTGATAAAAGTGGCATTGACTTATGCAAGGAGGTAAAAACTAAGTATCCTGCTATACACATTATAGGACTTAGTTCATTTAATCAGCAGAGCTTCATTCAAAAAATGATCGACA
This sequence comes from uncultured Cytophagales bacterium, assembly GCA_963774615.1. Classification (GTDB taxonomy): domain Bacteria; phylum Bacteroidota; class Bacteroidia; order Cytophagales; family Cyclobacteriaceae; genus Chryseolinea. The sequence continues at coordinate 76,015 of CAVZFT010000003.1, forward strand.
ACGGAGCGTCAGGATATGTGCTGAAAAATGCAACTCGCGAAGAACTGATTGAAGCCATTGACGTTGTATTGTCGGGGCAAAAAATTCTTAAGCCAAGTACACGGCGACATTGATCCGGATGGCCGCCCAGTTTAAGTTTATTTGATAGCGTGCACAAACCGTTCCATTCTCGCAGTTGTTAAGAGACCCTCCGTTTTGGGCTAAAGCCCATTGAGTTATGCATCAATTGCCACGGGCTTAGGCCCGTGGCAATTGATAAACATGGGCCAACCCCGCAGCAAGGCAGGGTGAAGGCTGAAAATTTCAACGGCAACGGCGCATTCGGGCGTAGAATACCACTTATTCTTTTTTACTTTAGAGAAGTAATTGCATATGGCATCACAGATCCCCGGATACGAATACGATATCTTTATCAGCTACAGGCACAACGACAACCGAACGTTGCCATCGAACGATATCTCCCACGGGAACCGAGGCGTAAGCAATGAGGGATGGGTATCGGAGTTTGTAGCGAACCTCTCCCTTGAACTTGAGGCAACCGTCAAAGGTAGAGTTTCAATTTATTTCGATAGAAACCCTGGCGACGGACTGCTTGAAACACACAATGTCGACGAGTCTCTTAGTCCGAAGATCAAGTCATTAATCTTTATTCCAATCATTTCCCAAACCTATTGCGATCAGGAATGTTTTGCCTGGCGTTGTGAATTTCTTGCCTTCAACAAAATGGTTGCACAGGATAAGTTCGGGCCCGTCATACGTTTAATGGATGGCAACGCTGCTAACCGCGTGTTGCCAGTCCGGATTCATGAACTAGATGCAACTGACATAAAAATGCTGGAAACAGAGCTCAGAGGTAAACTACGTCCGATTGACTTTATTTTCAGAACACCTGGGGTTAACCGACCGTTGCGGGCAAATGAGGAGGATCCATTAAAGAACACAAACAAAACCTTCTATCGCGACCAGGTAAACAAAACGGCCAACGCGATCAAGGACATAATCAACGGATTAAAAAACTTCGAGAAACAGCCAGTCAAAGAAGAAGAACGCAAAGCAATCCCATCGATCCTGACCAACCTCGACAAGAAGATTAGTCCTTTCAAGTCCATTGCTGTGCTTCCTTTCACCTACGATGCGCCAGGACGGAAATGATTTTCTCGGCGAAGGACTGGCAGATGATCTGCTCCTTAAACTTTCCCTGATTCGGGATCTTAAAGTTACGCAGCGGTCGCTTTCATTCCGTTATCGCGGCACCCACAGCAAGCAACGCGTTGATGCAAAAGCCTTGGCCGTCGCTTACCTGGTTCAGGGATCGGTAGTAAAGACAACTGAATGGCTATGGGTAACCGTCAAGGTATCGGCTCCAGAAGCGACATCGGCATTGTGGTCAAAGGAATACAAATGTACTTTCAGTGATTTGCCCAGCCTTACGTTGAGTCTATCAATCGACATTGCTGAAGGCCTTAGTGTTACATTTTCGGAAGCTGACCGGCGCAGACTTGCAAAAAGGGTGACGACCAATAGCCAGGCGTACGAATGCTTTCTGAAAGGAAGAACATATCGACACGGCAAATCCGAAGCACTGGTAAACAGCATTAAAAGTTTCGAAGAAGCGCTAAGCAAAGATCCACAGTTTGCCAATGCGCATGCAGGGTTGGCCGAAGTTTTCATTTTGATGGGCTATAATGGACAGCTGCCTTTTCAGGAATCGATAGAAAAAGCCAAGAAGGCTGCGCTTGATGCTCTTGCCATCGACCCGACGATGATGGATGCATACGCAGTGCTTGCGTTCATCAGCATGTGTTATGAGTGGAGCTGGCCCGAGGTGGAGCCATTATTCCGAAGAGTTTTTTCCATAAATCAATTCAATCCAAAGTCAGAGGAAAAATACAAGTCACTTCTTAAGCAGATAAGAAGCAATTTGGAGGAATCCGCTATTGAGGCGCCAACTACAGTACCATACTTCCTGAACGCTTATGCAATGTTACACCTGGGTGAATTTGAACAAGCACTTGCCTCATCGGAGGAAGCAGTCCGTCGTGATCCAGGTTCCTTCATGGCTCATCGTGCATTGGGGCTGAGTTACCTTGGTCTCGAAAGATTTGAACCCGCTATCAAAGCCCTGGAAGAAGCTGCAACTTTATCTAATCGACATCAATGGTTACTATTTGAACTCATGGGTGCCTACACGCAGGCTGGCCGGCGCGAGGATGCGCTCGCTATCATGGACGAAACCATGTCGCAGGCAAACGTGGTACCCGCAAGGATCTATAATTTTCTTTTTCCGCAACAGAGCTAGATCATCCCTAAGAATGACTTCACAACTCAGTCGATAGTTTATCAGTCGATGGTCGATGGCTTATTAGTCGATGGTTTATCAGTCGATAGTCGATGGTTTTTAGCTCAATATAGCCGACGGCACTCAAACTATGGACTATCGACTATCAAACTATGGACCATGGACCATCGACCATCAAACTATGGACTATGGACTACCCAGATTTTGATGTTTGTTGGTTAATAATGGATGTAATGTTATGCTCGATAAATTTCTTAACGCCCTTCCTTCGCAGCTTCAGAAACTGCACTCGGTGAGGAGCAAACTTCTGAAAGGAAACGATTATGCCGCGTGCTTCAAGATCCAGTTTTACCACAAGAATGTGCCAGGCAATATTGTCCTCTATCATAGGTGCGAGTACCCGTTCTCCAAGTTCTATAAGATCAAGCAGCGTCATTTCCTCGCTGAGCGCGGAAAGAATAAATTCCCTTGTTACATCGTAATCTTTTTTGGATATATAAGCGCCTGATCTGCCAAGGGGATGCCACGTTAGAATTTTTCGCATATACTGTAATTGATTTTTTAGATTGGTAATTGAATACTATTTGAACGCCAACTTGAAATTCAGATTCTGTCTGAGGGAACTTGTATTTCCTGCAGCTGTGAGGTGGCGAGAACTCTGTTCTTCACTAATAACTCGTAGACCCGCTTCCTTATAACCTCCCGAAGTGCTACTGGCGATTGAGGTCTGACTGAACCGTTCTTAAGACAGTAGGAGTATTCCTTAAGAAATCGTTTTGCGTAGATATCAGCTGACCTTCCGCTTAGGTCTTCATAGTCATGGCCGATCCAGTTGGGCTCGACTACTCCGGGACGATACGTATTTTCGTAGTACCCCTTGTAGCTTGCCAGGTTGGGCACCTGGTATTTTATGTGTCCAAATTCATGGGCCAGCACCAACAAGGCTCTGCTAACGATCCATACTTTTACTGATACCGTTCCGTTTCCATATTCGGACTTATACATGTCAGGGTCTTCGGGAACGAAACTGATATTTGTTATTCCCCAAGCTTGAACCTTGGCCTGTTCTGGCGCGATAAACTTTACAAAAACGTCCGTGGGCCTTCCTTGGTGGTCTTTAATGGAATCTATTTCATTGTAAAGGTCCGGAGCGACTAATCTGAATTGTATCAGCAGATCTTCCGTCAACTCAAAATAGGAGATGTAATTAACAAGGGTCTTGATCCGCGCCTCAGCTAATTTGCGCTGAGCGTTTGATACGTCAGCGGTTTCGTAAAGCAATGTCTGAAGCGCTTTAAGCGACTCCCTCGCATCATCAACGTAAATAGCATATCCATTCTTTACTTTACCAAACGAGAGATTGAAGCACATCGTCAAGAGTGCAAGGCTGACACAATACGTTTTCATAGCGCAGAGATTTAGAAGTGGAGATTGATTTTGGTCTATAGTCCATAGTTATTTGGTCCATAGTCCATGGTTTGTTTTCGTTTCCCCCTTTTTTGGGAAGTCAATCGAAGTGGGCCCACCCCAAAACGCTGATCATGCGTCTAACGTAATTTCAACAAAGAACCCTGCCGGTTCGTTAGTCGAAATTGTTAATGTAATTGTACGACGTTTTGCAACCGATAGTCTTCAACTCTTGGTGCATTGATTGTCACTCTTGTCGCTTTTTTCTGTTGAAATGGAAAAAGTAGCGGACTCTATCTAGAAAGGAAGTGTTATATAAAATGCTTTAGCCTAAGCGAAGTTCAACTTTCCACGGAAGGCTTGACGGACCCAACTGAACGAATAAGGAATAGCAGTACGAAACATCAGGAGATAACCTCTGGTCGAGTGAATGTCCAATGTCCAACTCCCAATGTCGAATGTCGAATTAGATTCATCATTGATAACCATTAATGACAACGGCGGCTCATTATAATAGTCATTCCCCCCTTTTATGGGGCGAGGTCGAATGATCCTAGATCCTGCCGATAATCTGGCGCGCAACGTAGTATAATGTCAACAGCCAAAGTCTGGGCTGTTGAGTCCTATTGTGTCTTTACGGGATATTCAGATGGTGAAACCCCATACTTTTCCTTAAAAGCTTTGCTGAAGTAAGAAAGGCTGGAGAAACCTACCTCGTAGGCTATCTGGGTTACAGGAGCCCAGTTTTGCTCCAACAACTGTGCTGCTTTCTGAAGTCGGAACGTGCGGATCAATTCGTTAACCGATACGCCTGTCAGGGCCGAGACCTTGCGGAACAACTGGGACCGGCTCAGACCAATCTCTTCCGCCAATGATTCGACACTCAGTTGTTCATCGCTCAATCTAGATAGTATAGCATCCCTGACTTTTAGCAAGAACTTCTCGTCGGCGGAATCTACTTCAACTTTAGGTGATTCTTTCAGCAGCTCTAGTCTTATCTTTTCGCGAAGCTTCACGCGAAGAGCAATGCTGTTTCTGATTTTCAGCAAAAGCTCATTCTTGTTAAATGGTTTAGTCAAGTAATCGTTTGCTCCAGTTTCCAGACCTGACAGTTTACTTTCAACTGAAGTTTTCGCCGTTAAGAGAATAATGGGAATATGACTTGTTCGCATGTCGTGCTTTAGTTTTCCCGTCATTGTCATACCATCCATCTCGGGCATCATGACGTCGCTGATGATCAGGTCGGGTATTTCTCCAAGAGCAATTTCAAGCCCTTCTTTTCCATTAGCCGCCTCCAGGAAATTAAACTCGTTTCCCATGGAATCCATAATGAATTTTCTCAAGTCGAAGTTATCTTCCACCACGAGGATACGTGGTCTGATTTCTTGCACCTCCCCATCGTTCACCTTCAACACAAATCCTTTTGATTCAGGCGCTTCAAACTTTCCTACTTCCTCAGGTTCAGTTGATGGCCGAATGATCTTAACCGCTAGGGTCACCTTAAACTTGCTTCCCGTCTGTTCGCCGGGCAAGCCTTTGCCGGTTTGACTATTCAACGAAACTGTCCCATTCATTAAGGCCACAAGTTCTTTGACCAGGGAAAGACCGATACCTGTCCCGACCTCCTCGTGTGCCTCGCTAACCTGGTGGAAGCGGTCAAAAATCTTTTCGTGTTGATCCTCGGCGATTCCAATGCCAGTGTCTGACACAATTAATGTCAGTTCGTCCTCATCCCGGTTAGGAATTCTGTTCAATAGAGCACGAACGATTACCTTTCCTCCTGATGGTGTGAACTTAATTGCATTGTTGACCAGGTTGATAAGAATTGTTTCCAATTTATGCTTATCAATAGTTACCACTTGTTTTGACTGCGGCAATTCAGTTTCGAGTGTAATATTTTTCTGAAATGCCATCGACGAAAAAGAGTTCGTTACTACACTCAGGAATGAATTGAGATTGGTTTCTGATTTTTCGATTGTGAGCGTGCCCGATTCCAATTTTGCCAGATCCAACAGCTCATTGATCAATTCTAATACAAGATCTGCATTATGTTGTACCAGCTTCAGTCGTTGCGTTACCTTGGGATGATCCGTGAACACTTCAAGCATTTCTTGAACGGGACCTTGGATTAACGTCAGAGGCGTCCGAAACTCATGAGAGATGTTTGCGAAGAACCTCGACTTAAGTTTCTCGGCCTCTTCGGCTTTTTGCCGCTGGATGTTAATCTCTTCCTTTTGCAGCGAAAGCAATCTATTGGCATTTTGTTTTTGCTTGTTGTTGTAAAAAAGTATTGCAGCAATTAAAAGAACTGCGGCGAGGCCCGCAAGGAGTGCATATTGTCGTGCTTGATAGCGATAAGCGGCTTGCGCTTTTTCTATTGCCAGTTGCCTTTCCTGCTCATCAAATTCATCAAGACTTTCCACGAATAGTCCTTCAGCAAAACGGTTGAGGCTGTCTTTATAGCTAAGCGCGTTCTGAGCAAACTGCAACGCTCGATCCGGGTCTTGCTTCTCATAAAGAGAAGCAAAAAAGGTGTTTGCTTCGAGAAGTTGAGCAAATATCTGACTTTCTATTGCTATGTCCATTGCCTTCCTGGCGTAGTGCAGGCACGAATCCTCTTGATGCAGATAATGATATGTTCTGGCAACACCTAAATTCGAATTGAACCGGTGTGAAAAGAACCAATCCCCTGCAAGTGAGTACTTGAAATAAAAGAGAGCAGAGTCGTACTTCTTTTTTTGCAGGTATATTCTACCCAGATTTACGGCAGAGTAGTGGTCAATCCAGGCGTTCACAGGAGTTTCTTCGTTAAATGCGGCCCGACAATAGAACAGAGCGGAATCAAGATTACCCTGTTTCAAATAAATTTCGCCAATGTTGTTCCATTGAAAGACTGCGAATTCCTTTTGTTGAAGCGAATCGAACAAATTATATGACTGTTTCAATAGTTCCAAAGCTGTACTGAAATTTCCCAACTCACCATCAATAATTCCCAGTTCGCCCGAGAACACTGCCCGATAAAATGTGTTTTTGGAAGTTTTCGCCAATTTCAATCCTTTAAATGCGAAACTATATGCTCTAACCATATTTCCATTGTGTTTCAGTACGATTTGGATGACTAACAATGCGTTCAATTCTCCAAGTTGATAACCAATTTTACCCGCCAGCGTGAGACCCTTAAGGTCATAAAATAGCATGGAGTCTGGCTGATTTATTCCAAAGGTTCCTGCTATTTTCCTTAACATTATCACCCGCGACGTATCTTCATCCAAGGTTTTTAGCTTCTGTTTGAATACTGAAAGACTGTCGCTAAAATTAACCTGTGCTTTGCTATCAATACAGGTTAAATGGATGAACAAGAATATGACAGCACACGTTTTCATGATGGGCATTTGGAATTTGTAGATAAACAACAAAGGCAATTTAACCTCTTGTTTTATAGTACTTTCGCTCCATACTCCGATGGCAACACCCCATATTTTTCCTTAAATGCCTTGCTGAAGTATGAAAGGTTCGAGAACCCTACCTCATACGCCACCTGTGTTACAGGTCCCCAGTTCTGCTCTATCAGCTGCGCTGCTCGCTGAAGGCGGAACGTGCGAATCAATTCGTTCACTGATGCGCCGGTCAACGCCGAGATCTTGCGGAACAATTGCGAACGACTCAATCCAATTTCATCCGCCAACGATTCGACGCTCAGTTGTTCATCACTCAATCGCGACAGGATAGCATCCCGAACTTTTAATAAAAACTTCTCGTCAGCGGACTGCACCTCAACATTGGGTGATTCCTTCAACAGTTCCAGTTTTAACTTTTCCCGAAGCTTAACACGAAGGGCGATGCTGTTTCTTACTTTCAACAAAAGCTCATTCTTGTTGAATGGTTTTGTCAGGTAATCGTCTGCCCCGGTTTCCAACCCGGATAGTTTACTTTCATCAGAGGTTTTAGCTGTTAAAAGAATAATTGGAATATGGCTTGTCCGCGTATCGTTCTTCAGTTTTCCGGTCATCGTGATACCGTCCATCTCGGGCATCATGACGTCACTGATGATCAGGTCCGGCGTTTCTTCAAAGGCTTTTTCCATGCCTTGTTTACCATCAGCACCTTCAAGGAAACGAAATTCTTTTCCCAGTGAATCAATAATGAATTTTCTCAAGTCGGAGTTGTCTTCAACTACAAGCACCGTGGGTCGTGAATCTCCTTCCTCCAATTCCTGGCCGTTGCCGTTCAAGCTGAATTCCTCAACCACAAGATGTTCTTTGATGATCGACTGCTTCATCGGTTTCTGTCATTACTCGAATTACCTCGACAGGCAGACTGATCGTGAACTCACTGCCTGTCTGTTCGCCAGGCAAACCTTTGCCGGCTCACTCTTCAATGAAAGTGTACCTTTCATCAGTGCGACTAATTCTTTGACTAGTGAAAGTCCAATCCCGGTACCGACTTCCTTGTGCGCTTCACTTACCTGGTGAAAGCGTTCGAATACTTTTGCTTGTTGATCGAGTGGTATTCCTATCCCGGTGTCTGACACGGTGATGATCACCTCACCCACCTCTCCCCCGACCCCTCTCCTCCAGAGAGGGGTGCCCGCCGAATGAGTTCGTCGTTGAACTTGAATTTTTAATTCTGTTTGACAGTGACCGTCCCACCCGCTGGTGTGAACTTGATAGCATTGTTGATCAGGTTAATAAGAATTGTTTCCACTTTATCCTTATCAAAACTTACCTGGTACCTCACTGGCGGTAATTCCATTTCCAGCGCGATACTTTTCTGAAATGCCAGGGACGAAAAAGAATTGATCACTGCCGTCAGAAAAGAATTGAGATCGTTTTCAGACTTTTCAACGGTCAGGTTACCCGATTCTAGTTTTGCGAGGTCCAGGAGTTGATTGATCAACTTTAGCAATAGATCAGAATTGCGTTGTACAAGTTTGAGCTGCTCTTTGACATTAGGATGATCGGCAAATTGTTCAAGCAGATTCTGAACAGGACCTTTGATCAGCGTAAGTGGGGTGCGGAACTCATGCGAGATGTTGGCGAAGAAAGTAGATTTGACTTTGTCCACCTCTATGGCTTTTTCCAGTTCAAAGTGTTCTTTTTCCTGCTCGACTTTGGCAAGCTTGAGATTTGATTTGAGGCGTTCACGTTGAACGATATTTTTTCTGCCAAGGAATAGTAGTCCGACGAAAAGTATACCGTATCCCGTATACGCCCATGATGACCTCCAGGGAGGAGGAAGAATCATAACTTTTAAGGTTCTTTCCTTTTCTCTCCAAACGCCATGGTGGTTGCTCGCTTTAACCTTAAATGTATATTCTCCAGCGGGAAGGTTGGTGTACGTTACTGTTCGGTTTCTATAATCTGTTTCAATCCAATCCTGGTCGTAACCTTCGAGTTTGTGTCTGTATAAATTTTTCTCCGGAGCAGTCATCTCCATGGAGGAGAATTCCAGCGTGAAATTGTTGTGCAGATAGTCGAGCGTGAGCTCGTCTAACACACTTATATCGGAATTAATTGTAAAGTCTGAGTTCGATGGAGCAGATCGTCCATTAATGGTAATGTTATTAATAGCCAGTTTCGTGAGAACTGGCTTTGTTTTTCTTTGACTTCTCTTGAATGAATTCGGGTCAAAAAACAGAAATACCATGCGGGGCTGACAGCAATGAAAATACCGTTCGCCGTTTTGTGAAACCACCCCTCATAGATAGCACTCAAATGATCAAAGCCATCAATCTTACTGAATACTGTCGTAGTGCTATCCTTTCTGATCATAGCAGGTCAATGTGCCTTCTCCGTAAGCTCCACCATCTACCTGAATCATCATCTAAGATTGCCAATACCTCTGCGCCTTTTATCACTTCGGAGATTGATCGAGATTGTACTTTCCGTTTTTTAAGGATGCTGTAAAAAGGCCATACGATGTCCCAATCAACAAGATTCCGTCTTTGGTTTTATAAACAATGCGAGGGCCGACCTTCATAGGAATTCTGTCCCCGAAACTTTCAGTTAGTTGATTTTTTAGAGGAAGATGTAACAATTGAAGACCCAGTTCCTTCTGCCATCTGGTGAGCCAAAATGACTTCTGATTTTCAGGAAGAAAATAAAACCACCCAACTCATTGCCATATCGAACTTACGGAGCCATCCTTACCATATTCAGAATGATCGCTATTCTATCCATGGTCGCCAGAAAGATGAAGTACCCAAAGATGTTCCTCCGGATCTTCCCATAGATATCCTGAGAAGTTAGTGCTGATTGTATTTGCGTTTCCTTTATCGTGCGTCAACTGCACTGCCCTGTGGGGCACAATCATTCCGGTAGTTGAATCAATCGGGTAACCGATTACCCCCGAGCCCAGGTTGCCAATCCAAAAATGCTGCTTCCCTGCGACGAGTGTTTGAATTTCAATTGCATCGATGGGGTCGAGGAACGGACTAAAGTTCAGTGAATCGGGCCGGCCAGGGATGATGGGCGAGATAATAAGTTGATTGCTATGATCAGTGCCCTTAAGGTGTTTACCCAAAATCAAGTACTCTTTATTTTTGGCTTTGTACACCGTGTTTCCGCCTACTGCGTCATCAAAGGTTTTGTTGTAGACGTTGATATCTGCTCGCGCCAGAAAATTTATTCCTTTATCTGTAGCAACCCACACATTGTCGTCTCTGTCAACCTTCACATCCAATATGGCATTCGATGAAAGCGACAGGGGTTCGGCGGGATCATGGGTTATGTTGATCAAAGACCCGTCCCGGGTATCAAATCGATAAAGGCCGCTGTTTGAATTAAATCCACCACCGGACCAATACACTCCGTCCGAATCAAAGTCGGAAAGACCCATTCTTACACCTTTCGGGAAATCAATTGTCTGCAGCACTTTGAACCGCGAATCGATTTTTATGAGTTTACCGATTGGCGAAAACAACCAGGTTATAGTGTCCTTACCCATGACCTTGGGGAGAATTCGGCGGATTGGTGATGAAAAGAGTAAGGAAGTATCAGCCGGGTCACATGGAGGTCTCGAAAACTTTTTTGAGTCCTTATCAAAGATCCAAAGTCCAAGGCCGGTTCCCAACAGAATGGAGCGACCCAAATCCATTTGGGTCCCGATAGAGTATGGTCGTTTCGGTTTGCCGTCTGATCCGACGTTCATATAATTCGATATTGCCCCAGTTATAAAATTGTAATTATAAAGAGCCTCCTCAGACGTCCCAAGCCAAACACTCCGGCCATCTTTTTCAAAAGACCAACTTATTATATGCCCATTCTTCTTTTCCAACTCAGGCAGATCAAATTGATACTTGATGAAGGAATCTGATTTCCGATCGTATTTTACGAGGGTATGTCTCTCACTTCCTATTTCTGGTTTATGCTCAGTGAACCATACATTGTTACCAAAATCTTTAACGATTTGATCCAACAGGACATCCAATCGCGCGCTCAACGAATCGTTGGGGTCATGTTGATAGGTCTTGAATGAGTGTCCGTCAAAGCGGCTAAGCCGGAACATCTGGTTAGCCCAAATAAATCCGAGACTGTCTTGCGCAATGCTCCAAACATATTCGTGGCTAAGGCCTTCGGTTTTGCCAAAGCGTTTGAAACGAAATTGAGTTTGCCCGAATGAAACGTTGACGATAAAAAGCGTTGCGATCAGTTGGATCCCTAGCCGATATTTATTTATACTAACCATATCTAATTTGTTCTAACTGGATATTCCGATGGTGATACTCCGTATCGTTCTTTAAATGCTTTGCTGAAATAAGATCCGCCTACGCTGAGGCAGCTTCCGCCTACACTTCGTTTCGAGCGGATAAGTCGGCGGACAAGGCTTCTTGGTTTATTGGACTTTCGCTCCATATTCCGAAGGCAATACACCATATTTTTCCTTAAAAGCTTTACTGAAATAAGAAAGATTAGAGTACCCCACTTCGTACGCCACCTGAGTTACCGGTCCCCAGTTCTGCTCCAACAGCTGCGCTGCTTTCTGAAGACGGAACGTGCGGATCAATTCGTTAACTGAAGCGCCTGTCAACGCAGAGATCTTCCGGAACAACTGGGAACGACTCAATCCAATCTCTTCCGCCAATGATTCAACACTGAGCTGTTCATCACTCAATCGCGATAGTATTGCTTCCCTGACCTTTAACAAAAACTTCTCATCGGCGGACTGCACTTCAACATTGGGTGATTCCTTCAGCAATTCCAGTTTTATCTTCTCGCGAAGCTTCACCCGAAGCGCAATGCTGTTTCTTACTTTCAGCAAGAGCTCATTCTTGTTGAATGGTTTTGTGAGATAGTCGTCCGCGCCGGTCCCTAGCCCTGCAAGTTTGCTTTCGTCCGAAGTTTTGGCAGTGAGAAGTATTAATGGTATGTGACTGGTGCGTGTGTCCGCTTTTATTTTTGCTGTCATCGTGATGCCGTCCATCTCGGGCATCATCACATCACTGATGATCAGGTCGGGTGTTTCCTCGAATGCAATTTCGAGTCCTTGTTTTCCATCGGCGGCCTCAAGGAAATGAAATTCGTTCCCCAACGAACCGATAATGAATTTTCTTAAGTCGGAGTTGTCTTCAACGACAAGTATCCGAGGCTTGTTATCTTGTGATTCATGGCCATTACGTTTTCAATGTAAACTCTTGCTGGCAATTGTTGTTCTTCAAAACTTCCTAACTTCTTCCATTTCAGTTAATAGTCGAATTACTTCAACCGGTAGGGTAACCGTGAACTCACTTCCCTGTTGCCCGGTTCACTCTTCAATGAAAGCGTACCCTTCATTAACGCAACCAGTTCTTTCACGAGCGAAAGTCCGATACCAGTGCCCACTTCCTTGTGTGCTTCGCTTACCTGGTGGAAACGTTCGAAGATCTTTTCATGTTGATCTTTGTCTATTCCAATACCAGTGTCTGATACGGTGATCGTCACCTCACCCCCAACCCCTCTCCTCCAGAGAGGGGTGCCCGCTGAATCAGATTCGTTGTTAGCTTGCAAGTTTTTTAGTTCTGTTCGAACAACTACTGACCCTCCAGGTGGCGTAAATTTGATTGCATTATTAATAAGGTTGATAAGGATTGTTTCAACTTTACCCTTATCAAAGCTGACCAGGTTTCTCTGCTGAGGTAATTCCGATTCCAGCGATATGTTTTTCTGAAATGCAAGCGATGAAAATGAGTTCGTTACTACACCTAGGAAGGTGTTAAGATCACTTTCTGATTTTTCAATTGTCAGGGTACCAGATTCAAGTTTTGCAAGATCCAGCAGCTGGTTGATCAGCTTCAATACAAGATCTGCATTACGTTGTACCAACTTCAATCGGTCCTTCACTTTGGGATGATCCGTGAATTCTTCCAACAACTCCTGCACGGGACCTTTGATCAATGTCAATGGCGTCCGGAACTCATGAGAGATGTTGGCAAAGAAGGTCGATTTTACTTTGTCCACTTCTTTAGCTTTCTCCAGTTCAAAGTGTTCTTTCTCCTGTTCGACTTTAGCGAGCTTAAGGTTTGATTTCAGGCGTTCGCGTTGAACGATATTCTTACGTGCCGCGTAAAGCAAGCCGATAAAGAGGATACCGTATCCGGTATATGCCCAGGTTGACTTCCAGGGCGGAGGCAGAACTTTAATTTTCAGGGTTGTTTCAATATCACTCCAGATTCCATGATGATTGCTGGCTTTTACTCTGAATGTATATTCTCCGGCGTCAAGATTGGTGTAGGTAACTGTTCGGTTTCTAAAATCAGTTTCGATCCAACCGTCATCATATCCCTCGAGTCGGTGGCGATACATATTTTTTTCCGGAGCGGTCATCTCCATCGCTGAAAACTCGATCTTGAAATTGTTGTGTTGATAATCTATAATGAGCTCGTCCAGGACACTAATGTCCTTACTCGTATAAAACTCGTCTGCTCCTGCTTTTGACGTACCTGCTCTGGACGTTTGGTTGTTTACTTCGAGCCTTGTCAAAAGTGGCTTAATAGGTTTTCGATCGATAGTTAGCGTGAGTGGATCAAAAACTGAAAGCCCGGTCGGGTCGGCCAAAATCATCAAGCCCTGGGACGTCTGTTTAAAGAATCCGCGTTCAATGGCCTTGGCGTGGAATACACCATCGCTCTCGTTAAATTCAATAGCAATATTTTCTCTCGGGTCAAAGCATACCGGCCCGATTCTGCTGTAAAGCCACAGACGCCCAACTCGGTCTTCCTCAATAGCCGTGACTTCTGCTTTATTCCAAACTGGAGTTGATTCAAAATGATAGCGGGCATTTTGCTTGCTGGCCTTGTAAAGTCCTTTTATGGTACCCAGATAAAGAGATCCATCTGAAGCTTTATAAAGAATATCAGCGGTCTCCCTATTCATAAAAAAATGATCGATTTGTTGAGTATCGAGATGGAATAGATCGATCCCTTCCGAATCTAGCACCCAAAACGAGTTTTCGTTCTCGGGGTAAAATTGATTTGCATTATGTATACGGACAGAATTCGAATCGTCTAATGAATGTTTATATTTTGTAACTGATCCTTGCTCTCCATAAGGAATTTGTAAATTTATTTTAGTGAGTCCCTTGTCGCCCACCCACAAATTACCAGCAGGATCTTCCCACATTGCGCCGAGGTCATTCGAGTTAATTGTATTAGAATTACCAGGTTGATGACGCATCATCAGTGGATTCTCAGTATCAATCATTCCAGAGGTCGAATTAATGTGTAGACCGTAAAGACCGGTTCCAAAAACTCTGGTACTTACCCAAAAATGATTCTTCCCCTGGTGAAACCTTGGCCAATCGTTTCCCCAGACTGACAAGAGCGTCTGAAACGGTTGGTCCTTTAGTCCGTCGATCTGCGCAGGAATTATTGGTGTAGTGAGAATTTTTTTTTCGTTACCCTGTTGCCCTTGCTGAGATATGACCAGCATATCCTTGTCCCTTGTATTATAGATCGTAAATCCACCAACCTCCAAGTCGATATTGTTGAACTTCATTTTTTGAGGAAGTAGCTTGCTTATTCCTTTTTCGTTGGCAACCCACACATTATTGTCCCGGTCTACGATGACATCATTAATAGTATTACTGTTTAAAGAGTGTGGATCTCCAGGCACGTTGCGGATATAAGTAAAAGATCCGTCCGCAGGGTCGACTCTACAAAGTCCGTCGTTCCACGTTCCGAACCAAACTAGTCCATCAGGCGCAAAACTGAAGGAGCTAAAGGCGAAATTTGGGGGAAAATCGATCCTGTTAAGGATCGAGAGGTCGGGTCCAAGTTTCAGCATGGCTCCATTTATGCCTATCCACGACCTTTCTTTCGGACCGATGAAAAAAATCGGTGTGTGGAATAGAAATGAAGAATCCCGGGGATTGCAAGCTGGACGACTAAAAGTCTTAGTGGTTTTGTCGAAGCTCCAAAGTCCTGTTTGTGTTGCCACAAGAATTGAGGATCCAAAGTCTTCAGAGTCGAATATTGTATTTTGTTGTTTGTGAATTTCAGCATTGGAGGAGGTGTTCAAATATGTTGTTCTCTCTCCTGTTTCCAAATCAAGCGTCTGCAGACCCTTGCCTTCAATCCCGTTTAACCAAAGGGTTCGACCGTTGTGATCTGTCCGAAAGCCGTTGACGGCGAGAAGGTCCAAATCAGAGGTAAATTTTCTAAAGCCGTCGAGCTTCCGGTCGTAACGGGCAATGGTGAAAGGCGGTGGAGGTGGATGTCCATGTTGCGTTACCCATAAGTTTTTGTTTTTATCGACATGCAATTTACCAATCAGGAAATCAAGGGAGGACAAACGAGGGTCTTCAGTATCATGTTTATACACTCTAAAGCTATGACCATCGAACCGGGATATACCGCCGTAGTATTGGGCCCATATGTAGCCTAGACTATCTTGTTTCACCGAAAAGACAAAATCATCAGCCAGACCGTCCTTGGAACTAAAATGCTGAAAACGATATTGCGATTGGGCAATGCTGAATTGAGCGATCAATAGCAATAATGTTACTAGTGCTGCTCTGCGATAACTACTTGTGACCATAACTAATTCGTTTTAACTGGATAGTCAGATGGTGATACACCGTATTTTTCCTTAAATGCTTTGCTGAAATAAGAAAGATTAGAGTACCCAACTTCGTACGCCACCTGTGTTACCGGGGCCCAGTTCTGTTCCAACAGCTGTGCTGCTTTTTGAAGGCGGAACGTGCGGATCAATTCGTTTACTGAAGCACCTGTCAACGCAGAGATCTTCCGGAACAATTGAGAGCGACTCAATCCAATTTCGTCCGCTAACGATTCAACACTGAGCTGTTCATCACTCAATCGCGATAGTATCGCTTCTCTCACTTTCAGTAAAAACTTCTCATCAGCGGATTGCACTTCAACGTTGGGTGATTCTTTCAGCAACTCCAGCTTTATCTTTTCGCGAAGTTTCACCCGAAGCGCAATGCTGTTTCTTACTTTCAGCAAGAGCTCATTCTTGTTGAATGGTTTTGTGAGGTAATCATCAGCGCCTGTGCCCAGCCCGGTAAGTTTGCTTTCGTCCGAAGTTTTGGCGGTGAGAAGTATTAGAGGTATGTGACTGGTACGTGTGTCTGATTTTATTTTCCCCGTCATCGTAATGCCATCCATCTCAGGCATCATCACATCACTCATGATCAAGTCGGGGGTTTCTTCGAACGCAATTTCGAGTCCTTGTTTTCCATCGGCGGCTTCGAGGAAATGAAATTCATTTCCCAACGAACCGATTATGAATTTTCTCAAGTCAGAGTTGTCTTCTACGACAAGTATCCGAGGCTTGTTATCATGTGATTCATGGCCATTCGTTTTTAATGTAAACTCTGCTGGCAATTGTTGTTCTTCAAACTTCCTAACCTCTTCCGTTTCAGTTAATAATCGAATTACTTCGACTGGCAGCGTGACCGTGAACTCACTTCCCCTTCCCGGTTCACTCTTTAATGAAAGTGTACCCTTCATTAGTGCAACCAATTCTTTCACGAGCGAAAGACCGATACCTGTGCCCACTTCCTTGTGCGCCTCACTTACCTGGTGGAAGCGTTCGAATATTTTTTCGTGTTGATCTTTGTCTATTCCAATACCAGTGTCTGATACGGTGATCGTCACCTCTCCCCCTTCCCCTCTCCTCCAGAGAGGGGTGCCATCAGATTTAGTTTCTGTGGAACCCTGAGCGATTTCTATTCTTGCTTTGACACTAACCGAGCCACCCGGCGGTGTGAACTTGATTGCATTATTGATCAGATTGATAAGAATTGTTTCAACTTTACCCTTATCGAAGCTGACCAGGTTTCTCTGTTGCGGCAATTCTGATTTAAGCGATATGTTTTTCTGAAATGCAAGCGATGAAAATGAGTTCGTCACTATGCTCAGGAATGAATTGAGATCATTGTCCGATTTTTCAATTGTTAGCGTACCCGATTCCAGTTTTGCAAGATCCAACAGTTGGTTGATCAGCTTCAATACCAGGTCTGCGTTACGCTCAATAAGCTTCATCCGCTCTTTTATTTTGGGATGTTCAGCATACTCTTCCAACATTTCCTGCACAGGTCCTTTGATCAATGTAAGCGGTGTGCGGAACTCATGAGAGATGTTGGCAAAGAAGGTCGATTTTACTTTGTCCACTTCTTTAGCTTTCTCCAGTTCAAAGTGTTCTTTCTCCTGTTCGACTTTCGCAAGCTTGAGATTGGACTTCAGCCGTTCGCGTTGAACGATGCTCTTACGCGCTACATAAAGTAATCCGATAAAGAGGATACCGTAGCCGGTATACGCCCAAGTTGACTTCCAAGGCGGAGGTAGAATAACCACTTTTAATGTTCTTTCCAGGTCACTCCAAACTCCATGATGATTTGACGCCTTCACCTTAAATGTGTATTCTCCCGCAGGCAGGTTGGTGTATGTAGCGGTGCGATATTTCCGGTCAGTTTCAATCCAATCGGGGTCATAACCTTCCAGCTTGTGGCGATACAAGTTCTTCTCCGGAGCTGTCATCTCCATAGCAGAGAATTCAATAGTAAAGTTATTGTGCCTGAAATCGATGGTCAGCTCCTTAAGCATACTTATATCGTGCGGAAGCGTAAAACTCTCATCACCCCGAATTATTTTCCCAGTGGCCGTCGTGTTGTTTACGGCGAGCATTGTTAGAACAGGAGTAACTTCTTTCTTGCTGAATTCGAAAGTCGCCGGATCAAACACAGAAAAGCCGTTAGGCCCTGCTGAAATCATTATACCCTCCCTGGTTTGATGGAGCTTATCAATGTAACCGCTCCGGCAGTGTTCAACACCGTCTTCCTCTCTGAAAATTGTGCTAGCCTTACTGCTCTTATCAAAACAAATTATACCGCCATCTGCATAAATCCACAGTCGACCCCGCCGGTCTTCCTGTATTGCATTGACTTCAGCATTTGGAATTATCGGTTCGTCCTGGAATTTGTGATGTCCTCCCTCTTGCACAGCGCGGTATAAACCATTTTGGGTGCCGATAAGCAATGATCCGTCGGGTGAATTGCGAAGAGTGGCCAGCACTCCATCCAGTTCAATTACCTGCTCAATAGAATCAGACTCTTCATGAAATATGCCAATACTCTTGCCTCCTTTGTTCATGGTCCAAACGCTTTTTCCATCCCTGGCAAATATCAATAGCGTTTTTGGTTTGGTGGGCTTAATATGGCGCACTGAACCATCGGTTCCGTACTTCACTGTCGGTGTCACGATATCAATACCTACCCGATTCGAGACCTGTAGGTTCCCCTTGGAGTCCTCAACTAAATGTCCGGCACCCGCGATCTTATTAGGATTTTTCGGATCGGCATCGTACTCCCTTGGTTTCGAATCATCGAACATTCCGGTCTTTGGATCAATGGAATAACCAACAATCCGAAGGGGCCAGTACCCCACCCAAAAATGTCGACGACCCTGGTGAAAAGTATTTCCAAACCCTCCATCCATAGGTTTCAGCACAGAATGCAAGTTAATTTCGAGCTGGCCTGGAGTGACGGGTCCCATCATAATCTGGTTTACGTCCGTTTCACCCGTGAATACTCGATTAATGACGAGGTATTCAGAATCCTTCGCTTTATAAAGTACGCTTCCATTTAAGACTCCTCCCTCAATACTTTGGTTATTGAATAAAAGTGATCGCTTTCGCAGCACGCTAATTCCGTGGTCTGTTCCCACCCAAACATTTTCATCTGAATCCACCAGAACACCGTAGACAATATTGGATGGCAATGAATGAGGATTTGAAGGATCATGTTTGAGATTAATCAATGAGCCGTCTCGCGTGTCGTATCGGTATAAGCCTGTCTTACTTTCGAAGTGGCCACCGAACCATACTATCCCTTTGTCATCACTATCTAGCTTGTCGACATCCCAAACGAGTTCCCCAGGATCGAACTCATGAACGATGGAGAAACTGGAATCAATCTTCACCAGGCGGTTCCCTGCCTTTAGCCAGGTATCGGCATCATTTTTATTGTAGATTGGAATTTGTGTGAATGATGCAAATAAAGTTGTAGTATCTGCCGCCCTGCATGGTGGGCGCCTGAAAGTCTTATCTTCTTTATCAAAAATCCAAAGTCCACGTTCGGTTGATAACAGTAGTAACGCGCCAAAATTCTTTATACCTGTTATCGTGTTTCTTTCGGGATATAATTCTGCATTGCCGTTCTGGTAGCTTTCAGATGTTCCGGCGGATAAATTACAATTGACTAGTCCCTTTCCAAAAGTTCCCACCCATGTCGAATTCTCATTTTCAAATGTTATCCGACTTGTTCTCATCCCCCCCATGTCAATATTATATTTCGTAAAACCGTCCGTTTTCCGGTCAAACTTGACGACCATGGGTGTTTGCCATGGTTCGTTTGGAGCGACCCAGATATTGTTTGCTTTATCTATAAAAAGTGTCCCCATAAGAAAATCAAGGGTCGATGTCAGGGAATTCTTCGCATCATGCCGATACACTTTAAAATTGTATCCGTCAAAGCTGCTTAATGCGCCGGGGTATAGTATCCAAATGTATCCTAGACTGTCCTGCGCCAGGCTTTTTGCGAAATCATTACCAAGCCCGTCCTTTTTGGTATAGTGCTCGAAACGGAATTGAGATTGGGCAAAAGCGAAGTGACCGATCAATAGCATTACTATTAGCAGAACTCCACGATGATGTTTATTTGAGGTAAACATTTTATGTCGTTTTTACATCTTCCCGTTTATCATTACCCTTCGTTACATACTCAGAAGGCGATACTCCGTATTTTTCCTTAAAGGCTTTGCTGAAATAAGAAAGATTGGAGTACCCTACCTCATACGCTATTTGAGTGACAGGCGCCCAGTCCTGTTCTAATAATTGCGCTGCCCTCTGAAGACGGAAGGTGCGGATAAGCTCGTTAACAGATACACCCGTCAATGCTGAGATCTTCCGGAATAATTGTGAACGACTTAGTCCAATCTCTTCTGCTAGTGATTCTACACTGAGCTGTTCGTCACTCAATCGCGATAGTATTGCTTCCCTGACCTTTAATAAAAACTTCTCATCAGCAGATTGCACTTCAACGTTTGGTGAGTCCTTCAACAATTCCAGTTTAATCTTCTCGCGAAGTTTCACACGAAGCGCAATGCTGTTTCTCACTTTCAGCAAAAGCTCATTCTTGTTAAATGGTTTTGTGAGGTAATCATCAGCGCCAGTTCCCAGCCCTTCAAGTTTGCTTTCGTCTGAAGTCTTGGCGGTGAGAAGTATTAGTGGTATGTGACTGGTGCGTGTGTCCGCTTTTATTTTGCCCGTCATCGTAATGCCATCCATCTCAGGCATCATAACATCGCTTATGATCAGGTCTGGTGTTTCCAAGAACGCAATTTCGAGTCCTTGTTTACCATCGGCACCTTCCAGGAAATGAAATTCATTTCCCAACGAACCGATAATGAATTTTCTTAAGTCAGAGTTGTCCTCAACGACAAGTATCCGAGGCTTGTTATTATGTGATTCATGGCCATTCGTTTTTAATGTAAACTCTGCTGGCAATTGTTGTCCTTCAATCTTCTCAACCTCTTCCGTTTCAGTTAATAATCGAATTACTTCGACTGGCAGCGTGACCGTGAACTCACTGCCCTCGCCAGGTTTACTCTTCAATGAAAGTGTGCCCTTCATTAGTGCGACGAGTTCTTTCACAAGAGAAAGGCCGATACCTGTACCCACTTCTTTGTGTGCCTCACTTACCTGGTGGAAGCGTTCGAAGATCTTTTCATGTTGATCTTCGGCTATGCCAATGCCGGTGTCTGATACGGTAATATTCACCTCTCCCCCGTCCCCTCTCCTCCAGAGAGGGGTGCCCGCTGAATGAGACTCGTTGTTAGCTTGCAAGATTTTTAATTCTGTTCGAACAACTACTGACCCGCCAGGTGGCGTAAACTTGATGGCGTTATTGATAAGATTAATAAGAATTGTTTCAACTTTATCCTTATCAAAGCTGACCAGATTTCTCTGTTGCGGCAATTCTGATTCGAGTGATATGTTTTTCTGAAATGCAAGCGATGAAAATGAGTTCGTCACTACACGCAGAAATGAGTTGAGATCGCTTTCTGATTTTTCAATTGTTAGCGTTCCCGATTCAAGTTTTGCTAGATCCAACAGTTGATTGATCAGTTTCAAAACCAGGTCAGCATTACGCTGAACCAGCTTCATTCGTTCTTTTATTTTGGGATGTTCGGCATATTCCTCGAGCATCTCCTGCACAGGTCCCTTGATCAATGTAAGCGGAGTGCGGAACTCATGAGAGATGTTGGCAAAGAAGGTTGATTTTACTTTGTCTACTTCTTTCGCTTTCTCCAATTCAAAGTGTTCTTTCTCCTGTTCGACTTTTGCGAGTTTGAGATTTGATTTGAGGCGTTCGCGTTGAACAATAATTTTCCGTGCCGTGTAAAGCAATCCAATAAAAAGGATACCGTAACCGGTATACGCCCAGGTTGACCTCCAAGGTGGAGGTAGAACGTTTATTTTCAACGTTGTTTCAACGTCGCTCCAGATTCCGTGATGATTGCTGGCTTTTACTTTGAATGTATATTCTCCGGCGTCAAGGTTAGTGTACGTGGCTGTACGGGTTCTAAAATCTGTTTCGATCCAATCGTTATCGTAGCCCTCTAGTTTGTGGCGATACAGATTTTTTTCTGGCGCAGTCATCTCCATTGCAGAGAACTCAATTGTAAAATTATTGTGTTGATAATCTATAGTGAGTTCATCCAAAACGCTTATATCCCTCTCGATATAAAATCCAGCAGCGTCATTGTTTGCATTTTGAATTAAAGGGGGTTCGTTATTTACCGTTAGACGCGTCAGTACTGGCAAAGCTGGAGTCTCATCGATCTTGAATGAGCGCGGATCAAACAGCGTAGCGCCTTGTGCGTCTGCAGTCACAAAAACTCCATCGGGCGTTTTTTCAACCCAGTCCCGGGCAAACTGAAAACCTTCTGCTTCACCAAAATGTACTACAACATTTCGTTGACGATCATAGCACCGGACACCTCTAAGGGTTGGTATCCAAAAGCGACCGAATTTATCTTCTTGAAATGCATAAGCTTGTGAAACTTGTTTTGAGTGATTCTTGAATGTATAACGTTCTCCAGGAATGCCTTCGTACAGGCCGTTAGTAGTACCTACCAGCAATACACCCCTGGAATCTCTCTTTACAGTCATTACATATTCGTTCTTAAAATAATGCTCGAACCTGCCGTTCCTGAACAGGTCTAATCCGGATGCCGTTATAACCCAAAACGAGTTTTTGCCTTCTGGATATATTTCCCACCAGATAATACCATTGCTAAGCGAAGTAGTATCACCGGCGATATGATTGTACCGGACGACTGAACCGTTCTGACCATACTCCTTGTCTAATCTTACTTTGTTCAATCCACCGCCCATGTTGCTACTGCCCACCCACAGGTTTGCCTCCGGGTCTTCCCATATTCCTGAAATGCTACTACTACTTCCGACAGATTGAATATTGCCGCTGATTGTACTTGGATTTTTTGGATCATGCCCAAATGTCCTGACAGGCCCTGATTCAATTAGTCCTGATGATGGATTTACTGGCAATCCAACAACTCCCTCACTATCTGGGGACCCCCCCGTACCTATCCATAAGTGACGCTTACCCATTGCTAACTGGCTCACTTTTCCCTTCAAGGTGTATTTCATATTAACCTTATTAAAATCGAGGTGTTCCAGATTGGATGTGTCGAGGACTGCGAAATGTAACTGGTTGTCTCCCGCCCTTCCGCTCTTACTTTGGCTTACGAGAAGATAATTTTTTTCATTCGCGCTGTGGACTGTATTCCCGGTTATCTGCGCCGAAAATTTGTAGTTGTAAAATCGCACCCTCTGTTTAGGCAATTTACTGATTCCACGATCCATAGTGGTTACCCAAAGGTTTTGGTCGCGATCGATTGTAAAGCCCGTCAATGCATTGCTTCTTAGTGAGTAGGGGTCATCGTTGTTAGACTTGATAGTGACTAGCGATCCGTCTTTCGGATCAAACCTGTATAGACCCTCATTGATGTCCGTCAGCCAGAATATTCCGTACTTGTCCTGCTTGAAACGTCTGGATCCCCAGTTCAATTCCTTAAGTAAGATTGTCGCTTTTTCTGAAAGGTCATGGCCGACACGGATTAATCCTACATCATTAATTTCAATAAACAGATCATCATTATATTTGGACTCAATAATTGACACAACAGGAGCGTTGTGAAAAAACGACGAGTCCGCCGGATGGCATTTCGCGTGACTGAATACTTTTGTTTGTTTATCAAATTGCCAAAGCCCCCTCCAAGTTGCGAGCAATAATATGGAGTCTCGATCGCTGATTCCCCAAATTGCGTTTCGTTGCTCCCATGGGCTATGCCGTTCAAGGTTGACAACAGAATCGCGAAACATGTTCAAATAGGACTTCGTTTCTCCTGTTGAAATGTCGAAACTATATAACCCTCTCCCCCAGGTTCCAATCCAGACGGTGGTGTTATTTTTATCGAAACAAACTGAACGACCAATTGCACCTTGCATATCCGGATAGTACTTAACAAATCCGTCCTTTTCTCTGAGATACTTTGTCATTGTGACTTCAAGATCCGGATGATAAGGCTGATAACTTATAAGCCAAAGGTTGCCTGATCGATCCAGTTCAAGGAATCCATCCAGAGGAGGACCCATGCTCATCTTATCGTTCGGATCGTGTCGGTAAACTTTGAACGTATAACCGTCGTAACGACTTAATCCATTTTCATGAAGAATCCATATGAATCCCAGGCTGTCCTGAACAATTTCCCTGGCGTGCTCTGAAGCAAGGCCATTCGACATGTCGAAATGCAGGAAGCGGTAGTCCGAGGGTGAATAGACTGGTTGTGCATTTAGATCGATTTGAATTGCAACGCTCAGTTGAGCGGTGAATAGCATAACAAATAAAATGGTGCTGTTCACATGTCCATTTGTGCTGGTCATTTTTATACGACTTTAACTTTATATTCCGACGGTAAAACACCATACTGCTCTTTGAACACTTTGCTGAAATACGAAAGGTTCGAGAATCCTACCTCGTAGGCTACCTGCGCTACGGGACCCCATTTTTGTTCCAACAAGTGCGCTGCCTTCTGCAAGCGGAAGGTGCGGATAAGCTCATTGACAGATACACCCGTCAACGCCGTTATCTTTCGAAGCAATTGTGATCTGCTCAGTCCAATCTCCTCTGCCAGCGATTCAACCCCTAGCTGTTCATCGTCCATGCGTTTGAGAATTGCTTCCTTTACTTTTATCAGGAATTTTTCATCAGCGGATTGTACTTCCACTTTGGGTGAATCCTTCAGCAGTTCGAGTCTTATTTTCTCACGAAGCTTTACCTGGAGAGCGATTCTGTTTCTCACCTTCAGCAACAGCTCGTTCCTGTTGAATGGTTTTGTCAGGTAATCGTCTGCTCCCGTTTCCAATCCTGACAGTTTACTCTCTTCGGAGGTTTTTGCCGTTAATAGAATAAGCGGAATATGACTGGTACGCGTGTCCTTCTTTATTTTTTTAGTCATCGTAATACCATCCATCTCCGGCATCATAACATCGCTGATGATCAGATCGGGCACTTCTTCAAATGCCTTTTCCATTCCTTCCCTTCCGTCGCGCGCTTCTATGAAATGGAATTCCCCGCCAAGGGAGCTAATGATAAAGCTGCGTAAGTCGTCATTATCCTCAACCACCAGTAATCGGGCCTTTACATCATCTCCTGTTTCATTTTCCGATTCTTTCACAAGGAATTTTTCTTGCAAGGCGATCTCCGGTGCGTCCATTGCCCTTACAGTGACTTCACCTTCCGACAAAGCGCGAACGATTTCAACTGGCAACACAATAACAAACTCACTTCCTTTTCCCAGCTCACTCTTTAAAGTAAGAGTTCCTTCCATCAACGAAACCAATTCCTTCACCAGGGAGAGGCCGATTCCAGTCCCGACTTCTTTGTGTGCTTCATTCACCTGATGGAACCGCTCAAAAATTTTGGTTTGTTGATCAGCCGGAATTCCTATGCCTGTGTCAGCCACCGAAATAGTTAGTCTGTTTGAATTTTGAGTCAATGTCTCCCATAGAAACCGAACGTTCACATTTCCGCCAGGCGGAGTAAACTTGATCGCGTTGTTGACAAGATTGATGAGTATAGTCTCTAATTTATCTTTATCGAAAAGTGCCAGGTATCTTGACGAAGGTGGTTCTATCGTCAGCCCGATGTTTTTTTGTAAAGCCATTGACGAAAATGAATTCGCTATTGCCAATAAAAATGAATTCATATCTCCCTCAGTCTTATCGACTGTAAGGGTACCGGATTCCAGTTTAGCAAGGTCCAACAACTGGTTAATCAGTTTTAGCAATAGATCAGAGTTGCGTTCGACCAGCTTGAGCTGTTCTTTGGTACGAGGATTATTTGCGTATTCCTCCAACAGTGTGGCTACCGGACCTTTGATAAGTGTAAGTGGAGTTCGGAATTCATGAGAGATGTTGGTGAAGAAGGCTGACTTGACTTTATCTACCTCCTTCGCTTTTTCCAGTTCAAAATGCTCTCTCTCTTGCTCGACCTTCGCAAGTTTGAGGTTCGATTTAAGTCGCTCCCGTTGAACAACACTCTTCCGGGCCAATAATAACAAACCAGCAATCATAAACGAATAACCAGTATAGGCCCACCATGTTCTCCACGGCGGAGGTAGCACGTGAATCTTCAATGTGGTTTCGTGGTCGCTCCATACTCCGTCACGGCTGGACGCTTTCACCTTAAATGTATAATGACCTGGATCGAGGTTAGTATATGTTGCCATCCTATTCTTCGCATCCGTGTAAACCCATTCCTTATTGAACCCCTCTAATTTGTATGCATAAAGATTTTTTTCGGGGGCAGTCAATTCCAGGGCTGCAAATTCCAGTGAAAAAATATTGTGTTGATAGTCAAGGACCAATTCCTGAAGGCCGCTGATGTCGTGCGGAAGAACCAAATCATCTTTGTCGCTGCCTTTACTATTTGCGTCAACTGGTTTGTTATTGACTTTAAGCAACAACAGAACAGGCTTTAATTTAGTCTGGCTTATCACCAGGGACATTGGATCAAACAGTGAAATACCATTGGGGGTGGATACTGCCATCGTACCGTCTGGCATTTGCATTACGCGGGCCCGCGATGACGCAAGCCCGTCTTTTTCCTTAAAATGCAAAATGGTTTTTTCAGTGCGGTTGTAGCAAAAAAGTCCATCCAAAGTGGCTACCCACAATCGACCTAGTTTGTCTTCTTCCACCGAGTTGACAAGACTATTACCGAGCAAGTCAACTTTGGCAAACCGATAATGACCACCCTCCTTTCTGCCTTCATACAAACCATCACTGCCAAGGAGAATGGTACCATCCCTGGCCTTGCCTACAAAATAGGTGTGAATCTTTTTATCTACGTGTTCAAAATGCCCACTATTATACAACTCGAGTCCCGGTGTGATTCCTATCCAAAATGAAAAATCATTTTCGGGATACAAGCTAAAAATGTAAGGCGAAAAAGCAATTGAAGTTGAATCCCCTTCGTCATGTCTAAAGTGCACCACAGAACCATTTTTTCCATAAGGAATGGACAAGACAACTTTGTTCAAGCCGTTACCTTGTGCAGTTCCAATCCATAGGTTATTTGCTGCATCTTCATATAATGACAAAACTCGATTATTGGTGATAGCATTGGGATTGTATTTATTGGGATCAGGCCCGTGTTGCAAAACCAAGGGGGGCCCATGCTCCATCATGCCAGTTCGTATATTTATAGGCAGCCCAATTACTCCTTCTGTGAACGAGCCAAACCAAACCGTACTTTCTCCAACATACATCGTTTGAAGGTTTTCAAATCCAACGACGTTTGGCCGCATGTCAAAATATTGAAAGTTAATTGAAGCCAGAGAATTAGTCGAAATGGGAGAAGTCCATATTCCTTTAACTTCTGTAGTGGCAATTAAATACCCGCCTTTGCCTGCCGGTAGAAACCCAGCACTGGTTACAGTTGATCCACGCAGATAATTATAAAAATAAAGACTTTGTTTTTTGAGTTGGCTTATCCCTTTATCTATTGAAGCCACCCAAACATTTTGATCCCGATCGACCATAACGGATACTAATTGATCGGAGGGTAAGGAATATGCATCGTCGGGATCATTGCGGATATTATCAATCTTGTTGTCGGCGGGATCAAAGCGGAACAAACCAAGGCCCCGGGACGCGATCCAGAAAACTCCATTTTGATCACGGTCAATTGATTCAATAGCCACATCGGAATAACTAGTCGAATGGTCAAACTTTTTAAAGGAATCAGACATGTCCAGTATTTTAAGCACCAAAAAATTAGTATCCACTTTTACTAAAAGGTGATGGAGTGGCTCAGCGACATACATCCAATAGTGATCCTCACTAACGAATATCTTGTATATACCTTTCGTAAAAACCAGTGAGTCTGCCTTGCTGCACTTTGGCCAGATAAACTGTTTACTCTCTTTATCAAACTTCCAAAGACCACGTTGAGTGCCCAATAAAAAATATGGCCCACGATCCACGATAGTGGCGATCGGGTTTTCATTGTTAGAATACTCAATCGTTTTATTTGTTTTCAGGTTTAAGCTAACTAAACCCTGATTCCACATTCCAAGCCAGATGGTTTCTTTGTCTTTTTCAAAAAAAGTCGTTACAATGCCACCCCCCTGAGAATATCTTGGAGAATATGTAATAAAGTCATCCAGGTCGCGATTGAACATCCTAAGACGGCTGTCCTGAATCCATAAATTGCCGGAGGGATCAATGGATGGAATCCCCCAATTGTTAAAATGAGTCCACAAGGAATCCATCGGATCGTGATGGTAAGCCCTAAATCCATAGCCATCATATCGATAAAGTCCATTCGCAGCTTTTATCCATAAAAACCCAAGACTGTCCTGCACAAAAGTTGGAAATCCAACTCCGGTATAGCCGTCGTCGGAAGAGAAGTTCTTAAAATGATAGGTTTGCGCATAGCCTAGTCGTGGATGCAAGAAAAACACCCCAACCAGAAATACAGTTGACAAACGAACCAGATTCATTTTTCCAAAATTTATCGACACCATCACTCGATTATAGATCTTAATCATATCCAAAGTTTTGAGTCAATGTTTCGTTGCCATCTTTCATACTCCTGATAATGGCATTTTGAGGTATAGGAAGCACTTCATTTTTTCCCGGTTCAAAATAGGCGTCCTGCATATATGTCCTCTTTAGCTTTTCCTTTTCGAAATATTTATTCTTTTCGTCCGCAGCTGCTCCCCAACGGACCAGATCAAAGAAGCGGTGACCTTCCATACCAAGCTCTATTCTGCGTTCGAATCGAACGGCTTTGCGAGCATAAGTTTGATGCAGGAGAACGAAGGATAGGTTGATACACGTAGTTGGCGGCATTGGTTATCCCATCGGCAGGCACTCTTTAAGAAACCTTCTTTATTTGCGGCACGTGTCCGCACTTGATTAACCAGATTGAGGGCCTCATCAAGTAGTCCAAGTTCAACATTGGCTTCCGCTGCATAGAGCAACAAGTCTGCGTATCGCAAGAGTTTCAGGTTATTGGCATTGGAAGAGTTCCAACCACTGTTGGCATACTTATCTATTTGCGCCATATAGATGACGTTCTTTTTAGGTGAGTAGGGGCCACCATTATGTTGATCGCGCACCCAGCCCGGGTTGGAGCCGGGGTTTATACCCCAGTCAAGGAAAGCCAACCCTCTTCTCCCTACTGTCCAGTCGAGACGAGGGTCGAGAGGGCCAGCATAAGGTGTGAAAGGTTCAGTGGAATTCAGGCCATCATCATTTGTGACATCCTGGTTATTGTAGGTGTCGAGCATTGGCAGACCAGCATTGGTCTTAAATGCATTGACAAGATTTTGCGACGGCTGATGAAAGCCGCAGCATGAACCAAGGCCATAGGGCTGGTTCAAAATATCGCCAAAATTACCATTGGCCCCGCCCGCTCCATCGTTCACTGATTGTTGAACCTCGAGAATTGATTCCGATGTATTTGGATATCGGCGTTAAAATTTGTATGAAAAGTGGCATTCAGCGTATACGTGCCTGAATGGATTACAGAATCAAAATATGTTTTTGCCGTGTTCCAATCCTTTTCCCACATTTTAGATATCCCGAAATAGGCTTGCGCAGCTCCTTTTGTAATTCGCCCTTTGTCTTCGCCATGCTCAATCGGAAGTATAGCTGCGGCAAATTTGAAATCGTCTTGAATCATGGGAAGTATATCTAACTTATTACCAATTCGCGTATCGACAACATTTTCATCGATGTAGGGCACCATTCTGAAAAGCTTCCAAAGCTCGAAGTGATAAAAGCCTCGGAGAAATCTCGCTTCCGCTAATCTCGTATTGCGGAAGTCCTCCTTTATGCCATTCAGAGATTTAAACGCCTTTAAGGCATCATTTGCCCTAGCAACGCCGTTGTAATAAGTTGTCCATTTCCCCTCCAAATATGGATTCGAAGCATCGAGAGTATTATGAATTTCAAACGATGTAATCTCTTTCTGGTCACCTTCGTCGGAACCTTTGTATGCATCTCCACCGGCAACGCTTCCGTAGATCCAATTAGAACCCCCCGATACCCAGCCATAGTCCTCAATTGAAATTCCATCCAGGTTGGAGTATGCAGCTATAAGTAGTGCCTCTGCCCCGGCTTGTTGTTGAGATAACTTACTAAGCGTAGTATTGCCATAGGGTTGTGTCTCCAGGAAATCATCACATTGCCAGCCACAACAAGAGGGACAACAAAGCCACAGATCTTAATTTTGGGTGATTGTATTTTTCTCATATAATGTCGATTAAATCAGAATTCGATATTTATACCGATTATAAACTGCTGTGACCACGGCAACCGTCCAACATCTATTCCAGTGGATAAGTCACGCTTGGGCTGATTACCTTGCTCCATATTGATTACGGTAACATCAGGATCCATTCCAGAATAATTGGTAATCAAGAAAAGATTTTGTGCCTGGAAATAAAACCGCGTTTTCGTGAGACCGGCTTTTGAGGTTATCCTTTGAGGGACCGAATAGCCGAGTACAAGATTTCTACAGCGAAAAATGAAGCGTCTTCAACAAAGTAGCTGCTTATATTTCCACTGTAACTATCATCGAGGTCAAGCACGGGCAAATTATTTCCAGCCTCATAGAGCATTTGTTTGCCCCGGTTATGGAGAATGAAAGCAGAACATCAGTCTATTGAAATCAGTATTGCTTTGACGGCGTTAAAAACCTCTGTCCAAACACACCAGAGAAATAAGCAGTGAAGTCGAAGTTCTTATAGTTCAGAGTAAGATTAAGACCAAAAATAAAATTTGGGATCGGGCTTCCAATAAAAGTTCTGTCGTCGGGGGTTATTTTCCCGTCGCCGTTGACATCCCTAAATTTCATCCTGCCCACCTTAGCTCCAGACACATTGTTCGGGTCATTAAATAGTGTTGTTGCGATTTCTTCCTGAGAACTCCACAACCCCTCCGCTATATAACCGAAGTATTGAGACACCGGGTATCCTGCCTGCGTCCGTAATACAGACTGATACCCACCATGCAATGAGCTCCACTGATAAAGGAGGTGCCGGCCGGAAGATCTGGAAAAGTTTGTATAGTGAGCCACTCACACCGATTTTATAAGCAAGGTCTCCTGAAAGTGTTTGTCCTTTGTAGGAAAATTGTAAGCGATGCCTTTGTTAACCATTGAACCGATGTTTCTATTCATTGGAAATGTGTTCCCAGTTTCCAGCGGCAGCCTTACACCTAAGATCATGTTATCGGTCCTGCGATCGTACCATTCAAGAGTGAAATCAATGCCATTCTTCAAGGCAGCGTCTAGTCCAATGTTGGTTACCTTGCTGGTTTCCCACTTAAGATCTGGATTACCCGAGGAGGTTTGGGCGAAACCTTGAACAAAATACGCTCGATGATCCATCCATAGAGTAGCTCGAAAAAACGGGTGAAGTCCCGTAGGACGAGTATCCCGGGAGGTCACCACCTACGACCTCATTGTTTCCAGTGATCCCAGAGGAAGCACGCAGCTTTAAGTCCGAAATAAGATTCATGGAGAAAAAGGAAAGACTCCTCCGAGATCCGCCACGCTACACTGAAGCCCGGAAAGAATCCATATTTGTTATTGATAAACTTTGAGGACGCATCACTCCTTACTGTGGCCGCAACGATATATCTATCTCGAAACGTGTAGTTGGCATTTATAAATGCAGAGGCCATTTTGCTATCGCTAGTGTAGCTTTCCATGGAGTAGGTGCTACTCTGGACATTGTTTAAGTTCCCGGTAGTATGGATCATCGCCATACTTCAAGCCACGGCCTGCTGCTCGAAATCCTTCATTGTAAGTTCCTCTCGACTTCCGTGCTCTGATCATGGAATATATGGCGTGGTTGCCCACATTTCTGGTGAAATGCAAAGTAGGAGCTCATCACCCAATTCCTATTGGTTGACCACTTTTTTTCCAGACCATTGTTTGCCGGGACTTGCACATTCAGGGCAAGGATAAAAAGTATGTCTCGACAGGCTGTTGGAAATAATCTAAACCTGCATTCGCTTTAAATGTGAAAAACTTCAAATAGATCCAATTCTGCAAAAACATTTCCGGTTACGCGCAGATTATTATAATTGAGTCCTTCTGCACTTCGTATTTGATTTGCGACCGGATTTGCAAATGGCTGCCCAGCATGGTTTCCAGCGGCCCAATAACCGTTTATGTCGTATACTGGAACAATAGGAAGATGGTTGTAGGCACTCTCCACGTTAAAACGAGGAGCATCCATGCCTTTACCGGTCTGAAGGGCTACGTTTATGTTTTCGCCAAGACGGAAATTCTTTCCGGCAGAAAAAGTGCTGTTGATACGCGTTTGGACACGCTTCCATTCGTTCTCAATGAGTATGCCTTTGTAGTCAAAATAGTTTATAGAAAAATAATGGCTGCTTTTTTCATTACCGCCTGACGCAGAAAGCTGAACACTTGTCATCGGAGCGGGTTTGAACAATTCGTCAAACCAGTTAGTACCGTCAACATTGGTTGCAGCAATGGAATATAATTTTGTCCGAACAACGCCTGGATCAGAGGTATCAAGTACATATTTCCGAAGGATCAACGGCGGGATCACCCGCAGCGTAACCATTCGTTTTAACCATAAAATCAGGAAGGACCCAGTTTCCTGAACCTTTCGGGCTCTCTATATAAAATGTCGAATTGAACGGACTACCTGCTCCGGTTGAAAGACCCTTCTGGATTTCCAACAATTCCGAAGGATTTGCCATTTCAGGGAATTCTTGCGGATACTGCATGCCTGTAAAAAAATCGAAATTAATTTTTGCCCGGCCTGTACCTCTCTTTGTAGTGATTACAACAACACCGTTAGCTGCACGCGCACCGTAAATAGAAGCTGCCGCAGCATCCTGGAGAACCTGCATCGTCTCTATGTTATTTGGGTTAAGGAAATTCATGTCAGTCTCATTCTGCAGGGGGTACTCCGTCAATCACATACAACGGCTCATTATTGTTAATAGTCCCAATCCCCCTAATACGCACATATTGAAGAGAACCTGGACCGCCAGAAGTTGAAACTTTGTACACCGGCAACTTTGCCCTGTAATTGTTCTGCAAAATTTGATGCAGCTATCTTCTTCATGTCATCAACATCTACAACAGCTATAGATGAAGCAACATCCTTCTTCATTAGTGTAGAATACCCCGTCACAACAATTTCGTCCAGTTGTGTGAAATCTCCCGCGAGCCGCACGTCGATGACGGATCGGATACCTACAGGTTCTTCAACTGCACTGTAACCGATGAAGAAATAACGAGCACATTCTCAGACGTCAGCATTAAGGCTTGATCGTGGATCGTCCCTCCAAAGTCCGTCGCTGTTCCATTAACAGTTCCTTTCACAACGACATTGACACCAGGAATTCCTTCTCCAATCTCATCGGTGATTCTTCCTGTTACTGGTTAACTCCTGACCAAAAGGAGAAACAGGAATGATCACCTATCGCTGCAACAACGGTGGTTCGTAAAAGAGCCCTGGCCATATCAATGAACCCAGAACTCCTGGGCCTTCCCGCAGCGAAGAAGTCAAATTGATCCATTAAGGTCTTCATAATATTGAGTGGGATTTTGCCGTGACATTAAGATCTATGAGTTTGTTTCTAATAGCCTTAGTCACCATTTGGACAGAGTTCTTTACGCCGAACTTGCCTAACAGACTTCTGCGATGGCTAAGAACGGTGTACTTGCTGATGGCCAGGGCCGATGCAACGTCGTGTGTCGAGTAGCCATTGGCGATCAGCTCAAGGACTCGTTTTTCAGTGGGTGTAATTGCTTTCATTTTTTGGACTAGAAAAATTGGTGTAGGCAAAGCTGCCTACTACGCCACTATGGCTCTATCTCCCTTGAAGCCTCTTATAACAGAATTGATGCAAGCACCGGCAGTCGACACCTGTATGAGGCGCCGAGTCGTTCGCGATACTCCTTTTTACATGATTCTTTTGTGGAGAGGAAGGTGGGCGGTTTGCGGAAAAACATTTCCGGGTTTTTGCCCAGGGCGGGGATTTTCGGTTTCATGTTGATAGTTTTGGTTAGAGTCAAATGTGTAGTCCAAAAGTGACTACAAGGCCCCCGCCCGCACTAGTCCGGATGTAGCATACTTT
>CAVZFT010000004.1:0-383887 GCA_963774615.1 uncultured Cytophagales bacterium
CCGGAGATCAAGTTGTCGATCGAAACGCCGTAGCGAAGGCACAAAATTTTTGCTTCGTCCAAGGACAGTACCGTCTCTCCTCGAATACGCCGGTAGGCGCTGTCTCGGCTGATGTTAAGGATTTCGGCGAGCTCATCGGCAAATGATGTGTTCGGCTTGAGCTTCGTTTTTATCTGCTCGAGAAAAATCGACTGGATATTATCTGTCACCGCCATTTGCAAATAATACTACTAAACTAAGATACGATTTGCAAAAATCGCAAGTACCCTGTCACGCATAAATTGTTGGCTTTTTTTCTTTCAATTGGTCACAATAACAGCCACCAGACGACTTTCGCGAGATTTTTTCAACCGATTGAGAAAAAGATTGCGCCCAAGAGCTGTTGTGTTTTTCGAAGAACAATTCTTGCTGATAAGGACAAGTTGCCTCGACTGATCGGAGAAGAGAAGGTACTTTAGGTATGTGAATGAACGAAACAAATTTTCAAACCCAGTACCTATGGAACCCTTCGCAAATTTTTATCAAACGGACTTAGCTCAGGAAGAGTCCGAAGACGGCCAATCCCATCTTTCGTCAACGATCTTAGTGATCAATCGAAATGTCGCCATGCGCGAATACCTTAGAAAAGCTCTCGACTGCAATTACAAGATAGAGGAAGCCGTAGAAGACAACGACGGCCTTCGTCTTGCAAAACAAATCCTTCCCGACCTGATTATTATGGACGTAAACGTCCCTGCCGCTGGCGATCCGTTGTGCTTCCAACTGAAGCAATGTGAAAGAACGAGTCACATTCCCGTCGTGGTCCTAACTCATCAGGCCGACCAAAACAATCGGATAAAGAGTTTCTATCTCGGCGCCGATGATTTTATGAATCTTCCACTTCAGGACATGGAGTTACAAATCCGGGTTCAAAACCTCATACAATCTCGTAAAGCTCTTCTCTACAAATTTAGTCGCTCGATAGAATTAAAGCCTGCAGCGATAGATGCCCCGTCAGAGAATAAGGTTTTCCTTCAGCGAATAATGAAGGTGATTGAAGACCATATGGCCGATCCGTTGTTTGGTTCAGAACAGTTCGCAAGGGAAATGGGACTTAGTCAGACCAGGCTTTACCGGAAACTTATATCA
Organism: uncultured Cytophagales bacterium; assembly: GCA_963774615.1. Lineage (GTDB taxonomy): Bacteria > Bacteroidota > Bacteroidia > Cytophagales > Cyclobacteriaceae > Chryseolinea. The sequence goes on from CAVZFT010000004.1 coordinate 1,129, forward strand.
CTCACAGGGTATTCGTCCAACGATTTTATCCGGAGGATGAGGCTTCAACGTGCCGCCGATCTTTTACAAAAGCAAGTTGGGAACGTAAGTGATGTTGCGTACCGGGTTGGCTTCAGCAGTCTTTCTTATTTCGCCAAATGTTTCCGGGAGTACCATAAATCCACGCCGCGAGAATTCGCAAAGCGTCTGATAAACTGATTCTAATTCGTAGTTGGGTTTAGATCGACCGCCATCTCCTAAACAAGGATGGCGGTTATTTTTTAGTTATTCTCGAACTGTTTGTCCAAAGGCGCCACTCTCTCCAAGTCTTCGACCACCTTTCGGTCCACTGGCGTTTCTTTGATCACATTGTAATTATCCCAGAAAGGTTTGTTGTAGGGATAGTCCTGGTACTGCAAACCATAATTTCTCATTTTTTCCGTCGAACTGATACGTTCAGCTGTTTTTGGATGAACTTCGTTCACGAGTAGATTCTGAGCTAGTTCAGTCTCAAATTGCAGTTGATTAGCCTGATCGTACCATTTTTCATGTGATACAACACTTATGTAATTAAGGTACATCTTGCCATCGAAGCGTTTGAAATCAATTGTTTTTTTATAGCTGACGAATTTGCTCACGAGATTTTTCTTGCGTTCATCGTTTTCGCCGCTGATCTCAAACTGCAGGTGAGAAATTGAATAGTCAGCCTTGTCTACGTACATTTTGAGGTAGAATCCTTCCCTGTTTATGATCACAAAAGTTTCGCGGCCATTGTAATACGAATCTTCTTCGCGTATGGTTTTGGCAAAAAGGTCTGTCTGCATATCGATCTGGCGGTACCGAATGTTGTTGTGCAGCAAAAGGTCTTCGAGAAGATTTTTTTGCCCGAAATACGAGGTGAACTTATTATCATAACCGATACTCTTTCGTACTTCAAGCAGTTTTACGCGCTCGCGTAGTTTGGACTTATTACGAGGTTCTGCATAATTATCATCATAAATTTCAACGGCTGCTTCAAGCAATGCGATATACGTTCCACCAACCTTCTTTACATCCCGGTAAAAACCTTTTAGCAGGAACGGGTCCATTGGACAATTCTCTTCAATCCTTTCCAGTGCGAGCCTCAATATTTCCCCTCCGCTGAGCGAATCGCGGACTTCGATCTCCTTTAATACGGTTGTCGAACGTGTCATCGGTAACACGGTGACCTTGCTATCCAACAACGACCATATGGGAGCTTCATAGTTCTCGTAACCCAGCATGCTGATCACAAGAATTTCGTTTCTGTATTCTGCAGGAAAGTGAAAGTCGAACTGTCCTTGAAGGTTAGTGATCGTTCCTATAGACTTCCCCTTTATACCCACAGATGCATACGGCAGCGGTTCCTGGGTTTGGCCATCCTGGACCGTTGCCGAGAGTGTGATTTTCTGCGCCTGGGCCGAAAAAGCGATCAAAAGGGAAAAAACGAGCAATAGGTCGCGCATATTGGCTATGAATGGTGGTCAATTTGGCCATTTACCTCCGTCTTTCAAACGCCGTGTAGTATAATCCCTTAAAACGAAGATTTACCGCCATAAACCTTTCCTGATCGGTTTTAAATTTCATTCCGTAACTTTAATGTACAATTTGCGGATCTTGAAATTTTTGGAAAACATACCGGGGACATGGAAGCGCGCCTATTTGTGGCTATGCTTTTGGTATGCTATTAATTATGTGGTGGGAACATTTATCGAGTGGAAGCTCACGACTCCCCACACCTATGTCTTCTGGAATGCTCTTTATCTTTTCGAGGCGCTCTGTATCCTGATCATCGCCATCTTTTTTTATAGTAACTGGCTGTTCAAGTTCAGCATCTATGTACAGGTGACGGGCCATCTCGCGGGGGCCATGCTGCACTTTATGATCATGGGCACATTTTCCTACTATCTGTCAGAACCATCTCGAGGGATTTATTGGATGGGATATCTGGAAGGATCACTTGTTAAGCCTTTTGAAATGGGAAGGTCTTCACTTCCACGATCAATACATCATTACCGTTGGCGTGTATTATGTGATCCGCTATTTCCAGGGTCTGCAGAGACAGGAGCAGGAAAAAAGCGAACTCGCGCTCAAGAATCGCGAAATGCAGATCTCTTTGCTGAAGTCGCAGATCAACCCTCATTTCCTCTTTAACACGCTAAACTCCATCAACACGCTTATCGGATCGAGCAAGGAGCAGGCGAGAAAAGTTATCACACAGCTGTCAGACATTTTCCGATATGCCCTCGATTCGCACAGCGACCAGATGGTAAAGCTTATCCATGAGCTGGATTTTATCGACAACTATATACGCATTCAGCAGGTGCGCTTCGGTGATCGAATGAAGTTTGTAAAACAGGTTGACTTTACCTGCCTTAGCGTACATATTCCTCCAATGATCCTTCAGCCGCTAGTCGAAAACTCAGTGAAATATGGGATTGCCCCAAAGGATGAAGGTGGCACAATCATCCTCACCGTGAAACGATTCAACAACATGATTTTTTTCGAGGTGAAAGATGACGGACTGGGCTCAAATGCAAAAAAAGTCATGGACGGAAGTTCCAATGGTGTTGGATTGAAAAACACTGACCAGCGATTGAAAAGCATTTTCGGACCCGGGTCTGGATTGCGTATCCGTTCCAACGAGTGGGGATATTCTGTCAGCTTCTTTATTCCATTTGAAGAAATAAAACAAGAGCAACTTACTATTGATTTAAATAAAGCCGTATGAACATAACCTGTGTTATTGTAGACGATGAAAAGCTAGCGCGCGACTTGTTACAGGAATACTTACAACAGATGCCGAACATTCAGGTTCTGGGAGAGTGCTCCAAGGGCAAAGACGCAGTTGAAACCATCGACAAATTAAAACCGGATCTCGTTTTCCTGGATGTACAAATGCCGGGCATGACAGGATTTGATGTACTGGACGAAATAACTCATGACCCGTACGTCATCTTTTGTACTGCCTACGATCAGTATGCTATCAAGGCGTTCGAGAAAAACGCCGTTGATTACATTTTGAAACCGTTAGACCAGGAACGTTTTAAGCTCGGTGTCGAACGCGCCATCAACAGAATGAAGGTGGAGCAGAACAATGTAGGCGAGCTGCTGCGCAACCTGAAAACTGAAAACAAAACTTCATATGATTCTCACATCTTCGTGCAGAAATCTGAGAAGTTGTTAAACCTCCCAGTCGATGAAATTGTATACTTGGAGGCTTCCGGAGATTACACCATACTTACCACAAAGAATGACCAGTTTGTAAGTTCATCTGGCATTGGTAAGCTGGAGGAAATTTTGAATCCCGAAATATTTATCCGTGTTCACCGCAGCACGATCATTAACATCAATAACCTCAAGGAGATTGAGAAACACTTCAATGGGGGAATGGTGGTAAAGATGTTGAACGGAAAGAGTTTCCCTGTCAGTCGGACTTATGCCAAGCTAATCCGCAAGAAGGTCGTATAACGACAAAAAATATCACAACTAAAGCTGCCTTAATCGAGGCAGCTTTTTTTATGTCTGATACTCAACGCAAACTTCGACAGCCATGAGATCCGAGCACCATCAATACATTTTTAAACGGATAATTTGTTCTTATCTCGGAGCTTTCGAAAACTCCTGTGGAATATTGCCCAATGTTTTTTTGGCTATGATCTTGCCCTCGTTCATCATAACGCCGGCAACGAACTTAACCTGATCGACGAGCTGTGGCCAATTCTTTGCATCTATAGACCGGGCAACATCAGCCGGATCAAAGGTCCTATCCGGTCCCCTCTCCTCGGCTACTCTAAGGATTGCACGTCGTATCTCCTCTGCAAAAACCATGTCTTGTCCTCTTCCTGTTACACCTGCTAAACAGTCTGCAAACACAGATGGTTCAAAACACCGTACGGCTGGTGGCAAATTAGGCCCTGATTTATCTTAAACGCCAAACTCCGGTTGTACTTAACTTCGCTATTATTGCACTATGAACGTCAGTCGATTCATTACCCTGCAGCCCGAACCTAACCGGGGAATAATGACCGTTCTACGCTCCTGGGTGCTTGATCTCGGCCGTCACACAGAGGAAAAAATCAGCAACAAGATCCCCTACTTCTCATTCTATGGGCCAATGTGCTACCTCAACCCTACGGATGACGGCGTGGAACTAGGGTTCACCAAGGGCTATGAGCTTTCCGACGACGACCGCATCCTGGAATCCAAAGGACGCAAAATGGTGAGGTCCATTACTTTTTTCAGCCTCACTTCCCTCGAAGAACAGGAAGAAACCATCCGCCATATACTGAATGAAGCCGCTATTCTTAACGAATATCGGTTCAAAAGAAAAGCCACTCAGAAGAAATGACGGACATTGATACCCCTCTAGACGACCAGGACGACGAGCTCTTTGAGCACCATCGAATCGTTGCCGATCCTAAACAAAGTCTCATCCGCATTGATAAATTCCTTATGGCGCGTCTGCCCAACGTTACGCGAACCAAGATCCAGACTGGTATCAATGAAGGCTTTGTCAGGGTCAATGACAAGGAGGTGAAGCCGAACTACAGGATACATCCTAACGATATCATCACAGTGTCGCTGCCGGAACCGCCGAGGGATACCGAAGTGGTTCCCGAAAACATTCCGTTGTCAATCGTATTTGAAGATCAACACCTGATGGTGATCAATAAACCCGCCGGCATGGTGGTACATCCAGCTTACCAAAACTGGACAGGCACGTTGGTCAACGCATTGGCGTATCATTTTAAAAGTCTGCCGCAGATGCCGGGCAATGAAGGCCGCCCTGGCCTTGTTCACCGCATAGACAAAGATACGTCTGGGCTACTGGTCATTGCCAAAGATGAGGAAACTCTTACGGGTCTTGCTAAACAATTTTTTGATCACACTATTGAGCGTCGATACTATGCATTAGTCTGGGGTGTTCCCGACCCACCAGAGGGAACTATCGATCAGTTCGTGGGTAGAAGTCTGAAGGACAGAAGACTTACGACCGTATTTCCTGATCGCGATATGGGCCGCAATGCTGTAACTCACTATCGTGTGCTGCAAGATCTACGTTATGTGTCCGTGGTCGAATGCAAGCTTGAAACGGGACGGACCCATCAGATCAGAGCGCACCTGAAATATATCGGTCACACCCTTTTTAATGATGCTTTCTATGGTGGAGATCAGATCCTTAAAGGCACGACATTTTCAAAATACAAACAGTTTGTAGATAACTGTTTCAAACTATTGCCACGACAGGCGTTACACGCAAAGACATTGGGATTTGTACATCCAATAACAAAAAAATTCCTTCAGTTCGATTCAGAACTTCCCCAGGATATAAAAGATGTAATTGAAAAATGGGAGAATTACGTGAAGTACAATTGAGGGTCCGAATGATTCTAGATGATTGGACTTTCGGATTTTTTTAAGACAGTAAAGGATACAACAGTGCGCATATACGCACTTACATTCGCGAAGCAGATACCAAAAGGACTAGAATGCCGACCTCAGCTGGCCTCTCTTTCCTAATGCAGAACGTATCTCCTTCATTGCTTCCTGTTTAAACCGTTTGTAGGAAGCTTCATCGGGAGTCTTGTACATAAGTCCTTTAATGAACTCCAGTACCTTCTCTGTCTGATTCGGATCAAGCGAATCAAGTGACTCGAGGATCTGATGTCTCTGATGAAAAGATGTCATAGCAATAGTGGTTGTTTGACAATACAAATAACGTAAATAAAGGCACTGTGGTTCAACCGTTTAGATAGTTATTAACTATATGACAACACAGGAGTAATATTGACACAGAAAAAGCTGGATTTTCAGAGAACCTCCAACGTTTGTCCCGTTCCACAAAACATTATGTTAGCATAATAGTTTGATTGACAATAACCACCCCCCTTTGTACCTTTCAAACGTTACCAATAAATCCCCTATGGCACGCACGTGTAACCTTTTCTTTATCCCTATTTTGGCGCTCACCATTGGTCTGTCGTCATGTAACAAAAGCAATCCGCCGATCGAGCATTCCGCGGAAAGCTCCCTGTCAGACCTGAAAGTACATGAAGGACTCACGGTAACGCTGTTTGCGTCCGAGCCAATGTTCTCCAACCCTACCAATATCGCCGTCGATGAAAAAGGACGGGTATGGGTCTGCGAAGCTTATAACTACAGGAATCAGTACAATCCAAAGAATCCGGTCAAGCAGGAAGGAGATCGCATCATGATTCTCGAGGATACCGATGGCGATGGCAAAGCGGACAAGAGCAAAGTTTTCTACCAGGGTACAGACGTAAACTCCGCGTTGGGTATCGCACTGCTGGGAAACAGGATCATCGTGTCTTGTAGCCCGAACGTATTCGTATTTACTGATGAAAACGGAGACGATATTCCTGAAAAGAAGGAGGTATTCTACCAAGGGATTCAGGGACTTCAGCACGATCATGGTATGCACAGCTTTGTGTTTGGTCCAGACGGAAGGTTGTACTTCAACTTTGGAAACGAAGGAAAATCACTCCTGACAGCGGCTGGCGATACCGTGGTGGATGTGAATGGTCACAAGGTTGTCACTAATGGAAAACCCTTCCGTGAAGGAATGGTCATGCGCTCGTCTATGGATGGATCAAACGTCGAAGTACTTGGCAACAACTTCCGCAACAACTATGAAGTGGCAATTGATCCTTTTGGGACTCTATGGCAATCGGACAACGACGACGATGGTAACAAGGGAACCCGCATAAACTATGTGATGGAATATGGAAACTTCGGGTATCGCGATGAAATGACCGGAGCTAGCTGGGGCGCGCGTCGGACAAACATGGAAAAGGAAATCCCATTGCGTCACTGGCATCTTAATGATCCAGGAGTAGTACCGAATATCTTGCAAACAGGTGCAGGTTCGCCATCCGGGATAACGGTCTATGAAGGCGACATGCTTCCTGAAGTTTTCCGTGGCCAGCTCATTCATGCAGAACCAGGAAACAATGTAGTTCGATCTTATGTGATCGAGAATGATGGCGCTGGCTATAAGGCTTCAATTGTGAACATCCTGGAGTCCCAAAAGGACCAATGGTTCAGACCCATTGATGTGGCTGTCGCTCCGGATGGTTCGTTGTTTGTCGCCGATTGGTATGATCCCGGTGTAGGTGGACATCAGGCCGGCGATGTTGATCGCGGCAGAATTTACCGGATTGCGCCGGCTAAAACGGACTACAAGATATCTGCCACCGACGTTACATCTATTGAAGGAGCCATCGCAGCATTGCTCAATCCAAACGCTGTGATTCGATTCAAAGGATGGAATGCGTTAGAAGCACAAGGTGATAAGGCCGAAGCGTCGCTTCAAAAATTATGGAGCTCATCCAATCAAAGGCAGCGGGCACAGGCACTATGGTTATTGTCCCGGATACCGGGAAAGGAAAATGAATACGTGAACCAGGCTCTAAAGGATCCTGATGCTAATATTCGTATTACTGGAATACGGATTGCCAGATTGCATAAGATGGATATAATACCCATCGCCGCCAGCCTGAAAAATGATAATTCTCCCCAGGTAAGGCGTGAGCTGGCCATCGCACTGAGAGGTGACAAGTCGCCCAAAGCTGCAGACCTCTGGACAGACCTCGCCCTTCAATATGACGGCAAGGATCGCTGGTATTTAGAGGCCCTCGGCATTGGAGCTACCCCCGAGTGGGATCTGTACTTCAAAACTTGGAAGGCCCGGGTTGGTAAAGATTGGAACACGCCTGCCAATCGTGACATCGTGTGGAGAAGCCGCGCCAAAGACGCGATGCCCATGATGGCAGAATTGATTAAGTCATCCGACGATAAAGAGATGCTGAGATATTATCGCGCGTTCGACTTTCAAACAGATCCGTCCAAACAACAAATCCTCGCACAGTTGATTCAACAAACCCAAGGTGACCGCGTGTTGTATGCCCTGAAGCATATGGATGCCGCGAAATTGAAGATAACTCCTTCGATCGCAACGGCACTTAATAAAGTACTTGACGATCAAAAAGGAAAGATTGAATATGTTGAGCTGGTGACGTCGTTCAACTTGAAAGACCGGTCCAAAGAACTCTTGAATCTTTGTCTTCAATATCCCGATAGTCTTGCCGGCAGAGAAGCAGCACGGACATTGTTGAAGTGGGATGAAACTGATCTGATCGGTGGCGTGCTGAATGGAAATAATAAAGACCAATCGCTCGCGATGATAAAGACGCTGCGGCCACACATGTACAATCAGAAGACAATAGAGTTAATGGAGGGTGTGATGCTCGATAGCACAAGAGATATCGAGGTTCGAAAGCTTGCTGTCAAATCTTTCGGAGGTCCATGGCAGTCAGAAGACCGGTTGCTGGTGCTTGCAAAAGAAAACAAGATCCCACAAGACCTGCATACGGCCGCAGGTGGAGTGTTTCAAACCGCATGGAGGGCGGCTTTGCGCACCGAGGCTTCCACATATTTGAAACTGCCGCCTGCCAAAGAAGGTGCTTCACTTCCTCCCATATCAGCCATGGTTGATAAAAAAGGTGATGCAATTAATGGAAAGGAAGTATTCAAAACGTTATGTCTCAATTGTCATCGCGTTAGTGGCGAGGGTGTAAATTTCGGACCGGAGCTTAGTGAGATCGGTGACAAATTATCCAGGGAGGCATTGTATACATCCGTGTTGTTTCCAGATCAGGGGATAAGTTTCGGGTTTGAAGGATATCGCATTCAGTTAAACGATGGTTCCACAGCAGTCGGAAAAATTGCATCCGAGACGGCGGACAAGATCGACGTTCAATACATGAGCAATCAACAGACCGTCGCGAAGGAAAATATTGTGTCACGGGTGAAACTGGAGAGCTCTTTAATGCCGTCAAGTTTACAATCTTCGATGAGCGAGCAGGAGTTGATTGACCTCGTTGAATATCTTGCGAGTTTGAAGAAGGATGAACGACTAAGTAAGAATTGATCATTCTTCATTGATCATTGATCACTGTCACTGATCCACTTTCTTTTTCTTCAAGAGGTTTTGAATTTTCTTCTTGGCTTCGTCTTCAACCTTTTTCTGCGCGTCTTCGCTTGCTGTTGTCTTAGTTGTATCAGCCACTTTGGTGCTGTCTTGTGTTTTTCCGCCGCCGAGAATGTCTTTAACAACTTTCTCCGCTTCGGTACCCTTCACAGCTTTTTCGATGGCTTCCTTACCTTTCTCCTGTACGGTAGCGGTCACAGCTTCCTTAACCTGCGCCTTCTGGTCATCCATTAATAATTTTGGTACAGGACTGTCATACTTTCCGCCTAGCCCTATTGTAACCGGGATTTCTTCATTGGGATCGCTTTTTCCACCTGCGTATTTCGCGATAAGGGCATTGTACTGTGCGCCAAGTTTTCCAGCGGGTACATTCATTTTCAACGTGTAGTCAAGTGAACCATCCAATCCTGTGCTTCCGGCAACAGTTGTTTTATAATCTCCAAATTTTACATCAAAGGGCTTTACGCCTAATCGTCCATTTTTGATCGAAGCTGACATCAATACATCTTTTAAGGTAACGGTATTAGCATTATCGAGGTTAGTCAATGAAGTAATTCCCGAGATTATCTTGGAATCCTTCAATGCAGCTTGTGCGATCTTAAAAAGACCATCCATATTCACGGTCGCCAAATTAGGCATCATGTTTTTATCCAATTCGCCATTGATCTTAAAATCGGTAGAGAAATTCCCATTTACAAGTCCCGCGATCGGCGCATATGACTGAATAATTGATGAAGTATGTGCAGCTTCTCGAATAGACACGTTTTCCATTTTCAAAGCAAAATCATACTTCGGATGTCCAGGTTTTTGCGTATTGTAGGCTCCATTCACCACAAACGCTCCTCCCAGCATGTTGAATCTTAATCCACTGAGATTAGCAATTCCATCCTTCACGATTATATCGCCTGCAGCGTTTGTCATATTGTAATCCATCATCTTAACCTTCTGGATAGACGACTGAAGAACGAAGTCAATGTTTGAAGGAACATGAATCACACCGTACGAAGCAGTATCGGTTGTGGTCGTCTCCTCTGTCTCCGTCATGAATTCATTCAAGTCGAGCAGGTTCGATTTGAAAATCACTTTACCCTTGATTGGTTGATTCTCACCAAACACGTAGCCGAGGTAGTTTACCACTGATCCAGTCACGCTGAAGTCGCTCTTTCCGATCTTACCATCCAGCTTCTGCAGGTCTATACTCTTCGGATCAAACACCATAGCCGCCTGCGATAGTGTCACTGCATACGGAAGATCTTTTGCGGTATATTTAAAGTCGGTCAATGATGCCGTTCCGCTGGTCGGCAGGCGATCATATTTCTCAGCCATTAGATCTGAATACTTGCCTTTTGTTTGAAGGTCAGCTTTTACTTTGCCCGCAAGCGTCATGCCTTCCACGGGAAATATTTTCGTAATTTTTTCAAGATCAATCCCGCCTTTGGCTTTCAAGTCCCACGTGTAATCATCCAGGTTCTGCAACAACAGATCAGCATTGAACTTTTCATTTTCCATTAACATCGACAGATCGTTAACTCGAATGACAGTCTCAGCCATTTTGCCGGATGAATTCTTAATAGTTGAATTAAAGTGCAGGTCCTGAAGCGGCAGTGGAAACTCATTTGACTTAACATATCCATCCGCGAGAGACATTGATGCCTCTATCGCCGGTATAACTTTCTTGAGGCTGTCATACACGCCTTTTGCTGTAAGGTTGAGTGCATAGTTGCCCTTCATATCCAACCCTTCCATGGGAAACATTTTGCTGAGTTCCGCGAGATTGAGCTTTGCGGCAATATTCGCATCAACGTTTGTAGGATACATTTTTGTAACAAGAGCCTTTGCGTCCACAGGATTGGCACCGAAATCAAGATGAAATGTTTTTAGATTCAATATTGTGTTTTCAATAACGCCATCTTTGTTGTCGACTAACAAGTCGATGTTGATGTTATTGATAGCCGTTGGTAGATCAGGGTATTTGAACATTGCATCTTTAACCAGAAGGTTCAGATTAAAGGCCGGCATTTGTTTTTCGCTATAGGTACCTTTTGCTGCTCCATTGAATGCAAGGTCTCCCTGCGTTTCTATGTTGTTGAAGCTTGACGAATACATTCCTGGTACAAGTGAAAGAAGACTCTTGAATGAGTTATCAGGACTTTTGAATGTCAGGTCCATTCCATAATCACTCTCATTCATCTTGAACCATCCATCAAAGCTCATGGCAAAGTCATTGATCTTGGCGGTGTTCTCTTTGAAAGTATACTTCGTGTATTCTTCGGCTATGGAAACTACGGCGTTTATCTCCACCCTCTTATCTGACAAATATGTGTCACCTCCGTAGCCGACGTTCAACGTATCTACTACTGTATTTGTGGTAAGATCAAAAACATCCTGCGTAAAGTCCCCGCTACCCGAATGATTCAATCCTTTAACTTCCATTAAAAACGGAATGGACTTATCGTCGTATACCACATTACCGTCAACAATTTCCCAGTGATCTATGCCAAAAGAAAAGTCGCCTGACTCCTCTTCTGTTGCAGTTGTATCAGCCGAAGGGATAGCAATGTCATAGTTTGCACGGCCATCCTGCAATACTTTTACATTGATGACGGGACGAACCAGTGAAATTCCTTTGAGGCGGAGTTGGTCACCGAATAATATATTCTTCAGGTTCACCTCTACTTCAAACTTTTCGGTAGCGAATAATATTTCTCCCGCAAAAGGTTCCCTATTGATGACGCCAAGATCATTCATTTCAGCAGTTATGTTGGGGAAATTGCTAAAGAGCGAAAGGCTGAATTTATCAACATCAAACACCACGTCGGCATTAACCGATTTTGCCAGCTCCTTGTCAATCGCGGACTTGATATCGTCCTTGAAAACGATCGGAATAATGAAGGCAGCGGCGAGGATCAACACCAATAATCCTCCTAAAACGATTAAGGTCCACTTCAGGGCTTTTTTCATAGTACAAATTGTTTTTAGTAACGATTTGAATGCGCAAAGTTAGTAAAGAGAACTCTAAAATCGTCGAATACGAAGGATGGCTAACCGGGCCGGTGACCATTAAAAGATTTTAACCACACTTCGATAACAAAGGGAAAATTCCGGCCTAAAACAGCTTCAGAAACCAGTTCATGAACTTCTGTGAGAAGTTCGTATACGGCGGAAAAAAAAGTTTGGTGGTAGGTTAGTCCCCCGCGCTGTTTCAATATGGGTTTTTCATTCGAAAACGCGAGAAAACCATAATGCCCATGCGATTTTCCAATACCACTATTATTTACTCCTCCAAAGGGTAAATTGTGGTGAAAGAAATGTATGCCGCAGTCGTTCACACAGACGCCGCCAGCGCTGGTTTCACTAAGGATCTTTTCCTGTACTTTCGAATCCTTAGTGAAAAGGTACAACGCAAGAGCCTTAGGCTTGCCGTTCACAATCTCGATCGCTTCAGAAATATCCTTGTAACTAATAATGGGAAGTATCGGACCAAAAATCTCTTCTTCCATTATCCTGCGACGATGCGGACACATTAGTGAGTACGGTCGGATGAAAGAACCGTGTCGACGTATTCACATTGCCTCCAAGTTCGAGGTGCGCGCCATTATTCAATGCATCCGATAAAAGATCATTCAATCGCGCAAAATGTTTTTCGTTTACGATCCTGCAATAGTGAGCCGATTCTTCGATGGAACCTCCGTCCTCGGCAAACAACTTCTTTACCTGTTCTATCAGTTTCTTTGTGAACGAATCCTTTAATCTTTCATCGATCAGTACATAATCTGGCGCCACGCAAGTTTGACCATTGTTGACAAATTTTGTGAACGCGATACGTTGGGCTGCGTCATTAAGGCTTGCGCCGCCAGTGATGATCACCGGTGATTTGCCCCCCAACTCCAATGTAACCGACGACAAGTTTTCCGCTGCAGCTTTCATTACCACTTTGCCGATCGCAGGACTGCCAGTGAAGAAAATATGATCAAAGGGAAGTTTGAGCAAGCGGGTGGAAACTTCAGGGCCACCTTCAAAGCAAGAAACAACGGCTGGATCAAATATCTCTTTCACCATTCGGGAAATAACCGACGCAACATGAGGCGTAAGTTCCGAGGGTTTTAACACTACTGCATTGCCCGCTGCAAGCGCAGACACCAGCGGTCCCACACATAGGCTAAAGGGGTAATTCCAGGGTGAGATGATTAGTGCTACTCCCCTCGGTTCATATTGAATGAAGGATCGTGTGCCTAACATAGTGAGTGGAGCGTCGACTTTTCTTGGACGTGACCAGGCATCCAGATTGGAAAGCGTGTGCTTAATCTCTGCTAAAACATGGTAGAGTTCTATTGTATCGACTTCCGTAGGATTCTTTCGAAAATCAGAATACATCGCCTCATGGATGGCTTTCCGATTGCGATGGATCCACTCCCGCAGCTTTACAAGCCGTGACTTACGGTTCGAGATCGGTTCGATCCGAAGGGTCGCTACTTCTTTCCTATGCCTATTGAAGGCTTCATTTAGCAAGTCTATTCCCTGTTTTTCTTCCAACACCACCATAAAGTCAAATTAACCAAATTCTGCAATCTACACAGTTACATTACCTCAATGTTACCGATCCATTGAGAATTATTACGAAATTATTATCTTTATTAACACAATGTTAACATTGACGTAACATGCGGGCTTGGGGATTTGTTTTGTGGTTGTTTCCTGCGGTTGTCTTTGGGCGGGCTATTACAGGGCCAGCATCAGCACCCGAAGATAAGCTGGCGTACTATGTCAGTCTTTATCGGAGTGCCGGGACTTCCAGCAAAGAATCTGACGACCTCGCGGCTTTTGTTAACAAGCTAGAGCAGAAACAATCTGGCTTTAAGCATACCTCCGACTTCCTGGAATTCATTTTCAACAAGACTCATCAGAAATTCTTAAAGAGCTTTTCGGAATACGCCTCGTTCCCCGAAATGCTCGACAAGGGAAAATACAATTGTCTCACAGGGACAGCTCTCTATGCGCTGTTGCTTGATCATTTTGATATCCGCTATCAGATCATTGAGACTAACTATCACATATTCTTGCTGGCTCAAACTGACAATGGATCCATCCTTTTTGAAACTACTGATCCTGCCAGTGGCTTTGTAACGAATGAGAAAGAAATCAACAACCGGATCGCCGCCTACAGACAAAATTCAATTCAGGCTGCCGGATCATCCAAAACCTATTATCGCTACAACTTTGATTTGTACAAAGTGGTTAACCTTGATGAAGTATTGGGACTTCTTCACTATAACCTGGCAATCGTCGCGTTCAATTCAAAGGATCTCACTCTTACCATTGACCACTTAGGGAAGGCAATGGAACTCTACGAGTCGCCTCGAATTGAAGAGTTTTCGAAGATCGTGTTGCTAACAATAATGGAGGGGAATCTCGATCCTTCCGAAAAGGAAAGATATCTTGAAAACATTCGTGCTCTCGGCAGAAAACACCTGATCGTAACCGCGAGCAGAAACTGATAATTAACTAGTTTTCAAGAATACGCATCTCAACACGTCTGTTCATGCGGTGAGCCTCTGGAGTTTCTTCTTTTGAAAGTGGCATTGTACCACCAAATGCTTTCGTCTTAACACGGCTCTTATTGACTCCTTTGGATACAAGGTATTGCTTGACGGCATCTACACGCGCCTGTAGAAAGTTTATGATTTTCCTTCTCGCTGCCCTGGTAGTCCGTATGACCTTCCAGTTGAATTACCATCTTTTCGTTTTCGCTCATCATATTGTGAACAATGTCCAGCTCCTGGTATGATTCCTCGGTGATCTTGGACTTACCCACTTGAAAGATCAGGTTATCCAATCGGATGACATTTCCCACGGCAAGCTTTTGGCTGGTCGCGCCCTTTGTGAGTTCAATGTTCCTGATAACTTTTTTGTCAGCGTTAGCTTCTGCAGGATCCAGCATGTATTTCGCAACATCATAGCCGGGAGCCTCCACAACAATGGAATACTTGACCCGATCGAACATTGGAAACGAGTACGTGGTGTTATTCAGAACACCGACTTTGTTGCCATAAGGCAGACTCTGATAAGTGATCCTGGCGGCGACGGGTTCTCTTGTTGCTGCATTTACAATCTGGCCTTCTGCATAAACCAGACTATCTGCACTCTGGCAATATGAAATGGTAACAGTGAAGAGAAGCAGAATTAATAGTTTAAAAAATTTCCTGAACATATGGCTGAGATTATATTTTCAAGATCTTGAATTCAACCCGGCGATTTCTCTTTCTTCCTTCTGGCGTATCATTAGTTTCTATAGGTTGGCTTTCCCCGAAAAACACGACGTTCATCCGATCCTTTCCGACGCTTTTTCCGCCCAGGTACTGGACGACTGACTTGGCCCTGCGTTCAGAAAGGCCCATGTTGTACTGATCGGGGCCAGCGCTATCTGTATGACCAGAAATTTCAATTTGCATGGTAGGCTTCTCGTTCATCATAGTCGCGATCCGATCCAACTCCGGAAATGATTCAGGCTTCAACACGGCCTTATCAAAATCAAAGAAAAGGTTGTTTAACGTGATGGAAACATTCTCCTCAATCGTCGCTACCTGTATCGGGTCGAGTGTAAAGTCTTTTTCAATTACCTGATCCTGCTTAATGTCACGCAAGTCGAGATTCTGATTTTCAGATAAGCTTGTCATCAGAGTCTACTCGCAATCCATATAACTCGCCGGCGGGCAATCTGAATTCATAGGCACCGGTTTCGGGGTTGGATTGAGAAATGCCCAAGCCCTTTCCATCAGGTAAGCGTTCGTAGATGATCTTTGCTCCAAGTGGTTTTCCCGTAGCCTTGTCGATAATCTTCCCGCGTACAGTGACAAATGGTTCAGGACTCCTTAAGATGGGCAGCTTGATGCGGAAAATGTCCATATTGTTTTCACTTACTCCGCGTGAGTAATAGGCAAACTCACTGCTTGCCGGAATATTGAAGAAGAGATCCTCGAGGGGAGAATTGATCTCCGGTCCAAGGTTCTCGGGCTCAGACCAGTTTTTCCACGTGTCATCGAGCCTCTTGGTGACATACACATCATTTCCGCCGTACCCACTGAATCCATTGGATGAGAAGTAAAGCGTTTTGTCATCTGAAGCCAGGAACGGCGCAGATTCTTCGCCGGCTGTGTTCACAACGTCGCCAAGGTTTAATGGCTCCGACCACGTGCTATCGCGATTTATGAAAGTGACATAAAGATCGCGATCGCCATAAGAATCCTCGCGCTCGACCGACATCAGCAAGGTTTGGCGGTTATCGGTGAGGAAATAGTTAGCCTTCTTATTGTAGTTGTAATCATTGATGATGTTAAGGGCCACTGGTTTGCTCCACTCGCCGTTAACGTGGGTGCTGATTGAAACGCCTGCCAGCATTTTACCATTAGGCATGTACTTGTTTCCAAGGACCATTATAGCCGACCTTCCGTCAGGAGTCACAGATTGAATTGTATTTATAAAATTTGGCCCCTTATTGTTGAGTTTAGGTCCCATATTTTGGGCAAGCTGCCAATGACCTGCGGCATCCAGTTCAGAATACCAGATGTCTTCTTCGTCATTTGTACCACCGATGTTATCCGGATGATTCTTGCGACTGAAGTATAGGGTCTTCCCGTCGGGGGAAAGTACCGGGTGAAGTTCATCGTACTCGCTGTTTACATTTTTATCGAGCGCTTCAATCAGGATACCGGATGCTAAAAGCTGCATAGTTGGGATATCCGCGATAATAGGATAGTTCGAGTCGGTTATTGCAACTGCGTCTATACCATAATAGTCTGGTACCGCGGCTCCATCGAATTCAATTTTTACGGCAGCAACTTTATAGGGCGTTGCTTCCATGAAGATGTTCATCATACGTCCCTTAAGGGGCACAGATTGTGGGTTGCGCGTGGTTATCAGGTATTCCTTACCAGCTTCGTCGTATACCAACACTCTGAATATTGCACTCGGATTATAGGATTCGGCAATAGCTATTTGTTTAATGCTAATTGGATTGGCAAAACCCAACTTCAGGAATTCTTTACGTTTCGGCTTGTCAGGTGCCCAGGCATTGGGACTCTGACCCCCAGCAGGTAGTACATTTGGCTTACCCAACGCTTGGGCAGCTGAATATTGAACAGGCGTTAGTTCAGAGGAGAATTCAATAACCTTTGACGCCCATTGTACAACTTGAGCTTTTGAAACCTGTGAGAGTGCAGCGATCAAAAGTAGGGTTGATAAAAATTGCCTCATGCAAGCTGAAGTTTGGATTAACTTTTAAACTTACCTAAAAATTTGAAAACTTGGCCTAATACCCTGATTAAGAGTCTGTCTGGTTTACCCCTGCTATTAACAAAGATACAATCTTATTCCAACGAGTGTTTATTAAACAACAAGAATCCGACATGTAACAAGACTCCGACTTCATTTTCGTCGTCGTCATAATAATTCACGCTTAGGCTTAACGGCCCAATAAGCGAGTGAAATACGAGCCCGGCGGTTCCGGCGAAAAATACCTCATTTGAATCTTCCGTTATCGCTGCTTTCTGATCCGCGGTCTGAACGATCTGTTCGAAAGGCATAAAAGCGTAACCTTCAACACGGAACTCCAACTTACTCCGGATCTTAAAGACATTCCTTACGCCGCCAGCTGCGTAATTATGGGCCCTGAAATTTTGAAGGATCAACGTGCGGCTATCCTGCAGCGGAAAAAAGGCCGGTGCATTGATGATAGTTCCAAAATAGTTTTGAAAGAATGGTTGGTTCGAAACGACAGCTTCCGCCATGTATCCCGGCCTATACCACCCGGTTCCGAAGTATTGCTCAGCACTCGCCTTCAACCGGTACCAACTATGTTCCATCCGAATATGACCTTCTTCAATTGAAGTACTACCAGGTGTAAAATCCTCCTTGACAGAAAAGTAGTCTGCCGATGCGCTGATATTCTTTCCCGATGAAGCATATTGTCTACGGTTGAGATTGTTCATCGAAACTGATAGGCCCAACTTGAATCCCTGGAGCTTCAATTGATCCAGCGTATCTGTGCTGATAAATACATCGCCATTTATGTACCTGTCCAAGGTATTGAACCCTTCCATCACGAGAACACCTTTGAATGAATTCCGTATAGGCACACCGATATGAACACCAAATTTACGGTTGATCCGCCTGAGAACTGTTGGCGTCACTGGCGTAGAAACTTCGTCGAGCAGGTCGTCATTGTTGAGGTAATTCCATCCGTCGAAAGACAAATAAGGCTCAACGTAAAACTGATACGGAAAATCCATCCGGTATTTCAACAGCGCCGACTTGTAAAAATTTCCCGTCTGAAAGCCAAGCGAGGCATGGCTTAGTATTCTATTAAAGTTATAGAAATTCAGGCCGAGGAATATGTTGCTGATATCCCGGGTGGCTATGACTCCTCCGAATCCTACCTGGAAGTTCTGC
Organism: uncultured Cytophagales bacterium; assembly: GCA_963774615.1. Classification (GTDB taxonomy): domain Bacteria; phylum Bacteroidota; class Bacteroidia; order Cytophagales; family Cyclobacteriaceae; genus Chryseolinea. The sequence goes on from CAVZFT010000004.1 coordinate 19,583, forward strand.
TGCGGCCGTCGCGTCAGTTGAAGTGTGAATGCTTTCTTTTGATAATCGTAAAAAATGTTTGGATATACGTTACTGAAGTATTCCTCAGAAACCAGCCTGAAGAAGCCACTTTTTATTTCGCTATAGGTAAACTTGGCGTCATTGCGGTTGCTCCGGAAGATAGCTCTTAAATATCCGCGTTGTCTTGAGTTAAACGTTTTGAATGTGAGCTTATCAAAAACATAAGGCACGTTTCTGTTGTTGAATTCATTACGGCGTTCCGTCACATCGTCGCAAGATTCACGGGCCACAATCTTTGTCTTTATCTCTTCAATTTGACGCATAGCCTGCACATATCCACTGTCGATAAGGCTTTTGACCCTGCTGAAGTCATAAGATGTGAAGCCACGAAGGTTCGGCTGTATATAGACCCCATTGGGGGGTATGCTAGACGGATCTGACTTGTCTAAAAGAAGAAATAACAGGGAGTTAGAAATCAGTTTTTCATCACTATCATATGGATACTCCTCAAAGACTTTACTTGAAACATTGACTCCTATGACCACGTCGGGTTTGAAGTCGCGCTGCATCACATCAACGGGGAAGTTATTGTAAACTCCGCCATCAAACAGGTACTTACCGTCAACGCGAACGGGATTATAAAAAAACGGAACAGTTTGGGTTGCCCGGAGCGCATCACTTAACGAACCCTTAGAAAGCACTTCTTCCCTTTGCGTGAAGATGTCTGCCGTGACAACGCGCAATGGGACAAAAAGGCTGTCAAAATTGTCTCTTGATATTACTGACGCCTGAGCCATTTTTTCTGCCAGTGCAAAATTCAGCGAGACATCATTCGCCAGACTTGATTTCAGCTGAAAGTTGAAAGTCGAGTCCAGTGCAAGATTAAGCTTAAGGAACTGTGGAGTTTCATCTGCCCTGTGATAATAATAGTTGTAGCCGGTTTCCGGCAAACCATTGATCACCCGGATGAACTGGTCGGACGTGACCATTTGCTCAATTTGATACGGACTCATTCCGGCGGCATAACAACCGCCGATGATACCACCTATGGATGTGCCGACGATATAATCGATTGGAATTTCATTTTCCTCAAGGGCCTTAAGGACGCCAACGTGAGCAAATCCTTTCGCTGCGCCTCCACTCAATACAAGTCCAACCTTTTGCCCGTAGCAAAAAGTTTGAATGAAGAACAAGAAGATCAGTGATACAACCTTCATTGAAATGAGGAATCCTAATTCTTAACAAAAAAAGTTAAGTAATATTACCCTATCTTCAACGAAGCGAAAAATAAAAAGATTTTTAGAGCGCTGCGATCGGCTCTTGTAGTTTGTTTGATAACTGGATAGCATCCAGCTTCTTCGTCAGCTCCTGTTTTACTTTGTCAAATGCTTCCGTTTGATCCTTCTTCACTGGTTGTGACGGAGGTAGTTCGACTCTTAAGGCATCAACCTGCACGCCGTTCTTCCAGAAGCGATAACAAAGGTGTGGTCCTGTTGCCAAGCCGGTGCTTCCCACATAGCCAATCGTCTGACCTTGCTTGATCCTTGTGCCTGCGCGAACTCCTGCAGCAATACCGGACATGTGAAGGTATTGTGTGGTATAGGTACCGTTGTGTCTTATCTTGACATAGTTTCCATTGTTCGACTTATACTGAGCCTCTTCAATTATACCATCTCCAACGCTACGGATTGGAGTGCCAGTTGGAGCCGCGAAGTCTGTACCAAGATGCGCTTTCCATCTCTTTTGCACCGGATGAAAACGATTCATCGTATAGCGTGAACTGATCCGTGTGAATTCAATAGGATATTTCAAGAGAGCTTTGCGCAGGCTCTTTCCCTCGTCATCAAAATAATCGATACCTTCTCCCTGGTCGAATGGAAATGCATAATAGGGGCTACCTGAGTGTTCAAAGTATATCCCATTTATTTGCTTGATCCCAACGCTTACGCCTTCAACCTGTGCTTCTTCGTAGATCAGCTTGAACTTATCGCCTTTTTGAAGGCGTTGAAAATCAACCTGCCATCCAAAAATGTCGACAAATTTGTTCGTTAGTTCATGCGAGATACCGAGGTTCTCTATAGTTTCAGAAAGGTTGGTCTCGATTTCGCCTGCCATAGTTTTCTCCAATATGACTACGTCACGCTGGCAAACATCAACCCAGAGGGTATCCTCAAATCTGAAAACGATATAATCTATCTGGTTTGGTTCGTATACCAATGCCCTCGCTGTTTTGAGAGAATCCTGATCACAAATGAGTGTGTACTTCTTGTTTGGCGCTATTTTTCTCACGTCAAATACATTGCGTGACAACTGCGATACCTGATGAATGATGTTAGCCGGCACGTGATATGCCTCGAGAATATCGCCAAGGCGTTCGTTCCTTTTTATCTTGTCTTCTATTACGGTATAGTTATCCACAACCATCCCATAAAGGACGTTCGGCGCTTTGATGTTGACTGTGTACTGCCGAAGGGAATCAAAAGCCACTTCTGTTTGTACGAGAGAGGGGAGATAGTGTCGGTTGATCAAAACGACACTAATCGTTAAAAGAATGACTCCTGAGAATCCAATCCAGCGTTTACGCATTTCTTTAAATAAGTTAAGACCGAGGGTCAGTTAAAAAAGTAGGCAGTAAAGGTAACACGTTTAAAAAATAAGGCCTAGGCCATGTAAGAAACTGCCTTTGATTCAAATATAATCGATTGTTTTAGATTTCAAAAGCCTCAAAATGAGGCTCTAAGGTACTTTCAGGAAAACTTCACTTAACGTGCCGATGCAAGCTTTGCAGGGTTGTCGGCCCTTAACTTTCGTCAGGGGGCGCTTAATTCCTTAAACTTGTCCCTGGCGCTGTCGAGGAATTTTACGAATCCTTCAACACTTTTATCATACCCATAGGGAGGCACGAGGACACGCTCATCCTTTCCAAGTAATACATAAAATGGCTGGGCATTGTTATTCAAATTGGTGATCTGGAGGTCAGCGTTCTGCTTTCCAATGGTCTTTTTAACCTTGTTGTCATACTTCGAAGTATACCATGCCGACTCCGGCAGTTCTGTTTTATCATCCACATAAAGCGCTACCACCACAAAATCATTCTGCAATCTTCTCAATACCTCAGGATCTGACCACACTACTGCCTCCATTTCACGACAGTTCGTGCACCCATGTCCTGTGAAGTCAATGAATAACGGTTTATTTTGCTGACGTGCACATGCGATTGCCTGATCGTAATCGAAGTATCCTTTCATCCCATGTGGCAGATGTAGGAACTCTGCATATTTTGGCTCGTCGCATATCTCGTTCGGATTGTCGCTTTTGGATTTCGAGACAAGATCAAAATCATGTGTATATAATGGAGGCAGATAACCTGCTAAGGCTTTTAAAGGCGCACCCCACATCCCCGGTATCAGGTAAACCACAAAAGTAAAAGCTATCATGGCAAGCACAAGGCTGGGGATGCCAATGCGCTTTTCTTCCGCATCTTTGCCTGTGTCGCCAGGGAGGCGGAAGGTTTTCATTAAGTACAACCCGATCAGCGCAACAATAACTATCCAGATCGCAATGTTAATCTCGCGATCCAATATGCCCCAATGGAAAGCCTGATCAGCAATACTCAAGAACTTGAACGCGAGTGCGAGTTCAACAAAGCCAAGCACAACCTTTACTGAGTTGAGCCATCCACCTGATTTTGGCAATGAACTCAGCCAGCCTGGAAAAAAAGCGAATAATGTAAAAGGAATCGCGAATGCCAGGGAAAATGCAAACATCCCAAGTATGGGCTTAACGAACTGACCGCCGGCAGACGATACCAGGATACTTCCTACCAACGGACCAGTACACGAAAATGAAACCAGCACCAGCGTAAAAGCCATAAAAAAGATGCCTACGAGTCCGCCTTTGTCCGCCTGCTGATCCACTTTGTTTATGAACGTCCCTGGTAGTGTTATTTCAAACAGCCCCAGAAATGAAAGTCCGAAAACCACAAACACGATGAAAAAGATGAGATTCGGTAGCCACTCCGTTGAAAGGTGATTGGCTGTCTCAGGTCCCATTAATGGCGCCAGCGCCGCTCCTATCAACGTATAAATTCCGATGATTGACAACCCATAGACCAGAGCGTGAGACTTTGGCCTGCCCTGGCCGGTAAAAAAACTTACCGTCATGGGGATCATGGGAAAAACACAAGGTGTAAGCAATGCAGCAAGGCCCGCAACAAACGACAACAGGAAGAATCCAACGAATGAGTTTTGTCTTGGATCCTCGGCAATAAGAGATGGATCCAGAATTGGCCCCTTATTCTCACCGTATTGAACAGGTTCAGGTAGCGGAAGTCCTTCCTTGCTGGCAATCGTATCTATTTTTTCAGGCTGCACAGCGGCCTGTGGCTTGCCTTCATCGTTGTTTTTTTTTGGCGAACTTTTCGGCGTTCCTACGACCTTGATCTCGCCGAAGTTCAGGTCGCCGTCAAACAGCACACACTTACCTTCAACTTCCGAACAAACCTGCCCCTCATAAGATCCCTTTAACTTCAAATTGGGCGAGAGAATTTTGATCTTTTGACGAAACTCCCCGCTGCCTTCGAAAATGCGAACATCACAATCAAAGATCTTGTCGTGTTTAGCCTTATCCTGGACTGCCTTGAGATCTCCAACAAGTTCAAATCCAGGATCCTTTTCCAGAGTAACCGCCATTGGAATGGGGCCGCAATCAGGATCAAATCCAACGGAGTAGATATACCATGCTTTGTCGACTGTTGCCTTAAATACCAGCTCAATTTCGTCGCCCGTCTTAAATGTTCCCCCTGGAGTTTCTGCGACGAGCTTAGCAGGTTGGATTACCTGGGCATTCGACAAGAAAAAACCAGATAGAAAAAGAGCGGTAAAAATAAGTTGTCGCATCCTGTGAAATTTCAGCGCTAAAATAACACACCTCCTGATCAAAAAGTTGGTATGAGAAATTGAATAGGCAAACTTCCTGACATTAAACGTCTATTATCACCTGCCTTTGCAGCAGATCCTCAAAGGTTTCACGCTCGCGGATCAGCCGTGCTTCGCGGTCGATCACCAAAACCTCGGCGGGCCGCAGTCGCGAATTGTAGTTCGATGACATGGAGAATCCGTATGCTCCGGCGTTCCTGAAGGCCAGGATATCACCTTCCCGCACTTCATGCAATTTTCTGTCCGTACCAAACGTATCGGTTTCACAAATGTACCCCACCACTGTATAGACCTTTTGAGATCCTGTCGGATTGGAGACATTCACTATATGATGGTACGAATCATACATCATCGGGCGAATCAGATGATTCAGCCCTGAGTTCACTCCAACAAATGTTACCGTCGGAGTAGACTTGACCACATTTGCCTGAACAAGCAGCACACCGGATTCACTTACAATGTACTTTCCCGGTTCAATCCAGAGTTCCAGCTTTCTGCCGTACTGCATACAGAATTCATTAAAGGTCTTCGAAAGCTTCAGGCCCACATCGTATACGTTGGTCACCATGTCGCCCTCTTTATAACCTACCTTGAAACCGCTTCCGAAGTCGATAAATTTCAGATCGCGAAAGTCGAACGCGAGTCCGAACAGGATCTCGGCCATTTTCAAAAAAATATCTGTCTCTGTGATCTCCGAGCCTGTGTGCACGTGTAGTCCGTGGACTTGAATTCCATATCTGTCTACCAGTTCGCGAATCTGCGGAAGCTGATAAATGGAGATTCCGAATTTCGAATTACTGTGCCCGGTGGATATCTTGTAATTACCACCAGCAAGAATATGCGGATTGAGACGTATCCCGCAGGGATAACTGTCTTTATATTTCTCTCCGAATTTTTGAAGCGCTGAAAGATTATCGAGGTTGATCGCCAACCCAAGATTTACTCCTTCAACAATCTCACTAAAATCGACTCCACTTGGTGTGAACAATATTTCGCGCGAAGTGAATCCTGCCTTCATCGCCAAGTGCGCTTCCTGAAGCGACACTACCTCAATGCCCGCTCCATGTTTACGAATCAGCTTCAAGTATTGAAACATTCGTCAACGCTTTGGCCGCATATTTTACTCTTACATCCGAACCCGAATAAGCCATCTTCAGGCTTTTGATCTGGCTGACAATTTTTTCCGCATCGTAAACGTATACGGGAGTGCCAAACTGTTGAGCTATATCGAGAACATTTACGCCCTGAATTTTATAGTTACCTTCTGAAAATTCCATCACAAAACTTTAAATCCTTCAAATATACCGTTCGCATTCTAAATTCTGAGTTCTGAATACTTAATTCTATTTTTGGCAAATGAAGTTATTTTTCCGCGAATATGGTCAAGGTAAACCGATGATAATCCTCCACGGTTTATTCGGCTCTTCAGACAACTGGTTAACGCAGGCAAAATTGTTCTCCCCTTCATATAAAGTTTATACCATAGATCTGCGGAATCATGGTCAGTCTCCTCATAGCGATACTTTCGATTACGCGTCGATGGTATCCGACCTTTCTGAATTTTTGCAGGATCATTCGATCACAGACCCTGTTATTATCGGTCACTCAATGGGTGGAAAAACGGCGATGAATTTTGCACTCACTCATCCTGAAAAGATAGATCGCTTGATCGTGGTGGATATTTCACCGAAAGCCTACAATCTCGAGCACTACTCAATAGTTAAAGGACTGCTGGCCATCCCCATAGCAAACATAAAATCGCGAAATGAAGCCGACGAGATTCTCTCGCAGCATGTGCCCGAATCCGACGTTCGGCAATTTCTCCTGAAGAATTTGCAGCGCAAAACCGAAGGTGGATTTTCGTGGAAGATCAACTTAAAAACCATCAGCGAAAAATTAAGCAACGTCGGACTTGATCTTCACGCCAAGGGTTCGTTTGAAAAGCCCACATTATTTATTCGTGGTGCAAAGTCAAAATATGTACCGGATTCTGATTGGGATCGCATCACGCAGATATTCCCAATGGCAAAACTCGAAACAATGGACACCGGTCATTGGGTTCAGGCGGAAAAACCCCAGGAATTCGTCGACATCGTAACGCGATGGTTAAATTCATAAACTGAGAATGGAACGCAAGAAAATTCACAATGATGGTCCTCTGTTTTCGAGGATCATTGCCGGAGCATGGCGCTGGAGTCTTCCGGAAGATCAGGTCGAACAATTGATACATCAGTCGCTGGATGTTGGAATAACGACATTCGATCACGCTGACATCTATGGGGATCACAGCAATGAAGAGATCTTTGGAAATGTCATAAGAAAGGATCGGAGCGTTACGGGAGCGGATGGAGATCGTTACGAAGTGTGGTATTAAATTCCCATCGCAGAAAAGACCTTCGAGCTGGGTAAAGCATTATGATACATCAAAGCAACATATCAAATGGTCGGTGGACAATTCACTGAAGGTGCTCAATACTGACCGTCTTGATCTTCTGTTAATCCACCGTCCTGATCCTCTTCTGAACCCAACTGAAGTAGCGGAGGCATTTGGTTCATTACGGCAAAGCGGAAAAGTATTACACTTTGGTGTCTCCAACTTTACGCCCACTCAATTTGAGATGCTTCAGGCGTATTTGTCATTTCCATTGGTCACTAATCAGCTTGAGATCTCCATCACATATAACCGACCCCTCTTTGACGGCAGTCTTGATGTACTAATGAAACATCGGGTATCACCTATGGGCTGGTCTCCGTTAGGTGGCGGAAAGCTGGTTGAAGGTGATAAAACGGAATTGTTCAAAAAAACTTCTAAGTATAATGCGACTGAAGCACAGCTGTCTCTCGCCTGGCTTCTAAAACATCCGCGTCCATTTTTCCTGTTATTGGAACTACGAAGCCGGAACGGATTGTTGAAAGTTCAAAGGCAGTAAATCTAAACCTCGATCTGCAGGACTGGTTTGAAATGCTGAAGGTTGCGCAGGGGAAGGAAATGCCTTAGTTTCTTATTTTTGTAGTATGAAAACTCCCGTTGTAAACCCGCCCCGAACGATCATGGAAGTTTTTAAGAACCTTCCTGAGGGCACGTTAGCCGAACTTATCGACAATGTTATCTAAATGTCTCCAACACCCGTTACAAACCATCAGAAGGTCTTACAAACAATTTTCAGAAGATTAAGCGAACAAATCGACGACCACGATAGAGGGCATGTCATTGTTGCCCCATTTGATATCTACCTTGACGAAACCAGCAATGCAGTTGAACCTGATATTGTTGTTATTTTGAAGACCAACAAGAACCAGCCGGAACCAAAAGGTCATTTTCACGGTGTGCCTGATCTCGTCGTTGAAGTCCTTTCACCTAGCAACCGGGAGCACGACCTTGTGAAGAAGAAGAATCTTTATGAAAAATTCGGAGTTAGGGAATACTGGATCGTTGATCCACAAACCAAGGCAATTATAGCGCTATACCCTGGTTTCAGAAAAATATGAAACCATGGCCACCGAGCCAGGTTCCATTCATTCGCTGCTTCTTAACATCGCGATTTCTTTCTGAAAAATCCCTTCGGGCGTGCCATTAAAGGTTTTCGCACTATTTTATTTTTTTTGTTGTACTGCAACATTAAGGCGTTCATTTTTGTATTCCTCAATATTATCCATTCATGTCAAACGCAACGGCAAAGAAAGCGAGTGATTCCGTAGAGCAGGAGATTGTAGAGATCGTCGGAGCGCGAGAACACAACCTGAAAAATATCAGCTTAACGTTTCCGCGGAACAAACTCGTGGTGATCACGGGGATCAGCGGAAGTGGAAAATCGTCCCTTGCCTTCGATACAATTTACGCGGAAGGGCAGCGTCGGTACATGGAAAGTTTTTCGGCGTACGCGAGAAGCTTCATGGGCAACCTGGAAAGACCAGACGTCGATAAGATCAATGGCCTCAGTCCGGTGATCTCAATTGAGCAGAAGACAACATCACGCAACCCCCGGTCAACTGTTGGAACGGTTACTGAGATCTATGATTTCATGCGATTATTGTTTGCCAGGACCGCTGAAGCTTTCTCTTATCTCTCCGGAGATAAAATGGTAAGGCAGTCAGAAGATCAGATACTCGATACGTTGCTGCAAAATTTTAAGGCTAAAAAGCTGGTACTCCTTGCGCCTGTAGTTAAAGGTAGAAAAGGTCACTACCGTGAGTTGTTTCAACAAATTAGAAAATCTGGGTACACGAAAGTCCGGGTAGACGAAGAGTTGCTGGAGATCTCAGCCAAGATGCAGGTAGACCGGTATAAGATCCATGACATCGAAATTGTAATGGACAGGATCGTTGTCGACGCCAAAGACCGTGCGCGTATCGGTCAGTCTATTAATAAATCGCTGAAAGAAGGAAAAGGTGTTATGATGGTAATGGAAGAGAGCGGTAAGGCGCATCACTTCTCCAAATTCCTGATGGATCCAAAGACGGGGTTGTCGTACGATGAACCCGCGCCAAATACATTTTCCTTCAACTCGCCTTATGGGGCGTGTCCTACTTGCAACGGACTTGGTCAGATCGAAGAGATCACTGAAGCATCCGTTATCCCCGACAAAAGCTTAAGCATAAGCCGGGGAGGAATTCTTCCACTCGGAGAGTATCGGGATATCTGGATATTTAAAAAGATCGAGGCGATCCTCAAACGCCACAAGTTAACCCTAAGCACTCCAATCAAAGACATCCCCAAAGAATCAATTCATGTGATGCTTTACGGAGACGATGTTCCCGTCGCGGTTCCATCGGTAAAATTTCCAGGCACAGAATGGAGTACCAAGTTCGAAGGCATTATAAGTTTCCTGGAAAAACAACACGAAGAAGGATCCGAGACTATGAGGAAGTGGGTGGATGATTTTACAGTTAGCAGGATCTGCCCTGAATGCAACGGAGCACGGCTTAAAAAAGAATCGCTTCATTTCAAGATAGATAACAAGAACATAGCGGAGCTGGCTGTACTTGACATAAATGCATTAAAGAAATGGTTTGATGGTTTGGAAAACCGGCTGAATGAAAAGCAGCGGCTCATTGCTACAGAAATATTAAAAGAGATCCGCAAGCGTATAGGCTTCCTGTTAGATGTCGGGCTTGACTATCTTAATCTCAACAGGCCAATCAGAACACTAAGCGGGGGTGAATCGCAACGGATCCGCCTGGCAACACAAATCGGAACTCAGCTCGTGGGCGTCCTTTATATACTGGACGAACCCAGCATCGGTCTTCATGCACGCGACAATGTAAAGTTGATCAAAGCACTGAAAGACCTCAGGGATATTGGCAACTCTGTTATCGTGGTCGAACACGATAAGGAAATGATGCTTGAATCGGATTACATTCTTGATATAGGTCCTGGTGCCGGACGTCATGGCGGTCACGTCGTATCAGAAGGTGACCCGGAAACCTTTCTGAAAGGAAACAGTGTCACAGCGAAATATCTTACCGGAAAGTTAACGATCCAACTTTCCAAAGAAAGGCGAACAGGAAGCGGTGAAAAAATAAAACTTACCCACGCAAGCGGCAACAATCTCAAGAATGTCGATTTGCAAATACCATTGGGAACTTTAACATGTATCTCAGGCGTATCCGGAAGCGGAAAATCAACCTTGATACATGACACACTGTTTCCTATCCTCAACCGTCACTTTTACAATTCAAGGACAGAACCGCTTCCATTCAAAAAAATTGAAGGACTGGATCTCATCGACAAGGTCATTGAAGTTGATCAATCACCCATTGGCAGAACACCGCGTTCAAATCCTGCGACGTATACGGGAGTTTTCTCTGACATCAGGGACTTGTTCGCTCAACTTCCCGAGGCCAAGATCCGCGGTTATAAGACAGGTCGGTTTTCATTCAACGTTAAGGGTGGACGCTGCGAAACCTGCGAAGGCGCCGGACTGCGATTAATTGAAATGGAATTTCTACCGGATGTTCACGTACCCTGCGAAACGTGTAAAGGCAAACGCTACAATCGCGAAACCCTCGAAGTCAGATTTAAAGGAAAGTCGATTAGTGATGTACTGGATATGACCGTGGAAGAAGCGGTTACTTTTTTTGAAAATCAGCCAAAAATTCTGCGCAAGATTCAAACCCTTTCCGAAGTTGGATTGGGATACATATCGTTAGGCCAACACGCGACAACATTATCAGGTGGCGAAGCGCAACGTGTGAAGTTGGCTACTGAGTTGTCGAAGCGGGATACTGGAAAGACATTTTACATACTCGATGAACCAACGACAGGGCTGCATTTTCAGGACATCTCCCATTTGCTGGATGTACTGCAAAAGCTCGTGAACAAAGGCAACACGGTACTTGTGATTGAACATAACATGGATGTTATAAAGTCGGCTGACTATGTTGTTGACCTCGGGCCCGAAGGTGGCGAAAAGGGCGGAAGGATTGTTGCTGTTGGAACACCAGAAGAAGTTTCTAAAAATCCTGCTAGTTATACAGGCGCATTCCTCAAGCACGAATTGAACTAACGATTAGCCACCCTATCCAATACATTATGAACGCACGACAGAGACAATATTTATTCGGAATCATTTTTCTGGGGTTTGGAATTTATCAGCTTGTATTGAAAGATATGCTCGAGGCATCACTTTATATGATAGCCGGAGCTGCATTTATTTTTAATACCGCTGCCTCGGAGCCCAGTCTTTCCAACTACAAAAAAGTAATAGTCGCCATAACGTGGGTTCTAATAATCACGGCAGGCATTTTATTCCTGTATTTGCTTCAATTTAAGTTCCTATAACCATCCAAATAAAAGGCAGCCTGCTCTGAAGCGTTTTCCGTAATTTTGACAAACAGCGGAATGAACAAGTATAGAATATACTGGGTCTTGCAGATTGGGGGGTGGACGATCTCTGCCCTTGCTCAAATTTGGTGGAGCTACATGGCATCGGGTAGCGTCACTGTGAGGCGGGTAATATTTTTCGTGGTTGAAGCGATCTTATGTATTGTTGTTACCCATGGTTTCAGAAACAGACTTAAGCATTGGAAGTGGTTGTACCAACCAATGCACAAGCTTATTCCGGGCTCGCTTGCCGCGCTGTTCATCATGGGTCTTATTGTATATTTTCTCACGATCCCTGTGAATTTTGTACTCGGCCGCCTATTTAACCCCACAACCGCATTCGATCTTCAGCTGATACTCCGACAGTCATCGTTTTACTTTATCCTATTCTTCTGGTGGACGGTGGTTTATTTTGCTTATCACTACTTCAACGAGTATAACAAGTCATTAAAATATGAGGCCAGCATGGTCGAGATCGAGCTGAATAATCTGAAGTCACAGCTCAATCCTCATTTTATCTTCAATGCATTAAACAGCATCAGGGCTCTCGTCGACGAGAACCCCGTAAAGTCCAAACAGGCCATCACACAGCTATCGAATATCCTTCGCAGTTCGCTGGCATCCGATAAGAAAGGACTCACAAATTTTGATGAAGAATTAAAGATCGTAAAAGATTATCTTGGCCTCGAAAGCATACGGTTCGAAGAACGTCTGAAGACCGAGTTTGACATACATCCCGAATCGCAGCGATTCCTTGTCCCTCCTTTGATGATACAAACATTAGTGGAAAATGGGATCAAGCACGGTATTTCTAAATTGACGAGGGGAGGAGTTATCCAGTTAAAGACCGACGTGGTGAACGATAAATTAAAAATCCTCATACGCAACAGCGGCCATTACGTTAACGGAACAAAAAGAAGCAAATCAGGATTGGGCCTTGAGAACACCGTCCAACGCCTAAAGCTGATCTATGGGGACGACGCCACTTTCAGAATTGCAAATGAAACCGATAATTTTGTATTAACTGAACTTATTATTCCACAAAACATAAGCCATGAGAGCATTAATCGTAGATGATGAGCGCTTAGCTCGTAAAGAATTGATGAAACTGCTTGAAGATCATCCAAGCATTGAAGTTGTTGGTGAAGCTATGAATGCCGAAGAAGCAACGCAATTAGTTAACGACCTGAATCCGGACCTGCTTTTTTTGGATATTCAGATGCCCGGGAAGACGGGTTTTCAGTTATTAGAGGAACTCGATGCAGTACCCCTTGTAATCTTCACCACCGCCTACGATGAATTTGCTCTGAAGGCATTTGAAGTTAACGCATTAGATTATTTATTAAAGCCTATACAACCCGAACGCCTGGCTGAAGCTGTAGCAAAACTTGCTGACAAGGAACGGGCAAAGAATGCGGCTATCCGCGGGCCAGAGAAGAAACTTGGACTTCAGGATCAGGTTTTTGTTAAGGACGGCGATCGTTGCTGGTTTGTGAGCCTCAACAACGTCAGATTATTTGAATCGGATGGAAACTACATCAAGGTGTATTTCGATAATAACCGCCCGATGATTCACAAGTCACTTAACGCGCTCGATGAAAAGCTTGATGAGCGTGCTTTCTTCCGTGCAAGCCGTAAACACATTGTAAACCTAAGCTGGGTTGAAGGAATTGAACCCTGGTTCAATGGAGGATTGATGGTGAAGCTACGCGGCGGCGATAAAGTAGAAGTAAGCCGCAGGCAAGCCGCTAAGTTTAAGGATATGATGTCTTTATAGAGATCATCTCTTTCTTTTCTTCTCGTGAAACGCCCCCTTAAATTCAGGGTCGTCCCTTTTCTTCCGTCTGTCAATAGCTTGTGCCATTGCTTGCTTCTCGGCAAAGGGTGTCTTTGTTATTTCGACATCTTCAGGCAAACTTTTAACTGGAATCTTCCCCCTGATCAGCTTTTCAATCTTTTCAACGTGATAAAGTTCTGCTTTCGTAGCAAGAGTGATGGCCTTGCCTTTATGAAACGCGCGACCCGTCCGTCCGATGCGGTGAACATAATCTTCGTGCAACACCGGTACTTCAAGATTGATCACGTGCGAAACACCAGTAACATCGATACCTCTTGCAGTTACATCCGTTGATACAAGCACACGCAGATTTCCATCTTTGAACTCATTAACAGCATTGATGCGGCTGTTCTGACCTTTATTGGAGTGAATAACTCTCGCGGGGCCCAATGATCTATTTTCAATAAAACCGTATACGCTATCCGCCACTCCTTTCGTCCTTGTAAATATCATCACACGATTATATTGCTCTTTGTCTTTTAATAAATACGCAATAAAATTCAACTTCGTATTCAAATTGGGGACGTGATACAATTCCTGCTCCACTTCTTTCGCTGGTGTTGCTTGCGGAGTTACTTCTATTCTGTTTGGAAACTCCAGGAACTCAGCCGATAGTTGCTCCACTTTATCCGAGAACGTCGCTGAGAATAAAAGATTTTGCCTCTTGCGCGGCAGCACTTCAAGGATCTTTCGCAGCTGACGCATAAAGCCCATATCCATCATACGATCAGCTTCGTCAAGTACCAGTATTTTCAGCTGAGCGACAGGCAATTCACCTTTTAGATACAATTCACTAAATCGTCCGGGAGTAGAAACGATGATGTCAACTCCCTTTCTTATCATTTCGATTTGTGTTTTTGGCCCGACACCTCCGTAAATCGGAAGTATCCGCAGATCGGTATACTTTGCCAGCAGCCATGCGTGTTCTGCGATCTGTATAGTAAGTTCTTTCGTGGGCGCAAGGATCAATGCTCGCGGTTCCTCACCTTGGGCGTATTTTATTTTCATCAAAATAGGCAACAGGTAGGCCGCAGTCTTCCCTGTTCCAGTCTGTGCAATACCGATAACATCCTGTCCACCCAGTACTTTTGGAATACATTTTAACTGTATTTCCGTCGGTGACGAAAAACCCTGGTCAACTACTGCGTCCAGTAACTGTCTGTTCAGATTAAAACTCTCAAAAGAGGTGGTTGTTGACACTTTAGATTCTATTTTTGCGACCGAATGAAGACTACGCTGATAACGAATGCAAATATAGTCAACGAAGGCAAGGTCTTTGAAGGAGACGTACTTATTCGTGGCCAATATATTGAGGCTATCGGTAATGACCTTTCCTCGCGTCCGGCTGATTTTGTTATTGATGCCCGGGGAAAATTCCTTTTGCCTGGAGTTATCGACGATCAAGTGCACTTCCGTGAACCCGGTTTGACGCACAAGGGAAATATTCATTCAGAATCCAGGGCAGCGGTTGCAGGCGGCGTTACAAGTTACATGGAAATGCCTAACACAAATCCTCCCGCATTTACTCAGGAACTTCTCGCAGACAAATATTCAATCGCTTCGAAAACGTCGCTCGCTAACTATTCCTTTTACATGGGTGCTTCGAACGACAATCTTGACGAAGTAATGAAGACCGATATCAGGAATGTCTGCGGCTTGAAAATTTTTATGGGTTCGTCGACGGGTAATCTACTCGTTGATGATCCTAAGACATTGGAAGGTTTTTTTTCGAAGTTTCCATCCTTGATTGCTGCGCATTGTGAAGATGAATCCACAATCCGTAACAACTCGGCTGAGTACAAGCAACGCTATGGTGAAGACGTACCTATAGAGTGTCATCCACAGATCCGCAGTGTCGACGCTTGTTTTAAATCTTCATCGTTTGCAATCGGCCTCGCTAAAAAACATGGAACGCGTTTTCATGTGCTGCACATTTCTACTGCGAAAGAGACATCCCTTTTTGATAACAATATTCCTCTCGCGAAAAAAAAGATAACGTCTGAAGCGTGTATACATCACATGTGGTTCAATGATTCCGACTACAAAAAGTTGGGGACACTGATAAAATGGAATCCGGCAATCAAAACGGCAGATGATCAAGACGCCATTTTCGCTGCTATGCTTGACGGCCGGATCGATGTGATTGCCACAGATCATGCGCCACACACTCGCGACGAAAAACAGAATACTTACTTTAAAGCGCCGTCAGGCGGACCGCTTATACAGCATAGTCTTGTTGCAATGCTTGAATTTTATCATCGCGGAAAAATCAACCTCGAAAAAATCGTTGAAAAGATGAGCCATAACCCAGCGATCTTATTCCAGATAAATAAGAGGGGCTTCATTCGTGAAGGCTACTTCGCGGACATTGTTCTTGTTGACCTGAAAAAACCATGGACTATCGGTCCAGGAAACATCCTTGCAAAGTGCGGCTGGTCGCCGTTTGAAGGGTCAACAATGTCATCTCAGGTAACGCACACTTTTGTTTCGGGACACCTTGCTTACGCCGAAGGAAAGTTGAACGAGGAGAGAATGGGCGAACGCCTGTTACTTTGACAGAAATTGAGGCTGAAATTCATTTTTGTAATTTCGAGGCAGCCGACTAAATTTGCAGTCTCATTACGGTGGATGTAGTTCAGTTGGTTAGAACATCAGATTGTGATTCTGAGGGTCGTGGGTTCGAGTCCCATCATTCACCCACCTTAAACCCCTGCAAAGGGGTTTTTTTATTGCCTTTAGCGCGATTTATTCTTCAAAACGCAGTCGACTCAAAACAGGTCCGGAATATCCGTCGAGCGACTAAATGAGGGTGTTAATAACAACGTATTCGATTGCATCTACATTAATTTAACGATTTCCGCTTGGGCTTATCAAACTACATTCTATAAAAAAAAACTTCGCCAGAGTCAACGTTGTGCTCCATTTATTTTTAGCATAAGTTTAGTATATGATCCCGTGCACAGAATTTGAGGAGTTGACGCTGGATGACAAAATCAGCCTGTTATATGAGAGGGGGACGTTTGTCATGGCAATCCGTTATTATGGATATAAGATCAATCTTTATCTGTTGGATAATTACTACCTGGAAGTGTTCGTAAATCACAAGTTATGTCTTATTGAAAAGATAGTTCCGTTGAATCACATGCATTCGAGAATGAAATTTTATTCTGATCAGATCAAGCTTCCGTGCGATGCTTCAAAACCTTCTTGACATTCGACGGTCCTTATTAAGAATTCGTTGAAATTGTCTGCCAACGGACTTCTTCAGTTTAACTTTACTTCTACTATTGCGTAAAAAAGTACGCAATGAGAACACTCCTTCTTTCAACTATCATTCTTTTCTCGCTTGGGCAGGGTTACGCGCAACGTGAAGTTTTTATCAAGTCCGATGCAGCTATCCAGGGATACGACCCTGTAGCCTACTTCAAAGAATCAAAACCTGTAAAAGGAAAAACAGAACTGAGCTACACATGGAAACAAGCTACATGGCTTTTCTCTTCCCAACAGAACCTTGATGACTTCAAGGCGAACCCCGAAAAATTTGCGCCTCAATTCGGTGGCTATTGCGCCTACGGTATGGCTGAAGGCCACAAAGCTCCCACTTCACCTGACGCCTGGACCGTGCTCGACAATAAACTTTATCTCAACTACAACAAAAACGTTCAAGAGCTCTGGAACAAAGACCGACCAGGAAATATCGAAAAAGCAACCAAGAACTGGCCTACAGTCAAGAATGATAAGGATTGACAATTCTGCGGACCTCTTTCGACTGTGCCGTCATCCAGAGCTGTGGTTCGTGCAATGAGTAATTTGTCCAGCTCATTAATGAAAAGTCTAGTGGAATCACGACGCGAAAGCGCTGCGAAGGATCTCCTACATTTAGGTACGTATTCTAGTTGCCCAAAAATCCATTCCAACGACTGAAGGGGATCCTTCGCTAGTCGAAGTTAGATTGAACGTCTTCTGAGAATCATTTAGCATCCGGTTACACCATGTTGCAGATCACAGCTCAGGATGACGGATCAAAGAGTAAATCAAATATGAAACAACCACTCCGAGTAAGAATCAGACTCAGGGTTGAAATCAAAACGCGCAAGAAAATGTCTGTCCAGTAGCTCTACCGTATTACATTTCAATAACGACAGGTTACGATAACCGGGTAGCTTAGAAGTGCCTGCAAATCCACCCTCTTGCCAACAAATGATCATGATCTTGTTCTTTGCCGTCTGACAAACACCATAAGGATGCACAATGCGGTTGTCGGGTTCATTATCAAAGGTCAGGCTGCATATTCTCTGCCTCTGCGCCGCTTCCAACAGCTGCTTCGTGATCGTTGCCGTATCAATTAACACTGACGACATGTCTATTCTTTGGAACGAGCCTGCCAAATGGTTTTAACAAAATTCCCTTCTGAACGCCCAAATTCTTCGAATAATACGGCATCTTCTTCATTCACCGAAACTAAAAGTCCTCCACTGGTTTGTGGGTCCGATAAAATTGATTTCTGATCTTCGGTCAACGCACTGATCTTTCTCCCATAACTGTTCCAATTGCGGCCTGTTCCTCCCGGTGTCGATTTCTGTTTTAAATACGATTCGAGAAAATCAAACACAGGAATCTTTGCAAAGTCTATTTCCGCAGAAAGTCCACTGCCTTCACATACTTCGCAGAGATGCCCCAATAATCCAAATCCCGTAACATCGGTCATGGCGTTAACATAAGGAAGCGTTCCAAAATCACTTCCCAATGAATTAAGACGTAACATTGAATCGACCGCAGCTTTAAGGTGCTCATCATGAACAATGCCTTTCTTCTGCGCCGTGGTTATGATACCGATCCCCAACGGTTTTGTGAGATATAACAATGAGTTAGCTCTGGCAGTATCGTTCCTCTTTAGGTTTTCCTTTTTAACCTGGCCTGTTACAGCAAGACCAAAGATCGGCTCAGGGCAATCTATGCTATGCCCTCCGGCCAGTGGTATACCTGCGTTCGTGCATATGTTCCGGCTTCCTTCCAAAACACTCTTCGCTACTTCAGGCGAAATTTTTCCGATAGGCCAACCCAGTATAGCAATTGCCATAATCGGCTCTCCGCCCATTGCATAAACATCACTGATGGCATTAACAGAAGCAATTGACCCAAAAGTGAATGGATCGTCTACAATCGGCATAAAAAAATCTGTCGTGCTAATGATGCAGGTCCCGTTCCCTATGTCAAACACCGCGGCGTCATCTTTCGATTCGTTACCAACAAGCAGTGATTTGAATTTTGCCTGCTCAACATCAGTGTGAAGCATTCTTTCCAATACATCGGGTGCGATTTTACATCCGCATCCAGCACCATGACTGAATTGAGTTAGTTTGATATTTTCCGTTTCGACCATTCCAGCAAAAATTAAAAGTTCGGAGACAAAAGATACTTCGAATAAAAATCATCAATCACTTTAACTGCATCTTCCGGGCTATCGACAAGGTTAAAAAGATTGAGATCCTCCGCGCTAATCATCTTGTCCGCGACCAGCACTTTCTTCCACCATTCCAAAAGCCCTGTCCAGAATTTTTTACCTACGAGTACGATCGGAAATCGTCCGATCTTTTTTGTTTGAATTAATGTCAACGCTTCCGTCAATTCGTCAAGCGTCCCAAATCCCCCTGGCATTACGATAAATCCCTGAGAATATTTCATGAACATCACTTTACGAACGAAAAAGTAATCAAACGTGATCAGCTTGTCTGGATCAATATATATGTTGCCTTTCTGTTCATGCGGCAGATAAATATTCAATCCTACTGATCGACCTTTTCCACGATTAGCTCCGCGGTTTCCAGCTTCCATTATACCAGGGCCACCTCCTGTGATCACTCCATAACCTTGTTGTACTAGTTGATATGCGATTTCATCCGCCATCTTATAGAACGGATTGCTGGGCTTGACTCGTGCCGAACCGAATATGGTAACGCACGGACCAATCTTAGCAAGCTTTTCCAACCCTTCAACAAACTCGGACATCACCTTAAAGATCATCCAGCTGTTCGCTCCCTTGATCTCCGCCCAATCCTTATCTTTAAACGCCTGACGAATGCGTTGTTCTTCTGCAAGGGTATCAATGTTCACTACAGCGCCTGTTTTCTTTTTGTTCTTCATAGTTATAACTTGAACGTAAATATCGAATATACTCTGATGAAACAAAAAATATATGGTTATGCGTTGATGATTATCATCTACGTTTTGATGATCAGCTGCCAACCAAAAACATCCTCGCAGTCTGAATCTTCAGGCACCGATACTTCATGGGCATTGCTTCCTTTCATCAAAGTCGATAGCGTGAATCCTATATTAAATGCCGGCAACAATGAATTCCATTGTCCTGTTCTAAAGCGTTCTGTGAATTGGGAAGAAAAAGATGTATTCAATCCGGCCGCAGTAGTACGCGACGGAAAAGTGTATTTATTGTACCGGGCTGAAGACAAAATTGGAAAACATGCTGGTACATCACGCATAGGACTGGCTGTGAGCGAAGACGGACTTCATTTCACAAAACGACAAGAACCCGTATTGTTCCCTGACAATGACAGCCTGAAGATTTACGAATGGGAAGGCGGGATCGAAGACCCGCGTGTGGTGGAGACGGAAAACGGCCAGTACCTTATGACTTACACAGCTTACGACGGTACAACGGCTAGGCTATTGTTAGCTACGTCACCGGACCTTTTGCACTGGACAAAACACGGTACCATGCTGAACGGCAAGTACAAGAATGCGTGGAGCAAATCAGGCGCGGTGGTAGTAAAGGAAATTAATGGGCGAATTGCTGCTACGAGAATCAACGGCAAATACTGGATGTACTTTGGCGACACTGATTTATTCATGGCCAGTTCCGAAGATTTAATTCATTGGACACCTGTCGAAGAGAACGGAAAACTAAAATCAGTCCTCCGTCCGCGCGCGGGTCAATTCGATAGCCGGCTGGTGGAAAGCGGTCCCTTTGCTATGCTGACGGACAAAGGTATCCTATTGATATATAACAGCATGAACCTTGATTCAGGGGGAGATTCCACGATTGCCAAAGGTGCTTATTGTGCCGGTCAGGCGCTGTTCGATGCAAATGATCCCACCCACCTCATTGGAAGACTTGAGCAGAATTTTCTGGCACCAGACAAACCCTATGAAGTCACAGGGCAGGTAAACCAGGTCTGTTTCGTGGAGGGGCTCGTGCACTTTAATGACAAGTGGTTTTTATACTATGGAACAGCCGATTCGAAAATAGCTGTAGCCGTAAAGCAATGAGCAATGAGCAGTGAGGAATGATGAATGACGAATCTATGTGGTTTGTGCGTTCTTGACATGGCGTACTCCAATGCAACCGCTGAATTCGTCAATTATTTCCTCATTCCATTCATTGTTCATTCCATCCTCGTCATCCTCATTCCTCATTCCTCATTCCTAAGAAGGTCCTCTAGCGCCTCTCTGACTTTGGTAAACTTGAACGTGTAGCCAGCACGTATTATTTTTTCTGGTGACAATCGAATGCCGTACAGAACGAGCACAGCCATCTCGCCGAATACCATTCTAAGAATAAATGCTGGTGCGTGTGGGAGAATTATCGGTCTGTGCAATACCGAAGCCATTTCCTTTGTGAATTGTTCGTTTGTTACGGGGTTTGGCGCTACACTGTTGTATGCTCCCTCCATCGAACCGTCTTCAAGAGATTTAATTATTATTCCACAATGGTCATCAATGTGTATCCAGGTCATAAGCTGCGATCCGGAAGCGAGAACAGCTCCAGCATAGAGCTCAATAGGTCTTTTCATCTTTTTTAATGCGCCACCCTTGGGACTTAAGACTATAGCTGCTCTTAACTTGACCACCCTTAATCCGAGTTCCTGGAACTTGTCCAATTCCCGTTCCCACAATTGACATACGATCGCCAGAAAATCGTCTCCGGGTTTGTCATCCTCTTCTGCGAGTTTCCCGCCGTTATCAAGACCGTAATAGCTGCTACCAGCCGCACAGATAATGCTCTTTACAGAGTGCGTTTGCTTTTTTAGTTCATTGTATAATAATCTCGTCGTATCAATCCTGCTATCGAGGATTTCTTTCTTGCGCTTCCTGGTCCAGCGTTTTTCGCCAATGTTCAGCGCCGGCCAGGTGAACTATTGCGTCAACATCCCGCAATGCTTCAGGATCGATGTAATTCCGTTCGATGTCCCAGAGATATGTGGTTACTTTTCCATCGCTTTTCCTTCTACCAAGATGCGACACGTGGTAACCCCGTTGTAACAATAGGTCCGTCAGCCTCTCGCCTATCATGCCTGATCCGCCGGTGATGAGAACGTTCTTCAAATTTGGTCGATGGTTAATTGGTCAATGGTCGATGGCCTTTGAGTAACAAACTATGGACTATCAACCATGATCCATAAATCTATGGACTATGGATTAAAACCATGGACTATCAACCATGCGCCGAAATTTATTAGCTTACTTGAAATTCATCATAACCTAAATCTTTCTCATTATGGAAATGAAGAGAAGAAACTTCCTTCACCTTTCTACCCTGGCAGTGGGTACAATCGCTATGAATTCATGTACTCCTGCTCAGGAACAATCTCCCGAAACGACGCCGGAAAAATTGAAGCCAATGACGGACAAAGTGATTCCCATCTCACTTAAGGAAAGGGAAGGACGAATTGAAAAAGCACAGCGATTACTGGTGGAATCCAAAATAGAAGCATTGGTTTTGGATGCCGGAACTTCCCTGGAATACTTTACGGGAATTAGCTGGTGGCCCAGTGAGCGGCCATTAGTAGCCATTATTCCGGCTAGAGGTGATGTGCAATATGTTTGTCCCGGATTTGAAGAATCCCGCCTTCATGAATTGATAACGATTGGAAAAGATGTCTACGCGTGGCAGGAGGATGAAAGTCCGTATAAGCAAATAGCAAATGCTTTAAAGGATAATGGCATACGGTCGGGCAATGTTGGAATGGAAGAGCGTCTTCGCTTTTTTATTTTCGATGGCGTACGAAAAGAAGCTTCCCATCTCAATTACGTTAGTGGCGATCCTGTTAGCGCTGAATGTCGCCTGATAAAATCACCTGCAGAACTGGCGTTAATGCAAATAGCAAATGATATCACGGTTGCAGCAATGAAAATCGGAATAAGTTCTTTGGAAGAAGGAATGAGCCCGCAGGATTTTTCAGACATTGTTTCAAATGCTCATGTACAACTGGGTGCTACTCCTGATTTTGCCGGCGTAAATTTTGGACCTGCATCCGCTCTCCCCCACGGAAGCATCCAACCTCAAAAATTAAAAAGAGGTGATGTTGTTTTGATGGATTGTGGAGGCAAAGTCGGAGGCTATTGTTCAGACGTTAGCAGGACCATTGTTTTTGGAGCAGAGCCAACTCCACGGCAACTTGAAATTTGGACCCTGGAACAGAAAGCGCAGGCCGCAGGATTCGCTGCAGCGAAACTTCACAGCGCTTGCGAAAACGTTGATGCTGCCGCGCGCAAAGTTTTGACCGATGCAGGGTTTGGACCCGATTATAAATTGCCAGGATTACCTCACCGGACCGGCCACGGCATTGGAATGGATACACATGAATGGGGTAACATGGTTAGAGGTAATAAACAATTATTGCAACCCGGAATGTGCTTTAGTGTTGAACCCAATATTTCAATTGTTGGGGAATTTGGAGTAAGGTTGGAGGATTGCGTTTACATGACTGAAGAAGGACCGAAGTGGTTTACACAGCCGAGTATTTCAATTAGTGAGCCGTTTGTTTCGTGATAAACTCACTTCTTCCCCACCTGGAAACCTAGCTTGCGTCCCTGAGCCATCGCGTCCTTTATTTCAAACTCCTTGACGTCATCAAATATTATCGTTTCCATGATCTCTTTGGTGCGCTCTTCTTTTTTCATCGACGCAAGTCTCAGGTGCTGGTTCTTGACCACTTCGCCCACTACCAGGCGCACCGTCCTCGCGTTTCCGAAATGTTTGTCGCGCAAACCGTGAAGAAAAGTAAAATAATTACCAAGATGCTGCGCTGAAGGTTCATCAGGCATGACACCTTCTTTGGCGAACAACGTCATTGCAATGGCATACATATCCTCGGGTGTATAATCTTCGAACACGAAGTACTTGTCAAATCGCGATCTTAATCCCGGGTTGGAAGTAATGAACTCGTGCATGTTGTCTGTATATCCGGCGACGATCACACCAAACTTTCCGCGATTATCTTCCATTCGTTTCAGGATAACCTGGATGGATTCCGCTCCGAAATCATGCTGCCCTCCGTGCTCATTGGCAAGTGAATAAGCTTCATCAATAAAAAGAATTCCTCCCATTGCTTCCGTGACCTTTTCGCCAGTCTTGATCGCCGTCTGTCCAACGTAACCTGCTACCAGGGATTGTCTGTCGACCTCGACGAGGTGACCTTTCTCAAGGATTCCCAGGCCTTTATAGATTCTGGAGAGAATACGCGCTACTGTTGTTTTCCCTGTACCCGGATTTCCCGTGAACACAGTATGCAATGAAAACTTGTTCAATACATCTTTGCCTGTCTCCTGGTAGAAGCGAACCAGCTTGATCATCTCGTTCACTTCCGTTTTGATATTTTCCAGACCCGTCAGCGCATTCAGCTCCGCCATGCTTTCGTATAAAAGATCATCAAGCGTCTTATTCGCCGTGGCAGTCACGTTCTGCGATGCCTGCTGGAGGATCTTGCCGACATCCGTGATAACGGCGACATTGCCTTCTGCAAAGGAGTCACCTACCAGAAAAGGAACGGATGCGATCAACGTATCCATGAATACAACCTCTACATTATACTTATCGCCTTTCCATGTACCAGGTGTATCATGACCCCATCCCGGATATATTGTGTAGATCTCACCGGCAGTATTCGGTTTCACATAAATCAGTCTTATACTTCTGCCTTTCATCTCGCCGGCATCGTCGTAAAAATTGAAGAACACTTCGGCGTAGTAATCGGAGGCTGTTTTGTTCTTAAAGCAAAATTCAGCCCATACGTTGCGGGTATCTTTCTGACTGAATTTCATATAGTACTTCCTCTCCTGAACAGCGTCCGCCTGTCCATCTCCTTCAAACAACTTTATGCTCTCAATGTCGAAGAACAGGTTTTCACCTTCTTTGGCCTGGCCTATATCCTCAATGTAAAACTTACTCTCGCCGATCTTCACGTCATCGATGTACGCTTCCCATATGTAATTTCCCTTTAGCCAATAAGCTCCAGGCTCAGCCTTTCCCCATGAATCACGCACATAGACGACATTCTCATCCTTCAGAACTTTCCGGGACTGGACGGAATTGCAAAGCTCGGTTTGAGTGCTGCCGCTTATAAAGAGACACCTCATCCGGACGGATGCTTCCCATTCCTCCTCATCAAAAAGCTTATTAAAAATCGAAAGCTCGGCGCGCAGGAACGTGGTCTCGTATCGATCGTAAACCTGTCTGTATTTTTTCGTGCCATCTGCCATCCACTCATCTGACGAATGGATTTTCATGCCCTTGAATTTGTACTTTAAAGGCAGATTTTTTTGACTGGTTTCGTTGTTGCCTGGCGTCATAGGTTTGGAAAGTTGGAGGTTAATTTAAAAACTACCCAACACTTTACAAAAATCACATGAAGCTAGTCGGACAATGTGAGAATTAGCCGCAAAATGGCGCGGGTCAATTTCGGTATTACGATCTGTCGAAAATCATTTTACTTCAGCTCCTTTGTTTTCCACTCTCTTGCAGATTTATCGTAGTACGTTTGGTCATCGGGAAATTCAATGTACTGGTCACCTTTACTTTTGGTGTAAAAGGGTTCTAACGGTTCTCCCTTAACCATTTTGTCAAATAAGTAATAGCTCCTCTTCCTTAGCGTGTCAGGAACCATCTTCCATGTACGAAAAACCTCTTCGTAATCGGCGATGCTTCCATCCTCATTCACCACTATTTTGCCACCCGTTGCATGTCTCTTTTCAGCAAGGCTAGGAGCCGGTTGAGTTACAAGAAAATACTGCGTATTCCCGCTCTGATAAAAATGTTCCAGAAAACAAAGGCTTGCGCGTTCCTGGTAGTAAGCATCATGTTCAGTTTTGAATTTTTCGGTTGGCCCTACGTTTTCGGGTGCACGGGCTACATATCGGATAATGGACATCTTAAGCTTATCTTTTTCAGCAGCCGTTAGCAAAGCATCTGGGATCATATTTATCACTTCCCGAACATTGGACAAAAACAAATGCTGCTATCATTAACCAGCGGGCCCCATTGACTATTCTCTTCATAAGAAAACAAAACTAAAAAGGCCTACCCCAGTGGTAAGCCTTTTATTAAAATATTTTATCAGTTGTTAGTAGGCTTTGTTCAGCGGCTGGAATTCAGACCAACCATCAGTCCAATCTTCAGCGCCGAATGCTCCTTTGTACGCTGTGTCAGTGAAGAACGAGCCAAGCTTGGCATCGGCAAAGTCTGCCCCCGTATTCAGATTATTTGCACCAGCGACGCCTGGCAACAATGCGAAGTTCGGATTTGAAGGATAGTTGCCTGAATTCTGTCCAGCCCAATAAAGCGCAGGGCTAACTCCGACATCACCTAACACCGTCGTCGCAGTAATGTTGTTAAATGATACGTTGTTATTCGCTGTCCAGTAATTTGCCAATGGAACTGCATTTCCACCAGAGGCAAGAGCGGCGTCTATTGTTCCGTCATTTGCAGCTGCGAATTTGATACCTGTTACAAATAATCCGTCAGAAGCTGATGCAGACGATCCGGTTCCAGCCGTACCTGGAACGCTCAATACGTTGTAAGCAAGCTTGCTGGTACCTCCGTTGAGATTAGTCCAGGTTGCGTCGTCATCTACACGCAGTCCTAAGCGATATCCGGAGAAGAATGAGTTGAAGATAGATAGCGCCGATCTCCTGCGTATGTGCATAGCATTAGCATAGTTGGCTGAGTTCGTTCTGCTATTCGTTTCGCGTGGACCAAGCACTGTTACATTAGAGAACACACCGCGTGTATAACCAGCCGCTCCTTGAGGGGTGTCGTTCGCGTTAGCTTGATTGTCGCTTTCGAAACAATTCGAACCTGACTGGTCAGCGAAGAATGGATTGCGTACAGCCAAAGCGAACTGAACGTTACCAGCGTATCCAAAGTCTGTATCAAAGTCGTCATCCCACGTTGAAAGTGACACAAGGTATTTTGCGTTAACACTACCACCAAACCACTCAAATCCATCGTCGCCACCAAATGAAACCTGAACGTGATCAATGGTTGTTCCGCTGCCAACGCCTCCCATAGTCAAGCTGTTTGTTTCGTTATTTGGCGTAAGCTCTATACCTGCGTATTCAATCCTCACAAAGGTCAATGTGCCCGCATTATTAGCTTCGTTAGTGGAAGGACTTGTAATGTTGCCATAAGTCTGAGAAGGCGTAATACCTTCGATAGCAGGAAGACCTGTTTGGTTTACCCAGGCATCTCCAAGAAGCACGATACCACCCCAGTCACCACGGTCTCTTTCGCCAACTGACTGAGCGGATGTAAATACTACTGGGTTAGTTGACGTTCCGTTCGCTACAAGCTTACCACCTGGTTGAACCACCAATACAGCTTTTGAAGCCTTGTCACCCTTAATTACTGTTCCGGCAGGAATTGTCAATGTAACTCCAGTAGGAATGAAAGTTTGTCCTTTGATCAAATACGGTTTTCCCGCTTCGAGCGTCATGTTGGCAAGTATGCCCGTAAGTACATTTACAGGGTCCCCAACGGTGAGAGTATAATTCGCAATAGCTGAAGGATAGTTCTTGGAATCTGTTGCCTGAAAAGATATTATGATTGTAGAACCTATAACTGCATTTGCTGGCACATTATATGCGAATGCCTGTGTAAAGTCTGCGGCGCCCGCCATGTCGTACGCTTCTACCTCCGTGCCTCCGACGTACGCGATCAATATATCGCCACCATTGGGTGCGCTTACAGTTGCGTTAACAGTTACTGTACCTCCAGGAATCGCCTGGCCACTAGTTGCATCTAACGAGACGGTAGGGGCGGGACCAGTGGTCTCTTCGTCGCAACCTTGAATGAACATAATCGATGATAGCACTGCCAGGAATGACAGGAGCTTAAATATTTTTTTCATTGTCGTTGTGGTTTGAAAGTTTATAGGTCGAGCGCCAAAATTAGTTGAGGTCATCTGCGAACCGGTTACTACCGGATTAACAATTCGTTATGGCAGTGTTATCATATTCACGATTTGTTAACAAGCAAACAAGCCTGCTCCAATTACTCATGAAGCAGGCTTGTAATACCGCGGGGGCCTTCACTAATTTGGTTTTAATAGCTTGTAGGAAAGACTGATGGCGAATTGTGTCCCAACCTTATATCGTTGAATCACCGCTTCCTGGTCTTGGATCTCGTTGTCGCTATTATTATCCTGATAAATACGATACGCTGCATTTAGCGCATTCTGGACATTGAATTTTGTTTCGAAGCGCTTAGCCCATGTTTTTGCTACCTGAATATCCAGGGAATTACGCGGAAGCTCCCACCATGATGGGAATACTTTGTCTCCCACAGAAAAAATACGAGGACCAAACACATTGTACGCAATATTTGCTGAGAATCCAGTCTCATCGTCGCTGTAGTAAAGACCTGTGTTTATGATGTACGGCGATTGTCCTTGTAGCGGGCGGTTTTGAATTTGATTGGTTGCCTGAGTCCCGATGTCTACCTGACTTTCAATCCATGAGGCATTCAGATTAACTGAAGTATTTCTCAGGAGTTTGGAAACTCCCAGGCTAGCGAGGCTTTTTCTGAACTCGAACTCAAATCCAAAGCTGTATGCACTCGTCGCATTATCAAAGTAAAGTTGAGGCGTCTCTGTTGTGATTTGTAAATACGTTTCGATAGGATCTTTGAAATCCTTGTAGAAACCACCTACGCTAAACATTTCTCCAGGATTAGGATACATTTCCCACCTTAAATCGATGTTATTAATGAATGCAGTTTTCAGGTCCGGATTCCCAAAGATTCCGGCCTCGTATTCAAATTGATAGTAAAGGAACGGCGCCAATTCGCGAAACTCCGGGCGATTAACTGTACGGCTATACGCTATTCTCATCAATGACCGGTCAGTTAAGTTATAGGCCATATTCAGCATTGGAAGAGGTGCAAAGACCGGATTGTCCACCTCAACTAAGCCGGTGTTGGAGATCGCAGTAAGCTGCTGGACGTTGTATTCTCCCCGGAAACCGGCAGAAATATCAAACTTTCCAAGTGGGAAGGATCCGCTTATGTATGCCGCTCCAAGTATGTTCTTTCCTTCGTAGGAGTCCTGTGATGTTGTCCCTTCTTCAATAACAAAGCCATCTTTCTTTTTGATATTTGAAGGATCGAATATTATGTCCAGGGGCAAACGACGCAACTCTTCTCCAATAGCTGGATCAAAATCAGGTCCGTCGGGATAGAGATAATTCAGATACCGGGCATTGAAGGATCTCGTTTTGTATTCGGCAAAATATCCGGCTTTTATGGTGGCGGTTCGTTTGTTCGCTTTGTCACCAAACTTCTTCTCAAAATTCAATCCGTGAGAATATCCTTTGTCAGCTAAGTCGCTCCAGAATCGACCTGTCTCAAAAAGGTTACCTGCCGGCGGAAGTTGCATGATGAAAGGTTCTTCTGTTCCTTCAAAGGCTTTGTCCCGAAGAGTTCTGAAGCGACGATAATCAGGTTCGTTCCGGACAACGTCATTATATCCGAACACCCAATTAAGGGACGACGATTCTGTTGGCCCAAAGTCATGAGTACCCTCAAGCTGTCCAGAATAGATTGTGCGACTCAGATAATGATAAGCATAATTTTTCCGGTCGTAATTAGGGAGCTGGACAAAGTCGGTTCCAATACGCTGTGTCGTCTCATTCTCTCCCAACTGTACAAACAGGTTCTTGAACTCAACTCTGAAACGATCACTGAACGTGATCAACCAATTATGCACAGCGTTTATTCGCACATCATTGGAGTAGAAATTGTCCTGAAATGAAAAACGTTCTACTGCCGATGTCGCGTCGAAGCTGTTATACCGCTTGAAGTCTGCAGCATAATATTGGTAACTGTTAGAATATGATACGGCGGTAACGTTGTTGAATTGAATGTTTCCAACTGAAAACGGAAGTGACAGCGAAAAATTCAACCCCATATCGACAGGAGCGTTACGCGACTTATATCCAAAATTATTAGTCAGTGATTTTCCGGCGCGTTCTCGTTGACTTGAATTTCGCGCAGTGCTTTTCAATGACGCGGTTGTAGGAAAATTCGAAGGCAGTTCTCTGAATCCATCATCAAAGCCAAGCCAGTCCGTTGAGCTGCCTTGTGTATAAAGGTGTTCCTTTCCCGTAGTATTGGATCTGTATCCGAAGTTTACACCGAAATTGAAGAACCTGTCATTTCCTGGCTTCTTGGTTATAACCTTTATTACGCCTCCAGCAAAATCGCCTGGCAGTTCGCCAGCGCCAGATTTATATAACAACACCTGATCGATCGCACCGGCCGGAATTAAATCAAATGAAAATGAACGGCGGTCAATCTCTGTGCTTGGGCCGATGATACCGTTGATCATCACCTGGTTGTACCGCTCAGGGACACCACGAACAAGCACAAATCTGTTGTCTGAAATTGTCACTCCGGAAACACGCTGCATTACCTGGGCTGCGTCCTTATCTGGCAATCGAACAATCTGTTCGGCAGAAATACCACTCACGACGAGCTTGCTTTCTTTGATTGCGTTGATCAGGGTAAGATCGTTGTTTATTTCACGCGTTCCAGTTACCACAACTTCCTGAAGCTCTGTGGCATCTTCCTGCATGGCAACTTTTATCTCTGATATCTTTCCACTTTCAACAACTACATCGGGAATGACGTGTGATTTGTAAGTAACAAACGATATGACCAAACTGTAAGTGCCAGGCTTAACATTTGCAATTGAGAAATTGCCTTCAATATCAGTGGCAGAACCTACCTGAGTTCCTTGTATATAGACGTTAGCGCCAATAATGGCTTCATTAGTTTTTCCATCCGTGACGTTACCGCTAATGGTTCCGTTTTGTGCCCAACTAAGTATTGTTATGGTTAGAAAAGCAAGAGAAAGTAGAACTCTGCGCAACATATTTTATCGTTTGTTGCAAAAGTCAAACTCTAATATTACCCCATGCCTATGCCTTTGTTACCAAATTGTTAATAGCAGCTTAGCCCGCGGGTTGAGATATATCGATAGCGAAAAAGTTCATCTCTATTACGTTGACCATCAGAGAGTTGTGCGAAAAACGGTTAACAATTATTACAAATTCTTTAATGCGCGTAACGTCGCCGTAACAAAATGAAATGATGTGAAAAAGGAAATTGATGGAATCTTATTTGCTGATAGGCACCCTGTTGAGAATAGCCTTAATGATATCCGCCGTTCTTACGTTATCGGCTTCAGCCTCGTAGTTAAGAATGATCCGGTGATTCATGACATCACGCGCCACTTCCTTAATATCCTCAGGCAGCACATAATCCCTTCCTTCCATATAAGCCAACGCCTTGGCTGAAAGATTAAGATTTATGCTCGCCCGGGGGGAAGCACCGAATTGTATATACTGTGCTTGTTCCGCGAGCTTGTAATCAAGCGGATTTCTTGTGGCATACACCAGTTCGATGATATAGCGTTCAAGAGACTCCGAGATCTTTACTCTATTGACCTGATCTCTTATTGCGAAAATGTCGTCCTTGCTTAAAACCGTTCCTACCGTGAAATCAAATTTCATGTTTGAAATCCGTCTCATGATTTCCATCTCCTGCTCTTTCGTAGGATAGTCCACAAACACCTTCATCATAAAACGGTCAACCTGTGCTTCAGGAAGCGGATATGTTCCCTCCTGATCCACGGGGTTTTGTGTGGCCATTACAAGAAACGGTCTATCGAGCTTGAAGGTGGTCTCGCCGATGGTAACCGTCTTTTCCTGCATGGCTTCCAACAAGGCTGACTGCACTTTCGCTGGCGACCTGTTGATCTCATCCGCAAGAATTATGTTGGCGAAGATCGGTCCCTTTTTTACTTCAAACTTCCCGTCCTTCTGATTGTATATCATCGTTCCCACAAGGTCGGCTGGGAGGAGGTCTGGCGTGAATTGAATGCGTTGAAAATCAAGATGCAGAACCTGTGCAAGTGTGCTCACCGTAAGGGTTTTTGCCAGCCCTGGAACACCTTCCAATAGCACATGTCCGTTAGTGAAGAGTCCTATCATCAAACGATTGACCATATACTCCTGGCCGACGACAACCTTCGCTACCTCGTCATATACTTGTTTGATCTTTTCCTTGTGCTCTTCGTGCTTCTGAATAGCTACCGCTTCCATGTATATTTTATCTTTATAACCGTCAAAAATAGCGTAATTATTGTCAAATAGGTTCTGAATTTTTGACAGAATGTGACCATTAACAGTTCAATGGCGTGAGCAGAACTTTCGTAATCGGCGATATTCACGGTGCTTACCGCGCTTTGCGGCAGTGTATTGAGAAATCGGGACTTGAAGAGCAAGACCACCTGATCTGCCTCGGAGACGTTTGCGACGGATGGCCGGAGACAAAACAGTGTGTCGATTACCTACTGCAATTGAAGAAAATCACGTACATCCTGGGGAATCATGATTTCTGGATGTACAATTGGATGCAATCGGGTAAGGCCGAAAGTATCTGGCTGAGCCAAGGTGGCAATGCAACTGTCAAGTCGTATGCCGACGGCGTTCCTTTAACCCACGTAAACTTCTTTCACAAAGCGCTACCCTATTTTCTCGAAAACAACAGGCTGTTTGTCCACGCTGGAATAGACCCACGAAAGCCACTTGAACAACAGGATCTGGACACGTTCCTTTGGGATAGAAGTTTAGTTCAGCAGGCAACGGCACTCTACAAACAAAACATCAATAGAAAACTTACAGCTTTCGATGAGGTTTACGTTGGTCATACGCCTATACTTTTAAAGCATCCCCTGAATACATGCGGGATATGGCTGATGGATACTGGGGCAGGCTGGTCTGGCGTGTTATCGATGATGAATGTAGAGACCAAAGAAGCATTTGTCAGCGACCCCGTACCGGAGCTGTATCCTGGCGTTGAAGGACGCCAACCAAAGTGAAGTTTAGAACACAACTACTTCCAAACCTCTTGGATTGGTTATGTAGGAGTTGATAAGGTTTTGAACGAGTTCTCGTTTCAATGCTTGGCTTTATATAATTCTTTGCCGATTCGAAGTCGCTAATTGACGCCTCGCGATCAAAAAATCCAAACCCGACATAAGCGCCTCGTTCAACCAGTACCAAGGACTGCTCGCCGATGTTTCTTCCCTTTCCGATAATGGCAACTGTGTCGCCTTCATCTCTGAAGGCACGAATTGCTTGCTCAACCCGCGCATTGTAATGTTTCACGGATTCAATGCCCATACACGCACCGTGGCATCCACCCGACTGATAATCAAAACACAAACCTTTTGAGAGTTGCAAACCACAAAGCTTCGGACACAACTCGTAATCGCGAACCTTTTCCCAAAGAAAGTTCCAAGCTTCTCCTTTTGTGCTGAACCTTACCAGCGGACGTGATCCTCTCGTTACTACGTTGACCGAAAATCGCAGGTAGCCATTACGGTCCTCATAGTCAAACACACCCCACTCCTCTACACGGAACTTTTGCGCCTGGTTATACTTGGGCCATAGCCTTCGGATTTCCTGTGACTCAAGGATAAGAGCTATCAACTCGTTGCCTGTTAACTCATAGGTGATATGATGTATTTCATTCCGGATCTTTGATCGGCTCCATTCGCGTGCGTCCCCCGTAAAATGTCCGGCAATTCTTTTTTTGATATTGATCGCTTTGCCAACATAAATAACATTGCCGTTAGCGTTGAGAAAATAGTATACTCCTGGGAGCGCAGGAAGCCTGTCGAATTCTTCTTTCGCAAGATTGGGAGGCAGGATCGTTTCTCCTGAATTGCGCTTAAGCACTTTGATAATGTAACCGTCGCGATCGCGCCGCAGAAGTTGATCAAAGATCTTTGCGGTAGCGGCCGCATCGCCCCCGGCTCTGTGCCGGTTGGTGATCTCAATCCCTAAACTCTCCGCTAAGCTTCCAAGGCTGTACGACCTAAGTCCCGGGATGATCTTTCTGCTAAGTCGTACTGTGCACAGCTTTTTGGATTGCCAATTGATCCCAACTTGCTCAAATTCTTTCTTAAGGAAGGAATAATCAAAATGCGCATTATGCGCCACGAAAATCTTGCCTTCCAGTCGTTTGAATAAATCCTCTGCGATTTCTTCGAATTGGGGCGAATCAAGGACCATCTCAGTGGTAATGCCCGTAAGTCCCGTGATATAATATGGGATGTTCCTCCCCGGATTTATCAGCGTGTGAAATGACTCTGTTACCTGTAAGCCGTCGTGCAGGTAAATAGCTACTTCGGTAATGCGATGATTTTCTGCGTATCCTCCCGTCGTCTCAATATCAACAATCGCGTACATGGGTGTAAGTTAGAATTTGACTTTTGAACCTAAAAGCAGAAATTCAACCAATTTTAAATAACTGAAAAATGAATGGAATCATCCGTTTTCTCCTTTCTGGTCTCGCGGTGCTATTGACGGCATACCTCCTGCCGGGAGTTCATGTCGATCATTACGGTTACGCATTGCTTGTAGCCGTCATCATATCCCTGGCGAATATTTTTGTCAGACCTCTCCTCATCATTTTTACAATACCAATTACGATCCTCACGATGGGATTATTTCTTCTTGTTATTAACGCATTGGTAATTCTCCTGGTTGACTTCTTAACTCCAGGATTTGATGTCGATGGATTTTGGTGGGCCCTGGCGTTCAGTCTTATCCTTTCGCTATTCAACAGTTTGTTTAGCGATTTGATAAAAGACAAGAAGGAACAATAACTCGCTCTCGCGTTTAGCCGTGTTCACGTGATTTTATGTGAGACTGCAAAGTTACCCACCCGGGCAGAACGCCCGGGTTGAGTGGTTGTTTAACTATTACCAACTATTCCTGTAAACGGGGAAATTCTATTAGATTTTTGAACTGGGCGCCAGCTCGCTCCACCTCTTGTCTGGCATTACTTTAACTTGCTGCGCGACAAGGTCGCTAAGCCGGGCATCAACGTCTTTGGTTGGAATCATTGCCATAACGTCCAGCGCCTGCCCAAGGTGCGTGGTCCTTTCATCAATTTCATCGCACAAAATTATGACGGGAGTCTGTCGGTTTATAGAGTTGGTCCGCACCGAGCGGATCATCTCAAAACCTGTGACCACAGGCAGGTCAGTGCCGCAGATTATTACATCGAAATGTTCGATTCGCGAGGTTAGGAGCCCATCCAAACCAGATTCAGTATGGAGCACAACGGGGTTGCAACTGCTAAGCACCGACTTAATTCGATCAACGGTTTTTGTCTGCCTGTGAACCACAAGGATCTTCATGATCGTTAAGTAGGTTGTATTACTTCAAAATCAAATTCCAAATTTCTGATTTGTAAGATCGCATAATGCAAAATATTGTTCTTAAAAAATTGGGCTGTGAGCGCTGCTCGTTTTGTGACGATGCAAAAAATTACGCGCACAATTAATTTGAAACGTGATTTTGCCAGTCGGCTCCCTGAATTCAGGGATCTGAAAAATAGTAGAATTGTACTACGGATGATTTTGCAGAATTATTTCACCAAGCCGGATTCGTAGGCATACTTTACGAGGCCCACGATATTGTTTACCCCTATTTTCTCCATGATGTTTACCCGGTGATTTCGAACTGTGTTTTCGCTTAAAAATAGCCGTTGCCCTATCTCTTTCATGGTAAGCTCCTGACAAATGAGAAGCAAAATTTCATTCTCTCTTTCCGTTAATTCAACAGGCTCGAACAAATGTTTTGTACGCGTCTTTTTCTCCTTCACATTCTTTCGGAGCACCGAAGCAACGAGCTCATTGTGATAAAAATCCTTTTGTACGACCGCGTAAATAGCTTTCTCCAACTCCTCAGGTTCCGAATTCTTCAGAAGAAAAGCGTGGACTCCCATTTCCATCATGTGAAGAACGAATTTACCACTGTCGTGCATTGTAAGCACTATGATTTTTACATCTGGATACTTGTTAATGATGTTCTCACATGTTTCCGAGCCATCCATGATCGGCATTTGCAAATCGACGATTGCCACATCCGGCGGACTATTCTTAATCAGCGCAAGCAGCTCTTTTCCGTTTTCAGCATCTTTAACTTCGGAGACTCCTTCGAAGGTGTGCAGCAGGTTGACCATTGCCTTCCTGAAAAGTGTGTGATCATCCGCGATGTAAACTCTGTACATAGATTTCATAGCGGCATGGTCATGGTTATCTTGCTTCCTTTCTTCTTCGAAGCTTCTATTTGCAGCGTGGCATTCAAGACACGGGCACGGTTCTCAATATTAAACAGCCCGAGCCCAGTGCGTTGTTTCGAATATTGACGGACGGATTCAACGTCGAAACCCGTTCCATTATCCTCAACGATCAGTTCAAATTTATCTGTTCCTGCCACTGTCACGTGGATCGCAGATGCATTCGCGTGCTTGACCGCGTTATTTATCAATTCCTGAGCTACACGAAAGATCATTAATTGCGTGCTGTGAGACAGATTTCGAGCCTCCTCACCTTCATGAAAAACCACAGGAACGTTACGCGGCCAGCTGGAGTCGTTCGCATAGTTCTTTTATGGCAAACGTCAATCCAAACCTCTCTAAAGTTGGGGGCATGAGATCAAGACTTATTCTGCGAACCGAGCTAATAGTATCGTCCAGCATTTGCTTAGGCTGATTGATGATTTCGGGGTGATCGATCTGTCTGCCTATGGATGTCAGTCCGACTCTGATGGTTGAAAGCATCCCTCCTATGCTGTCGTGCAAGTCTCCGGCCAATCTGCGTCGTTCATTTTCCTGCGATTCCAACGCAGCCTCCATCAACTTCTGCTGGTATCCTAGCTCGAGCTGTTGACGTTTCAACTGCTCCTGAATCATCTTTTTTTGATAAATAACCATAAAGAGGACAATGGTACCAGACAACATTAACATAGCAGCTGTTCCAACGATAATTATGAGTGCAACCTGATATTCCGAAGGTCCTGCCATAACCCCAACATAATCAGTAAATCTTGAATAATATCCAAGATGTTATGAAAACTCCAGTAAATCAATAGATCATTGTTTAAAACTTCGACCAGGTAGGTTGTAAACAATAGCAAGAACAAAGTGCCGGCATTATAAACGAGGTTCGAAGTGATATACCAAAACATTGGTACCCGTTGAAGCTCCTGCACCGGCAAGTCAATGAGTAGCCGGTAGTAATACAGCAGACAGTAGAAAATGAAGATGATTGAACCAAACGCTTTGGTGTAAGTATTAAACTCGTCCTTCTGAATGAATAAAAAATTGATGAACCAGAACACTGCATAAAGGAATCCTACACCAAGCAGCAGATTCCTGTACTTTTTCCCCAGGGCGATAGCGAATAATAAGCTCAGTGTAAACATCTGAACCAGCAGGTACAAATTCTGCGGAATATTCACGAGTTTGCCCCTCAGCCCTAAAAAATATATTACGAGAATTGGTGCAAACGACAATAAAAAATGCAATGCGATAATTTTTGTCTCAATGGTCCGCTTCCTGAAGTAAACCACAGACATTATCAGAATTATCAGAGACAGTACTAACTGAGCATTATGGATGAAAAGAAAGTGTTCGAGTGTCATTTCACGAATATGAGTTTAAGAAGGAGAGTACGCCTGAACGTTCAAATAAGTAGTCCGTCTGTATCATGCAACAGTACAATTTCTACAACGCCTAACCAAAAATTAGCCAATGAAGGTGGTTGACGAGCTAAAGCTGTGATGAAAGGTTTAGAATTTTTTTTTTGAAATTTTTACAAGCGACCTCTACCACTATCTTTGCCGTTCTTCAAAATCAATAATGGAACAAAAGAAATTTTCAAAATTGACTGAAAGCGTTCACGCAGGATCACCAGGTGATAGTCAATTCAAAGGAACAGTCACACCGATCTTTCCGTCATCTGCCTATGATTATGAAAACGTGCCTGCAACGCTATACCCACGTTACTTTAACACCCCTAACCAAAAAGCTGTCGTTGAAAAAGTTTGTGCACTGGAAAATGGCGAAGATGGAATGGTACTCAGTTCGGGCATGGCTGCAATTCTTACTTCGATGTTTTCCGTTCTGAAAAAAGGCGATCATGCCATCTTTCAAAGCGAATTGTATGGAGGAACTCATCACGCAATCGTAAATGAATTACCCCGTTATGGGATGGAGTATACAATGGTTGAAGCTTCGGATCCCACAAATTTCGAAAAAGCAATCCGTCCCGAAACGCGGCTGATCTACATCGAAACTCCGTCGAATCCAACGCTCAAGATCACTGATATCAAAGCAGTTGCGGACATTGCAAAAAAACACGGTATCATCACTATAATCGATAATACGTTCGCCTCTCCTGTAAATCAAAATCCCCTAAACTTCGGGATCGATATCGTGGCACATAGTGGCACTAAGTATATCGGTGGCCACAGCGACATCTGTTGTGGGGTCGTTGTTACGTCAAAAAAATTGCTTCAAAACATCTGGAACAGCGCGATACACTTTGGTGGATCATTGGATGCCCATACATGCTGGCTTGTAGAACGCAGCCTGAAGACTATCGTGTTGAGGGTACGTCAGCAAAATCACAATGCAATGTCTATTGCAAGATTCCTGCAACAAGACAGCCGTATAGGTCGGGTTTTTTATCCGGGACTACCTGAACATCCCGGCCATTCTATTGCTAAGGCTCAAATGACAGGGGGCTTTGGCGGAATGTTGTCATTCGAAGTAAAAGATGATGCACACCGCTTCATG
The DNA here is from genome assembly GCA_963774615.1 of uncultured Cytophagales bacterium. Taxonomy (GTDB): domain Bacteria; phylum Bacteroidota; class Bacteroidia; order Cytophagales; family Cyclobacteriaceae; genus Chryseolinea. Next base: position 58,132 of record CAVZFT010000004.1, read on the forward strand.
AGTCGCCTGAAATTGATAAAACGGGCAATCAGTCTCGGTGGCGTTGAGACCACCGTGACTTCGCCGACAAAGACATCCCACTCCAAAATGAGCGCGAAGGAACGTCTTGCCATCGACGTTACAGACAATCTTGTGCGCTTCTCAACAGGAATAGAAGAAACACAGGACCTCATCGATGATATCACTCAAGCATTAGGATAGGAATATGATTACAATTCAAAAAGCGCTGCCGAAACACATCGACATTTTGATTGATTTCCAACAACGGCTTGCCTATGAGTCGGAGGAAGTGACACTCGATTCGTCAACCCTTCGAAAAGGGATGGAAGCAATGTTCGCCGATCCTGGCAAAGGTCTCTATTACATCGCAAGCGACGGCGACGAGGTCGTGGGCTGCCATATGATCACTTACGAATGGAGCGACTGGAAAAATGGAATGGTGTGGTGGCTTCAATCTGTTTATGTTAAGGAGTCCCACCGCAAAAAAGGGATCTTCAAAATGATGTATGACAACGTCATTTCGATGATAAAGAAGGATCCAAATCTGATTGCTCTTCGTCTCTACGTAGACAAGTCCAATGAGCGCGCAATGAAAGTGTATTCCGCAATGGGAATGGACGGCTCCCACTACACCGTTTACGAATGGATTAAGTAGCGTAGTTAAGCTGATCGGATTTTATTCCACTTCAACCACCATTTCAATTTCAACGGCAATATTCGATGGCAGTGCAACGGCACCCATAGCGGCCCGCGCATGTTTACCCTTTTCACCAAAGAGAGCGACCATAAGGTCTGAACATCCATTGATAACCTTTGGCTGATCCGCAAAATCAGGATAACAATTCACCCATCCGTTTACCTTGACTACGCGCTTCACTTTATTGAGATCCCCGAGTTCGGCTTTCAGGGTTGATATCAATCCCTCCGCGGTAAGCTTTGCAGCTTCATATCCTTGTTCCACCGTCAGGTCCTTTCCAACTTTTCCTGTTATGTTGGACCCATCGGCTTTGGTAGGCCCGTGCCCGGAAAGAAATAACAAATTGCCCACCCTCACAGCCTTCACATAATTCGCGACAGGCTTAGATGGCGGAGATAATACTATCCCCAGCTCTTTTAGTTTTTTGTCAAAGTCAACCTTTTGACTGAACGCGGTCAATGTTGTTAATGTTACTCCAAGAAAAATCAGGACGGCGCTTTTCATTGATATTGAGTTTAGATTTTTAGACATTAAGGATTCCAGCGGGAAGTTCAACCGCGGGAAATAAAAGTAACAATTTTAATAGATTTGATAGTGTAACATTTTCAGTAATCGATTGACTATGCCTAATCAGGAAAAGTTCAGATGCCCTTGGTGCTTAAAGTTTGAAGAATACATTCAATACCACGACAAGGAATGGGGGGTACCCGTACATGATGACAGAGTACATTTCGAGTTTCTTCTGTTGGAAGGAGCTCAGGCCGGATTGAGCTGGTCGATGATCTTGAAAAAGCGCGAAAATTACCGAAAGGCATTCGCGGGTTTTGATGCAGCGAAAGTTGCCAGGTTTTCCACGGCGAAGATTGAAAAGTTACTTCAGGACCCTGGCATCGTTAGAAATAGACTGAAAGTTAATGCTGCCGTCAACAATGCTAAGCGATTCCTGGAAGTACAAAAGGAATTTGGAAGCTTTGACAAGTACATCTGGAGTTTTGTGAACGGAAGGCCGATTGTCAACAAATGGAAAAGCATAAAAGAAGTGCCACCGACGACAAAGGAATCAGATCTTCTGAGTAAGGATCTGATCAAGCGCGGATTCAAATTCGTGGGAAGCACGGTAATATATTCACATATGCAGGCGTGCGGTCTCGTTAATGATCATCTCGTAGAATGCTGGCGTTATAAGCGCGTCCCAAAACGTTAGAATTATTGCGTCCGCGCCGCGGAAAGAATTATGGTCTTTTTTGCCATATAAATATTCCAAACACCTTCAACGTTCACAGCACCGTCGGGCATCGGTGTCACTACTGGTCGGGAATACAAAAGTGAATCATAATCAGTCGTATTGGGACCATGCAATCCCTGCACGTTATCCTGGATCGAACCGGTTTCAGCCCCAACAACGTACGCCTCTATGAGTTGATTTTCGACTTCCAAAGCGCTATTCGTCCCAGGCGTTAGCCACCGGATCTTCACTTCATATTTTTCTGCAATGGAATCGACTTTGGAGGAATCAAACTTTAGTTTGGCAAGTGCTTCGAAGATCACCCTGCCCTGGTCAAGGGCAGCAGACATTATTTCGGAATCACTCAGTTTTACGATCTTTTGTTTGTCAATCCCTTCATGCAATCTCTTCCTCTGATCATCTGAAAGCGAGCCCCCGCATGCCATCAATAATACCGGTACAATTAAAATCCATGGTTTCATACATTCAAAGTTCATGGCGCAAGTCCTGAATTGCAAGCCCGGCGGGAAAAACAATATCCGAACTGCAAATTCGTCTTTATCACCATCGACATCATTTCAATAACTGCTATCGACTTTTTATTTAACTTTGCCGGTTGATTATAGGTTTATGATTGAAAAACTCGAGGAAATAAAGCTCCGTTTCGAAGACGTTGGTCTGTTGCTCGCGCAGCCCGAGACAATGAAGGATATGAAGAAGTTTTCCCAGCTCAGCAAAGAGTACCGGGACCTCGAGAAGATCGTCGTAAAATACAAGCAGTTAAAGGATGTGCGCAATCACCTGCAGCAGGCAAAGGAGATATTACAAAAAGAAAAGGACGAGGAGATTCGACAAATAGCCAAAATGGAGATCGATGACCTTTCTCCAAAGGTTGAAAGCATTGAAACCGAATTAAAGGAGTTGCTTATCCCTAAGGATCCAAACGACGATAAAAATGTCATGTTAGAAATCCGCGCGGGAACTGGCGGAGATGAAGCGGCCATTTTCGCGGGTGACCTTTGGAGGATGTATCAGCGTTTCTGTGAGAAGCGTGGACTTAAGATGACCGTTCTGGATGTAACTGAAGGGACAGCGGGTGGTTATAAGGAAGTGATCTGCAGTATTGCCGGTGAAGGAGTATACGGCCTCTTAAAGTTTGAGTCTGGAGTCCATCGCGTGCAAAGGGTGCCGGCGACAGAACAAATGGGAAGGGTGCATACATCGGCAGCTTCGGTCGTTGTAATGCCCGAAGTGGAGGACGTTTCTATTGAGATCAGTCCTGCCGACCTGGAATATCAAACAGCACGATCAAGCGGTGCGGGTGGACAGAACGTGAACAAGGTTGAAACTAAAGTCCAACTAACGCATAAGCCTTCAGGGATCGTTATTACTTGTCAGGTTGAGCGGTCGCAGCATGCTAACCGTGAGCGCGCTCTCCAAATGTTAAAAACAAAACTGTTTGAGATTGAGCTGGAAAAACAACAGGCGGAAATCGGGGCAACGAGAAAGTCTATTGTGAAAACGGGCGACAGATCTGAAAAGATCAGAACTTATAACTATCCACAAAGCAGGGTTACTGATCATAGGATCGGGTTTAGCCAACACAATCTCCCGGCCGTTATGAACGGAGACCTTGACGAATTTGTTGAACAACTTCGGATAGCTGATAGCGCTGAAAGAATGATGGAAAGCGCTACGTAATCAATACATTAATTAAAACGTTAAATTTATAATATGAAAAAAGGACTAATTATAATCGGGGTCATCGCCGTCACTGGATTCATCCTTTATGGCTTTTTCGCTGGTCGCTACAATAAAATGGTGGGACTTCAGGAAACAATTTCCAAAGAATGGGCTCAGGTAGAAAGTCAATACCAGCGTCGTGCTGATTTGATCCCAAACCTTGTCAATACAGTGAAGGGATATGCTGATTTCGAACAAGAGACTCTGACCAAAGTTATCGAGGCCAGGGCGAGCGCAACCCAGGTAAAAATTGACCCGAGCAACATTACACCCGAGCAGCTTCAACAATTTCAACAAGCACAAAATAATGTTGGTTCTGCTTTAAGCCGCCTGTTGGTGGTTGCCGAGAATTATCCCGACCTAAAAGCAAATCAGAACTTCCTGGACCTGCAAGCTCAGCTGGAAGGAACAGAAAACCGAATTGCAGTGGCACGCAATAGATTTAATGAAGTTGTACAGCCGTACAATGAGTATATCAGGCGTTTTCCAACTAATATGCTTGCCGGTATGTATGGATTTACGCCGAAAGGATATTTTGAAGCCTCTCAGGGCGCAGAAAATGCTCCGACTGTGCAGTTCTAGATTTTGAAAATATTCCAAACTCTCTGCTTGCAAAAGAGAGGAGCCTTGTCGGTTGACAAGGCTTTTTTTGTTTTTACGTTGTGTCTATAACGAGGTTAACGGTTACGCTATACACGGAAATCTACTATTGATAGATGCGTTACCAGTAACACCACTATTGACTCAATGAACAAGTCCCGTGAAACTATGATACGCAGATTATCATCAGCACTGTGTTCGAATGAACTGCTGAATTTTTTTGAGAAAGCTCATTATATTTATCTTAGTGCCATGGCAAAAAGACGTCCGGCACTCTCCAGGCAGGTATTATGGGAAACGGGTCACAAGTACTTCCTGCCGCACATATCTATTGACAACGTGATCTTTGGGTTTCACGAGAACGAGCTCAAGGTGCTTTTGTTACAGTGGAAAGAGAGTAAGCGTTGGTGCCTGCCTGGTGGATTTATTTATCGAGATGAACATATTGAAGAAGCGGCGATACGCGTCCTGCAATCCCGTACCGGATTGGATAATGTTTATCTCCAGCAATTCTATACGTTTGGAGATCCCCATCGCGATCGAAGGAAACACGGTATCTCCAAACCGAAAGACATACGCAAACCGAGTTGGTTCATGGAACGTTTTGTCACTGTTGGGTATTGGGCTTTGGTCGAATTTTCAAAAGTTGTCCCCGAACCCGACGAATTTTCCGAAGCTTGTTCTTGGTGGGATATTGATAAAGTACCTCCACTGATTCTTGATCACAATCAAATTCTCGAAAAGGCACTTCAATCACTCCGTTTAAATCTTAACGACTACCCAGTTGGCAAAGATTTATTACCACCCAAATTTACCATGCCGGAATTGCAGCGGCTTTATGAAACCATTCTGAATAAACCAATTGATAGAAGAAACTTCCAGAAGAAGATCCTTGCGCTCGATATTCTTGAACGGTTGGAAGAACGAAAGACAGGTGGAGCGCATAAAGCACCATTTCTTTATCGCTTTGATCAGCGCAAGTATGAACGCGCTATGAAACAGGGATTAAAGTTTGGGTTATAATGGGAAGGTGGGACTAAAGCGTACGCTTCACTTCGCGCTGTTCGTAACTTTCAATTACGTCTCCAACCTGCATGTCATTAAAGCCGTCAATACCAATACCGCAGTCAAACCCGGTCTTTACTTCGCTTGCATCATCCTTGTGACGCTTCAATGAACCTAGTTTGCCCGCATATACAACGATACCATCACGGATGAGTCGCATAGGATTCGAGCGCTTGATTGATCCATCCGTTACCATACAGCCCGCGATGGTTCCAACCTTGGATATCTTGAAGACTTCCCTTACTTCCGCATTTCCGACAATGATTTCTTCTGTCTCTGGCGCCAACATACCTTCCATTGCGGCTCTTACGTCATTAATCGCATCGTAGATAATCGAGTAAAGACGAATTTCTATCTCTTCATTTTCAGCAACTCGTCTTGCAGCCCCGGAAGGACGCACCTGGAATCCGAGAATAATGGCATCCGATGCAGACGCAAGCAACACATCGGATTCCGAAATCTGACCTACACCTTTGTGAATGATTGCTACCTGAATTTCCTGTGTTGATAATTTTAACAACGAGTCTGTAAGAGCTTCTACCGAACCATCCACATCACCTTTAACAATAACATTCAATTGCTTGAAGTTACCGATGGCGAGACGTCGTCCTATTTCATCGAGTGTAATGTGCTTCTTGGTGCGGATGTTTTGCTCACGCATGATCTGCCCCCGCTTATTGGCAATTTCCCTGGCCTCACGATCCGTTTCTACCACCGTAACTTTCTCCCCTGCCTGCGGAGCGCCGTCAAGTCCCAACACAACGACCGGGGTAGCCGGTCCAGCCTCATTTACACGTTTACCAGTATCATCAAACATCGCCTTCACGCGACCATGGTTCGCACCGGCTAACAAAATATCACCAACGCGCAACGTACCGGTTTGCACCATTATTGTGGAAACATAACCACGACCTTTGTCTAAAGATGCTTCAATGACTGATCCAGTTGCGTATCCTGTTAGGATTTGCCCTGAGGTTAAGTAATTCAGCTTCGAGCAATACTTTTTCCAATAGCCCTTCAACACCGTTGCCGGTCTTCGCCGAAATCTCCTGACTTTGATATTTTCCGCCCCATTCTTCAACGAGGATGTTGATCTTAGAGAGTGAATCCCTGATCTTTTCAGGATTTGCCGAAGCCTTATCAACCTTGTTTATCGCAATAACAATAGGGACACCGGCAACCTGCGCGTGATTGATAGCTTCTTTGGTCTGTGGCATTACGTCATCATCCGCAGCCACCACGATAATAGCGATGTCGGTTAGTTTTGCACCGCGCGCACGCATAGCAGTAAATGCTTCGTGACCAGGTGTATCCAGGAAGGCGATCTTATGACCGCTCTTTGTCATTACATCATATGCACCCACGTGCTGGGTAATGCCGCCAGCCTCCGATGCAGTTACCTTGGTATTTCTTATATAGTCAAGCAACGACGTTTTTCCGTGGTCAACGTGACCCATAATCGTTACGATCGGAGCTCTTGGTTGCAGATCTTCGTCCGAATCCTTGCCTGCTTCAACTTGAAGCTCTTCTTCTGCTGAAGTGAACTGAACTGCATATCCAAATTCATCTGCTATAACTGTGATCGCTTCTGCATCTAACCGCTGGTTAATTGAAACGAACATACCAAGGCTAAGACATGTCGAGATAACATCGTTTACAGAGACGTTCATCATCGAGGCAAGATCATTTGCCGAAATGAACTCCGTAACCTTAAGGGTTTTTGAAGCCTCCTGCTCCTGCAACATCTGTTGCTCTTGAGCATCGACGTTCGCCTGACGCTTTTCACGTCTGTACTTTGCACCGGTGGCTTTTTTATTTCCTCCGCTCAGTTTGGCAAGCGTCGCCCTTATTTGATCCTGAATTTCTTTTTCTGTTGGTTCAGCTTTTTGCGTCCGCGTGGGTTGCGGTCCGCGACCCCGCTGAACTTGTGGTGCAGGTCTTGATGGCTTATTAGGAGGTGATCCTTGCTGTTGACCACCCTGGTTCTCCGTTCCAATCCGTTTTCTTGGACGCTTACCTTTATTGTCCTTTTGTGTGTCAGAAGACGCAACGGGTGCATCTTTTTTCTTTTCAGGAAGCTGAATTCTGTCCAGAACTTTCAATCCCTGAAGTTTGTCCGCCCTTCCCTTAATCAACTCTTGTTCCGGCTGCTTCTCTTCGGGGGTCTCCTCCTTCTTCACAGCAATCTACTTTGGGTTCTTCCGGCTTCTTTTCTGGCTCTTTTTCTCTTACTCTCTTTGATAACTTCGCTTGAAACTTTGGCTGGTTCCGGCTTGACAGCAGGCTTTTCCTCAACCTTTTCAGCCTTTTTCTCCAGCTCAATCTTGCCTACAACTTTGATTCCTTCAAGCTTCGTTTTCTCTCGTTCTACCTTCTCCGGCTGCTGCTTGGCTTCCTCTTTAGCCTTAACGTCTTTGGAACCAAGGTTCTTAATCATTATGCTGCTTTCCTCATCCTCAACCCTTTTCTTCGCTGATTCTTTCTCCTTCTCCAAAACTATATTTTCCGAGTGCTTAACACCGATTGAAAGTCCGGAAGCCTCTAATTTGTCCGTAGCAGAAGAAGCAAACTCCTTCGACAAAAGATTAACCTGCTCAGGAGTGAGCTTGGCATTGGGGTTGTTTTCGACCTCAAAGCCCTTTTTTGCAAGGAATTCCAAAATGGTATTATGGCCCACATTAAGCTTCCTCGCCGCCTGGCTCAACCTGATCAATTTTTCTTCTGCCATACTCAAATATGCCTGTTTTTTATGACTTTAAAACCCTATGCCTCACGGACCAAATTTACCACGCTTCAAACCCGCGTTTATTGTCCCAATCACTGGTTAGTCCGCATGCTTATCCGTCGAACAGGACACCCCTTTATTCAAATTCTTTTTTCAAAATGTTCAGTACTCCCTCGACTGTTTCTTCTTCAAGGTCTGTGCGGCGAACCAATTCTTCCTTGGAAAGAGCCAGCACACTCTTGGCCGTATCCAAGCCGATCCTGTTCAGCTCGTCAATTACCCAGTTCTCTATTTCATCACCAAACTCGCTCAAGTCAACATCCTCTTCAGACTGGCCTTCCTCAAGTTCACGGAATACGTCTATCTCATAACCAACTAAACGGCTAGCAAGTTTAATGTTCAGACCACCTTTTCCAATCGCAAGGGATACCTGATCCGGCTTCAAATACACAGACACCCGTCCGTTTTCTTTATCAACTTTAATGGATACGATCTTTGCGGGACTGAGCGCACGCTGGATGTAAAGTTCCAGGTTCTCTGTGTAGTTAATCACATCGATGTTCTCATTCTGCAGCTCGCGCACAATCGCGTGAATCCTCGATCCTTTCATACCGACGCAAGCGCCTACCGGATCAATTCGGTCATCATACGATTCAACTGCGACTTTTGCTCTTTCCCCCGGTTCCCTGACAACCCTTTTAATGGTAATCAGGCCATCATAGACCTCAGGAACCTCCTGCTCAAATAACCTTTCCAGGAATACCGGAGACGTTCTCGAAAGAATAATCTTCGGGTTTCCGTTTACCATTTCCACCTTATGCACAATGGCGCGTACATTTTCACCTTTTCTGTAACGATCTTTTTGAATTTGCTCCGACCTTGGTATTGAAACTTCATTTCCTTCCGCATCGGTCAGTAATACTTCACGGCTCAACACCTGATATACTTCACCCGCGATAATTTCACCCACCAGGTCTTTATACTTTTGAAACAAGATGTCTTTTTCCAGATCCTTAACTTTTTGGATTAAGGTCTGACGTGCAGTGGTCACGGCTCTTCTCCCGAAATCGTCAATGAAGATCTGTTCAGATACCTCCTCTCCAACTTCGAAATCTGGCTCAATCTTATGGGCTTCTGTAAGGCTTATCTTGTCAAAATCCCAAATGTCCTCAGAGTCATCATCTACTATCTCGCGAAAGCGATAAATTTCCAAGTCCCCCTTGTCAGAATTGACAATGATGTCAAACTTTTCATCAGAGCCGTACTTCTTTTTGATCATGTTGCGGAATACATCTTCCAATATCCTGATCATGGTTGGTCGGTCGATGTTCTTCTGTTTGGCAAATTCAGCAAATGACTGAATTAATTCATGTGCATCCATGGTTATCTCTTATTTGAAACTAACTAACACAATTGATTTATCGATTTCTGAGAATTTTAGTTCCACAACGGACTTCTCAATTTTTTTTCCGTCTCCCTGTTCAATTGTTACTCCGCTATCGCTTACTCCGACGAGCTTCCCTTCAACAACTTTATCAGAGACTTTAATTCTCATTCTTCTTCCGATATTCTTCTTATACTGCCGATGCAACTTGAGTGGCTGATCCAATCCTGGTGTTGTCACTTCAAGCACATAACTATCCGTTAACACCAAAGAATCGTCGAGGACTTTAGCGACCTCACGGCTGATGTCCGCGCAGTCGTCAATGCTTATACCCGCATCTCCATCGACAACAACAGTTACTTTCTGGGGTTTGCGCTTTGAGGACACAATCACATCCACAACGAATTGCGAGGAATCCTTCAGTTTTCCCTCTGCAATTTTCCGGATTTCTTCTGCTGCGTCCATCTGAAAAATTTCTATAAACAAAGAGGGGACTAATTTGTCCCCTCTACGAATTTCTAAGAAACTTTCGCAAAAGTATAATCTTTTTTAGGCCATGCAAAACAGATTGGAGATTTTCTGTCTGGAAATTTTGCTACTCATTCTGCGATTGAACCTGACTTGCTGCGGTACCGGGCCTTCACGAGAACGAAGCCGATAATCATCCAATTGTGCGTGCAAGCCACTAAATGTACTCAGGTAAATCTCCAATCGCCAAGGATCATCCCTGTCAAAAAAAATATTTCGCTTTTGGTCGATACCTTGACGCATCTCCGGCTTTCACGCGCAGATCCACGTGTCAAAGTTGATAATCCAATAAGAATGGATACATGAACCGGCGCTTATCACATGCGATCCACCAAATCTTAACCGCCTTGTTACTTTGCCGTCATTTCGCCATCCGTCAATACTATCGGATGTATTTTTCGAAGTTCTTATGATCTCTTTGGAAAAGAACCTCTTTCGGAAGCGACTTGAAGTAGTCATACGTGATCTTCAATCCTTCCGCCCGTGATACTTTTGGTTCCCAACCAAGAATTTGCTCTCGCCTTTGTAATGTCCGGCTGTCGCTGCTTGGGATCGTCCTGCGGCAAGGGTTTATAAACAACCTTTTGAGTTGTGCCTGTCAGCTTAACGATCTCTTCCGCGAAATCACCTATAGTTATTTCATTTGGGTTGCCAATGTTCATTGGAAGATGATAGTCGGACATCAGGAGACGAAAAATTCCTTCGACCTCATCATCGACGTAACAAAATGATCTCGTTTGCGATCCATCGCCGAAAACAGTGAGATCCTCGCCCCGCAATGCCTGGCCGATAAATGCCGGCAATACTCTTCCGTCATTCAATCGCATGCGTGGACCATAGGTATTAAATATGCGTATGATCCTTGTTTCAAGATTGTGAAATGTATGATAAGCCATAGTGATTGCCTCCTGGAATCGCTTGGCTTCGTCATAAACACCGCGAGGTCCTATAGGATTTACATTTCCATAATATTCTTCGACCTGCGGGTGAATCAGCGGATCACCATAAACCTCAGACGTCGATGCGACAAGAATTCTTGCTTTCTTTGCTCGTGCAAGCCCAAGTAAATTGTGCGTACCGAGTGAACTTACTTTCAGTGTCTGAATAGGAATCTTTAAATAGTCGATCGGACTTGCAGGTGACGCAAAATGCAAAATGTAATGCAACTCACCGGGTATATGCACGTATTTGGATACATCGTGATGATAGAACTCGAAGTCCTGATGTTTGAAAAGATGTTCAATGTTTCGAAGATCTCCTGTTATCAGGTTATCCATCGCAATAACATGGAACCCCTCCTTGATAAACCGGTCGCAAAGGTGCGATCCCAGGAAGCCTGCGCCTCCTGTAATTAATACTCTTTGCTTAGCCATTGATTACCTCCCTTCCGATACTGTAGTATGCGAAGCCCAATTCTTTCATAAGAGTCAAGTCAAATAAGTTTCGACCGTCAAAAATAACTTTTTCTTTTAGAATCGATGAGAGCCGGTCGAAGTCTGGTGCCCGAAATTCAGGCCATTCGGTAGCAATAAAAATCGCGTCGGCGTTTTCGGCAGCTTCATAAGGTGTGTTGCAATATTGAATCTTGTCCTGCTAAGATTCTTTCGACATTCTTCATCCCTTCGGGATCGTGGGCTTTAATAATAGCTCCTTCTTTAAGCAATGCTTCTATGTTATACAACGCAGGAGCCTCGCGTATGTCGTCTGTGTGCGGCTTAAATGACAGACCCCATATTGCGATAACTTTCCCTTTTAAGTTTCCCTTGAAATATTCTTTGATGCGAGGAATGAGCTTAACCTTTTGGCTGTTGTTCACGTCCATTACCGCATTCAATATCTTGAAATCATATTTAGCGTCCTTCGCGGATTTTGCTAACGCCTGAACATCTTTAGGAAAACAACTACCTCCGTAACCAATGCCTGGGAAAAGGAATCGCTTGCCAATTCGGTTGTCTGTCCCGACACCTTTCCTTACTGAATCAACGTCGGCTCCAAGTAACTCACAGAGGTTTGCAATTTCATTCATGAATGTGATCTTGGTGGCGAGGAAAGAGTTAGCGGCATACTTAGTCAGTTCCGCTGACTTCTCATCCATAAAAATGATTGGATTCCCCTGGCGAACGAACGGTCCATACAAGTTTTCCATCACTTTGCGGGCCCTCGCCGACGTGGTTCCCAGGACGACTCTATCAGGCTTCATAAAATCTTCGACGGCAACTCCTTCCCTGAGGAATTCAGGATTGGAAACAACATCAAATTCAACCTTCGCCTTTTTTGCAATCCTTTCTCTGACTTTATCAGCCGTACCCACAGGCACGGTGCTCTTATCGACTACCACGACATAGTCCTTAAGTAATGGACCAAGATCTTCTGAAACGTTGAGAATATACTTCAGATCCGCCGAACCATCTTCGCCGGGAGGGGTAGGCAACGCAAGGAAAATCACCTTTGCATCCTTGATTCCCTCTTCAAGACTGGTGGTAAAAAAAAGTCGGTTTTGTTTGATGTTCCTTTCGAACAATTGCTCTAAACCGGGTTCATAAATGGTGATGACTCCGTCCTGGAGCTTTTTAACCTTTTCTTGGTCGATATCAACGCAGGTTACTGTATTCCCAGTTTCTGCAAAACATGTTCCGGTCACAAGACCAACGTAACCAGTACCAACTACAGCTATTTTCATGCACTAATGGATTTTTTGGAGCGCCAAATTAAGACAAATAAGGAAGAGCTGGGCATGATGAAGGTTTTCAAAACCCAAGTATCTCGTCATAATTTTCATTGAAATTCATACTAACAGTTGTTTGTTAGTATGTGTTTTGGGCGTAATTTCGCAACCTCTTTAGAGGTGATATCTTATGAATGCAACAATGACAATGGATTTTGTTGAAACAGAGAACCAGCGACTGGTAAGTCAAATGATACGCGATTTTGGGGCGCGGGAAATCAAGCCAAAGATGATGGAATGGGATGAGCAACAAATTTTTCCCATCGATCTCTTTCGCAAAATGGGCGCCTTAGGCCTTATGGGAGTTCTGGTGCCAGAAGAATATGGAGGGGCTGGCTTTGGCTATCTCGAGTACATTACCGCCATTTCCGAAATATCAAGAATCGACGGGTCAATTGGACTTTCAATGGCTGCTCACAATTCTTTGTGCTCCAATCACCTCCTTCTATTTGGAAATGAAGAGCAGAAAAGCAAGTATTTGCCAAAGCTGGCTACAGCGAAATGGATTGGAGCATGGGGTCTGACGGAGCCAAATACAGGATCAGATTCCGGCAATATGAGAACCACGGCGGTTCGGGATGGCGACCAATACGTTATTAATGGCTCCAAGAACTTTATCACCCACGGCAAGTCCGGAGATCTTGCTGTGGTTATTGTGCGGACCGGTGAACCAGGAAATTCGCGCGGTATGTCTGCATTCCTGATCGAAAAGGGTACTCCAGGATTTACGTCGGGAAAGAAGGAGAATAAGTTAGGGATGCGAGCATCCGAAACCGCCGAATTGATTTTCTCTGATTGCAGGGTTCATCAATCACAGATGCTTGGCCTGGAAGGCGAGGGATTTGTGCAGGCTATGAAGGTTCTGGATGGAGGGAGGATTTCCATTGCGGCATTAAGCCTTGGAATCGCTATAGGTGCGTACGAAGCCGCATTGAGCTACTCTAAGGAGAGGCACCAGTTCAATCAGCCCATTTCCAAATTTCAGGGGATAGCGTTTAAACTGGCTGACATGGCCACCAAGATCGAGGCCGCGAGACTGCTTACGTTTCGGGCCGGTGATTTGAAGGACAAGGGGTTTGACGTGACCCGGGAATCAGCCATGGCTAAGCTATTTGCCTCCGAGGTTGCTGTGGAGGTGGCAAATGAAGCCGTTCAGATCTTTGGAGGATATGGGTACACGAAGGATTTTCCCGCAGAAAAGTATTATCGGGACGCCAAGTTGTGCACAATAGGCGAGGGGACCTCCGAAATACAAAAAATTGTGATTTCGCGGTCAATTTTAAGATAGACTTGCAAAAGCAGCGGAATTTCAAGTATATTTGCGGCCCTAAATAATAATTATGCTAATCGTTAACGTAAAAGAAAACGAATCAATTGACAAGGCTCTGAAGCGCTTTAAAAAGAAGTTTGAGAAGACAGGTGTGTTGAAGGAACTCCGCGCTCGTACGTCGTTCACAAAACCTTCTATTAGCCGCCGGGCAGAGATTATCCGGGCAGCTTATCGTGAGCGCATGAGGCTTGAAGAGAGCCAAGGGTAGTCAAATTTAAACATGCTTTGTGTGATTGTTGATAACTCTAAAAGTTATCAACAATTAGTATTCATTTTATTCACATATCCCCTTCAGGATTTTCCCGAAGGGGATTATTTTTTTATATTGCTACTACTGATGGGCATCGTGTAGTAAGCATGAGAGATTCCTTTTTTAAATACATACGATTTGAAAAAAGGCTCAGTCAGAATACACTGAAGGCCTACGAAAACGATCTGGAGCAATTCTCCGATTTTATTCAATCCAATTTTCCCGAATCCAATACCGAGACATGTGATTACAATGTGATCCGCTCATGGGTCATTTCACTTGTAGACAATGGCATTGGATCAACTTCTGTGAATCGGAAAATTGCAGCGCTCCGTACTTATTTTAAGTTTCTTCAACGCCGGGAAATAATCACTAAAGATCCAATGGCGAAGATCAATGCGCTCAAGACAAGCCGCAAACTGCCTTCTTTCGTTAAGGAAAATGACATGCATCATTTACTCGACAGCGTCAAGTTTGAGGATACCCACGAAGGTCAACGGGACAAACTAATTCTCGAACTTTTTTACGCTACTGGGAATCCGTCTCTCAGAACTTATCACCCTGAAGGAAAGTCAGATAGATATCAGGAATCACACTATCAAAGTCTTGGGAAAAAGAAACAAAGAAAGAATAATACCTTTCTCTAAAAGCATCGTTCAAACTATAGAAGCCTATAGATCACGAAAGAAAAAAGAAATTGAGATCAAAGATCATGGGTATCTCTTTGTAACTAATCAGGGAGAGCCCTGTTATCCGATGATGATCTATCGCACAGTAAAAAAATATCTGAGCATGCACACAACATCTGAAAAAATAAATCCACACGTCCTGCGCCATACTTATGCCACCCACTTGTTGAATAAAGGCGCTGAAATAAACGCGGTCAAGGACTTGTTAGGTCATAGCAGTCTCGCAGCTACACAAGTTTATACCCATAATTCAATTGAGAAGCTGAAGAAGGTATTTGACCAGGCTCACCCCAAAGCATAATCGTTACAGTTTTTTTATTTAACCCAAAAAATCAGTCGTATGAAATAGACACTACAGATGACTACTGGCCAGTCGTAAAAAAGGTCGGTTCTTTTTGTTCAACTCTTAAATTTTTACAACTATGAAGTTACAAGTTCATTCCATCCACTTCGACGCGGACATTAAACTCATTGATTTTATTCAACGGAAGCTGGATAAATTGGAAACTTTTTATGACCGTTTGGTGGATGGCGAAGTCTTTCTCCGACTAAATAACGAGGGTAGAGAAAATAAGACAGTTGAGATCAAGCTTCGGGTGCCAGGTAATCAGCTTTTTGCCATTGAAAAAGCGCGCTCGTTTGAAGCAGCCACCGATCTGGCGGCTGATGCTCTTCGCATACAATTGACAAAATTTAAGAATAAGCTTCAAAGCTAGTTTGACCAAATAAATTAATCGATAGGAAGGGGACCGGTAGGATCCCCTTTTTTTTGATCACTGGCACCATCAGTTGAGCGAGTGGGCTTGGGTGTCCGATTTTTGATGACCGAAATCATGGTCACGACAGACCCTAGTCGGCGTTTCATTTAGTAGCTTTTGCGTAATTTGATAAGAAATTGCGACCGATCAGCCCATTAATATTGGATCCTAATCTACAATTGCGTGAAAAAAACATCAGTTTAAACTGTTTTAAATGAGCAAAAAGGAAACCTTTCAATCTGATCAGGCAGATTATATGGACGTAAAGCAAGAAGTATCCAAATAC
The DNA here is from genome assembly GCA_963774615.1 of uncultured Cytophagales bacterium. GTDB lineage: Bacteria > Bacteroidota > Bacteroidia > Cytophagales > Cyclobacteriaceae > Chryseolinea. The sequence goes on from CAVZFT010000004.1 coordinate 74,137, forward strand.
ATACGGTATTGGTATATATTCCTCATTAGTCTCATTGCATGTTTGATTCTCGCGTTCTTGTACCTCTATTGGGCCGTACCCCAGTATCGGGTAATGAGCACATTATTGCTAAAGAATGAAGAAGGTGAATCAAATACGTCTGGAACCTCCGACTTAGGGGAAATCAATCTTTTCAGTACAAAACAAAAAATTGACAACGAGATCGAGGTGCTTAAGTCAAACAGCCTGATGCAGCGCGTCTTTTCCGAATTGTCCTTAAATCCCACTTACCATATTAAAGAGCAGCTTAAGACGAAAGAGATCTATGGTGCTGAAGTGCCAATTAGATTAAGCATCACAAAACTTCACCCAACAGCTTTTACTAAACAGGCTATCATAAGAAGAAAGACAAGCACAACATTTGAATTAAAAGAGGATAACGGAGATGTGAGCACCCATAAGTATGGGGAAGAGATCAGCAAACCATACGGAATATTTACCGTCATTGCTGCCCAGGACAATCGGACTCATGAACCGATTATTATAAGGTTCCACGATTCACACAAGATGGCAAACGAATACAACGCGATGTTGAACGTTGAAGCTGTCAACAATAAAGCAAGTGTTATCCGAATCAGTCTCATTGAATCTGTACCACAACGAGGACGGGACATCATGAACAAGTTGCTTGAGGTTTACAATGAAGAAGCTCTCGAAGACCGTAACCTGATTGTTAACACTACAATTCAGTTTATCGACAAGACTAAGTACCTATTCTGAACTTTCAAGTGTGGAGAAGGATGTCGCGAACAAATGCAATCGACTGACAGTGACTTCCAATGCCGATCAATATCTACTAAGTGAGTACACAAATCAGTTGGAAGAATTGCGCATCCAAATAGAAGTGCTTGAGTCAATAGAAAGTTACATAAATAAGCGGCCTGGCAAGTTCGAACTGGTACCGAGTACCCTAACTATAAATGATCCGACTCTGGTCAAGCTTATCACTCGTTACAACGAGCTACAGCTCGAAAGAGAGCGAATGCTGAGGACGACGCTTCCGAATAACCCGCTTGTGCAGGACTTAAATGAGCAGCTCTCGACATTACAATTGAATATCCTGGAAAACCTTCACAACATTAAAAATGGGTTGATGATCAGGCAGAAAAGTCTGCAAGCCACATCAGGCCGATTTAGATCCCAGATCCATAAGGTTCCACGCATTGAACGCGATTTGTTGGAGATCAACAGGCAGCAAGGAACAAAGGGAAACCTGTACCTGTATCTGTGGCAAAAAAGAGAAGAATCTGCATTGGCATTGGAAATAAGTATGTCAGAAACGCGAACGCTTGATTCAGCCATGGTCGAGGACGATCCGGTAAGCCCGAAGAAAAATCTTGTCTATTTGATGGCGCTTCTTATGGGGCTCGGAATTCCTTTTTCCGGAATTTACCTCAGGGACGTTTTGAACGACAAGGTTCAAAGCAAACGCGACGTGCACCGCGCGACCGATACACCTATTCTTGGTGAAATATCTCACAACACCAGCAACAAGAGTCTCATTGTCACGGAGGCGACCGGAACATCTATTGCAGAGCTTTTCAGGCTTATCCGTTCCAACCTTCATTTTGCAACGGCAGGCAAGGAAAACAAGGTTGTTATGGTGACCTCAAGTACAAGCGGTGAAGGCAAAACTTTCTTTTGTATCAATCTCGCAGCCAGTCTTACTTTGATTGGAAAAAAAGTAGTGCTTCTCGAGCTTGACCTGCGGATGCCAAGCCTTTCAAAACAACTGGATGTAGTTCCAGGAATTGGGATTTCGGATTATTTGGTCGCCAATGGACAAAGTCCAAATCGAAGATATTCTCAGACCACACAGCACGGTTCCAGGGCTATTCTATGCCAGCTCAGGTTCACTTCCGCCAAACCCTGCAGAGCTAATGATGTCTCACAACCTGGCACATTTTATCGATGAGTTAAAAGCCAGCTTCGATTACATAATCATAGACACTGCGCCCATTGGTAAAGTATCTGATGCATTTAGTCTTAGTTCGCTTATCGATTCCACGATCTATTTGGTGCGTTACAATTACACGCACAAGAACCATTTGGATTTAATCGAAGATATTTACCGCAATAAGAAATTGGTACATCCTATGATTGTGCTCAATGATGTTAGGGAAGACGCTGCACATTCTTATGGCTATGGCTATAGCTATGGCTATAAGAAAAGCGAAAAACAGGAAGTCAGCATTTCTTAATCGGTTCCCTTTTGCAGTTGACAGGCCTTGTTTGTCATTGCCCAGTGTATTGCCGTGGTAATGTTAATGCTTCTTCAACAAGACAATAATCCAGGAGTTACACGCGAATTTCCAAAGCAACTGCCATACTCATTTGGTCGCTGAACCGAAGCAACATCGGTATCCATGAAAAACTGATCAATTTGAACCACAAACAATATTCTTCACTCGAGGATGTGAATGCATTGCGGGTCCATCGTCAGTAAGCCGGCTAGATATTGTAAAGAAAACGATTGCGTGGTTAATTGATCGAAAGGATTACAAGATACAGCGCTGACTTTCGCTCAAAAATGCCGATACTCGCGTAATTGAACTAAAGGACACATTTTCCGGTTAGAGAACTGTGTAAGCACCGCCTTACATATTAACAAAAACTACAATCATGGGAAGACCTCCAGTATTGCCAAAGAAGAAAAAAGACGGATTTTATCTTGAATTACGTAACAAGGGAGCAAAAACCGGCATTATTATCATCCGGGACAGCAAAGAAGCCATGATGCAGGCTGTAAAGCAATATCAAAACACAAAGGATGTCATCATCCTGGGTGAGCATAAAAGCGGCAAAAAGGTCGAAGAAGCCCGGGAAAGCCGCAAAAAGGAGCGTCACAGCGCTTAATTAGCTCCGATTCCATCTAGTACTTCGTCCACTTTTTTTGAAGGACTGTAGAACTCGAGGAGCTTTATCATCACATTGTCAACCAGCGTATCAGGACACGATGCACCGCTGGTCAGGATGATTTTCACGATTTCTTTATGAGGCAAAAACTGCTTGGTGGCTTGTTTTTGCTTTTGATGTATATCGTAATGATGAATTTCATCTCCTGCCACTATTTCCCTCGCCGAGTTTATGAAAAAAGTGGGAAATCTCTTTTCGCATAATTCAACAATGTGTGAGGTATTTGAACTGTTGTACCCTCCAACAACAATTGCAACGTCAGCGTCAGTGTCAAGCAATTTGTAAGTAGCCTCCTGGTTATCATTGGTCGCATAACATAACGTGTCCCGGGTGTCTGCAAAATGGTGCGGCAGATTTTCCATTCCAAAAGCATCAATCATAACTCTCTTCAAATAGTCAGCAATGGCTTGTGTTTCTGTTGCCAGCATCGTCGTCTGATTAACAACACCAATGCGAAGTAGATCGCGTTCCGGCACAAATCCTGTGGAATACTTGCCCGCAAATTCTTTATAAAACTCTGCCTTTGATCTCTTTCCAGTGATGTACTCTGAAAGCCTTTCGGCTTCATTCATATCTCTTACGATAACCGAATGGCCGAACTTTGCGCTATGAGAAAAGGTAGCTCTTGTTTCCTCGTGCCTTGGTTTTCCGTGAATGACTATAGTATAGTTATCACTTCCAAGCTTTTGCGATCGGTTCCATACCTTTTCAACAAAAGGGCACGTAGTATTGTATTGTTGGACCTCAACACCTTTGTCTATAAGAAGCTGCTCGATCTCTAATGTTGTTCCGAAAGCAGGGATAATTACGATATCATCAGAATGCACGTCGTCCCAAGGAATAAACTGCGTGCCATCAGTATCCATTATGAATTTTATACCGCGACTTTGAAGGTCATCATTTACCTCCTGATTATGGATCATCTGGCTCAGCAGAAAAACTCTTTTGTGCGGATTGTCTTCAAGGGCCTTATAGCTGATTTCAATTGCATTTTCAACACCGTAACAAAAACCAAAGTGTCGGGCAAGGTAAAATTGAACAGGCCCGAAGTCGAGAATAGTGGGCGCGAAGTCTTGCTTTCGCAGATCTTTCGACGCGGCGCATCTCTTTTATCTTTCCGGTAATCGATGACCGGTAATAAGCAGGGATCTGAAACTTTTTGATAACAAATAATAGCTTACAGCTAACCGTAAAGTTAGGATTTTGCTAATAAGAAAACGGGGCACCTGCAGATCGTTTTGTTTAAAACATCAATGTGCAGGTAACCCGGCTGACTTATGCTGCTTTGGAAAGTTTGTCTTCTTTAATTTTGTTAACGCGGATCTCCTTTTTCTCAAGGTCGAACCACTTTACTTCTACAAAATTGTTCTTGATGTACTTTAAAACTTCCATCACTTTCCCATCAATCTTACTGCGAACACGTTCGCCTTTTCTAAACAGCTTCCTCATAAATACATTAAAGGTGTGTCTACATTCTGAAGGCGTAATTGAACTCTCTTGGAAAGTCCTCATACGTTCCCGAAAAAATAACCAAGTCTCCTTGTTTCTTTTTCTTCATTAACTCGGTAAATTCCTTAACGGACTTCACCGTTACCTCGTTGACCTTTGTAACTATAAAGCCGTCTCTCATTTCTGTATATCTTGCCAATCGTCCATTGCCAAGCTTTATCCGAACACCATTGTCCAGATCTAATTTCTTCAGGACTTTCGCATCAACGGTTTCCGGTTGAATACCCAGTGTTGAAACTATGTCGCGTTCTTCAGGTTTAACCGTCCCTGTCGAACCATCCCGGGCCTTAAGAACAACCGGTATGGTCAACTCGTTCCCGTTTCTATTGACAATCATATTTACCTTGTCGCCTGGGCGATGACGACCAATATACTCAATCAACGCCGTACTCGATCTGATAGGAGTTTCGTCGATCTTAACGACGACATCACCTTCCTTCAGACCAGACTCCTTAGCCGAGCTCTTTTCTGCAAAGCCGGAAATATAAGCCCCTTCCCTGACCTGCAGGTCGTGCTCTTTTACGAGTTGGCTATTGACGCTACCAATTGAAACGCCCAGCCATCCGCGTTGCACTGCGCCAAACTTCATCAGATCCTCAACAATCTTACTCACAATATTCGAAGGAACAGCAAATCCGTATCCGGAATAAGATCCCGTAGGACTCGCAATCGCAGTGTTTATACCCAACAAACCACCATCCAATTCAACTAATGCGCCACCGCTGTTACCAGGGTTGATAGCTGCGTCGGTCTGAATGAACGATTCTATGGCCGTGCTGCCCTCACCGGAATTTCTGTTGAGAATATTAATGTTTCTTCCTTTTGCGCTAATGATCCCGGCTGTTACTGTCGAATTGAGATTGTAAGGGTTTCCAACAGCAAGCACCCATTCTCCAACTTTAGCTTTATCGGAATCGACAAATGAAAGCGAGGGTAGTCCTTTTTCATTGATCTTAACCAGTGCAAGGTCAGTGTCGGGATCAGTACCGATAACTTCTGCCTTAAATGTTCTGTTGTCGTATAACGTCACCTCTACAATATCCGCATCCTGTACAACGTGATTATTGGTCACGATGTAACCTTCCTCACTAATGATCACCCCGGAACCAGAGCTTTGACTTGGTCCCTGAGGACCGCGCGGTCCGAAAAAGTCGCGGAAAGGATCTATCGACTGAACTTCTTCGTTATTGTTTACACCTTCTTGCGTTGAGCGAATGAATACAACCGCAGGCATGACTTTTTCCGCTGCTACTGTGAAATCCAATGGAGCTACCTGGCCGTTCTCATCGACTCGCGTACGCTACTTTAGATGTAGGAACATTTGATGATACATACTCGACCTTCGCCGCAGGGTCATCATTTTCAACCCACTGATTTGATACCAGTGTGACAACACTTCCAAGCACAGCTGCCAGGAAAAGTGATCCAAATCTTTTCATATTCTTACCGTGTTTATTTTGACAATTTCCAATTTAAAAATATTTCATCAAAAATTGGGCAGAAAGCCTCTGCAAGGAATTTTTGTCAGTCAAAACATGACTCTTTTTCAGCGCCTTCTTCCCTAAGTGTTTCTAAATACGAAAACTTTCGGATTTAGGTTCACTTCTGTCATGTATTTGTTATGGCCGGATGCCGGAAGCGCTGTCCGGAAGAAATGCACCAATTGCCAAACGCCGCTATCAACAAGTGCCCTGCCGCATAGCCGAGCCGTTATAATGTCGATGCTGTGGAACTAACAGGATCCAATGAGCCTGATTTTGTCCTGTTATAGCCTGCTTTGGTTAGTGTAACGGCCAGTCTTAATCACCCGCCTTGCGGTATTTACATTCAATTTGAAGCATTAACCCAAAAAAGCTGCATGCTCCACTGAACTTCATACTCAAAAAAACCGTAATCGCATTTATGGAGGACCTTTACCATACCTTTTTAAACTCCCAGAAACAAAACGATAAAGCGTTAGCGCATCGTAAGCTCAGGCGATTGAGAAATCTGCTTATTATTTGGCTTGTGTCATTCCTGGCAACTATGCTCTGGTTTTCATTCTCCCCTGGTATCTAACCCGATATACCTGTTTTTTGGATACTTTTGCCGGAATGACTATAGCAGGCAAAATCATCCTAAAGAAGGGAAAGGAATATTCCATTGAGCGAAAGCATCCCTGGATATTTTCAGGGGCAATTCAAAAGACAGAAGGAGCGTTGACAGATGGCTGCTGGATTGAGGTGGCCGACAGCAAAGGAAAAGTCTTAGGTTTCGGACATTATCAGAATGGAAGTATTGCCGTAAGGTTACTTTCCTTTGGGAGTGAATATCCGGCAAATGATTTTTGGAATCAAAAACTCAATACCGCCCTAACCCTGCGTAAAGCTGTAAATCTACCAACTCCCGCAACTAATGCATTTCGATTGATCCATGGAGAAGGTGATGGTCTGCCTGGACTCATCATTGACTATTACGATGGCGCTGTTGTGATGCAAGCGCATTCTGTCGGAATGCATAGTGACCGAACAGAAATTTCGACGGCTATTCAAGAGGTAATTGGCAGGGACCTTAAGTGTATTTACTACAAAAGTCAGTCAACTTTGCCAGGTAAGGATCGCAATGTTCGCGATGATGAATATATATTTGGACTTGGAGTGGTGCCCCATGTGATTAACGAATATGGCAATAAGTTTTATGTTGATTGGGAGGATGGTCAGAAGACAGGATTCTTCCTCGATCAGCGTGAAAACCGAAAACTTCTTGGGGATTTCTCCCCCGGAAAGAGGGTTTTAAATACCTTCTGTTATACCGGAGGATTCTCAATATATGCGATGAACTCAAATGCGCAGGTTGTTCACTCCGTGGATTCATCCGAAAGAGCCATTGCAACAACCCGTAAGAATATCGAGCTAAATGGGTTTGACGACAAAACTCATTCGTGTTACACCGAAGACACTTTTGTGTTCCTCAAAGACAAGCAGGATCAATATGATTTGATCGTTCTGGATCCTCCGGCCTTTGCAAAACATCGTGAGGCTCGGCATCAGGCGGTGAAGGGTTATCAACGCCTGAACACAGAAGCTATGCGCGTAATACGTCCTGGCGGAATTCTTTTCACTTTTAGCTGCTCTCAGGTGGTCGACAGGCAGCTCTTTTATGATACGATTGTTTCGTCCGCCATTCAAGCAGGAAGACAAATCAAAGTTTTGCATCATTTGTCACAACCTGCCGATCATCCGGTTTCGATCTTTCATCCTGAGGGAGAATATCTAAAAGGATTGGTGCTTTACATCGAGTAGCATCATCTATGGCAATCAGTTGCTTGATGGAACCGGAGGAGGGCCTTCGGGAATGTAGCCCTTGTACACATGATTTCCTTTCCGATTTTCAAACTCAGCTCGTATGTCTTTACGCAGTTGTTCGTTCTCATAAAGATCAACCATAGTCATTGCAAGAGACTTCGCCGCAAACACCAACCCTTTGTGTCCGATAGACATCCCGCCACATGCTACCACTGCCCATGAGTGCCAGGGTGCATTTGCCGGTGCTGTAGTTACCAATGCGGTGATCTCCGGAACCAGCCAGCTGACATCACCGACATCTGTTGAGCCGCCCTCGGGATGCTCTTTTGTCGGTTTAAGAGCATGAATCTTTCCATCTAATCCTACCTGCTTTCCTCCGCTTACTTCCTGGATTTTTTTGGCAAACGCAATTTCTTCTTCAGTGTAAACGATCGGACCCAATGCTTCGATATTTTTTTGAAGCGTCTCTGCTCCTTTCTGGTTCACAAGTATTTCGTAATCGCCACTCTGCACAGTCACCTTCGATTCAACTCCTGCCATCAAGCCAGCGCCCTTGGCAATATCTTTCACTCTGGCAAATACTTCATCCACTCCTTCTCGTTTCGAATCCCTGACCCACATCCAGATCTTTGCATATTCAGGTACAACGTTTGGCACGTCACCACCCGATTGAATAACATAATGCATCCTAACGCTTGGCCTAACATGTTCGCGCAATGTGTTAACTCCGTCAAGAAAAAGTTCAAGACCGTCCAACGCGCTCCTTCCATTCCAGGGATCAGCGGCAGCATGTGCCGCTTTACCTTTAAACTCCACCACGAAATCAACCATTGCTTGTGAACTTTGCATGTTCGCCGAAATTTCTACATCGGGATGCCAGTCAAGACAAACGTCCACATCTGAAAACAAACCCTCCCTCGCCATATATATTTTTCCACCCACAGCTTCCTCTGCAGGAGTTCCATAAAAACGGATTGTTCCTTTCAACTTACCTTGTTCGATCAATTCTTTTATTGCTACCGCGGCACCCAGGCTTCCTGATCCAAATAAATTATGTCCACAGCCATGCCCTCCGGCGCCCGTGACCAAAGCTTCCTTCGTCGGCTGCGCCTTTTGAGAGATCCCCGGCAGTGCGTCGAATTCACCCATGATTCCAATAATTGGCTTTCCACTTCCGTATTCCGCTATGAAGGCGGTTGGCATACTGGCCACGCCACGCTTAACTCTAAAGCCCTGTGACTCCGCATAGTCGGCCAGGACCTTCGATGACTTCGTTTCTTTAAGCGCTGTTTCTGCATATGACCATACCTCATCACTAAGTTTTATCAGTTCTTTTTCATGGTTCTGAATAGACTTGATGACAGCATCTTTTTTCGGATTTGGTTTTTTTGATTGTGCAGCGACATTAATGATCGCTCCGATCAAAATAATGATGGCTAGTATTATTCTCATTTGTGTGACTTGAATTCTAAAGTTCAGGCGCTCAAATATAGAAAATGAAATGAATGAAAAAATTCTCGCCACTAATGATTGGAGTGTTCTTTCTCGTAATGTTCGCGCAAAATATCTTCGCCGAAATCGTTGGTCAGATCGCGAACTACACTGTGCACGTGGTTGGCATTATTTTGCGTATTATCAAGTTCGATCAAGAGCATCGGTCCCTGGATTCGATAATAGTGACCTGCCCCGGGTTTCAGGCTGCCTGCCCACGCAAAGGTTAGCTTTTCTATGCCAGCCTTTTTTATTTTCTCCATTAGCTTGTTGGAGAAACCCAATTCATAATTCTTCACATATGTATCAAGAAGCTTGTTAAACAAAGTTTTTTGTTGATCGTTCATCGACGAATAACTCAGTCCCGCCGGAGTCAGCGGCATCGCTTTTCGTGAGTTAGACGAAACTATTTCCGGCAGTGCCGTTTCGGAAATCAATGCTACTTTCAATTTTTCCGGGTCCAAAGAATTGACCAAAGAAAATGCGAGCTCGGATTCGTCCTTTAATATTTGTTTGCCTTTTTCCGGTCCGCTTGTCACGATCCCGGGGTTTGATCCAAAAAAAGAAGGTGTGGATGATTCTATCCTGTTACTGATTGAAGAAAAATTGAGCGCCATATGATGCCCTTCAAATCTCCAACCCCAGGGCTTGTCTTTATCCGGAGTTCCGAAAATTGTCAGGTAGTAATTGAACGGATCGCGGTACTTGTCACTGGATCCGCGTCCTTCAACTTCGCGAAGAACATTCTCCAATTCCATTATTGCCGTCGCTTTCTGATATCCTTGTGTGCTCAACGATGTCCTCAAAAGGTCTAAAGCTGCATCGCGTTGGGCTGGATTAAAGTCGCGGAACGAAATACCATTTCGCGATTTGGGTACAAAATGCCAATTGTATCGCTCTTCATCGTCGAACTTATATTGTGCCTTTTGTTTAAGTGGATCGGGCAGGCTGGAAAGGAACGTATTGGCTTTTTCGACGAGCTGTGTTTTGTGCCACTACAGTGGTGTTAAACAAAACGATCAGAATAAGGGCCATTTTCATAGTAGTTCTCATTGAAGAATCGAGTATAATTTACCCTATTAAAGTCCTCGCTTCCAGTAAAAGGTGATAAATTGTAAGGCTTGCGACAAATTTCTCATTTTCGAAAGTCCAAATTTCGAATCAGTTCGTATTTAACAACTGAAGGATATGAGAACCACAACAATTTTGCTGATTATCGTTTCCGCGATTTCCACGGGCAGGGCTTTTTGTCAGGGGAGTGATATTCGAAAAAAACACTTCAACATCAAGAACAATATCGCCCTTGAAGGATTTGATCCCGTAAGTTATTTTGATGGAAAACCGCAGGAGGGAGAATCAGAAATAACATTCAGTTATAAAGCGGTGACATATCAGTTTGCGTCACAGTCCAATCTCAATAAGTTCAAGGCGAATCCGGAGAAGTTCGAGCCTGCTTATGGAGGCTGGTGCGCTTATGCCATGGGTGAGAATGGGGAAAAAGTAAAGATCGATCCGGAGACGTTTACAATCCTGGACGGCCGGCTCTATCTTTTCTATAACTTCTGGGGAAATAATACACTAAGGGACTGGAAAAAGGATGAAAGGAAACTGCGGGAAGCCGGTGACCGGAACTGGAATAGTCTCTTACAGATTCCTAAATGAGCTCGGCACATTCTGTTTCAAATATGGCTTCTTTTCTTTTAAATTCGGAGAATAAAAATACCCTGATGAACTTAAGGCATGCATGTTCCGGTATATTGGATCAGCTTACCGATGTGGTCACTCAAATGAATGAGCACGATTTTACGAGACCTGCCGAAACGCTAAGCAACTCAACCATCGGACAACATGTCCGCCACACGCTTGAGTTCTTTCTTTGTTTTGAAAACGGATATAGCAGCGGAGTTATAAACTATGATAAAAGGGCACATGACAAATTGATTGAGAGCGATAAATACATCGCCCTATCCGCGATCGATCGAATAAGGAATTTCATTGCGACATTTGTAGAAAAGCCCCTGAAGCTCGAAGTCGGATACGATCTCATAAATGAAGACTTCGTAACCATTGAAACCACCTCCACGCGTGAATTGGTCTATAATATTGAACATGCTGTTCATCACATGGCAATAATGAAAATCGGAATACGCGAAATTGCCTCTTACATCAGACTTGCTCCTGACTTTGGTATCGCCGCCTCTACCATCCGGTACAAAGATTCAACGATTTCAATACATCATTAGACTTTAAATGTCCATTGCTGAAAAGCTCACTCGAAGTAATTTTTTTATAAAACTAAAAAGCTGGGAGTATTGGCCGTTTGGCATCTTGCACTTTCCCGCCATAATCTATTTCGCATGGTTATCGCTTCGCGCTCGTTCTTTTATTTTTTTTTCAGCGTCTAACCCCGGCATTCCGATGGGCGGGATGTTCGGCGAATCCAAATACGACGTTCTTAAAAAGGTGCCTTCACAATACATTGCGAATTCTGCGCTCATCCGCGTTCCTTCAACAAAAGAAGAAATCTTATACACGATCAAGAAACATAATCTTGGATTTCCCCTGATATTTAAGCCTGATATCGGCGAGAGGGGCTTTATGGTTGAACGCATAAATTCTGAAGACGATATTGACAAGTATCTTCTGAAAATGAAATTTGATTTCATCATTCAGGAGTTGATCGATCTTCCCCTCGAGTATGGAATCTTTTACATGCGATTTCCAAATCAGGAAAAAGGAGTTGTGACGTCCATAGTAATGAAGGAAATGCTTTCTGTAACGGGAAATGGAAAATCCACTTTGCAGGAACTTGATTCTGGATAAGGATCGTGCAAAACTCCAGTGGCAGAAGTTAAAAGTTATGTATCGCGACCGTTTAGATGAGATTTTGAAAAAAGACGAAACCATAGAGCTTGTTTCAATAGGGAATCATTGCCTGGGAACGAAGTTTCTTGATGGAAGCCATTTGATCAACGAGCGTCTATCCGCTACCTTCGACAACATCAGCAAACAGGTCGATGGATTCTACTTCGGTCGTTTCGATCTTCGCTGCAGCAGCCTTGACGATCTTTATTCCGGGAATGTGAAGGTCATGGAACTTAATGGTTGCGGCGCAGAGCCGGCGCATATCTATCACCCGGGTTATCCAATCACCAGAGCGCTGGGTGTGCTTCTTATGCACTGGAGAAATATTTTTATTATTTCGAGAGAGAATGCCAGGCGAGGCATACGTTATACATCTTTCAAAGACGCGTTAGGTTACTATCGTCGATTTAAAGCTGCTACTCAATAGTAACAATGGTTCTAATAGCTAATTTCTGCGTTGCCTTCATTATCAGTTTTATTGGAACTATTCCTCCCGGCTCACTCAATTTGATTATCCTTCAACTTGGATTCCAGAAGAAGGTCAACATCGCCTGGAGATTCGCGCTGGCTGCGTGTCTGGTTGAGTATCCGTATGCCTGGATAGCAGTTAAATTTCAAGAGTTAATAACTTCGTCTCCGCTGATAGTCAGGAATATCGACTTGATTGCAGCGATTGTGATGACATGTCTCGGGGCTTTTAGCTTGATATCGGCAACCAGGCCGCCCTCTGGTTTCGCTGAAAAATTCAACGAGAGTGGGTTCCGAAGGGGAATTGTGCTCAGCATTCTCAATCCGCTGATCATTCCGTTTTGGCTAGGTACAACTGCATATTTGAATGGCATGAAGTGGATCGACCTTTCCACGAATGCTCGTCTTCATGCATATCTCGTCGGCATATCCCTGGGTACTCTTACTTTATGTGTTGTGTTCATCTACCTGGCCAAGAAAATTGTCTCTGAGTTTCATCATCAGGCCATTTTTCAAAAAATTCCCGGCATTGTTCTTCTTGCCCTCGGCCTTTATGCATTCATTAAATATTTGTTTTAATTGGCACTGAGCGAAGCTGATCTAATATGAACGGAACGTCCTGGAAGATATGGATTGACACCGGAGGTACTTTTACGGATTGCATCGCCGTCGACCCGTCTGGACACTCAAGAAATTTAAAGGTCCTCAGCAGCGGGATCTTAAGGTTAAGAATCAAAGGGACAATCGGAACAAAGGTTAGAATAGACCTTCCGTTGTCTCTTGCGACATGATTTTTTCAAGGGTTTCAAGATCAGGGTAGGACAGGAAATCAGAACGGTTGTTCATTTCAGCCCTTCGCTGAATGAAGTGACCAGTCGATCGTCGCTTTCGTCACATCGATGCCGAAAGCATTGCTGAAATCTATACGGGTGAAGAAGTGCCAATCTTTGCTGCGCGTCTTCTCACTGGAACTTCGATGGAGAAGGATTTCCCGCAGATTGAAATGAAACTGGGTTCAACGCGCGGTACAAATGCATTGCTTGAAAGAAAGGGCGCCAAAACTATATTTCTGGTCACGAAAGGTTTCAAAGACCTCATTCTTATCGGCGACCAGCAGAGACGTAATTTGTTTGCGTTGAACGTTGTCAAACCTCTTCCTTTATATCACAAGGTAATCGAAGTATCCGAGCGAATTGAATCCGACGGTTCAGTTAATCTTTCGCTTGCCGAAGAAGAAATTGAGCGAGTGATCGCCATACTCAAAAAGGAAAAAGTTCTAACCGTTGCTATCGCACTACTAAATAGTTACAGGAACTCCATCCACGAGCAACTGCTAGGCAAAGCATTAAAGCATGCGGGTATTTCGTACACATCTCTGTCACATCAACTTTCCTCCCAGATTAAAATACTGCATCGGGCTGAGACAGCAATTGTAAATGCTTATCTGGATCCAATCATTCATAAATACATCTCAAATATTCGGTCCCAACTTAAGTCAGCATCAATAAAAATAATGTCAAGCGCAGGTGGCCTGCTTTCCGCTGATGATTTTAAGCCAAAGGACAGTCTGCTCAGCGGTCCGGCAGGCGGTGTGATCGGAGCCTTAAAAAAAGCTAAACTGTCCGGCGTGAGCGACATCATAACTTTTGACATGGGTGGAACGAGCACCGATGTCTCTCGCTGTAACGATCGACCTGACTATCGTTTCGACTGTACCGTTGGCAATCTGAGAATCCTCACTCCGTCTGTTAACATCGAAACTATTGCGGCAGGTGGTGGATCAATTTGCGCGTACGATGGTTTTAAACTGATTGTCGGTCCTGAAAGTGCCGGGGCAAACCCTGGCCCTGCTTGTTACGACGCAGGTGGCCCACTCAGTATTACAGATGTAAATCTCCTTCTCGGCAGGCTCGACCCGGATAATTTTTCGATACCTATCAATATTGAAAAATCGAGAATCGCACTTCAAAACATCGTCAAAAACATCCGGCGAAACCGGCGCAAGGTTAATCCAACGGCGGTGCTTGAATCATTTATTGAGATTGCAAATGAGAAGATGGCGGAGGCAATACGAAAGATATCCATTCAGAGGGGACACGATCCAAAGGATTATGCATTGCTTTGTTTTGGTGGAGCCGGTGGTCAACATGCGTGCTCGCTCGCGACATTATTAGGGATTCGCCAGGTAATAATTCCTTACGATGCCGGTTTGTTAAGTGCATATGGAATCGGTCATTCCACGCTCGAGTCCGTAAAAGAAAAACTCGTGCTGAAAAAGCTTCGGGAAGTTCTCACACATCTCGAACGTGATTCCAATATCCTTTCAGATGAAGCAAGAGAAGACCTGATTAAAAACGGAGTATCTCCACATTCAATTTTTAAGACTCGCCGGCTGATATTCCTCAGACTCAAAGGGCAGGAAACATCATTGGAAGTTGAATGGAATGTCGCCTCAGAGATAGAAACGTCCTTTATCAATCAGTATCGAAAACTTTACGACCATTGGCTGGAGACCCGCGACATCGAAGTTGAATCCATACGTGTCATCGTAGCCGCCGAGAAATGATTACCACAATCCGGTATTTGACGCGGAAAGGCGATACAAGCCCAAGCCTGAGAAAATTAAACGAACACGGGTTTCCGGTTCGTGGATCAAGTGTCCCGTATTCAAATGGGAAAACCTGCTTTCAGGTGCGCGCGTGAAAGGACCTGCATTAATATTAAGCGAAAGCTCAACTCTTTTTATTGAAGAGGGCTGGACCTTCGTTCTGGACAAGAACAATAATGGCATTATCCGGTTCGCGAATTACAAGCGAAACGAAAAAGCAAAGGGTGAAGAAGCACGGCTGGAGCTTTTCACAAATCGATTTACAGCGATTGCCGAAGAAATGGGTACGCTTTTGCAGCGAACGTCATTTTCTGTTAATGTAAAGGAACGACTGGATTTCTCATGCGCGCTGCTGGACAGAGATGGGAACTTGGTTGTTAATGCGCCACACATACCAGTTCACCTCGGTAGTATGGGTGTTTGCGTCCGCTCTGTAATGAAGGAGATAAGTACTAAGGATGGAGATGTTATTATCACTAATCATCCTGCATATGGCGGTTCACATCTTCCCGATATCACCCTGATAAAACCAGTTTTTTTCAAGAAAGCTCTCATAGGCTTTGTAGCAAATCGTGCACATCACGCAGAGGTAGGTGGCATCCGACCAGGATCAATGCCGTCCAATGCCGTCTGTCTCGAAGAAGAGGGGGTTGTAATACCACCGACATACCTCGTCAGAAATGGAAATTCGCAATGGGAAGTTATAAGGTCCATTTTTATGAATGCACCCTACCCAACGCGAGCGCTGGAGGAAAATCTCGCCGATCTCAATGGCGCACTGATGTCGCTGAAGCAGGGCGCAGACTCCTTGACAAAGCTTTGTGAGCTGTTCGGGCCGAGAGAGGTTCTTAAATATATGACACTGCTTCGGCGACATGCCAGCGCCGTCGTTAGCGAAAAAATTGGCCAGTTAAGGAAACTCTATCAGGCTGAAGAATACCTCGATGATGGATCTAAACTCAAAGTCAGAATTTCAAAAAAGAAGATCGGGACTTCACATAGATTTTAGCGGATCCTCTCCAATGCATAAGGGAAACCTGAATGCCACGCCAGCAATAGTTAACAGCGTCATACTTTATGTCCTCAGGTTGCTGGTTAATGAATCGATTCCTCTTAATGAGGGTCTGCTAGAGAACGTTCGGATACACATTCCGACTGGTATTCTAAATCCAGTGTTTGATAACAGTCACAAATTATCGCCAGCTGTCGTAGGCGGCAATACGGAAATCAGTCAGCGATTAACAGATACGCTGCTAAAGGCCCTGAAGCTTTCGGCATGTAGTCAGGGCACAATGAATAACTTTCTATTTGGCAACGAGAAGTTTGGTTACTATGAAACCATTTGCGGCGGAGTGGGTGCCGGGCCGGGTTTTAATGGAGCCAGTGCTGTTCACCAGCATATGACCAACACCCGGATAACGGATCCTGAGATCCTTGAATTCAGATATGGAGTTCGTCTTGAAAGATTCGAAATCCGCAAAGGTTCTGGCGGCTCTGGGAAATGGAGCGGCGGGGATGGCGTTGAACGACAATTTTATTTTAAGGAGCCATTTCAAGTAAGCATTCTGTCGCAGCATCGAAACGTGGCTCCATTCGGAATGAATGGCGGCTTACCTGGAAAAACAGGCGAGCAGTTTCTCATCAGGGACAACAAACGAAAAAAATTGAGCGGTACCGACGGCATCACTGTACATGCCGGCGACAGGATTGTAATCAAAACTCCAGGAGGGGGTGGCTGGGGAAAAATACGCACATAAGAAAAGAGACCGCTCAAGGCAGTCTCTTTTCTGAAACTAACTATTAATCGAATTGTTAATAAACCAAACTCTTTTCCATCATAAACTCTGCGATCTGGACAGCATTAGTGGCTGCACCTTTACGAAGGTTATCGGCAACGATCCACATATTAAGAGTATTCGGCAGCGATTCATCACGCCTGATCCGTCCCACAAATACCTCGTCGCGATTCTTGGAGTTAATAGGCATTGGATAAATGTTATTCTTAGGATCGTCCTGTACGATTACACCTGGGGCTGTCGACAGAATTGATCGAACCTCACTCAAATTGAAGTCTTCGTAAAACTCAACGTTCACTGCTTCGGAGTGGCCACCAATGGAAGGAATCCGTCACCGTTGTTGATGTCACGCCGATTGTGTTATCTCCAAGTATCTTACGCGTTTCATTGACCATCTTCATTTCCTCTTTCGTGTATCCATTATCGAGGAATGAGTCAATGTGAGGTAACGCATTCATGTCGATAGGATGAGGATATACTTTCGGTCCGTTGATACCTTTTCGTTCATCCATCATCTGTTGAACGGCATCCTTACCGGTACCGGTGACCGACTGGTATGTTGAAACTACGATTCTTTTTATTTTATACTTAACGTGCAGTGGAGCTAATGCCATCACCATCTGAATGGTAGAACAATTGGGATTGGCTATGATCCTGTCATCAATAGAAAGCTCATTACCGTTGATCTCAGGAACAATAAGCTTCTTCGTAGGATCCATTCTCCATGCAGAAGAATTATCAATAACTATAGTGCCAGCTTCAGCATATTTCGGAGCCCACTCCAATGACGTTCCTCCTCCAGCTGAAAAAATGGCAATGTCTGCAGCTAGCTTGCATCCTTCTTCGACTCCCTTTATTACGTAGCTCTTACCTTTAAAGGTGATTGTTTGTCCAACGGATTTTGCCGAAGCAACCAGATAAAGTTCATCGAAAGGAAAACTTCTTTCCTCTAATACTTTCAGGATTTCCTGGCCCACAAGTCCTGTAGCACCTACTACTGCGAGTTTCATTTTTTCTTACTTTTATTTAAAGGTTACAAAAATAGTGTTTTCCCGTTGTGCTTATGAAAAACAAGTTGCAAAAATGCAGGTTTTCGAACCTGAAATCGATTACGGCAAAATTATTTCTAATGTTTGCCGCCTTTACATCCAGCCAACAAGTGTTCGCTCAGTTCGTCGACGACTTTTCCGACGGCGACTTTACTTCAAATCCATCGTGGCTGGGTAGCAATTCAAAGTTCGTCGTTGACTCAGCCCGGCTCAGACTTAAAGCCACGCCGGCCACAGATTTGGCTTATTTAGCTACAGCCAGTAAATCGATAAACGACGCAACATGGGAGTTTCTTGTCCGTCTCGACTTCAATCCTTCAGCATCAAACTTTGCCAGGATTTACGTAATGTCGGACAACTCGGATCTCTCAAGTTCATTAAACGGATACTTTGTCCAGATAGGTAATACCACAGATGACGTTAGCCTGTACAAACAAACCGGGACAACAATTACCCGCATTATTGATGGGGTTGACGGAAAACTCGACATGGCTCAAGTAATCGTGCGAATAAAAGTGACTCGCGATCGAGACGGAACCTGGGAGATCTACACAGACCTGGGTGCATCCGGAACCTATGTAATTGAGGGTACATCGCAGGATGAAGACCACTCTTCTTCAGTATTCTTTGGTGTCTTGTGTAGTTATACCTCTACCAGGACCGACAAATTCTATTTTGACGACTTTTCGGTTCACGGGGAAGGTGTATCGGATCTTACGCCGCCAGAAGTAACTAACGTCGAGCCTTTATCCTTGCAGCAGCTTCAATTAACTTTTTCCGAAGAAATAGAAGCGGAAACAGCCATTGATTCAAACAACTATTCTATTGATGGTTTGGGACATCCAGTTGATGCAATTCTCGACAACAGCAAGGGCGTGGTCTTAAAGTTTGTAGCAGATTTTGTTGAGGAGATCTCATACATTATCACCATCTCTGGTGTTAGGGACAAGAATGGAAACGAGATGAAAGCAATTCAGAAAACGTTCCGCTTGTTGCGCTCACTTCCTGTTCAATTCAAGGATATAATTTTTACAGAAATATTTGCTGATCCTGCGCCTAGAGTGGCATTGCCAGATGCTGAGTTTGTTGAAATCTTTAATCGCAGTGAAAATTCAATCAGCTTCGACGGCTGGAGTCTTAGCGATGGAAGTTCCGCGTTAATTCTTGGCGATATGATTTTGTTGCCTGCAGAATATCTCATTCTCACTTCCAATTCGTCACTATTCTCTAGCGATCTCAGATCCTATGGCTCGCCTGATTTTCCGTCTTTAAATAACTCAGATGACCATTTAATCTTAAGAGATTCGAGAGGCAAAACAATAGACTCATTGCATTATTCGACTGATTGGTATCGGAACAACCAAAAGAAGGAGGGAGGTTGGTCTTTGGAGCTTATCGATCCTGAAAATGATTGTGCCGAAGCGGAAAACTGGATTGCATCGGAACATTCCTCCGGAGGAACTCCAGGCGTACAAAATTCTGTCTTTGCCAGCAAGCCAGACCTTTCTGGACCGACATTGCATTCAGCCATTCCAGTTTCATCGAATATCATTCAACTTGTCTTCAACGAAAAGTTACAAGCCGAAATCCCATTGCCCGACAATTTCGTTATTGATCCAGTCATGATGGTGAAGAGTGTTTCCTTTCCAAACCCGTCACACTTAGAGTTATTAATTGAACTAACGAGCGAACTTACTCCCGGTATTTCGTATAGTCTGACAGTTAATTCAATTGCAGATTGCTCCGGCAATTGGATATCCGAAGCATCCAACAATACTATATTCGGTCTTCCTGAAGACCCTATCCCTGCTGACATTCTTATCAATGAGATCCTGTTCGACCCTCGTCCTGCCGGCGTTGATTTTGTGGAGTTTGTTAATGCCTCGAAGAAGTTTTTCAATCTTAAGAACTGGAAGATCGGCAATTTCGAACATGACACGATAACGAACGCGTTAGTGATAACCGGGAAAGATCTGTTACTTGCTCCCGGTGCGTACCTCGCACTTACAGAAGACCTTGATGCATTGAAAGGCGATTACCCCTCCGCTCACGAACAAAACATTTTTGAAGTCGATGAGCTGCCTTCTTTTAATGATGACGCAGGATCAATTGCCGTAGCGGCCAGCAACGGTGTAGTTGTGGATTCTTTCAATTATTCAAAGTCCCTCCATTCCATATTTATCAAAGATCCGGAGGGCGTTTCGTTGGAGCGCATTGCTCTTAATATTACTACAAGTGACATTCAAAATTGGAAGTCGTCCAGCACAATGTCTGGTGGTGCCACGCCGGGGTACCTTAACTCCAATAGCCGGAACGATCTGGATATTAATGGAGAACCAATTCGGATTGAACCAGAGGTTTTTATTCCCCTAAGTGGTCAGCCCGATTTTGTCCGGATCCACTACGACTTTGATCAGGGTGGATACGTAGCAAACGTCAGGGTACTCGACGCCCAGGGCCATCCGGTAAAACACCTAGCTAACAATGAAATCCTGGGGATGCAAGGGACCTTTCGCTGGGATGGAGACCGGGATGACGGCGGCAAAATTAGGGTCGGCTACTATCTGGTATTGTTCGAGGTATTCGACTCTACCGGAGATGTCAGGACGTTCTTTAATAGGGTAGCTGTTGCAACAAGATTTTAATCTTGTTTCCGTTTGCTCAGTGTGTTGAAGTACGCCGATGCCGGGCGTTAGCTAAGGCACAACAGAATTGAATCATATCTGGCTAATGTTTGTATCAAAATTTGACCGCATTTGAGGGTTCGGGAATTAATTGGCCAATATTTTTTGTTTTCGGAGCTGACCGCATAATTTTGCGCATCTTTTACCAAACGGGAAATTCTATTATGGCTAAGAATAAAAAGTCTAGCGCAAAGACAGCAAAAAAATCGGCTGCTAAACCCAAGGCAGCAAAGACCAAGAAGGCTACAGTTGCTAAAGCAAAAAAAGCTCAGCCTAAGAAGGCAGCTGCCAAGAAAGCAGTCGCTAAATCTCCGGGTAAGAAGGCCGTTGTGGCTAAAAAGGTTGCTCCTAAAAAAGTAGCAGCTCCTAAGAAAGTACAGAAACCAGAACCTAAGGCAGAAAAAGCAGTAAAGGTTGTTGCACCGAAGAAGGTTGAAAAGGTAGAGAAGCAAACACCAATTAAACCTGCACCGGTCGCAGCCAAACCAGCGCCTCCACAGTTAAACATTTTTCCAGTGCCGAATCAAAGACCAATTGCTCATAAACCAGCAGTAAAAGCAACTTCGACTGACGAGAGAACAAGATATTCGGAAGACGAGTTATTAGAGTTTGCATCCCTTATTAACAAGAAGCTGGACAAAGCCAGGGACGAATACAGAATATTGAAAGAGACCCTGAACCGCAACAATGATGAGGGAACGGATGCCACTTCAGGTGGTAATACAAAAGTGCTCGAAGACGGAGCAGAGACTGCTGAAAAAGAGAATCTCAGTCAGCTCGCCGCCAGACAGCAGAAGTACATTATGAATCTCGAAAATGCGTTAGTACGGATCAAGAATGGAACTTACGGTATATGCTCTGTAACTGGCAAGCTTATCCCGAAAGAGCGTCTGATCGCTGTGCCTCATACAACGCAATCCATCGAGGCTAAAATGATGCAGCAAGACTAATACTGTTCTTGCTTGCATAAATAGCTGTAGAGAAAATTATATCATCATCTAACCACTATCACTTTGGACTTCTTACAAAATCATATTGAAGCCCTGATTTTCTGCACGCCTAATCCGATCAAGGTGTCAGATATCAAAGGTTGTTTGTCGGAAATGTTTAATGCTGATGTCCCTGAAGAAGATATCGTTAATGCCATCCAACGGCTCGACGAAAAATTCCAAGGTGAAGAATATTCCTTTCAGCTTTACAAAGCTGCAGGTGGATATCAATTCCTGACGAAGCCTGCATATCAGGCGAGCATTGGAATTATGCTTAAGCAACAATCGAAGAAGAGGTTATCTACTTCAGCGATGGAGACGTTGTCAATCATTGCTTACAAGCAGCCGATTTCAAAGACCGAAATAGAGAACATCAGAGGCGTAAATTGTGACTACGCCGTGCAGAAATTACTCGATAAAGGATTAATTGAAATAACAGGTAAGGCTGAAACAATAGGCCGGCCGATGTTATACGGCACTACTCAAAAATTCATGGAATACTTTGGCATTAATGATCTGGTTGAGCTTCCAGTGCCAAAGGATTTTGTCAATGAAGTGAACACAATAGGCGACAGCACTGAATCAAAAGAACCCGATGCCCAGCCGTAGTTCATCGGACTCTCCAAAGGGCCGTGGCCGTTCTTCGCGGCGATCAAGCGGCGATGGCAGTTCTGACGCCAGGCGCTCATCTTATAAAAAAAGTAGCGGCGATAAAACGGATAAGGGCGGGGCATTCCCCAAACGGAATGACTCTAAAGGCGATTCCAGAAAATTTGGAGGTGACTCAAGTTCATCAAAAAAAGGAGGATGGAAAAAGCCTTTCACAGAGAACCCAGGTTCACCTAAATCCGAATTCGGTAACAGAAAAAACAGGAGGGATGAAACCCCCGGTTCAGAAAAAAGGTATTCCTCAAGAGGGGGACGCTATTCAAAATCTGATAATGATTCTCGCGGTAAGAGGGATGAATCCTCTGGGCTCCGAGAAAAGGTATTCCTCAAGAGGGGGACGCTATTCAAAACCTGATAATGATTCTCGCGGTAAGAGGGATGAATCCTCTGGTCCGAGAAAAGGTATTCCTCAAGAGGGGGACGCTATTCAAAACCTGATAATGATTCTCGCGGTAAGAGGGATGAATCCTCTGGAGCTGAGAAAAGGTATTCCTCAAGAGGGGGACGCTACTCAAAACCTGAAAATGATTCTCGCGGTAAGAGGGATGAATCCTCCGGGCCTGAGAAAAGGTATTCCTCTAAAGGGGGAAGCTATTCAAAATCAAGTAAAGCTTTACCGCGGCAAGAGGGATGAGACTCCCGGGTCCGAAAAAAGATATTCCTCAAAAGAGGGACGCTTCTCAAAATCTGATAATGATTCTCGCGGCAAGAGGAATGAATCCTCTGGGGCCGAGAAAAGGTATCCCTCCAAGGGAGAACGCTATCCCAAGTTCGATAAGGAAAATTTCCGCAAGAAGTCAGGCGGATCTAATTCCGAAAAAGGCTCTGCCTCTGAAGGACCAACGGAATCCGGGAAGGTCCGATTGAATAGATACATTGCGAACAGCGGCGTATGCTCTCGCCGCGAGGCCGACGAACTTATTACAATAGGACTTATCTCAGTTAACGGTGTTACTATTACCGAGCTTGGTTACAAAGTAAATCCAGGTGATGAAGTGCGACACGAAGGAAAACTGCTTCGCCGTGAAAAGCCTGTTTATATATTAATGAACAAGCCCAAAGGTTTTTTAACAACGACTTCTGACCCTGAGGAAAGGAATACGGTAATGCATCTGATCGCCAATTTCGTGAAGGAACGTGTTTATCCGGTAGGACGATTGGACAGAAATACAACGGGGCTGCTATTATTAACTAATGATGGTGACCTGGCTGAAAAGCTTATGCATCCATCATACAATGTTAAGAAGATCTACAAGGTTGACTTGGACCGTCCTCTGACCAAAGGGGATGCTCAGAAAATAATTGATGGTGTCAGATTGGAAGAAGGTGTGGCAATGGTCGACGACCTCGCGATAGTTTCGGACGATCGAAAAACCGTTGGTATTGAGATCCACATCGGGTGGAACAGAGTTATACGACGAATATTCGAAGCGTTAGAGTATGACGTGTTGAAACTCGATAGATCTGTCTATGCAGGATTAACGAAAAAAGAGCTGGGCAGAGGTGAGTGGAGATTTCTGAAGAATGAAGAATTGGTGATCCTAAAGCACTTGCAATAACGCTCTGGCTAGAGCAAAATATTTCAGGCGTCATCCAGCACAACCTTGAATGTGCTGCCCTTCCCTAAGTCGGAGTCAACTAGAATTATTCCTTTTATTTTACTGAGCGCCTCCTGAACTATATATAGTCCAAGACCGGTTCCTTCAGTCGTCGATGAGGCGCGATAGAACATGTCAAAGATCTTTGGTAGGCTGTCTCTCGAAATGCCCTGCCCGTTGTCCTGAATGGCGATCTCAACAACACTCTTTATTCTTTTGAATGAAACCCGTATGTAGGGGTTAGGTTGATTAAGGTTATGGTATTTTACGGCATTCGACATCAGGTTGATCAGGATGATCTTCATCTGATTGTAATCCGATTTGAAAACATGCCCGGGATCTGCCTGGTATTCCAACTGGATAGCTGAAACACCTTTATTGAACCTGATGTCAGCCATTGTTTCATCCAACAGTTTGGCGAAATCGAGATCTTCTATTTTAAGATCAATTTTTTTGCTTCGCGATAGACTCAGAATATCACCGATTACAAGGTCGAGCTTTTTGATACGCTCTTCGATCATATTCATAAAAGTCCGGGCTTTTTCTTCCTGCAATTCTAATTTCCCAAGATACGTCAGCCCTAGTATTGACGCGATCGGTGTCCGCAAGTCGTGTGACGTATTTGACAAAAAGCTATCGAGCTCTTTGTTTTCTTTATTAAGATTTTCTCTTTCATCTTCAAGAAACCACATCACCATACTCATCCCCATCAATGAAATTAGCAACAAGTCTACGGCACCCATGAGATTTAAGGGGACAACCTTTGTTCCAAGGATGTTCAACAGGCGAATAGTGAAATCATAGAGTTGATAAATGCTGAACAAGATCAAGGAGCTTGAAAGCAACTGTTGGCCAAATCCTTTCGAGAATTTCCGGTTGGTCCACACTACCATGCCTGCAACGAGAAATCCAATGCCTGTGATGATCGCCCTGCTCCCGAAACTAACAAGGTATCTTGAGAATGGTCCAGCCTGTCCAAAAGCGATTACTGAAAACAGGGCAAAAACGAATGTCACAATAAATATGATCCTGAACTTTCGCTTCGAAAATGCTTTCTCGTAAATGAGCTCATAGGTACCACGGAGAATCAATATTATTTGAAGAAAGCACGCAACCTGGGCGATAATACTTAAAGAGTCTCTGAACAAGGATAGTTTTTCGATGAGGAAAACGGAAACATAACCGGACGTGCTCATGAATGTCGCATAAGCCAACCAACTGAACGCCCATGTGAGAAGAAACCTCCTTCGATAAAGAAGTCCAAAATGGCGAAAAATGAAAAAGAAGATTAAGCCTAAGGTGACTTCGGCGAAGGTGACGTATAACAAACGGGCGGAATAGTCAGAGAGGTCGAGTACACCCATTCGATGTCAATTAGAGAAAAAACACATAAAGAGTAGTCAATCTTTGCTAAATTACTAAAATAGAAATTGTAGTAATAGAAAAACAAAAAGCCCCGCATAGCGGGGCTTGGCTAACGTGGTGATGGAGGGAATTGAACCCCCGACACAAGGATTTTCAGTCCTTTGCTCTACCAACTGAGCTACATCACCGAAAATGAGGCACAAAAGTATGTAATTTTATTTTCCATGCAAAAAAGCTCCAGCTTTTATTGATTACGGCTTTGCGGGACTATTTTTAGATTTTAACCGACGTTTATGCTACAGCAGATAGCCTTTGCGATTACTCTGATTGGCGCCTCCTATTTTATTCGAAAAAGGGTTTTGGAGATCAGGGCCAACATAAACCTGGGTAAAGACAAAAGAATTTCCGACAATCCAAGCCAGAGATTTCGGAACATGATGCTGGTGGCTTTCGGGCAACGGAAAATGTTTAAAAGGATTGTTCCCGCAATTCTCCACCTGTTTATCTACATAGGCTTTTTGGTAATTAACCTGGAAGTTCTGGAGTTTATTATCGATGGCCTTGCCGGAACTCACAGGATCTTTGCACCCTATCTTGGAGACTTCTACAATGTGCTGATGAACGCGTTTGAATTTCTCGCTGTTGCGGTTTTATTAGCCTGCGTTGCAATGCTTTTCAGAAGGAACGTTCTTAAGTTGAAAAGATTTTGGTCCGCGGAAATGACGTCTTGGCCACGACTCGATGCTAATATCATTCTGATCACGGAAATAGCGCTGATGTGCGCGATACTAACGATGAATGCCGCTGACCAGATATTGCAGGAAAGAGAACACAACCTATACACCGACAGGAGAATTGTTTTTCAGTGGAATTGTCAAACCAGCCTTCGATAATCTTAACTCAATGTCTCTGGTAATGATCGAGCGGGTAGCCTGGTGGTTCCACATCATTGGCATTTTAGGATTTGCTATTTACATCACATACTCAAAACATCTGCATATATTCATGGCATTTCCTAACACGTATTTTGCTAACCTTGAACCTAAAGGTCAGCTTAAGAATATGCCTGTTGTCACGAACGAAGTCAAATTGATGTTGGGTATAACAAATGCTGACACGCCGCCAGCTACCCAGCCAGGCCGTTTCGGAGCAAAAGATATAAATGACTTAAACTGGAATAATTTAATGGCCGCCTATGCATGCACAGAATGCGGTCGCTGTACATCGGAGTGTCCTGCAAACCTAACTGGTAAAAAGCTTTCGCCAAGGAAAATTATGATGGATACGCGCGATCGTATGGAAGACGTGAGACACAGCCTTAAAACAGGAGGAAAAGGTCTTGACGATGGGAAGACATTACTAGGCGACTATATCACAAAGGAAGAAATCAACGCCTGCACTGCATGCAATGCCTGTGTAGAGGCTTGCCCTGTGATGATAAATCCACTGGAAATAATTATGGAAATGAGAAGATATATCGCGATGGAAGAATCGGGCTCTCCACAATCTTGGAATTCTATGTTTCAAAATATCGAAACCAATTTTGCCCCGTGGAAATTCTCTCCTGGCGACCGATTTAATTGGTCGAACGATCTTAATAAAAAATAACATTTATGTCTGGACAATACAATGCTCCGACAATGGCGGAGTTATCTGCTAAGGGAGAGTCACCTGAAATTCTTTTTTGGGTGGGATGTGCAGGCTCGTTTGATGATCGGTATAAAAGAGTAACATTGGCCTTTGTCAAAATACTTAATGAGATCGGTATAAAGTTCGCTGTCTTAGGAACCGAAGAAACCTGCACGGGTGATCCTGCAAGACGTGCCGGAAATGAGTTTCTCTTTCAGATGCAGGCAATGAATAATATCCAAGTCATGAATGGTTACGGCGTTAAGAAGGTAGTCACTGCATGTCCTCATTGTTTCAATACGATCAAAAATGAATATCCTGACCTTGGAGGTACTTACGATGTTTTGCATCATTCGGCCTTTCTCCAAGGTCTGATTAACGAAGGCCGTTTGAAATTGAAGGAAGGTGGTTCTTATAAGGGACAGAAAATTACCTACCATGATTCGTGCTACCTGGGACGGGCAAATAATGTATATGAAGCACCAAGGGCCGTTCTCGAAGCGCTTGATGCTGACTTGGTGGAAATGAAAAGGTGCAGGACTACCGGCCTTTGTTGTGGCGCCGGTGGGGCGCAAATGTTTAAAGAACCTGAACGCGGGAATAAGGATATAAATACCGAACGTACGGAGGAAGCATTGTCGACCGGCGCAAAGATCATCGCAGTGGCCTGCCCATTTTGCATGACTATGATGAGCGATGGCGTAAAAAGCAAGAACCGCGAAAATGAAGTCGCCGTTCGCGATATTGCAGAACTTATTGCTTCGTCACAAGGTTTAACCCCATAGCGAACACCTATGCATTTACAATTCGACATACTTCCAGAACATTCGCGCATCTGGATCTATCAGGCGAACCGGCCCTTTAATTCCAGGGAGGTGTCCATAATTTCGGATGAACTTTCTGCGTTTACAAGTGGATGGACTGCACACGGCGTTCCTTTAAGATCGTCGTTTGATATCCGTTTTAATCAGTTTGTGATCCTCGCTGCCGACGAGAAAATACAGGAAGCGAGTGGGTGTTCGATTGATGATTCTGTCAGAAAGGTGAAAGAACTGGAGCAAAAGATCGGTGTTGATCTTTTCGATCGAAAGTGTATTGCATTCCTTAAAGATAAGGATGTGATTACTCTACCTATGAACGACCTTAAAGGTGAATATAACAAGGGCGTGTGGCATGGCGGTACACTCGTATTTAACAACGTGATCACCAAAAAGGGTGAGTTGAATACCGGCTGGTTGATCCCGGCAGAAACCACGTGGTTGAAACGTTATTTACCTAGTGAAACAATTGCCAGTTGAGTATTATTTTTTTGTAGCTTTATCAGAACTTCTATGAATTCGGTTATGAGCGCGAGATTTATATTGTTGGTCTTTAGTGCAATGCTGTTTGCATGCAGTGCGGAAAAGAAGGCAAACAAGGCTTTTAGGCTTGGGAAATATCAGAACTCGATCGAGGCCTACAAGAAGATAGCGGGAAATTCCAACAATGGAAGAGCAAACTACTACATAGCAGAATCCTACCGTCTGTCAAACAGGATTAAAGAAGCCGAACCCTACTATGCGAAGGCGGGTGGAAATACCGTCGACAAGGATACACTTAAATTCTATTACGCTCAATCACTCAAGGCAAATGGAAAGTATGCCGAAGCAAAAGCAAAACTGGAAGAGCTCGCTCAGGAAACTACAATCAATGGATTGAAGGATCGCGCAAAAGCGGATGCGAATGGAATTGACTACCTGATCAAGCTAGGCGAAAACCCAAGCTTTTACAAGGTGAAAAATCTTGAGATGATCAACACACCATCTTCTGAATATTCTCCAGTCTTCCTGAACAATGAATTATACTTTACGTCCTCACGTGGCAATGACAAGATCTATGAAGCGACCGGCACACCTTTTACTGACATCTACAAAGTGGCCAGTCGTGGTGCCAACGTAGACCTCGCAACGGTAGCTCCGCTTCCCACTGGAATTAATTCCACGAACATCAACGATGGCTGTATAACTTTTTCACCGGATGGTAAGACAATGGTGTTTGCAAAAGGGAATACAGGAAAGAAAAAGGGAGCAGTTGACGTTGACTTATACATCTCCAGGTATCGAAACAATGTTTGGTCTGAGCCGGTCATGATCAACATCAATGATCCAGACTGGTGGGACTCCGCTCCCGCGTTCAGCCCCGACGGACGCACTTTATACTTTGCCTCAAATCGCAAAAAGGGCGGGTACGGCGGAACGGATATCTATTCCGCTCAAATGGACACGCGCGGAAGGTTCACACGGGTTAGAAATCTGGGGCCAGAGATTAACACACCGGGAGATGAAAACTTCCCGTATATGGCCGAGGACGGTAAACTTTATTTTGCTTCTGATGGACATCCAGGCTATGGAGGTTTGGATCTCTTTTTTGTTAAAAGAGCCAATGGAAAAACCTCTATTGTAAATCTTGGACAGCCAATGAATTCATCAGGCGACGATTTTGCAATTTTCCTGTTCAGACCTGATAGGGGATTCTACACGTCCAACCGGGACGGTGGAAAGGGTGACGATGACATCTATACATTCATCAATGAAGATCCAAACCTAAAAGTCGTAAACTATTATTTGCAAGGAATCACGTATACCAAGGACAAGGATGACAAGATGCAAGTATTGGCTAACACAAAAGTTAGCATACTTGACGACAAGGGAGATGTCATGCAGGATTTTACAACGGGCAATGATGGTAAGTTCCTGTTCCGTGTCTATGAGAATGAAGATTACAACATGGTCGGTGAGGCGGATGGCTTTCTTGTGCGACGTCAGGCCTACACTACAAAGGGCAAATCAATAGATCCTTCCACACTTAAAGAATTACTGACAACCATCACTCTCGATACCATTCTGGTGCTGGACAAGATCGAGATCAACAAGATTTTCCAAGTTGAAAACATTTATTACAATTTTAATAAGTGGGATATTCGCGACGATGCCGCAAAGGAACTGGATAAACTAGTACAGCTGTTGATAGATAATCCCGAGATCAAAATAGAACTTGGTTCTCACACTGATAGTATCGACGACAACTCATATAACTTACAATTGTCGCAGCGAAGGGCCGAATCTGCCGTGAGATATATTGTTCAACATGGAATAGCGCCTGACCGGATTGTCGCTAAGGGCTATGGTGAGGAAAGGCCCATTGCCCGCAACACCAATCCTGACGGAACAGATAATCCGGTTGGCAGGCAAAAGAATCGCAGAACAGAATTTAAGATTCTAGAAGTCGGTGTAGTCCCCAAGACACTTGAAAGCGATGACGTCTTTGAGGAGGACAAATATTTTAAGAACGACGGTAATTAGCGACCTCAGTACATCGAAGCAGCAACATTTTTTCTTTAATGCCATTCATCGTTGATATCTGAACATTCATCGAAGAATCGCTTCATTGTCAAAATTCTATTAGAATTCCTCTAACGTACCCATTCGCTCTCCATCTGGAATAGTCACCTTTTCATCGATTCATAGGGATGTTCTAATCCTATAAGTAAATACTTTTGGCTTACTGCTACAGCGCGTTGGGAAATTGAAATGGTCCATGCGCAACGGAGTACTTTGAAGACGAGCCGTCGTCTAACTAAAGGGCAACAGGTTTAATTTAGGTTTTTATGAAAAGAGCCCGGCTAACGTCGGGCTCTTTTATTTTTTGTCAAGTGGGATAGCGATCTATGCAGCTTTGCGAACGTTCTTATTTCGCTCGACTTTGATTTGCTTGTGCTTCGCGACGCTTATGATCCCCAGGCGATTTAGCAAGCGGATAACTTGATATGTCGGATCAATTTCGTGCCACCTGATGCCACCAAAGTTAGGACGGGATCCATACTTATGGTGATTATTGTGATAACTCTCGCCCATCATCAAAAAATCTACGGGCAGAAAATTCTTCGACGTGTCACCAACCTCAAAGTTTCTGTAGCCATACTTATGGGCAAACCAGTTTATTATTGCGCCATGAATCGGGCTCATCAGAAACTGGATCGGTAACAAGAGCCACAGCCACCATACATTGGCAAACTGAACATACATAGCGATATAACATGCTGCCCAAAATAATCTGGATGGCCAGGAACGAGCGAACTTATCGAACGCCTCCCATTGTGGAACGCCTTCAGTGAATCGTTGATCGGGTATTAGCTTTTTGTTCGCGATGTCGGAATAAATCGTTTTGGTTTTCCACATCATGTTCCAGATAGTCTCATCATACTTTGGGGAATGCGGATCATCTTCAGTGTCCGCAAATGCATGGTGCATTCGATGCATTACTCCGTAACCGTAGGGGCTTAAATAGTTCGCTCCCTGGAAAATCCAGGTGAGGATGTAGCTAACTCTCTCCCAGAATTTGCTCATTGTAAATGCCTTGTGGGCGGCATAGCGATGAAGGAAAAATGTCTGAAAAAAGAGGGACAAGTACCAATGCGCTACGAAAAAAACCAAAATGACTGTCATGAATTGAATAAGTTAAAATTTCAACATAAAGATCCTAGGTCTTCTGCTAGACAAATTGAATCGTGATTTGTGACAGATTTGGTTAAAAATAATCAGGATTTTTTGCGAAGGGCCGCGGCAATGTCTTTTTTGAGCTCGTTTATCAGCTCGGACGCATTGCCAAAATCACATGCCTTATTAAACTTCTCTATCAAGTGGGCAGCATCGGGTAATTCAAAATTTAGTTTCGAGGTTTCCTCGTTTAGCTTCTTTTTTGCTCTGCACAACAGCTGCCTACAGTGTTCCTTTTTTTTATCAAGTGTCAATTGAAGAACTTCATAATCGTATTCGAAAACCTCTTTGAGCAGGAAAACTGCACGCTCAAGCGGTTCGAGTTTGGCGTTTACTATCTTAATTGCTTTCGCCAATTCCTGTTCCAGATCCAGGTGAGCAAAATTTGACTCCTTAAATCTGCTGATGATCTCTGAAATATTGTTTTGCTGGAATAATTCCTCCTTCTTCCGGCGTATCGCACTAAGATGGTTAAGGCAATTATTTCTTACTGCTGTAATCAAATAGGCCTTAGTGTTTTCAATTTTCTTTGGCCCGGTGCTTAACCATTTTAAGAAAGTCTCCTGAACGATGTCTTCCGCATCGGCCTTACAGCGAACGATTTTGTAAGCGATAGCCTGCAAGAGGGGCTGGTATATGGCTATGGTCTGTTCGCTGCTCATAGGCTGGTTTGGACCGGTAAAGATACATCATAGCCCCAACAACTTATTAACATCTTTTGTGTATTTGGTACATGATCAGAACTACCATACAGTCGTTTGGGCACTTCCTGTCAAAAATCAGCTCGCACCTTCGCGCCGAATGCATTACCTTTGCCGTGAATTTGAAATTTAAAATAAGTCCACAGCGCACTAGTTTGAGTATTTTTTGTTTATCAAAATTATGGCAGGTACAGCAATGACACCGGAAGTACGCAGAAAACCAATCCTGGCTCAGGAAGTGGCGTTTGCTGGTGTCCACCTTCTTCCATTGGGTGCCCTATATACAGGCGCCACGATGTTTGACTGGATCATGTGTGCCGTCCTTTACTTAGTTAGGATGTTCTGGGTGACTGGGGGATATCATCGTTATTTTGCTCATAAGTCTTATAAGACATCGCGTTGGTTTCAGTTTGTTATTGCGTTCATGTCGCAAACTACTGCACAAAAAGGTGCTTTGTGGTGGGCTGCCCATCATCGGCATCATCACCGCCATAGCGACACGCCTGCAGATCCGCATTCGATGAAGATCTACGGTTTTTGGTACTCGCATATAGGTTGGATCGTAGGACCGGACTTTAAAGAAACCGATTATAAAGTTATCGGCGATTATGCCAAGTATCCTGAGCTGGTGTGGCTCAACAAGTACTACCTTGTACCGCCTATTATTCTTGGCCTCGCTGTGATGGCGCTTGGTGGAATTGTGAATGGAGGAAGCATAATGGCAATGTTCACAACTGCAGGATTCTCCACTTTGTTTATTGGATTTTTCCTTAGCACTGTCATCCTATATCACGCGACCTTCTCTATCAATTCTATCATGCATAAGGTTGGATCAAAACGTTACGAGTCAAACGACGAGTCGCGCAATAGTATATGGCTTGCATTATTAACGTTGGGTGAAGGCTGGCACAATAATCACCATTATTATGAAGTGGCTGCGCGCCAGGGATTCTTTTGGTGGGAGATTGATATAACGTATTATATCCTTCGTGGTCTTGCCGCTGTTGGATTGATCTGGGACCTTAAAGAAGTTCCAAAGCATATCAGGAATTCAAAGAACAAACAGCACGCAGCTGTGTTGAGAAAAGAATACGAATTAGAACAAATTAAAGAAGCATCATAATTGGAATGATCGATGTTGTTATTGAGTAATACTCTCCAAAAATTTTCCTACTCGGCATTAACAATCATTCCTTAAAACACATCAACAAATTGACATTTCACGATTTTAATTTTGACGAGAGACTTTTAGATGGGTTGTTTGCTATGGGCTACAACTCTCCTACTCCCATTCAGCAACAAGCCATTCCCGTAATTCAGGAAGGTAAAGATTTGATTGCTTGCGCCCAGACAGGAACTGGTAAGACGGCGGCTTACCTTTTGCCGGTCATGAATAAAATAGTTCACGACAAGAAGCGCCATCTCAATACGTTGATCGTCTCTCCTACCAGGGAACTTGCGCAGCAGATCGATCAGCAGATCGAGGGCTTTGGATATTTTATCGGGATCAGTTCGATCTCTGTTTACGGCGGCGGTGATGGCTCAGTCTGGGACCAGCAGCGAAAGGCACTTGAAGGAGGTGCAGACATTGTCATCGCGACCCCTGGAAGACTCATCGCTTTATTGGCAACTGGAACCATTGTATTCGATCACCTGGAACACCTCATTTTGGATGAAGCGGATCGCATGCTGGACATGGGTTTCTATGATGATATTGTCAAGATCATAACTTATCTGCCGAAAGTAAGGCAGACGTTGCTTTTCTCCGCGACAATGCCTCCAAAGATCAGAGCATTGGCTAACCGAATACTGAACAAACCAACGGAAATCAACATCTCAGTTGCAAAGCCCGCCGCGGGAATTTTACAACAAGCTTATGTGGTTTACGATGCACAGAAACCTGCATTGATCAAGCATGTTGCTCAAGTCAACTTCATGGAACAGCGTTTTAATTTTCGCGTCTACCAAAGAGACTGTAAAGAAACTTGACGTGGCCTTTCAACGTGCGGGTCTGCCTTCAAAAGCTTTTCACTCCGACCTGGAGCAACCGGAGAGGGAGGTTATACTTCGTGAGTTCAAGAATAAGCAGATCAACATGATTATCGGAACTGATGTATTGTCAAGAGGAATAGATGTTGAAGGAATAAGTCTCGTGATAAATTTTGATGTACCTCCCGATCCCGAAGATTATGTACATCGGGTTGGTAGAACCGCGAGAGCAGAGACCACTGGCACAGCAATCACGTTCATAAACGAAAGAGATCAGCGGAAATTTCACAGTATTGAAAATCTGATCGGAAATTCCATATCAAAGCTTCCGTTGCCTGAAGCCATCGGTGCGGGGCCAGCTTATCAGCCACAACACAAAACAAATGGTATTCAAAAAAACAAAAGAAATTTCCGGAGAACACCTCGCAAAAAATAATCTATTTCTTCTTTAGGGTGGTCAATACCTCATTCAGTTTTAGCAAAGCCTCAACAGGGCTTATTGCGTTAATATCAACCCTGCTTAACATTTCCTTTATCTCCTCAAACCGGGGATCTGATGCAAACAGACTCAGTTGTGGTTCTGGTTTGGGGACATGATGAACATCAGAACTGTCCTCATTCTTATGTTTTTCCTTTTCGAGAAAATGAAGAATTTCATTGGCTCGTAAGACCACTTTGTTAGGCATGCCTGAAAGCTGTGCCACATGAATTCCAAAACTGTGTTCGCTCCCGCCTTCTTTCAGCTTCCGCATGAAGATGATTTTGTCGCCAACTTCTTTTACCGACACATTGAAATTCTTCACCCGCACCAGATCTTCTGCCAGCTGATTAAGTTCGTGATAATGCGTTGCAAACAATGTTTTAGGCCTGAACTCTTTGTGATTATGTAGATACTCTACAATTGCCCAGGCTATCGAGACCCCGTCATACGTGCTTGTTCCCCGTCCTATTTCATCCATCAGGATCAGGCTTCTATTGCTCAAGTTGTTAAGTATACTCGCGGTCTCTGTCATCTCCACCATGAATGTTGATTCGCCTCGCGACAGGTTATCGGACGCACCTACCCGAGTGAAAACTTTGTCGACAATCCCCAAAACGGCGGCGTCAGCAGGGACGAAACTTCCAATTTGCGCCATAAGAACGATGAGCGCGGTCTGTCTCAGCAATGCGGACTTCCCGGCCATGTTAGGACCTGTGATCACCAGCACCTGCTGTTTATCACAATCGAGAAAAATGTCATTGGGGACATAAGATTCACCGATCGGAAGCCTTTTCTCGATAACCGGATGTCTGCCAGCCGCTAACTTCTATGGCAAGTGAATCATTCATTTCAGGCTTTACGTACTTGTTGGTTCTGGCAACTACTGCAAAAGAAAGTAGACAATCCAACGTCGCCAGTACACGCGCATTTTGTTGGATATGTGGAATAAAACCCGATGCAAATTCAACCAACGAATTAAAAAGTCGTTGTTCAATCACAACTAGCTTTTCCTCAGCATGCAATATCTTTTCTTCATACACCTTAAGTTCTTCCGTTATATACCGTTCGGCATTCACCAGTGTCTGCTTGCGCATCCAGTCAGGCGGAACCTTATCCTTATTGGCGTTGCTTACTTCCAGGTAGTAACCAAATACTTTGTTGTAGGAAATCTTCAAGGAGTTAATTCCTGTTCGTTCGACCTCCCGCTTTTGAATTTGCAAAAGAAAGTCCTTTCCGGAGAAAGCAATTTGTTGAAGTTCATCCAACTCAGCGTCGATTCCCTTCTTTATCAAACCTCCCTGACTGCTGGAAATAGGCGCGTCATCTCTAAGCTCCCTTTCAACTTTTTCAATCAAGTCAACACAAGGATGGAGTTGCTCAGCCATCGCTCGCAATGCGTCGCAGGTGTGCGTGGAAAGTGCTTCCTTGATTGGTGATACAAAGTTCAGTGATCGTTTCAACTGCCACAGTTCTCTCGGGCTGATCCTATTGACAGCAACCTTTGATATCAGTCGTTCCAGGTCGGAAATTTGACGCAATGATTCGATCACGCGTTCACCCAGGGACAAATCTTTGAAGAAAGTATCGACAATTAATAGCCGCTCATTGATCGCAGTTATTTCCTTTAATGGAAGTATCATCCATTTTCTCAATTGTCTTGATCCCATTGCAGTGACGGTGTGATCAAGTATTTCAAGCAATGGAACTCCCCCGTCTTGCTGTGCATTCACGAGCTCGAGATTCCTGATCGTGAACTTGTCAAGCCAAACGTACTTATCCTCATCGATCCGGGAAATCGAAGTAATATGCGATGTATCCTTATGTTCGGTGTCGTCGAGGTAATGTAGAATGGCTCCCGCCGCCATTACTGCTTCGCCCATGCCTTCAATTCCAAAACCCTTTACCGAAGCGGTTTTGAATTGATTGATCAGTTTTTCATAACCGTAATCAAAACTATAAACCCAGTCATCGAGAGCGAAAGTATTATATGCACCGCCCAATAGTTTTTCAAAAAAGGGGCGCGATTGTTTGCAAAAAATTATTTCTGCAGGTGAAAACCCTTGAATGATCTTCAAAATATAACTTTCTCTTCCTTCTGCCGCATAAAACTCTCCTGTCGATACATCGAGAAAAGAAATTCCAAAATTGTTTTTGTTCACAACTATGGATGCGAGGAAGTTGTTGGACTTCCTTTCAAGCACATTGTCATTAAAAGATAGCCCGGGAGTTACTAATTCAGTTACTCCTCGTTTTACAATACCCTTTACCATTTTCGGATCTTCCAACTGATCGCAGATTGCGACCCTGTGACCCGCTCTAACAAGTTTCGGGAGGTAGGTATCGAGGGCATGATGAGGGAATCCGGCAAGTTCTATCTCGGAAGCAGAACCAGCTGCCGCGCTTCGTCAGAACAATGTCCAGCACCTTGCTTGCAACTACAGCATCCTGTCCGAACGTTTCATAAAAATCGCCAACGCGAAATAGTAACAGTGCTCCAGGATACTTCACCTTGATCACATTATACTGTTTCATTAGCGGTGTTTCTGATGGACTGGTCATAGTTGCCATAATCGGCAATTTAGAATTTAGCCCTCAGAATTCAGGCCGTCCTATCTAATTACTTAAGGAATTTTTGACGTCATTTTTTTT
This sequence comes from uncultured Cytophagales bacterium, assembly GCA_963774615.1. GTDB lineage: Bacteria > Bacteroidota > Bacteroidia > Cytophagales > Cyclobacteriaceae > Chryseolinea. Next base: position 111,451 of record CAVZFT010000004.1, read on the forward strand.
GAGCAACGATGATCCACATCATGTCGCCTTTCACCTTTTTTCGATCAACAAACGGGTCCTTTTGCACCATGATTTCGAACCCAGCCTTTTTCAGGTCTTCCAACGCGAAGTTCATTCCCAGTTCATGTTTTTTTTCTTGTTCAGCACGCGTTAGTTTTTTCCGAGACTCAGCGATAGGCTCACATAGTATAAGCCTTCCCCCATATTTTAGGGATGTCTTAACGTGCTGCCAGTATCTTATCATGATCATCCATTTCATGATACGTGTCGAGGATGATAACTGCGTCGAGCGAATTTGATGGTAGCTTAGGATCGTCATAGTCCCCCTTAATGAGAGTTACATTTTCTATTTTTCGTTCGGTAAGGTGTTTCTTCAGGAGATCAAGTTTGCGTTGATCAACATCGACAGCATATACCGTTCCTTTTCCGTTCACTTCGCGCGATAACTTTATAGTCATGTAACCTTCATGGCATCCGATATCAGCCACGTGACTTCCCGGTTTTATTTTCAGCAGTTTGATAATCTCATCGGCGCGCTGCCAGGTATCGCGTTCGGCCCACGCACTTTCCCGATAAACATTCTTCCATGTATCTTGTCCGGAGACCGAGAATGAAATTACGGTCAGAATAAAAACTGCGATGCTCTTCATAAAGTGACAAACGATTTAGCAGACGTTTTTGTAATACCCACGCGCCACACAGCTATTTCATTTAAACAAAAGATCGTTTTTCCTTGATGAACGCACGGAAATGAAAATAAATCTCAAATTCCCCCTACCATTGACTTAATTTCGCGCCTGAATGAAGAAGTTAAAACTGGACGAGCTTGGCCGGATTTCCGTCTCTGAATTCCGGGAGGCAAAAAAAATCCCTGTCTGCGTTGTTCTGGACAATATCCGCAGTCTGCATAACGTAGGATCAGCTTTTAGGACTGCGGATGCGTTTCGTGTTGAAAAAATAGTCCTTGGTGGTATTACCGGCACGCCTCCACACCGCGAAATCCAAAAAACCGCACTAGGCGCCACCGAATCAGTCAGCTGGGAATATTTTGAACATCCTGTGGATGCCGTAAGGCAACTCAAAGCACAGGGTTATAAAATCATTATTATCGAACAGACCTCGGAGAGTATTCCATTGCACACTTTTAATATTTCGTCAGCAGATTCATACTGCCTTGTTTTCGGAAATGAAGTTAATGGTGTAAGCGATGAAATTGTTGCTGAAGGAAATATTGCGCTCGAAATTCCGCAGGTTGGAACAAAGCATTCTTTGAACGTGTCTGTCTGCCTGGGTATTGTCATCTGGGAGTTGTTCAAGAAGATGACGATCGATCAGCAGTGAATTCTTTTTGAATTATTTCGCACCTTTGCCACGTAAACTGACATATGGCTGACCGCTATACGCAACGCGGAGTATCCGCATCAAAAGAAGACGTTCATCAGGCGATAAAGAAGCTTGACAAGGGTTTGTTTCCATCGGCCTTTTGCAAGATTGTGCCCGACTACCTGGGCAACGATCCGGATTATTGCACGGTTATGCATGCCGACGGTGCCGGAACAAAGTCTTCACTTGCATACATCTATTGGAAAGAAACAGGTGACCTTTCTGTCTGGAAGGGTATTGCCCAGGACGCGATCATAATGAATGTCGATGATCTGTTATGCGTCGGCGCGACAGACAACATTTTACTATCGTCGACAATTGGCAGGAATAAAAACTTTATCCCTGGCGAAGTCATCTCCACTATTATCGAGGGAACGGAGGAGGTACTGGAAATGCTAAGGAAACACGGCTTGGGGATAACGAGCACCGGCGGAGAAACTGCAGATCTTGGTGATCTTGTCCGAACCATTGTTGTCGACAGCACCGTTGTGAGCAGGTTGAAACGGACTGATGTTGTTGACAATGGAAATATCAAGGCAGGTAACGTGATTGTTGGCCTGTCATCTTACGGGCAATCAAGTTATGAAGACTCGTATAATGGGGGAATGGGAAGCAATGGATTGACATCCGCCCGTCACGATGTATTTCACAAGATCTATGCTTCAAAGTATCCTGAATCGTTCGACCCGAAAGTCCCGGATGAGTTAGTATATGCCGGCCGTTATCGAGTTTCCGATAAGCCCGAAGGATCGCCAGTTACTATAGGCGAACTTGTTCTCTCACCTACCAGAACTTACGCTCCGGTTATTATAGCGTTGTTAAAGGAGTTGCGCGGTAATGTCGATGGCATGGTACATTGCAGCGGCGGAGCTCAGACGAAGGTGTTGCATTTCTTAAACAATGAATTGCAGGTAGTAAAAGATAATCTGTTTCCTGTTCCTCCATTGTTCCGTATCATTCATGAAGAAAGTGGAACAGACTGGAAGGAAATGTATAAGGTGTTCAACATGGGGCACAGGATGGAAATCTACGTTGACGAAAAATTTGCAGCTCGCGTAATGGACATCGCAAAGCGCTTCAACATAGACTCACGAATAGTAGGAAGAGTCAGCAAGGGTAATCAAAAACAGCTGACCATCAAGAGTGAATTCGGAGAATTCTCCTACTTCTGAAAGCGTTGATTTACTTCAACACCTCCCGGGAGATCACAAGCTTTTGTATTTCTGTAGTGCCTTCATAGATCTGTGTGATCTTGGCATCGCGCATCAGTCGCTCTACATGGTATTCTTTGACGTACCCGTATCCTCCATGAATTTGTACCGCTTCGGTAGTTACTTCCTGCGCTATTTGTGATGCATATAACTTGGCCATCGCCGCCGCCTTCACAAAATCCTTCTTCTGATCTTTTAGCCATGCTGCCTGGTGAACCAACAATCTTGCTGCATCGATCTTTGTTGCCATTTCAGCAAGCTTGAATTGAATTGCCTGATGATCGGAAAGAAATTTGCCAAATGCTTTTCTCTCCTTCGAGTAGTTCAACGCCAGCTCGTATGCGCCTGAAGAAATTCCCAAAGCCTGCGCAGCAATTCCGATTCTGCCTCCATTCAAGGTCGTCATTGCGAAGCTGAATCCAAATCCATCATCGCCGATACGGTTGGCCTTTGGGACTTTCACGTCTGTAAACATGAGGGAATGTGTATCCGATCCTCTGATTCCCATCTTGTCCTCTTTCTTTCCGACGACAAATCCCGGTGTTCCCTTCTCAATTATAAGTGCGTTTATTCCTTTGTGTTTTTTGGTCGCGTCTGTTTGTGCAATCACGATATAGACACTCGCACTATTTCCATTTGTAATCCAGTTTTTCGTCCCATTGACAAGATAATAATCACCTTTGTCCTCAGCGGTAGTGCGCTGACTTGTCGCATCTGATCCCGCCTCAGGTTCTGACAAACAGAATGCTCCGATGCCATGAGCAGCCAGTGGCTTCAGATACTTTTCCTTTTGTTCGTCGGTGCCAAACCTCTCCAAGCCCCAACACACAAGCGAATTATTCACCGACATACAAACCGACGCGGACGCATCAACCTTAGAGATTTCCTCCATCGCAAGGACATAGGAAATTGAATCCATTCCGCCACCGTTGTACTTCGGATCGACCATCATACCCATAAATCCAAGCTCGCCCATCTTTTTGATTTGTTCGGTGGGGAACTTCTGATGTGTATCTCTTTCAATCACACCCGGTAATAAGTCTGCTTTAGCAAAATCACGAGCAGCTTTTTGGACAGCTATATGCTCTTCGGTCAGCTGGAAATTCATAGAAGGAACGTTCTAAGAGGAAATGACACAATAAAAAAGGCCCGGTACCCCGGGCCTCAAAAATAATCTTATTTGTTGAATTGAATAACCTTAGTCTTCGCGTGAGCCAAGGAACATCATGATCCAATAGAACAGGATGGTTATCGCACCGATGGCCGCAACGACATATGTCATAGCCGCCCACTTCAGCGCATCTTTTGCCATACCATACTCTGACGTGTTTACTATACCACGGGACTGAACCCACGCTAATGCTCTCTTGCTAGCGTCAAATTCCACTGGCAGGGTTATGAGAGCGAATAATGCAAATGCGCCATAACAAGCAATAATGATGAGGATGGCGGTTGGCAAAAAGCTCTGGATAAAAGCACCACCAAACATCATCGCAACCATGACGAAGTTCAGGATCGTACCACTAACGTTTTGAATAGGTACCAGGGCCGAACGAAGCTCCAGCATGCTATACGCTTTCGCGTGTTGAACAGCGTGCCCGCATTCGTGAGCAGCCACCGCGGTGGCCGCCGCGTTTCTACCGTGGTACACCCCTTCGCTCAGGTTAACTGTTTTTGTTGCCGGGTTATAGTGGTCCGTGAGCTGACCCTGCACACTTGTAACTTGAACATCGTGAATGCCATTGTCCGCCAACATTAAGCGGGCAACGTCAGCTCCTGTCAGATCACGCGTCAAATGAACCTGCGAATACTTATGAAATTTGCTTTTCAAACGTGCACTGACAATCATGCCAATCACCATGAAGAAAACACCAATAATTATAGGTCCTAGTAGCATTTTATAATTGTTTTAAGTCCTCTTAAAATCTTAACGAAATTGCTAATAATCAAGGTTCGCGCCAAACCCCTTGGCCTGCCAAAAAGACACAGAATATTTCACTGCACCTTCTGTTTTCGCCAGTCCGCTAGATTTTCATCGTCAGCATGGCCAAAAAATTAGTGCCGGCCTGAGGAAAAAAGTAGTTTTCCCGGTACTCTGATCCCCCTCCAACATATCCCCAGGTGTAACCGTTAGATTCGTATTTTTTGTCGAAAATGTTATTTACCAGAACACTCAACGAAATCTCTTTCATGAACGTGGGCTTGAACGTGTAGTTGAACCGTATGTCATTTACCCAATAGTCTGCAACACTTCTTGCCTTATTGGATGTGTTATCCAGGAACTGGCGGCCGACATATTTTGTGAGCAACGAAAGTTCAGCATTTTTGAAAGGTTTGTAATTCAAAGCGGATCCGGCGATAACATTTGGTGAAAAAGAAATGTCAGTGTCGGTATACGATCGCTTTACTTCATTGTACTCGTCAAAGTTAACTCCGTAGTCATAGATCACTTCATCAAAGTCTTTGATCTTGTTTCGACTTAATGTAACGTTGGCATTAAGTGAAAGCTTCTGAGAAATCCTCAACAACCCTTCTATCTCCAGTCCCATCCGATAACTTTTATCAACATTTGTTCTTATGGATGCGCCGACATCATTCACCTGGCCGGTGAGAACCAATTGATTTCGGTAATCCATCCAGTAATAATTCACGTTAAGGGAAAGGATATCACCTGTACGGCGATATCCCGCCTCAAGGTTGTATAGCGATTCATACTTCGGCATACTTCCGGGTTGCGCGTCCACGAAGTCGTCCCGAACCGGCTCGCGGTTGGCAACGCTATAAGAAAGATAAAACTGTTGATTTGCGCTTGCGACGTATGTAAGTCCAACTTTCGGATTAAAGAACAAGTAATCTTTGTCTACATTGAGCATGTTTTGCTTGTTCTCTATACCGCTTGCTACATAGTCGATCCTTCTAAACTGCATATCAACGTAACCATTGAGAGCAGTATTGAACTGATAGGTTGCCTTGAGGTAAGTGTTGAAATCTTTCTTATCTCCATTATTAAAATAATAGCGATAACCGGTTGGAACATTAGACACCTCTGACCAGATTATCTCGCCATAGTGGTCGCCATCGTATCGATTCCATGCTCCTCCCAGAATAATGTCCCAGGATTCAACATTGTAATTGAACGAATAGGTAAGTCCATAGAAATCATTGTCCAGCCAGCGCCTTCTGATAATATCAGCTGATTCGATCACCGAGTCTCCAATCGTTACTGGTGCCAATCCATACGCAGAGAAATCGTCATCATAGCGGTATTCCTCGTAATATCCTTTGCCTTTTGTATAGTGCGCCGATACATTTGCTGTCAGCGCATCGCCCATGCGTTGTGAAAAGTGCAGTTGGTAGTGATTTTGTTGATAATCATCTACCTGATCTTTATACATGTATGGATTGAAGGTACGGCTGTCTGAGTTCAGCAAATTTTCTGTTTGCTCTTCATTCCATTCTTCATTTGCTGCAGTGGTCAGCATCGCTTCCGTATCATTTTCAAGTCGCGATTGAGGAACACCATACCAGCTTTGATAAGTTCTTTCCTTCCCTCCGAAAGCAATACCTTTCAGCATGGTACCTTCCTTATAAAGTCCGGCAGAAAAATAATATGATTGGAGATCACTGCTTGCACGATCGATAAATCCGTCGGAAATGATCTTTGAAACACGCCCATCAATAACCCAACGATCGTCGATCATTCCTGTTCCAAAACCAAATGTGTTTCGAAATGTTCCAAACGATCCCGCGGATGTCATAAGTTCTGCGTATGGCCTATCGTTGCGAGTATTTGTCTGAAGGTTTATGCTTGCCCCGAATGCTCCCGCGCCGTTTGTCGACGTTCCGACTCCGCGTTGAATCTGAATGCTTTGAGACGAGGACGCAATGTCCGGTACATCGACCCAAAAAGTACCAAGCGATTCGCTGTCGTTATATGGGATTCCATTGATAGTTACATTCACGCGTGTTGCATCACTTCCCCGGATACGGATCCCCGTGTATCCAATACCATTGCCGGCATCTGAAGTTGTTACAACGGACGGGGTCCAGTTAATAAGAAATGGAAGATCCTGACCAAAGTTCTGCTTTTGAAGCATCTGTTTGCTTATAGCGGAATAGGTCGTCGGAGTTCTTGCGCCGGCCCTTGTTGCATAAACTACCACCTCATCCGTTATCTGCGCCGATTCGGCGAGATCAAAGTTTCGTTCGGTAGTTTCCGAAATGCTTACAGTCTGTAAGTCTTCCTTAAAGCCGAGGTATCTTACCTCGACAGAGTAATTTCCGGCCGGTAGCCGGTCCATAAAATAGTTTCCAGCTTCGTCGGAAACTGCAAAACGTTTCAGCTCTTTGATTTCGAGCGTTGCGCCAGCCAGAGGCTGGCCGGTCGCCGCATTCTGTATTTTGCCATGACAGCGAGTACTGCTGTGCGAAAGCAGCATTTGCTGACCATAGCAACGCCATGGCGGCAAAAATAAATTTGAACATTGTTTCTAGTGGTTTAAACCTGCAGCGCACAGGGGAATGCACCTGCTTACGTTTAACCTTGCCTCCCTTCGGCCGCATTACCGGCATCAGGTTCATTGGGTATGATCTCAGCCCGTTATTTTAAGGCACCCCTTGTCTTTCGACATACAAAGTTATGTTCCGAATTTTGACATTGACAAATATTTTACTGAATACTTTCCGGGGATCGATGAATTCCCTGAATTTCTATTATCCGCTTCATCTACTTGCATTTTCCTTTTTTATGATAACTTCGAAAAATGTCTTTACCATTATTGCTCCATGTATAAAGCCACGGTGAATCAGACGTCTCTCGAATTAACGTTGGATGACGTTGGTTTAACTATAAATGGTACTCGATTCGAATGGAACCTAATAAAGACCACCGACCAGAGCTTCCACATACTTCTCGATAACCGGAGTTACAATGTTGAAGTGGTCAGTGCTGACGTTCAATCCAAATCATTTTGCTTTAAGATCAATGGAAGAAAATACGTTGTTGATTTAAAGGACAAGTTCGACCTGTTATTGGAAAAGATGGGAATGAACAACAGCTCGGCAAATAAGATCAATAGCATTAAGGCTCCGATGCCAGGACTGATCATAGATCTCAGAGTTAAGGAAGGTGACCAGGTAAAGGCGGGCGATCCGCTCCTGATCCTCGAGGCTATGAAAATGGAAAACATTATAAAGGCGTCCGGTGACAGCATTGTAAAATCGGTGAAAGTAAAGAAGGGAGAAACCGTCGAAAAGAATCAGGTCCTTATTGAGTTTTGATTTCGATGTCCGTTCATCCTCTAATTTTCGCGCGCTACAAGGATTTTGCGAGGTCCATTTTATAAACCTACACGTTCTGAATATATTGCGTCACTTTTAATAAAACGCTCGAATGAAATATAAGCGCATCCTCTTAAAACTCAGTGGCGAAGCTCTGCAGGGGCCGAATAAAAGCACAAACATTGATCCCAACGTATTGGAGCAATACTGTGCCGAAATTCAGACGTTGAGGGACCAAAAGATCGAAATTGCTATTGTTATTGGTGGTGGAAACATTTTCAGAGGGGGCCAGGCTGAGGCGCTTGGAATCGACAGGGTTCAGGGCGACTATATGGGAATGCTGGCAACAGTTATCAACGCAATGGCATTACAAAGCGCACTTGAGCGACACGGTTTGTACACCCGCCTTATGGCCGGTATTAAAATGGAGCAAGTCTGCGAACCATTTATCCGCCGGCGAGCTATCAGGCATCTCGAGAAAGGCAGGATTGTAATTTTCGGAGCTGGAATCGGAAATCCATATTTCACTACGGATTCCACGGCAAGCCTAAGGGCCATAGAGGTGCAGGCCGACGTTGTGCTAAAGGGAACACGTGTGGACGGAGTGTATACCAAAGATCCCGAAAAGCATCCAGACGCGGTTCGATACAGTTCGCTCACCTTCCAGGAAGCTTACGAAAAGAATCTGAACATTATGGACATGACTGCATTCACATTGTGTATGGAAAACAAATTGCCCATCATTGTTTTTGATATGAACAAGAAAGGTAATTTGCTGAAGGTCGTTAATGGTGAAGAAGCAGGAACACTAATTAGTTAAGCGTGATAGACCAAACGTTATAATAGATCAACCTTAATCCTAAAGCCAGCAACCATGGATGAAATTCAGTTATACTTGGAAGATGCAAAGGATCAGATGACCAAACGCCTTAGTCACCTTGCCCACGAGCTTACAAAAATCAGGGCCGGTAAAGCGAATCCCGCGATGCTTGATGGCATCATGGTTTCTTATTACGGAGCGATGACTCCCTTGAATCAGGTTTCATCGTTGACTACTCCCGACGCGCGCTCAATCTTCATCAAGCCCTGGGAAAAAGGTATTATCCCCGAGATTGAAAAAGCAATACTCGCCGCTAACCTAGGACTTAATCCACAGAACGACGGACAACAAGTGATCATTAATGTGCCGATGCTCACTGAGGAACGCAGGAAGCAACTGGTAAAACAAGTAGGCCATGAGTGTGAACTGGGAAGAATTAGTGTTCGCAATACAAGAAAGGAAACAAACGAACATCTTAAGAAGATCAAAGGCGCGTCCGAAGATGACATCAAGGATGCTGAAGATAATGTTCAAACGATGACTAATGATTTCATCGCAAAGATCGATGCCCTTATGAAGAAGAAAGAAGCTGAGATCATGACGGTATAAGCGTTAAGATCACCTGGATTGTTTGACGCCTGACCACAAGAATTTCAGGCGTTTTCTTTTTCTCTTCAATAATTCAATCTCGTGCAAAATGAAGGTTGCAAAATTCGTCTCTTGCCTTATTCTGATTTCCTGCGTCAGTAGTCGCTCAAAAGAAGACTACAACATCCGTGTATTATCCGGAGAGCAGTCAATGGATGATCAAGTCGCCGGCAGAAGTTTCAATGAATGCTTCAAAACTTGAGGCAGCCGTCGCGTTTGCAAAAGAGAAGGAATCAGGTACACCAAAAAATCTCGAGGCCGCCCACTATCAAACCTTTGGACGTGAGCCTTTCGGAGATGCTATTGGTCCATTCGCGGAGCGAGGCAGCGCAACTGGAATGGTTATCAGGAACGGATATATCGTCGCCGAATGGGGAGATCCCCAGCGTGTCGATATGACTTTTAGCGTAACGAAAAGTTTTCTCTCCACGGTTGTGGGACTTGCCTTTGATAAGGGATTAATAACCAATATTCGCGATACAGTATATCGGTCAATGGCTCCGATAAATGTATTCTCTTCAGCTGCGAATGGGAATAAGGCCGACAATTTGGGAAAACCTACCTTGATCAACCTATTTGACTCTAAACACAATCGAACGATCACCTGGGACGATTTGCTTCGGCAGACCAGTGACTGGGAGGGAACACTTTGGGGAAAACCGGATTGGGCTGATCGACCTTCAAACAACCCGGCAGAATGGACAACCCGAAAGCGGAACAAACCTGGGACAGCCTATGAGTATAACGATGTTCGTGTAAACGTTTTGGCTCTTGCGGCATTGAACATCTGGCGTCGTCCATTGCCCGGGGTTCTGAAAGAATACATAATGGATCCGATAGGTGCATCATCAACCTGGCGATGGATCGGCTATGAAAACTCGTGGGTTGTTATCGATGGGCAGTTGATCCAGGCTGTTGGAGGAGGAGGGCATTGGGGTGGAGGCATGTTCATAAGTGCGCGGGACATGGCACGGTTTGGTTACCTGACATTGAGACGAGGTAAATGGAAGAACCAACAGTTGTTATCTGATCAGTGGGTTACATGGGCATTAACACCGACGCAGGTTCAACCGACTTACGGATTCATGAACTGGTTTCTTAATACTGACAAGAAATATCTCCCAAGCGCACCGGCAAATGCTTTCGTCCATATTGGCAATGGCACAAACATGATTTACGTCGATCCCACTAATGATCTTGTAGTTGTCGCGCGATGGATAGAAAACGGGGCCATGGATGGATTTATCCAGCGTGTGCTGGAATCAATTGATCCTGCCACAAAATAAAAAGAACAGGATCGCTCCTGTTCTTTAATGCAATTTTCTAAGGTATTTAAGTGACCTGAATTTCTTCACCCTCTTTATTGAGGAATTTGTATTCCATGATCGCCATGGATGTATCCTTCACGAGGCGAACCCATCGCTTATATTTGAAATACCAGCGCATCCGTTGTGAAATGAATCCTTGTGTGAAGTAAGCATGCAGGTAAGGATGGACTGCCAATACCAGGTGCTTCTCATTTTGCTTCACCAGCAGATGCTCTATATTTTTTTCGATAAGGTCTGAAACAAGAATCGACGCAGTTATCTTTCCGGTTCCATTGCACGCTGGGACAAACTTCCTTCGTAGCAATGTTCATCTGAGGACGGACACGCTCACGCGTGATCTGCATCAATCCAAACTTGGAAAGCGGAAGAACGGTTGATTTTGCTTTGTCGTCCGCCATCTCATCTTTCATGATCTTAAAGATGAGCTTCTTGTTATCAGGATTCTTCATGTCGATGAAGTCGATAACAATAATTCCTCCCATATCGCGAAGGCGCAACTGGCGAGCTATCTCACGTGCAGCTTCCATATTAACAGACAGCGCAGTCGTTTCCTGATTTTCTTCACGGTTTGACTTGTTGCCGCTGTTCACATCGATAACGTGAAGCGCTTCGGTATGTTCGATAATAAGGTACCCACCCGCTCTGAGACTCACCGTCTGTCCGAAGGCAGATTTTATCTGCTTTTCAATCCCATAGTGTTCAAAGATCTTAGCCTTTCCATTGTAAAGCTTAACGATCTTTTCTTTATCGGGAGCGATAGTGTGGATATAGGTCTTTACATCATCGAATATCTTCTTATCATCAACGTGGACATTGTCGAAGGATTCGTTAAGCATGTCGCGAAGCAATGATGACGTCTTGTCAAGCTCTCCGATGATCTTTTCGCGACGGAGTGGCTACAACCAGGCGGGTCATTCCCTCTTCCCAGGTTTTTACCATGGACCGAAGATCGCGGTCAAGTTCGGCTACATCCTTACCTTCGGCGACAGTACGGATAATAACTCCAAAGTTTTCAGGCTTGATGGATTGTATAAGACGAAGCAGGCGTTTCCGTTCTTCACCGCTGGTGATCTTCTTGGAAACGCTAACGGCGTTTGAAAATGGTACCAAGACCAGGTATCGCCCGGCCAAGGATAACTCGCAGGATAGTCGAGGCCCTTTTGTTGAGATTGGCTCTTTGACAATTTGAACCGGGATCACTTGACCCTTCGACAATTGCTGGGTGATCTTCCCATGTTTGTCGATGTCCGGTTCTGAATGAAATTTGTCTAATTTCCCACCGTTGATCTTTTTCGATCGCACCAGCTTTGTAAATTTCTGGAGCGAGCTGTACTGAGGTCCGAGATCAAGGTAATGAAGAAAAGCGTCTTTGTCGTAGCCTACATCAATGAAGGCTGCATTCAGGCCCTGGACAACTTTTTTTACTGTGCCCAGGTAAATATCGCCTACCGTAAACTTACTTCCTTCTTCCTCATTGTGAAATTCTACAAGCGTCTTGTCTTTGAGAAGGGCTATACGACATCCGTCCTGAGTTGCACTAATAATTAGTTCGTTACTCAAAACTTTAAAAGATTAAAATATCTAATGTGTATAGGCTGACGAAAGAGTCAGTAAATAACCCCTAGGGATTATTTCTTCTTGTGTCTATTTTTTCTGAGACGTTTTTTACGCTTGTGCGTTGCCATTTTGTGCTTCTTACGTTTCTTACCGCTTGGCATAAATGATTTTTTTAATTTTTCCCTCGTGTTATCTCACCAATTGAGTGGGATTTTAGAGAGAGGTTAAACAATTATTTTAAATCCTTCAGATAAGAATCAACCGTTGCTTGAACGGCCGGGTCCTTATCCATTTGTTTCACTTTTTCAAATTGCGCCCGTGCTTTCACTTCGTCACCCAGATTCATCCAGGCAATTCCCAACAACAGTTGCGCCTGAGTATGACTAGGATTGATTTTTACGAGAGTATCCAATCGCTCGACAGCTTTATCGTACTGACCAGACTGGATTGAAAGCATTCCCAGGTTGAAAAGCGCTGATTCATTTTGAGGATCCACCTTCAATACCTCCATAAGCATCTTTATACCCTGCATAGGATTGCTGGTGCTTATGTACGTCATCGCCATCTTCGTTTTTACCTCAAGGTTATCCGGATCGGAATCCAACACCTTTTGATAAAACTCCTGAGCCTTCTTCGCGAATTGGGTCTGCTTGCTTTGGTCTAAGGCCAACGTATACGCCTGGTAATATTGATCACCTGCCTTAATCCAACTTTCAGCCGTGTTAAAGAACTTCGACGCCTCCTCGGCATACCATCCGGCACTGTCAAATTTTCCAACAGACTGGTATAGGTTTGCTAAAGAGTCGGCAAAGATAGCATTTTTTTCCTTTGACGAACCCTTGCTATACTCAACTCTCAAATTTCGGATGGCAGAAGCGACGTTTTCAGGGACCTCGTGAACATTTTGGGCTGGCGACTGGCCAGCGGTTGCATGGCTGACCCTCCGTTAGGTTACTGTCGTTATCCACGACGACCTTCGGCAATAGAAAAATAAGCCAGATGAGCGCTGCGCTGGCTACAATTAGGAGAATTCGTGTTTTGAGCATGACCGGAAGTGGGGCAATTAAGCAAAGTGTGAGCTATTCACTCACTTTTGGTTTTACTTTACTTCAAGTTGCTTCACTTTATCGCTATTCTTGATCTTATTCACGAAGATCTTGGCTGGCTTAAAGCTTGGAACAAAATGCTCCTCAATAACCAAAGCCGTATTCCGTGAAATATTGCGGGCGATCTTCTTTTTGCGCTTCTTGTTAATAAAGCTGCCGAAACCACGGATGTAAATGTTATTACCATTTGACATGGATGACTTCACCACGCTGAAGAATGCTTCTACTGACGCAGTCACATCAGCTTTGTCCACACCGGTCTTTTCAGCGATTTCATTAATAATGTCTGCTTTCGTCACTGTATTAATATTTTGGTCGAAAAATTAGGGAGGGCAAATTTAAATCCTGCCCCCAGAATTAAAAATGAATATTGAAAAAATCTGATAATCAGCAAGATGGACAAACGATATTTCTCTGATAAACTCGTTAAATGGTATGAGGAGAACAAGAGAGACCTCCCTTGGCGGACTACCCGCGATCCATATAAGATCTGGTTATCCGAGATAATCCTCCAGCAAACACGCGTAAATCAGGGTTTGCCCTACTATCAGAGGTTTGTGGCAAAGTATCCAAACGTACGTGCCCTCGCTTCAGCGTCACAGCAGGAGGTTCTACGCCTTTGGCAGGGGTTGGGGTACTATTCCAGGGCCAGAAACCTGCACGAATGTGCCCAGCAGGTGGTCGCAGACCATGGCTCGTCTTTTCCCGATAATTACCAGGGTCTAAAGAAGCTGAAAGGCATAGGGGATTATACCGCAGCCGCGATTGCTTCCTTTGCATACAAGGAATGCGTTGCGGTGGTCGACGGAAATGTATTTCGGGTCCTTTCAAGAGTTTTCGGTGTAGATGCAGCCATCGACACCACTGACGGAAAGAAGAAATTCACCGCATTGGCCAATGAAGTGATTGACTCAAACAAGCCCGATCTCCACAACCAGGCTGTTATGGAGTTTGGGGCTCTCCAATGTACTCCGAAAAGCCCCAAATGTGAGGATTGCATCCTTAAATCGGGCTGTTTCGCGGCCCAACGGCAAATGCAGGACTCGTTACCAGTCAAACTGAAGTCGACAGCAGTTCGCGACAGGTACTTTTATTATTTCGTAATTCAGAAGGGAAAATCCTACCTGATGAAAAAAAGAACGGAAAAAGACATCTGGCAGGGGCTTTTTGATTTTTTTATGCTGGAAGAATCGAAACCAATAAAAATTGACAAATTGGTTGAGCGTTTCAATACGATTAATTGTTTAAAAGTTCGAGCGGAAGACTTTGTCATATCTGATGCATACAAGCATATATTGAGTCATCAGATCATTAATGCAAGGTTTATTTTCTTAAAAGGTGTATCGAATAATTTCCTGAGAGAACCGTTCGCATTTTATACAACAAAGAAAATTGAGGATCTTCCAAAGCCAGTTCTAATAAGCAGGTTTTTGTCAGACTTTCAACTTTTATAAGTCGAAGATTGGTATTTTTGTCTTTCTCGTTAAAGAGGAGACGTTATTAGCAACTAAAACTTTAATCATCATGTCAGGAGTAAACAAAGTAATTCTGGTGGGTCGTTTAGGAAAAGACCCCGACGTCAGAAATCTGGAGAATGGAGCAACTGTAGCTAACTTCACACTTGCTACATCTGAAAGTTATAAAGACCGAACTACCGGAGAAAAAAAGGAAGTTACTGAGTGGCACAATATAGTTCTGTGGAGAGGGCTTGCAGAGATCTCGCAAAAATATCTTCACAAGGGTGATATGGTTTATATCGAAGGAAAACTTAGAACTCGTTCATGGGAGAAAGACAGTGTTACTCGTTATACTACAGAAGTAGTTGCAGATAACATGACTATGCTGTCAACGCGAGGAGGCAGTGGAAGTTCAGGATCAAGTTATGCGCCTGCTGAAGGCAACGCATCTGATAATTTCCGGGCAAATGCTCCGGTGGATACAAGTACGGACGACTTACCGTTCTGATACAATCAATTGAGCATTCGTGGACGAGCCGCCCAGTTACCATTTTTTCGTAAATATTTATTCACTTGGGATTCCCTATCCAATAGTTATTGGTGTCCTTGTTCTATTGGTGTTGGCTTCTGCATTGGTGTCCGTGTCTGAAATGGTGTTCTTCTCTCTTCAGCCGGATGAAATAGATCAATTCAAAAAAAGCAAAGAACGGGGTCATCAGACCATCGCGTCCTTGATGGAAAATCCTCAGCTGCTCCTCGCATCGATGATGCTCATTAATACCATTGTCAAAGTAACTATTGTCACTACGTCGGCATTAGCCATTCTTGGAGCAGATGCGGGTATAGGAAAGGTTTTGCTAACTATGCTATCGACAACGCTTTTACTAGTACTGTTCAGTGAATTTATTCCAAAGGTTTACGCCGAGCATAACAAAATAGAATTGGCAACAAAGCTTGCGAGATTCTGGCGCGCCGTAGTTTTATTGTGCCGACCCACTATTATATCCAGTCATAAAACTTAGGAATGCCTGGAGTAAAAGATTTATCAGGGAAAGGACGACAGCAGATGAATTAACTCAAGTGCTTGAAATGGCCAACGGCGACAAAGAGACATCCGAGGGTGAAAAGGAAATTCTCAGGGGCATCGTCAATTTCGGGACACTTACGGTAAGGCAAGTGATGAAAACACGCGAAGAAATTTCGTCAATTAATATCGATTCAAACTTTCATGAGTTATTGACCTACGTTAATGCCTCCGGCTTTTCACGCATTCCCGTTTACAAAAACACAATCGACTCAATTATAGGCGTCCTTTATATAAAGGATCTGCTTCCTTACCTCGAAAATTCGCAGGATTTTAAATGGCAGGACCTCCTAAGGCCCGGTCTCTTTGTTCCGGAAACAAAAAAGATCGATCTCCTTTTAAAGGACTTCCAGGAAAAAAGAGTACACATGGCTATCGTTGTTAACGATGCTAACTCGACGATAGGGCTCGTTACTCTCGAAGATCTTATTGAAGAAATTATCGGCGAGATCAACGATGAATTTGACGAAGTCGACCAACCTTTCAGGAAGATTGATGACACCACTTTTGTGTTCGATGGAAGAACTACTTTCGAAGATCTCTGCAAGCTGCTCGAAATTGAAACCAATACAATTAATAAAGAGTTTGACGAACGCGATTCATTGGAGAAGATCCTTTTGGAGCTCAGTGATGAATTACCACATTCCGGAGATAAAATAAACTTCGAACAATTTAGCTTTGTAATTGAATCTATAGTTGGAAAAAAGATTAAGCGCGTAAGGGTAATCGTTCATGAAGAAGCCTAGTCTCTATAAAATTGGTAGCTGGTGTCTAGCGATAGTAATGGTCGTCGGCCTTTCCTCTTGTCATCAGGATTATTTGCCTAAGCCGCTTGGTTATAACAGGCTCATATTGCCAAAACATGCATACCAAGTGTTGCCGGATTCTTTGCCGTATCGTTTCGAATATTCCGAGCATTCAATCTTGCTTCGGGATACTTCCCGGATACGGGATAGGTATTGGATTGAATTATATTACCCTGACATTAAGTCAAACATTCACATCACCTACAAAGTCATTCAGAACAAAAAGTTATTGAAAGAATATTTCGATGACTCATACACGTTGACTGCTAAACACCAGGTAAAGGCATATGCAATCAACGAAGTAATAACAAAAACACCCAGTGGCAAGACTGCAGTTATCGCTGAGCTCGAAGGTGACGTTCCAAGCCAATTTCAATTTACTGTTACGGATTCCACGAAGAATTTTTTAAGAGGCGCACTTTATTTTAATACTAAAGTCGCCAACGATTCGCTCGCACCCGCCATTGAATACATGAAAATGGATATGATGCACCTCATCAACACGTTGCAGTGGAAAAATAAATAGTAGTTGTCAAATATCCTGCAAGTATTTTAATTGCCGTCCTTGTCTGCTGATCCGTCAAATCATAATTTGCGGAACACGAACGATTAATTTCATGGTCAAACAATACATTGAGAAAAATAAAGATCGATTCCTATCTGAATTGTTCGAGTGGCTTCGCATCCCATCTATTAGCGCCGATAGCCGACGCAAACTGGACGTTCGAAAGGCAGCTGAATTCCTTCGGGAGAAACTAATAAACGCCGGTGCGGACAAAGTTGAGATTTGTGAAACAAAGGGACATCCCATCGTCTATGCGGAACGGATAGTTGATCCTTCCAAGCCGACAGTATTGGTTTATGGACACTATGATGTGCAGCCTGCCGACCCTCTTGATCTTTGGCATTCACCTCCCTTTGAACCGGTTATCAAGGATAATAAGATCTATGCTCGCGGTGCATGTGATGACAAGGGTCAAGTGTACATGCATGTAAAGGCTTTTGAAGCAATGATGGAGTTGAACCTGCTTGCCTGCAACGTAAAGTTTATGGTAGAGGGCGAAGAGGAAGTTGGCTCCGATAATCTCGGGACCTTCGTAAAAGAAAACAAGTCTAAACTTAAAGCAGACGTAATTCTTATTTCAGATACCGCGTTGATCTCGCTCGAACATCCGTCAATCACAACTGGATTGAGGGGATTGAGTTATATGGAAGTAGAGGTCACCGGCCCTAACCGTGATCTGCATTCCGGTGTTTATGGTGGAGCAGTTGCTAATCCTGTTAATGTTCTTTGTTCGATGATTGCGTCGCTTCACGATGAAAACGGACGAGTTACGATACCAGGATTTTACGATAGGGTAGTAGAGCTAACTGAAGCCGACCGCATAGCTCTTAACAAAGCTCCTTTTGATCTCAGCGCATACAAGCGCGAACTCGGAATTGATGACATCAAAGGTGAAAAGGGATTTACAACACTAGAACGTACTGGGGTGAGACCGACGTTGGATGTGAATGGTATCTGGGGTGGTTATACCGGAGAAGGTGCAAAGACAGTTCTGCCGTCAAAGGCATCGGCAAAGATTTCAATGCGTTTGGTACCGAACCAACGAAGTGCAGAGATCACAGAGCTTTTCACGAAACATTTCGAATCCATAGCGCCAGGAAATGTGAAGGTGAAGGTAATGGCTCATCACGGCGGAGAACCTGCGGTGACGCAGACTGGCTCTGCTTCCTACAAAGCGGCGAGCAAAGCGTTCGAAGAAGTCTTTGGCAAAACTCCTATTCCAACCCGCGATGGCGGAAGTATTCCCATCGTTGCCCTGTTTAAAAGAGAACTTGGCTTAGACACAGTACTCATGGGCTTTGGATTTGATAGCGACGCAATTCATTCTCCCAATGAGCATTATGGTATCAACAACTTTGTTCTCGGTATTGAAACCATCATTGCATTTTACAAGCATTATTCAAAGAAGTGATCATTGTTGAAATAAACTAAGATTTCCTCCTTTCCGGAATTTGGTCAGATTCAACGCAGGCATTGAACGGTCTCTGAAGTATTTTTTCTTAGCCGACTTAAACAATTGATGGATGACGTCGGCAAAATTTCCTTCACCCGACATACGCCTGCCAAACTGTGAATCATTAACATGGCCTCCGTGTAAATCACTGATCTGGTGCCAAACTTTATCATATCGGTCAGGAAAATTTTTACGCAACCAGTCTTCGAAAATTTTTCCTACTGAGCCGTTCAGTCTCACAACCGTCATACCGGCACTTTGAGCGCCGTGCTCTGAGGCCGCCTTCAATATTTGCGGTATCTCATGATGATTTAATCCAGGAATAATCGGTGCGCTCATGATTCCGACTGGTACCCCGGCCTTTGCAAGTGTCTCGACAGTTGTTAATCGTTTCTTCGCCGTTGCCGTTCTGGGCTCCATAACGCTTCTAAGATTTTCATCCAACGATCGTTATAGAAATATAAACATGTACGAGATTGTCCTTCGCAAGATCGGTCAGGAGATCGAGGTCGCGAAGCACAAGACTGTTCTTAGTGATCATTCCAACAGGATGCCGATAATTTGCGAGAACCTTCAGTATACCGCGTGTTATTTCCATTTTTTTTTCAATGGGTTGATAACAGTCTGTGTTGCCGCTTACACTGATAGGTACTGGATTCCAGTCGGGATGTAGGATAAATTTTTCAAGCAGCGTCGCAGCGTTTTTCTTCACAATTATTTTTGACTCGAAATCAAGCCCCGCGTTGAAGCCCCAAAACTCATGCGTATTTCGCGCGTAACAGTAAATGCAACCATGTTCGCAACCCTGATAAGGGTTGATAGAGTACATCATCCCCAGATCGGGGCTTGTTACCTTGTTTACCACTTTCTGCGGCGTCTCGAAGAAGATCTGCGTTGTCGGCGATGAAAAAAGCGGCTCATCCAGGCCTTCGGGATGATCCGTTACGTATCGCTCTTTAAGAAACTTGTTTTCGGTTTTTATTTGAGCGCCCCGACCCTTGAAATAATCCTCCTCCATAACTAATTGTGTTAGTTTGCTCTACTAACAATATTAGTACTAATAATGTAGACGTCCAATTTAAAAAGCAATATTTTTGAACCCATAATTAATTTTAAAAAGGAATTGCTTACATATTCTGATACCCCGATCCAGGAAATTCAAAACGAATTAATTTCCAGTTCCGAGGTGAGACTATATATAAAAAGAGAAGACCTCAACCATCCCCTTGTTTCGGGGAACAAATGGTGGAAGTTGAAATATAATTTGGCGGAGGCGTTAATACAGAAAAAGGATACACTCCTAACATTTGGAGGCGCATACTCAAATCATATCTTCGCCACGGCAGCCGCTGGCCGAGAGATAGACTCAAAACCGTTGGGATAATTCGGGGAGAAGAACAGACATCCGTGAATCCCGTAATACAATTTGCCAGGCACGCCGGAATGAAGCTTCATTTTGTCTCCCGCGAGGTTTATCGTCAAAAAAATGAAGAAGAATTTATTCATAAACTTCATGAAGAATTCGGCGACTTTTACCTCATACCGGAAGGTGGCAGTAATGAACTCGCTGTAAAAGGTGTCCAGGAATTTGCCGAACGCATCGTTGGCGATTTCGACTACATCTGTTGTCCTGTGGGGACAGGCGGAACACTCGCCGGACTGATCAACGGATTCAAGGGTTCGGGAACCATAGTTGGGTTCTCTGTTTTAAAAAATGGATCATTCCTTGCAGAAGAGGTACGTGAGTTGGGTGCAGCGTACAGCAACTGGAATATTCAAACAGCCTATGATTTCGGAGGATACGCAAAATCAACGCCATGGCTAACCTCATTTGTCGAAGACTTTCGGAAAGAATACAACATCCCTATTGAGGCTGTATACTCTGCGAAGATGATGGCTGGAATTTTTGATCTTCTCGGTAAAGGTTTCTTCGGGCGCGGATCGAAGATCCTTGCAATTCACACGGGCGGAATTGTTACTAAAAATTATTGGAACTTAAATTCCTGATGTACTTCCCAGACTTTTCCAGTGTGTTTCAACAATGCTATCTTGTCTGCCATGAACTCCGCCTGGAAATTCTTCATCTTAAACTCTTCCCATGCTCGCTGATAATTCGGCTTCTTGAGATCGCGAAAGGCGACCGTAAGATGTGGGTGGAAGGGTAACTCCTTATAATTCGAATTAAAAAGATTGAGCACCCGTTTACAATAACGCTGCAGATTTTTCTGAAGCGCCTCCAGTTCTTTATTCATCACCACATTGATAAAAATTACTCTCGGAGGGAACGACGAGAAATTGTCAAGTTTGACAGAAATCGGATGATTGTTTTGAGAAAACTTTTCAAGTTTTGCGGCCAACTCATTTTCTTCCTTTTCCTTCCATCTAAAGGGCATATGCAAGGTGATATGGGGCGGTGAATTCAAGGATGCCTTGCTATTATAATGGGTTTTAAAGTATTCCTTTTGCTCTAAGGCTTCGTCATAAATAGGTGTTGGTGGCACGATAGCAATGAAGTACAGTTTTTCCTTAGACTCTGTTGTTTTTTTAGAAGATGAAGAGGAGCGCATACGATGCATAAAGATACAAATTCACGAAGTCGACCCAAAGACACCAGTGTTTCTACTGTTGCACTTCAGGTACATAAGGAAGAATTTTCGTGTCTTTTCCTATTTTTGAGGCAAACAAGAAAAGTCGCATGAACTACCGCATTGAAAAAGATACCATGGGCGAAGTGAAAGTGCCGTCCGACAAATATTGGGGCGCGCAGACTGAACGCTCGAGAAACAACTTCAAGATTGGTCCCGAGGCAAGTATGCCAAAGGAGATCATTTACGCCTTTGCCTATCTTAAGAAAGCAGCGGCTATGGCAAATCACGAGTTGGGTGTCTTAGCGAGCGAAAAAAAGGAACTCGTCGCAAAAGTTTGCGATGAGATATTGTCGGGTAAACTCGACAATGAATTTCCCCTGGTAATTTGGCAGACAGGTTCGGGCACTCAGAGTAACATGAATGTGAACGAAGTAATCGCCTATCGCGCACATGTCCTGAATGGTGGCAAACTTGAAGATGAAAAGAAGGTTCTTCATCCCAACGATGATGTTAACAAATCACAATCATCAAACGACACCTTCCCTACTGCAATGCATATCGCGGCATACAAGCTGGCGACCGAGACCACAATTCCGGGAATGCTAAAACTTCAGGGGAACACTAGCAAAGAAGTCGCAGGCGTTTAAAAATATTGTGAAGACGGGTCGTACACATTTCATGGATGCAACACCGCTTACGTTAGGTCAGGAGTTTTCGGGATACGTTCAACAGATCGATAACAGCGTTCGTGCAATCAAGAATGCACTTGAAGTCGTGAGTGAGCTCGCGCTCGGTGGGACGGCAGTTGGTACCGGACTGAATACACCCAAAGGCTACGATGTGCTTGTAGCAAAAAAAATAGCCGAGCTAACAGGGCATCCATTCATAACAGCACCCAATAAGTTCGAGGCCCTGGCAGCACATGATGCCATGGTCGAATTATCTGGCTGCCTTGAAAAGGTCGGCGGTGTCATTAATGAAAATCGCCAATGATATTCGGATGTTAAGTTCGGGCCCACGTTGTGGTATTGGAGAGATCGTTATTCCCGACAACGAGCCCGGTTCATCCATCATGCCGGGAAAAGTAAATCCCACACAACCCGAAGCACTCACGATGGTTTGCGCTCAGGTGATTGGCAATGACGTTGCTGTTTCGATCGGCGGGGCTACAGGTCATTTTGAGCTGAATGTATTCAAGCCTGTCATTGCGTCGAATGTACTTCAGTCGGCAAGACTGTTGGGAGATGCCTGTGTTTCCTTTAATGATAAATGCGCTGAAGGTATTGAACCTAACCATGCCGTTATAAAACAGCACCTTGAAAACTCCTTAATGCTTGTTACTGCTTTGAACACACACATTGGTTATGAGAACGCAGCGAAGATTGCCAAGAAAGCACATAAAGAAAACAAGACGTTGAGAGAAGCTGCAGTTGAGCTCGGACTACTTACGTCGGCGCAGTTTGACGAGTGGGTAAAGCCTGAGAAAATGGTGGGCAGCCTTGACTAGAGTAAGCATTTTAATAAAATATTTGTACCTTTAATATGATTTTTTAACCAACCCAAGAATGAAAAAAGGAATAATCTTATTCTTCTGCCTTAGCGTTGATTGCTGCTTCAACGCAGAGTTTCGCGCAGCTTTCTAAGAAAGAAAAGAAAGAGTGGAAAAAGAAGGCAAAACAATTTGCTAAGGAACCTGCAAAACCTGAAGCAACTAACCGAGGATAAACAAGCATGCGATGCTTCCGTTGCTTCCTTGAACCAAAAGGTTTCTCAGATGCAATCAACCATAAGTGATAAAGACGCAAAGATTGCCCAGCTTGAAGACGAACTTTCTCAGATGAGAGGCCAACTAACTACAGCAAATGCAGAGCTTGCTCAGTTGAAGGAAAATCCCGTCTAACTCAATGGATTTCTCTAAAGGAGTTGTATTCAAGGTGCAGATCGGAGCCTTTAAGAACAAAGACCTGGCTAAATATTTTGAGAACAATCCGAACTTCGGCGGCGAAGCTAAAGACGGAGAACCACAAAAACTGACCATCGGAATCTTCCGCGATTATTGGGAAGCCGACACATTTAAGAAGTACATGCGCGAAATGGGCGTGAAAGACGCTTGGATCGTACCTTACAAAGACGGTCAACGTGTCGAAATTAAGGATGTACTGGAAGGGGTCGTAAGTGAAAAACCTACCGAAAGCGCTAACTGACACTATAGAAATTGGATTCATATAGAAAGGGCAGTGCCTACAGCACTGCCCTTTTGTTTATCCGGAATTCCAATTGAAAGTTAATTTTCTTAAGATTAATACTCCATTATTTTTGTGGCATGCGTGTGATGGTGCTTCTGGCTGTATTGTTGATCTCCGGACCTGTATTTTCCCAGGTGCGTGTTTCCAAATTAGTAATCAAGGCCAAAGAAGTATATCATTTAGATCAGTCTGATATTCTAGTTGCCGACACCCTTGTAATGATGGATTCATCGAGGTTGGTACTTAACAAATTGAAACAGGAGAATTTTCTACGCGTGAAGGTTGCCCGCTTTGGAAATCATTGTGTGATTGACGGAAGTGGTATCGACGGCCAACATGGAAGAGGCGGTACACCCGGCAACACGCCCACGGGCCCTTGTCTCAACGGATCCCCTGGAAAGGATGGAACTCGCGGACTTGACGGAACAAAGGCAATAAATCTTTTTATATATCTAGAGAAAGTCACCATTCGGGGACAATTAATAGTCGATCTTGATGGAGGCAAAGGTGGCCGGGGTGGAAATGGGGGCCCGGGTGGCGGCGGAAGCCCAGGAACGATGCATTGTAATGGAGGAAATGGGGCCAATGGAGGCAAAGCAGGACCTGGTGGCAATGGTGGCAATGGCGGAGTTCTTACCGTGACAATTTCAAGACCTCAAACTTTCAAGGATTTAATACTGACAAAGAAAGTAGTGGTAAGGAACCTCGGCGGTGACGCTGGACCGTCCGGAAGGGGTGGCTATCATGGCGGCGCGGGACTCGGTCCATCAAAAAAGAATGGAAAAGATGGAACTCCCGGAGACTACAACGCCAACGGCATATCAGGCGAGAAAGGCAGTTTTATAATACAAGCGAATTAAATTCATGGAAAAACGATGGCTGATGAAAGAAATTCCGGCGTACGATCGGATCGCGGAGCTTTCCAAAGCCATCAATATCAATTCGTACCTCTCATCAATTCTTTTGCAAAGGGGTATAACCGATTTTGACTCCGCAAGAAACTTCTTTCGACCTTCACTTGATGCCCTTCATGATCCATTTCTTATGAAGGGAATGAATAATGCCGTTGCTCGTCTTAAGCAAGCCATTGAAAATGAAGAGAAAATTCTGATTTACGGTGACTACGATGTAGATGGAACTACTTCCGTCGCACTTGTTTACAGGTATCTGAGTGGATTCTACTCAAACTGTGAGGTATATATCCCGGATAGAAATGCCGAAGGTTATGGTGTTTCGCTTGCTGGCGTGGAATGGGCTGAAGCAAATGGCTACACACTGGTCATTGCGCTCGATTGTGGCATTAAATCGTCCGAGCTGATAGAAATCGCGAAAATGAAGGGTATAGACTTTATTGTTTGTGATCACCACCTCCCGGATGAATTTGTGCCTGACGCCATTGCTGTTCTTGATCCAAAGCAACACGATTGTGAGTATCCCTATAAAGATTTAAGTGGTTGCGGCCTGGGATTCAAATTCATGCAGGGATACGCCAGGAGATTCGGTGATGAAAAAGTGCTCAATGAGTTTCTGGATCTCGTTGCCGTTAGTGTTGCCTCCGATATTGTTCCAATTACAGGCGAGAACCGGATACTGACATTCTTTGGCTTGAAGAAGTTGAATGAAGATCCCATGCCAGGACTAAAGGCATTGAAGGATATTGCGCGAACTCAAGAATGAACTCGATGTATCAGGTATTGTCTTTACTCTGGGGCCGAGGATCAATGCCGCCGGGCGAGTTGCCCATGGCAGAAGCGCCGTCGACCTGCTCGTTGCTGAAAGTGAAGCTGAAGCAAACGCGATGGCTGAAAAGATTAATCTTAAGAATGAGGTTCGAAAGCAGTTCGATACGGATATCACCGAAGAAGCAATAGCGATGATCGAAGGCAGCGAGGCATTGAGATCTGCAAAATCAACAGTATTGTTTAAAAACACATGGCACAAAGGCGTGATTGGCATAGTTGCTGCTAGATGTGTGGAGAAGTTTTACAGGCCAACGGTGATCCTAACAGAATCGAACAATAAAATAACCGGATCTGCACGAAGCGTTCATGGATTTGACCTCTATAATGCAATCCTGGAATGCAGCGATCTTCTTGAGAAGTTCGGAGGCCACAAGTATGCAGCCGGACTCACTCTCGATATCGACAACCTTGAATTGTTTCAGAGAAAGTTTGAGGAGGTTGTCTCGTCATCGATCACGGAAGATATGCTTCGGCCCGTAATTGAGCTTGACATGCCATTACATTTTGACGCCATCACTCCAAAGTTCCTCACGGTGCTCAAACAAATGGGACCTTTTGGTCCGGAAAATCAACGGCCGGTTTTTGAAGCTTCAGGTGTTTATGTCTTTAACTCATTATCAAGCTTCAAAGATAAACATGTCCGGTTTCTTGCTGGTCAGCGGAAGAACGACAATGTCTTTCAGGCGGTGGGATTTGATTTGAGCGAACATTATGACCGACTCTCAAAAGGTGATGAATTTAAGATGGCGTTTACAATCGAGGAAAATACATTCAACGGCACTACATCAATTCAACTACGAATCAAAGACATCAAATTCCACTAGTTATGGTTTTACGCGCTGAGAATCTCGTTAAAAAATATAAGACGCGGACAGTGGTCAATGATGTTTCTGTAAAAGTGAAACAAGGCGAAATTGTAGGGCTGCTAGGCCCGAACGGAGCCGGGAAGACTACTTCATTTTACATGATGGTTGGTCTCATCAAACCAAACGAAGGGCGGATCTTTCTTGACGACGAGGAGATCACACCACTTCCGATGTACCAAAGGGCCCGCAAAGGTATTGGATATCTTGCGCAGGAAGCATCGGTTTTTAGGAAGCTCTCCGTCGAAGAAAATATTATGTCAGTTCTTGAGATGCGCGAGTTCACAAAGCAGGAAAAGAAGGATAAGGTCGACCAACTCATAGATGAATTCAGCTTGCACAAAGTGCGCAAGAATCTCGGAATGTCTCTTTCGGGAGGCGAACGACGTCGAACTGAAATCGCCAGAGCACTGGCGGTTGATCCTAACTTCGTACTGCTCGATGAACCTTTTGCTGGTGTTGATCCCATTGCGGTAGAAGAAATACAATCGATCGTCGCCAGGCTCAAGAATAAGAATATCGGAATTCTTATCACCGACCACAATGTCGATGAGACATTGTCCATTACAGATCGTGCATACCTAATGGTAGACGGCAAGCTGTTTAAGGACGGAACTGCTGAAGAGTTAGCAAGTGATCCGCAAGTGCGCAAGGTATATCTGGGTCAAAACTTTGAGTTAAGGCGTTCAAAAGTGACATTACAGAATACTGACAATTGGCCCGACCCATCCGAGTCGTTATAATATTTGCCTTTTCTTCGCAGCTAATTCGGGAACAATCAAACCAAGTTTGTTACTTTTGAAATTACGGCAAATGATTCATGGGGCTGATTAACTCGATATTAACTTGGGTAATGCAAAAGCGCATTCATCAGATTGAGCTTTTCATAAAATATCCCAATGAAGTTCAGGAAGAGTTATTTAAGAAGCTCATAAACTCCGCAAAGGAGTACAGAGTTTGGGATGCGTTATGACTTCAGCAGCATCTCCGCTTATGAGCAATTCAAGGAAAGAGTCCCGGTCCAGACTTACGAGAACATTTTTCCATACATCGAACGCATGATGCGTGGAGAACAGAATATCCTCTGGCCATCTGAGATCAAATGGTTTTCCAAATCGAGCGGGACAACCAATGCGCGGAGCAAATTCATTCCAGTATCACAAGAAGCATTGGAGGATTGCCATTTTAAAGGTGGCAAAGATCTGTTGTCCATCTATGTGAACAACTTCCCTGATACAAAACTTTTCAATGGGAAGGGTCTTGCCGTTGGCGGAAGCCATCAAATCAACGAATTAGATCCCACTGCCACTTCTTATTATGGCGATGTTTCCGCTGTGATTATGCAGAATCTTCCACCATGGGCTCAGTTCATCAGGACACCAAGCCTTGAAACAGCTTTGATGGGAAATTGGGAAGAGAAGATTAACAAGCTTGCGCTCGAAAGTGCAAAAGACAATGTTACAAATATCGCTGGTGTACCCACCTGGACGATCCTTCTCATTCAGAAGATTGTAGAGCTTGAACAGAAAAATAATATTCTTGAAGTCTGGCCAAATCTCGAAGTCTTCTTTCATGGGGCCGTAGCATTTGCTCCTTATCGTAAACTTTTCCAGACATTGATCCCGTCAGAAAAGATGCAATACTGGGAGACGTATAATGCCAGTGAAGGATTTTTCGGGATTCAGGATCAAAAGAATTCTGAAGAAATGTTGCTGATGCTAGACTATGGCATCTTCTATGAATTTATTCCTGCCGAAGACATCGATTCAGATAACCCACGGGTGATCAGGCTTAGCGATGTGGAGTTGGACAAGAATTATGCAATGGTCATATCAACAAACTCTGGCTTGTGGCGTTACAACATCGGTGATACAATAAAGTTTACATCAAAAAACCCATATCGGATTAAGATCTCTGGCCGGACAAAACATTTTATCAATGCTTTTGGAGAGGAAGTGATTGTTGAAAACGCAGAAGCAGCAATCACAAAAGCATGTGAATTCACCGGCGCTGTGATCGATAACTTTACTGCTGCGCCTATTTATCTTGATGAAGGCAAAAAAGGTGGTCACGAATGGATAATCGAATTTAAAGTCCCGCCTTCCAACCTTGATGAGTTTACAAAGATCCTTGACGAAACGCTTCGCGGAATCAATTCTGATTATGATGCAAAGCGAGCGCACAATCTGTGCCTTATAGCACCGAAAGTGCATAGCGTCACCGAGGGCACGTTTTACAACTGGATGAAGCGCAGGGGAAAACTGGGAGGTCAGAACAAAGTACCACGCCTTGCAAACTCGCGCGAATACGTTGACGATATCTTAAATATGATGAACGAAGTTCATCCTTCGTAACCTTCACTTTCCGTGATCTTGCTGTTACAATCTCTATTGAACATCCTTCAGCCAAAGAATCAGCTTTCCTTTTTAGCCCCAATTTAACTACTCCAAAAACAAGTTAACTGGGCGTCGTCGCAGTGTCTCCTGTCTCAGGGACGCTGCGAGATGGATCAACGAAAATCATTCAGCCTACGACCTCGAAGCGTCACAATGGCGACACGCCTACAACGTGCGATCGACACTTTTGAAGTGCATAACAATTTCAATTCATCATCACTGCGGCTCGGTCTGCTGTAACTATCCTCTGAATGACTGTATCTCGATCAACATAATCGATCACTTGAAAAAAATTCACTGCCTGATAACACTGCGTAACCACGTCGTGATACTCCAGCGTGAAGTTTCTTCCACAAGGGTGCCGACTTCAGTTGCACGGTTAACCTTTTCGATGGTATAAAATGCTGTGGGCAGAATGTCTTTTAGTTTATATAATAGCACCTCGAGACTTTCGCGTTCAAGTACGGTGAACACAAGGTTCTCATGTCCATCGGGTCCTTCTGCATTTACATGCGTATATCTGAATTTTTTTGAATTCAAAAAGTTAATCAAGTCTTTAACATCCTTTCTCGTTATGATCCTCACTATTACTTTTCCATAAGCGATACGTTCTTCGATGATCATCCCGATAAAAATACCCAATGCAAATCCCGCAGGGTAAGCGATGTAACAGATCCAATTATCGAGGTGTTCAAATATTTGACGAATGGCCATCAACCAGATAAACGATTCAAAAAAACCAAGCATCGTTGCAGTAAATCGTCGACCGCCAAGTACGTAAATGATTCGAATTGTATTGATTGATACGTCTGTGATACGTGCAAGAAATATAAGAACCGGCAACAGAACATAACTGAATACGTTTTCAGAAATGCCCAGCGTCTGAGTAAAAAAACCTTCCATGCTGCAAATTAGTTATCTCTGATCAACTTTCTCATTTATCCATTATCCAAAAAGATCTTCAAATACTTCAGTAAGTTTTCCAAACGACTTGACCGTGATACGATTCTTTTTCAAATCGACGGACTTCTGACTGTATTTCGAAATATATATCTCCTGAAATCCAAGTTTTTCTGCTTCTGAAATACGTTGATCGATTTTATTGACTGCTCTTAACTCGCCACCCAATCCTACCTCTGCTGCAAAACAAACTTTGTCAGATACGGCAATTTCTTCCATTGATGAAATTATCGAAATACAAACCGCCAGATCAATTGCAGGATCCTCGACCTTTAAACCTCCGGCCATGTTAAGAAAAACGTCTTGAGTACTCATTCTAAACCCGCAGCGTTTTTCAAGGACTGCTAATAACATGTTCAACCTTTTCTGATCAAACCCCGTCGGAGTTCTTTGTGGGGTTCCGTAAGACGCTGGGCTTACCAACGATTGTATCTCAATTAACATCGGGCGGTTGCCTTCTATTGTTGCACCAATAGTCGCACCGGTTAACTGCCCATCCTTTTGTGAGATCAGAATCTCCGATGGGTTAGACACTTCGCGCAACCCTGTGCCTAACATTTCATATATGCCAATCTCCGAAGTGGAGCCGAATCGATTTTTTGTTGTTCTCAGTATCCGGTAAGCCAGATGACGGTCACCTTCAAATTGCAAGACCGTATCCACCATATGCTCCAACACTTTGGGCCCGGCCAGTAAACCATCTTTTGTGATGTGTCCGATAAGCAGAACAGGCGTGTCCGTTTCCTTTGCAAATTTCATAAACTCACCAGCACATTGACGAACCTGGCCGACACTGCCGGCAATCGAATCGAGCTGACCTGAATGCAATGTCTGAATAGAATCGACTATTACTATATCTGGTTTAACCGATTCGATAACCAGGAATATACTTTTTGTGTCCGTTTCTGTAAGAATAAAAAACCGCTCTGAAGAATCCCCCAGACGCTCCGCTCTCATCTTGATCTGCTGGTCGCTTTCCTCACCGGAGACGTAAAGTATTCGTTTTGACTTCAACAATAAGCCTACCTGCAGCATGAGCGTTGATTTTCCAATACCTGGTTCACCGCCAATTAATACAAGTGAGCCGGGTACAATCCCACCACCAAGAACACGATTCAACTCCTGATCCATTGAGTTGATTCGCATTTCTTTTCCTGGTTCGATCTCATCGAGTCTTCGGGCTTTGACCGTTCCTGACCTGTTGGTCTCTTGCCTCCATTCGCTCTTACTGTTTTCTGTTTTTATGATCTCCTCAACAAAAGAATTCCAGGAACCACACGAAGGGCATTTGCCAAGCCATTTTGATGCTTCTTGACCACAGGACTGACAATAAAATGTGCTTTTTGACTTAGCCAATGCCTTAAATTTAAAAACTCAGTATAGTGCAGGTTACTGAATTGAACAAGCTGGTATTGAGAAAATTAGAAACATTTTTTTATACTTACCCGACCAAACCTTAAACCAGTTGTATGAAGCATTTAATTGCGGGGCTATTTCTTGCCCTTACATCACAAACACTAATTGCGCAAAAAGCACCGATTAAATTCGGGGATATCCCAATGGAAGATCTGAAAATGGTGAGCTTATTCAAAAGATTCTTCTGCGTCAGCTGTGATTCTGACAGACTTTGGACAAAGTTCACTTGTTTATAGTCAGAGCGACGGTTTTAGTCTCTTGTTTGAAAGGATCACAAGAATAAAAATCCTCTCCAAGGATGGACTTGACTGGGCGACATTCAGCATTCCATTGTATAAGGATGGCGGCGCAAATGAAAAGCTAAGCGGTCTTAAGGGTGCCACGTACAATCTTGAAAACAACAAGATCGTTGAAACCAAAATGAAAAACGATGCGGTTTTCAAAGAAAAGGCAACAGAGAATCTAGACATCATGAAAGTAACCCTTCCTGGTGTCAAAGTTGGATCGGTGATAGAGATCACTTATAAAGTAATGTCGGATTTCCTTTTTCATTTTCAGGACTGGGAATTCCAGAGTACCATACCTGCCCGATGGAGCGAATACCGGGCTAATATTCCCGAGTACTTATAACTATGACAAGTACACCCAGGGTTATATTCCATTGACAATTGTTGAAGAGGCAGATGTACCGAATTCCATAACATTAACCTCGTCTGAAAGAGAGAGCTCAGGTGGTTTGAGAGGATCAGTAAAAACCAATTTCAGCAATGATCGAATTGATTTCAAAGAAAACAGATCTCGATGGGCGGCAAAAGATGTGCCTGCATTTAAGCCCGAGCCATTTATAACTACTCCTAAGGATTACATACTGAAGATCAACTTCGAGCTTGCTTACAAGAAGTTTCCTGGACAACGAATAGAACCTATAATGGGAAGCTGGGCCGACCTGAACAAGACAGTTCAGCGAAAGCGAACACTTTGGTAAAGAAATTACTGGTAATGGTTTCCTGAAAAAAACCGTAGAAGAAATCACTGCCGGTATTTCAGCCCCTGAACAAAAGATTCGGCAATTAACAACTACGTTGCGCGAAACATAGAATGGAATGGTTACAGCTATAAGTTCACGGATGCTCCCCTCAGAAAAATTCTCGATGAAAAAAAAGGAAGCTCCGCAGACATAAACTTGTTGCTCGGTTCCATGCTTGAAAAAGCTGGCTTCGACGTTTCACCAGTATTACTAAGCACAAGAGACCATGGCTTTGTAAGGGAAACAATCCCAATCTCCTCCCAGTTTAATTACGTGGTTTGTCTTGTTAAGCTGAACGACAAGATGGTATTGTTGGACGCAACAGACAAGTTGTTGCCAACGGGAACACTACCCGAGCGATGCCTCAATGGAAATGGCTTTGTTGTTTCGAAAGAAGGAGCACTTACATGGGTTCCCTTAAAATCCCCCACAAAGTCAAGAAAATATTTCAATGCTGATCTTGTTATAAGCCCGTCAGGCGAATTGCGAGGAAAATTCAGTCTTGACCAATCGGGATATTACGCACAATCAGGAAGGAAGAAGTTCCTTGCAAAAGGCGAAGGTGAATATGTTAAAGAAATGATCGATAATAGGTCTTGGGTGGTCGAGAAGAGTGAGTTCAAGAATGCAAAAGAAATCAATGAAGGCTTTAAGGAATTACATGATGTGGTGATAAGTGACCATGCAATCGCGACAGATGCTCTAATTTACATCAATCCATTTATTGATCTTCAAGAGAAAGAGAATCCTTTTAAACTGGAAAAACGCGAGTATCCGGTTGATTACGGTAGTCCGTTGGAAAAACTTTATATGTGCAAAATTTCAATCCCTGACGGTTATGTTGTCGACGAACTTCCAAAGAGCATAATGCTCAAATTGCCTGAATAACTCTGCCAGGTATGTATACAATGTCGCCCAGAACGGGAATACCATTTCACTCACAAGCAATCTGCAGATCAACAATAGTCTTTTCACCCAGGAAGAATATCCGCACTTAAGAGAATTTTACACTCAGCTTGTTGCAAAGCAGGCAGAGCAAATTGTTTTAAAAAAGAAGTAAAAAATGCGCATCGCACTAACGATCCTATTTTCAACACTGTTTTCCGCGGCGATGGCTGTTGAGCCAAAATATCCTGTGAGTGCCATTCCCGAAGATATGAAGCAAGGTATGTATGCTGTTGTTCGTGAGAGTGAATCCAGATTTTACATTGATAGCAAAAATCAATCAAGCTATTACGTTCGTAAAGTGATTACTATCCTGAATTCAAAGGCGAACGACTTCGCGGAAATCGTCTGTCGGTTATGACAAGCTAGTAAAGGTGGAAAGCTTCAAAGCCAATGTTTATGATGCTCAGGGAAATTTGATAAAGAAGCTCAAACAAAGTGAGATCGTCGATCAAAGTGCGATATCCGGCTATAGCTTGTTTGAAGATACTAGAGTAAAGTATGCAGACCTGTCTCAAACAACGTATCCCTATACGGTTGAATATGAATATACGCTAAGCATGCGGTATCTTTATTCTATTCCCGATTTCTATCTGTATAATGATGATGAGGTCGCAACCCAAAAGGAAAAGTTTGTAATCATCTATCCAAAGGAATTGAAACCCAGGTATCGACTGTTTAAGATTGAGGCGCCGAAAATTGGCATTGAATCTGACAAGCGCGAATCCATGACCTGGACGTTTGAAAACATTAAACCTAAGAAGTTTGAAAGATTAAGCCCCGGTAGTGACAAGGTTGTGCCAAACATCATGGTTGGGCCAGGTCTTTTTGACTATGATGGTTATGCCGGTGACATGAGTAGCTGGGCTGAATACGGTAAATGGATTAGCCCAATTGAACAATGGCCGCGATGTATTGCCTGACGCTACAAAAAGGAAAATTCGCGATATAACTAAAGACCTTAAAACCATAGAAGAAAAGGCAAGGGCACTGTATGCCTATCTACAAGGAAAGACCCGTTACGTAAATATCCAGCTCGGTATCGGAGGTTTGC
Organism: uncultured Cytophagales bacterium; assembly: GCA_963774615.1. Classification (GTDB taxonomy): domain Bacteria; phylum Bacteroidota; class Bacteroidia; order Cytophagales; family Cyclobacteriaceae; genus Chryseolinea. The sequence continues at coordinate 145,386 of CAVZFT010000004.1, forward strand.
AGCCCTTTGATGCAACAACCGTGGACCAAACAGGCTATGGCGATTGTAAAGCACTGTCCAACTACATGGTTGCCATGTTAAAAGAAGCTGGTGTTAAAGGATATTATTCTACAATAATGGCAGGGGATAATGCACGCGGATGTAACGGTTGATTTCCCAGGACACCAGGGAAACCATGTTATTGTAGCCGTCCCCAACTAATCGAGACACACTCTGGCTTGGAATGCACCAGATCAGACTAATCCCATTCGGATACTTGGCCTATTTACTGGTGATCGAAAGGCGCTAATGATAACTGAAAATGGTGGAAAGCTTGTACACACTACACGTTATCATGGGAATCAGAATCTTCAGACGCGATATGCGGAGGTTGATGTGACACGTACGGGTGACGCGAAGGCAAAAGTAAAAACAACTTATTCCGGACTGCAATATGAAAATGGCGATCTGAACTTTGTATTGAACAATCAGTACGACGAACAAAAGAAATGGATACAGAAGAATACATCCATTCCAAATTTCGATGTTACATCATTTGCAATGACTGATAAGAAAGATAAAATTCCTTCTGCAACTGTTAAAGCCGAACTTGACCTTAGACGCTTCGCGACCGTTAGCGGAAACGGATTTTTCTTACGCCGAATTTGATGAACCGGTCGGCCTATATTCCCGAAAAGCTTGAAACCCGTCGCACTAATGTTGTGATTGAAGTCTGCCTTCACTCGCATATTGATACCATCCGTTATCGCTTGCCTGAAGGGATCTATCCGGAGTTTATGCCGCAGCCCGCGAAATTGACTTCACGTTTTGGAGAGTATGAAGCAACCTTCACGCTGGATCAGGACAACCTGATTTACATCAGAAAACTGAAGATGAACAAGGGAGAGTTTCCTGCCGAATCTTATAATGAGCTGGTTGAATTCTATCGTAACGTAAACAAAGCTGACAATACGAAAATGGTCTTCCTGAGCAAGACCTGAGAATCTTCTTAAAACGGGGAATTGGGTTCCTTTGACATAATGTAAAAAACGATACGATCCGCCAGGCCAGGCAGCCACTTATTGACCAACACGGCTAACTTCCCCTGAGTTGTTAAAACAAGCGTGCGTTTTCTCTTTACCGTTGCGGCATATATGTATCGCGCACATTCTTCAGGTGACATCATGCTTGCTTCGTCACGAGGTGAATGACCTTGAACTTTCCCGTTCTTTGTCAGCGCCTGAATACGAATGTTCGTCGATGTGAAACCTGGGCAGGCTGTCAATACGTGCGTGCCCTTCGCTGAAAGTTCCAGCCTTAATGCTTCAAGAAATCCATTCAATGCAAATTTCGACGCCGAATAGCCCGTCCGCCCTGGAAGTCCCTGGAAACCTGCAATAGAAGAAATTCCAATGACCGAACCCTTGTTACGTATTATTTCTGGGAGGCAATACTTGGTGGCATACACCATACCAAAAAAATTGGTGTTCATTACCTTCTGAATCACCTCAAGATCTGCCTCTTCGAAGAGTGCCCGCATACTAATGCCGGCGTTATTAATCAGAATATCAATGGTGCCATATCGTTCGATGGCCTCCTCGGCCATGCGTCTGTTATCATCTTCGATACTTACATCTCCTCGGAAACCGCTGACGATTACCCCCCGCTCCTCCAATTCCTTCACCGTCTTTTCGAGGTTGAAGCCGTTACGCCCAGTTATCATGATCTTCGAGCCACGCGCACCGAATTCGGCGGCAAGTGCCTTTCCGATCCCGGAGGATCCTCCCGTTATGATCACCACTTTGCCTTTCATTTTAATTATTGAGTGACAAACAGTTGTTACTGGACAATTGGGATCGCGCTTCTCTGGAAGTTCGTAAATGCTTATGCCATGATTGACAAACCTACGAACTAGACGTCACCCTACTTGCGTAACCCAAAAATAGCAATACTTGTTTAACTTGAGAGCTTCTTTGCTTGTTATGATTTTCGCAAGATTGATTTCAAGGCTGCCATTTCCGGTCCTGTACGCCATTTCCGACTTTCTTTTTGCAATGAGCTATCATTTAATTGGCTATCGCCGAAAAATGGTTCAGAAAAACCTCAAAAACTCCTTCCCCGAAAAGTCGGAAACAGAGCTTCGGCAGATCGAAAAACAGTTCTATCGAAATCTGTGTGATTATGCAGTAGAGATGCTAAAGCTTCTAACAATTAGCAAAGACGAACTAACGAAACGAATGGTGTTTACCAATCCGGAGGTGCTGATGAAATATGCCAGAAATAAGCAGTCCGTTCTTAACCTTGCCTCGCATCATTTTAACTGGGAATGGCTGCTGACCACAGCGTCAGTCATGTTCCCGGTTGAGACGGATTTCGTTTATCAGCCGGTCAACAGCCCTTTCTTTGAGCGTATTATCACTGGCATCTCGCACGCGATTCGGAGCCCACGCCGTAAAGCGTGACGAAGTCGCCCGCGAAATGGTGAAGAGAAAAAATATTGCGCGAAATGTAGCCATTGTGGGAGACCAGTACCCAGGATACAAGCACGATAAAAAGTATCCTACCAAATTCATGAATCAGGATACGGTGTTCTTTTATGGATCATATCAGATAGCCTTGCTGACTCAATACCCCGTCGTTTACAACAGTGTGAAAAAAGTCAGGCGCGGTTATTACGAAGTAACCACCATTGAATTGGCAAGTCCGCCATACGCAAAAGATGACCATAAACTATTGGAGAATTATATTGCGCAGTCGAAAAGGCCATTCGTGACAGGCCAGCAGAATGGCTATGGTCTCACAACAGATGGAAGAAAAGACACCTTGAAAATACCTAATGAACGCCTTGCTGTTTTCCGTAATGATGAGCAGAGATTACCATCAAGCATACCAATAAAGAGCGCTATATTCCACACCTCCCTGACTTGCACCCACAACAAACCAACCTTTCTCAAGGTGCACTAGAAATATTCCCATAATTAACTGGATCATAAATACGGCGGCAATCCACCTCACATAAAAACCCAGCGCCATTGCTGCGCCTCCTATGATTTCAAACACTGTTATACCCCATGCAAGTGGAACCCAATCAAAAAGCCCTTGAATTCAAAAATTCTCCAAACCCACCTACCGTACCGAGGTAAATGCGGATTAACCCATGTGCCATCAGGAAGAGCGCGACTGCTACCCGCAAAAGAATAATCGACTGTTTCGGCGTGATAAAAGAAAACGTTTTCATTGATTTTGATTTACATTAGATACAAAACACTTTAGAACTTGAGCTAACTTCCAAAACACAAGATAATTGCTTTGGAACGATAACCAGAGATTATTGAATATATCACTTAATCTAAAAATCAATGTCAAGGATCTGCACGTGTGCGTTACTGCTAGCTTTAATTTTATCCGCAAATGCTCAGGTATTGCCTCCTGAAACGCCTATGATTTTTATGGAAAACATCGTCAGCACAAATCTTAATGAGCGCGACATGGCAATAGCACCTGACGGAAAAGAAATGTTCTACACAATACAAGCTGCTCAAAATGCTGCTTCAACGATTGTCACGCTGAAAAAACTGTCCAATAATAAATGGTCACAACCTGAAGTTGCACCGTTTTCTGGAAAATACTCAGACCTGGAGCCGGCCTTCAGTCCCGATGGGAAAAAACTCTTCTTCAGTTCCAACCGTCCAACTGACGGTCAGGCTCCGAAAGACTACGACATCTGGTACGTTGAAAAAATAAATGGAGTTTGGTCAGTGCCGAAAAACCTTGGCTCTCCGGTGAACACAAAAGCAAATGAATTTTACCCTTCAATTGCCACCAGCGGAACAATCTATTTCACAGCCGAATACGAAAAGGGGATCGGCAAAGAAGACATCTACCTCAGCCGTTGGGTCAATGACGCGTTTACATCGCCGGAACCACTCGATACTGCCGTTAACTCTTCTGCTTATGAATTTAACGCTTTTGTAACGGCAGATGAACGATACATTATTTTCACTTCATATGGACGAAAGAATGACAAGGGCGGTGGAGATTTGTATATCAGTACAAAAAACAGCGAAGGAAAATGGACGCCGGCAAAGGCGCTGAGTACCATAAACTCAAACCGTCTCGACTACTGTCCTTATGTTACAGCGGATCAAAAAACGTTCTTCTTCACCAGTGGACGGCACGATCTGTCATCTTATGAAAAGACCAAAACCTTTGCCGATCTAACGAAGACCTACAATAGCGTTAAGAATGGATCGGAGAATATCTATTGGATGAGCTTTGCCCGATTGCTAGAATCTTTAAAGTAGTTACATCAACATCTGTTCGATGTCTTCCTTCGTAAGCTGCTTCATAAAACTCTCCTCGGTAGTAATTAATTCGGTGGTGAGCCTTAGCTTTCGTTGCTGAAGCGTGAGAATTTTTTCTTCAACGGTGTTTCTTGTTATGAACTTGTAGGTGAATACCTTTTTCTTTTGTCCAATTCTATGTGCTCTGTCTACAGCTTGTGCCTCAACAGCTGGGTTCCACCAAGGGTCAAGAATGAACACATAGTCAGCTTCCGTGAGGTTAAGTCCGAGGCCACCGGCTTTTATCGAAATAAGAAAAACTTTCAGATTCGATTCCCTGTTGAAGCGCTCTACCTGCTCTTTACGGTCCGTGCTGGACCCATCTATATAAGAATAATCTATTTTGTGAGATTTGAGATATTGTCTCACTAATTCAAGATGCTTAACATACTGACTGAATACAAGTACCTTGTGGCCCTCGGCGATTGCATTTTCCAGCATATGTGTAATGTCCTCCATTTTGCCGGAATCACCACTGTATCCTTGTTCGACCATCCGCGGGTGGTTTGCAAGCTGACGTAGCTTCGTAAGACCTTCGAGGATCATAAACCTGCTGTTGCCCAATCCTTCCTGTTCAATGAGCTTGAATATCTTTTCGCGGTAATGTGTCTTGACTTCTTCGTAACGTCTTTCCTGCTCCGGCGTCATTTGACTATACTGAATACTTTCTACTTTTTCTGGTAATTCAGTAGCGACTTGCGACTTGTGCCTCCTCAAGATAAATGGCTTGATTACCGAATGCAGTTTCCTCGACCGTGATTCGTCGTTTTTCTTTTCAATCGGATTTTGAAACTCGTTCCTGAAATACGTTTGAGTTCCCAATATGCCAGGATTAATAAAAGACATCTGTGACCATAAATCCATGGTCGTGTTTTCAATAGGAGTACCTGTAAGGACGAGCTTATGCCTGGATTTGAGATCCCTCACGGCTTTGGCGATGTTCGAAGTTGGGTTCTTGATCACCTGCGACTCGTCAAGGATAACGTAGTTGAAATAGAACTGACATAAGAGGTCAACATCGAGTCGGGTAATCCCATAGGAGGTGAGGACGAGATCGTATTTTTCGAATCGCTTTACGTCTTTGTTCCTTAGTGTCCCCGTATAATTCAAGATTTTCAGACTAGGCGCAAATTTGCCTGCCTCCATCTCCCAGTTATAAATCAACGACGTAGGCATTATCAGCAAAGTTGTTCCGGCCCCTGCTTCTTTTTCTGCCTGAAGTAAAGTAAGAGTTTGAACTGTCTTCCCGAGGCCCATATCATCGGCAAGACATCCTCCAAGCCTGTATTCATTAAGAAACCTCAACCAATTATAACCTGCTTTTTGGTACGGCCTGAGCTGTCCCGTAAAACCGGCCGGAAGCGGATAATTTTTTATGCCGCTAAATGAACTCAGCGTCCTTAACTTTTCGCTGAGATGAACTTTCGCGAGGTTTCCTTCCTCCAGCTCTTTTACCAGATTAAGATGATGCTTCCGAAGGACCGGCTTTTCGTTTTCTCCGTCGGTTTCGCTCAGGGCGAACAGATCTGAGTATTTCGTTAGCCAAGCTTCAGGAATGATCGCAATCTCTCCATTAGGCAACTTGAACTCAACTTTCTTCCTGAGTATAAGCTTCCGAAGTTCTTTGAATGGAATTTCAAATTCGCCGAATCTGATCTTCGCATGAATATCAAACCAATCGATATTCTCTTTTACTTCAACTTCGATTACGGCTTTACCGACAAAGTATTTTTTATCGCGACTTTCAGGCTGACTTACTTCAAAGCCAAGGTTGAGAAGATTTACGCGATTCTCGTTAAGCCAGGAAAACGCTTCAGACTTTGGTATTGCTACACGGAAGCCTTTCATGGGCAAGCCCAGCTTTTGCAGAGTATGAAGGAAGTTTTTTTCTTCATCAGTTTTGCGCGTGACCCGGTGGAATATATACCCTTCTCCCTGCTTTTCGAGCGTTACGCTCACGGGCCCAATATTGTCTCCACGGAATCTGTGCTTTCCATAACGAAACGACAGGTCGAAAACTATTTTGCCTGCTTCTTCAGCAACGTCATCCTGTTGCGGCTTATCATCGAAGAGCGACGGCGCGGACGTCGTTTGAGCAGTATGGAGCTCAGACAACGTCAGGATTGGGTGGGGATCATATGTACTTTTATTGATCTCAAATCCGCTGGCTTCGACGTCATCAAAGGACGCAATGAGAGGTGCAACAAAGCGGTTGTAATAAGTCTCTTCCACGTTCTTGGGAATGACCACATATTTCTTTGTAAAAAACGGAATGAGTTTTTTGCCGTCAACATGTTTTTCGAATCCGTAAAGTTTTCCATTCAAAACCATCCATGCCGGACTCTTGCAGATCAAATAAGCAGATGGATTCGGCAGATCGATTTTTTTCCCCTGGTAAAGTATGGTCGGATAATAATTTGTATTCTCCTGCGTGCGCATGAAATGAAATTGAATAGATGCCCTCTTATCAAGCACTTCAATTTTCCTCCACGTCGGTTCTCCATCATTGCCCATTTCAAAGAGAATCTTGCCCTTCATTTTATCGAGAATCTTTGCTCGCCGCTTCTCCATGTAGTCCTCGATCTGCTCTTGTATAACCTCGCTGCCCTTTACCTTGTCATAGGTTTTGACAAAGAACTCTTCGGGTTTCATAAACTTCGCGGAGAATTTCTTGACTATAGCTTCCTGCGACATTGAGTCCATGATCTCAATCAGTTCGAAATCCCGGTCGTCGAGACCTTTGGAGAACTCCCGCGCGTTTTTTGAAGAAATGTTCTGATGTTGGTAGGTAAGCTTGCCTTTTTCGTCAAGGTGCACGATGTAGGATTCAAACACGAATCCCAGGTATTCGTGTTGGTACAGCGAATAGATGATCTGAAACGGTTGAGAGGCAGACACTTTCATCCCAAAAACACCATTTTGACGAAAACGGAACTCGAAAATTAGGCATTATTCGCCAGAAATAATCGGTTTTTTGGGAAAATATGGTACATCGATATTACAGGTTTTGAACGGAAGCAAACCGGGAAGCAACGGTGGCAGGTCGAGATGAGATTAGGATTGTTACAATTGTCATCACTACAAATACATAGACAAAATCTGTGAGAACCATCTTTACCGGATAACCATCAACGACGGCCGAATCCATGCCCATAGAAACGAGGTTAAAATTCTGTTGCAGCACTACAACCAAAGCCCCGAACAACAAGCCGGAAATTGTACCAATCGCAGCAATAAGGAGCCCTTCCGTTATGAATACACGCTGAAGGAGTTGTGAATCAGCTCCCAAAGATGCCAAAATAGTTATGTCTCTCTTTTTGTCAAGAGCGAGCATCATAAGACTGAAGTATATGTTTATTGATCCGATTATCAGAAGTAATACTGCGGCAATTGATGCGAAGAGTTTCTCCAGCTTTAGTACTCTGTAAAGATCCTCGTGTTGTTCTTCCCCATTAAGGACATTAAAGTCATCACCCAGCGCTTCCTGTATGTTTTCCTCAACGTCGGTTATCTCGTGTTGGCCGTCTGTTTTGATCTCCAACGAAGTACGTTTATCGGAATAATTAAGAAGCTCAGCGGCAAACTCCAACGGAACAATGACATAGCCTTCATCAAAATTCTGAATTATTGAAAAAACACCACCTGGGTAAATGTTTTTTTGATTATACAACTTAGATGGATCAGTAGAAGATCCTCGTTCATTTTTCACATAGTACAATTGGAGTGGGTAAAAATCCTGATCCAATGCAATCGACAGTGTGCTTTTCACGCCATATCCCACCAGTGCGCGACTGACTCCATTCTTCTTTAATAATAGTTCACCCTCCACAATACTTTCCTTGGGAATCCGGTCCTGATTTATAAAGTTGTCTCCAACCCCTTTGATCGTGACCACCTGATTAGCTCCATTGTAACGGGCAATTGCAAAATCCTCAATCACTTCCGTAACAACTTTTACTCCCTGAATGCTTTCGACCTTCCGAAGAAGCTCATCGTTTACTCGAAATGTCTTTCCTTTGGACGCCTCTATTTTGATTTCAGGATCAAACGAATTGTTTATCGAATGCAAAAGGTCGCCCAGTCCATTGAATATTGACAAAACGATAATTATTGAAGCAGAAATTATTGCTACCGCGATAACGGAAATTACAGAGATAACATTTATGAAATTTTTCTTCCGTTTAGAAAGAAGATAACGCCTGGCAATAAAAAGAGAAAGGTTCAAAGGTCGTACAATAGATTAGGTTAACTCATTGCTTCAATGGCGGAATGTTCAGATTCTTGAGCAAGTCGTCCATGCGATTCGCATTCTCTTCCAATTCATCCTTGTAAAAGATGAGTTCAGGCACTATGCGAACCTGTTTTCCAATTCTATCTCCAAGCGCCTTGCGCAATTCGCCCTTATGCTTGTTGATATTTTCCAACACCTTTTCTTTTTCTTTCGCCAGCAGCATGCTGATATAGACCCTGGCTACACTAAGGTCAGGATTCATTTTGACATCGGCTATCGATACAAAAGCATTGTCGAGAATACCTCTCTTATCCCTTTGAAAAATTTCACTCAATTCCTTTTGAATGAGTTTGGCATATTTCTGTTGTCGTGTTGAACCACTCATAAAGACAAATATCTTTGATCATAGAACAATTAGCAATGAACCATTGGCAATTATAAAAACCTGCCTATTTTGTGCACATTAACAGACTTTTCCCTTGTTACACTACTTTAGAATCAACGATCCGTACCGGCTGCTTGGTCTACTGGCGGTGCTTTTAATTATAGTACTTCCCATTCTGATTGATCCGCCCGGACTGACCTATCCTGAGCTTAAGAATTTTATATCCGGCGAAAAAGTTCGCGATGGCAATTCATTGTATATCGAAATCATTGATTCCACTGCGCCCGCTGGCAGCCTGGTTTAATGCATTCCTGGACCTTTGTTTTGGACGTTCTGTCTTGGCACGTCATATCGTGGCATTTTTGCTCATTTTCCTTCAGGCATCGTATTTGGGAATTGTATTCTCTTCGAAGAAGGCTTTTGCTGAAAACACTTATATACCGTCGCTCGATATTTGCCATCTTGTTCACGTTCTCTTTCGATACTATCGCATTGACCCCGGAACTTGTCGGCTCGGGATTCCTGCTACTTGCATTGAATAGTCTTTTCAAACAGCTGGAGTTCCGCGAACAGGGCAATGAGTCTATCTTTAACCTCGGTCTTTATATCGGCATAGCATCTCTTTTTGCTTTGTCTTTTGCAATTTTCATTGTAGCCTGTTCTCTCATCTTGATCTTCTTTACGCGGAGCAGCCCAAGGCAGTATTTCCTTATGATCTTCGGTTTTTTGCTTTCGCATGTCTTACTACTAAGCGGCTACTATCTAATGGATGGCTTAAAGGAAATATGGCAATATTTTTACCTGCCCAACCTTACATTTCATTCTGAACGGTTTATGTCCAACCAGGCATTGTGGACATTGACCGCACTTCCGTTGTTGTTCCTTTTAATCTCGCTGATCATGATGAATCGTGATGCGAGGCTTTCAAAATACCAGACACAGCTTGTGCAAAGTATGTTCTTCTGGATGATCTTTTCTGTTGTTCAGATCCTGCTCTCAAAGGACTTCCGTCCACAGAGCTTTATTACTTTAATTCCAAGCTTAAGTTTTTTTATTACGCACTTTCTTTTGCTGGTCCGCAGAAGAAAATTTGCTGAAATGCATATCTGGTTGCTTATGATCGGTATCGTAACTATGAGCTATTCGGCTCGCTATAATTTGTGGGATAGGATAGCCTACGATAGTCTGCTGGTACCTGAGAGTAAGAGCGACGTTCGAAGGAAAACGCGTATTGACATTGGATGCGGACTACAGTTTTTACAGAAATAACGAGCTGGCATCACCATTCCTGAATTGGAACCTGTCGAAAGAGATTTTCGGAGAGCCCGGATATTATGAAAACGTGATCGTTGTCTATAGAGGCCTTAACTCAGATCCTCCCGATATAATAAGAGATAAGGACAATCAGCTTAAGCCTTTTTTTGACCAGATTCCAAAATTGAAAGGGATGTACTCGCGGAATGGAATCTACTATGTGAAGAACCCCGTCAGCAACTAATTTTAGCAACTCGTCGCGCGTGCCTTCCTCCTTCAAAAGATGCCTTCAAAAATGCATCAAGAATTTTTTCTGCCAGATCAAATGAGATAAAACGCGCAGGTATACAGACTACATTTGCGTCATTGTGGCGCCTCGCCAGCGACGCAAGTTCTTCATTCCAACAGATTGCTGCCCGAATGCCCTGATGCTTGTTGGCGGTAATTGCCACTCCATTCGCACTTCCACAAACCAATACTCCAAGCGACGCATTCTTTTTTTCAACATCCGTTGCGACAGGATGTGCGAAATCTGCATAGTCGGAAGACTCAGGGTTATGTGGACCAAAATCCGTGACTTCATAACCGTTTTTCTCCAGCCAGTTCTTCAGCCCTTCCTTATAGTCGAATCCGGCGTGGTCGCTTCCAATTGCTATTCTCATGATGCGGATGATTGTTCTCTCAGCAATTCTTCTGCTTCTTCCTTGGCCTTCCTTCGCGCAACACCGGCGGAAATCAAGACGCTTATTTCAAAAAGCACATATAGCGGGATGGTAATGAGCATCTGGCTCAATGGATCCGGCGGTGTAACAACTGCTGCCACAATTAAAATTATAATGATCGAATGCTTCCGGTATTTCCGTAAAAATTCGGGAGTGACGATGCCGACCTTGGTCAGAAAATAGATTACAACAGGAAGTTGAAATAGCAACCCCGATCCGAATACAAGCATCACTACAGTCGATACATAGGAAGTGATATCGAACTCGTTAACTACCATATCACTGATGCTGTAGTTGGCGAGAAAGTATACCATCCACGGAGCTATGACATAAAATCCAAACATCACCCCAAAGAAGAACAACACGGAAACCGCCGCAACGGCACCCCTGGAGTACTTCCTCTCTTTAACCTGCAGGCCAGGTTTTACAAACCTCCATACTTCCCAGCATACATATGGGAATGCTATCATAAGGCCAATAATGAACGAAGCCATGATGTGCATCGTAAATTGACCAGTCATGTTCCTGCTCTGCACTTTGAACGGTATATCCGTTATGCATAGGGCTTCATAGCCTAGCGCATCGCCAAGTTTGCATAGTGCTTTAAAAGTTGGAAACTCCGGTCTTGCGGGCGCAAACACCACATTTTCAAAAATCCACCTGGCGCTTACAAAAGCGATGATGGTAAATACGACTACAGCTATCAAAGACCGAATAAGATGCCAACGCAACTCCTCCAGGTGGTCCAGGAAACTCATTTCTTTCTCTTCATTCGGCTCATTCGGCTCTTGATCCAGCGGCATTATAAGTATTGTTTATCATTCTAAATTCACCAACCAACGTAAGCCCTATTTATAGAGCTCAAACTTCAGCATTAATCTGTTCACTTTCCGTTTTACGGATTTGAGATGTTTTATGTCGTCCGGTTTTTGCAGGGCTTCGTCAATCAGCTCAACTACCTTGACCACATCTTTTTCCACTAGTCCCCTCGTTGTGATTGCCGGTGTTCCGATTCGCATACCCGATGTTACCATTGGCGATTGTGTATCAAATGGGACCATGTTCTTATTAATGGTGATGTCAGCTTGGATAAGCGCCTCTTCTGCTTTTTTACCCGTCAGGTTCTTTGAACGAAGATCGATAAGCATCAAATGATTATCAGTTCCTCCCGAAATGATCTTATAACCCCTTTCTAAAAAAGCTTCAGCCATTACTTTTGCATTCTTGGAGACCTGCAGTATATAGTTCATATAATCATCCGACAATGCCTCCAAAAATGACACCGCCTTTGCGGCAATCACATGTTCAAGGGGCCCACCCTGAGTACCAGGAAAAACTCCTGAATCCAGTACCGATGTAATTTTTCTAAGTTCACCCTTAGGTGTCTTTAATCCCCATGGATTATCGAAGTTTTTTCCGACAAGTATCATTCCTCCTCTTGGTCCGCGTAACGTCTTGTGTGTGGTGGTCGTCACGATGTGGCAATCTTCCATAGGATCCTGGAGTAAGCCGCGGGCGATTAGTCCCGCCGGATGTGAAATGTCCGCCAGCAAAAGGGCCCCGACACTATCAGCCGCTTCCCTTAACTTCTTATAATCCCAATCGCGGCTGTACGCTGAAGCTCCGCAGATGATCATCTTCGGCTTTTCACGCTGAGCAATCTCAATCACCTTATCAAAGTCTATCAACCCCGTAGCTTCCTCGACGCCATAAAAGGTCGGCTGATACAGCTTTCCTGAAAAGTTTACTGGCGATCCATGCGTAAGGTGTCCACCGTGTGACAAATCAAATCCCAATATCTTGTCGCCAGGTTTCAAACAGGCGAGCATCACTGCCGCGTTCGCCTGAGCGCCCGAGTGCGGCTGGACATTGGCCCATTCAGCACCAAACAGATCTTTAGCCCTGTCAATAGCGAGCTGCTCAACTTCGTCCACGACTTCACAACCTCCGTAGTAACGCTTGCCCGGAAGCCCTTCTGCATACTTATTCGTCAAAACGGAGCCTTGTGCTTTCATTACCTGAGGCGAGGTAAAGTTCTCGGAGGCTATAAGCTCAATGCCGGCTTCCTGCCGATGCTTTTCTTTTTCAATAAGATCGAAAATGGCCTTGTCGCGTTTCATTTGTGGAAGTGTGGTTTAAAAGAAGCGTCAAAAATAGCGGTGTGGGGGGACAACACAAATTTGTTTTTTACTATTCCTGAAATAGTCGCAAATGCTTCAGCATATAAAACGTTGCCGCCTACCAGTTAATATGAGGCCCTTACCAGGATCCGCTACTTCCACCACCGCCAAAACTGCCGCCACCTCCGGAAAATCCGCCGCCTCCACCGCCACCACCAGATGACCATCCCCAGACCATCCTGATCCCGAGGACCAACTTCTGCCGCCGCCGCTGCCTGTTCCCATTTTCTTGGACATCCTTTCACCCCAGGCCGTCTTCCGTAGCATCAACTTCAAAATCGGGAACACAACCATGTACACTCCCAGCAACGTGAGTCCACCTTTTACACCCAACAGGATCGTGGGAAAGGTTGCGTAGAATGGCACAAGAAACGCGTATAGAAACCACCCGCCACATCCAGGTACAATCAGCCCGACAAAAGTGAAAATGCCCAGGATTCCAAACACAAACGCACCAAGGAGAAGTTTTTCTTTCCAGCTAAGGTCAGCCATGGAATCCTCATCGGCATCATCGGCGCTGTATTCTCCTCCGATGCCCTTAATAATTGCGTCTATACCGGCCGTTACGCCGCCATCATAATCGTCTTTTCGGAAGTGTGGCGCGATCTCGTTTCGGATTATTCGACTACAGAGTGCATCTGTTAATACTCCTTCCAATCCATAACCAGCCTCAATACGCATTTTGCGATCATCCACAGAGATCAGGAGCAGGGCACCATTATCCTTGTCCTCCTGACCCAGCTTCCACTTCTCTGCCACATGCAGCGAATATTCTTCAATCGGTTCCCCATCAAGAGACCTGACGATAAGAATCGCTATTTGATTTGAGGTTGAATCCTCATACGCGCGAAGCCGGTTTTCCAGCAAGTCGGCTGTTTGTTGTGAAAGAACCTTTGCTTCGTCATGCACCTGAAGACCCCATAATTCCGGTATAGGTTTTTGGGCCAATAGTGCTCCACTATATGTCGCAAAGATTACAAGGCAATAAATCAACCACAGGGCTGATGACATACCAACACCTTTTGATTCCCGCAAGGGCACTTCAAGAACTTGTTTGGCAACTCTTATATTCTGCGCTTTCATATTTCTTACCACGAGTCGCTTGATCCGCCGCCTCCAAAACCTCCGCCTCCGCCGAAATCGGATCCTGATCCCCACGACGAACCGGAACTACCTCCACCAAATCCGCCCATAGGACCAACCCATCCGCTACCCGACGACCAATAGCCACCACCACCACGGCCACCCCTTCCCCTTCGGGATGCAATAATAAATATGATGATCAGTATTACGAGGGTAGCAAGAGGTGATCGACGCGATGATTTTCTCCGCTGAGGAGGATCGTCATTCTTATACTCACCTTTGATAGCCTCTATGATCGCCGTTACTCCGGCTTTGATTCCCGCATCATAATCGCCCTGACGTAAGTGTGGTGCTATTTCATTTCTGTTGATCCTGCTGGATAACGCATCTGTGAGAACTCCTTCCAGCCCATAGCCAGTTTCAATCCTCAATTCTCTGTCATCTACAACAACAAGCAGAAGTACTCCATTGTCTTTGTTCGCTTTACCAAGCTTCCATTCTTCCGCAACACGCAAAGAATACTCTTCAATTGGTTGGCCTTGTAGTGAACGAATTGTCAAAACGGCAATTTGATTACTTGTCGAATCCCTCTCTGCTTTTAACATCGCCTCCAGCATCGCTGCAGTAGATGCAGAGATAATATTCGCCTCATCGTGTACCCATTTTCCACCGTGTTCCGGTATTGCCAGTTGACCGAGGCAGAGGAACGGCGAGAGGACAAGTAATAAGGCGATTCTTAATGTCATGCGGAGGTTAGGATATATTTCTGGCTATCGGAGTAGGTCAATTGACTCGAAGATCATCAGACAATTCGTTGATGTCATCGTCTGTTTTCTTAAAACCTTTCTCCAGTAAAAGATCGCCACACCGTTTGATCCCTGCTTCAAGTCCTTCAATGGCATGTCCCGCACGGATCTGCGCGACAAGGTCGGCGACGATCATATCCCATTGTTTCTGTTCAACGACCTTACTGATTCCCCGGTCAGCCATAACCATCACTTCATGCTCGAAGAAAGAAATAAAGATCATGATCCCTGTGCGCTGTCTCGTGTTAAAAACTTCTTCCTCCAGAAAAGCATTTTCAGCTCGTTGCCGTGTTGTCTGATCCATGTAAACCTGGCTTACTAAAAGTCGCCTGACTCCCTCTGAGAAGTGTGGAATGAGCGCGCCAACTACACCACCTAGAATGACCATAAAAAAGATGAAGACCGGATCATAGAATAACGTATTGCTTGCATTGCTAATGATATATCGATCAAGCACAATCATTGTCATGAAGGCAAGAGATGCGCCGATAAGACTGCCTTTATAGTTTGCAATCAGATAACGACCACTGCGTTCAACAATCACCGGAACGATTTCACCGGAGATTTTTTCTTCCGCAAGTTTGACGGCGTCCTTTATCCGCTGAAGATCTGAATCATTAAATCTTTTTTTGATGTTCATGCAGAATGGTTTATTTAGGAATGTATAGGGTATTTATTTTTGCGGTCAAGATAGTCACCCAATTCCTAAAACTATTACCCTTTGCACTGTTTTAAGTAGAGTTGTATTGTATTCTCAAGTCCGTAATAGAGAGCGTCACATATTAATGCATGTCCAATTGAAACTTCGTCAAGGTCTGGAATGGATTGGACTAGATATTTGAGATTGTTCAGATCAAGATCATGGCCGGCATTAACTCCGAGGCCAGCCTTTCGCGCTATCGACGCGCTTTCGATATAAGGTTTTACGGCGACTTCCCTGCTTACATGATATTCGTGCGCATAGGGTTCTGTATATAGCTCTATCCTATCAGCAGAAATTTTTGCGGCGCCTTCAACCATTCGTGGAGACGGGTCGACGAAAACCGACACGCGTACCCCCAAGGATTTTATGTGCTGAACGACATCTTTTAGAAAACTTGCATGCTTCAACGTGTCCCATCCTGCGTTAGAAGTAATCGCATCGGGTTCATCCGGGACCAGAGTCGCCTGAGCTGGCCGTACTTCCTTAATAAGTTTCAAATAACGTTCATCAGGGTATCCCTCAATATTGAATTCCGTCTTTACTACTTTTTTAAGATTAATAACATCAGAATATCGGATGTGCCGTTCGTCAGGACGCGGATGGACCGTAATACCTTGCGCACCAAAACGTTCACAGTCGATCGCCAGCTTTTACAACGTCTGGATTATTTCCTCCCCGTGCATTACGGAGTGTCGCGATTTTATTAATATTGACGCTAAGTCTGGTCATAATATTCGAATAGCCGATTGCGATCAGATGTTTAACTGAGTGAAACGGAAATCGTTTCGAAATTTACACTAATGGAAATTCTTCTATGAGCCTCAAGCAACAAATTGATAATGATATTAAGAAAGCAATGCTCGCCAAGAGCAAGGAAGAACTTGAGGCATTGCGAAGTATAAAGTCATTGATCCTTCTTGCTGAAACGGATAAGGGAGCATCAGCCGAAATTTCGACTGAAATTGAAAACAAACTATTGATGAAGGCTGCCAAACAACGCAAGGAATCGGCAGATATATTTACTCAGCAAAATCGCACTGACCTTGCAGATAAGGAGCTGTTTCAGCTTGAAGTAATTAACAGGTATTTACCTAAACAGCTTTCAGAACAGGAAATTGAAAATGTGATAAAGTCAATAATCCAACAGGTGAACGCAAAGGGACCGCAGGATATGGGTAAGGTGATGGGAACTGCCACTAAGACCCTTGCCGGTCAGGCTGAAGGCAAAATTATTTCCGAAATTGTAAAAAGGCTTCTGGCAAGTTGAGCGGTATCGACATCGTTTTGGGACTTCTGATCTTGATTGGAGCTTATCATGGCTACAAGGCGGGTTTTCTTTTGGAATTATTTTCGCTCATCGCGATCGTTCTGGGTGTTCTGGCAGGTTTTAAGTTTATGGGTTGGGCTATGATTGTGCTCGGCGAAAAGGTGGATATTAATAAAAACGTCCTTCCCTACGTTGCCTTTGCGGCGGTATTTGTTGCAGTCGTCATCGTTGTAAATCTACTTGGAAGGCTTGTGAAAGCGTCTGTGGATAAGAGCTTTCTCGGCCCGGTTGACGAAGTAGGGGGCGCGGTTGTCGGCCTGGTTCGAACCACGTTTGTATTCAGTATTGCCTTATGGATTGTTGATTCGCTTAAACTTGCTTTCATTTCCGAATGGACGGAGGATTCCTGGCTGTATCCGATGGTTGCCGGCGTTGCGCCTAAATTTACCGACTGGATCAGCGGATTCTTTCCTTTTTTCAAGGATGTTTTTTGAGGTGACTGTTGGCCTTTAAAACTTTTCGTTCTCATTAATTTTTTTGTTTAATTATCTCGCCAATTGCGATTATGGGTTTAGAAGTCAAAGAAGAGAATGGGTTTCGTTACGTGGAGGAAGGTCAGGGACCAGTTTTGCTTCTTTTGCACGGTTTGTTTGGAGCCCTCAGTAATTGGGAGGGTGTAGTAAGTGGATTTTCCGGGAAATACCGGGTCATTATTCCGATGTTGCCTATTTACGAGATGCCCATACGTGAAGCCGGATTGGAGGGATTAAGGAAATTTGTTGAAGATTTTGTGGCCCTTAAGAACCTGGATGATATGATCCTGGTGGGCAATAGCCTTGGCGGGCACGTCGCCCTTATTTACACCCTGAAGAACGCGGCAAAGGTCAGGAAACTGGTCCTGACGGGTAGCTCTGGACTATTCGAGGATTCAATGGGCGGATCTTATCCGAAGAGGGGCAATTACCAATATATAAAGGAACGGGTTTCCTACACATTCTACGATCCGGAAGTTGCAACAAAGGATCTGATCGACGAAGTGTTTGAGATCACCAACAGTATTCCAAAATGTCTCAGGATTGTTGCGATCGCAAAATCGGCGCAACGAAATAATTTGGCGGAGGATATTCCGCAAATCAAAATTCCAACGTTATTGGTGTGGGGATTGAATGATACGATTACCCCACCGCTGGTGGCCCATGAATTCAACCGACTAATACCGAATTCAGAGCTGAGGTTTATAGACAAATGTTGTCACGCACCAATGATGGAACACCCGGAAAAGTTTAATGAACTTGTACAGGAATTCTTAAGTTAATAAAGAGAGGTATCCAGGAACGCACCAGTATGATCGCTGAAGACCTTATAAATCACATGATCCCACCCTTGAAGGGAACGGATGACGCACATAAGGCCATTGTGTGGATGGAAGAATTCCGCTGTAACTATATGCCTGTCGTTGACGATGGCAAATTGTTGGGTTTCATCTCGGAAGAAATAATTTTAGAAACGAACGAAATAGATAAGCCAGTAAGGGATTTTAATCTCGTTGGAAAAAGCTGCTACGTTCAGCTCGACACCCATTTCTATGATATCCTTAAAGTTGCAGCCGACAATAAACTACAGGTAGTCGGGGTTCTCAACGAAGATCAAAGTTACTGTGGATTGATCACGGTTCAGGATACACTTACGTCATTTGCTCAGACAGCAGCAGTTCAGCTGCCAGGAGGGATTCTGGTCCTTTCAATGAATCACGTTGATTATTCCTTGTCAGAAATCAGCAGGCTAATTGAAGAAAATCACGCGAAGGTATTGAGCAGCATCGTGAAAGAAGATCCGCTCGACCCATCCAAGCTAAGACTGACATTGAAGATTAATCAGGTTGACTTGTTGCGCATCGTCGCAACCCTTGAGCGTTTCGGTTATAAGGTAATAGGTCGATATCAGGAGACGAAACCCGTCGGCGACGGAAAAGAGCGCATCGACATGCTGCTTCGTTATCTGGACATTTAATTCCAACCACGTCTTTGTGCATTGCTGGGGTGTTCCCTATCTTTAATATAGCTTCGGAAAAACCGGCGTTACCGAAACCAAAAATCCGACTACATGAGAATTGCTGTACATGGAAAAGAATTCAACCGCGTATCAGCGCCTTTCATCGCCCGCATTTTTGAAATTCTTTCCGAGCACAAAGCCGAACTCCTCGTCTCCTCAAAGTTCAATCCGTACCTAAAAAAACCTTCGATCCCTTGTGAATTTACTACATATAGCTCAGGCGTTGAACTTCAGAACATCCAACTTTTCATAAGCATTGGCGGCGATGGTACGTTGCTTGAATCGATAACACATATCGGAAAGTCGGAAATCCCCATACTTGGTATTAACACAGGCAGACTTGGTTTTCTGGCAACTATCAGTAAGACCGAAACCGAAAAAGCACTCGAAAGTATTTTCGAAGGTTCTTACACGCTGGATAAGCGGGCGGTGCTTAAGCTTGAGACCAACAAGGATCTTTTCGAGCCTCTCAATTTTGCCCTCAATGATTTTACGGTGATGAAAAAGGACTCGTCGGCAATGATCACGATTCACACATACATCGATGGCGAGTTTCTTAATTCCTATTGGGCCGACGGTATAATCGTATCGACTCCTACCGGGTCGACTGGTTATTCCCTGAGTTGTGGCGGCCCTTTGATTTTTCCGCGATCCGGAAACTTTGTGATCACACCTGTAAGTCCACATAACCTGACGGTGCGTCCCATTGTGGTCGCCGATAGTTCGGAAATCACATTTCAGGTCGAGGGAAGAAGTAAGCGATTCCTGGTATCTCTCGACTCAAGGATGTCCTCCGTAGACAATTCAATTAGATTGAAGGTTAGGAAAGCTGACTTCAAAGTTCACCTTGTTCAACTTGAAAGCAACCACTACTTCAAGACCCTGCGTCAGAAGTTGAATTGGGGTCTTGATATAAGGAATTGATTTTTTATTAGATTTGTAATTGCCGTGACTATCAAATCCTATACTCTACATTGATGAGAAAGCTTCTACTCCTAGCCCTGGCCCTATTGTTTTTTTTCCTTGTGCCGGAGGCCAACGCACAGATGAATCGAAGAAGCATAAAGAAAAACAACAAAAGAATTTCCAGTTATCGAGGCAGAAAGAGCTGGTTTGGAAAGGAAAAGGTTTACAACATGATTGGATTGTCTGTCAATGCATTCAATTACTACGGCGACATTTCACCTAAGCCGTCTAGTTTCAGTACAGACATTGGGTACACGAAGCCTGCTTTCGGAGTTCACTTTTCACATCGCTTTGGGCCAAGATATGCGGTAACTGGCTCGTTTATGTATGGTACGCTTAAAGCGATCAGACAACGCGACAGCCGATCAGGGGGACCCTGCAAATGGTATTTATCGGTATCAGCGAAACCTATCTTTTCGGAATCGCATAAGCGAGCTTTCCGCTGTCGCAAGTTTCGACTTGTTTGAAAATTCCGCGACATATATAAGCCGCGTACCGTGGACACCTTATGCGTTCATTGGCGTCTCGATGTTCTTGCATAATCCACAGGCACAAGCGCCAGCGTTTGATCTTCAAGGCAACCCACTTCCCCAGGCAGGCGAATGGGTCGATCTCCAACCACTTGGCACTGAAGGGCAAAATGCTCAGCTCCAACAGGGTGATGCAAACTATGGACTGAGCCCCTATAAAAAACTTCAGGTTGCAATACCATTTGGATTAGGGGTCCGTTTTAGATTGAATGAAGTTTTTGACTTCTCGTTTGAAACCGGTTTCAGATACCTCTTTACGGACTATATCGATGACCTGAGCAAGAACTATGTTGATCTCGGCGTATTTGGTGGTAATGAACTGGCAAAAGCGATGTCGTACAGGTCTAACGAGGTAGCTACACCAACATATACTTATGTCGGACGTGATGGACAGAGCTACTCGGTAATTTACGGATATGGCTCCGAACATCCATCTAACGTAAGAGGCAACAAGAACAACAGAGACACTTTTATGGTAACTACCCTTAAAGTCACATACATAATTGGAAAGACATTCCACAGAGCCAAATTCCGGTAATGGTTTCTTTTGTAAAGCAATTCATAGTTGTCTTATTGGTTGTCTGTTTTGCGTCTACTGCATACGGTCAAAGTTCTGAAGTGGGTTTTGGTTTAGGGACATTTAATTATAGCGGTGACCTTGTCAGAGGTTATAACTTCAAATACTCAAAGCCTGCAGCAACAGTTTTTTACCGTTCTAACTTAAGCAAGGTGGTGAGCTTTCGCGTGGCGCTGACGGGGGGGCAAATTGGAGCTAGCGAAGTACCTATCGATGCTTTCGCTGACACGCGAGACGCTTCATTCGATCTTTTCTTGCTTGAAGCATCTACCGTTTTTGAGTATCATTTCATGAACTGGAGGGATTCGAAACGTTTCGTCAGGTTTACACCTTACCTTTTCGGTGGGCTTGGCTTGTTTGGAATCTCTGGCGTGGAGGACAAAACAGCAGAATACAGTACCGTCCAGGCGGCAATACCTTTCGGAGGTGGCGTTAAATATGTCTATAATCCGAAGTGGTATTTTTCCCTGGAATTTGGCGTCCGAAAAACATTCTTTGACTACCTCGACAATGTTTCTGCCGGCGACGCCCGATATCAAGAATTATAAGTACGGCAATCCTAACGATAACGATTTGTACTATTTTTTGGGGATAAGCATCACGCGCACTTTTTATAATATCCCTTGCCCCACCAACCCTTACAAGTAATAAGAGGTATTTGGTTTACCGCCAATCAGTAAACTATAAATCCAATATTCTTTTACTAATTTTGGACCCTTGTGGCTTCGTATAAAGAACATATAGACTTCAATAATCTGCCAAAACACGTCGCGGTGATCATGGACGGCAATGGTAGATGGGCGAAAAAGAAGGGCGCATTGCGAATTTTTGGGCATCGCAATGCGGTAGAGGCTGTCCGTGAAATTACGGAGGGCTGTGGCGAATTGGGAATAAAGTACCTAACCCTGTATGCTTTTTCCACCGAAAACTGGAACCGGCCAAAAGCAGAGGTTGATGGGCTGATGGAGCTCCTGGTTAATACGCTAAAGCAAGAGATCAAGCGGCTGACAGAAAATCACGTCAAGCTCCGGACGATTGGAGAAACTTCAAATCTTCCGAAGGAATGCCAGCAAAATCTTGATTGGGCGATAGATCAGACAAAAAATAATAGCGGCCTAACACTTATACTTGCGTTAAGTTATAGCGGCCGGTGGGAGCTTCTTAAGGCGGCCAAAGCCATCGCAAAGGACGCGCAGGAAGGCAAAATCACCCCGGAAGACTTAAATGAAAGCCGGTTCGAAAACTATTTGCAAACTTCCGGCATCCCAGATCCGGAGCTTCTTATTCGCACCAGCGGCGAATTGAGGGTCAGCAATTTCCTTCTATGGCAAATAGCATATTCAGAACTATACATCACACCCACACTGTGGCCAGATTTTCGAAAGGAGCACCTTTATGAGGCAATTTGGTCGTACCAGCAAAGAGAACGCAGGTTTGGTAAAACAAGTGAACAATTGAATCCGGTAAGCTGATGAAGCGATTTTTATTCCTAGTCATTCTGACAATCGTTGCTGTTGATGGATGGGCTCAGTTCAGAAAGGGCAGAACAGATCGTCCTACCAGTCTTTCTGAATCCAATTTGAATTATACAAACCCCGTAGAATATACGATCGCAGGAATCGAGGTCACGGGCCTAAATGTGCTCGATAAGAATGCCATGATCTCACTCACTGGTTTGAAAGTGGGTGATAAGATTAAAATCCCGGGCGATGGAATTTCAAATGCCATCAGAGCATTGTGGAAACACGGATTGGTTGGCGATGTAACCATTAAAGTTGATAGGATAGAGGGACCAAACGTTTACCTCAACATTGTGCTATCGGAGAGACCGCGCCTTACCGGTTTCTATTTTGTTGGAATTTCAAAGGGCCAGGAGGGAGGTCTAAAAGACGACCTTAAATTAATACGGGGGAAAATTGTAAACGATGCAATGGTCCGCAACACCGAGCTGGCCGTAAAAAAATATTTTGTAAAGAAAGGATTTCTGAATACTGAGGTAAAGATCCTTCAACAGAAGGACACCCTCAATCGCGATGGAATAAGATTAAGGATCACCGTCAATCCGAAATCAAAAGTTAAGATCAACAGGGTATCATTCGAAGGAAACGAAAGCCTTTCCGATTCGAAGCTCAAGGGGAAAATGAAGAAAACTCACGAGCATGCACGTTTTTCCTTACACCGCACTCTTCTAAAAGAAATCTTTACGCTGAACCTGAAGGAGTTCTTCGACTCAAGCCGCGTTGTAACTACAAAGGATTTGAAGGAATTTCTTACCGACAACATCAAGCCCAACGTATTCGCTGGTTCAAAATTCATAAAGAGCGACTATGAGGATGATAAGAAGAAAATCATTGACTATTACAACACGCAGGGTTATAGAGATGCCGAGATAGTTTCCGACACAGTTTACTCTTACACTGATAAGACCATCAACATTGATTTTGTTATTTCAGAAGGACCAAAATATTATTTCAGGAACATCATCTGGACTGGGAACTACATCTATACGGACAAACAACTTAGTGCCGTCCTTGCGATCAACAGAGGAGATGTTTACAACAAAGAGCTAATTGACAGAAAACTTCAGTTTAATCCAAAGGGCCTCGATATCAGCGGCCTTTATATGGATGACGGATATTTGTTCTTCCGATGTCCTTGGGTTGAAGTGGCGGTATCGGGAGATTCAATTGACATTGAAATGCGGATTTTTGAAGGTGAGCAGGCGACTATCAACGAAGTGACTATTTCTGGAAATGATCGCACCAGTGATCACGTTATCCGGCGTGAACTGAGTACCGTTCCGGGACAAAAATTCAGGCGTTCTGATATCATTCGAACTCAACAGAGACTTGGACAACTTGGATATTTCGCACCCGACAAGATTGGACAGCAGCTTATCGCCGAATCCTGCCAACGGAACCGTTGATGTAGAATGGCAAGTTGAAGAGCAATCTAATGATCAGGTAGAACTTTCAGGAGGATGGGGAGGATACTATGGATTTGTCGGAACGTTGGGACTTACGTTTAATAACTTTTCAATACGGAACATTCCGAACTTCAAGAATTGGAAACCACTTCCTGTTGGAGACGGTCAACGTTTATCTTTAAGAATGCAGGCAAATGGCCGGTCATTCCAAAGCTATAGTTTTTCATTTACAGAGCCGTGGTTGGGCGGACGCAAACCACATTCACTTAGCGTAAGTTATGTTCGTTCATTATCCAGATATGCAGGCCAGGGTGCTACCAGCTATAATGATCTAAACTCAATGTTAAAGGCAGATAACTTCTCGGTAGGATTGGGAAGAATGCTGGAGTGGCCGGATAATTATTTTTCACTCACTAATGCGCTCGGCTATGCAATTTATACTTTGAAGAATATCGACTACGGAATCGGATGTACAAACTGCGCTTCGCATGCAATTACCTTTAACACAACACTGTCAAGGAATAGCGTCGACAATCAAATGTATCCCTCACAAGGCTCGATGATTTCTCTGAGTCTTATACTGACACCGCCGTATTCTGCATTTAATGATTTGGATTACGAAACGGCTACGGCAGAAGAAAAGAACAAGTGGCAGGAGTACCACAAGTGGATGTTTGATGCAAAGTATTATTTGCCTTTAGACAACAAGAAAAAACTTGTGTTGGAAGCTAAGGCTCACTTCGGATTTATTGGTGCATATAATTTTGAAAAGACAGGAATTGGACCGTTTGAACGATTTGTATTAGGTGGAAGTGGTCTAGCGGGTGGATTCAATTCTTTTGTGCTTGGCAAGGAGATCATTGGTTTGAGGGGTTACGAGGATAATCAGATTACGCCACCATCGTACATAGCCGGAAACAGCCAGTCGCAAACCGGCGGTGTCGTTTATGAAAAACTCGGCATTGAGCTTAGGTACCCTGTTACAACTGGAAATGCGGCAACTATTTACGGATTGGCGTTCGTGGAAGGTGGCAATAACTGGGGCAATTATCAGGACTTCAATCCGTTTAAAATGTACAAATCAGCGGGATTTGGGGCCAGGATATTTATGCCCGCTTTCGGCTTAATTGGCCTCAATTGGGCCTATGGATTTGACATGGTACCCCTTGGAAGCAACAGACCTGTCAGTGGTTCTCAGTTCCATTTTACAATAGGACAACAAATCAGATAAGCATGAGGTCTTATTTAATTACAATATTTTTTCTCATTTTCGGCCTGAATTTTGTCCATGCACAGCGGTTCGGCTACATAGATACCGACTTTATACTGAGCAAGATGCCTGACTATAAGAAGGCACAGGATGAAATAAATCAACTTTCTGAAGCCTGGGAAAAGGAAATTCAGGAGAACAAGAAAAAAATTGATGGTATGTACAGTTCCTTGCAGGCCGAACAAGTCCTGTTGACGGAGGAGATGAAAAAGGAACGTTTGGAGGCCATTCAGAAAAAGGAGACGGAGTTAAAGGAATATCAAAAGAAAATTTTTGGATTTGGGGGATTGTTTTTCCTCAAAAAGCAGGAGCTGATTAAGCCTATTCAGGACAAGGTGTGGGACGCCGTCGACAAAGTTTGCAAGGAAAATAATCTTGCCATTATGTTTGACAAAGCTGGCGAGCTTGTAATGATCTACACAGATCCAAGGCATGACTATACTGATTTTGTATTGGACCAGTTGGGTTATGGAGACCCTAACGATAAGATTAAAAACTAAATTGAATTAATTGTGATGAGAAAACTCGTTTTACTTTTGGTGTTGGGGTTAGGAGCGCATTTATCCCAGGCACAGACGGCATCGACAAAGATCGGTTATGCCGATGTCGATTATATTTTTAGCCAGCTTCCGGAGTCAAAGGCCATTGAAGCGGAATTGAAATCAACACAGGCGCAATTGAAAAATCAAATTGATGCGAAGTATGCAGAATTTCAAAAGAAGTTAGCTGACTATAACGCCAACCTGAACACAATGCTCGACGCTGTTCGTACAAATACAGAGCGAGAGCTTCAGCAAATGCAGCAAAACATCGAAAAGCTGCAAGCAGATGCTCAAACCACCATTCAAACCAAGCAAACACAATTAATGGATCCTGTCTACAAGAAAGTAGGAAAGGGAATTGAAGATGTTGCAAAAGAAAACGGATTCTCATTCATTCTAAACCAACAAATCGGAGGTCTTGATGTAATCCTTTACGGTGATGAGAAAATGGATATCTCTGATCTCGTTTTGAAAAAACTTGGTGTGACTCCAAAGCCGGCCACGACTCCGCAGACACAGCCCAAGTAATACTGGCACTAAAGAAATAAGTCTTTAAACCCTTCGAAATCCGAAGGGTTTTTTATTTTCATTTGTTGTCTGCTTAACCTTATGATAGTACCAAGACCTTTAAAACCTGGCGATAAAATTGGAATAGTCGCACCCGGGAGAAAAGTTAGCCCTCAGCAAATGGAACAAGCCATAAGTGCCTTTTCAGATTGGCAGTTAAATGTCGTGCTGTCGCCAAACATATTTGGACATGATCACAGTTACCTGGCGGCGAAGGATGAGGGCCGTCTCAGCGATTTTCAAAACATGATCGATGATCCAGAAATTTCGGCTATCATATGTGCACGTGGCGGATATGGGACTACGCGGATCCTCGATCGTTTAGACTTTCACCGTCTGCTGAAAAATCCAAAGTGGATCGTCGGCTTCAGCGACATCACCGCAGTTCATCTCAAGCTAAACGCGTTAGGTATTGAAAGCATTCATGCGACGATGCCGATACTGTTTTCCCAGGAGGGATCGATGCCGTCGATCGCAAGTTTGCTTGAAATATTGTTTGGATCAACTCCACCGATAAGCGCGCTTTCCAATGCGGCCAACAAATACGGTTCGGCAAAAGGCGAAGTCGTTGGAGGCAACCTGTCTTTGCTTGTCGATTCGCTTTTAACATCCGGCGAAGCAGACTTTACCAAAAAAATATTGATTGTAGAAGAAATTGACGAGTACTTATATAAGATCGACCGCATGTTCACCCACCTGGATAGGGCCGGCAAGCTGTCGAACTTGCGTGGCCTTGTTGTTGGTTACTTCTCCGATATTAAGGACACTTCACCTGGCTTCGGGGAAACCGTTGAACAATTAATATTGGAAAAAGTCGGTCGTTACAACTATCCGGTAGCCTTCAATCTGCCTATTGGCCACGAGAATCCAAACCTCGCCTGGAGAAGTGGTTCTACGATGACGCTGACAGTTGACAGTAATGGTAGCAGTCTTGTCCCCAGTATTGCATAGCCTCACCGTTGCTATCGCGCTATTGATCTAGCCGCGACATAGGCCGTAGTCCAGGCTGACTGGAAATTAAACCCGCCGGTCTCACCATCAATGTCCAGCACCTCTCCAGCAAAGTAAACGTTCCGCACTACCTTACTTTCCATGGTTGTCAGGTCCACGTCCCGCAGATCAATACCTCCACAGGTGACGAACTCTTCTTTGAACGTAGTCTTTCCTTTGATCTCAAACTTGCATCGGGTGAGATGTTCGATCAACTTATTCATACTTCTCATAGAAAGCTCATTCCAAATCTTGTCGTCATTTATTTCCGAGAGTATGCATAGGCGTTGCCATAACCTGTTCGGCAGATTGAACATTGAATTTGACATTATTTTCAACTTCCCTCTTTGGGCTTTGAATGCAGTCAATTGTGCTCTTAATGTTTCTTCTTGAATCGAACCGGTCCAATTAACAAGTACGGTAAAGACATAGCTGGCATCGTGAAGGTATTCAGCCGCCCACGCAGATAGTTTGATTACCGCCGGTCCACTAAGGCCCCAGTGTGTTATCAGAACCGGACCTTTCTCAGAGAATTTTGTTCCTGCAATTCGCACAGTTGCATCGGGCACAGAAATTCCCATTAAGTCAGTGAATTCTTTTTTGCTATCGTTGAACGTAAAAAGTGAAGGAATTGGCTTCCTCAAAGAATGTCCGTTAGAAAGGAGCCATTGATAGGCATTAGGATTGGCATGCCCGCCGATAGCAACTAAAACTTTTGCAGACATATATTGTTCTCCTCCACTCGTCACCACTGTCAGCATGTCGTCCTGGCTTGTGATGGAGGTTACGGGAGAATTCATTTTGATAGTGATGTTCAAGCGGTCTGCTTCGCTTAAGAAGCATTCAATTATTGTTTCCGATCTGTCCGTCGTAGGAAACATCCGGCCATCATTTTCGGTCTTTAGTATTACACCTTTGGAACGAAACCATTCAACAACGTCCTCAGCATCGAAAGATTTGAATAGTGATTTCAGCGACTTTTCTCCCCGGGGATAATGTTGCGCGAGTTTTGACGCATTAAAACAATGATGAGTGACGTTGCATCTGCCGCCTCCGGAAACTCTTACCTTGGAAAGCAACTTCGAAGATTTTTCAAGGATCAAAACTCTAAAGCCTGGGGTCATCGACGCTGCGTGGATGGCTCCGAAAAAGCCCGCGGCACCTCCTCCAATAACAATAAGATCGAACTTTACCATTCTAAATAGTACTTCGCGTTAAACCTAAGTAGAAAATCTAACATATGTCGTTTGAAAATCACACATTCAGATTCTCAAAGTCTCACGTTATCTTTGAAAAAAATCTTGCTTGTTTTCTGACTTATTAAAACCCGAAGTCCAGTCGTTCATAATTCAACACGAATCTGACGATCTAAGTAAACTGATCCTTAAAACATCGGACGTGCATGGCGTGCAGATGTCAAAGGTTGCTACTCAGATTGACGGTAGAAAAAAGGCAAAGGAAAAGCTTCCCCTCTATTACAATACCAAAGGCATCGTCTACCCCGCCGCGGTTAACATTGAGCAGAGTTCTTCGGAAATCACTGCAAAATTCAAAAGCAGTATCCTTGAAAAACTATCGGGCAGATCAGTGTGCGTGGATCTTACAGGTGGATTCGGGGTAGATTCGTTTTTTCTGAGCCGTGTATTTGATGCCGTTAATTACATCGAGCCAAGCAACGAGCTGCTGGAAATTGCAAGGCATAGTCACCTGCAACTTGGCGTCACAAATATTAGACATCATAATACTTCAGCGTCGGCATATCTGAATTCCGTACATTCAGTGGTAGACTGTATTTATCTTGACCCTTCGCGCCGTGATGCTCACAATCGGAAAGTGTCTTCGCTCGCATCCTGTGAACCGAACGTTTTGGAACTTTTGCCTTCCATGTTTCAACGCGCCCGGTATGTATTGTTAAAGACTTCTCCATTGCTTGATATCACAGAGGCTCTGAAACAACTGGAAAAAGTAAGTCATGTATTTATTGTGTCAGCAGCCAACGAATGCAAGGAGGTTCTGTTTCTCCTTGATTCTACTTTCACAACAGAACCGGTGATTGAAGCAATAAACTTATCGAGTGGGCCAATCAGCTCTTTCCGTTTTACATTTTCCGAAGAAAAAAGATATCAAATCTCTTTTTCGGAACCGCAGGAATTTATCTACGAACCAAACGCATCGCTTCTGAAAGCTGGCGCATTCAAATCAATTTCTGCGCGGTTTAGTATTTCGAAAATACATCCCAGCACTCATTTATATACTTCAACGAATTTGATCACTGATTTTCCTGGCAAGACCTTCAAAGTACTAGACCTGGTTAAACCTGATCCGAAAGTTTTAAGGAAGTATTTTCCCGAGGGTAATGCAAACATCTTCACACGAAACTATCCCTTAAGCCCGCAAGAGTTAAAAACCAAAAGCCGATTGAACGATGGAGGTACTGGATTTCTTATTGGTTTTTCTGGACTGAAGAAAAAATATCTCGCCGTGGCCGCAAAGATTTCTTAGATATGCTTTAAGATTTCGTTTATAGGGGTTTCGCCGTTGAATGACTTGATTAGTGTTCGATCTGAAGAGAAAATATAGAGCGAGGGGGCATCAATATGTCCAAAATTGTCTAAGACACTTTGAATCGTTGTCTGGCCAAAATGTACGTTAGGGTAATCGTCTAATTTGTATTCTTTGGCAAACGTTTCGATCTGCTGCTGAGAACTTGTAGTGATGAAGTAGACTGAATATGGCTTAAATGCGGAAATATTTTCCTGAATTGCAGCAGCTTCCCTTTGACAATGGTCACAATCGGTTTGAAATAATATCAACACTGTTTTGCCTGTCAGTTCTTTCATGTTCAATTGGGAGCCATCAGGTTTTGTCACAACCATTTGCGGCAAGTCGTTTTGTACGGCAACAGTGCTAGAATCCTTGTCACCAGATGACGAACAGCTCTGGATTACAATCAGAAGAAATAATGCGGCTACTTTAAGATGTTTGTTAAGTCTCATTTTCTATCTGCATGAATCAAATTTAATTATTATTGAAAGTCTTTGTTCATCTTATCTAACTTACATAGAACATGATCACGTATAAAATGACTGCAACAACACAGGCGGTGCCGTAGAGTTTAATGACTTTTCTACGTGTCTGAACCGGCTCCCACCAAAGGGCAACCCAAGGTCTAAAGAAACCAACCACCATGAGAAAGCCTGTAATTACTGCAAACGACAGAGCACAATATTTTATCACGTTCACCTCGTAAACATAAATATTTCCAGTCGCTTGAGTTGATTGCTTCGAGCGTTATCTTTGCGGCCTGATCCGCTCCTGGCGGCTTACGCACACACGATTTTGAGGGCGAATGATTTTCTTGGCATTTATACGGCAGATGGTTTTATCAAGACCGTAGCTGCGGGCCTCAAAACGTCTGAATCTAAGCATCTTCAACTGAAAGGTCTTTCTGGCAGTATCGACGCCATCGTTTTATCAGCGACCTTCAAGATTCGGCCATTTGACTTTATGGTCATCCTTCACGACCGGGATGAAGCCCACTATTTTCAGAATGACATCCAAAACCTTTTAGGGCGAGAGATTCTATTATTTCCAATGTCCTACAAGCGTCCGTATGAGTTCGACGAGACCGAGAACGCAAATATTCTGATGAGAGCTGAAGTCTTAAACAGACTTGCCAATAAAACTTCGCCAGAAATAATTGTCACATACCCGGAAGCACTTGGTGAGAAGGTGATTACTAAACGATCACTTGCTTCCAATACCTTTACCATCACACTGGCTGAAAAGCTCGATGTTCCGTTCCTTGAGGAATTCCTGCATAACTATGATTTTGAGAAAACGGACTTTGTATACGAGGCAGGCCAGTTTGCCGTGCGTGGTGGGATCATCGATATTTTTTCATTCGCAAATGAGCTACCCTATAGGATAGAACTTTTCGGAAGTGAAGTTGATAGCATACGAACTTTCGAGCCTGGTTCACAGCTCTCAGTCGATACTCTTGAGAAGGTCAATGTCATACCCAATGTCCAGTCAAAGTTGATGCAGGAAGAACGACAATCGTTCCTGGACTTTATTTCTCCTGACACCCGGATTTGGGTAAAGGATTTTCAGCTTACACATGACATCATCCAAAAATGCTTTGACAAAGCTGCAAGCTCTTTCGAGGGTATACTCAAAGCGAGTGGAGCAAAAATAGTTTCTGATCCTGAAAAATTGTTTGACAGCGGAGCATCGTTTCTGGCTAAGAGTAAACAATTTGTCAATGTAGAGTTTGGAAGCAGATTTGTCCTCGAGGATGCGAAGGCCTTTGATTTTTCTAGTTCAGCTCAACCCTCGTTCAACAAGAATTTTGAGCTCCTGGCACAAGACCTCTTCGATCACCAGCTACAAGGTTACGGTAATTTTATTACCGCCGACGTACCCAAACAGACCGAACGACTTAAAGGTATTTTCGAAGAGATCAATGCTGAACTTGAATTTCAGTCACTTGATTTTGCTTTACGTCAGGGCTTCGTCGATAATAGTCTGAAACTGGTATGCTACACCGACCATCAGATCTTCGAGCGATTTCATCGATACAGATCCAAGGAAAAGTTTACTAAGTCAAAGGCGCTTACTTTACGTGAGCTCCAGACCTTACAGCCGGGCGATTTCGTTACGCACATTGACTACGGTATAGCCAAGTTTGCCGGACTGGAAAAGAAAGAGGTGAATGGACATGAGCAAGAAGCCATCCGATTAGTGTATAGGGATGATGACTTGTTGTATGTTAGCATTCATGCGCTGCACAAGATCTCGAAATATTCTGGAAAGGATGGTTCTCCACCTATAATTAGCAAGCTCGGTTCACAGGAGTGGGAGAACAAGAAGTCCAAAGCTAAGAGACGTGTAAAGGATATCGCGAAGGAATTGATCTCACTTTATGCAAAGAGAAAGTCTTCACCGGGCCATGCATATCAGCACGATAGTTTTTTACAAGCGGAGCTGGAATCATCCTTCTTATTTGAAGACACTGTTGACCAGGCAAGGGCAACAGAAGATGTAAAGCGAGATATGGAACAGCCTCATCCAATGGACAGGCTGATATGTGGCGATGTAGGCTTTGGCAAAACAGAAGTCGCCATTCGTGCCGCCTTCAAGGCCGCCACAGAAGGAAAGCAGGTCGCTGTGTTGGTCCCAACAACCATCCTCGCGATGCAACATTACCGTACGTTTAGCGAACGCCTTTCTGCATTTCCTGTGAAGATCGATTACGTTTCAAGATTCAAGTCTGAAAAGGAAATCAAGGAGATATTAAAAGAGGTCAAAGAAGGGAAGATCAACATTCTTATTGGCACACATCGCGTAGTAAGCAAAGACGTTGAATTTAAGGAACTAGGGCTGCTCATTATTGATGAGGAACAAAAGTTCGGCGTGAAGGTGAAGGATAAGCTTAAAGAGTTGAAGATAAATGTTGATGTGCTCACCCTGACCGCGACGCCAATACCGCGCACGTTGCATTTTTCACTGATGGGTGCCCGTGATCTCAGTATAATCTCAACTCCACCACCTAACAGGCAACCTGTAACCACCGAACTCCATACTTTCAATGAATCGCTAATTAGGGATGCCATAAGCCGCGAACTCAGGCGAGGAGGTCAGGTCTTCTTTGTGCACAACAGGGTTAGCGACATTGAGGCCATTGCCAATGTCATCTACAAGCTCGTTCCCGATGCGCGAATTGGAATTGCTCATGGTCAAATGGACGGCCACAAGCTGGAAAAAGCAATGATGAAGTTCATAGACGGCGAGTATGATATTCTTGTCTCTACCAACATCATTGAATCCGGCCTTGATATACCGAATGCAAATACTATCATTATTAACCATGCCCATATGTTTGGGCTTTCTGACCTTCACCAGATGCGTGGAAGAGTCGGACGGTCTAACAAAAAAGCTTATTGTTATTTGGTAACGCCGCCGGCTTCATTACTGACAGCGGACTCGAGAAAGAGACTAGCCGCCCTCGAAGAGTTTTCCGAGCTCGGCGATGGCTTTAAGGTTGCAATGCGCGATCTCGATATCAGGGGTGCGGGAAATTTATTGGGTGGTGAGCAAAGCGGTTTTATTACTGACCTGGGCTTTGACACATATCACAAAATTCTTGATGACGCCATCCAGGAACTTAAGGAGACTGATTTTAAAGAATTATTCTCAGCAGAGCTTAAAGAGAAAGCCAAGATCGTTGTACAAGATTGTGTGATTGAAACCGATCTGGAGATTTTGATCCCCGATGGTTATGTGAGCAATATCAGCGAGCGCCTTCAACTTTACTCTCGTCTCGACAATATTAAGAACGAAGATCAGCTGAAGGAATTTACGGATGAAGTTAAGGATCGTTTTGGTCCTCTTCCTTCGCAAACTGAAGAGTTGATAAACACGGTACGATTGCGATGGCTTGGGGAAAGGCTTGGGTTTGAAAAGTTAAGCCTCAAAAACGAAAAAATGCGGGCCTTTTTTGTTAGCACTAATGACAATTATTTCAACTCCGACATTTTTGGAAGCATCATTGCCTTCGTTCAACAGCATCCCAGGCAATATAAAATGAGAGACAACGTAGGAAAGGCAATGCTTATGGTCGAAAATGTTAAAACCGTCGACGTAGCAATTGACGTCCTCCGCCAGATGACGGATCAGTTCGACACCAAATCGGCCAAAGAGATCTTGTCAAGATAAGGATCAAGTCCGATCGGCTTTTCAAAGGCATTTATCATCAATACCTTTTGATACTTGGGTGAGTAGAACACCTCCACAAAAAATCCTTCGGTAAAATAAAGGAAGACTTTGCAGTCGGCGAGAGTACGTTGAGCCAGATAGTTGCCAGAAAAGGTGATAACATCACATTTCTTTTCGAAGGGCATCACTCTGAAATCTTGAAGGGTTAGCATATCAGGTTTCTTTGACATGCTCATATCAAAATTCTATGCCATGCCCATTAGTCGCTGAAAATGTTCACTGGACCCCGGTTTTGAATGCCTGGCTTCCCAAAAATGGATGTGCGTTTCCCAAAACAATAAATTGCTTGAGTTACCCGTTACTAAGTTGCACGTTTCTATTCGGTTACAGAGTGGCGAATAAACATACGTCCCCTTGGAAAAAATTGTATTATCCGCGTAATTAGCGTTCGTTTAAACTGAAAACTAAAATGAGGTATTCTTTCAGGACTCTTTTGTTTGTCGTAGGAGGTTCTGTCCTCCTTTCTGCCTGCTCTCTTTTTGGAGGAAAGGGTAGAAAACCAACCGCCCAAAATCCGGGTCAGGTGAGTACGGCTACCGGCCTGGCCTACAATGATGAGGATCAAGGCGGCTTTATGGTAAATCCCTATGAAGGTCAACCTGATGCACCGAACATGGTGTTCGTCGAAGGTGGACGCGCAGTGATGGGATCATTCGAGGAAGATATTATGGCTTCGCGTGATAACGTCGAAAGAACTGTATCGGTCGCCTCATTTTACATGGATGAAACTGAGATCGCCAATGTCCATTGGCTCGAATACATGCACTATTTGGCTAAGGATTCTTCGCAGGAAGCTTACCAGGCAGCTTTGCCCGACACTACGGTTTGGGTAGGCAAGCTGGCTTTTAACGATCCTTATGTTGAGCACTACCTAAGATACCCTGGCTTCCGCTATTTCCCTGTTGTGGGCATTACCTGGAATCAGGCAAGTAAGTTCGCGGTTTGGAGAACACGCGCAGTAAACATTAAGCTCGCTGAAGATGCTGGCGAAGAATATGCAGAAAGCGATGGTAGAATTCCACTTGAGTCGGGCATTGTCGTTCCTGCTTACAGGTTGCCGACAGAAGCTGAGTGGGAATATGCAGCTCAAGCTTTAATTGGAACGCAGTGGTTAGAAGAATTACAGACCCACCAACGCATTTATCCTTGGGATGGTCACGCAGTTCGAAATCCTTATGGAAAACAAATGGGCTTTATGCTCGCCAACTTCAAGCGTGGACGTGGTGACTATGCTGGTATAGCCGGTCGCCTGAATGATGGGGCTTTGATCACTTCTTACATTTACGAATACCCTCCTAATGATTACGGGCTATACAATATGGCCGGTAACGTCAGCGAGTGGGTACAGGATATTTACAGACCTATGTCATTCCAGGATTTCGATGACCTCAACCCTATTCGCCGCGATGGTTTCCTTGACCCTGCTTCAGGCGCAAACTCTGGTTACAACAGTGATTTCGAAAAGAATCCTGAATCATTCACTTCACTTATAACTGATCGCGCTCGTGTATACAAAGGCGGCTCTTGGAAAGATGTTGCCTACTGGATGTCTCCTGGAACGAGAAGGTATCTCGATCAGGACTCTGCTACGGCTACTGTAGGATTCCGTTGCGCGATGATCCGCGCTGGATCTAACTATTGATCAACTGAAATTAATTTTGATACAAAGCCCTGCCTACCGGCGGGGCTTTTTTTATGCCTCTGCGATACAGGCAATGTTCAGTTGTTCGCAGCCTTGATCAATCAACACCTGTGAGCAGGCCTCAAGCGTTGACCCTGTTGTGATAACATCGTCAACCAATAAAATTTTCTTACCCCTTACTGAGCCTGGTACTTTAACTCCGAATACACCGCTGATATTTTCCCATCTGTTCAGCTTCGTTTTGCGAGTTTGTGTTTCTGTTTTTATTCTTCTTTCCAACAGGTCATCGGTAAACGGGATCTCGAGTTTTTCTGAAAGCCCTTCGGCAAATTTTGCGCTCTGATTATACCCTCGTTTTCGTTTTCGCGCGGGGTGAAGGGGAATTGGAATGATCAAGTCCACGTCAGATCTAACTTCCGATTCATTCTTCATTTTTTCTCCATAAAAATTTCCCAGTGTTACGCCAATTTCCGGATGATTTCGGTATTTCAGCTGATGCAACAAATGTTGAACGCGACCGTTCTTGCTGAACTTGAACAAAGCCATCGCGTGTTTGACGGGTATGCGATAGGAAAGCCGTACACTGAGCGGATTTTCGCGTGTTCTGTGATAATCTGTCTGGGGCATTTCTAACATGCACATCGTGCAGATCATGGTCTCCCCCTTAACAAGTGCATTGTCGCAACCGAGGCAATATTTTGGGAAGAAAAGGGAGATAAAATCGCCGAAAATATCGTGGCGTCTATTATTAGTCATTTCAGAATATCTTTGCAAACAACGGTAATCGAAGATAACACTTAAAAAACATTCAATGTCCTTAGTCAGTGATTTTAATGAGTATCGTTCCAAGATGAACGAAAAGATATTGGCATCTGAGAGTCTTGTCATTAAGAGGATATTCAACTTAGATACAAATGCGTACAGTAGCGACGGCGTACTTAATGTAAAATCGAAGGAATTGATTGGACTTACTTGCTCACTGGTCCTGAGATGCGATGATTGTGTAAGGTACCATCTTGGTAAATGTAAGGAAGTAGGACTTACTACTGAGGAGGTAAACGAGGGTATGGGTATCGCCACACTTATCGGTGGCACTATCGTCATACCCCACTTAAGAAGGGCATTTGAATACTGGGAACAACTAGAAAATGTTTAAGCGCGATCTGGAATTAGATAGAGCCTGGAACTCTCTGCTCGAGAATCTTCAGACAATGGTGGGGAAGCGTCCAAAGGACCTCAACGCTGTTTTGTTCCTGATTGGTGTGCAGGAACTGGGACAAGGCAAGAAGGTGTTCAGCAAAGAAGAAAAGCAGGATCTAATGCACATTGGTATATGCCGTGTGTTAAGTCCGTCAGGGTATTATGAACTTGAGGGTCTTGACAAAGAGGGTTGGCCACACTGGAAGGTGATTAAAAAATTGCCACACTTTGATCTCCTCGAGCAGGAGAAATTATTGAAAATGCATGTTATAGAATACTTCGAAAAAGAGTTTGACTGGTCTCCCCCTTAAAGTAAGAATTGACCGTTCCAGACATCACCCACCTGGAATTTTGCCAATACTTATTAAGAGACTATATTAGGACTATTCAACTTTTGGCTTTGGTGTTGCGTTTTGATAACTAAAGGAAGAATATTATGGGAGCAGGAGCGGAGCGCATTCATGATAAGATCAGAACATTTAGAAAAAAGTATTACCTCGACATCTTTGTCAGGGGAGCGCTTTTGTCTCTGTCTATCTTAATCTCTTACTTTTTAGTTGCTATTCTACTTGAACACAACTTGTGGTTAAGTAGCTGGGCGCGGTTTCTTATATTTTTTGCTTTTTTTGCAATTGCCATCTATTGTTTGTACCGATTTCTGAAGGCCCCGATAGAATGGTGGCTTGCGAAAAGAGGACTAGACGAGGAAGAAAGCGCAAAAGTGATTGGCAAACATCTGCCTTCAGTCAGCGACCGACTGCTCAACCTGATCCAATTGCTGAGCGTGAGTAAAAGCTCAGCCCTTGCTTACGCCCATGTAGAACAAAGGTCAAAAGAGTTTGATCCCGTTTCTTTTGATAGCTTCATCGATCTGAATCAGAATAGGCGATACCTCAAATACCTCGTGATTCCTGTTGTTGTTATTGTCGCGATCCTTGTTATCAATCGCGGCATTCTTACGCAAAGTACCAGCCGCATTGTTCACTTTAATCGTCATTATTCTCCGCAGGCGCCATTCAAATTCATCGTGGCTAATGGCGATCTCAACGCTTTCTATAATGAGAACTTTATCTTAAACATTAAGCTGGAGGGAGCTGCTCTTCCAGAGCACGCTTATATTATTCTTAATAATCAGAGACTGAAGCTTGATAACAATTCACCTGGTGAATTTTCCTATGTTTTCGAAAATGTCCAGGAAGGATTTGGTTTTCAGGTTGAGGCAGCCGGCTTCTTCTCCGATACGTACGAGGTCTCTTTGCTGAGTCGTCCCGAGTTATCACGGTTTAATGTGAGTCTTTCTTATCCTGCGTATCTAAATAGAAAGAATGAGACGCTTGCTAATTCTGGTAATCTTGAGGTCCCCGAGGGAACAGAGGTCAGATGGCAGATTTCCACTGCAAATGCAACCCATGCGTCAATGTTGTTCGGGGCCAACCGTGAACCGGAGGACTTCCAAATAACTGATGATCAATCATTTACGTTTAAGAAAAGATTTAAGCAACCTGATACTTATGAGGTCATCCTCAAGAATGACTTCAGTCAGAATAGAGAACGCATAGCGTATAATGTTAATGTAATCAAAGACGAATTCCCCAAGATTGAAGTAAATCAATTCAAGGACTCAGTGCTTTATAAGATGCTTGTTTTAAGCGGCGTACTTAGCGATGATTATGGAGTTCGGAAGTTAGCGTTGCATTACAAAGTTCGTGACGAAGAGCAAAAAGAAATTTCATCAAAAAACACAGCAATAAACATTGCAAAGAATCAGACTCAACAAAGTTTTTTCTATCCGTGGGCACTTGATTCCATAAAGCTTGGTCCTGGAAATTCATTGGAGTATTATCTTGAAGTATGGGACAATGACGGGGTTAATGGAAGTAAGTCTACAAAAACTTCCACCTATACATTCTACGTTCCGAGCGAGGATAATCTGATCGCTGATATAAATAGCTCGCAGACAAAGACGCAACAGAAGATTGATCAAAGCGCTGGTAAAGCAAATAAGTTGCAGGATCAGATTGAACAAGCAAATCAGAAACTTAAAGGCAAAGCAGAGTCTTGACTGGCAGGACAAAAAGATGCTTGAAGACATATTGGAGCAAAAGCAAAGCCTGAATCAGCTTGTCGAAGAGCTCAGAGAGCAAAACAAGCTGCTTGACCAAAAGAAGGATGCCTTTACTGAGCAGGATGAGCGAATCCGTGAAAAAGCGGAACAGATCCAGAAGTTAATGGACGAGCTACTTGATGACGAAACCAAACGACTTTTTGAAGAGCTTCAAAAACTGTTGAAAGAAAACAGTGACATCTCCCAAATTCAAAAGATCCTTGACAAACTTAATCAGAACTCTCATAACCTTGAAAAAGAATTGGAACGTACACTGGAGTTATTCAAGCAGCTGCAATACGAGTTCAAGCTTGACCAGGCAATAACTGATTTGAAGGAACAGGTGGAGAAACAGAAGGAGTTGCTTGAAAAGACCGAGAACCTGGACAAGACAACGTCCAAGAGTGACAAGGATCGTAAGGATAAGCAAAAAGGGCGACTCTGAAAAAGACGAGAAGTCCAAAGAAAACAAGGATGCAAGCTCTAAAGAAAATAAGAATGAAGACTCCAAAGAAAACAATACAGGTGAACCCGAAAGTGAAAGCCAGGAGCTAGGCAAGGAGCAGGAAGAAATCCAGAAAGATTTTCAGGAGACGTCTGAAAAGATAGACGAGTTGAAAGAGTTGGGTGAAGAGCTGGACAAAAACGATGGCGATCTCCCATCGGAAGAAGATTCGAAAGATGTTGAGCAACAACAGGAAGAGAGCAAAGAGATGCTAAATCAAAACAGCCCATCAAAAGCTAAGAGCCCGCAACAAAAAGCTTTGCAGAAAATGCAAAAGATGCAACAGCAGATGGAAGGTGCCGAAAGCTCCATGACCATGGAAATCGATATGCAAAATCTTGAGACGTTACGCCAAATCATTCACGGACTGGTTAAACTTTCATTTGATCAGGAGTCTTTGATGAAAGGGTTCGGCGAATTAAGCCAGAACGATCCGGGATTTAACAGCATCGCGCAACGCCAACTCAAGCTTAAAGACGATGCTAACGTTTTGGAAGACAGCTTGTTAGCTCTTGGAAAACGAGATCCTTTTATGGGCTCCGTCGTTACGCGGGAAGTGAGTGATTTAAATGAACATCTTGACAAGGTAATCGAAGCGAATCGTGAGAGAAGGCGCCCTCAAGCGTCTAACGAGATGCAGTTAACCATGACTTCGATAAATAATTTAGCATTGATGCTTGATGACCACTTCGACATGATGATGGAGATGATGGCGAATGCTCAGCCGTCGATGGGAAAGTCCAAGAAGAAAGGTCAGAATCCTTCTTTGAGTCAGATGCAGCAGCAGCTCAACCAAAAAATTCAGGAGCTAAAAGGAAGCGGTAAGTCTGGTAGGCAATTATCTGAGGAATTGGCGGAAATGGCTGCGGAGCAGGAGCGCATAAGGAAAGCACTTCAGGAGATGCAGGAACAGATGCAAGAAAATAACAAGGATGGAAAGTTACCTGGTGGTGAGTTGCCGTCGAAGATGGAGCAATCCGAGATGGACCTTGTCAACAAGCAACTGACCGATCAATTAATTAAGCGTCAGCAAGAAATTGTTACTCGTCTTTTAGAAGCAGAAAAGTCAATGAGAGAGCAAGACATGGATGAGGAGCGAAAGGGGGAGACGGCAAAGGATTATGACAAAGAAATTCCAAAGGCATTTGAAGATTATTTGCGACTCAAAGAAAAAGAAGTAGAATTGCTAAAAACAGTTCCGCCAAAACTCTACCCGTATTATAAGAAAGAGGTTAATGAATATTTTAAGAGGGTCGGTGAAAACTAAGTTAGACGAGACAAATCTGAGAACAAATAAGGCATGAATACGATCAGTATCCAGGTTCCGTCCATTTCGGAAAACATTAGAATGATTGAGAGTTTTATTGACAATGCGAAGGAACGGTTTCATCTGGATGACGATATGTATGGGAATATAATGATTGCCGTTACTGAGGCCGTTAACAATGCCATCAAGCACGGTAACGCTAATGACAGATCGAAGAACGTATTTCTCAGCCTTTCATTGGATGACTCCCTATTAAGATTTGTAATAAAGGATGAAGGTTCTGGCTTCAATTATGAGAACCTTCCAGATCCTACGGCCCCCGAAAACATTGAAAAACTTGGCGGGCGAGGTATCTTTCTAATGAAACATCTGTCTGATGAGGTGGACTTCAAGGAAAATGGCAGAGTTGTCGAACTCAGCTTTTACATGAATTCTTAAATGCCCGATATCCATTTCTTCCAGGAAGAAACCCGTTTTAAACTTCCCCACCCAAGAATAACCTCGCGCTGGATCCGTCGCGTAGTTGAGTCAGAAAAAAACAAGGTTACCGTTGTCAATTTCATTTTCTGCTCTGACAAATATCTTAAGCGAATTAACCTGGAGTATTTAGCTCACGACACTTTCACGGACGTGATTACTTTTGATTACAGCGATTCTACTGGAATCCAAGGCGACATTTTCATAAGCATTGAAAGGGTCAGGGAAAATGCTCAAAAGTTTTTGGCTCACTTTGACGAAGAACTACACCGGGTAATGGTCCACGGTGTGTTACACCTAATGGGTTACTCGGACAAAACCAAAGCAGCTAAATCGCTCATGCGAAAAAAAGAGGACGCTTACTTATCTTTGCGGCACTAAGTTCCACGTGAAACCACTTATAGGCGGATTATGTTTGATCAGCACCCCCAACTTTCGGTTACCAATGTGGAAATGTTGAAAGATTTTGTGGGTAAATAATCGGTTCCACGTGAAACTTATTTACAAAGCTCGAAAATGTTCGAAAAATACAATGTCATTGTCGTAGGTGCCGGTCATGCGGGCTGTGAAGCAGCAGCGGCAGCAGCACGTATGGGCTCAAAAGTTCTGCTCATTACCATGAACATGAACACAATCGCCCAGATGTCCTGTAACCCTGCGATGGGCGGCGTTGCCAAAGGCCAAATTGTTCGTGAAATCGACGCGCTTGGTGGACTTTCAGGCATTGTTTCTGACAAATCGATGATCCAGTTTCGAATGCTCAATCGATCCAAAGGACCAGCCATGTGGAGTCCCCGCACTCAAAATGATCGAATGAAGTTCTCCGAGGAATGGCGGCTTGCTCTGGAAAGAACACCAAATCTCGATTTCTGGCAGGACATGGTTAAAGAAATCCTGGTTAAAGACAACCGGGTCGATAGGGGTACGCACCAACCTTGGAAATGAGATTCTAGCGGATTCGGTGGTCCTAACAAACGGCACGTTCCTAAACGGCAAAATTCATATTGGTGAAAAAAACTTCGGCGGTGGTCGAACAGCAGAAAAAGCTGCAACTGGACTAACCGAACAATTGACTTCCCTTGGCTTCACATCTGGACGGATGAAAACCGGTACCCCGCCCAGGATAGACGGCCGAAGCTTGGATTATTCCAAAATGGAGGAACAACCAGGCGATGAGGTCCCTGGCAAATTCTCTTACTCGGATACCGCTCCCTTGGCAAAACAAGTCAGCTGTTGGATTACCTACACCAACGATCAGGTGCACGAAGAACTTAAAACCGGCTTCGACAAATCCCCAATGTTCCAAGGAAGAATCAAGGGCATCGGCCCAAGGTACTGCCCATCAATCGAAGACAAGATAAACAGGTTCGCCGAACGAGAGCGCCACCAAATATTCGTCGAACCAGAAGGCTGGAATACAATCGAAATTTATGTCAACGGATTCTCGACATCGCTCCCCGAAGACGTGCAATACCGCGCCCTGAGAAAAATTCAAGGCTTTGAAAAAGCAAAAATGTTCCGGCCTGGATATGCCATTGAATATGACTTCTTTCCACCCACACAGCTCAAATTGACATTGAGACTCAACTCATTGATAATCTGTATTTTGCAGGACAAATTAATGGCACAACGGGTTACGAAGAAGCGGCTTGCCAGGGATTAATGGCCGGGATAAATGCTCACAATAAAGTGCACGAGAAGGATCCATTCGTTCTGAAACGATCTGATGCATACATCGGCGTCCTTATAGACGACCTGGTAACTAAAGGGACCCAGGAACCATACAGAATGTTCACATCCAGGGCAGAATATCGCATTCTCCTAAGGCAAGATAATGCAGATCTGCGCCTCACAGAAATTGGAAATTCCATTGGACTGGCGAGCGAAGAAAGACTGCAGCAGGTTCTGCTTAAAAAATCAGCCATCACCAAACTGGTAGGTAAACTTCAGAAAATTAAGATTGATCCACCTGAAGCAAACACCTTGCTTGCAGACCTGGGCACTTCCGCTATCGACGAAAGAGCATCCCTTACCACTCTGCTTAAGAGACCTCAAGTCAGCATAAATGATTTTCGCAAACTGCCATCAAGTGGCACCACCGATCTCTTTCTTGAATATTCAACTGAAGTACTCGAGCAAGCAGAAATACTCATAAAATATGACAGCTATATCCAGCGAGAACAAATACTTGCTGAGAAATTAGGTTCGTTGGAGGACTACCGGATACTACCTGATTTTGACTACGACAGGGTAAAAGCACTCTCCTTAGAATCAAGAGAAAAGCTTAAGCGTATTCGACCAGAAACCATAGGTCAAGCTTCGAGGATCAGTGGGGTATCTCCTGCAGACGTCTCCGTCCTTACTATCTATATGGGGAAATGACAGAGCTCTCACAATGCCCCGTTTGCGGAGAAACAACATTCTCACCATACTTAGCTTGCACCGACTACACAGTTTCACATGAAACATTCAGCATTGTAAAATGCGGGCATTGTCAATTCGCATTTACAAACCCGTACCCGGAAATCTCCACACTAGGCAACTACTATAAATCGTCAGCATACGTTTCGCATTCATCCCGGCCGACCACATTCATGGACCATGTTTATGTTCTTGCCCGAACACAAACCCTAAAATGGAAAACCCGGCTCATCAAGAAACATGTCACCGTACCGTCTCCCTCACTACTCGATTATGGATG
The DNA here is from genome assembly GCA_963774615.1 of uncultured Cytophagales bacterium. Taxonomy (GTDB): domain Bacteria; phylum Bacteroidota; class Bacteroidia; order Cytophagales; family Cyclobacteriaceae; genus Chryseolinea. The sequence continues at coordinate 189,432 of CAVZFT010000004.1, forward strand.
TGGTACGGGTGACTTCCTCATTCATTGTAAAACCCTCGGGTGGAAAGTCTCAGGTGTTGAACCCTCAAGTTCAGCACGCGAAATAGCCTCAACAAAATCCGGGCAAATGATCTATCCCACAATAGACCAACTGCCGAACACGACATTTGACGTCATCTCACTCTGGCACGTCTTAGAACATGTTCCCAATCTTCACGAATTGATCGAAGCATTGGCACAGAATCTAAAACAGACTGGCACTATTTTTATTGCTGTACCAAATCGCAATTCATGGGACGCAAGACATTACAAAACTACCTGGGCTGCATATGATGTGCCACGACACCTCTGGCACTTCAGGCGCCAGGACATACAAAAAATAATGCAAGCACATAGCCTAAACGTTGTAGACACCATACCTATGAAGTTAGACGCTTACTACGTGTCCCTCCTAAGTGAGAAATACCGACACGCCAAACTCGGCCCACTCACCCTCCTGAAATCAATTCTCAATGGCCTTCGCTCAAATATGTCCGGCAATAGAACTTCCGAGTATTCCAGCCATATTTATGTGATTAAGAAATGAATCTAAAAAGACACATTCATTGGCTGTTCTACGGACTCTTCATGCTCGGGTCGGCTGCGCACGACAGACCTCGCCCACCGGCGGCCCAAAGGACACCATTCCTCCCATCCTCAATCAATCCAATCCAAAAAACGGGCAAACAAATTTCAATTCACAACAAATTGAACTCAGTTTCGACGAGGCCATCATTCTCAATAATCCTAAGGATCAGATCATCATCACCCCTGACATTAGAAAAGAATACGACATAGATGCAAAAAAGAACCGTGTAATCATCAAACTAACATCGGAACTACAAGACACTACTACATACGCCTTTAATTTCCGCGAAGCAATCCAGGACATCACCGAAAAAAACTCACCGCCAACGCTAAAGCTCGCGTTTAGCACCGGGGACTACATCGACTCCTTATCATTCTCCGGCTCTGTTTTCAACCCACTCACATCCAAAGAAGTAAAAGACATAACAGTTGCAATCTATCAGCAGGATACCTTCAATATCTTCCAACATCAGCCAGTATACTTCAGTAAGACCAACGAAAAAGGCATCTACACTATCGCCAACCTAAAACCTGGTATTTATCGCATTTATGCGTTTGATGACAAAAACAAAAATCTAGTTGTCGATAGCAAAACAGAATTTTATGGATTTCTAAACGACGTGAAGCAACTCTCCACAAACATGAAATCCATATCTATACCTGTGATCAGGCTTGACGCCAGACCCTTAAAACTCACGAGCGCCAGACCATCCGGAACGTTTTTCAATATAAAGACATCCAAAAACCTAAAGACGTATACAATAGACTCACCAGACTTTGAAACTATTTATACTAGTTTCGGTGAAGACAACGGCAACATACGCGTTTACAACAACCTCATTGAACAAGACAGTATCCCGATTCACCTTTTAGCTCACGACAGCATAAACAACAACATCGATACCACACTATTTCTAAAATTTACCGAACGCGCCATCAAGCCAGAAGCCTTCAAAACATCTGCTACAAATTTCCAGGTATTAGCGCACAAAGGTTTCCTCAGCGGAAAATTGCAATTCAATAAACCCATAAAACAAATCAACTACGACAGCATTATGTTCCGTATCGACTCACTTAATACCATCAACATCCAACCAGCCGATATAACCATCGACACCCTTCATAACACCATAAACATCCGGAAGACATTCGACAAAACCCTACTCGCCAAAAAACAAGAAACTGCGCAACCCCAGCCAGCGCAAGACAGAATCAAAGCGAAACAAAAAGCATTACTTGAGTCAAAACCAAAAATCCGCAACCAACTCTATATCGCACCAGGTTCATTTATCAGCATCGAATCCGACAGTAGCTCACGAATCGCCCAACCAATAGAACCCGCAACCTTAGAAACTACAGGTGTAATTCACGTTCAAATTCAAACCAGTGAACCAAATTATCTCATTCAATTGCTTGCCAAAGACAACACTATCCTTCATCAAAAAATAAACACACCTGCAGCATCCTTCGAAGACCTCACACCCGGAGACTATCAACTCCGACTCGTAATCGACCGCGATCAGAATCAACAATGGAGCCCCGGAAACTATTTACAACATCAAGAACCCGAAACCATCATCTTCTACAAGAACGAAAAAGGCGCCCTCCCAATAACTTTGAAAGCAAATTGGGAACTCGGGCCATTGTTGATAAAATTCTAACAATCTGTTAATAACTCTCAATATTCAGACTAACCACGCACTTCCAACGTTAAAACTCCTAACATCCCAACGATCATGTTCACAAAAACCCATTCATCCACACCATCAACTCCCAACTCTATTCACACCCAAATCATCCACACTAAATTAACCTGTGCATAACCCTTCAACCATTTGAGTAATAAAAACTTACGAAGTCCAAGAAATATACATAAATTCCACAATGGATTAGATCACCAGAACTCCACAATTCCACATGACTAATTATACTAATAAAAATATATATTATATTAAAGTAATTAGCCTCATCATCCTGGGGATAACTCTCACTTCCATATCTTTTACTCTACAAGCTCAAGTACAAGAACAAATTCAGTTAGCAAATGAGTACCTTGCGAAAGGTGATAAGAAGAAAGCGCTTGAACTTTATCGTGACTTAGCGAAGAACGATGTTAATACATCTTTCATTTACAACAATTACATCAATGTTCTTCTTGACTTGGGACTTTATGATGAGGCTCAGAATTTTCTGAAAAAGACTTCACGTCATGATCCGCAAAATCTTCAATATCGCCTTGACCTTGGTCTGACTTACATCAGATCAGGAGATATGACAAAAGCTGATAAATACTTTAAGGAACTCATCACGGAAAACAAGGGCAACATGCAACGCATAAAGGTAATGTCGGACTACTTTATGTCTCGGTCATTGCCAGACTATGGGATCATGGCATTGAGCGAAAGCCGACAGGTTCTCGGTAATCCATACCTCTTCTGTCTGGACCTCGCGATGCTATACCGAGTTAAAGGCAGTCAGGACAAGATGGTACAGGAGTACCTGACGTATGTGACTCAGAGCTCGGCCAACATCCAATACGTCAAGAATGTTCTCCAGGCACTTCTTACCAAGCCCGAAGAGTTGGAGAGCCTTGAAAAGTTGTTATACGAAAAGGTGCAACAATTTCCAGACGTCGAAGTATACGCTGACTTGTTGATCTGGGTCACAATGCAGCAAAAGAATTTTTATGCATCCTTCATTCAAGCGAGGGCATATGATAAACGATATAAGCGCGAAGGAGAGAAGTCTATGGAAGTGGCCAAAGTAGCTTTGGACAATGAGGACTATGACAACGCGTTGAAGATCTACCGCTATCTTATCCGTGAATATCCCAATTCACAAAACTACTTGCTGGCAAGACTTGGGGTCATAAAGACGAGAGAGGAACGCGTGAAAAAAAGTTTTCCGGTTAAGAAGGATTCAGTCGCTGTACTCATAGGTGATTATAAAAATTTCATAAAACAATATCCGGACAATGCAAATGCGCTTAGAGGCATCGAAAAACCAGGCATTGTTATATGCAAATTACCTCGATCAAAAAGATTCCGCTATCCAAATACTCAACAAGCTCATCGCCAATCCTAAAGCATCACAATATCTAAAATCAAAAGCTAAGCTCGACCTCGGAGATATTTATATACTAAAGGGCGAACCATGGGAATCAACTCTGTTGTATTCGCAAGTTGAAAAGACACAAAAGGAAAACCTTGTCGGATACGAAGCGAAACTAAGGAACGCAAAACTATCCTATTACAAAGGGGACTTTCGACTTGCTCAAGAACATCTTGATATATTAAAACAAGCAACAACACGTGAAATAGCCAACGATGCATTGCAGCTTAGCATGCGGATAAAAGAAAATATCGCGTTTGATTCCACGGGCGCCGCGCTCAAAGACTATGCGTCAATTGAACTATTGCTATATCAAAACAAAACAGACGATGCCCTCAAAAAAATAGAAGACCTGAAACAAGGAGTATCAACAGGAGGAACATCGATTTCAAATCAGACCATTCTCGATGATGTCTATTGGCTTGAGGCTAACATTAGAATGCAACGCGGAGAGTTCGACAACTCGGTTGCATTACTTCAAAGAATTCTCGATGAGTATGGGGAAGACATACTTGCGGATGACGCCTATTTCTTACAAGGTGAAATATATGAGCGTCAGTTAGGGGATAAGGATAAAGCAATGGAAATATATCGCAACTTCCTTACCAAGTATCCAGGAAGTGTGTACGCAGCAGAAGCAAGGAAAAGATACCGCCAACTGCGTGGAGACTTTTCTGGTCAACAGGTTCAACCGCAGTTCTAATCCGTTGCTAAATGCTTTGCGTTTATTCGCTACGGAGCGAATTGACAGGGTTTGATGTCGCTGCTCTGATTGACTGATATCCCATCGTCGCCCACGCGATGACAAACGAAAAGACTCCAGCCAATACGTAAACTAATACGCCGACCTCGACCTTGTAGACATAACTCTTCAGCCACCAATTTACCCCATACCATGCAAGCGGGACTGCGATTACAAATGCAACAATGATCAGCTTTCCAAATTCTTTTGACAGAAGGAAAACAATACTTCCCACTGAGGCGCCAAGGACTTTTCTGATACCGATTTCTTTCGTGCGCTGTTCTGCTGTGAATGATGTCAAGGCAAACAATCCAAGGCACGCGATAACTATGGCCAGGCCAGCAAAGATCACAAAGATTTTTCCCAGACGTTGTTCAGCGGAATACATGCGACCAAAATCCTCGTCAAGAAACGAATACTGAAAGGGTTGACCAGGAGCCAGCTTTGCCCACGTTTTTTCAATGGTATTTATTACTTCTTGCGTGCTGCTTGCTTTAAATCTAAAGGCAACATTTCCGTTGCTTGGCTTAAGGAAGAATGCAAGAGGATCGATATTTTCTTTGAGGGATTCAAAGTGAAAATCTTCAACTACACCAATCACGGTTAATGAAACTACTGAATTGCGATCCGGTGAGCCATCCGGATTGTTGCCCTTAAATGTTGAGATCTTCTTACCCAGCGGATCAGGCTCTAGGTTAAAACGTTTCACCGCGGATTCATTCATGACAATGGCAGTTGAATCGGACGGAAATTCTTCGGAAAAGAAGCGACCAGATTTGATTTTCATCCCCAATGTCTTCACGTAATCATAGTCTACAGTCCAATTCTGAAGGCCAACCATGTTTTCTTCAGTGGGCTGAGTTCCTTCTGGCCAGAATGTGTTATCATTTCTCCAGGTCCCGGATACCGGCAAGTACCCTGATATAGTTCCGCTCTCAACAAAATTGTTTCGAACCACTTCAGTCTTAAAGGCCCGCAGGTTGTCGCCAAGGGCATATGCATCCTGGATAACTATTACCTGATCCTTCTCGAAACCGATTTTTTTATTTTGAATGTAGTTCAATTGACGGTTAACGGTAAAGGTTCCAATGACAAGGAGGATTGAGATTACAAATTGAAAAACTACCAGTCCGCTTCTGATCGATCCACTTTTCATACCCAATGCAACATTGCCTTTCAAGACATTCACCGGTTTGAAGGCGGATAAAAAGAACGACGGATATAATCCTGACAAGAATTCCCACAACCAATCCCGCCAGGATTATTATCGAATAAAAAACCGGCGCTCCAAAAGGAAGTACTAATGTTTTTTGCGAAAGACTATTAAATGTTGGCAAAAGCAGGAAAGCAAGTGCGATGGCAAGAGCAAATGAAAAGAGGCTCAACAAAATTGATTCAGTGAGAAATTGCCTGATGAGATGTGACCTTAGAGAACCCATTACCTTTCGCACTCCTACCTCTTTTGCTCTGTTGGCCGACCGCGCGGTTGAAAGGTTCATGAAATTAATACATGCGATGAAAAGAATAAACACGGCGATTGCAGCAAAGAGATAGACGTACGTAATGTCACTATTGGCTTGTAACTCCGCCGTCAGATCTGAATGAAGATGTATGTCCGTCATCGGCATTAATGTGTACTCGAGAAGATTACCTGCCGCTTTGAATTTTTCCATTGAGAACTCGCCGCCGAGAACAGCCGCCGCTTGTGGACCTATGTATTTTTCTACAACTCCTGGAAATTTCGCTTCAAGCGCTTTTGCATCTGCCCCCTCTTTCAACAGAATATAAGTGTTGAAATTGTTGCTCAAGAATTGCGTCGATTCTGCTTCCTCAAATCCCGCCATTGATAAGAGCAGGTCGAACCGGAAATGCCCCGTGGTCGGCATGTCCTGATAGATAGCCGTTACTTTGACTGGTTGCTCGTTGTCTAGTATCAATGTTTTTCCCAAAGCATTGCCCTCGGGAAAATATTTCGCCGCTATTTTTTTGCTGATAGCTACACTGTTAGGCTCTTTCAAAGCTGTATTTGGATCACCCTCCAGAACAGGGACGCTAAAAATTTTGAAGAAGGTACTGTCGGTCCGATTAACATTATGTTTCTTTGATGCTGGTTGTACTTCCTTCGGTTTTCACCAGATAAGATCCCTGCGATCTGAAACGAACGGCGGTTTCAACTTCAGGAAATTCGTTGAGAAGAGCTGAAGCGAGCGGAGCGGGACCTACCGCAAGCCGCCAGTGATTGCCACCAAATTTTATCTCGCCATTCACCCTGTAAATGCGCGGTGCCTTCTCGTGATGTTTGTCATAACTAAACTCATTCATCACATAAAGGACAATGATCAAACAAGATGCTATCCCAATTGATAGGCCGCTTATGTTGATGAGAGTATAGAACCGATGTTTGTTCAAGGTTCCGGAAAGCGATGGTTATATAATTCTTAAGCATAAGCCGGGTAGTTTTATTTTCAACTTTTAGAATTTCCTTTTGTGTTTTGCGTAAGCCGGTATTGTGTCCAAAAGAGTGAAGAACCTTGTGGTAAGCGTCAATGAAGCGCATGCCTTTACTCATTTCCTGTTCGACGCCGCTGCATATATGATCGATCAACTCTTCGCGTACATCATCGGCCACTATGCCGCGATAATTTAGATCCTTTATGATGTGGGCAATATGGTTGTCATTCAAAATAGCCATCTCATGCCATCCTGACCTGCAGTACCGCCGCCATCGTTTTGATAAAATCCACGAAATCATGTACGCGCTCTTTGGCAAGGGACTTACCTGTCGTCGTAAGCGAATAATACTTGCGTACGCGTCGTCCGATGTTCACCGTTTCGGTTTTTAACAACCCCTCACCTTCAAGTTTGTGAAGTGTGGGATAAAGTGCTCCCTCAGTCAAAAAGATCCTGTTGTCGGAAAGTTCTTTAACGCGTTGGGTGATCTCATATCCATACATTTTGCCGTGATCCTGGAGGACCTTAAGCACAATGGTCTGAAGCGTTCCCTTCAATAGTTCCGGTGAATGCATAAAAGCTTAATACATAATTGTCTTATGTATAGACGCACGAGATGCTGCCAGGTTGCACGTAGGCTAAAGAAAATTTTTCTTGGCTATTAAATATTCCACCAGTAGGTGAACTTCAGAACCAGGGACCGATTTTTAACACCGAAGGTGTCGGGCAAATAATTGTCAGTATACACTATGAACAGGTCGGAGGCGGGCCGATAGCGCCACTGGAATCGCGTATTAAGATTGACGTTATTCTGTTGCTCATTGTATTGAGCGAATGCGGTAAAGAATAACTTGTTGGTCATCGTAACGTCTAGCCTCGGACCGATCAGCCAAAAAGTGTTCTTACCCCATGGTTCGGGCAATTGAATGTCGTTGTAGTTAACGGCGACAGCCAGACTTAGATATGGTTGCAGCCTGTAGCCAACTTCCCCGCCAAGGTTCAACCGGGTTCCGTCGGCATAATACCCGCCGTACCGGGAGGTGAATAGATAAGTAAAAACACTTTGTGGTTTTGATGTGAATTCAACTCCGAAGGCATTCCAACGATGTTCGGTTCCCGCAGCAAGTGAATCTTTTCCGGAGTTTGTCGGGTCGAATGGTTGTAACAACTTAACGTAGTCATGGGCAACCCAACCGGTAAGTACACTTTGTGTCCTGAATGTAATTCCGTAAGAAAAAATACTTGTGTTGTCGGTTGGATCAAATGAGTCGTCAAAGTAATACGTGGCGCTAAGTTTCGGTCCGTGACTAAGAACCGTTGTTCCCTTCGGAAAGAAAAGATAACCCGCTTGCGGATTCACCTTTATAAATTTCTTTCTGGGTACATACCCAACTTCTGCATTATAATTTTCACCAACGTATTCATGTTGCCAGCTTATCAGAAGTTTTCGGTCAAAGTATTGAAGGTTTGCCGCATGCGTGAAATCCTTTCCATCCTTATCAGGACTAAAGGATTTTAGAAACAGGGCTTTTCCAGTCCACAGGTTATTTGATGACGCCAGGTTGTACTCCAAGCCAATGTTTCTATTGTATTCGGAATAGACAGGAACAGCGGGGTCTTCGCTAGGTTGGTAGTCAAGGGATTTTTTATTGATGAAAATGAGTCCAATGTTGGATCGTGCAAACACTCGCCTCTGAAGTGCCAGCACTGCAAAATTCTGACGAGGTAAGTAATCCTCTTCAACCTTACCCGTCTGAATGTCCATAATTCCAATACGCCAGTTTTTATTCAGCTTTCCGCTAAACCTGGCGCCGAATTCTATGGGTGTCCCTAAACCTATACGGCGGGAAAAGAAAGGACGGATGTTCGGATAACCAAAGTTGGCAAACAGGTCACCGTTTTCGAGAAAGAACTGACGACGTTCCGGAAAAAACAACTCGAATCGTTCCAGGTTCGTCACCTGCCGATCGACTTCAACTTGAGAAAAATCCGGGTTGATAGTAAGGTCTAAGTTTAATGAAGAACTAACAGCAATCTTCGCATCAACGCCAATCTCTTTGCGATAAGTTGTTGGTGTTTCCTTTTCGTAATCTTTCCCGGCGCCACCTAATACGTATGGAATAATTGAAATGTTCGAGCCAACCTGTGGAGGAGGTTCATCCCATACCAAAATGCCCGAGTATGCTAATGATGCCGTTGGAAACTGACGAGGAACGGGAGCCCAACTCGACTTTTCCGTTGACTTCAAATCCAATCGGCTAAAGTTTATTCCCCACTTTGTTATTCCCTTCTTATACCGGATCGATTTGAAAGGGATCGACGCTTCAAATACCCATCGATCATCTTCTTTCCTAACTACAGACGTCCATTTGTTATCCCAGCTTAGGTCGACCTTACCGCCTTCATACATCATACCATCCCACTGTGCTCCTGCTGCGTTCGCTCCAAAAGAGAATCCGTTGGTTTGATCGTCAAAAGGGTCCATGAACAAAAGAAAGTTGTCGTTCTTTCCGAATGCAAAATCTCTTCGCAGCGATTCGACGAAATACGGGCCGGGCAAAAAATGATAACAGATCGCTACGAGATAAAGGTTGTTGTTCATCGTACGTCATTTTTACATCCGTCCGAACTCTTGCCTTGCTTGTGTCCATAGGCAGCACCATGTAAAAATCAGTTGCCGCCTCGGCTGTGTTCCAGGCTTGCTCGTCCACAATGCCATCTATTCGAATGGGTGACGAAGCGCGTTGAATGTGGATCTGGTACGACTCATTTATTTTCTGTGCAACAAGAGATTGGCTAAGCAGGAGGACAAAGAGGGCTGATAGAAAAATTCTCATCGCGGCAATTTCGCCATATGATATCTAATATCAAGCTGATTATATGACGAGAGGTTTCACGTGGCCATCGGAGTCTGAAGCGGCGAAAAAAATTCTTCAGATGGTATGCATGCATAACAAATTTTATTACCTTCGTTGCCTTATCGAAATCGTATGCGAAGGGAAGAAACTGTAGATCACAACATTAAATCGGCGTGGCATGCTATTTCCCGAATGTACAACCAACAGGCTGGAAAGCATGACATCACAACCTCAATTGGTTTTGTCTTGCTCAATATCCACTCCGATGGAACGCCGGCAACGAAGATAGCACCCCTCATGGGACTTGAAGCAAGGAGCTTGACAAGAATGTTGAAGACGATGGAGGAAAAGAAACTCATTTATCGTGAACCAGACACAGTAGATAAACGATCAGTACGGATCTTTCTCACAGAATTGGGTAAAACGAAAAAGGAAATTTCCCGGGAGACTGTTCTCTACTTCAATAACAAAGTGCGGGAGTTGGTGCCTGAAAGCAAACTGAAGATATTTTTCGAGGTGATGAATGAAATCAACCAGCTCGCTGCCCAAGGAATTGCAGAAGCGGAAAATGTTTAAAACAATCAATTGCCATTGTTAAATTAATGCCACCTGTTTCAGGGGGAAATAAATACGTAAGAAGCATGAAACGTTCTATACGAAAAGTCGCTGTTCTGGGGTCCGGAGTTATGGGTTCTGCAATCGCCTGTCACTTTGCAAACATCGGTTGCCAGGTGATGCTGCTCGATATTGCACCAAAGGAACTGACGGAGGAAGAAAAGGCAAAAGGACTCACACTCGAAAGCAAAGCAGTCCGGAACAGACTCGTTCAATCGTCATTTGACCGCTCAGTCAAATCAAACCCAGGTCCGCTGTATAGCAAAAAATTTATTTCCCGGATCACTCTCGGCAACTTTTCGGATGACATGCCAAAGATCAAGGACTATGACTGGACTATTGAAGTTGTCGTTGAAAATCTCGAGATCAAAAAGAAGGTATATGAAGATGTTGAGAAACATCGCAAGCCTGGAACGCTGATCACTTCCAATACATCAGGTATTCCCATTCACCTTATGACGGATGGTCGAAGCGAAGATTTCAAGAAACATTTTTGTGGAACTCACTTTTTTAATCCGCCGCGCTATCTGCGGTTATTGGAAATTATTCCCACGCCATTCACAGATCCTGAAATCGTCAGCTTCTTAATGCATTACGGCGATCTGTTCCTTGGTAAAACCACCGTATTATGTAAGGATACGCCAGCTTTTATTGCCAATCGCGTGGGTGTATTTGCGATAATGAAAGTCGTCGATTCTATGAACAAGCTCGATCTGAACATTGATGAGATCGACAAACTGACAGGACCGGTAATAGGCAGACCAAAGTCAGCAACGTTCAGGACCTCTGATGTAGTGGGTTTGGATACGCTTATAAAAGTGGCGGGGAATCTTCATGAGGGCCTCGTGAATGATGAGGGTCGGAAATACTTCAAACTGCCGGACGTTGTACTCAAAATGGAACAGAACAAATGGCTTGGTGACAAAACAGGCCAGGGGTTTTATAAAAAGACAAAAAGCGCAAAAGGCGAAACTGAAATATTAACGCTCGATCTGAAAACATTCGAGTATAAACCAAAAGCCAAAACGAAGTTTGGTACGCTTGAAACAACAAAGACGATTGAAAACCTAAAAGATCGTTTCAAAGTTTTGATTGCCGGCAAGGATAAGGCAGGTGAATTTTATAGAGATTCATTTTTTGGTCTTTTTCAATATGTGTCGAACAGAATACCGGAAATCGCTGATGAAATATACAAGGTGGATGACGCGGTATGCGCAGGATTTGGATGGGAACTCGGGCCTTTTCAAACCTGGGATGCGGTAGGCGTCGAAAAGACTCTTGCAGAAATGGAATCAGCCGGATACAAAGCCAACCAATGGGTGTACGACATGGTTTCCGGCGGAAACAAATCGTTTTACAAAGTGGAGTCTGGCAAGAAAATGTACTATGACGTTCCTTCGAAATCGTACAAAGTCATTCCAGGCAAAGACGAATTCATTATTCTGGAAAACCTTAGCGATAAAGTTATCTGGAAGAATGCCGAATCCAAGATCACAGACTTGGGCGATGGAATTATCAATTTCGCCTGGCATAGCAAGAGTTATACACTGGGAAGTTCTGTAATCGAAGGATTGAACAAGTCCATCGATCTGGCTGAAAAGGAATACAGAGGATTGGTTATTGGCCATCAGGGCGCAGACTTTTCACTCGGCGCTAACCTTGGACTTGTGTTCATGTTTGCGATTGAGCAGGAGTATGATGAGATCGATTTTATGGTCCGTCAGTTCCAAAACTCCGTAATGCGGATTCGATACTCATCTATTCCAGTTGTTGTTTGTCCACAGGGAAGAACTCTTGGCGGGGGCTGCGAGATGACACTTCACGCGGATATTGCACAAGCTGCGGCAGAGGCGTATATCGGTCTCGTTGAAGTTGGCGTTGGACTAATACCAGGCGGAGGTGGAACAAAGGAATTCACCAAGCGGGTAAGCGATGGTCTCGAAGAAGGCGACATAGAATTAAACGCATTACAAAACGCGTTTATGAATATTGCCACTGCTAAGGTTGCATTGTCCGCGGAGGAGGCACGTGAAATGGGGATACTTCGGAGCAAAGACCGTATTTCGGTAAATCGCGACCGGCAGATCCTTGACGCAAAAGCTGCCGCGATTGAACTGTATGATGCCGGCTACACCACTCCGGTTCAGGCAAAAAATATCAAGGTTCAGGGAAGAGCAGGGCAGGCGCTTTTCATGGCTGGTGTCCACGGTATGAAGATGGGTAACTACATCTCCGAACATGACCAAAAGATTGCTCTGAAGATAGCTAACATCATGTGTGGAGGAGACCTGACGTCACCTCAAGAGGTAAGCGAACAATATCTGTTGGACCTGGAGCGGGAAGCTTTTGTTTCTCTGACCGGCGAAAAGAAAACGCTGGAAAGAATACAATCAATACTAACAGGAGGAAAACCATTAAGGAACTAAATCAAAACATTAACAGAGATGGATGCATATATAGTAGCTGGCAAAAGGACGGCAAACACAAGAGCGAAAAAAGGTGGCCTTCGCTTTACTCGCCCTGATGATTTTGCAACCGAAGTAATAAAGGCACTTGTCCAATCTGTTCCCGGCCTGGAAAACAAAATGGTCGATGACCTTATTGTGGGCAACGCGGTGCAGGAAGCTGAGCAAGGAATGCAAATGGGAAGAATGATTGCATTAACGGCGTTGGGGATGGACAACGCCGGCATGGTGATTAACAGATATTGCGGGTCAGGCATTGAAGCGATACATCTCGCGTCTGCAAAGATCCAGGCCGGAATGGGAGATTGCATCATTGCGGGCGGAGCTGAATCCATGTCTCTTGTACCTGTAATGGGTTGGAAGACAGCATTAAATTATACCATCGCGAAGGAACATCCCACTTATTATACAAGCATGGGCCTTACTGCCGAAGAGATCTCAAAACAATTCAAGGTCTCGAGAGAGGATCAGGATAAGTTTGCCTATGAGTCTCATATGAAAGCGTTGAAGGCACAAAAAGAAGGAAAGTTCAAGGAAGAGATACATCCGATTACAACGGTAGAGGTATTCGTTGATGAAACCGGGAAGCGGAAAAGCAAAGAAGGCAAAGGTCGATACCGATGAAGGACCAAGACCAGAAACATCACTGGAGGCATTAGCCAAATTGAAACCAGTATTTGCGATGGGTGGCTCAGTCACGGCAGGTAATTCTTCTCCCACGAATGACGGCGCCGCCTTTGTCGTGGTAATGTCTGAAAAAATGGTGAAACAACTCGGAGTTAAACCGATTGCGAGAATGGTGAGCTACGCTGCCGCTGGTGTGGATCCAAGGATCATGGGCATTGGACCTGTGGCTGCCGTTCCGAAAGCCTTGGAGCGCGCTGGCCTGAAGTTAAAAGATATCGATCTGATTGAGCTTAACGAAGCATTTGCAGCCCAGTCCCTGGCGGTGATCAGGGAATTGCAAATGGACCCATCCATAATAAACGTCAATGGTGGAGCAATTGCACTCGGTCATCCATTAGGAAGCTCAGGGGCAAGGCTCTCACTCACGCTGTTCAATGAGCTCCGGCGAAGAAACAAGAAGTACGGACTAGTAACGGCTTGTGTTGGCGGAGGACAAGGTGTAGCAGGCGTGTACGAAATGATCAACTAGAAGAATCCAGAATAAATCAACGTAATATGGCAACGACCACGGACAAAAAAGCGGCAATCAAAGGAGGAGAATTTCTGATCCGCGAAACAGAGGCACACGAAATCTTTATTCCTGAAGAGTTCAGCGAAGAACAGAAAATGATCCAGCAACAGTGCAAGGACTTCCTGCAAAAGGAGATCTTCAGCAGGCTGGACGAAATCGACTCAATGAAAGACCCTAAGCTTATGCCTAGTCTGTTGGACAAAGCGGGTGAGCTCGGTCTTATTGGGTACGTCTGTTCCTTCGGAGTACGGCGGGTTTGGAATGGATTTTAACACTACCATGCTGGTGGCGGAAGTTATCGGTGCCGGACATTCCGTAGCGGTTGCTTTGTCTGCACATACCGGGATAGGAACATTGCCCATTGTGTACTATGGAAATGAGGAACAGAAAAAGAAATATCTCCCGAAGCTGGCTACCGGTGAATTTAAGGCCGCGTATTGTTTGACGGAACCGGATTCTGGTTCGGATGCCAATTCTGGAAAGACAAAAGCGGTGTTAAGCAGCGACGGAAAACATTACGTCATCAATGGCCAGAAAATGTGGATCACCAATGGCGGGTTTGCCGACATCTACATCGTCTTTGCCAAAATTGATAATGACAAGAACCTTAGTGCATTCATTGTGGAAAAGGAATTTGGAGGTATAACGATGAATGAAGAAGAGCATAAAATGGGTATCAAAGGATCTTCCACACGTCAGATTTTTTTCAACGACTGCAAAGTACCCGTTGAAAATCTTTTGTCGGAAAGGGAAAATGGATTCAAGATCGCTGTAAACATTTTGAATGTTGGGCGGATAAAACTCGGAGTTGCTGCCGTTGGCGGATCTAAGAAGACCATCTCGATAGCAACGAACTATGCGAAAGAAAGGAAACAGTTCGGAACCTCCATTGCGAACTTTGGTGCGATAAAACACAAGATCGCCGAGATGACCACAAAGGTTTTTGCGTCGGAATCCGCATGTTATCGCGCAGGGCAGAATATCGACGATGCATACAGTGCTTTGGCTGCAGCAGGCACAGATACTGCAAAAGCGAAATTGAAATCACTTGAAGAGTTTGCAATTGAATGTGCTATACTGAAAGTTCATGGTTCTGAAGTCCTTGACTTTGTCGTTGATGAAGGTGTTCAGATTTATGGAGGAATGGGATTTTCGGCAGAAGGTCCAATGGATCGCGCCTACCGTGATGCCCGCATTAATCGGATCTTCGAGGGAACCAATGAGATCAATCGCATGCTAACCATTGATATGCTGATGAAGCGTGCCATGAAAGGCAGCATAGATCTAATGAATCCCGCCATGGCCGTTCAAAAAGAACTCATGGCAATTCCTGATTTTGGAGCAAGCGACGATGGAGGTGTTTTTGCAAAAGAGAAAAAAGCACTGGCGAACTTAAAGAGAGCGGGATTGATGGTTGCAGGTTCTGCTGTTCAAAAGTTCATGACGAAACTTTCAGAAGAGCAGGAAGTCCTTATGAACCTTGCAGACATGCTCATTGAACTGTACGTCGCCGAGTCCACTTTGCTTCGCGTAGAAAAACTCATAGGCCAGCGAGGAGAGAAGGCATGTGAGGTGCAAAAAGAAATAGCGATCAGTTATCTCCACTATGCAATTGAAAAAGCTGCGTCATGCGGACGTCAGGCGATCATGGCTTTTGCTGAAGGTGATGAACTAAGATTATTGCTAATGGGACTGAAACGATTTACAAAGGTTGATCCCTATAACCTGAAGGAAGCACGACGAAAGATCGCTAACTACGTCATCGAAAAAGGCGAGTATCCGTTCTGATATCCATTGTTCAAATTCGTAAATCTTCATGTTCACTTTTCAACAGTAATTGGAAAGTGGCCGGGAAAAAAGCCCGTTTTAAGCGCTGCGGATGGCCCTCTAATTAATTGCATGCTTTTTGGGAAGTAATTAAGAAACAACCGGGTTTCCTATGCAGTCCTCCAAGAGCTCTACATCAACAGTACTTGATCGTACTTCTAATCGTATTCACCTTCCCGATATGGATCGGGATAGCAGGCGGGCTCTTTGGAGTAATCGCAGGTATATTCGGCGCAGTAGTCGGAATTTTTGCAGCGGTATTCGGCGCAATATTCGGATTGATCGGCGGTCTGTTTGGATGGATCTTTGATTGGCATCCATTTACCGGATGGTTCCACACGCCGATATTTGTGATTGCATCCATCGCAATCGTGATCCTGCTTATCACGAGGTCAAAAAAATAAAAAAATCTGCGGTTAAGAAATAGGGAGCCTATTGTAAAGGCCCGGATCCAGAAAATATCTGGAATAGACTGGATACTTTCTTATTTCTTTCAGTTCGGGTCTTAGCTTGTTAATAAAAACCACCTTATACTGAAATTCAAAACCCTTATCCACGCGGATGTCCTTTCTTACTATATACCATTGCTTGTTGTAGGGGTTTAGGACTTTTACTTCAAGGTGAAAAAGGCCAGGTGTGCTTCGTACCCTTACGAACTTGCCCGGTTGCTTGTTGTAAAGTTTACCGTTCACATAGACATGCATGGTGGTGTTTTTTTCTGTTTGCACTGCGATGCCCGAGTCATACGCAAGCAATGAAGTGCTACCACTCCAGAGGAGCAAAAACAAGAACGTTTTCATAGCGGCGCGTTTCTATATCTAACGCAACCACCGTGCCATCGTTTATGAAGAGATCAGAGAAACACAAAGAATTATTTTGCCGCAACAACGGAAAATCCTATTCCTTCCATTTGATGCCGCAACCTATTGCTTTTGTGCGCGTAGTGGGTATCGACTTGTTCTCGAGCAAAGCATCAACGGCTTCCTCTACGTATTTTTTTGTAGCTGCGGAGCCATCGCGTGAATTGTTATCTATCGTTCCGATATAGGCTACATTGAAGTTTTGGCCGCTCTTCTTGAGTACAAATACATGTGGAGTATTAGTCGCTCCGAACGAACGGGTGACTTGCTGCGTCTCATCCTGGAGATAGGGGAACGTGTAGTTCTTCTTCTTCGCCAGTGAAGCCATTTCCTTAAATGAATCACCAGGCGAGATTTCAGGATCATTTGGATTTATAGTAATAACCGGAAATCCCTTTGAAGAATACTTACTATTGAGTTCGATGATGCGGTCATTGTAGGCCTTTGAATACGGACATGTATTACAGTCAAAAATGACGATCGCTCCCTTTTGATCCTTGTAGTCGGAAAGAGACACCATTTTGCCATCAACATTTTTTAGCTTAAAATCTGAAACAGCGTCGCCTATTTCATAAGGTGGGTTTTCGAACGAGACCAGAGCAACACCACATATTAAGGCCAAGATCAGTTTTATCGTTTTCATAGTATGGGTTTTTATTGATTCGTCAGACTAACAATTATTTCTTCAAGTTCTCCATCCTTGAGCTCCCTATCCACAAATTTTCTTTGTCCGGTTCTTTGGTTGATAAATAAGGTTGCAGGGATAGCACCACCCCAGGTTTCCTCGACCCGATCTATCCAGGAATTGTAGTCGATTTCATCTAACAACAAGACCTCAGACCTGATCTTTCGCCGGCTTATGAATGAATTGACTTTTTTTATTTCGTCAGCGAAATCGAGACTAACTAAAGTGACTTTTATCGTTGGCTCGTTTCGAGCAGTTAGTGCTTCAAAAAGAGGCAGTTCTTTAACGCAGGGAGCACACCACGTTGCCCAGAAATTTATCACTTGCACCTTTTCGCCCTTTTCTTCCAGGAGAGAACGGAGCCTGTTAAATTTTATCACCTCGGCCTGTTGGGCATAAGAACAGATACTTAGGATCAACAAGCACAGAAAAACTAATTTGCTCATAAAATTTATCAACGCATTGAATTTTCAAGAGTTCGGATTCTACCAAATTTCAACCGATACGGGGTATTACTCGCCGCTTCATATTTCAACAAAATCACTAAAATTCAGACACTTAGAATCCCTATAAAAAAAGGGTCAAAAGATTTCCACAAAAAACAGCAGTTGTCCACATTACCGAAATATTTCCACTTAAGACTCAGATGATCAATCGGTTACGAGCAAAATTTTCAATCTATTCTTTGTGGACAACTTAGTGGCGTCAAGAAACTCATTTGGTGCAACAACTAACATACTCGTAATTTTCAGATATTCAGAATGCTGGCAAAAAAGAAATCCACCTGATTGATTATTTTGAGCAGACTATATGAAGCCATATTCAAGCCGCGTTACCGAACTGTTTGATATTTCCTTTCCCATTATTCAAGCCGGAATGGTATGGTGCAGTGGATGGCGGCTGGCATCCGCGGTAAGCAATGCCGGGGGACTGGGCCTGATTGGTTCAGGGTCGATGCATCCGGAAACCTTGCGCGATCACATCAGAAAATGCAAAGCTGCAACCAGCAGACCTTTCGGCGTAAATGTGCCATTGCTCTACCCGGAAATTGAGAAGATCATACAAATTATTGTCGACGAGGACGTCAAGATCGTGTTCACATCGGCCGGCAATCCCGCAACCTGGACAGGGCATCTAAAAGCAAAAGGGATTAAAGTGGTTCATGTGATATCAAGCGTAAAGTTTGCCCGTAAAGCGGAGGCATGTGGTGCCGACGCCGTGGTTGCCGAAGGCTTTGAAGCAGGCGGCCATAACGGACGTGAGGAGACGACCACCTTCGTTCTTGTTCCCCTGGTAAGGCAGGCAGTGTCGATTCCGCTTATTGCCGCCGGAGGGATTGCCTCAGGCCGGGCAATGCTGGCTGCAGAGGCTCTTGGTGCCGACGGTTCACAAATAGGAAGTCGTTTTGCAGCAAGTGTCGAGTCATCAGCTCACGAAAACTTCAAGCAAAGAATTATTGAACTGGATGAAGGAGAAACGGTTCTGACAATGAAGCAACTTACACCTGTGCGGCTCGTCAAAAATGCTTTTTATAAGCAGGTACAAGACGCGGAAACACGAGGGGCATCCCGGGATGAATTAATGGAAGTGTTAGGACGGGGTCGTGCAAAAAAAGGAATGTTTGAAGGCGATCTTGAAGAGGGCGAACTAGAGATTGGACAAGTTTCCGCTGGTGTTAGAAAAATACAATCTGCAAAGGATATCGTAGATGACTTGTGGCAGGAGTATAGCTCTGCTGAAAAAATCCCTTTGTCTATGAACTTCACAAAAATAAAGGAGACCTGTATTTATGTTCGGGATCTGGAACAATGCAAGCAGTTCTACGAGGAAAAACTTGGATTGCAGCTAATTAGCTATGTGTCGGGAAAGCATATATTCTTTAGGGCAGGCGACTGCGTACTACTATGTTTCAATCCTGAGGACTCCAAAACGAAAAAGAGTCCGCCCGCTCATTACGGAGGTGGCAAGCAGCATTTTGCGTTTGAAGTGCCCAAATCAGACTATCTGGAGGCGAAAAAGGAAATTGTGGCTTTAGGAATATCGATAATAGACGAGGTCACCTGGGAAAGCGGAGAAGAGTCCTTTTACTTCAATGACCCGGAAGGAAATGTACTGGAGATAGTCCCTGATCGCGGGATATGGGATTAAGCGTTAGGATTTCTTAGCTCTCTCCACCTGAACGGCGGGTGATTCAACGTTACGGTTGCCCGACTGTTCGTGGCCCCGCCTCTGAGGTTTATAAATGTTCTCAAACCAGATTTCATAGTCTTTGAACAATAGACAGTTACCAATTAGCTTTTCGTCGACGAGGATCTTGATAAAAAGGTCATGGTTTATCGTTTGCAGAAGCTTTTCCTTTTGGTCCGGGGGGAGGGCATTCACCTGAATATATTCAATCCCTTTGTATATCGTAGAATTAACCTTCATAGCTTGTGCACATCCTTTAATAACCCCTAGATTGAATATGTAACCGATGGTTTAATTCCCTTTACAAAGTTAAACCAGTAAAATTCTGCACCTCTATTAATCTACTTTTTATATTTTAATTTTTGTTTGTACGAGCAAATAATTCAATGGCCGGCTTTTTTGATACACCGATAGAATACCTTAAAGGAATTGGCCCTCAAAGGGCTGCCATAATCAACAAAGAGCTAAATATTTTCACTTTTGCCGATCTAATACAACACTATCCATTTCGCTATGAGGACCGCACTAAGTTCTATAAGATCACTGAATTAAGTGATGAACTTCCCTTTGTTCAGGTGAAGGGAGTAATCAAGAAAAAGGAACTTATAGGTTCCGGATTTAAAAAACGACTTGTTGCTCATATATCGGATGGAACCGGAGAAATAGAGCTTGTTTGGTTCCAAGGCATTAACTGGATAAACGATAAGATAAAGGCGGGTACCGAATACGTGGTATTCGGAAAACCTAATCGATTCGGACATCGATTTAATATTGCACATCCCGAGATCGACGTTGTTACCGAGACTACAGACAGGGGAGGGTTCCTGCAACCGGTCTATCCGCTTACCGAAAAACTAAGGACAAGACACATCGATAGCAAGGCGATTTCAAAGATCATGAAAAGCCTTCTCGCTCAGGCTGACGGTAAGATCCGCGAAACGCTGCCGCAACGAATTCTGGCTGACGAAAAACTTCTTTCCAAAAAGGGAATCTATTGCAAACATTCATTTTCCCAGCAGTAACGAATTGCTTTCGCAAGCACGTCACAGGTTGAAGTTTGAGGAATTGTTTTATATACAGCTGAGATTGCTGAAAATGAAGTTGGTGCGACAGGAAAAAATCGCAGGTCAGATTTTTCAGAATGCAACTTCGGTGACGATGTTTTATAACGAGCACTTACCATTTACATTAACAGGTGCACAAAAAAAAGTTATAAAGGAGATCTATGCCGATCTGAAGTCAGGAAAACAAATGAATCGGCTGCTTCAGGGCGACGTTGGAAGTGGTAAGACCATCGTTGCTTTCATTTGTATGTTGATCGTAATTGGCAGCGATGCACAATG
The DNA here is from genome assembly GCA_963774615.1 of uncultured Cytophagales bacterium. Lineage (GTDB taxonomy): Bacteria > Bacteroidota > Bacteroidia > Cytophagales > Cyclobacteriaceae > Chryseolinea. The sequence continues at coordinate 210,380 of CAVZFT010000004.1, forward strand.
TGCATTGATGGCGCCAACGGAAATCCTGGCGCAGCAGCACTTTAACAATCTCAAGCGATATGCTGATAAAATGCACATTCATATTGCATTATTAACCGGTTCGACAAAAAAATCGGAGCGCAAGATCATACACCAGATGCTCCGGGACGGCACGCTAAAAATCCTTATCGGTACCCATGCGCTGCTTGAAGAGGAAGTTAAGTTTGACAATCTCGGCCTTTCTATAATTGATGAGCAACATCGTTTTGGTGTCGCACAACGATCGAAACTTTGGCAAAAGAATGTTAATAACTATCCGCATATCCTGGTAATGACAGCCACTCCAATACCACGAACACTAGCTATGACGTTATACGGCGACCTCGACATATCCACAATCGATGAGCTGCCTGCCGGACGAAAGGCAATCAAAACCATTCATAGATTCGACAGTCATCGGTTACAGGTGAATCAATTTCTCAGAGACCAAATAATAACAGGACGACAAGTTTATATCGTCTATCCTTTAATTGATGAGTCCGAGAAGCTGGATCTCAAACATCTCATGGATGGTTATGAAAGTATTAGTCGCGCGTTCCCTGAATACGCAATTAGCATTTTACATGGAAAGATGAAGCCCGAAGCAAAAGATTATGAGATGAAACGGTTTGTCAAAGGGGAAACAAAAGTAATGGTGGCTACCACTGTGATCGAGGTTGGCGTTGACGTGCCAAATGCATCTGTAATGGTAATTGAAAATGCCGAACGTTTTGGATTGTCTCAACTGCATCAGCTCAGGGGCCGAGTCGGAAGAGGGGCTGAGCAATCATATTGCATTCTTATGACAGACTACAAGCTTGGAGCAGATTCAAAGGTGCGTATCAAAACAATGGTCGATACAAACAATGGATTTGAAATCGCAGAAACCGACTTATCCCTTCGCGGTCCCGGTGATTTAATGGGGACACAACAAAGCGGTGTGCTCGATCTTCTAATTGCGGATCTTGGAAAAGACGGGAAGCTCCTTCAACACGCGAGGACCGTCGCAAGCCAAATCCTTGAGCAAGATCCGGAACTTACAAAGCCCGAAAACATGGTCATTAAAGCTCAAATCGAATCCATGAGAAAAAGCACAATAAACTGGAGCAGGATCAGCTAACAAGCACGGATTAGGTTTGCTGTTTTGCTTTTTTTAAATTTGATATGAGCTAAGCCCCATGCGGTATATTTTTTCAACTTTTCTTCTGCTCATTTTTTTGAACTCCTTTGCCCAGCCGGGCAATTACTTTCTCTCCCATTTTTCGCCTACTGAGGAAAGCTTCGACAATGTCTGTTTTGATATGGTACAGAATCAAAATGGCATCATGTATTTCGCAACAAGAAACGGTATCCTGGAATTCGATGGCCGGAGCTGGAATCTTATTCCCGCTAATGGATCAGTCTATTCCTTGCAGGTCGGATCCGACGGCACATTGTATTGGGCCGGAGCAAATGGATTTGGTACTGTTATAACGGACGACCAAGGATTCCACCATGTACAATCGCTCTCGCCACCGGAGGTAAAAGAAGTGTTTGTATCACTCATTGTTAAGGACAACTTATATTTTCTGAGCAGCGAAGGTTTATATTTCTACAATGACGCAATGAAGGAGCCTGTCATAATCCCGTCATCAAATCTTACCGGGGGGTTTACCGGACTTTTTGAAATTTATGGATCGTTGTACCTCACGTCAGAACAGGAAGCACTGCTCAAAGTTGAAGGCAACAATTTGGTTCGTACATCATTGGGTTTTTCAGTAAGCGATGAGATACTTTTCGTAACCCCAGGCGACAATCATTATTTGATTGGACTAAATGATAGCAGAATATTTTTATATGGCAATGACCGTGTTCCGAAACAGATCAACCTGCAGGATATCAAGTATGCACAAGCAAGTGTCATTGTTGATGGAAAATGGTTAAATCCCCAGTTGTTCGTTTTAGCTACCCTTCGTGGAGGAATGATCTTCGTTAATGCATTGACGGGGAAGACCGTGGAGATTGTCAATTATGCCACAGGATTGCCGGACAACGAGGTATATACGCTGATGACCGACAAGAGTAAAACGGTTTGGGCCGCCCACGAATATGGATTCACCAGAGTTTCGCCTTACCTGCCGTTCAGATCTTTCAGTCATTATGATGGCTTGCAGGGCAACCCACTTTGTGTTCTTTCTTTTGGCGGTGATGTCTATGTCGGAACTTCATCAGGCCTCTTTAAGCTCGTTCAGGAGGAAGTTTATGATGAGATCGTCTCTTATGTAGATGTCGAAGTTAAAACAGATCAAAAGAAGGGTTCGAAAAAATCAAAAGAGAACGTTAAGGAAACTGTCACAGATCCATCACCAGGTAACGAACCGATAAACGAATCGAAGAAACGGGGATTCCTGAGATTTCTGAAAAAGAAAAAAACTAAGTCTGAGGATGGACCTCCGAACAATGAAGCAGAAGCTTCGAAGCCCAAACCTTCAGGAAATAAAACCTATGAATCACAACGTAAGGTTGAAAGAGTTTTGCGGAGCGCGCACTATACGTACAAAAAAGTAAAAGGCGTTGATGCCAAGGTGACACAACTCATTGAGGCAAATGGTCACCTGATCGCGGCGGGATTAAGCGGGGCATTTGAAGTACAGGGATTAATCGCGAAGCCTATTTTAGAAGAACCTGCGAGTTCAGTTTTTCCTTCCAGCGAAAATGATATGCTTTTCATTTCCACCTATAAGAACGAAATGAAGACGTTCCGACGAAAAAATAACGGTTGGGTCTCGGAGGGATTATTCGATGAGCTTGATGACGAGATAAGCTTTATGTTCCAGAGCAGCAAGGAAGAGTATTGGCTCTGTGCCATCGACAAGGTCTACAGACTTGAAATTGTCAATGGCGATATCAGGAACATTCAGACCATCGCCTTTCCCAATCCGAACTTTGACGAGGTTGTTGGAACCGCACTCGACGATAAAATAGTGCTGGCGAACTCAAACGGATTTTTCCATTTCGATCGTGATAAGGGCTCGTTTATTCGTGTTGATTCATTGGGAGAATTGTCCCATTATTTTGCCGCCAACGGCAACATCTGGTTTCGGGACTCCCACGACTGGAAATTGTTTGGAAAGAAACCCGGACGTAATCTTCACTTGCTCAATCTTTACAAGGATCTGCGTTTTGTTACTTCCGACGCGGATTCCGAAAATCTTTGGCTCATTACTGCCAACAACGAGTTATACAAATTTTTTACCGATCAGCTAACAGCACATGAAGTAGATCATCCACTTATTCTGAAAGCCATTCGTAATGCAAAGCAACGAGTTTCGCGAAGAGGCGAAATCCAATTCGATCAGGAGAAAAGCAGTGTAACCTTTGAAGTGATTCAACCTGATTATCTCGCGGCCGAATCAACAGAGTATCGTTTCCAACTCGATGGCTTGGAGAAAAATTGGTCGGCCTGGTCCAATACGAATAACGACGATTGACTTTCCATACTTGCCACCGGGAGATTACTCTTTACGCGTTCAGGCAAGGGATATTTTCGGCAATGTGCAGGAACTGGATGTCGTTTCTTTTGAAGTCCTTGCACCTTATTGGAAGCGTACATGGTTCTATGCCCTGGAATTTTTGCTGTTCGCTTCGCTGGTGGTTTTGTCATTCCGTTTAAGCACCCGCTACCACGTGATCAGCCGGCTTTTGTCGTTGCTGACGATCATCCTTCTCATTCAGTTCATCCAAACAGTTATTGGCGAGACATTCGAAACACGGGCAAGTCCCGGTAATGGATTTTTTTATTCAGGTCCTGGTTGCGGTGTTAATTTTGCCCGTCGAGGGATATTTGAGAAATCTTTTATTGCAATCTGTCGAACCTGGCAGCATCCTGCATCGCCTTATTCCCACTAAGGAAAATACGGAGCGCGAGGAAGATCAATCGAAGGATTAATTTTAGTAAATTCACTTATCAGCCTATGAAATTCGGACCTACAGCCGTATTGATTTTATTGGCTGCCGTCCTGGCTTCGTGCGAAATGAACAAGCAAGCACTGAATCCGCCGGCGGAGGGATTTGATATGGCTAATTCAGATCCGAAGGCAGTTGAGCTTGCCGACAGTATAATGATCGCGATGGGCGGTCGAAAAAACTGGGATAAGACAAGATATATCTCCTGGAATTTTTTTGGTGCTCGCGACCTGACATGGGATAAGAAAGATAATAAGGTTCGTATTGAATCGTTGAAAGACAGCATTACATACCTTGTCGACCTCGACAAACTTCAGGGGAGAGTCAGTGTTAAGGGCGAAGAAATTACTGAGCCAGATTCGTTGTCGAAAATGCTAAGCAAGGGTAAGAGCATTTGGATCAATGATTCATACTGGCTTCTGATGCCATTTAAACTGAAGGATACTGGACTAACCCTTAAGTATATCGGCGAAGACACGTTGCTTACTGGCGCAAAATGTAATGTGCTGGAACTTACGTTTAAGGACATCGGCGACACGCCACAAAATAAATACAGGATTTTTGTTGACGACAACGACAACCTTGTGAAGCAATGGTCTTATTATAATAACGCAAGCCAGGATTCTGCGAACTTTACCCGCCCCTGGGATAACTATCAAAAGTATGGAGACATTTTGATATCGGCGGATCGGTCTGACGGCGCGGGACCGAAGAATGTTAAAGTGGACGATAACCTTCCGGAAAAAATCTTTACAGAGTTCTAGAGTCGTTTTCAAGGCTCACTTCATGATGGTAAAGCAGGGACACAGCAATGAGCTTAGCGAAACAACCTTTCGCGCTTTAATAGAAAATGCACATGACGGCATTGTCTTGTACGACTACAATGGCAATATTAAGTTCGCTTCAGCGAGTATTAAAAGATTCGGGGGTTATCGCGAGTCTGAATTGATCGGTCGCAGCGGGTTGGAATTCATTCATCCTGACGATCTGGAAAATGCACAAAAACTTTTTATCGAACTTTTGGATAAACCGGGTAAGTCGGTGACGGTTTTTCAACGACTGCGAGCACAAGAAGGGCCACTACTTTTGGTCCGAAGCACTGCTGACCAATTTTCTTCACGTCCCGGAGATCAATGGTATTGTTTCAAACTTTCGCGACATCACTGAGAAAAAGCTTGCCGAGGATAATGCGCGACAAACAAAAGAGTTGCTTGAAACAATCAACCGAAATCTGGAAGAAGGAATATTTATGGGAATACTCGGAACAAAATTCCTTTACGTAAATGATGCATTCCTAAAAATTACCGGCTACCGGAGCATGGAGGAATTGATGAAGGTCAAGCCTGCTGAGCTGTATGCCGACGATGAGCATCGAAAGGAAATCGTAGACGAATTGAGAAGGACATCGGTGTTGAAAGGAGTTGAAACGTTGTTCAGAAAAAAAAATGGGAAAACCTTTTGGGGAGTAGTTAATGTCAGCTTACTAAAACACGAAGGGAAGGATGAACATTTTGTTGGAACGATACGCGACATCACCCGAGAAAGAGAAATTGAATTAGAACTGCTGGAGTCTCGGAATTTCTTGCGGAACATCATCGGCACCGTAGCTGCTCCAATGTTTGTTAAGGACGCCAAGCATCGCTGGATCATGATGAATCAGAGATTCTGCGGCCTCATCGGATTTTCAGAAAAAATGTTGATAGGAAAAACAGACAAAGATTTTCTTAACCAAGATGAAGCAAAGGTCTTCTGGAATATTGACAATAAGGTGTCTGAAGACCGGCAAGACCATTTTTAATGAGGAAAAGATCACCTCAAAGGAAGGCCAAGTGTATGATTTGCTTACCGTAAAATCACGCTATGTAAATGAAAAGGGTGAAAAGTTTGTAATCGGGTTTATCACCGACGTCACACGCATTAAGAAGGTAGAGGAGAAGATAAAAGAGTTGAATGCAACCCTTCGTGGGGTTATGGAAAGCACGAACGAGTCAATCTATGCTGTTGACATGTCATTCCGGTACCTTATGTTCAATCAGAATCATAAGAGGATCATGAAAGATCCTTTATCATGCTGATATTAAGGTGGGTGATTACAAACTGGGCTATTTGAAAAATTCTGGAGACTTGAAATGGGTGAAGGCAGAGATAAGGAAGGCTATGAATGGCGATGTTTTTGTTTCGGAGCACTATATTAAATATCCAAAATATGCAGGATACATTCAGACCACTTTTAATCCTATACGAGACGAATCAAATAAAATAAAAGGCGTAGCCGTTTTCGTAAAAGATGTAACCGAAAGAAAACGATTTGAAGAAATCATTCAATCCATCAACGCAAATCTAAAGGCCGTGCTTGAAAGTACGGCTGACAGGATATTGGCAGTCGATCGAAACTATCGCTACATCATGTTTAACCAGTCGCATGCAGATAGTATGAAAAAGCTGTTCGGCAAGGAAATAAAACCTGGCGATAATCTCCTGAAGATCTTGCCTCCGAAACTTTCCGCCATTGCAAAGTCAGAAGGACGAAAGGTTTTTAGAGGAGAACAGTTTTCTACAACGACACAGATACCGAATAAATCCATCATTGAAGTGAGTTACAATCCGATATACAGTGACACGAAGAAAATAATCGGTGCGGCTCTTTTCGTGCGTGACATCACGGAACGAAAAAAGATCGAAGAAAAAATGAAGGCTTTGAACGAAGAACTGGTAAGCCAAAATGTTCAGATGGCTGCCCAGGAGGAAGAACTGAAGGCGACACTTGAGGAACTATCTGAGCGCAATTTTGAACTCGATCAGCTCATGTATAAAACTTCGCATGACCTTCGATCACCGTTAAGTTCTATTATGGGATTGGTTAATCTGGCAAACCTTGACAAGGATACTGCAAGCAGAGATAATTATCTTTCAAAAATCAGCGGTCGAATAAAAAAGCTCGACGATTTCATACGGTCAATGCTTGATTACGCCCGCGTAAACCGAGTCGAAATTGCACCTGAGGCAATTGACCTCAAGGCAGTTGCCAGCGGTTGTATTCGGGAACTTGAACACCTGGATAACTTCGATGCTATAAAAACCGAAATAAGCTCGAACGGAACGAACACATTCAAAAGCGATCCGTTGCGAATAAAAGTCATATTCGGCAATATCATCTCGAACGCGTATAAGTATTTCAATTCCTCGACGAAAAGCTTTCTGAAAATCAAAATCGATATCAAGGAGGACAAAGCGAAAATTGAATTCAAGGACAACGGTATCGGTATTAGGGACGAACACCTTGATAAGATCTTCAATATGTTCTACCGGGCAACTGAACGCTCGCAGGGTTCTGGCCTCGGAATGTACATAGTAAAGCAAGCGGTTGAAAAACTAGACGGAAAGATTACGATCAATAGCAAATATGGCGAGGGAACGGAAATCAAGGTGGTTTTACCTAACCACCGCCCTCAATAAATATATTTTTCTTCTTTACTTTTAGCACATGATACATCCTGATCTGGAATCAGTACCGCAGTTTTATCGCGGATACGTTAATAATGTCAAAGAACATGACATGTACGAGGTCTTAAGACTGTCGAATAAGCAAACTCTTGAAGTGGTCAGGTCAATTCCCGAAGCAAAAGGCGAGTTCCGTTATGCGGCCGGGAAATGGAGTATTAAAGAGCTGCTCTGCCACATGATCGATGTCGAGCGAATTTTTGCCTATCGTGCCTTGCGTTTCGCGCGGAAGGATAGGACCCCGTTGCCAGGTTTCGAGGAAAATGATTATGCGCCTGAAGCTAATGCTCACAGCCGGTCGATTAAGGATACTGCAGACCAAATGGAGCGCCTAAGACAAACGACCATTGACCTCTTCGAAGGATTTACCCCTGAAATGTTGTCGCGTAAAGGCATCGCCAGCAACGCCGAATTGTCCGTGGTTAATCTCGGTTTTATTATTCCCGGCCACGAGACGCATCATCGGAACGTTTTGCTAGAGCGTTATCTCGGAAAGTAATTATGCACAAAGCACTCTTTTCGCTATGCTGCCTGAGCGTTATTTTTTCCTGTTCGCCCCTAAAACGCACAGGCGTATTGGAAACAGGCACAGAATACCTCGCTCTTGAGAAAAAATTAAAGGACACAGAGAATTTATTCCAGGATCATACCGGGTTCATGTTATATGATCTGGCGGAAAGAAAAACCATGTACGAATACAATGCGGCCAAATATTTTACTCCAGCCTCTAACACAAAAATTTTCACGCTATACGCCAGTTTGAATATCCTGCGGGATTCGATTCCGGCGCTTCGATACGAAATCAAAGACGACACGTTATTCTTTTGGGGAACAGGAGATCCTTCTTTTTTGTATCACAATGTTTTTGACAACGGAAGGACGTTCAGTTTTTTGAAGGATGCGAACAAAACATTGTGTTTTTCTACATCTAATTTTCAAACAACAAATTTTGGTGCTGGTTGGGCGTGGGACGATTACAACGATTATTACTCTGCTGAAAGATCACCCCTTCCAGTTTACGGAAATGTCTTCTCTGCAAAGTACGATGGATCTCATCTCACTTTAGAACCTCCATACTTCACCAAACACCTTTCATTTGGACCCCGAGGAATTGAGACCGAAACTTATCCGAAATGTGGACAACAACGGCTTTAAGTTTTACCCTTCACAAGCTTCTACCCTCGAAGCTGATATTCCCTTCAAGGTTGATGCAGTGATTACAAGTGAACTGATGACGGATACACTAAGGAAAGATGTTCACATGTAGACAGGCCATTATCACAAACAGCAAACATTCTATATAGCATACCATCCGACAGCTTGTATCGCGTGATGATGCAGGAAAGCGATAATTTCATAGCGGAACAGTTGTTGCTCGTTTGCGCCGCTGTATTAAGCGACACGTTGCAGCCCGAAATCGCCATAAAGCATATCCAGACCAATTTCCTGAACGATCTGCCCGACAAACCGGTTTGGGTGGATGGTTCGGGATTATCCAGATATAACTTGTTCACTCCACGGTCGATCGTGAGGACATGGGAGAAAATCTATGAACTTGTTCCTCGTGATCGCCTATTCGCGCTGTTGGCTGTTGGGGGTAAATCCGGCACAATACGAAACTGGTACAAAGCGGACAGGCCTTATATTTTTGGAAAGACTGGCTCGCTCAGCAATAACCACAGTTTGAGCGGATATCTCGTCACAAGGAAGGGGAAAACACTAATATTTTCATTCATGAACAGTAACTTTACGGCTTCCGGGAGTGAAGTGAGGAGAAACATGCAATCAATCTTGAATTTTATTTATGAGACGTATTAGCCGATCAGTTTTCTGTTTTGTTTTCATTCAGTTCTTGTTAGCCATTAACGTTGTCAACGCGCAAACTAAGGATAGTCTCACAATTAAGATCGGACAGATGATCCTGGTCGGCTTTGCGGGTACATCAGTAGATGAAGCTGTATTGGCCGAAGTAAAGGAAGGTAAGGTAGGTTCGATAATTTTGTTCGAAAAAAATATTCCACCGCAGAACTCGTTTGTTGCGCTCAAAAAAATAATCTGGACATATCAGCATGCTGCGCCTATTCCTTTAATTGTTAGCATCGATCAGGAAGGCGGCCGGGTAAATCGCCTGAAAGATAAATATGGTTTTCCAAGATCTATCACTGCGCGAGCAATGGCACAGGCACCGACGCTTGATTCAGTGAGATTTTATTCAGAAGCAACAGCCTCTACGTTGGCGGGCTTGGGAATAAACACAAACTTTGCCCCGGTCGTTGACTTAGCCTCAAATCCGAACAATCCCATCATTGCAAAGTTTGGACGAGCATTTTCCGCCAATGAAGATTCAGTAACATTAATGGCAGCAGAATTTATCAAGGGGCATCATAAATTTGGAGTGCTCACATCCTTAAAACATTTCCCTGGCCATGGAAGCTCGAAAGATGATACGCACCTGGGTATAGCAGACGTGACCAATACATGGGAAGAACGGGAATTGAAACCCTATCAGGCGCTAATTGATTCGGGGCTGGTTGATGCAGTTATGACGTCTCACATCGTGAATCGAAAGCTTGATAAAAATGGAAACCCAGGAACGCTTTCGACTGATGTTCTTACCGGAATACTTCGGACCAGACTCAAGTTTAAAGGAGTAATTTTTACGGACGACATGCAGATGCAGGCTATTTCAAAACATTTCGGATTGGAGGAATCGATCAGGCTTGCGATTCAAGGTGGTGTTGATATCATGACGTTTTCAAATAACATTCAGGAGACAGAAGATCGCACCGTTGACAAAGTACACTCCATCATTTACAAAATGGTCGAGTCAGGTCAGATCAGCCGACAACGGATCGATGAAAGTTACCGCAGGATCATGATACTGAAACAAAGACTCGTTAAAAATGATCTCGCCGTATACTATCAACAGCAGCTTGAGAAATCAAACCAGGAGCTAGTGAATGTGAATGTACAACTTCAGGCAGCTGAAGAAAAAATAAAAACACTTGAAGCAAATGCGGCAACGCCAGAGCCAACGAAGAAGAAGTCGAAAAGAAAAAACAGGTAATGCAATCGTACAACATCCAGGACCCGGAAGGAGAGCGAGTGCCACTGCTGTTGAGTGTTCCTCATTGTGGCACGCGATTTCCAGAGGAACTAAAGGGCCAATATGTTCCTGACCTGATAACGGCTCCGGATGATACTGACTGGTTTGTAAATCAACTCTATGATTTTGCGCCCTCAATGGGAATTACTGTAATATCTGCCGTGTACAGCAGATGGGTTATCGATTTGAACCGCGATCCTGACGACAAGCCACTATATACAGACGGAAGAATAATTACTGGTCTGTGTCCCGTTACAAATTTTCTTGGGGATCCCATTTACATTGATCGTCGTGATCACCTCGAAAGCAAAGAAATCAAAAGACGGCTGGATGAATATTATCGACCGTATCACGACAAGCTGAAGCAATTGCTTGACGACATAAAGTCCGAATTTGGTAAAGTCTTGTTGTGGGATTGTCATTCCATTCGGCAGTATGTTGAGACGATCTATAAAGATAATTTGCCGGATTTGATATTGGGGGATTCCGAAGGCAGTTCAGCCTCACCCGAAACGATTGCTTTAACGTTCAACAGTCTGAAAAATTCAAGATATTCGGTAGAGCATAATTTTCCATTCAAGGGGGGATTCATTACGCGACATTTTGGAAAGCCATTGGAAAATCAACAGGCATTACAGCTTGAGATGAGCAAGATCAATTACATGGACGATACTGAAACACGCTATGACGAAGTAAGGGCGGATGAAATGAGGGAGCTTCTTGGAAGAACGTTTAAACTGTTGATCGATTCGCTTATCAAACCCCAGTAAGTGTCGATGAAATTTTACAAGTTTAGTGCTCTGCTCCAGAACAACGGCTGGATGAGTCCGGCATTTGTCGGCGTGGACCAGGCAGGATTAATCCGGTACCTATCGGAACAACCACCTTCCGCCGAGGGAATAGCCGTGGAGGTTGTCAATGGTTATGCTTTGCCAGGCTTTCAAAATGCACATTCGCATGCATTCCAATTTGCAATGACTGGCTTAGCGGAAACACATTCACCCGGGGCGATAGACGATTTCTGGAGTTGGCGTGAAACGATGTACAAGTGCGCCTTGACGATGACGCCAGAACATCAAGAGGCCGTTGCTGCGATGTTATACACCGAAATGCTACGCAGAGGATATACACACGTAGCGGAATTTCATTATTTGCATCATGATCCCGATGGAAAGCCATATGCGAATCTATCGGAGATGGGAGAAAGGTTATTAGTTGCGGCCGAACAAGCCGGAATCAAAATCACGCTGATTCCAATTTTTTATCAATTAGGCAATTTTGGCAAAGAGCCGCAGCCGCGACAACGCAGGTTTATTTCGAAAACCGTTGACGATTATTTTCAACTGCTCGATGACACGGCTCATGCTGTTTCAAAGTACCCCAATGCTGAACTGGGTTTTGGTGTGCATTCTTTGCGCGCCGTGGACAGTAACGATATCAAGAGAACTTTTGATCAGGGACCTACAAACATTCCGTTTCATCTTCACGCTGCGGAACAACTGAAGGAAGTAGAAGATTGCCTGGCATTTTTAAATCGAAGACCCGTAGAGTGGATACTTGAGAATATGCCCTTGAATGATCGCTTTCATTTGGTACACTGTACCCATATGAATGCCCTCGGAGATTTCGGGCCTGGCGGCAAGTAGAGCGAACGTTGTGCTTTGTCCAGGTACAGAGGGGAATCTGGGAGACGGAATCTTCAGCCTTACCGACTTTGCAAAACATGGAGGCAGTTGGTCAATTGGCACGGATAGCCATATCAGTCTCTCCCCCTTGGAAGATCTCAGGTGGCTTGATTATGCACAGCGACTTACAACACACAGGCGAAATACCTTTGATGATGGCGCCAACGTATTATTCAGCAAAACACTGAGTGCCGGACGTAAAGCGATGAGCTGTACGAACCGGGAGCATTTCTTTGGGATAGATGACGCATTTGATGCGGTTGTTTTTAACGGAGAGTCTTCGCTGTTTGCAAAACAGAGGGAATTTTTGCTCCCATCAATAGTATATACTGCTGACTCATCCGCGATTTTAGGCACGATCGTGAACGGTAATTGGATTGTAAAGAATCAGTTTCATCCCCATGAAAAAAACATCAGGGCAAATTTCCGGAACGCGATGAAAACCCTTACTCCTTAGCAGTCGGTTTAGGTTTCAGATGTTGTTCGAACAATTTCAATATTCTCTTGTATTCGTCGGTCCAGCTGCTGGCCTCAACGAATGCGTGATCTTCCATGGGGTACACAGCCAGTTCCCAATTATCCTTTTCTAATTCGATCAAACGCTGTGAGAGCCGCACAGCATCCTGAAAATGTACGTTCGTGTCAACCATCCCGTGGCACATTAGCAATGCGCCCTTTAAGCCTTCGGCATAATACAGCGGCGAACTTTTCGCGTATGCAAGACTATCGAGATAAGGAATATTCAGGATACTTCCTGTGTAACTTTGATTGTAGTGCGCCCAGTCCGTTACGGGTCTTAGTGCCGCACCAGCGGCAAATACATCAGGCGTTGTAAACATCGCCATTAGCGTTATAAAACCTCCATAAGAACCACCGTAGATACCAATACGCTGCGCGTCGATGTTCAATTTGTCAACGAGATATTTTGCGCCATCAACATTATCCGTTAGGTCCTTACCTCCCATGTGACGGTAAATACCCGTCCTCCAATCACGTCCATACCCGGAACTTGCACGATAGTCTATGTCCATGACCGTGTATCCGCGATCGGTTAAAAGATTATGAAACATGTATTCTCTGAAGTAGGAGCTCCACCATTTGTGTGCATTCTGAAGATACCCCGCACCGTGTACGAAGATCACCGCTGCTCCATTTGGAGCCTGCGGTTTATACAACCGTGCATAAACGTTGCTATTATCGCGTGCTTTGAAACTTATCACCTCGGGATCGCGCCACTGATAACTTTTGAACTCGTCGCTTAACGAGTACGTGACCTGCCGCATCTTGCTGCCTGGTTTGTTTTCCATAAGGTATAACTCCCATGGTTTGTTAGCGTATGAATAGCGCAATGCAATCATCTTTTCATCCGGCGATAATACAAACTCGTGGGCCCCTGGCATGGTAGTTAATCGTTCTGCTTTGCCGCCACTCACAGGAATACGATAGAGTTGTTTTTCTCCAGGATGTACTTCGTTAGTTACGATGTAAAACAACTGCTTGCTCCTGGAAAGAGTCACCTGTTGCACTTCGTATTTTCCGGCTGTTATTGATTGTTTTGTTTTGGTGGTGACATCTAATGTGTAGAGATGTGAATAGCCCGTCTCTTCCGACGTAAACCAAATGTGCTTGTTATCACTCAGCCAACCCAGGGCATTATTTCCGAAACCGCCATTCAGCGGACTTCCGACCCAGGCGTCATCGTGCTCGCGATGCAACAATGATAACTCTTGTGTAGCGACATCAAGCTTCATGATCCAGCGGTCTTTGAAGTCCAGGGAATAAATACTTACAACGCATTGAGTCCCATCGTCTGACCAGACCAGTGGTCCGTAGTTTACAGAGCGCTGCTTCTGTTTCTTGTTTTGTTTGGGGTAATCGTTGAGATAGGTCAGTGAGTCCCTTATTCCTGGTATATTATCTGTGAGCACCAGGATTGTGGTATCACGTGCTATATCATAAATATAAAGGTCTGCGGCATTTAACGGTGCACCAACCTTTGCTCGTGCTGAAATATCTTCCGTAAATCCTGATGCTGTTACATAGTTGGGAACAATCGTACTTTTTGCATTTGAACTCTTGGAGAGATTATAGCTGATGAATTTTTCATCGGGGCTAACTTGAAGCAATTCGACAATCTTATCGTCCACATAGATCTCCTTTGGCCGGTGTGGTTGTTGAGCTTTCTGAATTTTCTTTTTCTCTTGCTGTTTGGCGTCTCTTTCCTTTAACACTTCAAAATAGGCAAGCTGGTCTTTCTTAAGCCATCGCTCCTGATCAGTAGTGGTAGTTGTGCTCTTTTTTCCGCTTCGAAAATCAGTCAGCTGTGAAACCCGTCCACTTGTAATGTCCCAGCTATATGCGTTTTGGCGCGCGCTGAAAATTATCTTGTTGTCGTCCCCGGAAAAGTATGGTGCTATTTCGCGCTCCACCGTATTGGTTATTTGCCGTATTATTTTTGAGTTGATGTCATACAGGTAGATATCTCCGTTCTTTTCATAGGTTGCCTTTGTGTAAGTTTTATTATACCTGATAATTTGGCCGGGCAGATTTTTACGTTCTGTGTGACTGATTTTTCTGGGTGTTAGATTTTGAACTGTAATTGAATAAAGAGAATCACTGACGTAATTTTCGGGATTCCAATTGAAGAAAAGTGTCTTACTTTCGGGAGACCAGCTGAGCGTGCTTGGTGAAGTGCCAATCCATTTAGGATCTCGCATGATCTTTTCTACCGTAAGCTGACCAAGGGGTGATTGGCCATACACAACGATGGCAAAACATAAGAAAAGTGCTAAAAGATAAAATCGATTCATGTCCAGGCAATTATTTTTGCCAATATAATCCAATTGGAATGTTTGACGTTTGAATTTTACACGAAATGAACCAACCGAAGATAAGACCCCTTGACCTCGCGGATAATGCTCAAGTAGCTTTGATCATCAGAACGGTAATGCCGGAATTTGGCGCCAGCGGAGCGGGTTTTGCGATACATGATAGCGAAGTGGATGACATGTTTGGCACCTATTCCTTGCCTCGTTCCAGCTACTATGTCTGCGAAATTGACGGCGTGATCATCGGCGGAGGCGGCATTGCACCGCTAAAAGGTGGTGATGCAGACACCTGTGAGTTAAAGAAAATGTACTTTTTACCAGAAGGCAGAGGTAAGGGATTGGGACAAAAAGTCCTTCAGAAATGTTTGGCAGCAGCCAGGCAGGATGGGTATCGCTACTGTTATCTGGAGACATTTAACACCATGCAGGATGCAATGAAGTTATACACGAAAAATGGATTCATAAAAATACCCGGTGCTTTGGGAAACACCGGGCACTTTGCTTGCGATACTTTTTATCAGTTGGACTTGAGCAGCGTGATGGTTGCTAACAAGGATTGATTTTATTTGGCAGGCACTACCGCGCGCATGTTCATGTAATCGAGCGTCACATTCAGCATAGCTTTCAGCCCCACGAGCATTCCGCGTTCATCGATCATAAAGTCAGGGGTATGATGCGATGGAACTTTGCCTGGGTCCTGATCAGGAGGCATTGCACCGACAAAGAAGAATAAACCCGGTACGGTTTGTTGGAAAACACCAAAGTCTTCAGATCCTGTTACCGCATTGATTTCCGTAACATTCGCAGCTCCCGCTGCCTTTTGTAAACTGGGAACCATTTTTTCCGTAAGCGCTATATCGTTAAAGGTTATTGGCGTCTTGTTCACAATGGTGACTTCAGCAGTAGCGCCGGCGCTCTCAGCAATTTTCGTTGCCGTTAGTTTGATCTTGTCATGGATCTTTTGTCTCATGTCATTATCAAGGGTGCGAATTGTACCAGCCATAAACGCTTCTTCCGGAATGATATTCTCACGGACGCCTGCCTGTATTCTTCCTACAGAAATCACGGCGGCCTCTTTCGTTAGCTCTGTTTGACGACTTACAATGGTTTGAAGTCCGTTGATGATCTGCGCACTAACCACAACAGGGTCGACACCCATCCATGGCGCTGCCCCATGTGATTGTTTCCCTTTGACCTTGATGGTAAACCAATCCGATGCCGCCATCATTCCAGCAGGTTTATACAAGATCTTTCCCAACGCAGTAATTGATTGTATGTGCATACCGAAGATCACATCCACTTTAGGATTATCGAGTGCTCCTTCTTTGACCATCCGTCCTGCGCCACCCTCCTCTCCTTCGGGCGGTCCTTCTTCCGCAGGCTGGAAAATGAACTTAACTGTACCCTTGAGATCATTCTTATTCTTTGAAAGGATTTCTGCCACCGCCATCAATATAGCGACATGTGTATCATGACCACAGGCATGCATAACACCTGTTTCCTGGCCGTTAAATACGGTCTTTTCTTTTGATGCAAAGGGTAATGAATTTCTTTCCGTCACAGGAAGCGCATCCATATCTGCTCTCAATGCAATGACCGGTCCCGGTTTACCAGTCTTAAGCAATCCCACAACTCCGGTTTTGGCTACACCGGTTTGAACTTCAATTCCCAATTTTTTTAAATGATCAGCGACAAAAGCCGCTGTCTTAAACTCATTGTTGGATAGTTCGGGATATTGGTGGAAATGTCGCCGCCACTCGATCACTCGCGACTCGATTTCTTTTGCCTGCTGATCGATCTTAGCTTGCAGCTTTGAATTCATCTGCGCAAAGCAGCTGGCAGTCAAAGCAAAAGAAACAGCAGTGAAAAAAATTTTTCTCATAACAAAGTATTGGTTTTCAATCTTAATGTACAAACAAATAGTCAAGGGTCAAGTTAGTCAGCGCACGGACACCAGTGATCAACGCTTTTTCATCAAGCAAAAAATCAGCCGTGTGATGAACCGGTTGTTTATCAAGTTTGATATCCGGCCTTGCGCCGAGGAAGAAAAAGAATGCTGGGATTTTTTGTTGATAGAATGAAAAATCCTCAGCCATAGTGACGGGCTGCGTAACTACAAGTTTCTCCTTTCCGACAGTTCTCATTAGACTCGGCACAGAAAGTTGAGTAAGCTGCGGATCATTTATTGTTGCCGGGTACATGATTTGAACATCAACTTCCGCTCTTGCTCCGGAACCTTCGGCTATCTTAGTAGCAGTACGAATGATTTGCTCGTGCACTCTCTTCTGTACATCTTTATCAAAAGTGCGTATTGTTCCTTCCAGCAATGCTTCTTCGGGAATAATATTTCTTCGTACTCCCGCGTGTATTGTACCAATGGTGACGACCGCAGCGCCTGCGGTGAGATCCGTTTGTCTGCTAACTATAGTTTGTAGTGCGTTAATGATCTGACTTGAAACAACGATTGGATCTATACTTTCCCAGGGCGAAGCACCGTGAGCGCCGATGCCAGTTACTTTAATGTTAACGCCGTCTACGGCGGCCATTAGCCCACCCGTTCGATAAGAGAGCTGACCGGAAGGTAATAAAGCCTGAATGTGCAATCCGAACATCACATCCACATCAGGGTTGTTTAATACGCCTTCTTTGATCATTAGCTGTGCGCCGCCCTCTTCACCAAATGGTGCTCCCTCTTCAGCAGGTTGAAACACAAATTTCACCGTACCTTTCAATTCATTCTTATGCTTTGAAAGTAGTTCCGCGACTCCCAAAAGAATAGCCATATGACCATCGTGACCGCAGGCATGCATTACACCCGTCTCTTTTCCTGCGTAAACGGTTTTTTCTTTCGACGCGAAGTCCAATGTGCTTCGTTCTGTCACGGGTAATGCATCCATATCGGCCCGGAGGGCAACGACGGGACCGGGTTTTGCCCCTTTAAGAATGGCTACAACACCGGTCTTGGCGACGGGGTATTGGACTTCGAGCCCAAATGATTTTAGATACGACGCGATCTTGGCCCCGGTATTGAACTCCCTGTTTGAGAGTTCGGGAAACTGGTGAAAGTGACGTCTCCATTCAATTACTTTGCTTTCTAGTTGTCGCGCATCCGCATCAATTTTTGTCTGCAACTTTGCACTTACCTGCGCATAGGATGAAGCTGAAACTAAAGCGAGTGCAATACCCAGAAAGAATTTATTCATAGCTTTGGCTAATTTGAATGCCGTTATTTTGAGCGCGAACAAGATAGAGATTAAAGCGAATCAGACAAACCGCAAACATATGGAGTGGCTGAAAATATTCGGTAGTGAGGAAGAGGCGCGCACACGATTGAAAGAAAATATTCCTCAGCTGGTCATTGCGAGAAATAAACGCATTTGTCTTGCGTTACACGAGGGTGAGTTTTATGCGGTGCAGGATTCATGTACTCATAGCGGCGAGTCGTTGAGTAAAGGAAAAGTAAATTATCTTGGCGAAATAATATGTCCATGGCATAACTACCGATTTCAACTGAGTACAGGAACAGCATGTGATTCGTCATGTCGCGATCTGGTAACTTTTCCTATACGGTCAGATCAGTCAGGTTTTTTTATTGGAATATGAAAATAGTGAAAACATTCTTTCAGAATATAAAACCGTTACATAAGATAGCGCTGAGTTTGTTGTTAGCTGCATTGACTTACAATAGCACAAAGGCACAGTTTTCGATCGACGAAAAAACATGGCTGGAACGGATGAATCTTCAGGCTGGCCTTCCCGATAAATTATTGAGTACGCGTACCGTTGTTTTCTATGATTATATCCTAACGGAGAAGGAGACCCTGGACATGCAGCAGTCTTTTCAAAGATCAGGCGTAGATGCTGTAGCATACTTCGAACTCGACATGCTAATGGCAGGAAAGGATGTAACGAGAGCGTTCGGCGATTATTTAACCAAAAGAGAGGTCACTAACCTTTTATTTGTTCAAAAAGGCGAAGGAGGTTTCAGGATAATCGCGACCGCATACAACGGAAAAGAAACAGTGATCGATGATCAACAAGCTGCGTGGTCACGAAGTAATAGCAATCTCAATGAGGCCCTGAGGGAATTGTACCGGGCGTCATCGTCGCAAAGGAAACAAAATCTCCTTATCAACGAGGCACCGGAGATCGGACTAAAGATAAATCCAATCCTGGGCAATCGAAATGAATTTTATGCTATTGACTTAAAAGTTGACCCGTTGGCCGTTCCAAAAACGGGTGATGAAGCAATAGACAAGGAGTTGGAGGAAATCTTCAAAATGTATTATCCTCTGAAATACAAAATGACAGAAGCCGGAACACCCGAGAAAGAATTGAGAAAGCAGGGACTCTTGTACGTTGTTTGTTTCGTTCACACCCGGGGTGTCGTTGCGAAAGATCTCCTGGGTTATGATATGAGTAAATCCGAAAGTGCTCTTGTTTCGGTGACCTATCCGGACAATCAGCAACAGTTAAAGAACATCGGTTCAAACACGCCGGTCTATAAATTCTATTTCAAACATATCGATTCAGGTAATGTATTTTTTGGGACCAAGTGGGACGCCGATCTCACCTGGCAACAGGCGCTGATCAATCAACTTAAAGGTATGAAAGCCGAACTAAGGTTGAATTGACGCTATTCTTGACAGAAAAAATACCGAAAAAACCAGCATTGCCATTTTCTGCTGACATAGGGTTGACACATCAGTGATGTTGCTTTATAACGTGATATCCTCTCACGTGTCGACGTATGGCTGAACTCCTGAAATACATGTATAACCCGCAGTTCTTTGAACGTTTAAATGCGGTGTTAATTGAAACAATTCCCTCATTCGATGAAAGGCGTTTTATTTTCAGAATCTTTGACTGCACCTGGCCTGATTTGGAACTGAAGCAGCGGACCAGACAGGTCACGCTAGCCCTGCACGAATTTATGCCTAAGGAATTTCCAGAAGCAGCGAAAATAATTACATCGATTTCAGGAGCGCTGCGGTGTCGTAAAGAAAAGGAGCAGTCATATCCATTTATCTTTTTGCCCGATTACATTGAGCTATACGGTCTCGAAAATTTTGATGAGTCCATGAAAGCTATTGAGGAAGTCACAAAATTAGTGAGTGCAGAGTTCGCCATTCGGCAGTTCATACTTAAATATCCCGATGCGGCGATGAGACAGATGATGCTGTGGTCAAGGCACGAAGATCCGTCCGTAAGAAGACTGGCTTCGGAAGGGTGTCGTCCACGGCTACCGTGGTCTCAGGAGCTGACCATGTTTCGGAAAGATCCATCTCCTATCCTGCCCATTTTGGAGAATCTCAAGGCCGATCCATCCGAATATGTAAGAAGAAGCGTAGCGAACAATCTTAATGACATAGCGAAAGACAATCCGTCACTCGTGATCAAGACGGCAAAACATTGGAAGAGTGATAGTCAGGAAACAAACTGGATTATCCGGCATGGATGCAGAACACTTTTAAAAAAAGGAGTTGAACAAGTGCTCAGGATGCATGGATTTAAGACGGACCGGCGATGCGGTGTACAGGGACTCAAAGTTTCAAAAAACGTGAAGATCGGCGACTATTTGACGTTTGATTTTGTCTTTCGCAATCTGGAAAAGAGTACGGAACAATTCCGGATTGAATACATCGTTCATTACCTCACTTCCAAAGGAAAAATTTCGCCCAAGGTTTTTAAAATAGGAGAATATAAGGTTGAGGCAGGGGGCTCAATTTCAATAAGCCGAAGACAATCATTCAGAAACTTCACCACTCGAAAACATTATAGTGGAAAACACACCCTCACGATTTTGGTAAATGGAAAACCAAAAGCTCGGCAAGACTTCATGGTGGGCGACGAATCGTGAACGAAAACGATTGAAATTGTTATTTTTCACCCGCAAATACCTTATCTTCAAAAGGCATTTGAGATCTGGCCCAACTCAATAATTTTTTAATCTATGCAACGGTTTCTTTCTCTGGTCAAAGGAAATATCATCTACGCGAGTATTTTCCTTATGATCGCCCTTACTATCCTCACCACCTTCTTTGCTTTCCGCAATCAACGCGTTATGAAGACTACGAACGAAGAAAGCAACGAGGCGGAGACAATTCTACGCAACATGGAGGACCTCTGGACCGGAATTAATCTCATGGACCTTGGGGTCCGGGGATATGCGCTCACGAAAAAAGAGGGTTTGCAAGCTCCTTTTCTACAGGCGTTGAGAGTAAATCCGGTATACCTGGACACCATCAGGACATTCATGAACAAGCAAGGTTTGTCAACCGCTAAACTTGACGACTACGTCAGATTGAACAATGATTATATCCTGCTATGCAAGCAAATGATTGAGCTTGTAAACCAAAACAATCTGGTGGATTTCGTTTCATTGCTGGAGCAGGATAAAGGTCTGGCGCTCTGGCAGGCTTACTCCGCTTTTACAACCGATATCGTTCAAGTTGAAAACAAGATCATTGCTGACTCGAAGCAACGATACGCGGCAGCCGTTCGGGGCAATACGATATTGCAGGTCTTGCTGTTCCTCCTCATGGTGCCTTCGTTGTACTTGATCTTTTACAGGATAAGGAAGCAGCAAGAAAATACACGCAACCTGTTGCTCAATCTTGAGCATAACAACAGAAAGTATGTGTTCGATCCGGGCACGGACGTAGTTGAAGACCTTGGTGCGATTATGAACACGTCGATAACAAATTTGAAGAAGGCCGCTGCCTTTATAGGAAAGATCACCCGTGGTGAGTATGACGCAACATGGCCCGACATGAGTGAAAAGAATGCTTCATTAAATCAGCAGAACCTTTCGGGGACATTGGTTCACATGAGAGATCAAATGAAACGAATAAAGGACGAAGACGAAAACAGGATATGGGTTACTGAAGGGCTCACCAAATTCACAGAAATCACGCGTCAGCACCAGGATAATGTAACTGCCCTGTGTGAACAAGGCGATTCGTTTCATTACTAAGTATATGGAAGGTCAGCAGGGTGCAGTATTTTTATTGCAGGAGCAGGAAGACGAACAGTTTTTGGAACTTGTGGCGTGTTATGCTTTTGATAAGAAGAAATTTGTCGAGAAGAGGGTTGATATTGGCGAAGGATTAATCGGTCAGGCCTTTCTGGAACGCAGCACGGTAGTTTTAAAAGATGTACCGAAGGGATATACGCACATTACATCTGGACTGGGAGAAGCAACTCCAAACAATGTGCTGATTGTGCCAATGATTTACAACGAAAAAACCGAGGGTGTCGTAGAAATTGCGGGCTTCGAGGAATGGAAGGAGCATCAACGTCATTTTATGGATAAGGCCACGGAATATATGGCAGCGGCGTTGTCATCTGTTAGGTCCACCTATAAGATGAAACTTGTATTGGAACAGATGCAGACGCAGACGGAACAGCTCCATGCCCAGGAAGAAGAGATGAGGCAGAACATGGAAGAGCTGGCGGCCACAAATGAGGAAATGAAACGCAAAGAAGCGGAGTACCTGAAAACGCACGTCGGATAGATCGCACTTGCGAATAAAAAAGAAAGGGCAGCTTGTTTATGGCTGCCCTTTCGTTTACCTGGCTTGTAAACTTATTTGCTGAGATTATAACTCAGTCCACCGGTGTATAAGCCCGCGGTGCGGTCGGCTGCGTAGAATTCCCTGGAGTCTGAATTCAGAATGTTTCTTCCACTAACGAACACATTCAGGTTTTTAACGAGTTCGTAGGATACTTTCGCATTCAACATGAATTTAGACTGTATCTGACCGTATGCGTATTGCGGCGTAGATGTATCGTTGGCATCGTATGACCCGTCGTATTGCGTCTGCTTTCCGAAATAATACGAGCTTAGGTTTATGTTTAACTTGCTTGTGGGGCGATAGTTAAAATAGAAACCACCATAAGATCCAGGTGTATACTTGTGTGTGCTGTTGCTATACGTCACCGTAGGATATGGAGGACTTGGCAGGGATGGATCCAGGTAGAATGAAGCAAGATCTTCGGTTTCAGTTTTCTGGATTGTTATGAATGGCTTGAATTGAATCTTGTCGTTCGGAACAAAATTCAGCGAGATAGTGGTCCCGATCTGTTTTGCTGTAGTCGGAACGTTGAAGAACTGCTGAGGACCCGCCGTTTGAACAATAGCTGTGAGATTCTTGCCCGACTGCTGGAAGACATCTATATCCAATTGCAATTTGTTAGTCAGCTGAGACCTGTAACCCAACTCGATCATGTCGAGAGTGAATAATTTCAGGTTGGTATTACCGATTTGACCGCCTCCAATGTTCAGGAAGTTATAGCCGGTAAATGAACCACTGTTAGATCTTGTGATCGCCGCGCGAATAAGATTCTTCGTATTCAGCTTGTAGGTGGTTGCAAATTCATAAGCGAGGTAAGCATCGTCAGGATCGGAGAATTTGTCCAGACGAAGACCACCCAATACACGAAGTTTCTTCGTGAAGTTGAGATCCGCTCTTAAGTAACCAGCTGTTGTAGTGATCGTATTTTCGCTATTGAACAAACCAATTACGCCCATGTCTGGATTGATGTAATCGCGGTCGTCAAAAGTTACGGACTGGTAGCTTACGCCGGGAGTTATTGTGTAATTATCACCAAGCTTAATGTCGTACTCAGCAACTACATCTCCCACGTTAAAATCGTATTCAGCGTAAGGAACATTGAAACGGTCATCAACATTGTGACCTTTCAGATATGATGCCCTTATGTTGAGGTCGTGTATTTTTGCATTCAGATTGGCTGAAGAGTTATCGGTGAGTCCGTCGACCAAAGGATTTGAGATCCAGATTTTTTGGAACGATGCCTCCTGATGAGTAAGGGTAAGATCAAATGAAATTTTATCTGCCGCTTTGTAATTCAAGTATCCATTTACACCCCATTTATTTAACGCTCTGCTAGGGTCCGGATATTGCTTGCTGCGTGTAGCTGGGTCAGTAATGAATTGCTCAAGCGGAAGATAGCTTCCCATTCCTTCGTTATAATACTCACTGTCAACTCTGTTTCTGTTTTGGAAATTTCCTGAGACGATCACGCTGAATTTGTCGCCTAATTTCTTTCCAACGCTTGCATTCGCGATGGCAGTACCCAACGTACCTGCTTGCACGTTCGCTGTTGCAATGGTCTTTGAATCGCCAAGACGCTTGGTGATTATGTTTATGACTCCTGTTACTGCATTTGGCCCGAATAACGGCGACGAAGGCCCCCGGACTATTTCAATCCGTTCAACGTCGTTAATATCGATTGAAAGTGACTCCCAGTTTGTTCCACCCAGTCCATGATTAAATACGGGTCTGTTGTCTATCATGACGAGCGTATAAGCGTTGGCCTTTAAAAAAGTGCCGTTTGTTCTCGTAAGGTTTTCCATTCCCCTGATATGGATGTCGTACATGCCATTGGCCTGTTCACGAACAATAACACCAGGCGCAAGTCTGAGCGCTTCCATAATGGAAGTAGCACCCGATTTCTCTAAGTCGGCTTTGGTTATAGTGTAGCTTGAGAGAGGTGCATCAAATAACGTTTCGTCTTTTTTGGACGCAGAGTTAATCGGCACATTCATTAATTCTTCAAGGGACAACTCATAAAGGTCCTCTTGAGTGGTGGTTTGCTCCTGGCTAAATGCCGGTGTTGCAAGAAGTGTGAGTAGTAAAAGAACGCGGTCAAATTTCAAATTCATAAGGGTTCGTATTTTTTGCCCGAACAAAACTATACGCCCAGATTTTGCAATAACTTTGAAAACCTACCCTAACCTTACACTAAATTGTTTATGTGAGTCTGGCTAATAAAAGGCTACCTAGGTACCTGGCTACCTAGGCACCTAGCTACCCAGAGCTAGCTATATTGAGGAGGATGATATGAAGAAGAAACCTTCCGTTCCCTTTGAATTTGTGTTGGAGCAACTTTATTCGGTAGATGTCGAGATTCGCCCAATGTTTGGTTGCTTTGCGCTATATGTGAACAATAAAATTGTGTTGATCTTACGAAAAAAGATGAATTTCATTGCTGATAATGGTGTTTGGCTCGCTACTAATAAGGAACATCACAGCTCGTTGAAGCAGCTGTTCCCATCAATGCGTTCGATAAATGTCTTTGGCGGTAAAGAAAGCAACTGGCAAAACTTACCCGATGATGCTAATGATTTCGAAGAAATGGTATTACTAGCTTGCGAACTGATCCGGCGTGGCGATAATCGCATAGGTAGGGAAACCAGAGCAAAAGCCGGGAGAAAGAATACTAAAACAAAGAAACGTTAATTCGTTGCGCTAAACACCACGTTTATTCTGGTGTAATATACTGTGGTCGTTCCTTCAAAGCCGGAATCAGTACCCACAATCAACCATATCTCTCCTTTGCTATTGCTTCGGGCAATAAATGGAGTATTTCCCGTGTTGTTCCGGTTGATCAATGCATAATCCTGCGTGTCATATGACACAGCGATATCACCAAGTACGATTGCGATTTCACCAGGTGCGCTTTGGTTTCCCTTGTCAACGTTCAACGCATATTGATTGTCTTCGATAACCTTTTTCGGCTCCGTACCGGCGGCTCCCGCTTTCAGAAAGACACTTTCACCAGGAGCTCCTCCGATACCTACAGCGCCTTTAGGAGCATTCGAGGCAAGCTCCACCTCAAAAACTAACGTATAATCGGTATTGGGTGAAAGGTCAGTTACCTTCGTTTTCATAAACATAAAAAGATCGTCGCTATGGTTATTCCCGGACAGCATCATCGACTTTTTGTTTGCGCCGAGATTAGCGGGTCGGTCTGTGTATGCAAATTTTAATTCATATGAGCTGGAATCTACCCCAGCGGGGAAGTCGCTAAAATCCACCACCCAATTGCCCTGACTTTCACTAAAATCAAAACTGTGAGAGAATACCAAGATGCCGCTGCTGTCCGAAGAGAGATCACATCCAAACAATCCAGTCAATCCGATCAAAAAAATAAGCTTTCCGCACGTCTTCATAAGCTGTCATTACAATGTCATAGACACATTGTCATATACAAAAGTTGGAACCGCTGAAAACAGCAGTCAAATGAACATTTATCCATTCTTACACTAAATTTATGATACTTCCGTCTTATAAGTAGAACTCGGCTTTTAAATTTCTCGTTCTACTACACACTTCCAATTTCGGGCCTATGCATAATTCTACAATTTATAAGGAATTTCCGTTTCGGTCTGTACTCAATCTTCGGCTGTTGATTGAGTATTGGGAACGGGCAATCGATCAAGGTGAAGTCCCCGCTTTCGCGAAGGAATTGCTCGAAAAAATTCAGGGTGCTCCCGAACTGCGTTCGCCAATTGAAGATTTTTCGATCCTTGATAAACACAGAACGCTCATCAATTTTCTTATGAGCGCTGTTGTACCTCCCGCTGGCCAGGACACCGACCGTGCAGCTGCAATACTTCCCTTTCAATTCAAATCATTGTACAGCACACGTGCATTTGAGAAAACATTAGACTTCAACAAACTCGGCGAACAGGTTGTTACAAATCTTCCGAACAATCAAATGGCCCTGGGAAAGACGGTCAAAGCCTGCCTGATGATCCTGGAGAAGTTTCATAACGTGAAGATGAACTTCGAAAAACCGATGCTGTTCACCATAAAGAATCCTTCCACAGGTTTGGACAGGGTCTATAAGGTGGATATCAATTCGAATTTTTGCGAGATCAAAGCGACGACTCCGCCAAAACCAATCGAAAAACACGTCGTCAAATTCTTAATGGAGAAGGTGTACGATGTAGATCTGTGGTTGCAATATGTTCGCCCGGAGGATTATGAATTTCACGGTTTCATGGTGCTTCGACTTATAGATGTGACTGAGCAGGAAATGTTGTCATCAATTAAATATGACCTGCTTGAAAAGAATGCCGTAATCAGAAGGGAAAGCTTTGCTATCATTCAGCAAAAATTGCGGGCATTGTTCGAAATACCGGAGATGCGGCTTGGTATTGCATATCTCGATCCAAGCAATAATCTCATTCTTAACAACGGTGCGACTGAATGCTGGGAAAGCCTTGCAGCACAACCTGTCAACAAAAGGCCGTGTGATGATTTTACGGGGTCGGTCTACGAAAGAAGCTGGATGGAAAAACGGTATGTTACCGTTGAAAACCTGAATGAATATCCGTTTCCTTCAAAAGTAGAGAAAACTCTTCTGGCGAATGGAATAAACAACATCTTGCTCGCACCGCTGGTTGACGATGGCGAAACCATAGGTATGCTGGAGCTTGCAACGTCAACGCCCGGTAAGCTGAATCCAATAAGCGCTAACAGAGTTGAAAACGTACTACCCATGTTTACCGCGGCGGTAAAACGTGTAAAGGAAGAGATGTCAACAGAAGTACGCGCCCTCATCCAGGAAGAATGTACGTCGATTCACCCAAGTGTTCAATGGCGCTTTTTCGAAGCCGGTGTGAATCTCCTTAACAAGAGACGGCACGATGATACAGAGGCGATGGAAGAAATTGTCTTCAAGGATGTGTATCCGATGTTTGGCCTTTCAGATGTACGCAATTCTTCGACGGAGCGCAATACAGCGATTCAAAAGGACTTTCAACAGAATTTGAAACTTGCGAAGGATTTGCTGCAGAAGATCTATGTGCATAAGAAACTTCCGGTCGTTGAAGAAGTAATGTTCAAGACGGAAGAGCAGTTGCAGAGAATCAACCGCGGCCTGGCGTCCGGTGATGAGAGCGGCGTCATTGAGTTTCTTAAATCAGAGATAAATCCTCTTGTTGAACATTTTGAAGCACGACGAACTTCTTGAAAAGTATGTTCAAAAATACCGGTCACACCTCGATCCTGTGTTTGGTGTGGTGTATAAGCGAAGAAAGTCTTTCGAAGAAAGCCTCGGGATGATTAATAAGATGATCTCAAATCATCTGGATGAGGCTGAAGAGCGGGCACAAGAAATGTTTCCCCATTACTTTGAAAAATATAGAACAGATGGAGTTGAATTTACTCTCTATCTCGGAAGCTCGTTGGTAAAGGGGAAAACTTTCGATTTGTTCTACCTCAAGAACTTTCATCTGTGGCAGCTAATGACGATGGTGGAAATTCATCGAAAGATGGAGGTACTAAAACCAAAGCTTAAGAATAACCTTGAAATCACGCAGCTGATACTTGTACACGACCAGCCGATTTCTATTCGCTTCCGCCCTGATGAAAAACAATTTGATGTAGAAGGAGCTTATGACATCCGTTACGAAATCGTGAAGAAACGAATCGACAAAGCCTACATAAAAAATACCGGGGAAAGACTTACTCAGCCTGGCAAGATCGCGATCGTCTATAATCAGGCAAAGGTTGAGGATGAATACAGACGTTATTTCCAATACCTGATAGGTAAGAAGTTTATTACAAATGATATCGAAGAGCTTGAACTTGAGGAGTTGCCTGGTGCGATCGGTCTTCGCGCTTTAAGAATTCAGGTTGCGAACGAAATAAAGCCGGAAGGCACTACAGGTAAAGAAGACTTATTAAAAGATATCGAGGAAGCGTTGCGCCTGCATTAAAATCTTCATTTGGTTCGCTATCTTTATACTTAACGCTCTAAAGTAATGAGAAAGCTTGCCCTTGCCTCGGTATTCATTGCCCTCTTATCTTGCAAAGAAGTCACATTTAAAGAACCTCAGCCTCGCGGAAAGAAAATCCTTAAAGAGATGCCGGAGGCACTCGTGGGCTCATATCTCCTTACTGATGAAAAGGATGGAGCAACGGATACCCTGATTGTAACTTCAAAAGGATACCTTGTTGCAAGCGACAAAAAAGGAGGGGAGCTGGGTGACAGTCTTGTGCTGAAAAAATTCAAGGGCTACTACTTTGTTAACATTAACGAAAATCCTGAATGGCTCTTGCGGGTGATTAAGCAGGAGACCAATGGTGATCTCTTTTACATGACAATGGATGAAGGAGTTTCGTTTAAGGAATTTCTTGATAAGGTCTCCAAAGAA
This sequence comes from uncultured Cytophagales bacterium, assembly GCA_963774615.1. Lineage (GTDB taxonomy): Bacteria > Bacteroidota > Bacteroidia > Cytophagales > Cyclobacteriaceae > Chryseolinea. The sequence goes on from CAVZFT010000004.1 coordinate 239,435, forward strand.
ATAAAAATAGATTCTGTAGAGATCAATGGTGAAAAGCTTTATCAGATCGACCCATCCCCCAAACAACTAGTACGACTTATCGAAAAAGGGTATTATAAAAAAACGCTGGAAATGAAAAAACTGAAGTAACCGAATAGTGGTTACGGTAGATTATTCTCCTGCTCCTCCGACCTTACTTGAACTATAAACGGCGACGCTTGTTGGTGTAACCTTATAGCCTTCCTTGATAGAACCAGTGAGACAATCAACGAAAGGATCGCGCCTGTCCAGATTCCAGGAACGTAAGAGATGAACCAAAAATAGTCATACGATCCGTGGAATAGAGTTGGAATCAGTAGCGCAGCTATACTTAGGAGGATATTTTTCCGATGAGTGAATTTTGCCTTGCCCAGGAAATATCCCATCAGGATACCAAAAGCCGCATGTGCCGGAACTGCAGTAAACAATCTCATTATTCCAGTAGCGAATCCAAATTCAAAAACATAAAGGATATTTTCGATTGTAGCGAAGCCCATGCTAACGATCACAGCGTAGACAATTCCATCAAAAGGTTCATTGAAGTTTTTGTTGTTGTAGAGAATAAACCGCACAAAGAAGAACTTGCTGAATTCTTCAATAAGTGCCACCTTGAAGAAGGCGTTAAAAAACTGTTGGATGACATCATCTTCTTTTGTGAGGATCCAAAGGTTGATTGGATAGCTGATGGACATTGTGACTATCGTGCTAATGCAACCGTAGATAAAACTTACAACGAGCAGGCTGAGTGGTTCTCGCTCGTGCTTGTCCTTTAAGTAAATGTACAGCATAATAGCGCACCCAGGGGCGAGTGCAAGGCATAATAAGCTCAGGAAATTCATTTAGATAAATTGACGATTCAAGATAGAGCGAATTCGTCAAAATATCACTGTTATTCCATCGCGCTTTCTACTTTGTCCATTTTGGCATCTGTGTACTTCCCGGATGTTGCATAGACAATTTTTCCTTCCGGATCGAGTACAAAAAAGTAGGGAATGTCCTTTTTCTCAAAATCAAGGGCGTCTTTGTAAGGCTTTAATTCGCCTTTGTAAAAAAGAACGTAAGGCAATAACTGAGGATCGATATTCTTTATTGCTTTCCTCTTTGCGGTACCGGTAGCGGCGGCATTAACCCCTGTGAACATTGGTATGAAATAGACGTTGACATCGTAGCTAAAACCAGCTAATACTCCGCCAGTTTTTTGAATGAACTTATCAAACACCGGCTGAAACCACGAGTTGAGCTCCTCTTCGGATTTTTTTGAATAAGCTAGTCCCAGCAAGGTAAACTTGCCCTTTGTCTCCTGTGGAAGTTTTACTTTTTTGTCTTCTACAGTTTCAGCCTCCATGTCCGGAAACATTTTTCCAGCAACCTGCGCCGTCGCAGCAAATGATAACAAAAGACCAAAAACGACGAAACCTAGTGTTTTCATAACGTTAATATTTGAAGTGAAATTACTAAAAGCGTACCAGACCGAAGCTCCGCAACAAGGCATCACTGATGTTTACGAAGTTATACAGCCTTGTAAGGAGTTAAAGTGCATTTTTCAAAGCATAGTATTCGCTCCAAAAGAGTAAAGAAATAACGTTCCGCAAAACCCCCAATTTTATCCGGCCGTTTAGAAGGATATGACTGCAAAAAATCACTACGATAATCACTTGGCACATTTCTATTCCTGGATGGTCGGCAACTTCAGTGAAAAGCAACAAGCTCAAGAGGATTTTTTTATCAGAAATGGGATCACGCCAAAAGGCAACAAGATCGCAATTGATATCGGCGCCGGTAATGGTTTACAAAGCATCTCATTGGCGAAGCTCGGGTTCGAAGTGATTGCTGTCGATTTTAATAGACAGTTGCTTGATGAGTTGATCTCACATAAAAAGGATCTGCATATCAATACGGTTTGTGACGAGGCGGGTAATTTTCTCTTAAACTTTAATGGACAAGCAGATGCAATTGTTTGTATGGGAGATACAATAACTCATCTTGAAACCATTGGTCACGTCGAACAATTGCTGGCGAATATTTCGCAACATCTCGCACCTGGCGGAAGGACGGTAATCTCATTCCGTGAGCTGATCACAGAGCTTAATGGACCAGAGAGATTTATTCCGGTTCGAAGTGATGAGACCAGAATATTAACCTGTTTCCTGGAGTATTTCCCGAACCATGTTATGGTTCACGATATCCTGCACGAATGGCAATCAGGGACGTGGATCCAAAAAGTAAGTTGTTATCCAAAGCTTAGGTTGAGTGAAGGGTATATTATAGAAGCCCTTGACCGAAATAGGATTAAACTACTTTCGACACAACGCATAAGTGGAATGATCTATCTCATCGGTCAAAAACTCAATTGACCCAAGTTACTTTATCTTCAATTGGCTTGCGTTTGCCTGATGGCACATCGATCCGTGGCATACCAAGGTTGAAGAAACCAATTAGTCTGTCTTCAGTACCAAGTCCGAAGAATTCCTTCGCTTCGTCAAAATAGGTTACGCCTCCCGTGCTGAGATAACATCCAACACCGTAAGCTGTAGCCGTAAGGTACATGTTCTCAATCGCACAAAAGACAGCGCCGATCTCTTCAATTTCGGGCACAGATTTTTTTTCATCTCTTTTCATGCCAACGGCAATGATATGCGATGAAAGCATCGGTTTGGTTAACAGATTCTGGTAACGGTCTTCCTTAAATGTTGAGTCGGCAGTCGTGACTTTTTTGTACAGTTCAGCTTGAAAGGATGCAAGTTTCTTTAAGCCATCCCCCGTGAACACAACAAATCTCCATGGTTCTGTCAATTTGTGTGTTGGCGCCCAGTTTGCATTGCTCAGAATTTTTCTCACAATAGCATCATCGACCCGTTCACCGCTGTATTGTTGCTGGTAGACAGATCTTCTGCCCTCGATTACCTTATCGATCGTTTCAGTATTAAGATTCATTTTACTGCTTTTTCATAAAATTACTATATCAACAAATACCGAAATGAAGAAATTTTTTGTACTCCTGTTAGTAGCATCTTCATGCGCTCCGGTTTACGTTCCCAATGTGAGGAATTCTCCGTTATTTTCTAAAGCCGGAGAATTTCAAGGGTCTATGCAGTTCGGAAATGGTATTGATTTGCAAGGTGCAGTCTCGGTCACCAATCATATTGGAGTAATGGCCAACTATTCGTTCGCCGAACGGAACAAAAACAATTATGACTCTGATGATGAATTTGGATATCACTATCACAAGTTCTTTGAAGGCGGACTCGGTTATTATGAAAACCAGGGTAACTGGTGCTACGAGGTCTTTGCCGGTTATGGTAAGGGAAAAGGCGCAAGCTATGATGAGTATGAATGGTGGGGTACACAAAGCGAACGTGCAACGGGAGAATTCGAGCGCTACTTTATTCAGCCTGCGTTTGGGCTAAACAAAAAGGTAATGCATGTATCATTCATACCCAGAATTTCACTTGTCGACTTCACAACGTTCTCAAATGACATTGTAAGCTATCCTATAGAAGCGGACCCCGTGGTGTTCATCGAACCAGCCGTTGCGGGAAAGGTGAACCTGATGGATAATCACTTCTTCTTCATTTTTCAGGCAGGTTTTTCTATTCCCGCCACCGAGACGTATTTTGAATACCGGCCATTCCAAATGTCAACAGGAATTGGTTTCCGTCTGGGAGGAGTCAACAAAACAAAAGAGTGAGAGAAGTAACAGAAGGTACTTAGGGTCTGCTGAAAAAATAAAGTAATCCAAAAAAAACTTTGCACCTGAAATGCATCTCCCGCAGATCGTCGCGGACTTAAAATACCGCAGAAAATCGCAGAGGAAGTTTTCAGCGCAAATCTGCGTGCTTTCGATCAGCGAATTCTGCGGGAAAAAGATGATATAACTTTTACAGCAGACCCTACTTAGGGAACTGACTTCCGTCGATATTGGGTATTACTTTAAGAGCGTTCTTATAATAGATCTTTTTTAGTACATCGTCTGGCAGGTCCAGGCCATACATTCTCCAGAATGCGTGGTACCGTTTGTGATAGGGGAAATACTCGTCAGCAGTTTCAAGTACACGGAAGTAAGTTTCATATTCCTCTGGAACCCAGGAATCTTTCCCGAACATAACCCGATCCTGATATTTGATCAGAAATGCTCGCGCCGCTCTCGGTTGGCGGCCAAGCTCTGCAATGACAGCTCCGATTTCGGAATACATGTTTGGGAACTCGTCCATAAGGCTTGCCAATTTCTGAAGGTCACTACCGTACCATCCCAAGTGAGCATTGATAAATTTTGTCTTTGGATGTTTCTTGAAAATGTTGTGTTGCTCCGCGATAATAGTTTCCCAGGAAACAGGATCATTATCGTGACGCCGCCCGGGGTGAAGTTTTAGCTCAAGCCACCGTTCATTGTTCTTGTCGATAGGCTGCCAAAACTGCTTGGGGTCGGCCGCATGGATCAACACCGGAATGCCAAGCTCGCCGCATTTGGCCCATATCGGATCGATACGTGGGTCATCGATATGAATACGGTCCCCTTTGCTGTCCTTATTGAACATTCCAAGACTCTTATAAATCTTAAGTCCATTCGCTCCTTTCTTCACATCTTCCTCCAACTGTTTGACCATACGACCCTGCCAATCGGGATCATCAATAGCGGCGAAATCCATGTTCGTAAAAACTATAAAACGTTTGGGAAAAGACTGCTTGACGTTCTCAAGGGATTTTTCCAGGTGTTCGGTACTTCCCCTACCCCGGCCGCTGAGGTTAACCATAACAGCCATGTTCAATTTGTCCATTTGCTTCGTCAGTTCGCTAAGATCCTGCGATGTCATATTGAACTGGTGATTGTGGACATCGATAAAAGGAAACTTCGCGCGGGTAAGTTTGTGCTCGGGTACAACCAGCGTTGAGGGCGGATCGTAGTCCTCGAAATCCATCTTCATATCCAATGGCTTTTCCTGCCCACAGGCAGACAAGTACACCAAAAAAGCGGCGGCAACTGTTACAATTCTCTTCATAGATAAAATATGATTCATCAAGATACGCCGAATACCCTAATCGGTTTAAGAATTTTTCCGGGCGGATTATAGGTGATCTGGAGAGCATCCAGGACAGTACAAGTTTTATTTCATTATGACCATGGCGAACCAAATCGGCGGAATCCATTGAGCCGCGGTTATTTTATTTCTAACTTGGCGATGATTAAATCATGAGGATGAAAATAGTTATCTGGACAGTTCTGTTCCTGTTGCTGAGCAGCTCCGTTTTTTGCCAGGATCCACAGCTTGATGCGGCTAAGAAAAAGATTGACGCTGGTGAGTTTTCGAATGCGAAAGCCGATCTGACCAAAATTATTGAAACAAATCCGCGAAATAAGATTGCACTCAATCTCCGGGGCCAGGCAAAGGCGGGTTTGAATGACTTTTATGGTGCTATTGGGGACTACAATTTTGCGCTGGAAGCAGACTCTACATTTGCGGAAGCATTAAATAACCGAGGTGAAGCAAAGATGGCATTGGGTGACGACGAAGACGCTTTGTCGGATTTTGACAAGGCAATAAAGTTCAATCCAAAATATTCGGAAGCGTATAGCAATCGTGGCTTGGCCAAATACAACATCGAAGATCTTCAAGGTGCCTATTTTGATTTTTCAAAAGCACTTGAGCTTGGGCCCATTGATGCCGACAAATATTTCAATCGTGGAGTGGCAAAGGCCGAGCTAGGTGAGTTTGTCAGTGCGATCGATGACTATTCAAAAGCGATTGAGCTTGACAAGTCGGATCCGAGCTTGTTTAACTTCCGGGGAGTTGCACATTATAACGTTGGCAACCTCGACCTGGCTATTGCTGATTACAATGAAGCGATTAAGCTTGACCCTAAAGACGCTCAAACTTATGAGAACAGAGCATTGGCAAAGGGATCAAAACAGAATTTTAAGGAAGCTTTAGATGATTATACAAAGTCCATTGAATTAAATCCCGAGGAGCCTGAAACTTACAATCTCAGAGGCGTTACAAAGTATAACCTCGAAGATCACGATGGCGCTATTGCCGATTATACGAAGGCGATCGAGCTTGACGATTCCAATCCGGTCTACTTTGATAACAGGGCACTCAGTAAGACTGATAAAGGTGACTACGCCGGAGCTATCGAAGACTACTCCTCATCAATTGAACTATACCCAACTGATCCTGAAACTTATTACCAACGCGCACTCGTCAAACTAACTATGAATAATAAGTATGACGCTTGCCTGGACTTCAAGCGGGCCGAGGAGTTAGGTTCGTCCGAAGCAAAAACAGAGATCAAAAAGAACTGCAAATAAAAAAAGCCAGGTATGTAAACCTGGCCCGTTGGTTTCAAAAGGTTAGTTGAAACTATCGAAATTATCTGCACCACCGCCTGCGACAAAGAGCGCGGCGATAGTTCCCCATAGGAAGAACATAAGCACCATGCCTATTGCAACCCAAATTAATGAAGCTTTTGCCCAATTTGATTTATTGGGATTTTCATTAGAGCCAAAGGCCCACACAAAAAGCATTATAAATCCGACTAGTGGAATAGCTGTGATCAGAATGGTGATAATCCAATCTTTGACAGTCAGTACCTGAGCTTGTGTTTGAGTCTCCATAGGATTTGATTAGGTTGGTTTAATTAAAGATAAGTATTTTTAAAGGATACCTGCAAAACGTGAACAACAAGCTCAAGGCTACTTTACGAACAACTCGAAGATGACCGCGCCAGACTGATGGCTGAACTATCTAAGGCATCGGGCGACACACTAAGTCTAAAGCCTTCCAAAGACAAATGGTCGGTAAATGAAATCCTTACTCACCTTGTCACGTCAGAACAGCTCACGATCCGGTATCTTAAAAAGAAGTCGCTCGGAGTTGAGCAATTAAGGAATTCCGGGTTAGCCGAAAAAATTCGATATGCAGTCCTGGAAATTTCACAACGATTGCCTTTGAAATTCAAAGCACCGAAGCACGTCGTATCGAATACACCGGAAGCCTTACCGTTTCCTCAACTGCTTACCAGTTGGAACGCCACGAGGCAGGACCTTAAAGAATTTTTAGATTCCATTACAGATCGGAATGTTAACAAACTGATCTACAAGCACCCGGTTGCCGGCCGCTTCGATGTGAGTCAATGCCTGATGTTTATGAGGGAACATTATCATCACCACTTACCTCAGATCAAACGCCTTCTGTAATATTCATTGGTTTCACAAATTCATTTTGAGCATATTTCAGGCTTAATTATCATTGAAATCTGTTTATGAAGAAACTTTGCCTGGTCAGCTGTCTAATTGCGTGTGTGGCCTTTAATGTTACGGGACAAAAAATCCAAAGCCCCAAAGAATTTTTAGGATACGAGCTTGGTGATCGATTCACTCGTCATCACCGGGTAATGGAATACTTCAAACATGTTGCCGACGAGCTCCCAAATGTTGAGCTGATAACCTATGGCGAAACGTATGAGCATCGCCCATTGGTTTATGCGATAATTACGTCGCCCGAAAATTTTAACAACAGGGAACAAATCCGAACCGACAATCTCAAGAGGACAGGCCTCGTCGACGGAGCTCCATCAACGGACAAGAAAGCCATTGTTTGGATGAGTTACAATGTGCATGGAAATGAGTCCAGTTCGTTGGAAGCTTCAATGCTGACTTTGTACGAGCTGGCGAACCCGGCAAATGCTAAAACGCAGGAGTGGCTGAAAAATACTATCGTTATCATCGATCCCTGCATCAACCCGGACGGCCGTGACAGATATGCGAATTTTTATAACCAGTATTTCAATCTCCCCGCAAATCCAAGTGGTGATGCAAGAGAACACCGGGAGCCGTGGCCCGGCGGAAGAGCCAATCACTACCTATTCGATCTGAACAGGGATTGGGCATGGGAAACACAAATAGAATCCCAGCAAAGGCTTAAGGTTTACAATCAATGGATGCCTCATGTTCACATTGACTTTCACGAACAAGGATATAACAATCCTTACTATTTCGCACCAGCCGTCGAGCCTTTCCATGAAGTGATTTCAAACTGGCAACGTGAATTTCAGGTAATGATCGGGAAAAACAATGCCAAACATTTTGACGAGCACGGATGGTTATATTTTACGAAGGAGAGATTTGATCTTTATTATCCAAGTTACGGAGACACCTATCCGACCTACAGCGGCGCGATCGGGATGACCTACGAACAGGGTGGCGGTGGATATGGTGGCTTAAGTATTACTACCCAGGAAGGAGATCCGCTGACACTGAAAGACAGACTCACGCATCATTATACGTCCGGACTTTCAACCGTAGAAATCACTTCTCAAAATGCCACCAAAGTCGTTGATGAATTTGAAAAGTTCTTTCGTGAGAACAACAATGGTCCTGCTGCTCCTTACAAGACATACGTAATTAAGGCGGACAACAATCCCGATAAAATTCTCAAGCTTGCGAAGTGGATGGACACACATGCGATCAAGTATGGTCATCCAGCCGCCGGTAAAGCAGTCAAGGGTTTTGATTATCAAACTCAAACCAGCTCGACATTCAATCTGACAACAGACGATATCGTCGTGAATATCTACCAGCCGAAATCGCGATTCATAACGACAGTGTTTGAACCACAGTCAAAGCTGCCGGACTCACTCACGTATGACATCACCGCCTGGAATTTGATGTATTCATACAACCTTAAGGCGTATGCCTTGAATGAGCGCATCAATGTTGGTAAGCCTTTGCAATTAAAGGAAGTCGACAATGCTCCAGTTACAGGTAAACCTTATTCATACATATTTACATATCAGAGTGTCCGCGACGTTGAATTTATGGCCGCATTGATGCGCAATGGAATTAAGGTAAGAATTGCCGAAAAAGCTTTTTCGGTTAACGGGCAGAATTTCGATGCAGGAACATTGCTTATCACGAGGAGAAATAATGAGGGCGTAGCAGACTTTGATAACACGGTTCAAAATCTTGCCCGGAACATGGGAAGAAAGATCTTCACTTCTCCAACGGGGTTTGTAGAGCGCGGCAAGGATATCGGATCAAGTGAAGTGAAATTTGTTAAGGCGCCTTCGGTAGCAGTGCTATTTGGGGAACAGACATCATCGCTTTCGGCGGGTGAGATATGGCATTTTTTTGAACAGCAGATCCACTACCCGATTACACAAATCGGCACAGATTATATAAAGAGCGTCGACTCTAAAAAAATATGATGTGTTGATTGTGCCTGAGGGAAATTACCGGTTGTTTGATGAGTCTACGCTTGGCCAGGTCGGTAACTGGGTTGCTGCTGGAGGAAAACTAATTGTGATTGCAAACGGGCTGAATGCATTTGTTGATCAAAAAGGTTTCGCGCTTAAAAAATATGCCAAGGAGAGCGAAAAAACGGATGCTGAAAAGAAAGATAAAGAGCTAAAGGAGAAGGAAGCACTTACCCGATATGAAGACGCAGAGCGCAAGGGATTATCTGAGTCGATTTCAGGCGCTGTGTACAAGGTATCTCTTGATAGCTCACATCCATTGTCCTTTGGGTTAAAGGATACTTATTATACGCTCAAGACAAACGAGTTACGTTTCGGCTACCTCGAAAATGGGTGGAATGTGGGAATTATCAAAGGTAAGGCTAAGCCCATACAAGGATTTGCAGGGGTGAGAATCAATCGAAAACTCGACAACAGCCTCGTCTTGGGTGTGGAACAAAAAGGACAGGGAAACATTGTTTATTTAGTCGACAATCCGTTGTTCCGTTGCTTCTGGGAGTCGGGGAAACTACTTTTTTCCAACGCAGTTTTTCTTGTCGGTCAGTAATGGAATAGTTGCGAGCAAACAATTGGGGAACTTAGATACAGGCCATCGACCATTGACCAATTAACCATCGACTATTCTAAAGGAGTTTGTCCTCGTCATATTCGCTTGTTATTTCTTCGAGATAGAAATAGCGGATATTGATGTTGATGATCGTTTTATAAGGGATGGTGATATATCTCCCTGGGATCTCGTAATAACGGTTCTCAAGGAGATCGTCTTCGAGGAGCCTTCTCTTAGCATCCTTGAGCACAATATTTTCCAGTCCGCCTTCATCGGATAAGGTGAAATGAATAAGCTCGCCGATGTAGATCATTTGTTTGTCTCCTACATTTGTCAATGCGTTAACCAGCTTAAAACTTACCTCTTCGGGATGGTCGGGTACCTCCGGGAAATCCAGGAACTCCCCGCTAAGCAAGTAATGCCAATCGTTAGTGAATCGGAACAGCCTGAACTTTCTGTCAAACTTCAATCCTCTTACAACTTTTCGGCTCAAATGTCCCGCCACAAAGGAAACAGCAATTACAAACGTGCAATAGTATAGGTAGGTCAGAAAAACACTGGCGTATTCTTCACTCTCTCCTTCAAACAGTGCTTTGCTTAGGACTACCGTTAGATCGAAATCAAATTGAAGGACAGATTTTGCGACGTGGAGAATAGCATAGGACACGAAGTGCATTATGATCGACGGGAAGACTGCCCAGAAGACTTCGTCGAGCAAGCCCGAGAACTTAAGTTTGCGGGAAAATACAGACGAAAGGTATGCTCTTTTAAATGTTATACCGGGAAGTATAAATAGGAAGAGGAAAAGAGTAGATACAGCTAACGCCAAAGCTCGACGAAGTTTAACCCAACTCCCTTACAAAGTATACTTTTCCACCGAGACGAAAGGTCTTCCCCTCACCGTCGATTTCCTTGTTGATATCGATGAGCTTATATACAAGCTCACGGCTTTTCTTTTCTTTGTTAGAGACCCAGTGCTCTTTATTATCTGATTTGTGTTTCATTGATTGCACCTTTACCTTGTCTTAACGCAAATTATAACAAAAAAGTGACAATACTGCCAGTAAAAAGCCAGGCTATAAGTCGATCTCTTTGATCCAGCGCCAAACCAATTCAGGCTCAAAACCCTTTTGAATAGCATATCTCGCAATCTTGTCTCGCCTGATGAAATCATCGTCCGCCTGGACGATCGCCGCCTTTTTCTTTAACAGGATCTGAAGGCTTTCGACATAGTCAGCTTCAGCAATTTCTTTCAAGCCAAGGTGAATACAGTTCTTCGTGAGTCCTTTCGCTTCTAGCTCGTGAATTATCTTTATGCGACCCCATCCCTTGATCCGGAATTTTCCACCAGCAAACGTTTTGGCAAATCTCTCCTCATTCAAATAACCGTCGGTGATAAGCTGGCTTATTAACAGGTCTACATCATCCGATGCCAGGCCATATTCAAAGAGTTTGTTCCTGACTTCGAGGTGCGTTCGTTCCTGGTATGCACAGTATTTGTTGATCTTTTGCTTTACGTCAGTAGAAGGTTGCTTACTCTTTTTCACAGGATAAAATTAAAAAGTCAGACCTGAAACAGATCTGACTCTACGAAAATATATTAAGCAGACAATTACTTCACAAGACCCTTATTCCTAAGAATGCTCATCACGAATTTACGTTCATTGTCTGTGTTGAAGATCTTGAATGGCCAGTAAATTATTTGCGCTTTGTTCACGAATAGAACAATGTGGTCCTTTCCTATCGCGGCGCTTTTGATCTGGTCCCACTTTAACGGCATCCCTTCGCGCGGATTTATTTTCATCAGAATTTGCTGGCTGCTGATCTCATACGAGAACTTCTCAAACAGCATTTTGCCTTGATCAAGTTGTGTAACACCGTAAAATTGGATCCACCAGAAGAGGACATAAAGTCCGAGTCCGATCACAGCGCCAATAAACCACCAGATAGATGCGACTCCAGGAATAAAATAGCACAGACAAAGTAACAACGCGCACGGCCGCTGCAATCCAACCTTGTTTCTTTAATATGGCTTTCAACGCTGTATTGATGTATATCTTTTTTTCCAGCTTGTAATTTTTGGTTCTAACAATCATAGTTCTTTGTTATCAATCATTCGGCAAATAAAATCCGTCCTTATAAATATTAATACGCCTTCAGGCTCAAATCCAAACTTTTAACGGAATGGGTTAAGGCACCAACTGAAATATAATCAACCCCGCAGTTGGCCACGTTGCGGATGGTTTCCTCGGTTATATTACCACTTGCTTCAGTCTTACATCGTCCATCGATAAGTTGTATCGCTTCTTTCATCTGGTCTGTACTCATGTTATCGAGCATGATTACATCTACGCCGCCGGCCTCAAGCACCTGCCGGACCTCATCAAGGTTGCGTGTTTCAACCTCGATGCGCAGGTTTTTATTTTCGGCGCGAAGATACTCTTTTGTCCGATTGATTGCTTGCCCAATCCCGCCTGCCATGTCTGTATGATTGTCTTTCAGCATAATCATATCAAACAATCCCAGTCGGTGGTTTTCTCCGCCACCAATGGACACAGCCCATTTTTCCAACAGTCTGAAGTTTGGAGTCGTCTTCCGTGTGTCGAGAAGCTTGGCCTTCGTTCCTGCAATCAGTCCTACCAGGTGTTGGGTCTTTGTTGCGATCCCACTCATCCTTTGCATACAGTTCAAAACTAGCCTTTCTGTTGTCAGCAGAGATCGCGCGGAACCGGAGACAGAAAAAGCGATGTCGCCTCTTTTTATTATTGCACCGTCGTGTAGGTATGTTTCTATGCTCAAGTCCGGATCATAATGTTGGAAGATCCTGACTGCCAACGCTACGCCAGCCAGGATACCACTGTCCTTTACAAGAAGGCGCGCCCGCTTGGTAGCAGTTTCAGGGATGGCCGCCAGGGTAGAATGGTCCCCATCTCCTATGTCTTCGGCTAAGGCCGCTGCAATGAAGCTATGAAGGAAATCTTCTGAAATGTAATCTGGAACTGCCATGAAAAAGAAGTTCGCAAATTACAAGGTTGACCCTGATAATTGAAATGAAGTTACTCCTTGGCGAAGGAAATTTCATGAACAAGCTGTTGATTCTCGACAGCCTTGATTTTCATGTAAACGCGATAGGTTTCGCTACCGCTCTTGTATTGCCCAATACCAAAAGTCTGGCCACCCTTCGACGTTCCCTGGTGGATGATGCTGAATTCACCGGGAGGGTGCTGCTTGAAAAAATCACGGAAAACAAATTCGGCCTGTGCCTTACTGTACGACTGTGCACCGTCGTCCAGGGTGACATCAACCGTAGAATTTAGAAACCTCGACAGTTCTTTTGCGCTTCCTGCTTTAATAGTCTCCTTCACCTGGTTAATTACGTCTCCTTGCGCCCTAAGTACTGTGGTATGCGTGCCAGCCAACAGAAAAACCAAGACAAAAAAATAACTGTTCAATCTCATGGTTATAAGGTTCGGCGAAAACTATGCCATTGTCGCAAGATAGTCAAATATTGATTTATGGCCGGCCACGCAATCGATTACTGGGTTGTTTAGCGTTATAACCCTTTATTCCTACATTCCTGATTATATTTGCGCCTCTTAATTGACAACCCCTAAAACTCAATTTTCAAATGAATAAGAAAGTTTTACTGATGATTTTGGACGGCTGGGGAATAGCCAAGAATAAAGCCGTGTCGGCGATCGATAACGCCAAAACACCTTTTATTAATTCACTATATCCAAAATACGCTAATAGTAAACTGGAAGCATCAGGCTTGGCGGTAGGGCTACCAGCCGGACAAATGGGAAATTCCGAAGTGGGACACATGAACATCGGTGCGGGCCGGGTGGTATATCAGGATCTGGTTCGAGTTAACAAAGCCATTGAAGAGAAAGAGCTGGACACAAACGCTGTATTGCTCGAGGCATTTGACTACGCGAAGAAGAATAATAAGAACGTTCATTACATGGGCCTGCTATCTGATGGTGGTGTTCATTCTCACATTGATCACCTGAAGGGTCTTAATAACGATAGCATCAAATAACGGCATAAAAAACCTGTTCATTCATGCTTTTACCGATGGACGAGATACTGATCCGAAAGGCGGATATGGATATTTAAAAGATGTTATCGATCATTTGAGTAAGACCACTGGGCACACTGGCCAGCATTATCGGCAGGTACTATGCAATGGACAGAGATAAACGTTGGGAACGAGTAAAACTTGCCTACGACGTTTTAGTTAAAGGGGCTCGGAGAACGGACTGCGTCACCTTTAGCATCCGTACAGAAGTCGTACGATAACAATGTGACAGATGAATTTATAAAGCCTATAGTTGTTGTTGACGCAAATCAGCAACCCGTTGGCGTTATCAAGGAAGGTGATGTCGTTTTGTGCTTCAACTTCCGCACCGACCGCGGGCGTGAGATCACAGAAGTGCTAACTCAAAAGAATTTTCCGGAGCACGATATGAAGAAGCTGCCGTTATATTACGTAACGCTCACCAACTACGACGATTCGTTTCAAAACGTCAAAACCATTTTTGACAAGGATAACCTCGACAAGACCCTTGGTGAAGTGGTATCAGCGGAAAACAAAAAACAAATTCGTATTGCTGAGACGGAGAAGTATCCTCACGTGACGTTTTTCTTTTCAGGGGGAAGAGAGGAACCTTTTCCAGGAGAGTCGCGAATACTTTGTCCTTCTCCTAAAGTTGCCACATACGATCTTGCTCCAGAGATGAGTGCTAACGACATTAAGGATAAGATCATTCCGGAGTTGGACAAGAAATCAGCAGACTTTATCTGTCTCAATTTCGCCAACCCTGATATGGTTGGACACACGGGTGTATTTGCGGCGGCTGTCAAAGCATGTGAGACGGTAGATTCTTGCGCTCAAAAGGTGACAGAGGCAGCGCTGCGGAACGGATATAGTACAATAATAATAGCGGACCACGGCAATGCCGATATGATGATAAATGATGACGGAACTCCGAACACAGCCCACACTACGAACCTGGTGCCCTGTATACTTGTTGACGACTCGTATAAGGGTAAATTAAAGGACGGAAAGCTTGGCGATTTGGCCCCAACCATCCTGACTTTAATGGGTTTAACTATTCCGAAACAAATGACCGGAGAGATTCTGGTTAACTAGCAGTAGGGTATTTGTCTATGCAGCGTTTAATCGTTCTTATTCTTATTGGCTCATTGGTTTCATGTTCCGATGGCAAAAAAACAAAGGCTCTGTATCCGGTTGATAGCCTTCTCCAGGCTCAGGCCAATTACTTGTCTGCCAAGAAAGCCCACTTAAAAAAGATAGTTCTTCTGGGCGGAAAGGAAGAAGAAATATCGTTAGCTCCCAAAGACATCATAGCCTGGCGAAATGAACTGGAGATCTTTACGGCCCTTGACGTCATTAATAAGCCAATCAACAGGAGCTATTATTCAATCGAAGATCTTTCAGACAGTAGAAGCAACTTAAAGGTGAAAGCTTTTACCACGACAGAAGATCTTCCGGTTAGATATATTAAGATTTATTATTACCAAAGCCCGAACAAGTTAAGAAGACTTGAAGCGCAGTTTAAGGAATCGAATTCCCTTTATACAAGTTTGCGTGACCTGACAATGGATTTCCAACAATTCGGTGACACGATCGTTCTGACCTCATACAATATTGTCGGTGGCCAGAAAATGTTGTTAGATGATACTGTACAATATCACATAACAGGATCGCTGGCGTTAAATTGAAATTATCATGGCTAAGAGAAACAGGGAAGCATTGCGTGAGGAAGAAAAAAGGCCAATCAATAAAAAAAGCCTGGGCCAGCTTCTTGGCATCTTTAAATTTACTTCAGCTTACAAAGGATGGTTCTTCGCGGGATTAGCATCGCTCGGGTTATCGACCGTGACGATTTTGGCATTTCCATATCTTGCCGGCGCGTTGTTAGATGTTGCGCAAGGCAAATCGGTTTCATATTTCAACTCAATTGATCAGGTAGCCCTTGCGTTGATAGTTGTGCTTTTCGTACAGGGCATCTTTTCATTCACGCGCGTTTACACATTTGCGCTGGTAAGTGAACGCTCGTTGGCGGACCTTAGAACCGCTCTATACACTCGAATTATTTGGCTCCCGTTTAGCTTTTATGACAACAGAAGGGTTGGCGAGCTAATGAGCAGGATCACCTCGGATGTAGGTACACTGTCTGACATGTTCTCGTTTACATTAGCCGAGCTACTAAGGCAAGTATTAACGTTGGTCTTCGGCACCGCTATCATTTTTTATTTGACGCCGAAACTCACAGGTTTTATGTTGTTGACCTTCCCGGTGCTCGTGATACTTGCACTAATCTTCGGCAAATACATCCGTAAGTTGTCAAAGAAAACCCAGGACCAGTTGGCTGCATCAAATGTGATTGTTGAAGAATCGTTACAATCTATTTCGGTTGTTAAGGCATTTACAAATGAACTATTTGAAATAGCAAGGTATGCGGCGTCACTTAAGGAAGTGGTTAATGTAGCCATTCGTGCGGCCAGATTTCGTGGGCTGTTTATTTCATTTGTCATCTTCGCCCTCCTGGGAGGTATAGTGAGCGGTCGGGTGGTTTGGCGCTTCGTTGGTGAAGACAAATGAAATCACAGTAGGCGAGCTGTTTTCATTCGTGATCTATATGTCATTCATCGGCGGCTCTATTGCCGGCCTTGGGGATATCTATGCGCAGTTGCAGCGTGCTATCGGTGCGTCTGAAAGAGTCTTTGAAATCCTGCGCGAAAAAGATGAACAGGAGTCTGAAGACCCGTCGAGTGTAAAATTGCGTGGAGAGATTGAATTCACAGACGTGTCTTTCTCTTATCCCACCAGAAAAGAATTCACAGTGCTAAGGCAATTGAATTTTCGAATTGACCCGGGTGAAAGGGTAGCACTTGTCGGCGCAAGTGGTTCGGGCAAGTCTACGATCATTAACCTCCTGATGCGTTTCTATCCTGTTGAGTTTGGTGTAGTGAACGTAGATGGCACCTCCGTGCAAGACTTCAACCTAACGGCGTATCGTAAGAATATTGGTATAGTTCCTCAGGAGATCATATTATTTGGCGGGACAATTAAAGAGAACATTGCTTACGGAAAGCCCGGTGCAACGTTTGAAGAGATAAGGGAAGCGGCACGTAAGGGGAACGCACTTGAATTCATCGAGAGTTTTCCGGATAAATTCGAAACTATAGTTGGCGAGCGTGGTGTAAAACTTTCTGGGGGCCAGAGACAACGGGTAGCAATTGCACGTGCAATACTTAAGGATCCGGCCATCCTTGTCCTGGATGAAGCAACAAGCTCATTGGACGCCCAGTCGGAAAAACTGGTTCAGGATGCTCTTGAAAAGCTCATGGAAGGACGTACGTCAATAATCATTGCCCATCGGCTCAGTACTATTAAGAAAGTTGATCGTATTTTTGTTATCAAGGAAGGCGGGCTTGCTGAAGTGGGGTCCCACGAGGAGCTTACCGAACGTAATAATGGTATTTATAGTAACTTGCTTAAACTCCAGTTACATTAAACACATGGAAGGATGAGTCCCATGTCCGAAACATTGCTCAAAGGCTTCAAGCTGAGATCAACTCCCAATCGGCAGGAGATTCTTCACCTGTTCCTGAAAAAAAACCACGCTCTTTCGCACGGTGATATTGAAAAGGAGATTGACAACTCGTTGGATCGCGTTACCGTTTACAGAACCCTGAAAACGTTCCTTGACAAGGGTCTTATTCATAAGGTTCTTGATGATGAAGGGAGTTTAAAATACGCCCTCTGCAATGAGGCTTGCACAACGGCTGAGCATCATCATGACCACGTCCACTTTAAGTGTACGAAATGCGGTCAGACCCATTGTCTAAATATAGATGTACCGTCCGTTAGGTTGCCGAAAGGTTATAAAGCAAACGCGGTTAACCTTCTTATCCAGGGAGTTTGTGAACGCTGTAATGGATAATTTTTTGCATGCGGGTTTCTTTTCGAGAACGCAGGGGATAAATGGGCTATGTGTATTTCTGGGATCGAAATATATTTGTAGTTTTGAAAGCCACGGATTCTACAACCTGTGTTTTTTGATATTTTAACCCTTATAACCGGAATTTAACACTCCTTGCAATCAGTGGTGAACATACTTCTATTCTCCCTTTTCGGAAACGATAATGAAAGGGAGACTATTCTTTTTGGTGTATTCGCCCTTATCATCGTGGTCTTTCTTGTACTTGACCTTGGCTTGTTTCATAAGCAAGCACATAAGATTTCAACAAAGTCGGCCCTGTATCAGTCAGTCTTTTGGGTACTGATCAGCACGCTTTTCGGCTTTTTTATTTACCGTTGGAATGGAGCCGACCATGCCGTTGAATACTTCTCTGCCTACCTGACGGAGTATGCATTATCGGTGGATAATATCTTCGTGATCTTGCTTATCCTTAAATACTTTCAGGTTAAAGAGGAGTACTATCACAAGACCCTTTTCTGGGGTATTCTGGGTGCGATTGTATTTCGAGGGATTTTCATATTTCTAGGAGCCTTGGCTATCCATAAGTTCCATTGGATACTTTACATTTTTGGTGTACTTCTGATTTATTCTGGTATCAGGATCTATTTTGAAGACGGCGATGAGAAGATCGAGCCTGAAAAAAATCCGATAATGAAACTGTGCCGCAGGTATCTGCCACTAACAAAGGAGGATCGCGGTGCCTCGTTTGTTGTGATAGAGGCAGGCAAATTGTTGTTCACACCATTATTTCTGGTGATAGTGCTCATCGAGACGACGGATTTGATTTTTGCCGTTGACTCTATACCCGCTGCCTTCGCAATAACACAAAATGAATTTATCGTTTATACTTCCAATATTTTCGCAGTGATGGGATTGCGCGCGATGTTTTTTCTCCTCGCCGGTATTATCGACAAATTCTATCTCCTTCAAAAAGGACTATCAATTATCCTTTTCTTCATTGGCGCAAAAATGTTGCTGGAGATCTTTGATATAAACGTAGGGGTGTATACGTCCTTTTCGGTTATTCTCGCAACCCTTACACTCTCCATCGTTTTCTCAATATTGGTGCCTCGAAAGCACACCGACAAAGAATAGTTTTCTATTCCTTGATTCCCTCGGCAAACAGATTCTTTGGTAGGATTTTTAGAAGTATTGGAAGAGTTAGGAACTTCTGAGGCAAAGAAACTATAACGAACGTTGGAATTGTTTTCAACATTTTGATAAGGGTAAGTCTTACCCGCTCTTTTTCATCAGGGTTCAACTCGGTGGACCGCGCCCTTTTCATAAGATTCAGACACTTCATCGTTTTCCGCCATGCTCTTCATAAGCCGGGTTTTGTTCTTCTCGGCAACCCTCGATACCCGTCTGATAAACTGTTCACTCACATTCTTGTAATCTTTTTTGTCCTGCAAGAACCCAAGTTGTTCCCAATGCTCAAGCACAAATGCTTCGATAGCGATCATGCTGTATTCGAGATCGTCGTCGGAGAAGCCCAGATAGTGACAGAACCTCTTTAAGAAATCTAACTCTTCTTGTTCGACTTTCTTGTCGGCCCAAATGGTAAGAATGGCTATCTCAAGAAAGAACTTCTTCAGGATCCATGAGTTTTCCGATGGCAGATTTATATCTTCAACGGCAAAGCCATCTTCAAAAATCTTTAGCGCTTCTTTTCTGCGTTCAGACGAAAGGTCCGTGCTGTTTATGAATAATTCATAAAGTTTTCGCTCTTCATGCACTATCTCTTTGTTAGCGTGGGACGCCGCGGCGATAACTTTTACAACTGAAAAGCGAAGCTCATCCCTTTCGTAACGGAAGAAATCCGCAACGATACGATCTGCATTGGTGTGTATCCATTGACCATAAATAAAGACATCAAGAAAAAGCAACGCGTTATGAAAGAAAAAGGACCAGAAATTGCCGGCGAATTTGCTCGTGTGTTCAATTCGTTTGTCAAGAATTTTTTCGGCAAGCTCAAGCGCGGACTTCTTTCTTCCCAGTATAGTCTTTGTTGGCGTTGACAGTTCTGGAAATATATTATTGTAAAAGTTACCAATGCTCTCCAGCGTCTTGAGGATAATGCCGGAGATTTCCTCCGGACTCTTTATAGGTTTATCGTAAAATAAGAGAGAGCTACGAATAAGACTTTCAGCGAGCAAGATCTTCATCCTGTCTTTTTCGTCCCATTGTTCACTTTCCGGAAGGTTGAAATCTTCAACTGAATGGCCGTACATTAATCCCGTCGGCTGGACAATGCTGTAAAGAGAATGCTCAGGATGTGAAGCCTTCTGGATACGATCGACGGGTATATTCTTCAAAAGGCCTTGCCGGAACTCAATGTATTCCTTAAGCCAGCCTTTGTCATGGGGTTTCATAACCAAATTATTCTCTTAATCTGAATTTACAGATTTTCGATGCAATTGAGAACTACATGGTCATGAAGCGTCTTTCCATCCTTTCGATTCTATTTTTCGGGCGGCGGACTCTACTTTGGTCTTTAAAGACTTCTTGAATTTGTCTAAAGAACGTCCAAGTTTTTTGTCATGCGCGCCCAGAATTTGAGCCGCTAAAATTCCGGCATTCCTTGCACCGTCCAACGCGACGGTTGCTACCGGAACGCCCGCGGGCATTTGCAAAATGGATAAAACGGAATCCCAACCGTCAATTGAGTTCGATGATTTAACAGGAACACCTATTACCGGCAACGACGTCATTGAAGCCACCATGCCCGGTAGATGTGCGGCGCCTCCCGCGCCTGCTATGATTACACGTATACCGCGACCCCTGGCTTTCGTAGCATAGTCTACCATTCGAAAAGGAGTACGGTGGGCAGAAACAATGGTGAGTTCATAAACAATACCCAGTTCTTCCAAAAATTCCGCAGCCTCTTTCATGATTCTCAAATCAGACTGGCTACCCATAACGATTCCGACGGAAGGCTTCACCATAAATCAAGAGATTACTTTTAAAGTTTTTTTTACAAAATTGGTCTTCTGTTTTAACGCATTTACATCGGCATCCACAATGGTGACATGGCCCATTTTACGAAATGGCTTAGTTATTTGTTTACCATAAAGATGGACATGAACACCAGGTAACGTGACCACCTCTTCAAAGCCAAGGTATACCGCAGGCCCCGTATAACCGGGCTCACCCAAAAGGTTTACCATTGCACTAGGTAAGATAAGACTTGTATCACCCAGCGGCAAGCCCAGTATTGCACGCAAATGCTGTTCATATTGCGATGTAACATTGGCTTCAATTGTCTGATGCCCGCTGTTGTGAGGGCGAGGAGCAATCTCATTTACAAGTACATTGCCTTCTTTGGTTACAAACATTTCAACGGCCAGTAGTCCGACCATGTTCAACTCATGTATAACCGTCCTTGCAATTTGATCCGCTTCTGTCTGCACTTCATTGGAAATCTCCGCAGGTGCAAAAAGGTATTCCACTAAATTTTGCTCGGGATGAAACACCATTTCTACAGGGGGAAATGACTTGATTTCACCATGGACATTGCGGGCTACTATAACCGAAATTTCTTTGTCAAAATCTATCAGCTTTTCAAGCAGTCCGGGGGCATCAAAGGCTTTATCAATATCGAGCGCTTGATCTCAAAATCTGAACTCCCCTGCCGTCGTAACCCTCCCTGCCAAGCTTATTAACCGCTGGCAAATAGTCCTCGCGTTTTCTGACATCCCCTGAATTTTCTACAAGGATGAACTCTGCAGTTGGGATGTTGCAGTCACGATAAAAGATCTTCTGACTTCGCTTGTCCTGGATCAACTCGATGACATCAGGCTGCGGATATACTTTCTTTCCCTCTTTTGCCAATGCTTTTAGCGCCGCGGTATTGACATTCTCAATCTCAATGGTGATGATATCACAATTGTGGCCGAACTTCATTACCGTATCAAAATCCGTTAGCTTGCCTTGATGAAATTCCATCATTGTCGAACACGGTGCATTGGCATCGGGATCAAGGACCGAAAAAGGAATATTGTAATCAATGCCGGACTGGATGAGCATTCGTCCAAGTTGACCGCCACCCAAGATTCCAAGTCTAAAATCGCTTCGAAAGGATGAATCCAATGTTAAAAGAATTTGAAGGCGAAAGGTAGTCAAACCCTCTCAGTACTTCATTTGATCAAATCAATTTTGAGGATTTTATCACCTACTTCAAGGCTATGTAAAATATCCATTCCTTCGACCACTTCACCAAAGATGCTATACGCTCCGTCCAGATGAGGTGTGGGTGAATGGGTGATAAACCATTGAGTTCCTTCGGTGTCCTTCCCTGCGGAAGCCATGCCAAGGCTGCCCGTTGCATACCTCCTTCGCGAAAATTCTGATCGAATCGAATAGTCCTCGCTGCCGTATCCATCACCTCTGTCACAGCCCGCTTGCACGACGAAATTGGGGACAACACGGTGAAAAAATTTATCGTCATAGTAACGCTTGTTTACTAATGAGACAAAATTGGCTACAGAACCCGGTGCCTCTTCAACAAATAGACGGACGACGATCTCTCCTTTAGTTGTCGACATCAAGGCTGTTTGGTCTTTGGAAATATTCCTGACCACAATCCAGTCAATAGGATTATTGAATGTATTCGCAAGTAACGGCTCGTCATTCTTTCCTTCTAAATAGGCTATCGCTGCATTGAGCGGCACAATGGTTTCAATGTGTTTTGGCAAGCTGAGCTTTTTCTTCGCTTCAAGGAGAAAGGAGAAGTCCTTTAGAACATTCTTGTATCCAAGGGTGCTATCTGCGAGTGCCGAGCAAATGATAGCTATTGTAGCGGGATCACCATTTTCAATTTCTTTACGATAAATTGTCGCGAATTTTTCCTTTAACGAGCTGTCGAAATTTTTCCGTACGGTTGATGGCGACGAGGGTACTGGCGGCAGCGGACTTGATGACCGGTATGTCTGACGTGAGCAATTGTTCCTCAATGAATCCGAATAACATAACGGAATGACTAAGCGAGGAAAGTAGTGCCGCTTTGTCGTATGGGTCTGTTGCCTGTCGATAGGCACGGACGATTTCTTCGGCGACTTCCTTGCTGTCTGAAGCAGCCAAAATACCAGCATAAAGATTTGCGCGAATACGGCCGTTGCGCGCATTGTAGCACAAAGGTAAAAGTTCCTTCCACGATTCCCTGTCAATAGCAGATGCCATTAGCTCCGAGGCAGCGATAGCCACATTGATATTCGAATCGGCTAGCGCCTGGATGAGTTCTGGTTGAATCTTTTGAAATGCGAAAGGACGAAGTGCGCGGACAGCGCTGACACGTACGCGATAATCGTCTTCGTTTTTCAGGATGCGGTTGATTGTAGAAAGTGAAGAGTCAGTGACGATTTTTCCTAAGGCCAGTGTCGACGCCATACGAACTTCAGCTGAAGAATCGGTCGATGCTGAATTTACTATGATGGATTCAAATTTCTCGAAATTTTTCGCCGTGCGTGAAAAATAATGGGCGGCGCCTAGCCTGGTTGATTGTTTGTAAGACGGCCCCAACAAAATTGCTGCGACAGAGTCGAGATGAGGATTTGCCATTCCCCGGAGTCCAACACGGTAAATTGACCAGGAGAATCTTTCAGATAACATAGGATCATTTGTCGTCAATGAAAGATCCCATTGTCTTGCAATTTTTCCGTATGCTTCGATGAGTTCGTCTCGTACCGATTTATCTTTTTCCGTCTTCAGCGATTCGACCAGGAATGGTTCTGCCAACGATGATCTGATCTGACCTATCGAAAATGCTGCTGCTGCGCGAACGCGTTCCACTTTCGTCTTGCAACATTTTGCCGAGGGCACTGATACCTGTTGAATCCTGAATGGATGCGAATGCGAGAACGGCTTCCTCGCGGTATTTTTCATTAGGGCTGGTGAAGTATTGATAGAGACTATCCGCAAGTCTGCGGTCCTTTAAATCATAGATCTTTATCAATACAGGGTCGCTAAACTTGTTAGCGCCGTCATTGCGCTTCTCCTGACAGGAAAAGGTTATTGTAACAGCAACAAGTACACAGAGCGCTATTGCTTTATTCATCACGACCGAAATATTGTTTATTAAAAGATCGATGGATTTGCTTTTGCATAATCGACAACGTCGTTGAATTCTATGCCAGCGTCTTCTATTGAGTAAATGAGCAATTTGATCTCCTTGGTGTGAACGCGTCCATCTACTTCAGAAAGCCTGTAAAGGGTGCCAAATACTTTCAACTTTTCGCCTTCATTACATTTTGAAAGATGGTCTATAGCGATCTGATAGGTTTCCCGTTCAGACCTGGATGAAATTGCTTTGCTGAAATCTGTAAAAGTCTGATCGGAGATATTTTCTTTCTGTTTGATCCTATCAAGCGCTTCGACCTCGGTTCTGTCGGCGACCCCGTCGGCGCCAATAAGCAGGTGAACGAAATAGAGCAATGCTAACTGGTAATTTTCCTCCATGCAGAATAAGTTTCTAAATATAGAAATTCTGCGGATGGCTACGACATTACTTGAAAAACGATAAAGGCAGATACGTAGGCGAGAAGCGTCATATATGCAAGCTGAATCATCGGCCATTTCCAGCCATTGGTTTCCCGATAAACTACGGCGATCGTGCTCATGCATTGCATAGCGAACGTGTAAAATACCAGCAATGAAAAACCAACGGCAGGGGTGAATCGCGCCTGTCCGGTTTCAGGATTGATTTCAGCTTTCATCCGTTCTTTGATGGTGGCAGCATCGTCAGCGTTTACACTGCCTATGCTGTAGATCGTGGCCATTGTTCCGACGAAAACCTCACGTGCTGCAAAGGATGTTATTAGCGCTATACCGATCTTCCAATCGTATCCTAAAGGTCTTATGACTGGTTCAATCGCTTTGCCGATCACACCCGCGTAGGAATGTTCCAACTTGTAGGCCGCAATGCGATCTTCTAAACCTTCTTCAGTGAGTCGCAGATTCTTCGATTCCTCGATCACGTTCGCCCTGGCGTTCTTAACAGCATCTCCGGGGCCATAACTCGCAAGAACCCACAGTATCACGGAGATCGCCATGATTACCTTGCCAGCTTCAAACACGAACGCCTTAGTCTTTTCAAGGATCGTATAACCAACATTAGACCATTTGGGTATTCGGTACGTTGGCAATTCCATGATGAGGTAACTTCGCTCTTTGACCCTGATGACAATTTTCATTACCCAGGCCGAGAGCAGTGCGAAGACAAATCCCAACAAATACATTCCCATCAGCGCAAGACCCTGAAGATTAAAAAATCCCAGCGCTTTTTGATCAGGTACAATTAATGCGATCAGGATCGTAAATACTGGCAACCGCGCCGAACAGCTCATTAATGGCGTTACCAGAATGGTGATCGTTCTTTCTTTCCAATTGTCTATCGTACGTGTCGCCATAATAGCTGGAATAGCGCAGGCGACACCTGACATTAGAGGGACCACACTCTTCCCGTTTAGCCCAAACTTTCTCATGATCTTATCCATAAGAAAGACCACGCGGGCCATATAACCGGATTCTTCAAGTATTGAAATGAAAGCAAAAAGAATGGCGATCTGCGGAATAAATATCATTATGCCTCCGATCCCGGGAATTATGCCTTCAGCGATCAGGCTGCTTAAAACTCCTTCGGGAAGAACGGAATCCAGGTAGCTGCTGAACGAAGCAAACATTCCGTCAATGAAGTCCATGGGCACTGTAGCCCACGCAAAAATGGATTGGAATATCAAAAACAGTAATGCGAAGAAGATAACATACCCCCACACCTTATGGAGAAGGATCTTATCTACCAGTGTCGAATTTTTCTTCCACGAGTTGTCTGAGGACTTTAGCGTTATCTCATTCAGCAAGTCCTGTATGTAGCTATACCGTTGAATCGTTTCTGCTCCCTGAAATTTTCCGGGAAAAAACTGATGCGAATTCCGGATGACGGCTACCTGCTCCTGTTTGTCTTTACTCAAAAACTTCAACGAGCGGGGCTGTTCCAGAAATTGATAGGCTTCATAGTCATTATCGACACCAATCTGATCGCGAAGCTCTTTCACGGGAACCGCGGCCTCTTTCCACACGCTGAAGATCTTCGCCTGTCGTTCAACATGACTCGGCTTAATGATTTCCTTTTTCAGCTCTTCAATCCCAACGCCATTTCTCGCATTGATCGGAACAACCGGGACTCCCAGCTTTTTGGAAAGAGTGTTGAAGTCATAACTGATACCGGCCTTTGCAGCCAGGTCCATCATATTTAAAGCAAGGATAGCAGGCAGACCCAGGTCAATGATTTGAGTCAACAGTAAGAAACCACGCTTAAGGTTGGTTCCATCTACGATAACAATGACCTTATCAGGAGATGTTGGAGAATGGTGGTCGAGAAGCACTTCAGCCACGATCTGCTCGTCGAGGCTGCGGGGATAAATGCTGTAGATCCCAGGCAGATCGATTATTTCTGCAATGCTACCATCGGGCATTGAGCTCGCTCCGGTCTTTTTTTCAACCGTGACCCCGGGAAAATTTCCGATTTTCTGGTTGAGGCCAGTAAGGTGGTTGAATAGCGAGGATTTTCCGGAGTTTGGATTTCCTACTAACGCTATTTTAGAACGCCGCGATGTTGTTGTCATTAATTGAGGATTCTAATAGCCGAGGCTTCCTCAACCCGAAGGGACAGTTCGTAGCCTGAAATGCTGATGCATACAGGATCCCCGAAAGGCGCTGTAAAATTGAAGCGGACGGACGAGCCCGGCAGACATCCCATTTCCATCAGCTTCACGGAAAGGTGATCGTCAGTAAAGCCGGCAACAATTCCAATTTCTCCCGGCTTCATTTCAGCTACGCTCTTATTCCCTCCAGCCATTTATTTAGATTAATTTTAAACAAGGCAAATATATGGCCGGCAGCTATCCCAAGCAATGATTTAAATCAGTTTCGAACTGAAGGTCAGGGGCATGCGTTTTTTAATGGATATGAATAAAACCACGAAAAAGAAGGCAAAAAAAGCAGAGAAAGAGCCGAAGAAGGCTGAACCTTTAGCACCAACTCCGGCCACAGAGGAAGACAAACCCTTTGATTTTGGCGGTTTGCCCAATAGAGATCTGAAAAAGAACCTTGGGTGCGGATAACGACTAAATTCCCCCTGAAGTAAAGATCCTTTTTACACGCTCGCTCGTGTTTGTTAAAATTTCGTAGGGGATCGTATTGATCTTCGATGCGATTTCCTGGATGGGAAAATCTTTTCCGAAAAGGATAACTTCATCACCTTCCACCACATTAAGATCTGTCACATCAATCATGGTCATATCCATACAGACATTGCCGATGACTTTGACCCGCTTCCCGCGAATCAGGACCTCGCCGACTCCCCTGCTAAACGCCCGGCTGAAACCATCGGCATAACCTACCGCGATGGTTGCAATGGTGGAATCTTTTTCAGCGTATCCCCTGCGCCCATAGCCGATGCTCTCACCCTTCTTAATATGTTTGACCTGTGACACTATTGTTTTTAATGTCGCTACTGGCCTTAACTTTTCAAACCGCTCGGTGGTCGGATCCACGCCGTATAATCCTATTCCAAGTCGCACCATATCAAGTTGCAGCTGCGGCAATCTTAAGATTCCAGGAGAATTCAGAATGTGATACAGCGGCTTGTAACCGATGGAGCTTGAAATAGTTTCAGCCCATGTCAAGAACCTATTGTATTGATCCTGGGAAAAATTATCGTGTGCCGACTCGTCTGCGCCTGCAAGGTGACTAAAGATTGAGGCAACTTTAATATTTTGATTTGACTTCAGGAGGTCGATCACTTCTGCTATATCCGCTTCTTCGAAACCAAGGCGATGCATGCCAGTGTCCAGCTTAAGATGAATACTGCATGGCCGCCCATCCAAAAATCCAATCAACGCATTGAAAATTCTCAGGCTGTATATCTCCGGCTCAAGATCGTAGCTGATCATTGTTTCAAAGCTGTCTTCTGACGGATTCATTACCATGATGGGTATGCGTATGTTATTCCTCCTTAACTCGACTCCTTCATCTGGATACGCAACACCCAGATAACTGACTTTGTGGTATTGAAGGATGTTAGCGATCTCAATGCTTCCGCTTCCATATCCAAAAGCCTTTACCATCACCATTATTTTAGTGGAACTTTTCAGCAGAGATTTAAAGAAGTTAAGATTGTGGATCACCGAGTCAAGATCGATTTCCATGACAGTTCCGTGCACCTTACGTTGTATATGATGCACGATCTTTTCGAAAGCGAATGTTCTCGCACCCTTGACAAGTATCACCTCATTATCGAGTTCCTCAAAATCAAATGTTTTCAAGAACTCATTCGTTGACGTATAAAACTTTGCAGAGGCGGGAAAGAATTTCTTGTATTGACACAACACTGGGCCGATACCGATAAATAATTGAATGTTGTTTCGGGTGATAAGAGAAGAAATTTGTTCGACAAGGTCCTTATCGTCGAGACCCGATTCAAGAATATCAGAGAGTATAACCCTTTTCCTTTTCTTTTGGTGTTGATGGCTTAGAAACTGAAGCGCGATCTCCAGTCCACCCAAGTCATTATTGTAAGTGTCATCAATTATCTGACATTGATTAATTCCTTCCTTTAGCTCCATTCGCATCGGGATTGAGCGCAATTCCCGGATGCGTTCCTGGATCTTGGAAAAAGAAAACCCAAAGCTTAACATCAATGCCACGCAATGAAGGCAATTTTCCTGCGACGCTTTATCGACAAAATAAAGCTGAAGCGTAAAGTTTTCATTCTTGTAGCGGAGTTCACATTGGGTGCCTGCAATTTTTACCAGCACATCGGGATCTCCCTTTGTACCCCAGGCAAATGTTCTGATACCCGAGTCAGCAATTTGGGAATGAAGTTTGTCGTGATCGGTGCAATAGATCAATACATCTACGCGCTCAAAGAGCTTCAATTTTTCCTGAATTTTGGCTTCCAGGCTCGGGAACCCTTCACTGTGAGCAGAACCTATGTTTGTAAAAATTCCAATCGTGGGTCTCACGATTTTTTCGAGATTTTTCATCTCGTTTGGTCGTGATATTCCGGCCTCGAAGATCCCCAACTGATGATGTGCACGCATCTGCCAGATGGATAACGGTACGCCTATCTGGGAATTGTAGCTGCCTGGGTTCTTCACAACCGATCTGTCGTTGGACAAGATCTGATATAACCATTCCTTAACGATTGTTTTGCCATTGCTTCCGGTGATCCCCACGACGGGAATTGAAAACTGACTCCGATGAAACGCAGCAATTGCCTGAAGGGCCTGAATACTCGAGCTGACAAGAATGATGTTGGCTCCGGCGAAGGACTCCAGATCTTCTAGTGAATGCTCGACAACAAATTGCCGAACACCCATTTTGAAAAGCGAACGCAAATAGTCGTGTCCATCATTACGTTCTCCTTTTATTGCAAAGAAGAGCATTCCTTCGTCCTGGGTAGCTTTCCGGCTGTCGACGCAAAGCGTGTTGATCTGTCGATCGTCAGTATAAAGGAGATTCTTCCCGTTCGTTATTTTTTCTAAATGAGAAAAATTGATCATGAATCAAAAAAGTCGCGCGCCATTAGGAACCGTCTTGTCAATAGTAGTCAAAACCACGTTGTTTTCTGCGTCGGGAAAACCTGTCACCAGTACTTCGGACAAAAAGTTTGCGATTTGACGCGGTGGGAAAATTTGCTACGCACAAAACTTGTTTGCCAATCAGATCTTCAGGCCTGTAATGGACAGTGATCTGCGCGCTTGACTTCTTAATGCCGAGCTCTCCCAGATCAAGCCAAAGCTTGATCGAGGGTTTTTTCGCTTCAGGGAATGGTTCTGCTTTAATTATCGTTGCGGCCCTCAAATCGACTTTAGCAAAATCGTCCCAATTTATGGTGGTCGGAATCATCCGTTTATCGGCTTAAAATCTACAAAATCAATAAAATTTCCCTTTTTGCCCCAAATTCGGCGTCTTTGGGATGGTAAAGAAATAGTAATCATGCTTTAATTTTGTACTTTTCAGAAACAAAAAAGAATATTTTGGTGTTGGGGTATTCTAATAAACCATGAAGAGCAAACTTCATCCTGTTCTACTCACTCTTCTGCTGGCCTTACTAACTCCGGCCGGAATAGCGACTTTGCGGGCGCAGGACGCGAGCTACCCTGCTGCGGATAATTATGAAGGTGACGCGGATTCGGAACGAGAAAGAATCATTTATTCGGCCGGTGAGGTTGACGCAAACAACAGGGTGCATGTGGTTGCCGGAAAAGATTCGATAACTACTCGCCCCACCCAGGTACGTCCAAATAAACAGGCCGAAGCAGCCAAGAATTCGGCGAAGCCCTCTTCTTCACAAGAGGATGATATCCTTTCCTTCAACTTCCTTTACTACCTGTTTGAGAAGTACAAGCTTCAGGACATCGTAGACTGAAATCGTTGCTTTATTGTTTTTGAAATCATGCCTGCCATTGCTTTTTGACCGCAAGATTGTTGCAACATTGTTGCATCTTTGGCAAACGACCCTATATTTGCGTTATCAAACTATGGATGGTCAAAAACTGAGCGTCAGCTTCTTCCTTCTTTTGACGAGTGTATGCAGCGGCGTGGCTCAACAGATTCTTAAGGGTAAAATAACTGACAATGTTAGCCACCAACCGGTTGCCGGTGCCACAGTTTATATTCCAGATTTGAAAAAAGGAGCGGTTTCTGATACCGACGGCTTTTATGAGATTGAGCACCTGCCAAAAGGAAAATTTCTGGTGCAGTTCAAGTTCGTAGGATATAGCCCTGAAGTACGGAGTATCGACCTCGACTGGCGAAACCACCTATGATATTGAATTAAGCATCACTGCGACGGAATTGAACGAGATCGTCGTGACAGGGATAAGTCAGTCATCGGAGCTAAGAACCAACCCGGTGCCTATTCTTGCTGTCGACGCTCAATCATTGCTGGAGAATACATCTTCCAACATCATCGACAATATTTCCAAACAGGCTGGTGTTAATCAAATCACTACTGGAGCGGCCATAGCTAAGCCAGTAATTCGAGGTCTTAGCTTCAATCGCATCGTGACGCTTTATGATGGTATCCGGCAAGAAGGCCAACAATGGGGCGATGAACATGGAATTGAAATTGACGAGTTCTCCGTGGAGCGTGTCGAAATAATTAAAGGAGCGGGAAGCCTGATGTACGGAAGTGACGCTCTCGGCGGTGTTATAAATTTTCTCGCGCCAGACCCGGTCGAACGAGGTGTTGTGAAAAGTAAGTTGATATCTAACTACCAAACAAACAACGGACTGTTTGCAAACTCAATCCACAATTCTGGAAATCTTAAGGGGGTTTATTGGCATGCCCGGCTCTCCAACAAAATGGCCAGGCCGTATTCCAACGAATTTGATGGCAAGGTTTTTAACTCA
The DNA here is from genome assembly GCA_963774615.1 of uncultured Cytophagales bacterium. Classification (GTDB taxonomy): domain Bacteria; phylum Bacteroidota; class Bacteroidia; order Cytophagales; family Cyclobacteriaceae; genus Chryseolinea. The sequence goes on from CAVZFT010000004.1 coordinate 270,677, forward strand.
GGATTTAAAGAGTATGACTTCAACGGATTTGTAGGCGTTAACCGCGCGTGGGGTTACTCTCAGCTAAGCTTTAGCTCATTCAATCAGTCAGTAGGATTGGTCGAGGGTGAACGAAACGAAAATGGTGAATTTGAGTATGCACGTAATAACGATGGGGTGGAAGAGGTATTGACAGCAACGGCGTCAGATCTCAACTCGTACCAGCTCTTTATTCCAAATCAAACAATTAATCATACACGTCTTTCCGCGATCAATAGCTTATATCTGAAATCATCCAGACTACAACTCAACGTCGCTTATCAAAACAATAAAAGGAAAGAGTTTGGAAACGTAATGGATGAAAATGAAAAGACATTGTTCTTTGATCTGACCACCTTGAGTTACAATGTTGGTTTGTTCTTTCCGGAAAAAGGTGGAAGACAAATTTCCCTTGGAACAGCGGGAATGATTCAATCCAACAGAAACAAAGGGCGTGAATTTCTCATTCCCGAATACAACCTAATGGATTGGGGATTGTTTGGATTTGTAAGGCAATCGTTCAATAACCCTGAGTTTGTCAGGGGGGATACGGTATGACCTGCGATCAATCGACATCGATGCACTTTATCTTGATGACGCAGGTTATCCATCCAATGCCGATCAGGGTAAACAAAAATTTCAGGCGTCGAGTCCTTCTTATTCCAATGTGACCGCAAGCCTGGGTGTTTCTCAACAAATTAAAAAATCACTTACCCTAAAGGCGAATATTTCCAGGGGATTCAGGGCACCAAACCTGGCTGAGCTTGCATCCAATGGAAGACATGAGGGATCGTTTCGTTACGAGATTGGCAACTATAACCTGCGACGCGGAGCATTCTTTACAAATAGATGCTGGTGTCTTGTGGAAATGCGGACCACGTGACAGCCGAGATCTCGTGGTTTAACAACAACATCGACAACTACATATATCTGGAAAAACTGAGTTCAAAAAACGGAACTGACAGCATCCCTGATCCTGAAGATCCGGCTCCCGCATACCAGTATGTTCAGGGCCATGCTGTTCTCAATGGTGGTGAGTTCCTTATAGACCTTCACCCACATCCGTTTGATTGGTTACACTTTGAAAATTCATTTTCCTTTGTGAATGCCATCAATAAAAGTCGCGATCACGTCGACAGCGCCAAATATCTGCCATTCATTCCGTCTCCAAAATTTCAAAGTGAACTGAGAGCAAACCTCAAGAAAATCGGGAAAGATTTTTTCCAATGCCTTCGTAAAGATCGACTACAATTATTTTTGGAAACAGGACCGCGTTCTTCTTGAGAATGGCACTGAGACACCTACGCCATCCTATTCGTTATGGAACGCCGGTATAGGATCGGAAATCGTCAACAAAAGGAACAAGGTCCTCTTTTCAATCTACATCACTGCCAACAACCTTTTTGATGTAGCTTATCAAAATCACTTAAGCCGTTTGAAGTATGCTCCTGAAAATCCTGCCACGGGTCGCGTAGGAGTTTTTAATTCGGGTCGTAACTTCAGTTTTAAACTGATAGTTCCGATTGAGTTTAAGAAGAGGACAAAGGAAAGTTAGGATTCTTTCTTAACAAGAAATTGTTCAAGTTCTTCAAGTTTCAGAACACCTTCGTAATACGCTTTTCCAAATATTACCGCGAAAATTCCCATCTCGCTTAATCTCTTAATATCATCAACGCCACGGACTCCACCACTAGCAAGCACACATATTTCGGGAAACGTATTGATGATCTCCTGGTAGAACTCAAATGCGGGACCTTCCAGTACGCCGTCGCGGGAGACATCGGTTGACTTGACATATTTTAGTCCACGCGAGTAAAAATATTCCAGATGTTCGAAAAGAGTAAGTTGTGATTTTGTTCTCCAGCCTCTGAATAAAAGTTCTTTTGTTTGCATGTTCACCACGTCTGCTCCCAACGTCATTTTTTCACGCCCATAGGAAACGATCCATGAAGCGAACAGTTCCGGATCAGTGACGGCAATACTTGCTGCGGTAATGTAATCCGCACCGTATTCGTATGCTTTGCTGATATCACCGTCAGTCGAGATGCCGCCAGTGAAATCTATCTTAAGATCAGTATACCCGGAAATTGCCTCGAGCACATGCCAGTTAACAGGACTACCTTTTTCTGCACCGTCGAGGTCCACGAGATGGACAACCTCGATACCATGATCTTGAAAACGTTTGGCGAGATCCAGCGGATTTTCATCATACGCCTTTTCACTGGAGGGATCGCCCTTGCGCATTTTTACAACCTTGCCGTTCCGAATAGCTATCGATGGAATTACCTGAATCATGGTTTAATTGATGCTTTTGAAAGGCGAAGTTACAATGCAAAGATGAAAAACCTTTTTTGACGCTGTAAAATTCGGGAAATATTTCGCAGCCAAATAAGGCACATCAGCAGCTTGGCAAAGATTTAGCTATTTTTAGTGCAAGAGTTACTGTTATGAGAACATTGATTTGCATTATATCTCTCGTTGCATTTTCAGCGCAGGCTGTCGCGCAGGCGAAGACAAGGCGACTTCCCGGCGTAATAAATCATCCATCCCGAAATTGCTATGCTCCCTACTTAAGTTTTGATGGCAATGCGTTGTTGTTTGTATCGAATGATGGAGAAGACGGCATACTCACGGTGTCCTATACCACGCGCGAAACGGATTGGATCGAACCAGTTGTACTTCCAAAAAATATAAATCACAGACTAGTTTATCTAAGAGGCTTTTCGTTAAGCGCTGACGGAAAGAAAATGTTTTTCACCTCCACAAAATCACCCGTTGTGGGAGGGTATGATATTATGACCAGCGATCTGAAAGGAAACACGTGGAGCGAGCCGCAGAACCTGATGTTGCCTGTTAATTCAAAAACTAACGACGGTTGTCCTTCAGTAACTCCTGATGGCAATACAATGTATTTTATGCGATGTGATAAAATGGACCACAACAAAGCCGATGTATGCAAACTCTTCTCAACGAAAAAGAAATCAAATGGTCAATGGGACGAACCGAAAGAATTGCCAGCTAACATCAACACCGGCAATTCACAAACGCCCCGTATTATGGCTGACGGTGTAACGTTGATATTTTCATCGAACAAGATGGCATCCACGCAGGGAGGTATGGACCTGTACGTCACGAAATTCGTGGATGGAAGTTGGACAGAACCGAAAGCGATGGATTTTGCGAATACATCGCAGGATGATCAATTTGTTAGCGTTGCGGCATTAGGAAGGTATCTGTTGAAGGAAGCACCTGGTTCAAAAAAGAATAGTGAGTTGGTTGAATTTCTTATCCCCAATGATCTGCGTCCGAAAGGTATGATGAAGATAGAGGGTACAATAACAGACCCGAGCAGCGCGCCTGTTTCAGCTTATATATCAGTGAGGGATCTGACCACCAATAAGCGGGTTTTCAGCGGCAGACCAAATTCCGACGGATCGTATCTGCTATACTTGAGTGAGGGAACAAAATATGAAATGTCTATTGATCCCGAACAAAGCAACATCAGCTATTCTGCGAGACAATTTGATCTAATGACCGATAAGATCCCTCAGCGTGAGAGAGTGAACGTAACGCTTAAGCAGCCTTCGCCTGGAGATGAGCTCCCGTTGGATTTTGTTTCATTCAAGCCCAACTCAGCTGAACTCGATCCTATTTCTGAAACAGATTTAAAAAGATTCCTTCGTGTGGCGAAGGCGAATCCTCAATTAAAATTCGAGATACAAGTAATGCTTAATGGTTATGAGCAGGATACGGTGATGTCTAACCCCGATCTTACGGAGGTACTGGTTGATTCGCTGCGAACACAGATGGACGAAATTGATTCAGTTGGACAACTTTACAAAAAGGACACTGTTATTGTGAAAAGAATGTATCACAATGACCGCACCTTGTTACAAGCGCAAAACATTATCACTTACCTCAGCGCTCAAGGTGTATCTACGGACAACTTCACATATTTTGGAAATGCGATACCAGCGACGTTGCCCGATAATAAAAAGCTAACAATAAAAGCGGTGGCGAGATCAAAGTAGTAAGTGCTCAATACGTGAAGGGCACGGCGACAAGTGTTTTGTCCCAGATCAAAACCATCTCAGCGTCCTCACCTACTTCTTCAAAAGAGATGGTGAACTGCTCGAACTCGCGCTCAGTCTGAACGGGATGGACATTGATCGAGAGAACATCTCTCGATGGGTCGCGGTTTGCTTCGCCGTCGGGGCCGATCCCCCACTGACCATATTCAGAATTAAAAATAATTGTCCAGTTATCCTTCTCTGGAATTGTCCAAAGGGTGTACCTGCCCTTTTTTAGTGTTTTACCTTTGAACACCAGGTCTTTGTTTGTTTCCAAAGTGGATGCTTCGTTGGCACCTGTCCGCCATACTTTACCGAAGGGCACTAGTGCACCGAAAATTTCCCGTCCCTTTTTGAAGGGCCGGTTGTAGAAGACAACTATCTGAAGGTCATCCTGTTTGTATTCGATTTGCTCCTCCGGGCTAAATGATTTTGTATGCTTTTTTACAAAAAAATTTGTGACGGCCCCCAAAATGATCAGCGCCGCGACTGCTATTCCGGAGATGATTAAAAACTTCTTCATTTTTCGTTTTAGAATGGGCTATAATTCGAGCCTATCAAAGCTAAACAATTTTTAACTCTTTGTGTAGAAATTAAACGCTTTGGGTCTATTTTTACGTGCTTTAAACAGATAAGTTATGAATGCTGATTGGTGGCCTTTCTATGTGGTGATCGCACTTTTTGTGCTTGCAATCATTTCACCCTGGATCTTTCCGAATAAGACGGTTAGCAAAAACAAGCACGACAACAAGTTTTAGGATTTCTCCCTTTTTCAGATCCTCACATGAACATTTGCGTTTTCTGCGGCTCGGCTACCGGTTTGAATCCCGTCTACGCTGAATCCGCCAGAGAACTGGGGAAACTGTTAGCCACATCCTCACACACCCTTGTTTACGGCGGAGGTAATGTGGGTCTTATGGGTATACTTGCCGATTCAGTATTGTCTAACGATGGCGAGGTCATAGGTGTCATTCCGGATTTTCTCCTGCAACGCGAGGTCGGCCATCGGGGTGTAACGAGGCTGGAGGTCGTTGATAGCATGCATCAGCGCAAGAAAAGGATGGCAGAGCTTGCCCACGCTTTTATCGCAATGCCCGGCGGATGGGGCACACTTGACGAACTTGCAGAGATCTTAACCTGGCGCCAACTCGGAATCATTGACCAACCGATTGGGCTATTGAACATCAATCATTATTTTAATCCATTACTTGAACAAATGCGTTCAATGGTTAGTGATGGGTTCCTGGGGGCAGACAATGTTGAATTTTTGCGCGTTGAGAAAACCGCGGAGAGGTTGCTTGATCTGTTGATCACGCAAAAAGCGTGATAAGACAGTCGTTCAAAAATATTCTATATTCAGGCGCAGGTTCGTCTTTTATGGTGTCGAGGATACTATTGTTTCTTTACTTTGGAGTTGTATGCGATCTATACTCGCAAAATCTCGGATTTTCACTCTCTGATGGAAAAAAGAGAGTTCAAATTCCGATTGAAATTCACAATAATCTAATTGTTATACCAGTCGTCCTTAACGACGCTCTTCCATTAAAGTTCATTCTTGATACTGGTGTCCGCACAACTATCCTCACACAAAAAACTTTCACAGACATTCTTAACCTTGTGTACACGAGGAAGTACACTATTGCTGGTCCCGGGGGCGAAAATATTGTTGATGCTTATGTCACAAACAACGTTTCATTGGAGCTGCCCGGAGTACAAGGCAGAGGTCATGCGATGTTGGTGCTGGGAAAGGACTACCTCGAGCTTAGGAATTACCTTGGAACGGATGTTCATGGCATCCTTGGCTACGAATTATTCAGCAGGTTCATTATACAGATCGATTACGAAAAAAGAATACTGACACTTATGCTGCCTGAGAAGTTTCGGAGAAGACGTAAGTATCAAGTTATTCCGATCACTATCCAGGACACCAAGCCATACCTCATTGCCCCCGTGGTCCTTGACAATGGGACTGTACTCAAGGCCAAATTGTTGGTTGATTCAGGCGCGAGTCACGGATTGATGTTGGAACCAACTTCAGACACAGCTATTCATGTGCCCAGGCACGCAGTGAGTAGTCTGATCGGGCGAGGGCTTGGAGGAGAGATCGTGGGAAAAGTGGGAAGGATTAAATCCATTGGCCTTGGAGCTTACAAATTAGAAAATGTCATCGCCAATTTTCCCGATCCGAATAGTTATTCAGACAGTATTAAAGTTGGAAATGTTTATCGTAATGGAGCGATAGGTGGAGAGATACTCAGTCGCTTTAACGTAGTCTTTAATTTTCCCGAAGAAAAACTTTATCTGAAAAAGAATGCCTCCTTTAAGAAGAACTTCTATTACAATCTCAGCGGCGTAACATTAAAAGCAAAAGGATCTCAGTTGAACACATTCGAAGTCACGGAAGTACGTGACCAATCGCCATCACAAATCGGCGGAATTCTTCCAGGTGACATAGTTCTAAGCTTGAACGGAATTTCGGTGAAGGACCTTGATCTGAACGTTATAAATGGTCTGCTAAACAGCAAGCCGGGACGAAAAGTCAGACTGGAGATCAGCCGAAAAGGCGAAAAATTCAAAAAGGAAATCGAACTAAAAGATCCGATATAACAATCAATCGGTTATTTTCAGCAATTGATCTTTTCTCTTTTTATAAGCCTGATAAAGATACAGTTGCGTTCTGCGAAATCTTAAAGAATTCTTTACCGTCTTATATAAGTCCTCAGGAGAAAGATTCTGCTTTAACAGGTAGTCAAGTATACTGGACGAAGCAAGTGATTCGTGATAGTTTGAATTTTTCAAAACCGTGATGGGAACATCTTTTGTCTTCTTGTTAGAAGACAAGGACTTAACTGTTTCCATCAAGTTCGTTTTTACCGATGTTGTCATCGATAAAAATAAAATTTGGATTGAAGCGCATGAGTCGTTGAAGGATGCTTCTCAGGTCAAACGCGATTTCGGTGATGATCCTTTGACCGCGAACCTGCTTAAGCTTTTCAAGGACACTACCCATTTCGATGGGATTGTTGCCGATCAAGAGAATGTTGATGGGGTCCAATGCCTTAGTATTTTGAAGATTTGTTTCCATAAGCCAACTAATGAGTTAAACACTGTATTAACGAAAAAGGTTACTCTGCAAGATTTGTTCCATGTGTTAATTTTTTAGAGGAGCGCCAGTTTTTTCCCTATATTTTCTCATAACAGGAAAAAATTCTTGAAACGGGTTGTTATTATCGGTGGCGGGCTTGCCGGCCTAACTTGTGCACTTCAGCTTGGAAGGGCCCGGATTCCTTGTACGGTGATTGAAAAGAAAGAGTATCCCTTCCACCGCGTTTGTGGTGAGTACATATCTAATGAGGTAGTTCCTTTTTTGAAAGCTTCAGGTCTTTATCCTGCCGAATTCAATCCTCCTCAAATCAAAAATTTTTTATTGTCAGCCGTGAATGGCCGTCACGAAAAAATGAAACTGGATCTCGGAGGGTTCGGGATAAGCCGTTTTACATTTGATAATTTCCTTTTCAATAAAGCAAAACAGGAAGGAGCAGAATTTTTGCTCAACGAAGAAGTTGAAACAGTAACATTTGCTGATAACAAGTTCAAAGTTCATACTACGCGAACAGAGATTGAAGCGGATGTTGTTATTGGTGCATTCGGCAAGCGATCTAAGATGGACCGGTTTCTAACAAGGCGATTCCTGAACATTAAGTCTCCGTACGTCGGTGTCAAATACCATATCCGTTGTGAACATCCTGACGACCTTATTGCACTCCATAACTTCCCGGGTGGGTATTGTGGGATTAGTAACATTGAAGAAAAAAAGACGACACTTTGTTATCTGACACATCGTGATGCATTGAAGCGGTTCAAGAACATACTTGCGATGGAGCAATCAATATTGTTTAAGAACCCCTTCCTTCGAGACATTTTTAGGAACTCGGAGTTTCTCTTTCAAAAACCCGAAGTGATCAACGAAGTATCGTTCGTAACCAAGTCGCCCATTGAAGATCATATTTTGATGGCTGGTGATTCAGCAGGAATGATTGCGCCTCTGTGTGGAAATGGAATGGCGATGGCGATTCATTCCGGAAAGATCCTAAGTGAGCTGATCATTGAATATGTAAATGCGCCTGGCAGATCGAGAGACTGGCTGGAGAAAAGCTATGTAAATGCATGGAACACACATTTTAAGAGACGGCTTTGGATTGGCCGACAGGTGCAACGTCTGTTTGGCAGCGAGATAGCTTCCCAATTGGCTGTTGGTCTTGCTATTAAATCAAGGTCGCATCGCTAACCTTATTATAAAAAATACGCATGGCGAGCCGTTCTGAAAAAATTAATAATATTAGCCTTACATTCATAAATGAATGAACATTCATTTATATTTGAGAGTAATATGAGAACAAGGGACGAGTCGAAGGAAGCAGCCATTCGTGAAAAGGCAATAGAGATGATTGTCAAAGAAGGTTTTGATGGCCTCAGTATGCAAAAACTTGCCAAGGCAGCCAATGTCTCTCCTGCTACGATCTACCTCTATTTTAAGAATCGCGAGGACTTGTTAAACCAGCTGTATATGGGTATTGATAAAGTCTTTACCGAAGAAACGCTGAAAGACTTCAGTCCCGATATGCACCTTGAAGAAGGACTCTGGCTGCAATGGAAAAATAGATTTGCCTATCATACAAAGTATCCTCAACATATCCACTTCATGGAACAGTTCAGGAACTCACCACTAATTAATCACAAGGATATAAAAGAGAATAATTTCAAACAGGCAATGGGTACTTTCTTCAGGAATGCCGTTAAAAGAAATGAAATGGTTGAACTGCCGGTGGAAGTCTTTTGGGCAATCGCTTATGGTCCGCTCTATACCCTGATCAAATTTCACTCTGGAAAAAAATCGCTCATGGGAACCAAGTTTATTCTCACTGAACAACGAATGAGACAGGCGTTCAACGCGGTGATAAAGGCGCTAAAGAAATAGTTATCAATACTTAATAAGACCACAATGAATGACATAAAAATGGAAGTGCTGGTTTTCAAAACCGATATTATCGGGAAAGTAGATAGCGAAAACGCTCGGACAAATCCTCAAGGAGGACCACCGCATCACGAATTGGAATATAGATCAGGACGACATAGATAATGTTCTGCGCATCGAGTCAAGTGAAATGAGTCCGGCTGACGTAATCGACCTTGTTAGGAAGCTCGGATATATGTGTGAGGAATTGCCAGAATAAAGATTTTGGGAACATGGAGAATGAAGTAAAACAAAAGAAAAAGCTATTCAGCCGTTATGAAGTGTTCGTCATTGCTGTTCTGGCATTCCTTCAGTTCACGATCATACTGGACTTTATGGTGTTATCTCCGCTCGGCGCTCAACTGATGCTAGAGCTAAAGATCACGACCTCACAGTTTGGATGGGTTGTCTCAGGGTACGCATTCAGCGCCGGTACAGCTGGCTTGCTCACAGCCGGTTTTGCAGATAGGTTCGATCGGAAGAAGCTACTTCTGTTTTTTTATACCGGGTTCATTGGTGGTACTCTTCTATGTGCGTTAGCTCCGGATTACCATTCTCTACTTATTGCCCGGATAATCACTGGTTTGTTTGGTGGAGTAATCGGTTCCATAAGCTTTGCTATAATCACAGACATCTTCAGAATGGAAGTAAGAGGTCGTGTAATGGGTTTTGTTCAAATGGCATTTGCAACAAGTCAGGTCATGGGTATTCCGATTGGACTTTTCCTTGCTAACCGACTGGGATGGCACTCACCATTCTTTATGATAGTCGGCTTGAGTGCTTTGGTGGGCATCGCCATTGTGATCTATTTCCGTCCTATAGATTCACACTTAAAGATACGGTCTGATCGCAGCCCTTTCGAGCACCTCTTAAAAACGATAACACATCCCTTCTACGCCAGGGCTTTTGCCGCAACAACTCTCCTTGCAACTGGAGGATTCATGTTGATGCCTTTTGGTAGTGCTTTTGGAGTGCATAACCTTGGGATATCCCTTGACGATCTACCCATGCTTTACATGATAACTGGAATTTGTTCAATGATCACAGGCCCCTTTGTTGGGAAACTTACGGATACTCTTGGAAAGTATATGATATTTTGTATCGGCTCCATCCTTACCATGTTGTTGGTAGTCATCTATTGTAATCTCGGACTAACTCCATTATGGATGGTCATAGGCATGAACGTCATTATGTTCATCGGAGTTTCGACAAGGATTATCTCGTCGTCTGCGCTTATGACCGCAGTACCTGAACCGATGGACCGTGGAGCATTCATGAGTATTAACTCATCGGTGCAACAATTATCCGGCGGGATTGCGTCAGTGATTGCCGGGATGATTGTAGTACAAACAGAAACCGGCGAACTATTACACTATGATACACTCGGCTATGTGGTCGTGGGCGCTATGATCTTTACTGTTGTGATGATGTACTTTATCAACGAACAGGTCATGCGCAAAGCAACAGTGTTGGCTGGGGCTAAATAAGCGTGTTGATATAGTTCCTGGCAAAAAGAAAGATGTAGAGAAAATACACATTCAACGATGTGGAGGAAATGAAATTAAGCCACATAGTATGTGTATAGTCTGCTTTTGATTCATCATGCCGGACCTTAGCGAACCAGTAGGAAAAATAGAGTAACACAGGAAACAACGCAATTAAAAACCCAATCGCATACCTGGCAGAAAGGAATGCATTAAAGTAAAGTACAAACCCAATCGTAACCAGGGCAAAAACACCTCCGACAAAATAGAAGGTACCTTTTATGCCCAGCATTCTGCTGAACGTTTCATCACCCCGTTTGCCATCTTCCTCGTGTTGATAAACCTGTGTCATCGGATAATTTGCCCATAGCATAAGACTGCATAACGCTCCGGGTATAAGCACCGACCATTTCCAGATGTTTTCGATTCCGTATTTATTAATACCGATGTAACACATCACCAACGTAAAAAGACCCTGAAACAGTCCTGCGATCAGCCATCCCGTGATAGGATATTTCTTCAGGCGAATATCGGGGTGGCTATAAGCTTTTGACACAAGACCATATACCAGCAGCATAATAGAAAATGTGGCGTTGATCATGATAAAACCCAGAATAATGGCGATTATGTCAAACAACAAGGCCAGGTAATATAATCCCTTGTTAACAGGCGGTGGGTTTTTCAGTCCGCCAATGCTCTTTTCATCCTTATCAAAGTAACTATTGTAACCGTTGCTGGCCGGGTAGAGGAATATATGAACGATGAGAAACGTCCAAAGTAGACCGTCTTCAGTTACGTTAGGGGATATTGCTACACTGAATAGATAGACAGGAAGCAAGAAGTAAGAGAAAGGTATCCTCAAATGAAGCCAGGAAGACCGTGATAGCATCTTAAGTGAAATTAATATTCATTCAACTGGAACAGGCCGGCCTAAATTATAGTTTTTTAAAATATATTGGAATGAATGAGTAGCATTACCGCAATAGGCACCGCCAACCCCGAATATCGGTTTACACAGAAACAAATTGCCGATTTTATGGTTAAGGCGATGCAATTAAATCACCAGGATAGCCGGAAGCTTAGGGCAATATTTAACGCAAGCGGTATTGATTACCGCTATTCTGTGCTTGAGGACTATAATGACGATCAGGTAAATACCTTTTATGCGAATTCAGATGACTTTGAGCCATTTCCGTCTACAGCCAAGCGTTTGAGGTATTTTCGGAACAATGCCCTTGACCTTAGTTACAATGCTGTCCAGAACATGCTGCGAAGCGTTCCTTCCTTTGATCTTCAAAAGGTTACACACCTCATTATCGTCTGTTGTACGGGTATGTATGCCCCTGGCCTCGATATTGACCTTGTGAAAAAACTGCAACTCCCCACCAATGTCCTCAGAACGAGTATCAACTTTATGGGGTGTTACGCAGCATTCAATGCTTTTAAGATTGCCGATGCCTTTTGTCGATTGGACGAAAACGCCAAAGTACTTATTGTCTGCACTGAGCTATGCAGCCTCCATTTCCAGAAAGCAGCCACAGAAGACAACCTGATCTCAAACGCGCTATTCGGTGATGGCGCGGCTGCAGTGTTAGTTGAAGGAATGACAACTGCTCCACTACGCCTCAAGCCTGAAAATTTTTGTAGCGATCTCGCCTTCGAAGGAGAGCGTGATATGGCCTGGGCAATAGGCGATCTTGGCTTTGAAATGAGATTATCTACTTATGTTCCATCCATCATTAAAGGCGGAATACTCAAACTGACCAAAACCCTTCTTGACAAAATATCGAAGAACATCGATGATATCCGTTTCTTTGCTATTCACCCTGGGGGTCGCAAGATCCTTGAAAGCATTGAGGAGGAATTAGGCATAAACAAACGTCAGAATGAACCGGCGTATCATGTGTTAAAGAACTACGGCAACATGTCATCGCCAACTATTCTGTTCGTGCTGCAGGAGATTGTCAAGAAACTAACGCCAGGTGATCACGGCGAACATATTATGAGCTTTGCATTTGGTCCGGGTCTTACCTTGGAAAGCATGGTCCTCAAAATAGAAATGGATTAACGATATGATCGATTTTTCGAGGAGATCCCGTGACACAGAGATCATGGACGATCTTGAATACGCCGGAGAGATGATGGACCGAACGTTAGGAGAATTGGAAGTGATCAACCGTTGGCTTGGTGGCAATCGCGTTACTATTAATGGTATCAGCAAGTTATTGGAAAATGGAAACCAAACCAGCCCCATCACGGTGGCCGATCTGGGGTGCGGACGTGGCGACATGTTGATCTTGATTGATGAGTGGGCAAAGAAATACAATCTTAAGTTGGAGCTTTTCGGCATAGACGCAAACCAATACGTCATCGATGCGGCGCGCAAGAGATTAAGCGCGTTTCCCCACATTCAACTTCAGGCCGTCAACATTCTCTCCCCCGATTTTCAGAAGAAAAAATTCGACATTGTTATCGGCACACTTTTTTATCATCACTTCACTGATGAACAACTGATCGCATTCTTTTCACACCTGAAGAAACAGGCGGGCATTGGTTTTCTTATTAATGATATCCACCGACACTCACTGGCTTATTATTCAATCAAACTTCTAACGATGCTTTTTTCGAAATCGTCGATGGTTAAGTATGATGCACCACTTTCTGTGTTGCGTGCCTTTTCGCGAAAAGAGTTATCAAACATTCTGCGTTCCGCCGGAATAGAGAGTTTTACTATTAAGTGGAAATGGGCCTTCCGATGGCAGGTAATAGTATTTTCGAACCCCGCAACTGTCCACTAGATCTGGCACAATTTTTCGTACTTTTGCTTGGCAATCAAATTGAATAGCTATGAGATCTTTTCAGGTATCCGCTATCATTTTAGCCGGATCTGTTTTTCTTGCGTCGTGCGCTTCGGGGCCTCTTGGTAAGAAGGTCAATGAACCTTTTCAAGGGAATGCATATGAATCTAATAATCGCTTTTTCCGGGGAACTGGTAAAGGCGTCAGCTCACAAGACAACATCGCGAGGGGAAAAGCTGACATTGATGCTAAATCACAGCTTGCGGGTCAGGTTAATACCACTATGAAACAGGTTGCAGACCAGTACCTGGGGCAAACTGAAAATGAAAAAGGTGCTGACGTGGCTGACAAATTTCAAAGTCTGGTTCGGCAGATCATGAATACTGACATGGCTGACCTCCGGAAAATGGATGAAAAAAAATATTACAACGAAAAGACAAAGGAATACTCCGTTTTTATAGCTTACGAAATAAAGAAGAACGCAATGTTTCGTTTTATGAAGAAACAAGCGAAGACGGATAAGACGATAGATGAGCGTCAGATGGAAATAATTGAGAAGATCCTGGATGAGGAGCTGAAGAAAGCGGACGAAGCTGATCAGGACGAAAGCTAAGATCTTTGTTTACAGGTAGAATTAGACCTGCTGGGTTTTCCTGGCAGGTCTTTTTCATTTAGACGATATGGTGATTTGGCGATCTAAAAATCACGATATCACAAATCAATAAATAAAAGAGGCTATTTGGAGTAGGTAAAAATTGCATCTGAAGAGCAGTATTATGATTCGTGTTTACACTATAGATCACGGGAAAATCAGTCAGTCCAAAAATCCGACCTTCAAGGAGATCGGCACTATGCAGAATATCATTTGGATTGACCTGCAGTCTCCGACCAAGGAAGAAAAAGAATTTGTAGAAAAGAATTACGGTATCGAATTTTTCACGTCGCAGGAGTTACAGGAAATCGAAAGTAGCTCGCGCTTTCTCGAGACTGACGAGACCGTTGAAATGAACCTTGGGTTTGTTTCAAGCGACCCTGAGCTTTCGGTCCAGAGTGTCACATTCATTCTAAAAGGCAATTTGCTTTTCACCTACCGCGTCGGCGACCTCAAGATATTTGCTGAGACGGTCAGGAGGCTTAAGTCACCCAGCGCGTTAGAAACCAATAAGGAACACGGCTTGAACGTATTCTTAACCGTTCTCGAGACGAGGATCGATGGAGATGCCGATTTGATCGAAGGAATAAACCGGAAGCTTAACGCTTTTAGTAAGGAGCTCCTTACTCAACGGTCCTTGAAGGAAGATTTGCTATTGGGTATAGCTCAGTTGCAGGAGAATGTGATGCTTTTACACGAGACGATCACGGAAAAGCAACGGGTTGTAAGTTCCCTGATCAGGATACCGGAGTTTTACAAGATCGAAAATGAAAGATTGAAGATCATCATGAACGACATCACATCACTGCTTCAGCATTCGCAGTTTAGTTCTGAGCGATTGGAATATCTTCAAAATACTTTTCTGGGTCTTGCGAACATTGAGCAAAACCAGGTCATTAAAATATTTACTGTGGTAACTGTGGTATTCATGCCACCCACTCTCATCGCCAGTATCTACGGAATGAACTTCAGCTTTATGCCTGAACTGAAGTGGGCTACAGGTTACCCGTTCGCAATTGCATTAATGATTCTATCGTCAGTGCTCTTTCTTTGGTATTTCAAACGCAAGAAGTGGCTTTGATTTATTTGTCGACGATTGTCCCGCCTTTCATTATCCATTCGATTATTCTCAAAGACGAAATATCCTTTGTTGGGTCTCCTTTTACGGCGATAATGTCTGCCTGCAACCCCTTAACCAGCCGGCCAATTTCCTTGTCCATGTGAAAGACTTTTGCATTGACACTGGTAGCGGACTTAAGCACATCAACAGGGGACATTCCAAATTCAACCATCAGTTCAAGTTCCCTATAGTTTTGTCCGTGCGCGAATACGCCAACATCACTACCCGCGCAAATTGTGACACCAGCTTTTAAAGCGAGTGCAAAGCTTTCGCGCTTCTCCTTAATAGCCATTGGTTCAGGTGAGCTTCCTTTTTTCCAGCCATTATATTCACTCATGGCTTCATCAGCCGTTAGCGTCGGGCAGAGGGCCACGCCTTTTTCTTTCATCAACTGAAAGACTTCAAGGGTTCCGTTGTCGCCATGTTCGATCGTTTCAACGCCAGCTAAAGCGGCTCTTCGCATTCCTTCTGCAGTCGTTGCATGTGCTACAACCGGACGGCCACTGCTCGCGGCCGTTTCAACAGCGAGTTTTAGTTCCTCAATAGAAAATGTGGGGCGCGCTTCATTCGATACACCCCATCTATAATCTGCGTAAACTTTTATGACGTCAGCGCCTTTGCCAATCTGATCTCGTACCACCCGGGCAAGCGTGTTTCCGTCAGCTTGTTCGGCGCCCAGCATTACTTTAAAATCGGTGTCAAAACCTTTAGGACCATAACTGCCGGTAGCGACGATAGCTGGACCTGCAACGATCATTCTCGGCCCAGGAATTATTCCTTGCATGATGGCCTTCTTCAGCCCGACATCAGAATAACCTGCTCCCTCGCTCCCCAGATCGCGAACGGTAGTAAATCCTGCCTGCAATGTTTTTCTAGCGTGTACCGTTGCGCGGGCCACACGAAGCGCATCTGGTTCTTTGAGGACCTGATCATCCCACGACGTTTCGTTATAAGGGTGGAGTAGCAGATGAGAATGACCCTCGATCAATCCCGGTAGCAATGTACAGCCGGGGAACTTTAGCCTGACAGCATCCGATGGCACGGAAACCTGTGAGGCTGGTCCGGCGGCGGTAATAAGATTGTTCTCGACAAGCACAATCCAGCCCGTATGTAATTGATGGCCATCAAAAATTCTATCTGCCTCAAGCGCATATTTGCTTTGGCCGTTAGCTGAGACCAACGTCAATAACAGATATAGGGAAAGTCCGAATCTGTATAGAGATTTTTTCATGTTAAAAGGTAACTTTATTTGCAAATGCATACAAATCGAACAATGATAAGACTACTGGGTTACATGTCGCTCTTATGCGTGAGCACGCACGTCCTCGCTCAACCTGCTTCTGAGATCTACCTTTTCGACCTAAAGATCAAGAAGGACAAGATTACACTATCAAATGGGAAAAATATTACCAACCATAAGGGTTATGATAACCAGCCATTCTTTCATCCAAACGAACCGTTGATCTATTACACACAGGCCGACACGAGTGGACGAACAGACATCATAGTCTTCGATTATTCAAAAAATTCCACGAGGAAAATTACTGAAACAAGCGAGCGAGAGTATTCGCCAACGTTAACCCCCGATGGAAAATTTTTGTCCTGCATTATTCAACGTGACGATGGAGTTCAGGATCTTGGGAAATATCCGGCTAGCCGGAGGACCGCCCGTTGTGTTGATTGACAATCTGAAGGTTGGTTATCATGCCTGGGTCAATGGGACAGACCTTATTCTATTTGTTCTCGGCGAGCCTAACACATTGCGTTGGTATTCGGTATCAAATAAAAAGGATACAATCATTGCCGGTAATATCGGACGATCATTGCATAAGATCCCAAAGACGCCTGACATGAGTTTCGTTGATAAGTCTGCCGACAGCTGGCTTATTAAAAAATTAGATACCAAGACAAAGAGTATAAGCAATATAACTACATCCCTGCCTGGCTCGCGAAGACCTGAGCTGGACGCCGGATGGAAAAATTATTATGAGTGATGGAGAGAAGCTTTACTATTTTCATCCAGGCAGTTCGGAAACGTGGAAGGAAGTCGAGGGGATGTCGACGTTAAAATTAAAGGGCATTACCAGGTTAAGTGTTAATAAAAAGGGCAATAAAATTGCTATTGTTGCGGCCGAATAAATAGGCGACTCATTAGGGAACTAATCAATCATAATTTTTACCAATGCAACAAAAGCTAAAGCATATAGCTGTATGCGGGAATATCGGGAGCGGAAAAACAACTTTGACGGAAAAACTGTCAAAACATTACAATTGGCTTCCACTCTATGAATCCGTGGATCACAATCCGTATTTACGCGACTTCTATCAGGATATGACCAGGTGGGCTTTCCACTTGCAAATCTATTTTTTGAATAGCCGGTTCAGGCAGGTTAATGAAATCCGTGGAAATGAAAGGACCACCATTCAGGACCGCACGATATATGAGGATGCATACATCTTTGCTGCGCATCTTCACAACAGCGGTAACATCAGCGACCGTGACTATCAAAGTTATCTCGACATCTTCCATTCGATGATCAACTTTGTTCAGCCACCTGAACTACTGATCTACCTGCGGGCAGATATTCCGAAACTCGTTCAGCAAATAGAAAAGCGCGGGCGGGATTATGAATATGCCATGCGTTTAGATTACTTACGCAAACTCAATGAGCGTTATGAAGAATGGATTGGCAACTACAAACTAGGGAAGCTGCTGATCATTGATGTGAACAAGCTGGACTTCGTGGAGCGAATTGAAGACTTTGCATTTATTATAGGTCAGGTTGACCTGGAGCTAAACAATCTATTTAGTATTTGATCCACGATCTTCGCAGAATGAGCCCTTGGCAATCCAAAGTTTTTTCACGTCCAGTGTGAGCAGCCCTTCCTGGATAGCGGGATCTGATTCTATGGATTCTTCTGGCAGATCACCATTTATTATCAGGATCCCTCCATCGAATTCTCCAAAAATACCCTCAGTGACTACGTTGGCTTTTTTTCCAATTTCCTTGAGATAGTCATCATGTTTGTAAAAGATCTGTGGATAATCTCTCGCAGTTGATTTTGACTTATTAGCGGTAAAGCGGATGAACTGGTACGTGACCATTTCGTACGGTTCCTTGGCGCTGCAGACCGAATTCACGCGGGGTCTATAGGGAAAGATCTCGACCTCCCATCGATTTGCTTTCACACCAGGGTCTGTATCGAGCCATGACTTTGCCTCATCGATGGAGGTAGGTGTTGAAAATGAAGATTCCGCCACCTCCTTCAAACGGACCTGCAACAATCAATTTACCCTCTTTGGCAAGTCTTTCTATGTTTGCCATGTGGCCGGCCATAAGCTTTTCGCCTTCCTCTTTCGGCAATTGTACAGCATCGGCCTTTTTATTAAGGAACACGAATGAGTAACTGGATGATTGACCAAAAACATATGAGGATGTCAATGTCGCGATTAAGAGAAGTAAACCTGTCTTCATTGTGATCTATTATGGTGAGTGAAGCTAACTCAGTAAACGGTCCATTAAAAGTCTTTGCAAGTGAGATTTTTTCAAGTCGCCGTTATAGCAGCTCAACCGGAAAAAAGGAGGACTGAATTGTTAGACGTCCACCTGCTTTTTTTGACCTACCATGAGGACTCCCGCAAGGATAAGTCCTGTCCCGACAAGTTGTAGCGCGTGGATTGGCTCCTGAAGGAAAATTGCCGCCTGCAGGATCGTCGATACTGGTCCCACGCTGCCAATAATGGCCGCGTTGCCTGAACCAACGCGCTTTATTCCTTCGGAGATCAGGTAAGACGGAATGACTGTACCAATAATTGCCATAGCAAAACTATAGGCATAAACTTTTGCAGGCTGTTCAGTCAGAGGCTGGTTGGTTGTTACAAAAAAGTGGATAATAACTGCCGCCGCGGCAAAGGTCATCGCGTAGCTATTGAACTTTGAAGCACCAACCGCCGGAATCAGCTTTCCGCTGCCTACGATATACATTGCATAGGTGAGCGCACAAACGAGGATCAGCAATGAACCCTTCCAAAAGTTTTCTCCTGGCCCCTTTCCCTGGATTTCAGGTAAGCATGCTGCGACCAATCCAAGATAGGTAACGACAAGCGCGAGCCATTGCCATGAAGTTATCCTTGTCTTGAAGATTGTTGCAGATAGAACCAGCACGAGGGTTGGATATACAAACAGGATAAGCCGTTCAATTCCCGCAGTTACGTATTGAAGGCCAAGAAAATCCAGAAGGCTGCTAACATAATATCCGAGGCACCCAATTGCGGCAATTGCCATCCATTGTTTTCGGGTGAACTTTACGTTTGTGCTTTGATTGGAAGACAGAGCCGCCGAGACAACAAAGAACGGAAGTGAAAATATCATGCGCAGCGCAAGTAATGTCACCGGGTCTACATCGGTATCCCTATAGGCCAATTTTACAAAGATAGCTTTGGTTGAAAAGCATATTGCTCCGAATAGACACAGGAATATCCCACCTGCAAAATACGGGTTGAATTTTTTTAATACCCATGACATCAAAACGACAACGCCTTGACCAGTTTTGCCATGTCCTTGCTATCGTTGTATACGTTCGGCGCCACGCGGATCGCATCGCCCCGTATTGAGACGAAAATATTATTTCGATGTAACACTTCCCTGATCTTATGTGGCTCATGCTTCAGCATTCGAATCCCGAACAAATGACCCCCGCGATAGCCGTCGTCCTCAATCCAATAACCTTTTTCCTTCAGTGATTCAATTGCCGGCTGGCTTATTGACTTAATGTATTCCTGTGCGTTAGCGACGCCCCATTGATTTAGTTGCTTGATAGACCTTATCAGCATCGGCACTAATACAAAATTGCTATGCTCCCCTACATCATAACGCAGAGCCCCGCCCTGATAAGAAGCCTGATAGTTTATAAGTCGCTGAGAAATCTTCGCTGTCCATGCGATTAAGCCAGCTTTCCTCAATGGGTTTACCTTCATCAAAGTACTCGCCGTAATAAGCTACGCCAATAGAATATGGACCAAGGAGCCATTTATAGCCGGCACACACCAACGCATCAGGTTGAATCTTTTTGATGTCAAACGGCAAAACACCGACTGACTGGGTTCCATCGATAATCAGAAGTGCGCCTACGTCTCTTGTCCTCTTTCGGATCTGCTCAAGATGAAAAAGAGTGCCATCAGCCCAATGTACATTTCCGATGGCGACAGCCTTTGTGTTGTTGTCGATTGCTGAAAGGATCTTCTCATTCCAGATCGCCCCCCTTTGCAAAAGATCTTTGGGTGGCTCAATGACATTTATAGTCGCGCCTGTTTCTAAACAAAGTCGCTGCCACGGATAATAGTTACTGGGAAACTGTTCGGCCGCGACAATGATTTTTTCTCCGCGACCGATCTTAACATTAATCGCCACGTTAGCCATACCATAAGAGACTGAGGGTACAATAGCAATTCGCTTGGGGTTTTCCGCATTTATGAGCCGGGCAAACTCCTGTCGAAGTAATTCGCCGTCGGCGAAAAAATCTTCAGCCAGGATGGTTGATGGATTGCGTCTTCTTCTCAGGTTTTGAATACCTACTTTTTCAGCTGTCTTCAGCAACGGCGACATGTATGCGCAATTGAGGTATGTTACTTTCTTGGGTAAAGTAAACTTTGAACGCTTGCAGGATATCATGATATATGAGGAATGACGTTTTTAGTTCTTGAATTTATTATAAAGGAATAGTAGTAGTGAAAGAAGAATGCTGATAAGGATGCTGGTTGCTATCGGAAAATATATCTTAACGTTTCCTTTGTCTATGGAAATATCACCGGGAAGTTTTCCCAGAAAGGGTATCTTGTGACCGTAGTTGATGATCACCCCAACCAGGATGCAAACAATCCCCACAATAATCAAGAACTTGCCCATATGATCAAACTTCTCAAAATTAATCAACAAATTGTCGGTTGATTGGGTTTTATGCCTGTTGGAAAGTTATACCTGATTCCTAATATTATCGCCGATAACACACAAGACGCTGTAATAACGGCGCAAGTCAAATCCGTGTTGCCGGGCATTACTTACTTCCTGGCGGAGGATATTCGGACGGCCAGGCGATTTCTAAGTAGCCTGAAGATTTACGACTCGATAGAACCATTGCATTTTGAAGTATTGGATAAAGACACCGATCCATCCGTCGTATCGAATTTGCTTTCACCGGTTTCCAAAGGCATCGATATGGGCATAATTTCGGAATCTGGTTGTCCGGGAATTGCGGACCCAGGTGCGTTGGCTGTCAGATTTGCACATGAAAACAACATTCAGGTTATTCCTTTGGTTGGGCCATCATCGATACTGTTGGCATTGATGGCCTCGGGTTTGAATGGACAACATTTCGCTTTTCACGGCTACTTGCCTATTGAGGCAAAGGAAGCAGAACACGCCATTCGTACCCTGGAAAAAGAATCAAGGCTGAAGCATCAGACGCAGGTTTTTATTGAAACTCCTTACCGGAGTAATGCCTTATTCCAATTGCTATTAAGAACCCTGGGCAGTGATACTTTACTTTGCGTTGCCGAAAATCTGACGGGAAGCAATGAAAACATTAAAACAGCAGCCGTAAAAAAATGGCGAAACTCTAACAAGATGTTACCAAAAGAACCGGCTGTGTTCCTATTTCTGGCTATTTAATTCGATTGAGATCACAAACTTTTTGTTTTTCATAAATCGATCTAAATTTGCGGACTCAAATTGGCCAAAGTATAATACTTTCATAATCTAAAATTCTAAATTCCTTATGCCTCATTTATTCACTTCAGAGTCAGTTTCTGAAGGCCATCCCGACAAAGTAGCAGACCAGATTTCGGACGCCCTCATTGATTATTTTCTCGCCTACGATCCAAACTCAAAAGTGGCTTGTGAGACACTTGTTACGACGGGACAGGTCGTCCTTGCCGGAGAAGTTAAGTCTGAGGCTTATCTGGATGTACAGGATATTGCCAGAGAAGTGATCCGCAAGATCGGGTACACTAAGAGCGAGTATATGTTCGAAGCAAATTCCTGCGGAATTGTTTCGGCCATACACGAACAATCCCCCGACATCAATCAGGGAGTTGAGCGTAAAAGGAAGGAAGATCAGGGAGCTGGAGATCAGGGAATGATGTTTGGTTATGCAACTAACGAAACGGATAGCTTCATGCCTCTTCCGCTCGAATTAGCCCACCTTCTGCTTCGTGAGCTCTCGATTATTCGCAGAGAAGGTAGAGTGATGAAATACCTTCGTCCGGATGCAAAATCCCAGGTAACGATTGAATACGGTGATGATAACAAACCTCAGCGTATTGATACGATTGTAATTTCAACTCAGCATGATGATTTTGCAAAAGATGCAAAGATGTTAGCACAGATCAAGGACGATGTAATCAACGTAGTAGTTCCCCGGATAAAGAAGAAACTACCAAAGCGTGTACAGAAGCTCTTTGGAAAAGACATCAAGTATCACGTTAACCCGACTGGCAAGTTTGTAATTGGTGGACCTCATGGAGATACCGGCTTAACTGGCCGCAAGATCATTGTAGATACGTACGGAGGAAAAGGTGCTCACGGTGGTGGTGCTTTCTCAGGAAAGGATCCATCAAAGGTTGATCGCTCGGCTGCTTATGCTACCCGTCACATTGCAAAGAACCTCGTTGCCGCTGGTGTATGCGAAGAAGTGCTTGTCCAGGTCGCGTATGCTATCGGCGTGGCGCAACCTGTAGGGCTCTATGTTAATACATATGGCACGGCGAAGGTCAATCAATCTGATGGTGAGATCGCAAAGCGTATCGCAAAAATATTTGATATGCGCCCCTATTTTATTGAACAGCGCTTTAATCTCAGAACACCGATCTATGCTGAAACTGCGGCGTATGGCCACATGGGACGCGAGCCTAAAATTGTCGAGAAGATATTTAACGCCGGAAAGAAATCCGAAAAGAAAGTAAAGGTGGAGTTGTTCCCTTGGGAAAAACTTGACTTCGTCGAACAGGTTCGAAAGGCCTTTAAGATCAAGTGATCTGATTCTGCGTTAACTCAAGGTATAGGGCTCCCGAGATGGGGGCCCTTTTTTATTGCAAGCCCGGCTCCTGTTTTCAAAGTTGGAATTTCGATTTCCTTACCTATATTTCTTGAAGTCAATTCAAATGAGTAGGCGATCAGGAATTTTACTGGCATTAACGTTTTCAGGTTGTATATGCTGTCTGGCTCAGGTTCCTGAGAACGACACCACAAAGGTCTTAAATGAAGTGGTAGTGCGTGCTTATCTGTATAACCGCCCCATGAATGAAGTCCCGGCGGCGGTTGCCACACTTGACCAAAAAGATTTCGAACGGTTTAATAACACTTCTATTCTTCCCGCGGTCAATCTAATACCTGGAGTACGAATGGAAGAGCGCTCGCCAGGAAGCTATCGTTTCTCAATACGAGGAAGTCTCCTGCGCTCCCCTTTCGGTGTACGAAACGTTAAGATGTATTGGAACGGGCTACCACTGACGGACGGTGGAGGGAACACCTACCTTAATCTAATTGACTTCAACTCTATAACCAGCTCAGAGATTATCAAAGGACCTGGCGGAAGTCTTTATGGAGCCGGTACCGGGGGCGTTGTGTTGTTCAACAAAGACCCTTCGAATCCGGGCTTAAGACTGTCAACAGTTTTCGGAAGTTACGGCCTTCAACGATATCAGTTATCGGCGCAGGTCGGAAGAGATAAAGTGAAGGCATCCATTCAATATGCGACATCAGCAGTCCGATGGCTACAGGGAACAAACGAAAATGGATCGGGACGCTTTGAACGCTGACGTCAACTTTTCAATGGGCTCAAAGAGTTCGTTGAACGCAACTGTGTTTTATACGGACTTGTATTATGAAACGCCGGGTGGCCTTACCAAAGCGCAGTTAGAGGAAGATCCAAGTCAGGCCCGTCCGGCAGGGGGTCCTTTTCCAAGCGCCGTTGACGCGAAAGCTGCTGTCAGAAACAAGACCATTTATGGAGGTTTGATGTACGAATATCAATGGAATGATAGCTGGGTAACAAAGGCTGGAGTATATGGATCGCACACAGATTTTAAGAATCCTACAATCCGGAATTATGAAATTCGCGATGAAAAGAATTTAGGAGGCCGCACAGACACTCAATTTTCATTCAATAAAGATACATGGAAGGGTAAGATCACATTCGGTGGAGAATACCAGTACTTCTTTTCACCGCTAGACGTGTATAACAACAACGCTGGCGAACCGGGGCCTGTTCAAACAATGGACGAGCTGAAATCAAGACAACTCCTGCTCTTTCTTCAGGCAGATATTGACCTGCCTAAAGACTTTTACCTTACAGTGGGTGGAAGCGCAAATTTTTTGAAGTATGATTTCGCATCAGTGTTGGTCTCACCGGCAGTCGAACAACATCGGAAATTCGATCCGGAGTTTTCGCCGCGGATCGCATTACTAAAGAAATTGAACAATGCGATTTCCATTTATGGAAGCATAAGCAAAGGATTCTCACCTCCATCACTGGCGGAAGTACGGCCATCCGCAGGGCCATATAATAATTCTTTAAATCCGGAACGCGGAATCAGCTACGAGTTGGGTATCAGAGGAGGGTTATGGAAACAACAACTGCTTTTTGACGTAAATGCTTACGATTTCGAGCTCGATGAAACAATTGTGATTCAGCGAACCTCAGACGGCGCCGAGTACTTCGTCAATGCCGGTAACACATCACAAAAAGGCATTGAAGCAAAAGTAACGTGGGCGCCAACTATAACATCTTCTTTTTTGTCTGCTTTTAAGCTTTGGACGAGTTACACCTACAATCATTATCGCTTTGAAGAATATGTTCAGGACGGAAATGATTATTCAGGAAATCGGCTCACAGGAGTTGCACCTACCATTGCTTTGTTAGGGATTGATATGACATTTCAAAAGATTTATTTCAACATCACAACAAACTTTACCGATGCAATTCCATTAAATGATGCGAATACTGAATACGCTGACGATTACTTTCTCGTTGGCGCGCGAGCTTGGTTACCGAACAAAACTGAATAAGGTCTTGCCATTCGAAATATTCGCCGGCGTTGACAATGCTCTTTGATGAAATATATAGTCTTGGCAATGACTTGAACGCCGATCGGAGGTCGATATTACAACGCTGCGCGCCTAGGATAAATTATTACTGTTGGTCTTAACTTCGGTTTCTTTCCTCCGAAGAAAGACACCAGGTGATTTTTATGAATTATGGTTCAGAACATTCCTTCGAATGTCCAGCAAAATGTCGCTCGTGTGCTGAATCTCAAAGGACCGGACGAGCTGCATGATTTTTCTTTTTCCGGAGGTGGCTGCATAAATCCAGGTGGGAGATTAAAGACCACAGCGGGTACGTTCTTTTTGAAATGGAACAGCGCAAAAAAATTTCCTTCAATGTTCGATGCTGAGGCCAAAGGTCTTAAGCTGCTCAGAAATGCCAACGCAATAGAAATCCCCGCCGTGATTGGCACTGGCGAGGATGATGATAACCAATTCATCCTGCTTGATTTCATCGAACAAGGCCCACAGACTCGAATCCTATTGGAAAGATCTTGGTGTGCGACTTGCCAACTTACACAAAACCACTACGCTTCAGTTCGGGCTCGATCACGACAACTACATCGGTTCGCTTCGCCAATTTAACACAACAAGCCAAAGCTGGATTGATTTCTTTGTTCATCAAAGATTAAACGTGCAATTGAAATTTGCCGTGGACTCGGGTTTGGCAGGAAGGCAGATGGTCAGCTCATTTGAATCCTTATATCCGAAGCTTACGTCATTATTATCCAAAGAAAAGCCAGCCTTGCTTCACGGAGATTTATGGAGCGGAAACATAATCACAACTCATCGTGGTGATCCGTGTCTTATCGACCCCGCGGTGTATTACGGTTGCAGGGAGGTGGATCTGGCAATGACAAAGCTGTTTGGTAGTTTTCCAAGAGAGTTTTATCAAGTGTACGATCAGACATATCCGCTATTGCCCGGTTACGAAGATCGCTTGGATTTGTATAACCTTTATCCGCTACTAGTTCATTTAAATCTTTTTGGCGCTCAGTATATGAATCCGATTACCGGCATTCTCCGTCGGTTTGTATGATTGATTGAAGGTATCGGTGAAGGCCGACACTTTATAAATTCACAGGCTGACACATCCGCCCTCGCACCACACCCACACCCCCATGCCCAAACTCATAACTCATAACTCATAACTCATAACTTCTTAAGTTGGGTTTAGTTCAGAATGCAATGCCTTCGGTCTTTCTGGAGGCATTCTTTTTCTTAATGGCCTCAATTATCAGATTGGCATGTACGCGTGAGTTTTCAATAAACCACTTATTCGTCTTTAGCCCACCGCACACAACGCCGGCAAGATAAAGATCAGACATATTGCTTTCCATTGTTTGTTCATCGTACACCGGAGTGTGGTACTCGTCACCTCTGAACTTTATACCGCACGCCTCCATAAATTCAAAAGGAGGTTGATATCCGGTCATAGCTAGCACAAAGTCATTTTCCAGGATGCGAATTCCATCGGGCGTTTCAATTTCAACCGAAATATCATCGATTCGTTTTATTTCAGAATTAAAATAAGCTTTTATCGAACCTTCTTTGATCCTGTTTTCTATGTCCGGCTTTACCCAATACTTCACACTTTCTCCAATAGCAGGTTCACGCACTACCATTGTTACTTCGGCACCTTTTCGATAGGTCTCCAGCGCGACATCAACGGCAGAGTTAGCTGCGCCAACGACGATAATTTTCTGACCGAAGTAAGGGTGCGGTTCATCATAATAATGTTTCACTTTTGGCAATTCTTCACCAGGGACATTCAACAGGTAAGGAAGATCATAAAAGCCCAAAGCCAAAATTGTATAAGAACACGAATAAACACCTTTTGATGTCTTTATCACTTGACCTGCTGTGGAGTGCTCAACGGATTCGACTTTTTCATAAAGCTTAACGTTTAGACCCCAGGTCATGCTTACACGCCTGAAATATTCCAGTGCTTCAACCCGGTTTGGCTTGGCACCATGAGAAATGAATGGCACATCCCCAATTTCCAGCCGCTCCGAGGTTGAAAAAAATGTCATGTTCAATGGATAATTGTACAACGAGTTGACAAGACAGCCTTTTTCAATGATCAGATAACTCAAGCCGCTCTTCTTAGCCTCGATGCCACAAGCCAGGCCGATGGGTCCCGCCCCAATAATGATCAGATCGTAGTCGTGAATAGATGCCATTGTTTTTATACCGCCAATTCTAAACTATAGTTCATAAAAATAAGACTTAAATCAGCTTT
Organism: uncultured Cytophagales bacterium; assembly: GCA_963774615.1. GTDB lineage: Bacteria > Bacteroidota > Bacteroidia > Cytophagales > Cyclobacteriaceae > Chryseolinea. Next base: position 298,175 of record CAVZFT010000004.1, read on the forward strand.
TACTAATTGATGAGTTTTTGGACATAAGACGGCAAAAGATTTCTACCGTAAATGCTAAATTCAATTTACATTTGCAGTCCAAAAAAGTGATTTAGAGGAATGAGAGATGTTCGTGTACGATTTGCGCCAAGTCCAACAGGTGCATTGCACATTGGAGGTGTAAGAACCGCATTATATAACTATTTATTGGCGCGCCAGAACAATGGTACCATGATCCTTCGTATTGAAGACACGGACCAGACGCGTTATGTTCCCGGTGCGGAAGAGTATATACTGGAAGCTCTCAAGTGGGTGGGGATTAAGATCGATGAAGGAGTGGGTGTTGGAGGGCCTCACGCCCCTTACCGTCAGTCGGAAAGAAAGCCGATGTATATGCAATATGCCCAAAAGCTTGTTGACGAAGGCAATGCTTACTATGCGTTTGATACCGAACAAGACCTTGATGCTATGAGGGAACGGCTTAAGACGGCCGGTGTGTCATTACCGCAGTACAACAGCATCACGAGGATGCAGATGAGGAACTCGCTTACACTTCTTGATGATGAAGTGAAAGCTCTGCTCGCGGCGGGTACACCATACGTTATAAGACTGAAAGTCCCGCGCAAGGAAGAGGTGCGTCTTAATGACCTCATAAGGGGATGGGTGATGGTCCATTCATCACAGATAGATGATAAGGTGTTGATGAAAAGCGACGGCATGCCGACGTACCATCTCGCCAATGTTGTGGATGATTATTTGATGAAGATATCCCACGTGATCCGCGGTGAAGAATGGCTTCCTTCTGCTCCGCTACACGTGCTTCTTTATAAGTATCTAGGTTGGGAAGCTGACATGCCCCAGTTTGCACATTTGCCCTTGCTGCTAAAACCTACGGGTGACGGCAAGCTAAGCAAGCGCGATGCGGACCAGATGGGATTTCCGATTTTTCCTTTAGACTGGATAGATCCAAACACGGGCGAAAAAGCAACTGGCTTCAGAGAGTCCGGTTATCTTCCGGAAGCATTGGTAAACTTCCTTGCTTTCCTTGGTTGGAATCCCGGAACTACCCAGGAAATTTTTTCTATGGAAGAGCTCATTAAAGCGTTCTCGGTTGAACGGATAGGTAAGGCAGGTGCCAAATTTGACATCCATAAGGCGCAGTGGTTCAATCAGCAATATCTCCGGGCAAAACCAAACGAGCTTCTTGCCGAATATTTGATGGAGTCCCTAGGTCGCGAGAAGATCAAATGCTCCAGGGAGAAAGCTGAGAAAGTCGCAGCCGTGATGAAAGAACGAGTTACCTTTCCCAATGATTTTTGGGAGCAGGGAAAATTCTTGTTTTTTGCCCCTGCCACTTTCGACGAAGGTATCGCTGCCAAAAAATGGAACGATGACGCCGTGAAGGTGCTTAGCGCATTCAAAGACGAGGTCAGCAAGCTGACTTCATTTAATGCTGAGGTTGCTAAATCGACGCTGGAGCAAGTGACGGCAAGTTTGGGAATTGGTACTGGCAAAATTCTTCAGGCGTTGAGGCTGTCTGTTACCGGCGCAGGCGGAGGCCCTGATCTGATGATAATCATGGAAATTATTGGCAAAGAAGAAGTGGTCAGCAGAATTGATTTTGCACTCAATACATTGAAAGTCAAAGTCGCGTAGAAACTTTTTCCACGCGAATTGCTGAGGATGACATTTTTGAAAATGTCATCCTTATTTTTTTTGGATGGTTACTCTTGGATGAACTTGTTCCGTAAATTTGATTATGACCAAGAAGCAAAAGAAAACCTCCAATAAGCCAAAGCCGCGTGTGCACAAAGACCTGCAGGGGCTGGATATAACAATTGATCAGTTTGGCGAGATCAAGGCCAATATGAATATCGAAAAGCTCAACGAGTTTCTGGACAAAAATGTCGACGATAAGAAATTAGCGGAGCGCGAGGATTACGACGAACTGAAAAAAGGAGTTAAGAAAAAGAAGTAGCTGACTCGATCTGAGTGTGTGGAAAAAATAGCTCTCTCGTTGTTCGAAACGTTGCAACACGCCCGGGTTTGATACGTTCTACTCCTATACATAAACAATTCCCAGCACATGGCAAGATCACACGAAATTGACTATCAGATCAAAGGTGAGAGTATTCAAATCGTTGAGATAGAGCTCGACCCAATGGAAACCGTTATTGCTGAAGCAGGAGCGATGCTCTTCATGGAGGACGGCGTCCAGTTTGAAACAAAAATGGGAGATGGTTCGAATCCCAGCCAGGGCCTTTTTGATAAGCTGCTTTCAGTTGGCTCGCGGGTTTTGACCGGTGAGTCGATCTTCATGACCCATTTTACAAACAACGGGAGGAAGAAAGCAAAGGTGGGATTTTCCGCGCCGTATCCCGGTACCGTGATTCCAATAGATCTTGCGCAAAGTCCCGGTAACGAACTCATTGTTCAAAAGGACGGATTCCTATGCGCGGCATTTGGAACCAAGGTTGCAATTACTTTCAATAAGCGAATTGGTTCGGGCCTCGTTGGCGGAGAAGGCTTTATTCTTCAAAAGCTCAGCGGTGATGGCAAGGCGTTCGTTCACGCCGGGGGTACCGTTATCGAACGTACCTTAAACAACGAAACGCTGCGTGTAGACACAGGGTGTGTTGTTGCATTTGAATCACAAATTGATTTTGATGTGCAGTCAGCCGGAGGTCTTCGATCGATGATCTTTGGCGGTGAAGGAATTTTCCTGGCGACATTAAAAGGCTCAGGAAAAGTTTGGCTTCAATCAATGCCAATTCGCAAACTCGTCCAGGCGCTGGCTCCATATGGACGTAATGCGGGTAAAGAAGCAAGTTCTCTGCTCGGCGGACTATTGGAAAGATAACATTTGCCAATGATCGACTGGCAGGAAAAGCTTTCTCAAATTTTCAATTCAAAGGTCAAACTGAAGGAAGAAGAACTTTCAGCGTTGCTGGATAAATGGAATCAGACGTGTTGAATTGAAGCGCAACGATTTCGTGATAACAAAAGGTCAAACTGAATCAAGTTTGTTTTTTGTTCTTAACGGAAGTATGAGGATATACTTTCCGAACCAGGATGATGAGATTTGTGTTGGATTCGTTCACACGAATAATCTGATGTGTTCGTACCCATCATTTATTCTGAATCGACCATCCGATTATTATATTCAAGCGCTGGCGAAGACCGAGATGATGGCGATCAATCGAAGCGATTTCTATTCACTCTTTGACACCTATCGAAGCATAGAGCGCGCGTGGCGGATGCTGGAAGAAGAAGCTTTGATTGGCAAGATCGAGCGGGAAGTAGAAATGCTCACATTCACACCCGAAGAACGTTATCACCGCCTCATAAAAAGAAGTCCCCATATTTTTCAAACTATCCCAAGAAAATACATCGCATCGTATTTGAGGATGACGCCTGAAACATTAAGCAGAATACGGCCGGCATAGGAGAAATCTTGATTTCAATCAATTTTTTCCAATACACGAGTCAATAGATTTGTCAAAAAAACATCATTATGACATCAAATGATCTTCTTGTAAAGCTGCGGCGGGACGTATTATCAATTATTGATGCTGCGAAGGATTTTGAACGCCTGGCTGAATCCGATCTGAATTGGAAGGAGCACCAGGCAAAGTGGAGCATTCTCGAATGCCTTGAGCATCTCAACAGATATTCGCTTTATTATAACGCTGAATTCAAAAAGGCAATCGCCCGAACCATAACCTCCAACAACGATCAGCATCAGGCGAAATCAACATGGATGGGAAGGAAGTTTATTGCAATGATGCATCCCGATAACACAACAAAGCATAAGACCTTTGCAAGGATGAATCCAACTGAAGGTTCCTTGAAGAAGGAAGTCATTGTCAGATTTCTCAGAAATCAGCAGGAGCTTTTGGATATACTTGAACTTGCTTCGAAAGTTGATTTGAATAAAGCCTCCATACCGGTTGAATTCTTTAAGATCCTCAGAATGAATCTTGGTGATGCATTGCAGTTTGTTGATTGTGCACGAACAGCGTCACTTGAAACAGGCTGCGGCCGTTAGATCGAACGTTGAAACCTTATTGACGCCTGCGCTCAGGATTTGAGTATCATCACAGCAATGTTAGCTTTGTTGCACAACTAGCCACATGCACACCATAAAAGTAGGTTTGATACGTGAGGGCAAATTACCTCCCGACAAGAGGGTGCCGTTTACTCCACTACAGGTGGAAGAGATCGGGCAACGCTTCTCTAATGTCAGAGTTTATTGTCAGGACGAGCACGGTCAGGTGTTTCAGCAATAATGAATATGAAGCTGTCGGATCGGAGATACTTTCAAACATGGATCAGTGCGATATACTGATGGGAATAAAAGAGGTTCCCGTTGCAGAGCTGATTGAAAATAAAACGTATTTGTTTTTCTCTCACACGATCAAAAAACAGCCCTATAACAGAAAGCTTCTGCAAGAAATTATCAAAAAAAGGATAAGGCTCATCGATTATGAAGCATTGAAAGATAAACAAGGCAACCGTCTCGTTGCCTTCGGGCGGTATGCCGGAATCGTCGGTGCTTACAATGGACTCTGGACCTTCGGCCAACGCTTTGGAGGCTTCAAGCTAAGGAGGGCGTTTGAATGTTTTGATGTGAACGATTTAAAGCTGGAGTTGCGAAAGGTGATTCTACCAGCAATAAAAATCATCCTTACCGGTGCCGGCCGGGTTGGAAGAGGAGCAATGGAAACATTGGATACAGCAGGGATCCGAAAAGTTAGTCCTGCTGATTTTCTAAGCCGGCAATTTGATGGGCCGGTTTATGTTCAACTCAGTAGTGCAGACTATCACACCCGCGTACAAGGCGGACATTTTAACAGGGAAGAATTTCATCAGCATCCCGACCGTTATCATTCCTATTTTGGAGATTTCACGAAGGTGGCAGATATACTTATGGCTGGCGCTTTCTGGAATCCTGAGGCACCAGTGTTGTTTACAAGAGCAGATATGCTGTCAAAAGAATTTAAGATCAAGATCATCGCCGACATCACTTGCGATATTGAGGGTTCTATCCCCAGCACAAAAAAAGCAAGCAGCATCATTGATCCTATTTATGATTATGATCCGCAAACAGATTCCGTGCAGCCGTCTCTTTCCGATGAACGTTTTGTTACAGTGATGGCTGTCGACAATTTGCCATGCGAGCTTCCACGCAGCGCTTCAGAAGAATTTGGCAAGGACCTTATCGATCGAATCCTCAAACCGCTTTTCATGGATGATCCGGAAGGAATAATTGAAAGAGCTACAATCGCGAAGGATGGCGCGTTAACTGAAAATTTTGAGTACCTGAGTGATTACGTGCGCGGAAGGTAATTAGAACACAATCCTGTTCTTGTTCTCCATGAGAAGCCTGTGCTTTGCTAAGGCTAACTTTAGGCCTCGCTTTTTCTTACCTGAAATATCAACGAATAAGTAGGAGCTGCGAAGGTTGCCCTGTGCATCCCAGCAATAGAATCGGCCAAATTTTCCGTTATTGAACGACTGAGCAGATACCGATCCTGTCGAGAATTGATCCCCAGGTACAGACATGTTAAGGTGAGTTGGGGGCACGGTTACATGCTTGTACTTCAGGCCGGAGCTTACAACAGGTATATTTATCGTTTTATTGACTTCTACGAAATGATTGAGAATTGACGAAGATTGCGCAGCAGCAAACTGGCCTTTGACGACATCTGTCGAAAGGAAGAGGAATAAAGCGGCTAAAAATGCGAATCTTGAGGTCATTTTTAAAATGTGCTCTTATTTCGAGGCTATATCCCGGTTTGGGCCAATTAGTAACCAGCAATCTTAAAAAATTATGATTTCAGAGGGTCTTACACACAAGGAGGAAATTCTAAACGCGATAACACACGGAATTGGGGCACTTTTGGCCATTGCCGGGTTGGTTATTCTGGTCGTGTTTTCGTCACTCGAAGGCACCCCCTGGCACATCACCAGTTTTGCCATCTTCGGTTCCACACTGGTCATAGTTTACACTATTTCCACACTGTACCATGCGTTCAGGGGGACTCGTTTAAAAACGCTATTCCGCAAGTTTGATCACATGGCCATTTTCCTCCTCATCGCAGGGACCTACACACCGTTTTGCCTTACGGTATTGAATGGGTGGATCGGCTGGACACTATTCGGGGTTGTATGGGCCTGCGCGGTGGCAGGTATCATTCTGAAAGTTTTCTCAACAGGCAGGTATGAAGTTCTATCGACTTCCCTATACGTCGCAATGGGATGGTTGGCGCTTCTGTTTATAAAGCCATTGTATTCGGCAATATCAATTGAAGGTTTTATTCTTCTAATGACAGGAGGTGCGTTCTATTCAATTGGCGTCTTCTTTTTTGCGAAGGATCGAGTAACGTACTTTCATGGCATTTGGCATATGTTTGTACTAGCCGGAAGCGCTTTTCATTTCTTTTCGGTGCTAACTCTTCTTTGATTCCGTCTTGACAATCATTTGAAGTCAAGCGTCTTTTGTAAGGCCTGGTTAAATTTTGACAACTGGGCTTCGAGATCTGTGATCTGTGTTCTCTTTGATGCAGACTCAGCAGTATACTGCTCATTTTCGCGCGTCATCTTCTCGTTCTTTGCCTTGGTCTTATCTGTTTCACCGTCGGATTTGTTATCCGTGATCGACTTATTGTTCTTATCAGCCCTTTTAGTGTTTGAATCAATATCGTTCTGCAAGCTCTTGATCTTGTCCTGAATTGTTTTTATTTGGGATTCATAGAAGGAGTTATAATGGTAGCGGACAAAACTCTTCACCAATATTTCCGCTTTGGCGAACTCCGACTTATACGAATTGCTTCCGAAATGAATATCATAACCTGGACTGAATGTAAACGACACAGAAGTTCCGGAAGACTCAACGGTAAAAATCGCTCGCTGATCCAATCGAAGATTTGATAATTCAGGAAACTGGGTCTTTTCAGCAATCAGAATATTTTTGCCGCGCTTTTCGACTTTCGCCTTAAATAGCTCTTTAATAAAAGCGCTATAAGAATCCATGCAACTTTCCATGTCCTGATCGAGGCGTGCGGTCCATGAATTGAGGTCCACAGACTCTTCATTTTTAACAGTTCTTTGTTCGACTGAAAGAGTTTGCGCCGTGGTTGCAAAGCTTATGAGTACGAAAAGGAGGATGGGGAAGTTCTTCATAAGAGAATTGGATATAGAGTTTTCTAAAATCAGAAATGAAAGCATAAGTTACAATGAAGTATGTGTAATTATTATCGCCGTTGCTAATTCGTGAATGACGGGCTAAGTGCTAATAGGACAAGGTGCTTAATTATCGAAGTGCCGGACCTTGCTAAGAATTGAAAGTGCAATACCTTTACAGCATGTTTCTGTATAACGTTACTATTGGAATTGATAAAGATGTGGAGCAGGAATGCCTTGCCTGGATGAAGGCGGAACACATCCCACAAATTATGGAGACAGGTATGTTTGTAGAGTTCAAGATCTACAAAGTCTTGCACGACCAGGATGACGGCGGGGTATCTTATAGCGTCCAGTTTTTTGCTCACACCATAAATCACGTTACCACCTATTTTGACAAATTCGCCCCGATATTTTTGGAACAGCTCCGCACACGATTTCGGGACAAGCACGTCGCATTTATGACCCTTCTTGAGGAGGTTTAACCCCGGTTTTTCGGACAGATTTCCACAGGATTTACCAATAAAAAATCGTAAATTTCGTTAGCTCTCAAATAGGTGGGAAATGAAACGCAGGGTTTTCACATTACTTATAAGTTTAATAGTTCTATGGGCCAGTCTTACGCCGTATAGCCATAGAGTATACGCGTCAGATGTAGAGCAGTATAGACCATCGAGTGAGACTGTATGCGTTGCAATTGCGCCGAAATTAACTACGAGCGTTCAAGAAAATACGGATCACTTGTTTGTGATAATTGCGTCATTCTCACTCACAAGATCCCATTCCCTGCATCAAAAAATACAGTCACACTTACCTTTCAATTTGTAAGTCTGTAAAGGCTTACATCATCTTCAGAGTCTTTCGGAATTAGAACAGGGATTACTCCCTTGGCAGGATGATTGTAGTCAATACCTGCAGATGCAAGAACCATTCTTGCAATAGTTTTCTATTCTCAACATTTAGATTTTAATGGTTATGAAAGATGCACGATTAATAAACCCGTCAGATGTCAGGCTTTTACATTTTGGATCAAAAGATGTTCTGAACAATAACGAAGAAAAAGAATGGAGGGCAGGCAAACTTCAGCGTGCGATGATGATCAGCAACTGCGAGCATGTCCCCATCAGTCTATATATGCAACTCCCACTGGAGAAAAAGTGGAAACAGAATCCGATCTCATTGATTTTGCTGATGACTATGTCATTGTCAAGGGAGGACATTATATCCCTGTGTCGGCAATACTCGACGTAGGCGTCTGATACAGTGAAAGGCCGGATATTTTTCCGGCCTTTACTTTTTAAGAAGCATCTCGATCTGTTGTCTCTCGAGTGTACAGTTCATCCATTCTCCGTCGATCTTTGAACCGTACTTTTTATAGAAGTTGATAGCAGGTTCGTTCCAATCGAGTACTTGCCACATCATTCCTGAACAATTTTCATCCAGGGTATGCTGCATCGTGCGGTCGAATAGCAGCTTGCCTATCCCCTGACCCCGCATGCTTTCAGTAACTATGATATCCTCGAGGTACAATCGTTTTCCTTTCCACGTGGAATAACGCCAGTAATACAAGGAAATTCCAATGATCTGGCCTTCCACCTCTGCCACAAATAATCCGAATATTGGATTGGCACCAAATCCATCCTGCTCCATCAATTCGACTGTATTGATCACCTCGTGAGGGGCTTTCTCGAATTCCGCTAATTCTTTTACCAGCTCAAGAACGCGTGGCAAATCATTTTTTAAACCAACACGAATCGTAACAATGGGTTTTTTCATAAGTTTTTTAGCTGTGTGGGATGGAAGTTGAATCGCCTTCGCCCCGACACGTCGGGTTCGGCAGACGGTCTGCCTGTGGAGGCCTCCGGCAGGCAAGCCATTTTTTGTACCCAGGACGGGAGTCGAACCCGTACAAGCATTACTGCTCATCCCGATACAATCGGGACGTGTCTACCAATTGCTGGATAAATTTTTTGCTTTTCATGGATTTGAGTAACGCTCTCTTCTATTGCAAGGAGTTCAGTTTCAAGTTCTTCTTGGTAAATCTTCTTCAAGGTCTGAAGTTCGAGTAGACTTGACTTTTCCCGAGTTGTGTCGTCAATCTTCGATAGGTGCCTCGAGTATCCGATATAGAACCGATCAGCAACTTGGGATTGCAAAACGTAACATAGAACATAATACACAACGAAAAAAGTACCCAGGACGGGAGTCGAACCCGTACAAGCATTACTGCTCACAGGATTTTAAGTCCTGCGTGTCTACCAATTCCACCACCCGGGCGGGTTAACAATGTATTAATCCTCAGCATTCACCCTCTAAGATCGTCATCCGTCTGATGAGATCAACCCTTAAATAAAAGGAAATCCTTATCAATTACATCCCCAAAAACACTGAATGATTTGAAGAACTATTCCGCATATCTCCAAATCAACGGCCAAATGCTAAATATTCTGAGCGGGAAACGAGACTCGAACTCGCGACCCCGACCTTGGCAAGGTCGTGCTCTACCAACTGAGCTACTCCCGCAAAATCTCACTTTGTGTGGGTGTGGTGTGTGTGGTTTAGGGAGTGCAAATTTAAGTGCGATTGTTAAATTTCCAAATTTACGCCACAAAACGCTACTCAAGGACTTCTAATAGCAGATTGTGCAGCGGTTTTCGGTGCAATTTAAAATTTGCCCACGCAATTAGGTTGATAATTGCGACCGAAGCTATGGCCGCCAAGGCCAAGAAGAACATTCTTATAGTAAAATGCTGCAAGAGCGCCCGAGAGTAAGATTATGAGGCCACAGAACAGAAGATAAAACCTTGTAGAAGGCATCAGTGTATAGGTTAAAAAGATGAGGCATCCGCTCGATGTCTTTTCAATTTTTCCTGTGGCGATGGGAACAAATCCATTGGGCCTTCTGGCTCTAAGTGCGAGCTGAAAGCGGTCCTCCCCGACCCTTCCCATTAACGGTGTGAATTTGTGGGGAACTTGCTCGGTGGATTAGTCGCGACATCCAGACGGATTAAAACTTCGTGAGCCGTTAACGGTAAAACCAGCGTCTTTGTCTTTTGTGGAGTCAGGTTAATCACTTCACGGCGATGCAGGATATTTCAACATTTACGTCTTTGGGTAGCCGGCTTACTTCAATAGACTCCCGGGCCGGGGCATTGTCTTTAAAATAACGGCCATATACTTCGTTGATCTTTGGGAAGTTATTCATGTCTTTCATAAAGATCGAACTCTTCACGACGTTGGAGAAGTCCATGCCGGCGGCTGTGAGAATATCCCCAATGTTTGTCATTACTTGGATTGTTTCCTCCTCGATGTTGCCAATGATAAATTGGCCAGTAGACTTTTGAATTGCAATCTGGCCACTCACGAAAAGCATATTTCCGGCTTGGATAGCTTGACTGTAAGGTCCGATAGGTTCAGGCGCATTTTCGGAATAAACAACAGATTTTAACATGATTATGAACTTTAAAAATTAATTTAGCAGTAACCAAAAGTAAGGATCGTTTTACGAATTTGCCTTAGCAAATGAATATTTTAGTTATTGGTGAGCAGACGAATCTCCAGGAGTGCCGCCAAAAGTTTGGAGAGAAACATGAATATTCCTGGGTGGAAGAACACAGGGACGCGGAAAAATTTTTACAAAGCAATAGCCTCGTATTTGATTTCATTGTGGATGAAGAACCACATCAGTTTCAAATTTATTGCGAGCACTCAACCAAAGTCTTTTTGAATACCTGCAAAGTAAGTCTCGGCGAGCTGGTGCACCTGGTGGAAGAACCTCCAAAAAGCAAAATATTTGGATTTAATGGACTGCCAACTTTTTTGAACCGTGACGTCTTGGAGGTATGCTTGTGGAATGAGGAAGACTTGCCAGATCTCAAGAAAATATGTGACGAATTAAAGACGGAATTTCTCCTTGTAGATGATCGAATTGGCTTAGTCACCCCCCGCGTTATCTGCATGATTATAAATGAGGCATACTATACAGCCCAGGATGGGACGGCAACCAGATCTGATATTGACATGGCCATGAAACTCGGAACAAATTATCCGTACGGTCCTTTTGAATGGTGTCAGCGGATCGGGGTAAGACATGTGTACGAGCTGATCGAAGCATTGTATGCTGACACCCAGGATGAGCGTTATAAGATTTGCCCGCTCTTAAAGAAAGAATATCTCAAGAGACTGATGTGAGCTCATTTTGTTGTTAGCAGCGTCCTCAACATATTTTTAGTGCATTAGATAAATTTGGAACAAGCCCCGATCACCGAACCGACGAAACAATGTATGGACCAATGTCCGCATCGGTCTGTATATCCTTGGGGCATTTATCTTATTCCTGTTCGCACTCGACCTAATGACATCATCACTGCAACATTTGGGAAAGAATGTCGCAGAAACTATCTGTTGGCTACTTCTAATCCGTTCACGGGATTGTTCATTGGCCTTCTCATCACAGCGATGTTGCAGAGCAGTTCGACGACAACATCATTGGTCGTTGCTCTTGTTGCATCGGGATCGATCACGCTGCAAAGTGCTGTTCCTATAATCATGGGTGCAAACATTGGAACAACGATCACAAGTACTATCGTTTCCCTTGGGTTTATTAGCAAAAAGAAAGAATTCAGGCGAGCCGTTGCGGCAGGAACGTATCACGATTTTTTTAATATACTCACAGCGGCGATTCTTTTCCCTTTAGAATATTACTATGGCTTTCTTTCCTCCATTTCCGTTTGGATTGCTGACTTGTTTTTCAGCCCGGTGTTTAAGCCAACGGAAAACACCGTGTCACATTTTTGGTTCGGTTTTGCCCCGATCATCGATTTCCTTTTACGAAAATTCCAAGTCCGTTTTTACTGGCATTGGTTGCTCTTGCTCTGCTATTTTCCTCCATTCTTATTTTCAGAAAATTGATTTCCGGTCTGCTTGCTGCAAAATCGCCTGAGCAGTTTAGCCGTTTCTTTTTCAAAAATCAACTGAAATCTTTTGCATGGGGATTGCTAACAACCGCGGCTATTCGCTCCAGTACCATTACCACCTCCGTTGTGGTACCCATTGTTGCAAAAAAGATCGCTACATTAAAGGATGCCGCGCCGTTTATTATGGGAGCCAATATCGGTACAACGATCACAGCATTTATCGCGGCGACGTTGAATTCCAATACATCCAGCGCCATAAGCATCGCTATTGCTCATTTCCTTTTTAATTTCATTGGCGTACTGTTGTTCTTCCCGATACCAGTACTTCAGAAACTTCCGCTTGAACTGGCAAACAGCCTTGGCAAACTTACACTCCGATACCGACTCGCAGGTTTCGTTTACATTTTGACCACTTTCTTTTTTGTGCCATTCACACTTATTTACTTCAATCAGGATTCTATCCAGACACTTGACCTAACGTATCAGCAGGTCGACAATAACGGAAATGCCTCCCAGTACAGAATGGTGGCGAGAATAAATACCAGGACGCAATCTGGCGAGTGGACAAAATTTGAAGGAGCGGTAGCGCAGCCGGCGAGCAACCTTCTTTGATCTTTCCCGTGTCGCTTAAAAACAATACGCTGTTTGTCGGAAAGAAAATGTTTCTGTTTAACAGACCAGGATTTTGTTGGGATGGCGAGGATGAGAACGGTAAATTCAAGTCTTGCATTCAGAACATATTACCGGCATTACCCATTTCACAAACCTCGTTTGATTCCGTTTATGTCTGCAACATCTCTTATAGCCATAATCGCGACATGACAGTTCATCGCTATTATCTCAGTGCTCCCTACAAAATCATGTTGCAGCATGAGATACTGACCCCGGGAAAGGACCCTGAAGTGGTGGAAAAATTGGTCCGTTTTGAAGCTCGCTGATCATCCTGAATTCTCAAATCTTATCTTATATTGCATAACCTGAATACTTTATTGTGCTAAAGGATACTATACTGAAATTTCTGAAGATGGACAGCCTGATCGAGCACATAACAGGCTATGTGGAGACTCGTATCGAGTTGTTGAAAATTGAAATGAAGGAGGAGTTAGCCAAAACCCTTTCAAAGGCATTGGTCTATGTAGTTATTGTTGGAATGGTCATGCTTTTTGTACTGCTGATCAGCATGGCAGGAGCATACAAGATTGCAGAGTCCGTGGGTACATCAGGAGGATTTACTATCGTTGCAGGTGTTTATCTTCTGGTGGGTTTGATAGTATTTGCATTTAGGAATTCAATCACCGAAAAATTGGAAAATCGGTTCCAGGAGAAGATGAATAAAAAGAAGAAATAGTATGCAGTTGACGGAATCAAACGATCCAAAAGAGGAGTTGCGGAAGAAATCAGCAAAGCATCGTCAGGAGTTGGAGGAGGAAGTAAAACTGATTTCTGAGCGAACAGAAAAAATAATCACCAATGCGCTGATCATAGGAGGAACATTGGCGGCAGCCTATTTTATTATGCGCCAGTTTTCGGGTTCATCCTCAAAGAAGCGGAAGCGTGTGGTTCCAAAGATTAAGTTGGTAAAGGCAAATGAGGAAAGTGGCGAATCAGAAGTTATTGAGGAACCATCTGCCCCAGGTATTGTCTCACAGATTGGAACGGCGCTTGCCAGTCAGGCAACGGTTTTCCTTCTGTCGATAGCCAAAGAGAAGCTGATGGAATACCTGGAATCACAGTTCGAGAAGAAAGATAAAAATAATGAACGTCCTTAAGACTCTTCGCGATCGACATCGTGAAGGGAAAAAATCTATTGCGGTCCTTGTCGATCCCGACAAAGTTGAAGATGCTTCCAAACTCCTTCATCTTATCAATCTTGCAAGTGAAAATTGTATAGACTTTTTTTTTGTAGGTGGAAGTCTGATCACAACTTCCAACCTCGCTAACGTCGTAAAGCACATCAAAGAAAATGTTACCATCCCCGTTATCCTGTTTCCAGGAAACTCAATGCAGATCGAGCCTACTGCGGATGCGTTGTTATTTCTTTCGCTTATATCGGGACGGAACCCCGAGTTGCTCATTGGCCAGCACGTTGTTGCTGCTCCAATTATCAGAAATACCAAACTGGAAGTGATTCCGACGGGCTACCTGTTAATCAATTCAGGCCGCACCACATCAGTCGCATACATCAGCAATACCACACCAATTCCGGACGACAAATATTCACTGGCTGCATGCACTGCAATGGCCGGGGAAATGCTCGGACTTCAATCAATTTACCTCGATGCGGGAAGTGGAGCTGAAAAAGAGATAAACCCGAAGATGATCGCTACCGTCCGAAAGTCTGTTAACGTACCGCTAATCGTTGGAGGAGGGATCAACACAAGTCAGAAAGCATTGACAGCTCTGGAGGCTGGAGCGGACATGATCGTTATCGGAAATGCGCTGGAGAAGAATCCGAATTTACTGATCGAGATCTCGGACAAAGTGTATGAATGGAATCAAAGCATTGAAACGGGTAAGTAACGTCGATGGTTTTTTGGTCCATGGTCCATAGTCCATAGTCCATAGTTTTTGTTTCAGGTCATCAAGTAGAAGACGATTGACTATAGACTAAATTAATCACCTCAAATAAAAAAAGGCTGATCCTTCCCGGATCAGCCTTTTCATTTATCAAGTTGGATACTTTAGAATAACATTTCCTGAGGAGGTGTAAGACCTTTCAAGCGAAGATAAACCGTCGTTTGTCCGCGATGGTGGGTCTGATGCTCAAATACTTTGGCTAGCGCTAGCTCCCCGTGTCATATCGAACTTTTCGAACAGCTTGACCGGTTCGGCCAGCTTTTGTTCATTCATCTCTTTAGCTGCCGCAATAACAAAATCGTAACTGTCCATCACAGCTTTTGTAACAGCCGCCTTCGTCTTGTACTGATCGGATTTTTCAAGAGCACCCCAGGTGATCGGACTGGTCTTTCCTGTAGCTGCAGAAGCCAAATTATAATTTGCTTCGGAGAGATGAAGCATCTGCTGGCCAAAGGTTCTCATTTCAGGCGTTGGTTTGAAGTTGACTACTTCGTCGGTGGAAGCATTGAGATATGCTTGCGTGTAGGCCTTTGCGCGTTCCCAGTCTGCAACGATCTGATCAAGTTTAGCAGTGGATTCGGCTTTCCTTTCAGAGTCAACAAATGAAAGGAGGGTAGATACGGAAGCAACAATAGCAAAAGCTATCAACAGGGTTTTAGTTTTTTTCATATGAGTATTTTTTTTGCAGGGGACAAAGGTAACAATAACCCGTAACCTCACACAATATTCGGGGTATCTCTTTCGGTTGAAAGTGGTAACTTAAAACAGTTGAAATGCCCAATGAAATACTTTATTTTAAGTTTCCTCTCAACCTTGATTTATTGCCAACCATCAGAAGAAACGACGACCAATAATATGCAGTCAGACCCCCATTCTTTTTCAGAGCCGGATAAGGCGAAGGTTACGCACTTGCGTTGGGATGCAGAAGTAGACTTCGACCGAAAAAAAATTGTTGCTACCGCCGAGTGGTACATTCAATTCAAAGCCGGTATCAAAGAGATCGTGCTCGATACAAAGGGATTGCTCATTAGAGAAATAAAACTGAACAACGCACTGCAAACTGAATTTAACCTTGAAAAGGCTGATTCCCTTTTGGGTCAGGCATTGAGAATACCAATTCACGACGACACAAAATCAATCAGAATCAGCTATGAAACGCAAGATGGGGCGGAGGCTTTACAATGGCTGCAGCCGCACCAAACAGCGGGGAAAAAACAACCCTTCCTGTTCACCCAGTCGCAGGCTATACTTGCACGCAGCTGGATACCCTGCCAGGATTCTCCTGGCGTCCGCTTTACATACGAAGCGCACGCTAACGGTACCGAAGGACCTGTTGGCGCTAATGAGCGCATCAAATCCTCAGAAAAGGAACGAAACTGGCAGTTACCACTTCGAGATGAAACAGCCGATTCCGTCCTATCTCCTGGCGTTAGCTGTGGGTGACGTTGAATTTAAGCGGGTGAGCAACCGGGCCGGCATATATGCCGAGCGAACTGTTCTTGATTCAGCAGTTTGGGAATTCGCGGATCTTGAAAAAATGATCCACGGAGCGGAAGAATTGTATGGAGCTTATCTTTGGGAGAGGTATGATGTTCTTGTTCTGCCGCCAAGTTTTCCATTTGGAGGAATGGAAAATCCGCGTTTGACGTTTGCAACTCCTTCGATACTGGCTGGCGATCGGTCGCTGACATCGCTCATAGCGCACGAGCTGGCCCATAGCTGGTCAGGGAATCTGGTGACAAACCGGACGTGGAACGATTTCTGGCTGAATGAAGGATTCACGGTTTATTTTGAGCATCGGATCATGGAGAAACTTTATGGGAGAGACTATGCGGAAATGCTTGCCCTCTTATCGCTGCAGGATCTACGAGAAACCATTCAATCCCTCAAAGACGAAAATCTGTATGCAGACACAAAACTCAAACTGGATCTGGCAGGAAGAAATCCTGACGATGGAGTGACCGACATCGCCTATAACAAAGGTTATTTTTTTCTTCGGCTATTTGAAGAACGTTATGGAAGGGAAAGATTTGATTCTTTTTTGAAGCATTACTTTTCGTCGAATGCTTTTAAATCGCTGGACACTCAAAATTTCATTGATGACATCACAAACTATTACCAGGATACGTTCAAAATTGCATTGAGATGACACGCTCTTCAATCAATGGATTTTCACGGAAGGGCTACCTGCTGATTGCCCTGTTCCACGGTCTGACCGTTTCGACAAGGTTGAAGCTTTCATCGCCGGCTGGAAGGACGGTGACCAGTTGAGTGAAAAGACCTCCCAAGACTGGAGTACACACGAGTGGCTTCATTTCCTCAAGAATTTGCCCGAGCCATTGACACCTTCCCAGATGAGTGCATTGGATGCATTTGGCCATTTTACTGCTTCGGGAAACGCCGAAATCACGACGCAATGGCTCGTAAAAGTTATACGGTACCAATATTCTCCTGCGTACGTGAAACTGGAGGAGTTTCTAATCCACACTGGAAGGAGAAAATTTCTTGTTCCGTTGTATACAGAACTTCTGGAGACTGAAGAGGGCAGGAAACGTGCTGTTGAAATTTACCGGAAGGCAAGACCAAACTATCATTTCGTTGCCACAAACACATTTGACAAAATTGTAAAGTAGCTCTGTAGATCCTGCATAGTATAGACTTAAAATATTCCTAGTATGACAATCTTCAAAAAACTAAAGTCCACACTTCAGCTTGTTCAAAATTTTGACATGGACAAGATTGCCAAGCTTTCGAAAAAGGTTGACCTGAACAAGATGATTGGTCTTGTAAGCAGCATGAAGGATGAAGATCTTCAGAAGCTTATCAAGTTTATGGAAGGGGGCAAACGCAAACATGAGTTTCCTGCAATTGATGGTGATTTTTATGATCTCCATCAATTGTTAACGCCGGAGGAAAGGGCAATTCAGCTTCAGGTTAGAGAATTCATGCAGAAAGAGATCGAACCGATAGTAAATAACTATTGGTTAAAGGATGAGTTTCCACATCAGATCATTCCGCAGCTCGCAAAGCTTAATATCTGTGGTCTGACCTATGAGGGGTACGGCTGTCCCGGTAAGTCGTCTTTGCTGGAAGGATTTTTGGCTATGGAAATGGCGCGGGTCGACTGCTCTGTATCAACCTTCTTTGGAGTCCAGAGCGGGCTGGCAATGGGATCGATTTATTATTGTGGGTCCGAGGAACAAAAACAGAAGTGGCTTCCGCCTATGCAAAGGATGGAGTTGATCGGTGCCTTTGGCCTGACCGAACCCGAGGTTGGATCCGGGGTCGCCGGCGGATTGACGTGTACCTGCAAAAGAGAAGGAGACAAGTGGATCATCAACGGTCAAAAGAAGTGGATCGGGAACGCGACGTTTGCGGATCTGACTATTATCTGGGCGAGAGATCTGGAGGATGGAAATGTGAAAGGATTCATCGTAGAAAAGAATTTTCCGGGATTCAAAGCGGACAAGATCAAAGGCAAGATGGCCTTGCGCATTGTACAGAATGCGTTGATTACTTTAACGAACTGTGAAGTTCCCGAGATCAACAGGCTTCAGGAAGCAAGCTCATTCAAAGATACGGCAAAGGTATTGCGGATGACGCGCGCCGGCGTCGCGTGGCAAGCCGTTGGTTGCGCAAGAGGAGCGTACGAAAGCGCACTACGTTATACCAATGAACGCAAACAATTCGGCAGGACCATCAGCAGTTTTCAAATGGTGCAGGATCTGCTCGTAATGATGTTAAGTAATCTTACTGCGATGCAAACAATGGTTTGTCGTTTATCTCAACTACAGGACAACGGTAAACTAACTGATGAGCAGGCTTCGCTTGCAAAAGTGTTTTGTACACTTCGCACACGGGACATCGTGAGCCATGCCCGTGAATTATTTGGCGGAAATGGTATCCTCATAGAACACGACATCGCGAGGTTTGTCGCAGATGCAGAAGCGATCTATTCTTATGAGGGTACTAAAGAGATTAACACATTAATCGTGGGACGGGCAATCACAGGTCAAAGCGCATTTGTGTAACTGTTAGCTGCAACCGCCGAAATGCATCTCCCGCAGATTGTCGCGGATTTAGAATACCGCAGAAAAATCGCAGAAAAGTTTCAGCCCCGAGCTACTCGGGTGCGTTCAATCAGCGAATTCTGCGGGAAAAAGATGAGATAATTTTTTCAGCAGACCTTGAGAATAAACGGGGTGAAGCGATCACCCGCTTACACAAACATTTATACAGTGGTGGCTGATGAATGATGCAATGCACGCTCAGGCGTCTTAACAAGAAACAACGACAGTTCATTGCAGTTATACGACAGGTCGTCAAGATATATTTTTCGCTTCCAACCATCGACCTACCTTTGGTGTCTAATAGGGCAATGAAGTCCCCATGTTCAGGCATATGAAGCGAAAAATACTATTGATCGCGGGCATCGTTGTAGCCATTGTAGTTGGCCTTTACACGGGCCTGTTCGGCATGACTATGTGATCTGATCTGCTTAGATCAGTACCTCCAGCTTTTCAAGTCAGCCCCTTGCGGGGCGCTTTCCTGTATACGTTTTAAGATGCGCGGCAAATACATGGTGTTGTATCGCAGACGCGATATGTAGTTTGGATTATCATGATCACCATTCCAGCAAT
The DNA here is from genome assembly GCA_963774615.1 of uncultured Cytophagales bacterium. Lineage (GTDB taxonomy): Bacteria > Bacteroidota > Bacteroidia > Cytophagales > Cyclobacteriaceae > Chryseolinea. The sequence goes on from CAVZFT010000004.1 coordinate 317,472, forward strand.
GTTCGGCACGGTCGCCATAATCTACTTCGCCCTGGTAGAAAGGATTATTTGTTTTCTTGAGAAAGTCCTCCATCAGGTAAACTGCGTTGTTGAGGTAGTAGTTGTCCATATCGCCACAGTAAATATGGATCTTACCTTTAAGCTTCGGACCCAATGTAGCCCAATCGCGTTCGAGGATATAACGGAGGTCATAATTGTCCCTCCAATATTTTGCAACTGTTGAGTCTATGTCGCCTGTAAGTTTATCAAAGATCCTTTTTGGGTACCCATCATCATCTTGCGGAGAATATACTGCTTCCCAAATATCCCACTGTTGGCCTGAGCGCGATTTTGTGCCTAATGCAAGTTCATAATGATTGCTTTCTTGCATAGTGGACTGGATCTGCCCAAGATAATTTCTGTGAGATGGTCTTGGCAGCTTTTTGAAAGGAGAATCATACCAATATGCATTTTTATCTTTGTAAATATTCACAAGGCAATACGCTCTGAAATCGATTGGATCAGGGCAGGCTGCGAAGCAACCATTAAAATCATCCGGGTAAAACATTTGAACCGCTAACGCTTCCCAACCGCCGGTCGATCCGCCGTAGGTAAAACGTGCCCATCCTTCGCCAATACCTCTGAATTTATTTTCAATTTCCGGTAACAATTCTTTCATGATCGCATCACCATAAGGTCCGAGGTTAGCAGAATTCACGGCATATGAATCATCGTAATAGGGATTTGCATGCTGTATCTCGACAATAAGAAATCGCGGAAAGTTTTTACTTATCCACTGTTTATAAAATTCGTAAGCTTCCTGCTGCTGAAATTTATTATATCCATAAATTCCAAATCGTTCGCTATAATCCGTTGTGTCCATCGCAGGGTCTGGAGGTGTTTCGCTGAATCCACCAAAGTCGCTGGGAAAATGTCCATGATAAATCATAATGGGATATTTTGCATTGGGATGATCATCAAAACCTTCCGGCACTAAAACATGAGCGCCCAGATACATCGGTTTTCCCCAGAATTCAGTAAGCATTTTACTTTGAATCTTAATATGTCTTACATATTTCGTGTCCTTAGGCTCTTCAATAGGTGGAATCTTTTGATCCATTAGAATCGTTGTTGACGTTCCTTTGGTCGGATCAATTGACACTTTAAGGGGCTTACTATAAAAGTTGCCTGGTTTGCTTTCCCAATGCTGCCCTTCACCCTGATCGGGTGGAAGTTTTACGGCATGACCTGTTTTAAGATTGAATGTCTCATATCTGTTAAGGAGAGCCTGTACGAAGTATTCGCCGGCCGGAATATCTTGCAGGCTTTTTTTAGGAAAACCGAAAGCCGTTTCATCGATGGTAATTTCCTGGCCAGGAGTGATACCTTCAACATCAATACCAAACACCAATTGAGTAGACAGACCCTCGTTAATTTGAAAGCGTGGCTCGGTTATATTGTTGTTTGCCAGCAGCAGTAAAAGACGTCCATCCTGTGCTTGTTCGCTCAATTCTTTTGTAAAGGAAATTACGAAACGTGGACCTTCGTATTTTTCCGAACACTGAACTCCGGCCAGAAGGCCAGACAGGATAACAATTAGGATTTTTGATTTCATTTCTGCAGACTTTGAATATCTAATGTAATCCTTGATTGGGAGAGTAACAACCGGCGATAGTCACGTTTTTGTTACTGCGGATTGCTTCAATAGATCCCGATAATTATCGGGAGCACAAACAAAAAGTTTCTATTTGGATGAATAAATCGTTTTATTTAGGGACAGCATGAGAAATACGTTAGGATTTATTTTGCTTTTCAGCCTGGTAACGTCCTGCGTTCCGAAAGAGGGCAGCCATAAAACTGACTTTCTGCCCGGAAAAAAACTTTCGGAGATTAAAGACAAAAAGCTGAGCGAGATATCCGGTCTTGCAAGCAGCATTCGGAATCCGGGACTACTTTGGGCGCACAACGATAGCGGTAATCGCGCAGAAGTATATTTGATTGACGATAAATGCGACATCAAACAGATCGTTGAATTAGACGGAATTAAGAACCGGGATTGGGAGGATATCACTGTTGGTCCAGGGCCCGATTCGACCAAGAGTTATGTTTACATTGGAGACATTGGCGACAATGATGGTACTCATCAATTCAAATACATCTATCGTTTCGAGGAACCAGCTCGACGATCCGCAGGACAACAAACAGACGATCACTGATTTTGATAAGATTGTTTTTCGACTACCAGATTCGCGGCGGATGGACAGCGAGGCTCTGTTCATAGACGCTGCCACGAAGGATTTGTACGTTGTCACAAAACGCGAAAATCCGGTGTACGTGTACCAGCTCAAGTATCCTTATTCTTCAAAAGACACTGTCACTGCCCAGGAAATAGCGTCACTAGCTACTTCTCAAATTGTTGCCGCCGATCTTTCTGCAAACGGGCATGATCTGATAATGAAGAACTACACTCATATTTATCTATTGGAATAACGGCGCCGGAAAACCATTGAATGAATTGTTAAAGGAGAGACCGGTGGAAATTCCCTATGAACCCGAACCACAGGGAGAATCGCTCGCATGGGCGCGAGATAAAGGCGGGTTTTACACGTTAAGCGAAGTAGACAAAGGGCAGAAGTCATATCTGTACTTCTACGAGCGTAAGTAATTCCGATTTGTTTATATTTTTTTATTACGCCATTTGCCGGATCGCATATAAAAGAACGCCATCGTGAACATTGAGATCCAGTACACCCATTCCGAGCCCCATCCCCAAGTTATCGGCATGTTCCAATATTCCAGCACAAGGTAGACGTACACACTGTAGATAACGATAGTGATAAATTCAATGGTCAGGTTAACTACAGTATTCCCCGTTCCCGTAACTGCATTTAGCCACACCGTTGAAACGGACATCATTATCAAAGCCACGGAAACGACCCTCACCACAGGAATTGCATCGTTGATAAACTCCGGGCCCTGTCCAAAAATAGAAAGGAACAATTCCGGCCAAAGGGTAAGCAACGTAAAGATCAGCAATGAGATGGTGAAACTAATCCTGACGATCCGGTTAATGAGCGGGATCACCTCGTCCTGACGTCCCTGACCAATAATATTACTTACCATCGTGTTAGTGGTCGAGGCAAAAGCCCACGAGAATATTCCAAACAGTCCAAAAATATTTCGCATGGTGTTTGAGATTGCCAGAGCGCGAGGGCCGTGATGTTCTATGAGGATATAAAAATATTCCCAGCTTCCAACGCTTATAGCGTACTGAACAATAAGGGGCGATGACTGAATAAGAATCAAACGACATATGGAGCCATCAAAGGGCATACGTTCAAAGATGGCAAACGACTTGTTCAGACCTTTCAGATGAATCACCAGATAAATTACAAACAAGCCGGTACCCTCCGCGATGATTGATGCATATGCTGCACCATTGAAACCAAGCTTAGGCATTCCGAAGTGACCGTAGATCAAGCCATAATCTAAGAAGATGTTCGTTAGCGCTTCTGCAAGAGTTCCCCACACCAGCAAGCGGGTTTGATTCGTGCCAACCAGTAATGCGTTTCGCATTATGTAGAGATAAAGAAGGGGCAATCCCCAAATCCTGATTAACAAAAAATCTATGCACTGAATGGCGATCTGTTCGTTGCGGATTGTTGCCTTGAGTACAAGAGGTGCCAGTAAATACGTAAGTGCAATCCCCATTGCAGCAATCCCCAATGCAATCCAAACCCCATGATAGAAAAGCTTTCCAATCTCTTTTGGAAGGTTCTGTCCCGCTCTTCTCGCAATCAATGCCTGCAGTCCATTGTTTAGTCCGTTGCCGATGACTGCGAAGATGAGGTAATAGACGCCCGTAATGCCAGCGCTGGCAAGTTCGTTTTCGCCAAGCCCTCCGAGAAAGATATTATTTGTGATAAAGTTGATTTGTGGTACCAGCATCGCCAGTGAAATGGGCAGCGCCATTCCAAGGATTTGTCGGTAACCAGTCTGGAGTCTTAATTCCATAATGAAAGTTCAGTAGCGGGGTAATCTCTCCTTACGGAATTGATTGTTTAAAGGTTAAAAATAGAAAAGCCCCCGTTCATTTTTCAGAAACGAGGCTCAGGTTTATGTTAATAATGTTGCCGAATCAGATCACGCCCTGGGCTTGCATTGCTCTGGCTACTTTCAAAAACCCTGCAATGTTAGCGCCGATCAGATAGTTACCGGGTTTGTGATACTCTTTTGCTGTCGCTAATACGGTCGAGTGAATGTTTTTCATGATTTCCCTCAGCGAAGCATCTACCTTCTCTGCGGTCCAATGCATACCGGCATAGTTCTGTGACATCTCCAGACCGGATGTGGCCACTCCGCCTGCGTTGGATGCTTTACCAGGCGAATACATTACCCCATTGTCGATGAGAACATTTATTCCTTCTATCGTTGTCGGCATGTTCGCGCCTTCACAGAGAAGTTTCACCTTGTTCTTCACGAGATTTTGAGCATCCGTTTCATTGATCTCATTTTGCGTTGCGCAAGGGAACGCACAGTCTGCAGGGATATTCCAAAGATCATTTGATTGTGCTGTGTCGTCAGAATCTTTATAAACTACTCCGCTGAATTTATCAGCATATTCCTTGATCCGGCCTCTGCGCTCATTCTTCAACTCCATCAGGAACTTAAGCTTTTCCTTTGTAAAGCCGGCTTCGTCGTGTATGAATCCGGTTGAATCGGAAGCGCTCACGACCTTGCCACCCATATCAATTATTTTCTCAATCGCATATTGCGCGACATTGCCGGATCCAGAAACGAGGCACCTCTTTCCTTTAATCGAATCCTTATTTTCCTGAAGCATGTTTTCCGCAAAGTAAACGAGACCATATCCCGTTGCTTCGGAACGAATAAGACTTCCGCCCCACCCGATTCCTTTACCGGTAAACACACCCGTAAATTCGTTTCGTATCTTTTTATAGGCGCCAAACAAATAACCGATCTCTCTTCCTCCGACGCCGATGTCACCAGCAGGGACGTCAAGCCGATGACCGATATGTCTGGCAAGTTCACTCATAAATGCCTGACAAAATCTCATCACTTCATTTTCTGATTTGCCCTTTGGATCAAAATCACTTCCGCCTTTACCACCACCCATAGGGATACCGGTTAATGCATTCTTGAAGACTTGCTCAAACGCGAGAAACTTCAACACACTTGGATTTACAGAGGGATGAAATCTAAGCCCGCCTTTGTATGGTCCTATCGCGCTGTTCATTTGAATTCTGTACCCGCGGTTAACCTGAATCTCACCTTTGTCATTGGCCCAGGTAACCCGGAACGAAATCGACCGTTCAGGCTCCAGCATCCGCTCAAGAATTTTCAGTTGAGCTAGTGACTTGTTCTTTTCAATGGCAGGTATAACGGTTTGGATAACCTCTTCTGCCGCTTGCAGGAATTCGGGTTCATTTGGATTGCGAAGTCTTACAGATTCAAGAAGTTCGTCGGGGTTCATAAGATTAAAGAGTGTCCCAATTTATAATAATTCAAACGATTGCAAATGCTTTTATCAAAGTTTTAGTCTGGGAAGTAGTGCCGGAACTTTGAGTATGTCCACGTTCCGAACAATGCCGAAATAAACGTAACAAGTATAACAACGTATCCGCTTCCGACCTGAGCGTATAGGGGACCGGGGCAAGCGCCTGTGAGAGCCCATCCGAAACCAAAGATCAGGCTGCCGAAAATGATGCCGTGGTGGTAAACTTTCGTTGGTATGATTACAGTCTCACCATCCATTGAGCGGAGATTCATTTTTTTAATAAGCAACAAAGAGAGAGCTGCTAAAGGTATTGCCGTCATAAAAATTCCGTACATGTGAAAACTTTCGAAGTGAAACATCTCCTGTATGCGGAACCAAGAAACTGCTTCGCCCTTTGTCAGAGCCAATCCGAATATCACACCCATCATCAAGTACTTTATATTTTTCATAACGATAAGATGATGGGAAGAACAAAATTGCTGATCACTATGCCGCCAATGAAAAAACAAATCGTCGCCAACAAAGAAGGCCATTGCAAAGCAGCGAGACCCATGATACCATGTCCGGACGTGCAACCCCTGGCATACCTTGTTCCAAATCCAACCATAAAACCTCCAACTACCATCAAAAGAAAACCCTTAATTGATAGCAACATCTGCCAATTGAACAGCTCACTGGGCAGTAACCCGCTGAGGTCTTTTATTCCCTGATCATGAAGAAGTCGGGCAGTGTCCGGAGAGATAGCGACAGGATCGGGATTAGCGAATAGTACTCCTCCGATATATCCTCCGATAAATATTCCCGCAACGAAGAAGAGATTCCATTTATCTTTCTTCCAATCATAATTAAGAAACGAAATGTTACCGGGAACCGTCGCCGCACAAATTTGACGCAGAGTTGATGATACGCCTAGCTTTTTGTTTCCTAACAACAGTAAGGCCGGTACGGTTAAACCGATAATGGGACCTGTAACATACCAGGCCCACGGTTTAGTGAGAAATTCCATCGTTTTAAATAATTTATGTCTGGCTTTTTTACCATGACGAGTGAAAGAAGCTTTAATTTCACAGCTTACTTCACAATTTGATTTGCAAGGTATTCTTATTTGTCGAAGAGAAAAGTCTTAATACATAGAACATGAGAAATTCCAGGATCGCAATAATCGGAGGAGGAAATTTAGGATCAGCAATTGCCGAGGGCCTCATCAAGAGCACATTTATTTCACCTGACCATATAGTGGTTACACGAAGAAATGTTGGATCGCTGAAGGCCTTGCGTGACCTTGGCGTTGAAACCATCTCCGACAACCGGCAGGCGATCAGCAAGAGCGAAGTGATTATCGTTGCATTAAAACCCTACAACGTAAAAGAGGTACTTGAAGAATTGAAGGATGTGTTTGACCCTTCTAAGCATATCGTTATAAGCGTGGTAACGGGAATTTTTCTCAGTGACCTTTCATCCATCCTCAATCATGGTGTTCCTATCTTCCGCGCTATGCCGAACACGGCAATTGCTATTCAAGAGTCTGTTACCTGCTTATGTCACCAGGATGCCACTGCAACACAAGTGAACTATGTGACTGAGTTGTTTAGTCAGCTGGGCATCGCTATTACCATTGATGAAAAGCTGATGGATGCGGCGACCGTTCTTGGTGCATGCGGTATTGCGTATGCTCTTCGGTTTATTCGGGCATCAACACAAGGAGGGATCGAAATCGGATTTGATGCCAAGACGGCAAATCTCATTGCAGCACAAACAGTGAAGGGAGCGGCAGAACTTCTGCTCAAGCTCAACCGTCATCCCGAAGAAGAAATTGATAAAGTAACTACACCAAAGGGATGTACAATCGCTGGGCCTGAATGAAATGGAACATCAGGGATTCAGTTCGTCCCTGATCAAGGGCATATGCACATCATACGACAAAATCGGAAAATAAGATGGTAACCTCGGTAACATCTAGGTATCTGGTTCTTTTGCGCGAGGGATTTGATGCTTATGTATCGAAGCCTGTTGATCGGCAGTTCCTCCTGAAGACCGTTCATCAATATCTCGCCGGACGTCCTATCTTCCTGCACATTTTCTGTATTTTCATTGTTTGAAGAGTAAGGATTTTTATGCTGATCAATTCCCATCCACCATTAGCAGAGCGAATGCGTCCGTCGAGGCTTGATGAGCTGGTGGGCCAGGAACACCTTACCGGGCCTAATGGTGTCATCAGAAAGGCAATTAAAAGCGGAAGCGTTCCTTCAATGATATTGTGGGGACCACCAGGGGTAGGCAAGACTACTATTGCCAATATAATAGCAAATGAAGTCAAGAAACCATTTCATACGCTGAGCGCTGTTAGCTCAGGAGTAAAGGACGTGCGGGAAGTCATTGAAAAGGCAAAATTATCGCCACGTTCTATTTTGTTTATCGATGAAATACACCGATTCAACAAAGGTCAGCAGGATGCACTCCTGGGCGCCGTTGAAAAGGGAACAATCACGCTTATCGGTGCGACTACTGAAAATCCTTCCTTCGAAGTGAACTCAGCCCTACTTTCGCGTTGTCAGGTCTATGTGCTTCGTCCGCTGGGGGAAGATCAGCTTATGACGTTAGTTAAAAATGCACTGGAGCACGACGAAGAATTAAAGGATCGAAACATTGACATCAAGGAACATCAGGCGCTCCTGAATATTTCCGGAGGTGATGCGCGCAAACTGTTGAATCTTATCGAGCTAATGAGCGAGGCGCTAACCGGAGACATTGAAGTCACGGACAGCCTTGTGATGGACGTTGCTCAGAAGCATATTGCGATTTATGATAAAAGTGGTGAACAACACTATGACATCATTTCTGCTTTTATCAAATCAATACGGGGTAGTGATCCCAATGCGGCAGTGTATTATCTCGCCAGGATGGTCGAAGGTGGAGAGGATGTAAAGTTTATTGCGCGACGGATGGTAATACTTGCTTCGGAAGATATCGGTAACGCAAATCCCACGGCGTTGGTGATGGCCACTAATGCATTTCAGGCCGTGAATCTGATCGGTTATCCTGAAGCGAGGATCATATTGGGCCAATGTGCAGTATATCTCGCAAGCTCGCCAAAGAGCAATGCTAGCTACATGGCGCTGGAAAATGCGCTGGGCGCCGTCCGTGAAACCGGAGATTTACCCGTTCCGTTATCCATTAGAAATGCGCCGACAAAACTGATGAAGAAACTGGATTATGGCAAAGGGTATCAATACGCCCACGATTATGAGGACAATTTTGTTAATATGGAGTTTCTTCCCGATAACCTTCGCGGGACAAAATTTTACGAGCCGGGCAACAATCCTAGGGAAGAGGAGTTAAGGAAGTATCTTCGTGTGCGCTGGAAAGAAAAATATGGGTATTAAGAAATTATTGATTTGGAACATCAGACTATAATCTTTGAGTCGTCGCCTGCATATGTGCTGGTTTGCGCTTTGTTCGGCGTAGGGTTTGCGTATTTATTGTATCGCACCAGCCATCCGTGGACAAAAACATGGAATAGAATTCTGTTTGCTACACGTGCGGTGCTGGCATTCTTTCTCATGTTCCTTCTTTTAGGCCCGATCGTCAAACAGATCAATAACCTTTTTGAGAAACCGTATTTTGTAATAGTCTATGATAATTCCATTTCCGTAAAGGAAGCGTCAGATTCAACGCAGATTAAAATGCTTGAATCGAAAATGAGAGAAACCGCCGCACTGCTTCGCGAGAAAGGATATGAAGTGCGTACAACTGATCTTCAGGGTCAGGAAATCGAAACGCCCGAATTTGATTCACCGATGTCGGATCTGAGCGGCGCGTTGAAAAAAATCAGCAATCGTTATGAAAGCAACCAGGTGGGGGGAGTGATCCTCGCATCTGATGGTATATACAATGAAGGAATATCACCGCTGTATTCCACCTATAACTTCCCACTGTATACTATCGGTATCGGCGACACAACGCAACGAACAGATGTGATGATTAAAGATATCGCCTACAACAAGATTGTATACCAGGGCAACAAGTTTCCCCTCAGGGTGGAAGTGATGGCGAAAAACCTGCCGGATCAGGATATCACTGTTTCATTATCACAGAGAGGTAAAATTCTGGCACAGATGAAAAAAGCATCATCCGGTGGTCAACTATTGGTTTATGATTTTCAACCCATGGCTGAGGAGCAGGGCATTCAGAAGCTCGACATTCAGGTAGAAGTAAAAAATGGCGAGTATAATACCAGGAATAACCGATCGTCAGTTTTCATTGAAGTGGTTGAGGGCAAGAAGAAGATACTGGTTATCGCATCATCTCCACATCCGGATATCAAAGCCCTTCGCGAAGTGGTGGATAAAAACCCCAACTATGAATTTTTGTTGCATATCCCAGGCGTTGAGGAACAATCACAGGCAAACCTGCGGCCCGATGAAGTAGACCTGGTTATCTTTCATCAGGCGCCGGATATTCGCGGCAAAACCCGGGAATTGTTTCAACAGTTCGTAACAAGCAAAACATCTCTGTTCCTCATAACGGGCTCTCAAACAGACCTGCAAATGTTAGCCCGTCAAGATATGCCTGTGAAGTTTGAGTCCACGCCCCGCGATTATGATGAGGTAGTTCCAGGCAGCAATCCTTTGTTTTCGCAGTTTGTGCTTTCCGCAGAAACAAATACAATTCTGCAGAACTACCCGCCAGTATCAGTGCCGTTTGGTAAAATGAAAATTCCCGGAAGCGCCCAGCCGCTGTTGTTCCAGCGTGTGGGAAATGTTTCCACGGAGAAACCATTGCTATATGTTAATGTCGAAGATAACCGGAAAGTTTGTGTGATGTTAGGCGAGGGGTTGTGGCGCTGGAAATTGAATGAGTTTGATAGATTTGAAACGACGATTGCTTTTGATGAAGTTTTCGGAAAGCTGATCCAATATCTTAGCACTTCAGATGACAAGCGCAAATTCAGAAGTTACCCTGTTAAGCAGGAATTTTCGGATACGGAAGCTGTCGTGTTTGAAAGCCAGGTTTATAACGACATCTTCGAACCGGTGTTTGGAAATACGATCGACATCGAACTAACGGATGAACAGGGTAAGAAAACAAAATATGCTTATACCACGAGCCCTGGAAATGTGAGATATCAGATCGGAGGCCTTAAGGAAGGGGTATACCGGTATCGGTCGAAAACAACATTAAACGGAAAAGAGGAAGCGGTTAAGGGAGAGTTTGCTGTGGTGCAGCGTCAGGCCGAATTGCAAAACCTTACGGCGGATTTTGATTTGCTCCGCCGGTTGTCGTTGAATACAGGCGCCGCATTCTATTCTCTTTCCAACATAGATTCTTTGAAGGCTAAACTTCAGCGGCAAGAGGCCAAAACAATAATTCATTCTGAGGAGGCTTACAATGCACTCATTAATCTTAAATGGGTATTCTTTGTGCTGCTCGCAATGGCGAGTGTGGAGTGGTTTGCGCGGAAGTATTTTGGAAGCTATTGATAATCTGCGTACACTGGGTGCTGGATGGCTAGGTACCTAGGCAGCCAGGTACCCAGGTAGCTGGATGACTTCAGGGATTAGCATAGAGGTTAAAAAAATGCTCAGCATCCTTAATATCCTCTAGTCCCAAAATCCAACATGTTTCGGAGAGATCGGAGAAGTCCAGCCCACCTGCTGCCACGGCCGCATTGTTGTAACGTCCGTCTTTGCCATTGTATTTGATCCCTAAATCACTGGCTAGCTGCCATATTTCCTTCAACTTTGGGTTCGTGATTTTATTTTTCCATCCGGTATATTCTGGAGAACGAAATCCTGGCGTACCGTTACCAACTACATTACCATCAGCAATTTTTTGGTAGTCGGTATTTTGTTTAATGAATTGCAGGCTCTCGGGTGATGTAACTTTTTCATTCCAATCACTATGTTGAACCACATGAATACGTTGCGATAGTTTTCACGTTTGGCAAATCAGCTTGAATATTTCTAACGAGTTCAGCCGAAAAATCAGATTGACCACCTTCTGCAATCCAAATATCACCACCGCTGGCGAGGGTTGATTCTGCGATAATCTTAACTTGTATTAATGCAGATTCTAAATTCTTATTCGCGTCAGTCCAGCTGTTCCCGAATGCAAGCTGAAACAATTCATTCGGCGGGACATATAGTCCTTCTTGAGTACCATAAGTACCGGCGACTGCATGATATTTTATTCTTGAGAAATCGGAATTGGACAAGAGCGTACTCAGAGCCGCGACAGAATGAAGGTCATCTACATCGGTTTTACAATCAAACTGTGCAAGTAATAAATCGACTTGTACATTGAATCTTCCTTTGGTTGAAGGCCACTTATCTTCTTCATTACATTTGAAAGAAAGGAAAACTATAGCAATTGAAATGAAAATTAATGCTTTGGATTTCATTTTGTGTCATTTCATTGATTTATCGGGGCTTGACAAATTTAAAGAATTACTCTCTACTCCTTGTTGCACCATTCACGTGGAGTTTGGATTGCTTTGGGATCCTGGTTGAATCAAAGAGTCTACAATAAAAAAGAGACTGCCAGTTTGAGACAGTCTCTTCTATTACTAATTGTTTCTTAATTCTTAATCTTTCTTTTCTCTTGACGAAGCTTTTGCCTTCTTGACTTTGATCGTGAGCGTGTCACTTTTTCCGTCGTACTCGGCCAGAACAGTTCCACCTTCTTCCACTTCGCCTTTAAGTATTTCCTCTGCTACGGGGTCTTCAAGATACTTCTGGATGGCCCTGTTTAGCGGGCGAGCTCCAAACTGATGATCGTACCCTTTCTCTGCAAGAAAATCCTTGGCTTTGTCGGTAAGCTCGACGTTGTAGCCAATTTGAGTAATTCTGTCAAACAGCTTTTTCAACGTAAGATCAATGATCTTGTGAATGTGCTCGCGCTGCAGTGAGTTAAACACGATGAGATCATCCAACCTGTTGAGGAATTCCGGACTGAACGCACGTTTCAACGCATTCTGAATGGTTGTTTTCATGTGTTCTTCGTCGTTCTCACGCTTTGCAGCAGACGCGAAACCGATTCCAGAGCCAAAATCCTTCAGATCCCTGACTCCAATGTTGGAAGTCATAATGATGATCGTATTCCTGAAATCCACTCTTCTGCCAAGGCCGTCCGTGAGTATACCATCGTCCAGTACCTGGAGCAGAATATTGAATACATCGGGGTGAGCTTTTTCAATTTCATCGAGCAGAACAACGGAGTATGGTTTGCGTCGGACTTTTTCCGTTAGCTGACCACCTTCTTCGTATCCAACGTAACCCGGAGGCGCACCTACGAGTCGGGACACGGAGAATTTTTCCATGTATTCGCTCATATCGATCCTGATAAGAGCATCGTCCTTATCGAAGAGGTAGCCAGCGAGAACCTTTGCTAATTCGGTCTTTCCAACACCCGTAGGGCCGAGGAAGATGAATGAGCCGATAGGTTTTCTTGGGTCTTTTAACCCCACCCGCGTCCGTTGAATCGCCTTCGTAAGTTTTTTTATAGCTTCTTCCTGGCCGATCACTTTGTTGTTGAGCTCGTCGGTCATATTGAGGAGCTTGTTGCTTTCTTTTTGCGCGATGCGGTTGGTTGGTATACCTGTCATCATCCCAACCACGTCAGCGACGTTCTCCTCGGTAACGGTATATTTTTCCGTCCGCGTTTTTTCTTCCCACTTCACCTTCGCGATATCGAGCTGTTCGATGAGTTTCTTCTCGCGGTCGCGAAGTTGAGCCGCTTCTTCGTATTTCTGACTCTTTACAACACGGTTCTTTTCTTTCTTAACCTCTTCGATCGCTTCTTCGAACTTCACTATATCCTCAGGGACGTGGATGTTGTTTATATGGACACGTGCACCTGCTTCATCCAGAACGTCGATGGCTTTGTCTGGAAGGTAACGGTCGCTGATATATCTGTCTGAAAGTTTTACACAGGCTTCAATAGCTTCTTTTGTGTAAATAACATGGTGATGATCCTCATACTTCTCCTTGATATTGTCAAGGATCTGAATCGTTTCTTCCGGTGAAGTAGAATCGATCATTACCATTTGAAAACGACGGGCAAGAGCGCCGTCTTTTTCGATGTATTGCCTGTATTCGTCGAGAGTGGTCGCACCAATGCATTGGATTTCACCCCTTGCAAGTGCGGGCTTAAACATATTGGAAGCATCGAGCGAACCAGAAGCGCCTCCTGCTCCGACAATAGTATGAAGCTCGTCAATAAAGAGAATTACGTCCGCAGATTTTTCCAGCTCGTTCATCACAGCCTTCATGCGCTCTTCAAACTGTCCACGGTATTTTGTGCCAGCGACTAATGACGCGAGGTCAAGCGTCACGACACGTTTTCCGAACAATACACGTGAAACTTTCTTTTGAATGATTCTCAATGCCAACCCTTCAGCTATTGCCGTTTTACCGACGCCTGGCTCTCCGATAAGGATTGGGTTATTCTTTTTGCGGCGTGAAAGAATCTGCGCAACACGCTCAATTTCTTTTTCACGACCAACGATAGGATCTAATTTATTGTCCTCAGCAAGTCGCGTAAGGTCACGGCCAAAGTTATCCAGCACCGGAGTCCTGGATTTTTCAGCTCCTTTTTTCTCTTTACCTGCTGCGCCTGAACCGCCACTTCCAAATATTTTCGATGAATCATCATCGGGATCGTCTGTATCCTGGGAAGCCGTAGGCCCCTCATTTTGATATTCGAGCATTTCCTTCACAGTTTCGTAGTTCACATCAAATTTGTTTAAGATCTGAGTACCTAGATTATCTTGATCACGGAGAATTGACAACAACAAATGCTCAGTACCGATGAGCTGAGCCTTAAAGATCTTAGCTTCCAGATAGGTTATCTTCAAAACCTTTTCAGAAGCTTTGGTCAGTGGAATATTCGCCAGGTTCTTGACTTGATGAGTCGCAGTTCCTTTCGATATTTTTTCAATTTCGTTGCGAAGCTCATCCAGTGGCACTCCCAGCTTTTTCAGCACCCCAACAGCAACGCCTTCGCCTTCCCTCACCATGCCCAAAACTAGGTGCTCGGTGCCAATATAATCGTGACCAAGGCGTAGCGCTTCTTCCCGACTAAGTGAGATTACCTCCTTGACGCGATTCGAAAATTTAGCCTCCATAGAGAATTTTAAATGATGGTTAATGTAAATGTAAAGTTTTTTGTCCGTTCGTTGCTATCGAAATCCTAAGATTTAATACGTAAGAAACGTTTAGACCATTCCATTTGTTCATTTTGGCGCCGATGCTCGGATGATGTTCGACGCTTCGGGACCTGTACAAAAGATCAGGTCTATAACGCTAGCATTAGCTACAAAGGTATTGCCAAATACTTGGCGATAGGTTATTGGCAGATAAAAACGGGACAGATTGCCGTCGTCTTTGGCGTTTAAAGCCGACCGGAGGTCAAAAATCGAAGCGGGTGGCGTCTTTTCGAACTTTTCACTCTCCTTGATCGTCTTTTCCCATTTCAACCATTTAAGACACATTGACAGCAAGTCCAGGGTTAGATCATAAAGGAAGGTTGTTCGCTTAAATAAAGTTCTTTCCAATTCGTCTGCATAATGTTCAAAGAACGGAGCATTGCCATAGGCCGACCTTATCGTTCGCCAATGGTTGTTAAGCCACTTTTGACTGTAGTCAATTCGAACCTCACTTATAAATATTTTCCCGTGTTTCGATGTAAGCGGAACAATGAGGGTTTCCTTACCCCTGGCTGAAATGATATGACATCGATTTCGATAGGACTGCTTTACGTAATGTTCGTTCTTTTCAAGAACGATCTCGGTCGCCCGATCTAATGCTGCAAAGTATGCGATGCACGGAAGATAATGAGCTTCTATTAATGCTGTCAATGAATGGTGTGTTATAGTATTAGATCCAAAACTTAATGATATAGTCCATAGTCCATAGTTTGATAGTCCATGGACCATCGACCAATAAGCCATCGACTATTGACCCCGTCATATCATCCACTCAACATCACCCAGTCCTTTTCGTATTATGCTCAACGTGCCCCCTGTGCAGTCGATGACGCTCGAGGCCACATTTCCGCCTGGTCCCCCGTCGATGACTACATCCACTTTATGTTTGAAGTCGTCGTATATCTTTTCAGGATCGGTTGTATACTCTCGTACTATGTCTTCATCTTTAATCGACGATGATATGATGGGATTGCCAAGTTGTTGCACCAAAGCAAGCGGAATAAGATTGGCGGGTATCCTTATGCCTACTGTTTTTTTATTGACGTCAAGGATTTTTGGAACCTTACTGCTGGATTCAAGGATAAACGTATAAGGTCCTGGTAAAGCTTTCTTGAGAATCTTGAAAACTGGCGTGTCCATTCTTCTCACATAATTGGAAACCTGACTAAGGTCCTGACATATAAAAGATAGATCAAGCTTTTGTGGTTTGACATTAATGATCTGGCATAATCGTTCGATTGACTTTCTGTTCATGAGATCACACCCTATTCCGTATATCGTGTCAGTGGGATAGATTATTACTCCACCGTTTTTCAAAATATCCACGATCCGGGCAATTTTTCTTCCCTCCGGATTTATTGGATGTATCTTGATCAACTCGGCTGTCATGTTCGTAAGATAGGAAATCGTCTTTTTTTTATTTCAAAAAGAATCAGTTTGGGGAATTAGAACCAAAAAGTACCGACTATCGGTTAACTAGATACGTTTCATTATTTTTGGGCCCTATTAACGACTATGAAGCCGAGCAAGCGTCTTATTGTATTTTTGTTCCTTTCCATACTAGGTATCTCGTTCACATATTATGCCTACCAGATCACCTACACGCCAAATGTTCTTGTTGACAAAGAAAATCGTCTTTTTATAGTAAAGGAAGGATCTACTTTCAAAGATATTCAGCGTGACCTTCACGAAGGTAATTTCGTACGGGATCTCGTGTCGTTTAGCTTTATTGCTAAAATTACGGGGTACGATGAGCAGATCAAGCCCGGCAGATATATTCTGAGGAAAAACATGACCAACCTTGAGGCATTACGAATTCTGAGGTCTGGAAAACAGGAGCCCGTGAAGATAACTTTTAACAACGTGCGACTAATTCCGGAATTAGCCGAAAAGATTACACGCAATCTCGAAATGACGCCGAAGGAATTTGAAGTCGCGTTGATCGATTTTGCCATGTCGAACACATACGGCTTTAACAAGGATAACATTATATCGATGTTTATTCCGAACACCTATGAAGTCTATTACAACGTCGCTCCCGAAGCACTTATAAAAAGAATGTATCGCGAATATGAATTATACTGGACGCCGGAGCGAAAGGAAAAAGCAAAAAGTGACCGGACTTACACCAATTGAAGTGTCCATACTTGCTGCCATAGTTCAGGCTGAAACGATAAGGGAGGACGAAGCGCCGATAATTGCAGGATTATACCTCAATAGACTAAAAAAAGGAATTGCATTACAGGCAGATCCGACATTGAAATTTGCGGTGGGAGATTTTTCGTTGAAGCGGGTACTGAATGTTCATAAAGAGTTCGATTCCCCTTATAACACGTACATGTACCCGGGATTACCGCCCGGACCTATAAATATGCCGGAGTCATACGCATTGGAGGCTGTGCTTAATTACACCCCAAGTGATTACTATTACATGTGTGCAAAGGAAGATTTTTCCGGAAACCATAATTTCACCAACAGCTATTCGGAGCATATGCGCAATGCTGCCCGTTACCAGAATGCTTTAACTATTGAACAACGAAAGGCGGCTCAAAATAATCGTTGACATGTATAAATCTGAAACTACTGTGCGAGTCCGTTATGGCGAAACCGATCAGATGGGTTATGTATATTATGGTATCTATGCGATGTATTATGAAGTCGCGCGCGTGGAAAGCCTGCGGCAGCTGGGATTAACGTACAAGGAGATCGAAGCAATGGGTATCATAATGCCTGTACTTGAGAATAGATCCAGATTTATTGCGCCAGGTCGATACGACGAAGAACTTCGCATTGTGACGACGCTTCGTGAAAAACCAAGCGTCCGGATTAAATTTGAATACGAAATCTTTAATTCTGAAAACACACTCATCCACCAGGGAGAGACGTCGTTGGCGTTTGTTGATAAAGTGACCAACAGACCTTGCCGTCCCCCGGAAGCAATGCAGAAAGTATTGGAGCCTTTTTTCAAATGAAATACTCATCAGCCATGCAGTCCCAACAAGCATTAAACTGCGCATGAGTATCCCATCTGTTTCCGATAAAAATGGACACTAATAACAGATGAAATACCGGCATAAAAGATTGGTTCTTCAATGGAGTCCCGGACGATATCTGATTTCCTGGTTAAAAAAAGTACGCTTTAGTAAACACGAAAATGTCTCGTTGTATAAGATCTTAAAGATCTTCATTACCAACCTGATGGATGATGATATCCTGGACAGGGCGAATGGAGTAGCATTCAACTTTATCCTCGCGATTTTTCCGGCAGTCATTTTTCTGTTCACAATGACACCGTACATAACGACATTTTATCCTGAAATAAATACGGAGAGTATCATGCAGTTCCTGGGAGACCAGATGCCTCCAAGCATGTTTGAAGTAATCTCGCCAACCTTGCACGATATCATCAGCATCCAGCGTGGAGGCCTGCTTTCATTGGGTTTCTTCTTTTCGTTTTACCTGTCAACAAACGGGATGATGGCGTTAATGCGTGCGTTTAATGCCTGTTACCGCACCATTGAAAACAGAGGTGCAGTCAAAACAAGATTGATAGCAACGGGCCTCACCATGAACATGGCTATAGCATTGCTTCTTGCCAGCTTACTACTCATCGTAGGACAACTTGCCCTGGAATATCTTATGGCACACGTGCCGGAATTTGATTGGCTTGATACGGGCTCATTCGCTGTTTTTCTGCTCTTTGCGCTAAGGTTTTTGGCCGTCTTCATCGCCTTCTTTCTTGCAATTTCGTCGATCTATTATTTCGGGCCCGCTATACACTACAACTGGAGATTCTTTTCCGTCGGATCATGGCTGGCGACGTTGCTTAGCCTTGCCGTTTCTTATGGCTTCTCGTTCTACATCACGAATTTCGGAACGTACAATAAGGTATACGGTTCCATCGGTGCATTAATTGCGTTAATGGTTCTTATTCAGCTGTTGACGATTGTGCTTCTCGTGGGATATGAAGTAAATACAAGCATACATGATGCTATTCGAAAAGAGGCACTTTGGAATTCGCGAATGCATCGAATGAAAAAAACTTAAAAGGCTACCTGGGTGCCTAGGTAGCAAGGTATCTAGGCAGCCACATCAGAACCTTATGCGTACTTCATCCTTGTAATGAACAGGCACATTGATTGGAAACCCACGGTAAGAGAGCTTTAACGATCCCTCATAACGCACCTCAAATTTTTTTCCGCCGATTACGCCCAACAAAGTGTCCATAAATCCTAGTTCTTTAATGGAAAGCTTTACTTCAAGCGGAACAATGAATTCACCGTTGGCAGGAATATGTGTCTTCAATTTTTGATTCACAACGGCGGCCTTCTTTCCATCTACGTACACTTCAACGTTGATACGCTTCAGTTTGCCACGCATATCGTTGGGATTGTAGAATACAGCATTTGCTTTCAATAAGGGTTCTGTCGACGCATCAACCACGACGTCGCGTATCTTCCGCAGAACTATTTTTTCATCCGGGCCATGACAACCCCCCACGACCAATAGCACCAACGTCAAAAAAAGTAAATGAATAGCTGATCGCAATACTTTTGGCAGTTGTTTGCTTTTTTTGAATTCCATTTTAATCATGATCTCCGTAAGTATAGACATTCTATCTTTAAATTTGTTACATGCATCCACACTTTGAGCAGATCGCAGATGGCCTGGCGGAAGCCGGTTTTGCTGTTGTTGACAACTTTTTGACCAGTGCTGAAGTCGACGCTATACTGGATCTTGACATCTTCCGCGAGGGTGTCGTCAATTTCAGAAAAGCTGGCATTGGGAAGGAAAGCCAACTTCAGATTAACGAATCAATCCGGGGTGATTATATCCATTGGATTGACAAAAAAGAACGCACCTCCGCCGGCAAAGGTTTATATGGATCGACTGCAGGGTCTTTGTGAGTACCTCAATCAAAGTCTTTTTTTGAGTCTGAAAGATTATGAGATCCACTTCACGATCTATCCTGCCGGATCCTATTACAAGCGACATCTCGACCAATTCAAAAAAGATGACCATCGAAAACTTTCGGTGATCTGTTATTTAAACAAGGCGTGGGAAGAACAGCACGGTGGACAGCTACGGATGCATCTCTCGGACAAGCCAATCGACGTCCTGCCCCTTTCGGGGCGATTGGTATGCTTTCGAAGCGATCAAATTGAACATGAAGTTCTGCCCGCGACGAAAGAACGACTGAGCCTCACCGGATGGATGCTTGATCAGCTTGTTGACGTCAGAATCTGACGCTGATAATTTTAACTTCCATTTTTTGATAGAAGGAACCTTGCCTTGAGAAAACCGCGTAAATTGCCTTGTTAATTTTCGTTCGGGATGAAACAGTATTTTTTGAAACTCTATCAGTACAACGCATGGGCTAATAACCGCGTGATAAATTGTTTAAGCCGTCAAAACATTGGGGATGAAAAAATACTAAACATCATGGGGCATATTGTGGCGGCGCAATTTCTGTGGCTTCATCGCATCAAAGGATTGCCGCCAGCGAACGTTAAACTCTGGGGCGAATACAGCCTGGCGCAGGTCACGAAAATGGCTGAGGAAGCCGGAAAGCTGTGGCTGGAATTTGTGGAGTCGACCGACAATTTTAATCGCGAGCTTACTTACAATAATTACCTCGGAGAGCCTTATATTAATAATGTGGAGATGATTATGATTCACCTGGTCAATCACTCCAGCTATCATAGAGCGCAGGTTGCCTTGTTGTTGCGACAAAAAGGTTATGAGCCGATCAACACAGATTTTATAACCTATGACCGTGTGATCACTGGTCAATGGCAAGGACACGGATTAAACTGATGTCTCACTGATTAACACGAATTGTTCAATACCATGAAGAAATCACGTACTGATTCCGCTGATGCTTCTGGGATTGCTGTGCTTTGCCCAGGACGACATCACGATATGTCATACGTCATCGACCGACAAGTTTGCAATGTTCGCATCTAACAAGGATTTTAACGCGGCGCACCTTGCTCCCCGCAGCTATGTTCACGTAAGCGCGGAGGGAGGAAAGATGATCCAGTTTAAATGCCCGGATTCAAAAGACGCGAATGGATATTTACTAATGTCGAGTAAGAAGACCGATAACTGGATTATTGTTATCCAGGAATGGTGGGGACTGAATGACAATATTAAACGTCAATCCGAAAATCTGTTCAAGGACCTGGGGAATGTTAATGTATTAGCAATAGATATGTACGATGGTAAGCTTGCTACCGATCAGTGAAACCGCTGGAAAATATATGCAGGAGTTCAAGCAGGAACGTGGGGATATGATCATCATGGGAGCATTGGGTTACATGGGAACGAAGGCGAAGGTGGGAACGGTCGGATGGTGTTTTGGCGGAGGGCAGTCGCTCCTGGCGTCACTCGCTGCCGGCAACCAGGCTGCCGCATGCGTGATCTATTATGGAATGCCTGTTGAAGATGTTGAGCGCCTGAAAAAACTGAACAGTGATGTGCTCACCATTTGGCCCACGCAGGACAAGTGGATAAACAAAGAAATGATGGACAAATTCGAGGCAAACATGAAAAAAGCCGGAAAGAATGTCACCATAAAACCCTATGAAGCTGATCATGCATTTGCCAATCCAAGCAACGCCATGGGCACTTATAACGAAGCTGCTGCGAAGGATGCGTATGCGAATACACTTGCGTTCTTCAAAGCGAGACTGAAATAAGAGTTATGAGTTATGAGTTAAGGTATAGGTATAAGGTATAGAGGGTAATCCTTACAATTCGTCCACACACCCACACCCATGCAACTCATCTCATAACTCATAACTCATAACTCATAACCCTGGCTACTCCCAAACGATCACACCACTCTGCTTATACCAGTTCGGATATTTTGCGAGATGTATCTTCTCTACTTCGTTCCGTTTGACTTTTAGACTGGGAGTTAACAACCCGTTTTCTATGGTCCAGTCGCCGTTAAGAATGACGGCCTTTTCGATCCGCTCAAAAGGTTCCAGTATTGGATTCACCTCTGCGAGAGTAGCCGTGAGACTATGGATAACCTCTTCTTTAGTTTTTGATTTTCCTGCTGGCGAAAGTACAACCAGCGCGATAGGCTGCGGAATACCCATTCCGACCACGCACGTCATTTCGATGCACTCATTTGTCAATAATCTCATTTCGATCGGCGTCGGCGAAATGTATTTGCCCTTATCAGTTTTGAATTGATCTTTTAACCTGCCTGTAAGTTTCAGAAAACCGTCGGCGTCAATCTCACCGATATCTCCCGTTTTCAGAAATCCCTCTTCATCAAAGCTCGAAGCCGTAAGTTCTGGTTCTTTATAATAACCCTTTAAATTCCCGGGGCCCTTGAGGCGGATTTCCCCTTCGGCCGTGATCTTGACCTGAAGCCCGGACAACCTTCGGCCTACTGTGCCCATGCGGTTTGCACCTTTCCGATTGAAATGTGCGTACAAGCAATCCTCTGTCATACCATACGCCTGAAAAATGATGATGCCTAACTTATCAAACCACTGAAGCGATTCAAGAGACATAGGCGCAGCACCCGTGTAAATATGAGATGCTTTCGAAAGGCCGAGTTTTTTGCGAATGCTTCTTTTTATCAGCGCACCGACCAGCGGAATTGCCAACAACCGATCAAGTTTTTCCTGCGGCAATTTCTCAAGGATCTTTTCCCTGAATTTCGACCAGATTCGAGGCACAGCGAAGAATAAGTTGGGCTGAGTGTCGGCGAGATTTTTGGAAAATGTGTCCAGCGATTCGGCAAATGAAAACTGAGCACCAGTGTATAGTCCAATCATTTCAATACCGGATCTTTCAGCAATGTGGCTAAGCGGAAGGTAGGAGAACAACTTCGGATTTAAGGGAATTCCTAATTCCATTACTGCCACGGTGACCACCTGATAGAAACTTTCTACGGCATGCATCACGCCCTTTGCTTTACCGGTAGTTCCGGAGGTATAGATAATAGTTAAGATTTCCTGTGGCTTCCAGATATAACAACCGGAGTATGGCGCGGACTTCAGCCATTCTTCCCAGGTATTTTGTTCTGAACTACCATAGGTTAGAAATTCCAATTTTGATGACGCCGGGAGGTATTGCTTCGCTGAGGGAGTCGTAATGATCAAGCTTGCCAATAAAGACTGCCTTTGTTTCGGAATGCTCAAGGATCTGCCGGATTGAGGGAGCTGTGAGCGTGGCGTAAATGGGAACTGAAACGAAACCGCACATCATGATGGCGAGGTCGGCCATAATCCAGTGGGCACAATTCTTCGAGAGTATTGCGACTTTGGATCCAGGAGGCAGGTTGCATTCACGAAGACGGGTTGCTATCCGCCTGACTTCATCGTCAGCTTGCGCATATGTCCACGTTTTCCAATTTCCACTGTAAGGTTGTCTGAGAAAAACTGCATTAGGTCTGCTACGTCCCCAGGTAATAAACTGTTCGATCGGGCTCATTCAAAAAGGTTGTTAAAAATTTGATTAATAGGTGTCTAAAAAAAGTGTTCCTTAAAAAACGGCTCCTGAAGGTCAAAAACCAACTTTTAGCAGCCTTGTATACGCAGCGTTAACATCTGGGGAGGGTCATGTCAACCTCGTGTAAACTTCAAAAATCATCAATTCGCCACAACCTGCCGTATCACATCACAAGTCAGGACAACGGCTGAGACGAACAATCCACAAACAATTTATAAACTATTAAATCTTTTAATGTTATGAAAAAAAACCCCCTCTCTTTTTCAACTTTAGTTACCCGTCTTACTTCAGTTGATTCCCTTTCCCCGTTATTCATCGGCATGTTACTTTTTATTACGGTGCTTATCCTAAGCAGCTGCGATAAAGATGACGATGATTTCAGCGCCGATATCGCCAGAGTTGTCGGTACGTACAATGTCACCGACACGGACGAGGACGATGACGTCGAAAACTATTCCGTGACCATTACAAAAGCCGGCAATGGTGTTGAGATCAGCAATTTCGGAGACATCATGTACGTGCCCGTTAAAGCAACAATAAAAGGAAACACTTTTAACATTCCTTCGCAAACCTTCCAGGGCAAAACCATGACGATTGTGATATACGGCTCGGGTACGCTCAATGGAAACAAGCTTACATTTGATTACACCATTAAGACAGACGACGATTATTATCCTCGAGCATTCATGTGATGCGACAAAGCTACAATAACGTGTAATTAGGTATAGGTTGTAGAGGTTGTGAAGCGTACTCTCAAGGTGCGCTTCTTTTTTCTTTAAAAAGGATGGCGAAGGGCAAGATGCTAGAGAAAAAAATGTTGAATTCCAACAAGGTTTGCAGCTGAATGCGTTGGATTCTTTTCCAATTGTGCGATACTTTGCAGGATGAGCAAATCGGACAAAAAACTCTTTCTTCTGGATGCGTACGCTTTGATATACCGGGCGCATTTTGCTTTTACCAAAACCCCCCGAATTAACTCGAAAGGTATAAATACCTCAGTGCCATTTGGATTTACCAACACATTGCTCGAGGTTCTTCAGAAACAAAAGCCAACTCACATCGCGGTCGCGTTCGATACAGCCGCTAAAACTTTTCGCGATGAGATATTCAAGGAATACAAAGCAACACGCCAGGAAACACCTGAGGACATTCGTTCCGGAATACCAATCGTCAAAGAGATCATTCGGGGATTTAACATCCCGATTGTCGAAATGGACGGCTATGAAGCCGATGATATCATTGGTACCCTGGCATCGCAGGCATGCACTATGGGTTTCGACGTATTTATGATGACCCCGGACAAAGACTTTGGGCAGTTGGTAACTGATTGTGTTTTCCTTTACAAACCAGCTTACATGGGAAACGCCGTCGATGTCCTTGGGCCGAAGGAGGTTTGCGAAAAATGGGATATCGAAAATGTGAGCCAGGTGGTCGATATACTCGGACTTCAGGGCGACAGCTCAGACAACATTCCCGGCATTCCGGGTTTTGGCCCGAAAACAGCAGCTGCCCTTCTTAAGCAATACGGAACCGTAGAGAACATTGTAGCACATGCCGCAGATCTAAAAGGCAAGCAGAAGGAATTGGTGCAGCAGTACGGCGACCAGGCCCTATTATCAAAAAAACTTGCAACGATCATCACGGATGTTCCCATTCAATTCGATGAAGGCAAATTCATTTACTCAGGACCTGATGCCGATAAACTGAAGCCAATTTTTAATGACCTGGAGTTTAAAGCGATTTCGGCCAGGGCTTTTGGAGAAGCAACGCCTGCCACGGAGATCGCTCGCCCATCAACGGGAGCTCAGCTCTCTATGTTTGGGCAGACAGCGGCTGATATAGTCGCAGAAACCAGTGATAATAAAACATTGGGTTCTTTTTCGGTTCAGTATAATGCAATTGAAAATACTCAGCAGCTCGAGAGCCTCGCCACGAATCTTAAGGACCAGGCTGTAATATCAATTGATGCGCTTACTGACGATGCTCCGAATTTTGATTTTCAGCTGCGAGCTCTTTCGATCTGTTACAGAGAGGCTGAAGCGTACTATCTTCCATTTGATGGTCCGGAGAAGGCAAAGCAAGCGGCAAACTTATTGAAGAATGTTCTTGAGGATAAAGCGATACTCAAGGTCGGGTTTAATATCAAGGCGACGATGCTTGTGCTGAAAAAGTACGGAGTAGAGACTGCAGGTACGCTTTATGATCCGATGCTCGCGCATTATTTGATTGAACCAGAAGCTTCACATGATTTGG
This sequence comes from uncultured Cytophagales bacterium, assembly GCA_963774615.1. GTDB lineage: Bacteria > Bacteroidota > Bacteroidia > Cytophagales > Cyclobacteriaceae > Chryseolinea. Next base: position 342,902 of record CAVZFT010000004.1, read on the forward strand.
GAATTCTATGCTCCCAGTATCTCAATTATAATCTCACACAAGACAATGGACAGAACCTGAAGGAACGGTTGTGTGAGAGGGCTGATCAGTGCTTTCAACTGAGAAGGAAGATTCAATCGGAACTGGAAAAAAGAAGACATTCGAAACTGATGAGCGATACAGAGATGCCGCTCGTGTCAGTACTTGCCGACATGGAGTTTGAGGGTGTAAAGATTGACACCGTCGCGCTGGCAAAAATGTCAGAAGAACTAAGAGTGGAAAGCGAGAGGGTTCAGAGTGAAATTTTTCAACTCGCCAGTACGGAATTTAACATCGGTTCGCCAAAACAATTGGGAGAGATCTTGTTTGACCGACTCAAGCTTATAGAGAAGCCAAAAAAGACAAAGACGGGACAGTATGCCACAGGTGAAGATGTATTGCTCGGACTTGCACCGAAACACGAGATCGCCAAAAAGATCCTGGATTTTCGCGAATACGAGAAGCTTCGGTCAACTTATGTAGATGCGTTGCCGAAGATGATCAGCAGGAACGATGGGCGAATACATACGGATTACCGTCAGGCACTCGCGGTTACGGGACGGTTAAGTTCAAATAATCCAAATCTTCAGAACATACCCATCAGAACGGAAAAGGGAAGACTTATTCGTAAGGCATTCATCGCCCGCAATGAAGATTATTTGTTCATGTCAGCGGATTACTCGCAGATCGAGTTAAGGATCGCGGCGTCGTTCGCGAAAGATGCGACAATGATTGAAGCATTTCGAAACAAACGAGACATTCACACCACAACCGCGGCTAAAGTTTTTAAGGTAGATCTGGAAAATGTAACTGCCGACATGCGACGCAAAGCGAAGGAAGTCAACTTCGGTATCCTTTATGGCAGCACAGCATTTGGCTTATCTCAGAATCTTGGAATAGCAAGGTCGGAGGCGGCCGAGATCATTCAATCGTACTTCACAGAATTCCACGCGATAAAACGTTACATGGATGATGCGATCAACACGGCGAGGGAAAAGGAGTTTGTGGAAACAATCCTTGGACGAAGAAGATATCTGCGGGATATAAATTCACGAAATGTAACAACGCGGGGTTTTGCCGAGCGGAATGCTATTAATGCACCTATCCAGGGAAGCGCTGCAGACATAATCAAGATCGCGATGGTGAACATTCACCGATGGATGAAGAAGGAAAAATTAAGATCGCGAATGACCATGCAGGTGCATGATGAATTGGTATTTGATGTTCATAAAGATGAGGTCGACACTGTAAAAGCAAACGTCGTAACGCTGATGAAACATGCCGTATGCCTGGAGGTACCTATGGAAGTCGAGGTTGGCGTGGGACAGAACTGGCTTGAAGCGCATTAGCAATGAGCAATGAACAGTGAACAATGAACGGAATGAGCTGGGATGTATACTGGAACAACTGTCACTGCAGGGCGCAAGTGCCAGGTCTCGAGGAAAAGCTTCCCGAGGACTCGGCGTTTTCTATGGCTATTTACCGGCCAGCAAACTCGCATCCTTTTCGACAAAGGAAGGATCGATGTTCATATTAAAAGTGTCTATTTTTCGACGTCTCTGAAATTATTAGATCCGCGCTCATAACAAGCTCCCGGTAGGGACGCAATCACTGGTATGCCTTAAGGCAGTGCGTGAACAAAATCCCGTTAGGGCATGACACAAGAAAATTGCAATGAACTGATGCTATCAAATTTGACATACTCTTTTCGCTTGCGAGATTGTCGGATTTGCAATGTGTTTATTTCAACGAGAAAAGTATCATCATCGACGTTGGTGTCATCCTTGACGGGACTGAATGCTATTACTATCAACTTTCTGCCAGTATATAGTCACCTATGAGGACAAATAAATACAAGGTCGTGTCAAACCAGAGTCTCTCGACTTCCCTCTGCTTTTTAAGTTGGCGGCTGTTGACGGTTGCTGACGTTGTGTTAGTTAATCGCGTCTTCGAAGTGCATGATCTCAGGCTCCACTCCTGGTTTTACCGATACGATGTCGAATCGGATGTGTCCATGCCAGTTTGTAGTGTAAATGAATTCTTCGGCAGCTTCAAAAATTCGCCTTGCTTGCTGAGCATCTACAAACTCTTCAGGATGGCCATAGTAGGAGTAACCCCTGGTCTTTACTTCCACAAAAATTGTCCAGTTTTCCTTACGGGCGATGATATCAATTTCGCAGCGTCTGTAACGGTAGTTCCTGGCAATTATTTCGAAGCCTTTACTTATCAGATACTCCACGGCCAGATTTTCGCCGTAGTTTCCGGTTTTAATTTTATCGCTCACAACAATGTTTTACCTTTGATGATTCAAGGTATCAACGTCATGTCCGCCATAAAAAAATACATCGAGAATTTTACCAGACAATTATCAGATGCATTAAAGATCGGGCAGTCCGTGGATCTTCAACGGCCCGGCAGTGACATAAGGAATGTCGTTATTGCGGGAATGGGCGCATCAGGTATAAGCGCAAACCTTGTAGAGTCGCTGACCTTTGGAAGAATTCCGATCCCTATTACAGTAACCAAAGGTTATAACATCCCGCAGTTTGTAAACCCACATACTTTATTTATCGCCTGCTCTTATAGTGGTGATGCGGAGGAAACGGTGGCTGCGTTGAATAAAGCGTTGTTAAAGAGAGCACAGGTTATTGCCGTTGCATCGGGCGGAAAGCTTCTCGACATCTGCAAAGAATACAATCTCTATTATATACAACTTCCCGCTGGTTCTGACAGCCCACGGGCTATGTTAGCGTACAACATGAATGCACTTTTGCACATTTTATATCATACTAACCTTATCGGCGCTGCATTCATTAAAGAAACTGAGAACGCGATAGAGTTCCTGGACCGTGGAGAAAAAGGAATACAATCCGAGGCAGAGCTTGATTGCAAAAAAATTGAAAGGGAAACTTCCGGTGATATATTGCGATAACCGCCTTCATGCAGTTGCGCTGCGATTTCAACAGCAATTGAACGAGAATTCAAGGCAGATGGCGCACGTGAATACCTTTCCCGAGATGAATCACAATGAACTTTCCGGCTGGCGTTTCCCTGAAGCACTAATGCCGCTGTTGCAGCCGATATATCTATATTCTGATCACGATCATGAGCGCGTGGAGAAAAGAATGGAAATCTGCCGCGATATATTTGAGAAGAAGTCAAACCCCATCATTGACATCATTGGCGAAGGCGCTTCATTGCTTGAGCAGTATTATTATCTTATCCACCTAACCGACTGGATTTCCTATTTCCTTGCCAAAGAAAATGGAATTGATCCTGAGCCCAGCGAATCGGTGCTTCATCTTCGCAAGGAACTGGAGAGGAGCAAATAATCGAGTGATTTAATGGGGACTTGATTCGTCGACAACATTGTCGAACGTACGGAGGTGAATTGAAGGAATGTCAAAGGTTGTTACTATTATTCGGCTTCCACTATACCGAAGGATACATAAGGACAGTTGTTAGAGGCGTAGCCTCGGCTCATATCGTAACGACGGATTTCAATCCGTCGATGACAAGCAAAAACTGTCATCGAGAGCCATAGGCTCGATACATCTAATTTTACACGTTATGAGGATGCACCTTAGAGCCCATCGACGGAAGGAATATTTGAATCAATTTAGATCAACACTTAGTCCTTAACCAGCTCATAGAATTTCCCGTCCCATGAAGAAGTAAGCAGTTGATTGTTATAAACGATCACATCGTAAATAACGTGTTCAGTAGGTACTTCAATCCACTTGTCATTCTTTGAGAAAATAGACCTTGGAATATCCCCGCAAGGTGTCAGTACCAATTAGCGAAGATCGTACCATCAAAAAATTCGAGGTCGTGGAAAATTTCGTCCATTCCTACAATAGAATTGCCCAAGATTCTCCTCTTGACCAAAGTTGGATCGCCTGGTCAAGAAGAGTTTATTGTTGTTCGGGGCGTTCCTGAAATAAAACTGTTCTTCACGGTCCACAGCCACGAAGAAACGATAGAAATTTAGCAGGCTGAGGCTGTGACCATCATAGAGACCGAAGGAAACCCTGGCATGTAAATCTTATCGTTGGCAGCTACAATTCTGCTTGCAGTCAATTCTTTTGAAATAGGTTTGATGTTGGTACCGTCGTAAGAAACTATGGTAAAGACATCATTTGAAACTGATATTATGCCGTCCAATAATACCAGCTCATCTTTGCAAATTTCAATACTGGATACACCGCGCCACTCAGAATTTCCTTATTTTCAGTGCCATCTAACTTATAAAGCTTACCGGAACCATGATAGAAGATTGATCCGTGATAAATCTCTAAAGCTTTGAAAGTTCTGGCATTCGTCGACATTGTGTTCGCCGACGTTTGTCCAGGGTTGCCACCAGTCGGAATTTGATAAAAGCCATGCTTCCATTTGGAGATGGTATCCCATAAGCATAAAGCTTTCCATCGTCATCCAATTTCAAGCCAGGCGAAGAAAAAAGGCCGTCTGGCGACAATTGCTTTCTTTCCAGGAATATGGGCTGACTTCAACAACTTCCTCTGATCTCGTCAGAACACGAAATCGCTGAGTGCTAACAACACAACTGAAGCCGACAACTGGAGTATTTTCAATGCTTTCATCATCTATTGCCCATTAACGCAATATGGAGCAAAAATAGCACTATGAATTTAGCCGTTCAATGACTCTAATTCCAATAAAACACTGATTGGCATAATTAGAATGTAACATTATCAACTTTATGGAGTATTTTCGGGAAGCACTGAATTATTAACTTTACATCGACTTAAACAATCATGATATCCCGCAGAAAATTCATCAAAGATATTTCCTCCGCATCGCTCCTGCTTTGGGGTGGATACGGTCTTAAACATAACGTCCGCCGAAGCTGAAGCACTAAGCAAGAAGTCCACACTCCGCTTTATTGTTGCATCGGATGGCCACTATGGACAGGCCGGAACAGAATTCGATTCATTTCAGGAGAGTTTGCTAAAGCACACTTCAGGCTTCCACTCCGCCAGTCCGCTTGATTTTTGTGTTATCAATGGCGACATCATTCACGATGGAAAAGAACATCTTGCGCCGGCAAAGGCTTTTCTTGACAAGCTTCCCGTTAAATATTTCGTGACGAAAGGAAATCACGATCGTGTCAGTGATGAGCATTGGAAAGAAGTGTGGGGCATGCCGGTGAACCATGATGTCGTGATAAATAACAACGCCTTGTTGTTTGGCACTACATCAAACGAAGCAGGAGACTACCTGAGCCCCGACCTAGCTTGGATGAAGTCCGCGCTTGAGAAACACAGCAAAAGAAAGAATGTCTTCATCTTTATACATATTCCGCAGGCCAAGTGGACGAAGAATGGAATTGAAACGCCGGCATTTTTTGAGCTGATCAAGAAGCACAAAAATGTTCGCGCCGTGTTCCACGGGCATGAACACGACCAGGATAATGTGAAGATGGTCGATAACGTTCCGTTCATGTTTGATTCGCACGTTGGCGGCAGTTGGGGAACATCTTACAGGGGTTTTCGTGTTGTAGAGCTGTTGAAGGATAATTCGATCGTTACATACATCATGAATCCTACTGAAAAACTTAATCAAGCTTCATTTTGATTTGAATCCTGTCGCAAATAAACATACAAGGTTTATTAACCTTGGCCTGATTGACTATCAAGATGCCTGGAATTACCAGACCAGCCTTTTTGAAAAGGTGTTAGGTATAAAGAGTGAGAATCGTTCACTTCCGGAAAATCAGCAACATCTTACTGAAAACTTTCTCTTGTTTTGCCAGCATCCGCACGTCTATACGCTGGGCAAGAGTGGGAAGGAAGACAATTTGCTGGTGAAGACGGATGAGCTAAAAGGAATTGGCGCCACGTATTATCACATCAATCGAGGCGGAGACATCACCTATCACGGACCGGGTCAGATCGTGGGGTATCCAATCATCGACCTCGAAAATTTTTTCACAGATATACACCAAGTATATGCGGTTCCTGGAGGAGGCTGTGATCCAAACGATCGCGGAATTCGGGGTGAATGCCGGACGAATTCCAGGACTTACCGGCGTGTGGATAAATCACGACAACGGGGAACCAGCGAGGAAGATCTGTGCGCTCGGCGTGAAAACCAGCCGATGGGTGACTATGCACGGTTTCGCGTTGAATGTAAATACAGATCTGAATTATTTTAGTCACATTGTGCCTTGTGGGATCAATGACAAGGAAGTGACTTCGCTGCAAAAGGAGCTTGGTAGTGAAGTGGATTTGAAGGTGGTTGAGGAAATATTAAAAGACAAAATTGCCGGTATGTTCGGCATGAATCTGGAGGTGGGTGAAAATGTGGCTCCGGAGAGGAGTTGGAGATAGAAAGCACGCGGATGTTGAATTGAGGCTTGTGCTATTCGAAAGTGCGCTTCATGGCTAAAGCCCGATGCCGTATCTTTTGGGCTCCGCCATAAATGGCGGAGTTATAAAAAGATCATCTGCTATAAAGACAATAGGAATTGATTATTATTAACTCCGCCTTTCAAGGCGGAGCAAGATGAGAGATGACCCGGGCTTTAGCCCTGAATCGGGGAGGACGTACACATTCGCATCCAGCAGGGAATTAGGAGAAAAAGTACCGGATGTTGAAGTGATGACTGTGCTATTTGAAAGTGTTTCAAGGCTAAAGCCGATCGATGCGGCTCCGCCATGAATGGCGGAGTTATAGAAAAAATCATCCGCTGTCAGGTATTTTTTTTGTGTCATTCGTTTTAATTGACTTACGGGATAAATACTTTTGGATGTGAAAGGAATTTCCATCGTTGTGAAAATGGTGGAAGTGTGGGGTTGGTGAAAAAGGATGAATTATGATTAGCGACATTAAAATTCCGGAAGTAAAAAATGTCACGCTTGCCGTGGCCCGGACAGAAAAATCTTGGAGATAGCGAGTGGAAAGTATATCTCATCAATAACAACAACTTTGCAATTGAAAACACGTTGGTTGCCAGCAAGGGTTACGGTGAGAAGGATGGAGAACCACAACGTACGTCAATCCTTCGCCACTTCCTGGATACAATTGCACCGAACAGCGCTACCCTGATTGAACCTATTGACCCATCCGTATTTCATTTGAACAACGAGTACTGGGTAAGTTACTACATTGGGCCGCAGATCTTTGATAAGCGTTTTGTTTTCGTGCCCGATTCGATCAGAGAAGAAAATATTTCCTTTATCAAGGAGCTGGAGATGGAGGGAATATTACATTCTTAGCCCTTGTAATATTACTATTAGCATAACTTAACCCGATGTGAATGATTCAGGAACTGCGCGATATTCTTTTTCTTGATATTGAAACTGTAGCGAATACGTACGACTATAATGCGATGGATGAGCGCATGAAAGTTCAATGGTCGAGAAAAGCTGGTTTCTTAAGAAGAGAGAAAGACCTGACCGATGAAGCCATTTATCATGAACGTGCCGGCATCTATGCCGAATTCGGAAAGATTGTGTGCATCGCAGTAGGGAAATTCATTGAAACTGAATCGGGCGACCTGCTGCTAAAAACAAAAACTTATGCTGGCGACAACGAAAAGGACTTGCTGGCAGATTTCAAGAGCATGATCGAAAAGATGGACGCTGCCACCTTGAAATTGTGTTCTCACAATGGAAAGGAGTTTGATTACCCGTACATCTGCCGGCGAATGCTGGTTAATGGCATTGGCCTTCCCGCTGCATTAAATATGATGGGCAAGAGGCCGTGGGAAATACAGCATCTTGACACAATGGAAATGTGGAAGTTCGGCGATTACAAGCATTATACATCCCTTGATCTGCTCGCCGCAATCTTTAATATTCCGACTAGTAAGATCGGTATGGACGGAAGTCAGGTGAACGTTACCTATCATCGCGACAACGGCCTTCAAAAGATCAAGGAATATTGTGTACGGGACGTGGTGGTATTGGCACAGTTGTTCCTAAAGATGAGAGCGATTAACCTGAACAAGGAACTTGGTGTGCTAAACAGCGATTAGCCATGGAAGAATTTCAAACGCGCTGATATTTTTTTACCTTCGTTTCCAGTGAAAGAAGCTATTAGCGGAGTTTGAAGGTAGAATGACTGCCTTGCTTTGGCGGAATAAAGCTGAAGAATTTTATCGACCCTCCTCCACGATCTATAATTTCTCGGGCCCGTGATAGCGAAAACATTTAAGAGAAAACATTTATGGTCATGAGATGACCTACTATCAGACCGGTCAAACGGTCAATAATAATTTAAATTGAAAATGAGTAAAAAAAGAAAAACTTATCATAATAACGACAACGGTGAAAAACGGAACACGCTTCAAAGGCAAATAATGTCCTTTCTGGAGAACAGTAAAGAAAAATCATATTCGCTCAAGCAGATTGCGCAGAAGTTACACCTCAAAAAGAAAGATGACATAAAACTGGCGGGTCAGTTAATTGACGAATTGCTTAAATCCGATCGCATTATCCAACTTAACAACGGAAGCTATAGGGGCAATCAGGCGCAAAAAGAACTGACGGGAATTGTCGATCATGTAAGCTCACGGTTTGCCTACATAAGAGTCGGTGGGGATCAGCCGGATATTTTTATCAAAGGAAAAGATCTTGGATCGGCTGTAGATGGAGATACCGTAAATCTGGTTGTCTTCCCTACACGTCACGGTGAACATCCCGAGGGAAAAGTAACTGGAATTGTAAAGCGCAACCGGAATCGGTTCGTGGGCAAAGTGGAGCTGTCAAAGAACTTCGCATTTGTGGTCCCCGATTTCAGAAAGATACATGCCGACTTTTTTATCTATCCCGAGAATATCAATGGGGCAAAAGCCGGAGATAAAGTGATCATCGAAGTCACTTCCTGGGCGGAGGACGATAAAAAGGCCGAAGCAAAGGTCGTTGAGATATTGGGGAAAGGCCGGTGAGAATGAAGCTGAGATCCATTCCATAATGGCTGAGTTCGGTCTACCCTTCAGATTTCCGGAAAATGTGATCGTTGCGTCAAAGGGTATTGAGGAAGGCATCTCGGCGGAAGAAATCAAAAAACGCGTCGATTTCCGTGAAGTGACCACGTTTACTATCGACCCGGAAGATGCGAAAGACTTTGATGACGCTATTTCATTTAGAAAGCTCGATGAAGGTGTTTACGAGATAGGTGTTCATATCGCGGATGTGACACATTATGTCAAACCAAATTCTGATCTGGAAAAGGAAGCATTCGACAGGGCTACTTCGGTGTACCTGGTTGACCGCACTATTCCGATGCTTCCTGAAAGATTGTCAAATGAACTCTGTTCGCTCCGTCCACGTGAAGACAAGTTGACGTTTGCCGCTGTGTTTGAAATCGATGAACGGCTTAAGATCAGAAAAGAATGGTTTGGCCGGACGATCATTCATTCAGATATGAGGTTTAGTTATGAAGAGGCACAAGTGATTCTTGAAAAAGGACAAGGGGAACTTGCTGCTGAACTGAGAATACTAAATGATATAGCCAAGAAACTCCGGAAGGAGAGGTTCAAGAAAGGAGCAGTGAATTTTGAGACCACGGAGGTTAAGTTTAAGCTCGATGCAAAAGGGAAACCTTTGGCGGTGATTCCGAAGATAAGAAAGGACGCACATAAGTTAATTGAAGAGTTCATGCTGCTTGCCAATAAGCAGGTGGCCACATTTGTGTACAATAAGGGTAAGGGTAAAGAAAAGAATACGTTCGTGTACCGTACTCACGATTTCCCGGACCCGGATAAAGTAAAAGACTTTTCAGTTTTTGCCCGACAGTTTGGTCACAAGATGAATGTAGATGAAACGTCTATATCTTCTTCGCTTAATAAACTGATGTCTGAAATCGAAGGTAAGCCTGAACAAAATATATTGGAGCAGTTGGCAATCCGGACCATGGCGAAAGCGAAGTACACAACTGATGCTAAAGGTCACTTTGGATTAGCTTTCGATCACTACTCTCACTTTACGTCGCCGATCCGCAGATACCCGGATATGATGGTGCATCGTATGCTTCAGCATTACCTTGATGATGGAAATTATTTGAACAAGGCCGAATACGAGGAGAAGTCAATTCATTCATCCGAAAGGGAAAAAAGGGCGGCGGATGCTGAACGTGCATCGATCAAATATAAACAGGTTGAGTTCATGGCATCGGCCGAGAAGAAGGTGTATGAGGGATTGATCTCTGGTGTTACTGAATGGGGGATTTACGTGGAGATCGTTGAAACCAAGTGCGAAGGAATGGTGCGAATGTCAGATATGACAGACGATTTCTATGAATTCGACGAGAAGAATTACAGGATCACGGGAAGAAAAACCCGTCAGGTGTACACGTTAGGTGATAAAATCAAAGTTCGTGTGAAGAAAACGGATATAGACAAGCGACTGATTGATCTTGTAATAGTACAAAATGATATCTTGGAGGAAGATTAAAATCATCTTTCATGTCGTCATCACTTTCCCGCTACCATAAGTGGATTGAAGCGGAGATCAGCAAGCAAAAATATGGTGAGGCGCCAGCTTCGTTGTATGAACCGATCAGGTATCTGATGGGCCTGGGTGGGAAGCGTCTCAGGCCAATGCTAACTTTACTCTCGTATTCTCTTTTCAAAAATGATGTCAAACGAATTGTAAAGTATGCTGTAGCGGTTGAAGCATTTCACAATTTCACATTGATGCATGATGATATCATGGACAAGGCACCGCTGAGAAGAGGCAAAGCTACTGTTCATGAGAAGTGGAATGTAAGCACAGCAATTCTTTCGGGCGATGTTATGCTGGTAAAAGTCTATGAAATGTTGTTGTCGATCGATTCAGACAAACTGAAGAAAGTGTACAGTGCGTTCAACAAATGTGCTGCTGAAGTTTGTGAGGGTCAGCAATGGGATATGGAATTTGAAGAGAAGACTTCAGTCAGCGAGGAAGAATATCTTCAAATGATAAAACTGAAAACTGCGGTGCTCTTGGGATTTAGCCTCGAGTTCGGCGCGATCCTGGCTGGTGCTTCGGATAAAGATTGTAAAGCGCTAAGGGAGTTCGGAACGAACATTGGTATTGGCTTCCAGCTAAAGGATGATTTGCTGGATGCATACGGTGATCCAAAGAAGTTCGGCAAACAAGTTGGAGGAGACATTGTTGCTAATAAAAAGACTTTTCTCCTGATAAAAGCACTAGAACACGCTAAAGGTCAAGTCAAGCGCGAACTACACGGCTGGCTTGCACTAAGAAAATTGAGAAATGAAGACAAGGTTTCTGCAATAACACGCATTTATGACACGCTCGGGATACACGCAATCGCCGACAAGAAGATAGATCATTATTTTAAGAAGGGATTTGCAAAGCTGAACGCTTTGTCCTGTTCTCCCAAGAAGTCAGTTGAGTTGAGAAGTTTTGCTGAATCACTAATTGAGCGGCAATCGTGATTAATTGAGAATTTGCAACTCAATTCCCATTCCTTCTTTTTTCCTGTACTAATACGAAAATATCCTTGTTAATTAATTGAGTTGAGTTTCCATTAACTTTCTTGTCCAAGTATTTATAAACAACGTTATTGTATTCTTTTTGTCGTTGGTCCAAGTAGTTCTGACCGATCTTGTCAAATACGAAGTAAGTGTATTTGAAACCAAATTTGGTTTCAATCACTCCCTTTTCCTCTGGCGATAGATAATCTAAAATATTTATTCTGCACCCTGAAAACTCTCTGGAAATCAATGTCACAAGTCTTATTGTATCGTCTAATATGTCTTTCTTGGCTTGCATCGAGTCATAGGGAATTTTTCTTAAGAAGTGATTATGAAGCCCACTGTCCGAAAGACAAATTTTGACCTTATCAATTGTTGATTGAAGGTTAATCACAGTGTCTTTGTACACTTTACTCATCAATTCAAACTTGATTTTATAAATATCCTTCTCGCTAAATTCCAAGTTGAAATATCCTTTGTGGTCGGTTTTTTCTGTTCTTATTAACGTGTCAAGTCTGAATATGAAAATACTTGCTTTCAGCGTATCAATTTCCTTGGCCAAAACACGTTTCTTCTTGTCAGTGCGATAGGTATATGATAGTTTTCCTTTAATCGAGATAGTCTTTTTAAAATCATCACAAAGAGTTACTTGCCCAGAAACATTGATCTGTCCCAAAGTTGTCATTGGAATAATTAAGAGTATCAGTAAGATCTTCATTTATTCATTGAGTTGGCCAGAGCCTTTCACCCATTTCAACAACGATCATTCAATACGCTCCACGAGTTTACCAGAACTCTTTCCAATCGTGCCTGCTTTTATCAAGGTCGCTTCCAGGTTCCAGTTGAAGTCTTTATTGTTGTGTACTTCTTGCTCAAACGACTTCCTTCCTTCATAAGCAAACAATAACGTTAGCTTGCCATAAGGTGCACTGATCTTGAAATAGCCTTCAAAATCGGTTACAACGCCATTAGGTGTTCCTTTAATCAGCACATTTGCTCCGGCGATAGGTTTTCCTTTTTCGTCCACAACACGACCTTTCAGTTCGCGCTCCTGCCCGTATAATTCGACACACAACAGTAGACAAATTGCCGTTGCAAGCTTGATCATATAAAACTCAAATTGTGATTTTGGTTCTCAGGAATTCAGCCGTGTAACCTTTGCCCTTCTTCACCATCGCTTCAGGAGTTCCTTCAAACATGATAGAGCCACCTTTCTTCTCGCCACCTTCTGGCCCAAGGTCAATGATCCAGTCGGCACACTTGATAACTTCCAGATTGTGTTCAATGATGATAACGGTATGACCATCATCCACCAATGCATTAACGGCCTTCAATAATTTTGAGATATCATGAAAATGTAAACCCGTAGTAGGTTCATCAAAAATAAAAAGGATGTTCCCATCGGCTGAATTCTTCCCCAGAAACGACGCAAGCTTCACGCGTTGCGCTTCCCCACCGCTTAACGAATTGGAAGATTGTCCAAGCTTAATGTATCCAAGACCTACATCCTGCAGCGGAAGTATTTTTTCATAGACGGGCTTCTTGTCTTTAAAGAATTCAAGACCTTCATCCACGGTCATGTCTAAGATATCCGCAATGTTTTTGTCTTTATGCACAACCTCCAGCACTTCCGCCTTGAAACGTTTGCCGTGACAGCTCTCACATTTCAGATATATATCAGCCATGAACTGCATCTCCACTTTTATCTCGCCTTCACCTTGACAGGTTTCACAACGACCACCTTCAACGTTGAAAGAAAAATGAGAGGGCTTATAACCTCTTTGTTTTGCGAGCGGCTGATCTGCATACAATTGCCGGATAAGATCGTAGGCCTTCACATAACTGATAGGATTGGACCTTGATGATTTGCCAATCGGATTTTGATCCACAAACTCCACCTGCGTGATCTTTCCATAATCGCCTTCGATCTTGTCATACTTTCCGGGTGTTTCAGACACGGAGCCATTCAATCGTCCGACAGCGGGATAAAGTATTTTTTTGATAAGCGTGGATTTTCCCGATCCACTGACGCCCGTTACAACAGTGAGCGCCGCTAAGGGGAATTTTACGGTTAAATTCTTCAGGTTATTTTCACGAGCTCCGCATACGGTGATGGAATCTTTCCATTTTCTACGGGCCGTTGGTACAGGTATTTGTTCGCGGCCACTGAGATAGTCGGTGGTGTGCGAGTTAACCTTTCCATTTATTTCACTAACAGCACCCTGGAACACAAGCTCGCCACCGTGGCTTCCTGCATCCGGGCCGATGTCGATGATCTGATCGGATGCCCGCATGATTTCTTCTTCATGCTCCACTACGATCACCGTATTTCCCAGGTCGCGAAGGGATTTTAATACAGTAATCATTCGATCCGTATCCTTTGGGTGAAGTCCTATGCTGGGCTCGTCAAGAATATACATCGAGCCGACCAATGCACTTCCTAATGACGTTGCAAGCTTTATCCTTTGATACTCACCTCCGGACAGCGAACCCGTAAGACGGTTTAGGGTCAGATAGCCGAGGCCGACTCTGTCCATGTATTCCAGCCTGTTCGCGATCTCGGTTAATATCCTTTCGGAAACTTTTTTGTCGTAGGCGTTCAGTTCCAGTTTCCTGAAGAACGTGAGTGCATCTTCAATGGGCAACAACACCAGGTCAGAAATAGAAACGCCTGCGATCTTTACATATTGAGCATCTTTACGAAGGCGTGTTCCTTTGCAATCCGGGCAGTTGGTACGTCCGCGATAGCGTGAGAGCAGTACACGGTATTGGATCTTATGAGTTTTTGATTCCAGGTATTTGAAGAAACTATGGATGCCCTCAAAATATGCGTTTCCATTCCACACCAGCTCCTGCTGCTCTTTTGTTAATTCGTTATAAGGCCTGTGAATAGGAAAGTCGAACTTGATCCCATTCTTCACTAACGGTTTTAACCATTCACCCATTGTTTCACTTCGCCACGGTGCGATCGCTCCTTCATAGACCGATAGTGATTTATCAGGGATCACCAGGTCCTCATCGATCCCAAGTATCTTTCCAAATCCCTCACACGTCTGACATGCGCCAAACGGGTTGTTGAAGCTGAAAAAGTTGATAGAGGGTTCGGTGAATTTAATGCCGTCCAGTTCAAAGCGATCGGAAAAATGCAGCTTGTTGTGCCCTTCAATGTAAACCGTGCAGTCACCATCTCCTTCAAAGAAGGCGGTTTGAACTGAGTCAGAGAGCCTGAACGTAGTATCCTCATCTTCCGGATTAACTGCGGTCCGATCGATAAGGACCTCAACATTCTCATCCAGTTTTAAGGCTTTTTTCTTTTTGCCGTCACTTTCGGGGTGCAGCAGTTCTTCAATGAATTTCACTTCTCCGCTGATGAGGATGCGTGCAAATCCTTTACTTAATAAAAGATTCAGCTCTTCATCGGCTTTTCGGCCCTTCTTAATTCGAAGAGGGCAAGCGATCATTACCCTGGTTTTTTGGGGGAGCTTATTGATAACGTCAACGACTGATGTCACCGTATCGCGCCGAACTTCCTTTCCGCTGATCGGAGAGAAGGTTTTTCCAATGCGGGCAAACAGTAGCTTCAGATAGTCATAGATCTCCGTTGTTGTGCCTACCGTTGAGCGGGGATTCCTTGTATTAACTTTTTGTTCGATGGCGATAGCAGGCGAAACGCCCCTGATGTAATCAACTTCAGGTTTTTCCATCCTGCCGAGGAACTGGCGAGCGTACGCGCTGAGGCTTTCAACGTACATCCGCTGGCCTTCTGCGAAAAGGGTATCGAAGGCAAGCGAAGACTTTCCCGAACCCGACAAGCCCGTAATCACCACGAGTTTGTTTCTGGGAATAGCAACACTAAGGTTCTTAAGGTTATTTACTCTTGCCCGCTTGATGATGATGAACTCCTTAGGACTTAATTCATCCAAGGACTTGTCATGCTTTAACGTCAGGGTATTGAGGGCCAATTCATTCATTATTCTAAATGTACTTTAGCTGCTGTTTTTTCGTTAGCGCGTACCGGTTCAGGTTTTTCGGAAGGTATGCAAACAAAAACACCATCCTACGAGATGGTGTTCAAATTTTTACGGGAATTAAGTCAGTTTTTAATTGTCAAAGTCCGGGTCATAGCTGGCTTCACGACCTTTCCTGTTTCCACCCTCTTCGTCGTAGTCGCTTTCACTCTCTTCTTCTCCGTCACCTCCTGCGTTATCGAAGCTTTCCGCGTCGAATCCGGGCTCTTCTTTCTCGAACTCAGTGTCGGGCTTCGACTCTACATCATATTCACCATCGCTGTTCTTGGTGACCGGAACCTTTACAAGGTATGTAGCGTCTTCGGTTTCCAACGGAAACACAAAGATTGGCTCGCGCTTTGCGTTAGTAATTCTGGTGATACTACTTTCGTATCCGCTTGGATATTGATTGTGAAGCAGTTCAAGTAAATCTTCTGAAAGATTTTCCAGACTTTTAATTACTTTTTTCTTGCTGAGTGCCATACTATAGGATGAAGCGCAGTTTAGCGAGCAAATAGCTAAAGAAATTATATGAGAGGCAAGAATTTTTTCAAAATTTTTTGCCCTTGTTCGGAATTTTTCTATCTTTTCAAACCAATTTGTTCCACTAACCCTACACAATATCGAAAGAGACATCTACGTTACCTAAATGTGAAGTAGAATGATTGACAGCAGATTAAGTGACTCCCAACTAGTGTCGCTATATCAAACCGGTAACCAAGAAGCTTTCGAAATGCTCTTACACCGACACAAATCGCGGATTTATACGGCGATTTATCTGATTGTGAAAGACAGATACACAGCCGAGGATCTTTTGCAGGAAACCTTCGTAAAGGCTATTAACACTATTCGTGGTGGCCGTTACAACGAGGAAGGAAAGTTCTTGCCTTGGATTAGCCGTATTGCCCATAACCTGGCAATCGACAACTTCAGAAGAAACAAACGTTATCCCGAAGTTGTCCTGGAGGATGGAAGCAGGCTCTTTAATTCTATGGAGTTTGCCGAAGAGTCGGAGGAAGACAAGCAGATCTTCAGAGACACTAGAACGAAACTCAGAGACTATATTAAGGAATTGCCGGTTGAGCAAAAGCAGGTGCTGATCATGCGTCATTACTTGCAAATGAGTTTCCAGGAGATTGCGGAACGCACGGGGGTGAGTATTAATACGGCGTTGGGTAGAATGCGGTACGCTCTCATCAACCTGCGTAAGAGAATGATGAAACACAGAGCCTATGATAACAACATTTACCCAAACGGACTTGATCAGGTATTTATATCAAGAGACCACGGAGAAGGAGAGGAAGGAGATTGATAATGCCTTGATCTGCGACAGCGAGTTGCGAGCAATATTTAATGAGCTTTGCACAGTGAAAGCATCGATGGACGAAGCTCATATTGAACCATCCTCGGCGACAGTGCTGAATATTCTGAGCTATTCGAAAGAACAAATGGAACACGCTCGTCCCGATAAATATCGGGACGAAATGTAAATTCCAGACGGAATTCTACAGTTCTTTAATTTCGACTTTACGCCAGCGAACTTTTACACCACCACCATCGTGTATTTGTAGCGCGATTTTGCCTACAGCTGATCCTATTTTTTCGTCTTCAAGGACGATCATCTGCTCCCCATTCAGCCAGGTTTTCACGGTATTACCCTCCATTCTGACAATCATCGTATTCCATTCCCCTTCTTTCAGGAATTTTTCCTTGGCAGCTTCCGGTTTTATCAGCCAGCCTCTTCCATACGACTCATAAATGCCTCCTGTACTTTTGTTCAAAGGCGCAACCTCGGCCTGCCAACCGCTGATCTTCGTGCCTTCGATGGAGCAGTGAAAGAAAACTCCACTATTGCCGTTGGATTCTTGTTTGAATTCAACCTTTAACTCGAAATTCTTGAATTCCTTGTCCGATACGAGATAGCCATATTGTTTGTCGGGACCGCTTTCGCACACTAGCTCTCCTTTTTCTACAAACCATTTTTCGGTACCGTGAACCTTCCAACCCGACAGGTCTTTACCATTAAAAAGTTTGGTCTGTGCAAAAGAGGTCCCGATAGTTATCGGGATTACGATCGTTGAAATGATCAGGAAGGCGAGAAGTCGTTTAGTCATGATTTTTTCGTTTCCGGGAAACTACAATAGAGAAATGATTTATAAAATCTAATTCATAACCTAAGCGGGGTATAGTGACAGGCGGTTGATCCGAGGTTGGAGGTATCCGGAGGCGACCTACTTTTCCGCGCCCTCTGCGTTTGCCATGTCGAGACCCACTCACGTCATCTCTAATAAATCACGTTAAGACTCGCAGACAATTTCTCTGCGGGAAAAAACACATCGGCTAACGCACAAACTTTCTACAAAACTTCAAATGCAGTTATCGCAGAGAACAGCAGAGAAAAATGCACGCAGAGTGCGCAGAATTTTAGTAGTAGACTCATGACGCCCTGAAACTATTCTTTTATTTGCAGGGTGAAAGTCCTTATCCTTCATCAACATTTCAATACTCCAGAGGAGGGCGGAGCGCTTAGGTCATATTATCTGGCTAAAGCCTTGGTTGATCAGGGCCTTCAGCCCATCGTGATAACCGGACGTGGGACAACCGCCGGCGAAAACCGTTACGCTTGAAGGAATCGAGATTCACTACCTGCCCGTCGCGTATGACAACAAGTTTGGATTTTGGAAACGCGCGTATCTCATTCCTTCAATACGTGTGGCAATCAACCCGGCTTGCCGGCCGAATTAAGGACGTAAAGATCTGTTACGCCATATCAGTACCACTTACAGTTGGTCTCGCTGCCAGCGGCATAAAGCTCCTTTACCGGATCCCTTTCATTTTTGAAGTAGGTGATCTATGGCCGGATGCGCCGATACAGATGGGATTCGTAAGAAGTTATTTTCTGAAATGGTTACTATATGGCTTGGAACGATTCATTTATTCAGATGCTCAATCCATCGTTGCGCTTTCAGACAAGATCAAGTCAGAGATAGAAAAAAAAGCGAAGCGCAAAATCGTTCACGTTATACCTAACATGGCGGATACGGACTTTTATCGATGTGAATCCAAGCATCCGGTTTTAGAAAAGAAATTTAACACGGAAGGAAAATTTGTTGTGTCGTATATCGGTGCGATCGGGCTGGCGAATGGGCTGGACTACTTTATGGAATGCGCGAGAGCAAGTCAGCGCGCGGGTCTGCCTGTTCATTTTATTTTATGCGGTGAGGGCGCAATGGTTGAAAGTCTCAAACGGATCGCTCAACAGTATCAGTTGCAGAACTTCAGCTTGATTCCCTTTCAAAACCGCGATGGGGTCAAAGAGGTAATGAATGTTACGGACGCAGCATTTATTTGCTATAAGCCTCTGCCTATACTGGAAACCGGGTCGCCTAACAAGTACTTTGATGCATTGGCCTCAGGAAAATTGATTCTGGTGAATTTTGGTGGATGGATCAGGGAGGAGATTGAAAAGGAAACGGTGTGGATGTTATATAAACCAGCAGCAACCTTCGGAATTTGTTGGAACGATCCAACCCTTCATCGATTCGCGTAAGTTATTGGGGAGTATCAACAAGCGAGTCGCCGTCTTGCAGAAGCAAAGTATACTAGAAGTTTCCTTTCCAAAAAATTCGCTGCTCTCTTCACGGCAAAACAGTGAGATATCGAATTTCAAATTGAGATGTGTGCTTCTGACTGAGTTTGTGCCAGGATGTTTTTTAATCGCGGAGGACACGGAGTGAATGCACGCAGAGAACCACAGAGTCTATCTTTCTAAATTATCCCTATACCCTATACCCTTATACCCTATACCTTTTCACCTACGTCCCCGTCTCCCGCTGAAGAATCTTGCCGGTGTGCTTGTTCTTGAGAATAACTTTCTTCGTTCCGTAGTGAGTTACTTCTTCTTTTACCAGGTAATGATCGGCATCGAATTCAGTAAGATGTTGATCTTTGGTCAATCCGGTTTTTCCACGCCAGATATCCAACACTACAGGCTCCCAGAGTTTGGTTTTTGCCGATTTGTAAGCGGCATCCAAAACGGCGTTAACAACATAACCATCGTAAAAGGTCTCTTTGGGTTGCGTGCCTTTCTCCATGCAGTTGAACATGTCCATGAACATGTGGTTATAACCAAGCTCGTTCAACTCATCGCCTACTGGAAACAACCATCCTGAATTACTTTCTGCTTTTTCCGCGAGGTAATCTGCGTTCTTTCCCGTAGTGAACATTTCAAAACCTGTGCGAAGAAAACTATTGACCCAGATCGTTCCTTCGGTTCCCATCACTTCGTCGCGGAGATCAAGACCACCGCGGAATGTCCAGCTGACTTCAAACTGTGCGATCGATCCATTTTCATATTTGATCAGCGCAATTGCGTGATCCTCGGCGTCGATGGGCTTCACCTGAGTATCAGCCCAGCACATTACTTCCACCGGCTTTATGTCTTTGCCAATGTAATTTCTTGTGATCTCCACGCAATGGCATCCCAGGTCAAGGATACATCCTCCTCCTGCCTGTTCGAGATCCCAAAACCAGTCGCTGTGTGGACCAGGATGCGTCTCTCTTGACTTCGCCCATAGTATCCTGCCGAGCGCGCCGGCTCGCACGCTATCCATTGCCTTGAGAAACTTCGGTGTATAACAAAGATCTTCGAGATATCCGCTAAAGACACCTGCTTTCTCAACCGCCTCGAGCATGCGTTTTGCTTCCGCGCCATTTCTGCCGAGTGGCTTGGTTGTGATCACGGCTTTTTTATGTTTGCAGCACAACATCACCGCTTCCTCGTGAAGATTATTAGGAAGAGCAATACATACTACTTCAACTTCAGGACGATTTATCGCAGCTTCCATGGAAGTTGTAGCAAAGGCTACCGCATAATCCTTTGCAAATTTTTTCGCACTCTCTTCCTTGCGGGAATAGACAGTTACGACCTTGTCCTTGTTTCGATAACCTTGCAGGGAGTCGGCGTAAAACCTGCCGATAAATCCCGAACCTAACATTGCAATGTTCATAGTGTTGTCGTGATATTTTATCAAGCTGCTTTTTCGATTTGCAGCTTCTCTTTGAAAAATAGAATGAAATAGATCAGTACGGCTACCGAAATGTAGGCCGGGACCAACCAGATGCTCTTCCACTGGTATACTCCCTCCACGTGATAATATTCGGAAGTAAATCCCGAGAACCATGTGCCAATGAACATACCCAGGCCATAGGTTGCGAATGTGAAGAGACCTTGTGCTGCGTTCTTGATTTTTTCTCCCGCTTTCTTTTCCGTATACATGTATCCCGTCACGAAGAAGAAGTCGTAACAAATGCCATGAAGAATAATACCTGCGTAGAGCATCCATAGGTTTGCATCGGCGTTCCCAAAGGCGAAGCAGACGTAACGAAGCAGCCAGGCAGTTATGCCCAGCAGCAACATTTTTTTGACGCCGATGGTATTAAATAAGAATGGAATTGCCAGGATAAACATGGCTTCAGAAATTTGTCCGAGCGTCATTTTACCTGTGGCATTTTCCATTCCTACCTGGTCAAGGAACAGGTTTGCAAAACCATAATAAAAAGACAAGGGAATGCAAACCAAAATTGCTGCGATAAAGAATATCAAATAGGGTTTGTCCTTAAACAGTACAAATGCTTCAACTCCCAGAGCACTCGATGCGGCCGTGCCTTGTCCTTTGGGCGGAGTATTCGGAAGAGCAAAACTTATCAACCCCAAAATCACAGATGCTGCTGCTGCGAGATGGAAGGTTGATGATGTCTTTGCGATATCGAGAACGCCGATAGTAATGCCTGCCGCAATCCATCCAACTGTTCCGAAGACACGGATCCAGGGAAATTGTTTGCCAGGATCAGTCATTTGCGAGAAAGCGATGTTGTTTGAAAGCGCTATTGTTGGCATGTACAACAATGAATACAATAGAATGACCCAATAGAAGGCCGCGTTGTTTGTTATTTGAGTTGCAAAATAGAGCAACAATCCTCCAACAATATGGAAGACTCCCATGATGCGCTGCGCTGCGAAATATTTGTCGGCCACCATCCCGATAAAGAATGGAGAGATCATCGTGGCAATCGCTAATGCGCTATATGCTGCGCCTACCTGAACTCCGGAAGAATGAAGAATTTCCGTCATGTAGGTCGACATCGTGACATACCATGCTCCCCAGACGAAATATTCCAGGAACATCATGACGGAAAGTTTTGAGAACACGGTCGGCTTCATAGGTGGAGGTAATTGTTCAAAGAAAGATACAGGGTTAGGCAGAATCGCGGTAAACCTCCCGTATAATAATTTGCTGTCCTTAGAGCAAAGGAGATGTTCCTAAAAGGCTGTGACAACTATCCCGGCGCCTTCACCTTTCCCAGATATTTGTCAAACCACGCTAATGTTTCTGAAACCATACCGTCATGGGGTGGAATGTGATCGGTGTCAAACAAAACCAGCTTCTTATCCTGTTTACGGGTGGAAAGAGACTCGTACATGGGTTTGATATAAATATCGAACGGAAAAACTGAATCGTATTTACCATTCAACATCAGCGTTGGAATTGTGATGCGGCGAATAAAATTGCTCATGTTTACTTCAGGTCGGCCTGTAGCCCGAAGCCCGCCTGACACAAACACGCTTGTTTTTATCCTCGTATCCACGCTCGTGAGAATGGTCCCAATAAATGGTCCCCAACTCATGCCATAAAAAGCAATGTTGGCAGCATCGATATCACTCCGCGTTTCCAGGTAATCAATACTTCTCCGGTAGTCCTTGATCACCTGCGACATGAACTCCGTGTACTGATGAGTCTCACCACCGAGATGAATATAGGCCTTCGCGTCACTGCGTCTCTCAAACGTTCCCTGACAAACGGGGAACAAGACAGCTCTACCACTCCTTACGATGTACTCGAGGAAGATGGGATACTCGTAATATTTTTCAATCTCGTCGCTGTTGGTTTGAAAAAATGCTGCACTACCTGGGCCATAAATTACTGTTTGGTACGGGGGTGCTGCGTTCTTTGGTAAAAACAGGTGAGCGATGATCTCCTCCTCATTGTAAGGAGCCTGATAGACTATTTTTTCATGTACCCATGCTGGATGTTTGTCGTCCCTTGTTACAAGTTTCGCGCGTACTTCCGTTTGGTCATAGTCAAAGAAGCGCTTTGTAGATGTTAAATACGTCGTCGGGAACCGGGTCTAAAATGTTTTGTGGATAAGGTTGATCCTCCAGTCACGTCGGTAAGCCGGTACACGACATCCGGATGACGTTTGCCATCTGTATAAAGAACACAACGGAACCCATTGGTTTCGGACCGGTCAAAAGGCGGCGCCTGGGACTGCGATTAAACTCGTAAGTGTTGCTGCTCCATGCACCACCACGAATTAGCTTTCCGACTTGCGTACTGTTCTTGCACCATTCCCTTACATTGCCCGCCATGTCAACCGCGCCATAAGTAGTTGTACCATCCAGACGATCCTACAGCGACTGGTCCGGTGTGATTAAAATTGCTAAAGGGAGCGAACAACGCGAACCCACCCATTTGCGGCCAGCGAATGACAAACGTGCCTTCACCGCGCGCAAGTCCCCAGTGGTCGCCGGTGGGTAAATCTTTATTCGCGAACCTTGCATATGCCTGCGCTTCGTACCAACTGACGCCGGATACTGGAAAATTTTCCCGCCCTTCCGGGTACGATCCATTAATCCATGTAGAGGGCCCGGGTTTGCCTGACTTATCTTTGAATAACGTCATCGCTTCTTGCCATTCGACTTTGTTACCATTGTTAATAAATGGTTCACCCCAGAATTTTTTGTCTGAGTAAGCTCCGGCATCGACGAATTCCTTGTACTGCTTGTTAGTCACTTCATGGATGTCAACAAAAAAATCTTCTAACGTTCCGTATGGCATTTTTTGGCCCATTACTCTTGTCATTCCCTCTGGAATGCTTCCCATTGTATCCAGCTTGCGGTAAAAATCTTTAGGAGCTACCAAACTGAGCTTGGTCATGTTGCTAAAGTCCTTAAACTCAAAATCCGTATCAACTGCCATTACAGGTTCATATCCGTCCTTCACTACTTTCCACCTGAGGACTGCAATGGGTAATTCAACGGAGTCGATAGGCGTCTTGCCGATACTCTTCCACTCCGCTTCCTGTGCGTTATAAATTTTTACGAATACTTCGGCGCCTTCCGGATCAGTGTTCACGTTGACCTTTACCGATGATTCTTTAATTAGTGCCTGAAGTCTGCTGTCGTCCGGAATAATTTTTTCCAGTGCTTTAGCTTTTTCATAAGCCTGGCTGTAGTCCCGCCAACTCGACTCCACCAACTTTTCAATTTCGCCCAGACTGTTTCTTGCTTCTTCCTGTATGGCCTGTGCCCGGAAATATCTTGTGGTTCCAAAGATGACCCCGGACAGAACTACAAGAAAGAGCAACAACGCAGGTACTATAGCTAATTTTTTCTTTGGGTTTGCAAGACTCTGAAAACGTCGCCTGGAAACCATTGGTAAGCTTTCGCCCTGAAGAGCGAATATCATTACTGGCGATTTCACGTTCTTTAGTTTAGCCTTCCCCATTGCAACACAATCCTTTCGAATGGATTCGGAAAGGGAAACGGCGACTTGGTCTGAAAAATAGATTCCACCCGGATCGGCAAGTGACTCAATGCGTGACGCAATGTTCACGCCGTCTCCAAATATGTCATCATTCTCTATAATGATCTCGGCCTGATTCAGTCCAATTCGAACCTTAAGCTCGGACGCTTTACTAACTTGTTTTTGTATTTCATAACAACATGTTACCGCATTGTCCGCGGTTGGGAAATAGGCTAGTAGCCCATCTCCAATTCCCTTAACAAAAGTTCCACCAAACTTCTCAATGAGAGTTTTCTGAACGTGATGATTTTTCTGAAGCATTGATAGCGCTGCTGCTTCATCGTCTCCCATCATGGCGGTGTACCCTACCACGTCGGAGAACATCACTACTGCAATTTGTCTGATGCTGTTCATAGCCAGAGGGGTTAAATTTGCTGAACACAATTCCTCAAAGCAGATGATCCACCAAAGGCGGATGATATATAAAATTAAAGAATACGCCGGCTCAAATTCAACTACTTCACGATTTAAAAAACGTATATCGACTATGGACTATCCAACTATGGACCATGGACCAACAAACCATGGACTAACTACAATCGCTCAGACGTGCGGTTGCTACAGGCCAATCCACCTTGAAAAGAAAGGTGACAGATCCTGACCGCTTACTCTTTCCATTACCTGCTGCAGGTCTTTCGAGGTAACTGACTTTCCGAAATAGGTTGTGGTATATTGTTTGATCCCCTCCCAGAACGCCTTCTCGCCTAACTGTTCTCTCAACAAATGAATTACATAAGCTCCCTTGTAGTAAACCAATGTACGGTCATCGCTCGTCGGATTGAGCCAGTTCTGGAAAATGAGGGGTTTGTCCAGTCCTTTTTTTACCACTGCTTCGTAAGCATCGTGGTACGTTGAAATATCTTTTAGATAATGATCACGACCGAACCGGAATTCTTTAAAAGCTGAAGACATAAAAACGGCGAACCCTTCGTTCAGCCAGAAGTGATTCCAATTCACACAAGTTACGCTGTTACCCCACCACTGATGAGCCAGCTCATGAGCCGCAAGATTGATCTCAGAAGCGTTAGCAAGAACTTGTTTCCCATAGTTGAGTCTCATCACCGTAAATTCGGCCATTTCCTGTGAGACGTTTCCTTCACCCAAAACCTGAGTGTATGATTTGCCCGGATAGACAACACCGGAACGTTCTTCAAAGAATTGAATCATACTTTTGGTTTCAGCAAATATGCGACTCAACTCTGCTGATGTATAGGCCGACGATAAATAACGAAGTTCCAAATTACCTGTTGAGTCCTTGAACTCATTATACGGCCCCGCGGCAAAACCAAAAGTGTACGTTGGAAATGCTTTGGACTGGCGATACTCAAAAACGGTTTTGTTTCCTTTTGACGTGGTCTTTTCCATCTCGCCACTCGCAACAACCTTAAGGTTTGATGGACAAGTAATTCTCATCGAAAGCGTCGCCTTGTCATCAGGACTGTCTTTGCAAACGAGCCAATGACTGGTTGAAAATACAGTATAGACTTGTTCAAGCCCTGGAAAGAAATTAATTCCACGAGTTGGCGAGCCGTGATATTGAATATCGATTTCGTAAGGCTGTTCCCCTTTAGGGATATCACTTACTTCAAGCGATAGCTTATTGTCCTTGACACTAAAGGGAATATCCTTTCGGTGGATTTGTACTTTTTCGATTACCAGGTCACCACAGTCGAATGAGACTTTTTTGCCGGTGCTAACGATGTTGAAAGCAATAGTCACGCGACCATGGATGGTCTTTTGTGAAATGTCTGGCTCGATATCGACGCTGTAATGGAGCACATCGGTTTCAGCCAGTTGATTAGCACTCTGACCGTAGAGCTGAGAATTGACGATTAAGAAAAAAGAAAGTGTAAGTCTCAGCAGCCGGCTCATCGTTGTTCCGTAGCAGGTCTTATTTGGAAAGTGCTAAAAGCAATGATGCCCAATTCTCCCGTTCATCGCGTCTCACTTCCGTTAGATTTAGTGAACTTGATGCCTGCAGCATATCCGGTATATCTTCCGTATAGAAGCCACTTAATAATAACATTCCTCCTGGCTTCATGTATTCTTTGTACAACTTCATTTCTTCCAACAACACATTCTTGTTGATGTTCGCAAGTATAATATCAAACTTTCCTTCGAATGACAGTTCACTCAGCTTTCCCTGCTGATGCCTGATGTTCGTGCATCCATTGACGTCGATGTTTTCTTTTCCATTGCTGACACTCCATTCGTCGATGTCGAAAGCTTCAACTTCTTTTGCCCCGAGCTTTGAAGCCATAACAGACAGGATTGCTGTTCCACACCCGGCATCCATTACCCGTTTATTCCGATGATCTATAGACATCTGGCCCTTTATCATCAGGTAGGTGGTCTGATGGTGACCAGTGCCAAAAGACATCTTTGGAGTAATGATAAGTTCGTAAGGGTACTTTAATTCGATTTTGTGAAAGTCAGCCCGAATGAGACATTTTTCATCCACAATGATCGGTTGATAACTTTTTTCCCATTCCTCATTCCAGTTTTGTTTTTGAATGCGGTCCTGATAAAATATCACTGTTGTCTGCTGACTGTACTTCTCTTTGATAGCTTGAAGCTGTTCCTTATCATAGTTTTCCATTCGACATAAGCCTCAAAACCTTTGTCTGTTTCCAGAAAACTTTCAAACCCCACTTCTCCGATCTCCGCCATAAGCAGTTCGGAAAATTCGGGGTCGCAAATTACTTGTAAACGCGAATAGTAGGTTGCCATGATGAAGTTGTTTAGCAGGTTCCAGCTAAAGCTTCAAGTTTCAAGGTATTAGATGAGGCTTCAAGCTTTAGGCCTCAAGCTGCAAGCGTTAAGGTTGCAAGTTCTTAACTTGGCTTCGAGGCTCAAGCTTCAAGCATGAAGTTCTAAGCTTCAAGCTTGATTCTTTAACGTATAGCTTGCGGCTTGTAGCTTATTGCTTGCGGCTTGTAGCTTGCAGCTTGTAGCTTTTAGCTTGTAGCTTTTATGATCTCAGTAAACTCTCTCGATTTTAACGAAGCGCCTCCAACAAGTCCGCCGTCAACATCCGGGCAGCAAAGAGTTCTTTCGCATTCGCAGCATTGACGCTTCCGCCGTATAGAATTGAAATTTCATTGGCGACAGCCTGGCCATATTTTCCCGCGAGATGTTTTCTTATCACCACATGCATATCCTGCGCTTGTTGTGATGTAGCAGTCTTTCCGGTTCCGATCGCCCAAACAGGTTCATAAGCAATAACGATCTTCTGAATTGTTGTCTGATCGAGGTGGAAAAGACTTTCCTCCACCTGTTTCTTCACCAGCGCCTCATGGCCGTTGCTTTCCCGCACTTCAAGAGGTTCGCCGCAGCAAAAAATGGGAGTAAGCCCATGCTTTAACGCGATGTCTACCTTCTTTGCAAGCAGCTTTCCATCCTCTCCGAAATATTGTCTTCTCTCGCTATGTCCTAAAATCACAAAAGGAATTCCTATCGATTTGAGCATTGAAGCGGACACTTCACCGGTATACGCGCCAGACTCATGCTCGCTGCAATTTTGGGCGCCCAAAGATATCCGCGCACCATTGCCCAACAGGTTTTTTAGTGGTGAGCAAATAGGGAAAGGGCACACAAAAAATAATTTGAGCATTTCCTTTTACCTCGTCGGCAACCATGCCCTTTAATTTCAGTCGCGAGGATATTCGCTTCTTCAAGGGTCTTATTCATTTTCCAGTTGCCGGCTACTATTTTTTGTCGCATAGTGAAAGTGGGTTTAAGAATTAGGGTTCAAAAATAATCATCATGGGAGCGGTTTGTAAGCCGACTCTTTAAATATCTTTTGAGCATTGCTTGCGCTCATCAATTTCGGTAGCGGTGTTTCAGGATGACTATCGCCGTATTCCTTTACAATCTGCCAACCCACCCACTGTCCAATACGACCCGGACACTTTTCTCCCACCTGGATCGTGATAGGACGATCGCCAAGGTAATCTTGTTTTACTTTGTGATTGGTTGAAAACAAAACCTGACTTTCAACAAATCTTTTCCAGATAAGGTCTTCATTTTTCCGGGATCCGTTCATTTCCTCAGGTGTATACCATATAAAGACACTATCAGGCACACAAGGGAGCATATGTTTTGCAAAATAGAATGACTTGCCGTAGGCGATCATATCGGCCAGCACGGTTTTATCGGCCAGTTCGGTTTTATTGAAGCGATCACTTATGCCATAGATCAAAAGACACGAAGGAACAATATCATTCGGTATCGTAACGCCTCAAAAGATACTCATACATTTTGGGGCGATACTTTGCTCCACGTCCGAGGTAGAAATCCAGGCTGACAACTATCAACGAGTCGGAGACAAACAGATCTGTATCGAGTCCGGAGATCACTGTTTGGATTTTTGGAGGAGTAAAATCGGGATAATAGTATTTCAGGTTTGCAAAAGCTTCCTCAAATTCCGCTTCGAGCGATGACAAATCTCCAAATACACGTTTTGTTTCAGATAACAATGTATCGAAGTGAGGATTCGTGAGCCGGGAATAAACTTCGTTAATAAAAATCGAGTCAGCGGGATATTCTGCTCTCCGGAAAATCTCATCCCGGATAATGGGATACTTCGTAAATAAACGAACCAGGTCGTCTTTCGAAGTGATGTTTACCAGCGTGTCCTGCAATGGCTGCAGTTTAAGATCGACAGCCGAAGGAGATTCCGGAATAAAAACGCAAGCTTCCTTTTCGTCTCCGCAGCCCATCAAACCCAGAGAAATTATTATTACAACAAACGCTACTCTGAACATGTGTGCAAATTTCAGCGCGAAGATACCCCTAAATCCCCTTCAGGGGACTTTAATGCACTTACTAATTTTTCCCACTTGAGGGAGGCCCGGGGTAGAACCACCCCTAAATCCCCTTAAGGGGACTTGAAATGCAAGTACTAAAGTTTGTTATTTTTTTAAAGCAATAGTCGACATGAAATGTACTTCCTTCAATTCTCATTGTTCATTGTTCATTGTTCATTGCTCACTGCTCATTGCTCATTGCTCATCGAACGTAAGCTGATCAATGGGACGTTTTGGAACGAGGCGAAGACTGCGAACGGTTTCGTTTGAAGTTACGTGAACGATATTGGATTGATCGTCATATATCTCCATGATGATATCGTTTTGAATTTGGATCGTCTTCCATTTCTTCACCTTGTCAACCTCTATGTAAAAGATGAAAGCGTCTCCTTCCTGTTCATGTCCAATGTATTTTAACACCTGTGTTTTGTTGTCCAACGCGATCTTAAAATGAAGCTTGAGATATTCCTCCATCATCTGATCGATGGTTCGCCCTTTCGGGTTTAGAACATCCAGGTCAGGTATTTGGTATTTTTGACGGAGGGTTACTTCGAGGTCATCCATAAAAACCCGCATCATGATTTCAAGTCTCTTGTCCTTGTTATCCATTTCAATCTCAGTAACGGACACGTGCAGGGGGTGGAACAACGTGACAAGGTATGTTGGCAGTAAAAAAAGGAAGGTATTCAAGAGCATTTCCGTTTGTTTTCCAGCAATCAGGATTCAAAAATAATACCGATTGCGAATTTCAAATATACTATTTCCTGAGTCCGGTCCCGATCATAATCGGGACCACTTATCCGGGCCTTAATGGCGGGCAAAAGGTACCGTTGTTATTAATGAAAATATTCTGCTATACTTGCTACCTTTTTTGCGGATTCTATGTCAGAATTTCAGTTGTATTTCGGTTTGGGTAAAGATCACATCCTGGACTATAAGAATGGTTATGACCACATTTTGTTTCTCGTGGCCCTTTGCGCGCTGTACATCGGACGCGATTGGAAAAAGATATTGATACTGGTTACAGCCTTCACGATTGGCCATTCAATCACCCTTGCCCTATCCACATTGAATATCGTAAGGGTCAAGCCTGAGCTCATCGAGTTTCTGATTCCGTTGACAATTTTCATTACGGCATCCTCAAATCTTTTCAAGAATGAAAACAATATTTCAGACAGCCCGATGCAAATGAATTATTTCTACGCAAGTTTTTTTGGATTGATCCACGGCCTGGGATTTTCAAACTATTTGCGAAGCATTCTTGGTAGAGATAAAAGTATCATCACCCAGCTTTTTGCCTTTAATCTCGGCCTGGAGTTCGGTCAAATCATTATCGTTGTTCTTTTCATGTCAGTTTGCTTTATTTTGGTCGATCTCTTCGGTTTGAACCGGCGGGATTGGAAAATGGTTATATCTTCTGCGGTGGCGGGGATAGCGCTGATCTTGATGAAAGATCATATGTACTGGATAGATTAACAATTCACTTACTCATCAGCATGAAAAACTTTTTTGTTTTTGTAATTATTATAATAGCCCGCTTTTCTTTTGCACAGACTTCTCCCGCATGGCAGGGGAAGTTTGAGCAATTGGGTCAGACGCTTCCAACGCCAAACGAGTATCGAACCGGATCAGGAGCGCCGGGACCGAAATACTGGCAACAAAAAGCAGACTATGATATAGCCGTAGAACTCGACGACACCAAACAAAGCATCAGCGGCAGCGAAACCATTACCTATCATAATAACTCTCCCGACATACTCAAATACCTTTGGCTTCAACTCGATCAGAATATTCTTGCACAAGAAAACACGCTTGCATCGACGACAACGGGTGCGTTGAAAGATTCAGCGGCAGCAAAGACTTATGCCACAAGTGTATCCGACTTCAAAGCGGGATTTGATATAAAAAGTGTGAAAGAAGTGAATGGCAAACCTTTGCCGCACACTATTAACAACACGATGATGCGGGTGGATCTGCCTCAGCCTCTTCGTCCGGGCGAAAAATATTCATTCCAGGTGGAATGGTCTTACAACATCGTTGACCGAAGCGTATTCGGACAACGCAGCGGAATGGAATATTTTCCTGAGGATGGCAACTATCTATATACTATTGCACAGTTCTTTCCCGCATGTGTGTGTACGATGATTATCAGGGATGGCAACACAAACAATTCCTCGGACGCGCCGAGTTCACATTGCCATTCGGAGATTATAAAGTACGCATTACCGTACCATCCGATCACGTTGTAGCGGCTACAGGAACATTGAAGAACACAGACGTTCTATCGAAGTCTGAACTCGCGCAGTTTGAAAAAGCTAAAACATCGTTCGACAAGCCCGTGATCATCGTTTCGCAGGCAAGATGCAACTCAAAAAGAAAAAACAAAATCGACACAAAAGAAGACGTGGGAATTCAGTGCCGAGAATGTTCGCGATTTTGCATTTGCCACTTCAAGGAAATTTATCTGGGATGCGCAGGCGGTAAAGCTCGGTAACAAGACCGCGCTTGCTATGTCGTTCTATCCAAAGGAAGGAAATCCGTTGTGGGAAAAAGAATCGACAAAAGCGGTTAAGAATACGCTCGAGGTTTATTCGAAGTACACGATTGACTATCCTTATCCGGTTGCGATCTCCGTTCACACCGCGAGCATCGGAATGGAATATCCTATGATATGCTTCAATTATGGCAGGCCAAATAAGGATGGTAGCTACACTGCATTAACACGTAGAAACATGATTGGTGTGATAGTGCACGAAGTGGGACATAATTTCTTTCCAATGATAGTGAACAGCGACGAGCGTCAAACCACATGGATGGATGAAGGCATCGATTCGTTTGTTCAGCTGCTTACCGAGCAGGAGCGTTATCCGGATATTGATTGGTCAACGGCACGTGGAACGCCGGCAGGTCTTGCGCCCTATCTCAAAGGCGAAAAAAATAAAATGCGGCCGTTGATGGTCAACGGAGATCAGGTCATAGAACATGGCAACGAGCAATATTCCAAGGCGGCAACCGGACTGAACATCTTGCGCGAAACAGTGATGGGCCGTGAGTTGTTTGATAGGGCATTCAAGGAGTATGCACAACGTTGGGCATTCAAACATCCTAAGCCCGCAGATTTCTTCCGGACAATGGAAGATGCTTCTGCAGTAGACCTCGACTGGTTCTGGAAGGGTTGGTTTTACACCACTGACGTTTGTGATCAATCGATCGATCAGGTGAAGATGGTTCAGAACGCGCAAAGAGCAAACTGATCTTGAAAAGAAAAATCTCAACGTAGCCAAAGGTGACCTTGCAAGCGGTTCGGGAAAGAATTACTCGGACTTTAGCAGCGGTCCCGAGCCATTCAGTCTTATGGCTACGGACCCGCGCCTTAATGGCGAATTCATGAGCCGTGTTGACGATAAAGCCATCATGCAAAAGCTTGAAGACAAAAACATTTACGAAGTGACGCTTTCGAATAAAGGTGGTTTAGTAATGCCGGTAATTATCGAATGGACTTACAAAGATGGGACTAAAGAAATTGAACGGATCCCTGCCGAGATTTGGCGGGTGAACGAGCAAAAGGCCACGAAGGTATTCGTGAAGCAAAAGGAGGTCGTTAACATGGTTCTTGATCCCAAGCAGGAGATAACCGACGTAAACATGAAAGACAACGTTTTCCCGAAACGTCCGGAGACATCGAAGTTCGACGACTTCAAGAAGAAGAGTAAGTAAGAACCTACAAGTATTATAGTGCAAAACTACTTGAGTGTTGATTGTTGACATATTGATTGTTGAGTGTTCTGACCGGAGAATAACAGTTTTCTATGAAAACACTCAACACTCAACAATCAATAAGACAACACGCAAGTGTTGACTGCTCCTAACAGTCGACGGCTATTTCCGTTGCCAGGAAAAACGCCAAATTTTAATATGCCTGCTAGATTGCCCAGGTTTTAACCGCGCTAAACTACTTGAGTGTTGATTGTTGACATATTGAGTGTTGAGTGTTCTTACCGGAGAATAAGAGTTTTCTATGAAAACATTCAACAATCAACAATCAATAAGACAACACTCAAGGCTTGTCTGCTCCTAACAGTCGACGGCTATTTCCGTTTCCAGGAAAAACGCCAAATTTTAATATCCGCCGCCCAGTTTTAGCCATGCTAAACTACTTGAGCGTTGATTGTTGACATATTGAGTGTTGAGTGTTCTGACCGGAGGAATAATAGTTTCTAATGAAACACTCAATAAGACAACACTCAAGTATTGACTGCTCACTACTATCAGCGCCTAGTAATTTGCCAGGAAAACATGTGGACGAACCATTTGATCATTCCGCCAGAAATAGCCGAATCTCGAGTCAGTTTGACCAACATACTATGGCTCGCAAATACGATCTCGAGGATAGACTAATCGACTTTTCATCGAATGTTATCAAGCTTGTTGAAGCGCTTCCGTCAACAAAATCAGCCAGCTACATAGCTAAGCAAATGATTCGTTGTGGAGTGGCTCCGTCGTTACTTTACGGGGAAGCCCAAGAGCGCGGAATCAAGAGACGACTTTATACATAAGATGAAAATAGCCTTGAAGGAATTAAAGGAAACAAGAATATCTCTAAAACTTATTTTAAGGAATGGAATGGCGGAAAATATTGAGGGTCTTTGCCGCGAGAATGAAGAACTAATAGCAATCTTTTGCAAAAGTATTGAAACTGCCAAGAGCAATAATCATATCAAACAGTAAATGCCAAATTCAACACGCAATTCTAGCGACCTGAGTTTGACTGTGAAAACTACTTGAGTGTTGATTGTTGACATATTGAATGTTGAGTGTTCTGACCGGAGAATAACAGTTTTCTATGAAAACACTCAACAACTCAATAAGACAACACTCAAGTGTTGTCTGCTCCTAACAGTCGACGGCTATTTCCGTAGCCAGTAAAAACGCCAAATTTTAATATGCCTGCCAGATTGCCCAGTTTTAACCGTGCTAAACTACTTGAGTGTTGATTGTTGACATATTGAGTGTTGAGTGTTCTGACCGGAGAATAATCAGTTTACTATGGAAACACTCAACACTCAACACTCAATAAGACAACACTCAAGTGTTGTCTGCTCCCTAACAGTCGACGGCTATTTCCGTAGCCAGTAAAAACGCCAAATTTTAATATGCCTGCCAGACTGCCCAGTTTTAACATGCTAAACTACTTGAGTGTTGATTGTTGACATATTGAGTGTTGAGTGTTCTGACCGGAGAATAATCGTTTTCTATGAAAACATTCAAAAATCAACCATCAATAAGACACTCAGGTATTGTCTCCTCACCCGAAAAACCCTCCCGAAGCCCCATAACCATGAGTAAGCAATTGGCCGTGGCTCTCGGCACGCGAAGCACCGCTGAGATAAAAAATACCCCATTTTACGTAATGCTATTGTACGGAATACCTGACAAGTAAGCGGACTGCGTCCGCCGTAGCGCCTCGCGGAGGCGGAAAACCTTACAACTCTGTCTGTTGAGTCACATTTTTCTTGGAGTGCGCGAAATTTTCTGGCACTTTTGCTGCCTTAAATAGCTCTAGAATCTAAAAAAGTTGCGGAGATGAAGCGGATCAATGTCATTGTTTTCCTTGTAGGGGCGGTAATCAGCGCAACTGCTCAGAATCAGACTTGGAAAGGGAAATTCGAACAATTAGGCGAGGCTTTGCCCACACCGAATTCTTATCGGACGGGTTCCGGAGCTCCGGGCCAAAATTATTGGCAGCAGCGGGCCGATTACGTCATCAATGTTGAATTGGATGACAACACGCAGACATTAACAGGGTCTGAGACCGTTACGTATTATAACAACGCGCCCGAAGTGCTGTCATATCTCTGGCTTCAGCTCGATCAAAACCTTTTCGCGGATCAAAGCATGACCAATCAAACCCGCACAGGTTCAATAAGGGATTCAATACCTGCGAGCTTTTTCAATACCTCAGCAGGGATCACGGTTTCAGATTACAAAGGTGGCTATAACATAAAGTCAGTGAAAGATGCCGGAGGAAAGAATCTCCCTTACATCATCAATAATACCATGATGAGAGTTGATCTTCCCGCTCCATTGAAGACGGGAGAGAAGTTTGTTTTTTCAGTTGAGTGGAGTTACAGGGAATCCAATCGCCAGGTGTATGATGGTCGCGGTGGTTATGAATATTTTCCGGAAGATGGCAATTACGTTTACACGTGCGCGCAATGGTTTCCACGCATGTGTGTGTATGATGATTATGAAGGATGGCAAAATAAACAGTTCCTGGGACAGGGAGAGTTTGCGTTGGTTTTTGGAAACTATAAGGTTCGCATAACAGTTCCTGCTGATCATATCGTGGGGGCTACTGGAACAATTCAGAATCCGAAAGAAGTTCTTACAAAAGATCAGATCGAACGTTTCGAAAGAGCGAAAAAAACTTTTGACCAGCCAGTCATAATAGTTTCGCAGGAGGAAGCGACGAAAAAGGAAAAAACTAAGTCGTACGAAAAAAAGCACCTGGGAATTCTACGCAGAGAACGTTCGTGACTTTGCATTTGCAAGCTCACGCAAATTTATCTGGGATGCGCAGGCTGTAAAAGTTGGATCAAAGACACCGCTTGCACAGTCACTCTATCCTAAAGAAGGAAATCCTCTGTGGGAAAAAGAATCAACTAAGGCGGTGAAAAATGCGCTGGAGTTATATTCGGAGCGCACGTTCGAATATCCGTATCCTGTTGCTTATTCCGTTCACACCGCTCAACAGGGAATGGAATATCCCATGATCTGCTTTAACGGTGAACGCCCTAATAAGGAAGGAAAATATTCGAAGCAAACATTGACAGGACTTGTCGCTGTTGTTGTCCATGAAGTAGGGCATAACTTTTTTCCGATGATCGTAAACTCTGATGAGAGACAATGGTCATGGATGGACGAGGGATTGAATACATTCCTTGAAAAAGAAACCATTAGAACGAGGTATCCGGAATTGTTCGGAACTCACGGAACGCCTAAAGGTGTAGTTGCCTTTATGCGTGGCGATAAGAGTCAGATGCGTCCGATTATGTCGATGTCCGACAATATCCGCAAAAGTGAGTTTGGTCCCAATGCTTACACAAAACCATCAGCGGCGTTGACCATTCTCCGCGAAACGGTGATGGGACCGGAAATGTTTGATCAGGCCTTTAAAGAGTATGCACAGCGTTGGGCATTTAAACATCCTAAGCCTGCAGACTTTTTCAGAACGATGGAAGATGCATCTGCAGTCGACCTTGACTGGTTCTGGAGAGGATGGTTCTACACCAATGATAACGTTGACGTTGATCTCGCTGACGTAAAATGGTTTCAGCTCAAGACTGAGAAAGTTGATCTAGAAAAAAAGGATGTAAAAGTTCAACGCGGCGATCTGGCGTCCGCTAAAGGAGCGTCGGATTTTAGCAACGGACCTCAGCAATTTACACTTACTAATACACCAGAATTACTCAACGGTGAATTCAGAAGCCGTGAAGATGATAACGCGATACGCGCAAAACTCGAAGGGAAGAATATTTATCAGCTCAAGTTCCGGAATGTTGGCGGATTAGTTACACCGTTGGTCATCGAATGGACTTACGTCGACGGCTCCAAGGAGATTGAACGAATTCCCGCGGAAGTATGGAGGGAGAATGAAACCGAAGTGACGAAGTTATTTATCAAAGAAAAAGAAGTTGTCAATATAGTACTGGATCCAAACTTTGAGCTTGCCGATGTTGAGATAAGCAACAATGTTTTCCCGAAGAGACCCTCTGGATCCAGGTTTGATCAGTTCAGGAAGGCGAATTGATTATTTCTCCTTATTTTAAACTTCGCAAGTCTAGCGGTTACTCTGGATAGTGAAGCAGTATGGACAGGCGAAACCTGAGCGTTAGCTATAATTTTGAAAATTCAACCATGAAATCACTCCTTTGGTCACTGCTAATGCTGACTGTCACAGTAAGCTTTGCTCAAGACCAGCCACCAATTCTTGCTACGACTAAACCTCAAAAAGGAATCTACCGGGATTTCCAGGAGTTTCTTAACAACGCGCCCTCGATCCAAACCGGTTTTATAGTGTTATGTAAATCTGGTGTGGACAAAATTGAAAAAGGTACCGCAGACTACAGAGTAATGCTAATGGACACCGTTACTAAAAGAAGAAACCTTAAAAAATTCTGGGGGGTTTACGATGGCGACGCTCTATACATAAATGAGGTTGTCTATGGAGGCCCTCTTAATTTCAAAAAAATGCATGGTATTGGTCGCTATTGCTATTTTAAAGGTTCACTGGTTAACAATGGTGGCGTAATCGCAGCAGGAGTAGCGGGAGGACTTGTTGGAGCTGCTTTAGCTGAAGCAGCAATGGAAATTGATGGAGACCATCCTTATGTTCTGAATATTAATAATGGCAAGGTCTATTTATTGGATAAGGAGACATTAAAAACAATTTTGGAAAAAGATCCGGAACTCTCCGCCTTATATGATAAAGAGAAAAAAAGTCGAAAAAGAATACTCTGTTATCATATATAGTCAGATACAATGAACTCCATCAGGACGAAATAAGATACAATCGACCCGAGCCCGTTAGTGTTACTTTTTACAGAAGAGAAAAGAAGGAAAGGGTTAATCCAATTGAACTGAATGTGGGTGACACCATTCAATTCTCGTTAGAACCGAACTCTATAAAGAAGGTTACATGGAATGGTGATAGCCTTGATGTCTGCATAGGTTCAAACTGCCGAACAATTTCGCTTCAAAAGAAGGTAGTCAACTATGTAGAATGTTCATGGAAATCCGAACAGCATGAATTTAAAAAAGTTGACATTAAGGTTGGGGAATTTTATGTGCGAGGGATTCTTGTCGTTAGCGAAAGCAACAGGTAGTGCGATTGGCATATTAAGGTTAGGTCATCCCAGCTGCTCGGCAATGTGTTTCCAAAAGGACCATTTGAACTGTGAGTTTTATTACTAATAAATCATACGATGAAAAAACGTTTAGCTTACCTGTACATACTTTTATCGCTCATCGGCTGCCAAGATGATGTTGGTCTTAACAGCCTTATTAGCCTTTCAACTGAAAATCCCGGTATTAATTGTGAAAACGGCGGAACAAAAATTGACGCCGGAATTGATAAGAATTCGAATGAGGTTCTGGAGAGTAATGAAGTTACAACGACAAACTATGTTTGCAACGCAATTGATGGAAAAACAAGCCTGGTGAATGTGATAGATGAAACACCTGGAGCAAATTGTGAAAATGGAGGAGTTAAAATAACATCTGGCATAGATACAAATGGAAATGGAACGCTTGAAGCCTCTGAAATCCAAGTAACCAGGTACGTTTGTGACGGCGTAGCCGGCATAATAAGCGAAGAAATCCAAATAACTCTGGAAGCCTCGGCGAACTCTCTCAGTTCTACCCCTGTATTCAGTTTTGTATCTACCACATTTGATATCAGAAATTATCCGAATGTTGACTCTGTTGTTTTTGTAGCGTACCCTTACGTTGCCAACAACACGAATTTTGCTTCGGTCGAACTTTATAATGCCACCGATGGACAAGTGATCTCCAATTCACTCCTGCGCTCAAATGATTTATATGAGGAAAGAGAACAGCTTAGAACAAATAATTTGTTTGACCTACTTCCCAAAAAGCGGATTACACTTGGAATTAAGTTTAGTTCTGAAACGGACGGTCAATTCGCTGGAAGTGGCGGTACGTATCTTTTCTTATATAGAACCAGTAAGTAACCACTTTTTGCAACTAGAGAAAATTTGCTGATCTTAAACCGTTATCGGCCTTTGCATAAACGTTGGTAAGATTCAACAGCGTATGAAAAACTATCTATGGATTTTTGTTGCGATTATGTGCATGATTTCATGCGATAATAGTGATGAGGACACTCTAACCTCAGACAATGCATTTACTCTAGGCGGTGTTAAGTACGAGACACCCTACTGCTTTTTTGAAGATGAAGGGATTGAAGCAGGGAACAGGGATTTGAGATCGTACGTGATTGAACTTGTTAGTGACGAACACGACGGTGAACCGTTTGTTTACGACAACCCCAACTCGCATGTGGTAACATTTGTACTGTTTTCACCCTCATTGACAGAATTGGAAAGCGGGGAGTACGAGCCAACTACCGCAACTGACACCTACCTTTGTAGTAAAGAATTGAAACCCGGCGAAAACCTCGGGGGCATTGCTGTGGGAATTAAATTGAATGATGAGCCGAATAAACAGGTTATAAGCTGTGTCAGTGGAACAATTACGGTGAAGAAATTGGCGGACAATCAATATTACTTTTCCTACAACACCATTTGCGACAATGGAATGAGTCTGAAGGGTTCTTTTAAGGGAAGCGTCACAATTTTGGATTATATAAAATGGGGATGTTGGGACGATTGAAATAATACCAGATAACGATAGCATTTTGAGATTCTCATCGATCGGAGAACTACTCCGGCAGTTGAATGCGTGTTATGTTCAGCTCTAAACAACAATCAGATAAAGTGAAGTCAAACTTATTAATCTTCGTTTTTCTAATACCAATTAGTGTTTTTTCTCAAGAGCGCAAAATTCTGGGACGCATTCTTGAATTCGACACCCAAAAGCCGGTAAAGAACGCGAACATCATCATCCTGGGAACCACTTCTGGAACATTCAGCAATCAGCTTGGATTTTTTGAAATAACGATAGACCCTTCTAACACAAGACGCTTGTCGTTTCTCATATAGGGTTTAAAACTTCTGAAGTCCTGATTCCTGCTGAAGACCGTATTAAATTTTCCCTGAAAAAGGAATACATTTTGATGAGTCAACTGAATCTAAGTCGATATCCGGGGAAAGCAGCGACAGAATTGAACAAAGAACAATCAGAAGCGAAAATTGACGGTGGAATGATTGTGATCGAAGTTGAGGCAACTTATCCAAACGGGATAAATAGCTTTTATGATTTCATCCGCAATGCCTTGACCGCTCAGATTCCTGAGGCCAATCACAAAAACTTCGATGTGACGTTCACAATAAATGAAAAAGGTCGTGCTGTAGATATCTCGATTTCGGATTCCACTGCGTCAATAAAAAATGCAGTTATCCAGGCATTTGAAAAAATGCCTGATTGGACTCCAGCGATACAAAGACAAAATAAGATTCCGCAACATTTTGTTTTGCCGATTGTCCGACTCCAAGGCGACATTAGCTCATTAGCTCTACGGAGTTTTTACGACTTTATTGGAAAAAATATCAAGTATCCGGCTCAGGCCAGAAGAATGGGTGTCGAGGGTGCTGTATACGTTGAATTTGTGATTGATACCTCGGGAAACGTTTTGAGCACTAAACCAATCAAAGATGTAGGGGAAAGATGTGGTGACGAGGTAAGGAGAATTCTAGGAACGGCCCCGAAGGAAGTTATTAGATCGTTGTGTACCGAAACAAAATCAGTAAATTTTATTTTACCCGTCCTTTTTGGCCTTGATCGGCCTTTTAAGGATCAACCATTCGCCCCAGAGTCAGATGCGTTATTACTCAGTGAGATAACTGTAACGGCTGAGGGCGTTGAAAGGGAGACTCGTGTCCTTGGAAATTCGAATGATGCACACCGCACAATTAGTATACCTGTTGTCAATGGTCTTACAAGTTTGCCTCTCGCTATGAAAGATCCAAAGGCAGTAAGGAGAGTATCACTGGTCAATAACAACCTAAGCGATTTCCCCCGGATATCCTTAAGCTAACAAACTTGCTATTTCTCGACTTGGAACAAAACCAAATTCAAACTCTACCAGGCGAGATTGATGGCTTAACCAAACTTGAGGAATTGTATCTGTTGGGAAACCGGATACAACGACTCCCGAGTAATCTTGGTAATTTGAGAAAACTAAGAATCCTCGGACTCGCCTATAATCAGCTAGAGACTTTTCCTTTAGAAATTACTTCACTTGAGAAGTTAGAAGCACTAGACCTGAGTGACAACCCTACTGTCAACATTGCCGGCAGATATTGGCGCCTTAAAGAATTTAAAACTGTTAGTATTAGGAAATAACCGGATCACAAGCATTC
>CAVZFT010000005.1:0-7491 GCA_963774615.1 uncultured Cytophagales bacterium
TCAAACCAAAGAGCCATTATCGCCAACCAAAAAGTTATCCTCAGAAACCAGAAGACCCTGGACCTAATCCTTAAGAATCAGCAAACGATCATGAAAATGCTGAAGAAGTAACAATTAACTTTTCAGCAGCCTTAGGACGCCAGCTATCAAAAGGGAAAAACTCGGGCTGGCCTCCTCTGATAAATCGTATTTAATTCACCCTTATTTCGCCTTTGGAGTAAATCAGGCCAATGTTTTGGCATGACAGGAAGTTCTTGTGGATAGGGCCAGAAAAATATTTTACGTGATGTGTCCGGAAATAGTCCTGTTCCTGGTCTGATAAGAAACAGACAACCTAAACCCGGTCCACATGAAAACAATTATCGCGAGCATCGGTTTGTTCCTTGCAGCCTCTTTACTCTGTTACGGCCAGGTCAAACTCCATCAGGACAATGAAAAGATCATTAAAGATTACTTCGCGGGATGGGTAAAGAAAGACTGGCAGGCAGTCGCTTCACATCTGGCCGAGGGCTTTACCTTCACCAGCGCCGCACCCGACGATCATATCACCATTGAAAAGTTTAAAGCGAAATGCTGGGTTCAAGCCGATCATATCGAACGATTTGAATTCCCAAGAATTGTAACCAACGGAAATGAAGCATTTGCGATCGTTCATGTTATCACTAAGGATAATAAAGTCATTCGAAACGTTGAATACTTTCATTTTGAAAACGGAAAGATAAAATCTATTGAAGTATTTTTTGGCGGAAGCGGATTTCCGTACCAATGAGCAATGAGCAGTGAGCAATGAACAATGATGAATGAGCAGTGATCAATGAGGAATGAGGAATGAAGTACATGGAATGCCTTATACCTTATACCTTATACCTTATACCTTATACCCTATACTCCCCCTTCAGGGGGCTGGGGGGTTGGGATGTACGGTTTGCCGGGTACTCCCCAACCCCACTTGGGCATGGGCTCTTTTTCATTGACATCAATATTGGTTGCATTTGAATTCAGCACGGCGATTCGCGTGCCCCATTCGATATAGGCCAAGAATGCCGAACGAAATTCCGGATCGTCGGGCAGGTTGATTTCATCCGCTGCTTCAATAAGCAGTGCTACCCATCGTTTCCTGTGTTGTTCCGTCAAATGTTTAAAAAGATGTTTTTGGATCATTTGAAAGTGTGATCCTTCGGATGAGCTATACGTTTCGGGCCCGCCAAAGACCTCAGCAATAAAATGCGCCACATGCAGCTGATGCTGCTGAGACATGTGTTGAAAGACCGGAGCCAACAACTCATCCTTCAAAACTTTTTTGTAGAAAACGTCGGTTAACTTCTCGAACGCCGGCATACCACCGGCCCATTCATAAAGTGTAGGTATTTCATTCATATCCTAATATTATGATTTTAGTTCCTTGAAAAATTCCTCTAACTCACCCCACAAAACAAAACGTGGGAAACATTTTCTAATTTAGGTCGCACATCGAGCGTCCTTATGCTTATAACGTTAAGTCAGAGACATGGATAGTTCCCCACGGAAAATTATTCTGCCCGTAATTGTCGTGTCTCAATTCTTTTGCACTTCTCTCTGGTTCGCCGGCAACGCAGTACTTGGAGATATCATCCAAACCTTTCAGTTAGACCCCGGATTTTTAGCGAATCTCACCAGCAGCGTTCAATTCGGATTCATCAGCGGTACCTTTGTATTCGCCGTGTTAACCATAGCAGACCGCTTCTCGCCCTCACGGGTATTTTTTGTAAGCGCGATAATGGCTGCCTTGTGCAATCTTGGAATAACAATCAAGGGCATTGACTCAAACGCCTTGCTCTTCTTTCGTTTTCTAACGGGATTTTTTCTTGCGGGTATTTATCCCGTTGGAATGAAGATCGCTTCCGATCACTTTCAAAAAGGACTCGGAAAGTCACTTGGGTTTTTGGTTGGTGCCCTTGTTGTCGGAACCAGCCTCCCACATCTTTTAAAAAGTATTGCCGCTGACCTTCCCTGGAAGACTGTGGTTTTCTCCACCTCGGCGCTGTCCTTACTTGGAGGATTAGCCATAATATCACTTGTTCCTGACGGCCCATACAGGAAACGAAGTCCCCGGTTGGATCTCACTGCATTCCTTCGAGGGTATTCTAACAAAAATTTTCGAGCAGCATCACTCGGATACTTTGGTCACATGTGGGAGTTGTATACCTTCTGGGCATTTGTACCTGTCATGCTCCAGGTGTACAGTGACCTTCATGGCAACACAGGTTTTAACGTTTCGTTGTTTTCGTTTATCATCATTGGCGGTGGAGGGTTGGCCTGTGTTGCAAGTGGCTTGCTCTCTATGAACTATGCGGCTAAAAAGATTGCAACAATTGCCCTGGCTCTTTCAGGGTTATGTTGTATTCTTTCTCCTCTCTTCTTGTCGATGGATTCTCTCCCTGCATTAATTATCTTCCTTTTCTTTTGGGGATTGGTGGTCGTCGCCGACTCACCGTTGTTTTCTACGCTCGTCGCTCAGAATTCAGCAGAAGAATCAAGAGGTTCCGCACTGACCATTATGAATTGTATCGGATTCTCAATTACTATTGTTAGCATACAGCTTATAAACATGTTAACACGATACATGAGTGTAGAATTTGTCTTCACAGTACTGGCGTTGGGACCTATTCTCGGGCTGATTGCCCTGATTTCGAACAAAAGCTCATGAGTGCATTTTTTTATTTCAAAAAGCTTGGGAGCGTAGTCACGCAACCAATCAAAGTGTTAACTTCGGCTTCGGAATAAAACTGGCCACCATTCAGAATTTCGTGCTAAAAAAGTTCGGGTGACTCACATGCATTCCGTACATCAAATGGAATCTATTCAATTTATTGGAACCGTTCATACACCGCTGAAAC
Organism: uncultured Cytophagales bacterium; assembly: GCA_963774615.1. Taxonomy (GTDB): domain Bacteria; phylum Bacteroidota; class Bacteroidia; order Cytophagales; family Cyclobacteriaceae; genus Chryseolinea. Next base: position 2,877 of record CAVZFT010000005.1, read on the forward strand.
AAATCGGAGATTGCCCTTTGCAGGAATCCGAAGGCGCCCCCGTGGGAATATTACGCATTGATGAAAAATATTTGCAGGCAATGTCTGGACTAACACGCGGAGCGAAAGTGGTACTACTGACGTGGCTTCATAAGTCGAATCGAGATACGCTGACCACCAAACCGAGAAACAATCCGAACGCGAAGACTACTGGCGTATTTGCCACGCGATCACCTGACCGTCCTAATCCAATTGGATTGCATGAAGCAGAAATCTTAAGCATCTCTCCCAACGGTGAAATAATTGTCTCCAACCTCGAAGTCCTTGACGGAACACCGCTCATCGATATTAAGCCTTTGCTGTAAACCCGATTATTGAAAAGGTCGAAGGATCGTCGAGGCGCATGTTATAGGCAGTGAGCAAAGTTGAACCGCAGAGAAAACGCAGAGGAGCCCACGCAGAGGACGCGGAGAAAATACCGTAGTTGTCCTTCGGAAGTTGGCTTTCCTCTGTGGCTCTCAGCGGGCATTTCCATCTGCGTTCTCTGCGATTAAAGTCCAGGCACGCCCTGTCATTTGAAACGACACAACTTCTTATGCCCCACTGATAACGGATAACATTCCTGTCTGACAACACATAGTCAGACTGGGAGACAGTATTAAATCTCTTTTCGACTTCCGTCCTTAAATCGTAATTTCACGAGTTCCCCATTTCGAGATGACGAATCCGTATATATCGCTGATGAAAACTGCTTGGGTCTTTGCCAAGAAAGAAAAGAAGCAGTATATAATCGTCTACTCACTTTTTATTCTCGCAAGCGGAACGTTTGCACTCTTTCCATTGCTTTACGGGTGGTTCATCAATACACTGCAGAAGGAAGGACTTAACCATCTGCGCTATGCCTGGCTTTATGCAGCCGCGTATCTACTGTTAAAACTTATTGAGTGGGCATTTCATGGTCCGGCGCGAATACTGGAACGAAAGCTTGCCTTCAACCTAAGTCGAAACTTTTTGCAGGAGCTTTACCATCAAACCCTGCACCTTCCTGTCAAGTGGCATCAGGATCATCACAGCGGTTCCACCATTAACAGGATCAGAAAAGCTTACGACGCGTTGAAGGAGTTTTTTCAGAATGGATTTATGTACATGTACGCGTTATCCAAGTTCTCTTTTTCCTTTGTAGCCATGATAATTTTTTCGCCCTTGTTTGGTGCAATAGGTGTCATGCTAGGGATACTCACGATTTGGGCGATCTTCAAATTCGACAAACCCTTTATCAAGGCTTTGGATGAAACGAATGAAAAAGAACATATCGTTTCAAGCACGTTGTTTGATAGCTTATCCAACATCATTACGGTCATAACGCTCAGGCTAGAGAAACGGATGGAATCCAGTCTTCTGAAAAAGATTGCCGATATATTTCCACCCTTCATGAAAAATGTCAAGATCAATGAGTGGAAGTGGTTCGTTGCTGACATGCTCGTTGGATTAGTATATGCCGTAACCGTTGTAGGATACATTTATCAACATTGGGAGCCCGGGAAAGTATTCATGGTAGGCAACCTGGTAGCGCTCCTGGGATTTGTCAATCAATTCACAAGTGTATTTCATGACGTCGCATGGCAGTACACACAAATCGTGCAATTTGATACCGACGTCAAAACATCCCGGTTCATTACACAAGCTTACAAGGAACATCACCTGCCGGATGAAGTTCAGGCGTTACCGCCGGACTGGAAACGAATTTCAATCAGCGGACTAAACTTTTCGCACAAAGACAGCTACTCTTCGAGCGAACAAACCTCCAGTCTTCACGACATCTCCATTATATTAGAGAAAGGTAAGCGTATTGCCTTTATCGGCGAAAGTGGAAGCGGCAAGAGTACATTGATGGCAATTCTCCGTGGGCTATTTGCTCCACAACCGGGAACCATTATCTCGGTTGATGACAAAACGAATGTTTCCATCAACGCCATATCCAGCTCGATCACCCTTTTTCCGCAAGAGCCTGAAATATTTGAGAATACTATTGAACATAATATCACACTTGGCTTGCCATTCGATGAACAGCAGATCATGGACGTTTGCCGGACTGCACAATTCGACGAAGTTGTACAACATCTCCCTAAGAAGTTGCAATCAAACATCCAGGAAAAAGGAGTGAACCTTTCCGGCGGACAAAAGCAACGCCTTGCGCTCGCACGAGGAATTCTCGCCGCAAAGAGCAGCGACATTGTTCTCCTTGATGAACCCACCAGTAGCGTCGACTCAAAGACGGAGAACCAGATCTACGAAAAACTATTCGAAGAATTTGCAGACAAGGTTGTTGTGTCAAGCCTTCACAGGCTTTATATGCTTACGCACTTTGACTACATCTACGTGATTCAGCACGGCAGCATTGTAGATCAAGGAACCTTTGCAAAGCTGCGATCCGGAAGTCTCATCTTCCAGGAACTCTGGCGTCACCAGGAAGAAAAAAAGAACGTTGTTGGATGAAGCGCTATTGCAACTCCTTACGCCATATAGAATCAAAAAGTCTGGAGTTGAGAAGGAATTCTTGATTTTGCTGCGCGATATTTCGACAATAGGATAATATCATCCGTTTCTAAACGGGTAGCAACACGGAAGGAGCCACAAAAAATTGGTTCAACTAAAAAGAATATAAACGCAATGCGTATATTAGGTTGTTGTGTGCAACTTGCTAATTAAAGATGGGACAACTTATTACTATTCTTTTGATTTTGTTTACAGAGACAGAGAATCCTCGGATAGTTAATTTGGCCACGGACAAAACATTTAAACTGGACGGCTTTACAGTTAGAGACTCCTACCAACTTAATGAAAACGAGAGATTTGTAGTTGCCTCTCAACAGACAGCTAACCAAGCTGACATTGAGGGACTACGACTCATTTATATTAAGGAGAATAAAATTGAGTTTAAATCTCCAAACGTTGGAGAGAGTTACATTTACCGACCAACATTCTACAAATTCCAAGACAATTCATTCCTAATAGTTTGTGAACTGGGATTTGAATATTCACTTGGCGTTGACATTTTTGAACTTAAAGAAGGAAGAATTCTAAAAATCGGAAATATTGACGTTGCAAGCAATACAGACGACATCCCGACAAGTATTGTTCCAAACATGACCATTGAGAAAAAGTACGGGGATCAATACAACTTCACTTTCAAGGGCGAGACAGTAATTAATCCGGGAGGACGAGAGGAAACAAAAATAGATGGGCGACTGATTAAAGGAATTTATCTGAAGGAAACAGGAAAGATTTCCCTTATGATAAAGAGTAAGTGAAGCAAGCAGTACACAACAACACCTATGTGTAATTGCCGGGTTAATGCAAGCGGAAAGCATTATCATCGCGGACTATTCTACGACTTTTTAATTGAGCAAAACGACAAGGGCATAAATTCTACTTTTAAACTATATTATTAAGAAAAACCACATTTCTCATGAACTACAAATTCTTTCGTCCCCTCTTAATCTATACTGCATTGCTTTTCATACTGGGCGGTTGCAAAAAAGACGGACTTACTCCGCATGAAGGGTACGTAGAAGTAACCGGAGGAAAAATTTGGTATCGCGTCTATGGTGAAGGGAATAAAACTCCTATGGTAGTGTTGCATGGTGGCCCAGGCTCTTCCAGCTATGGGCTCATTCCACTCAAAGAGTTAAGTAAAGGTAGACCTGTCATCTTTTATGATCAGCTGGGTTGTGGTAGATCAACAAGGATAATTGACACAACCCTGATGACGATCGACCACTATGTGGAAGAACTGGAGTTATTAAGGAAAGCATTAAATCTTGAGGACTTCTGTCTCTATGGCCAATCATGGGGTCCTGCCCTCGGTGTAGACTATTACTTGAAATATCCCAAAGCGGTAAAAGCTTTAATCTTAAGTAGTCCTTTGCTTAGCACAGATCTGTGGATCAAAGATGCTGATACCCTCATTGCCACTTTGCCCGATTCCATTCAAGTTATAATCAGAGAAAATGAGAAGAATAAAACATTTGATAATGATGCCTATAAAAATGCGGTGGATTTATACTACAGTAAATTTTTGAGAAGAAAAGAACGTTCGAACGAAAAAGAAGATTCAGCTAGTATGTTTTTTGGAACCAATGTTTATGAGTATATGTGGGGCCCAAGCGAATTCACTGCAACAGGTACATTACTGCACTATGACCGAGTGAATAGACTAAAGGAATTAGCCGTACCAACATTACTGCTAACAGGAGAATATGACGAGGCAAGGCCCGGCACCGTAAGATATTTTCAAAGCCTGATATCCGGGGCAGAATTTACGGTCATAAAAAATTCAGGACATGCCACTATACATGATAATCCAGAACAAACCCTTGCTCGATTGAGTGAATTTCTGCATAAAGTTGATGCATTAGGAAGTAAATAGTTGTATCAAGTTTGCAGGACTGGACTATGAGGACTTATAACCAGTGACACGAATACAGGTACGAATGAAGTGAGGAGAATGACCCAACAGCTGGCAACAAAATGTTTGCGCAATGGTGGGGTGACGTGTAAGTTCAAAGTGATAATCTTCGTTCAATGTTTGGTTTCGGGGACAGGACGCGGCTTCGAAAGCCCACCACTGCGCAAA
>CAVZFT010000006.1:0-113083 GCA_963774615.1 uncultured Cytophagales bacterium
CAGTTAAGAAATGTTAGCGGTGTGCAAGATGTGACCATAAGCCGATATACTGTGGCTGACGTTGATGGAAACAAACCGGCTGACATTATTGTCGCCGGTACAAACATTAGAAACAACGCCAATATGAATGGGGTAAATGAAAACTTCATTCCCTTTTTCGGATTGAAGTTGCTTGCTGGAAGGAATTTTAAACGGGATGAAGGGAACAATTCGCTTATCATAAGCCGGGTAGTAGCTGAGAGACTTGGTTTTAGTGATCCCAATCAAATAATCGGAGCTAAAATAAACGCAACGTCGGGGAGCGGACCTGCATTAGTTGAAACAGAGGTCGTAGGAGTGATCGAAGACTATCGCGTGGCCCCATTCTTTGATTACTCCAATATTAATACAGTTTATGACAACGGAGGCCAGGGACTGTCTCTAGTGTATATGAATAAATTGTTTGAGGAACTTGCCCCGGAAAAGCTAGCTATCAAGATCAACATGAAAGACGTGCAGAGCTCCGTTACTGCCATCGAGTCATTATACAAAAAATCGTTCCCTGGTAATGTATTTGAATGGAGATTCCTGGACGACCAAATAAACCGCGCCTATGCCGATGAAAAAATTGCTCGTAATCAGATTTTACTCTTCACTGTGTTGGCCATAGGAATAGCTATTCTTGGCCTTGTGGCAACAATGACGCATCGAATTGCTGAGAAAACAAAAGAGATTGGAATCAGGAAGATATTAGGTGCAAAAGCTATACAGATCGGTCAGTTGCTTGTTAATGCTTTCTTAATTCAATTCTTAGTCGCAACGTTCATTGCGATACCGGTGGCCCATTATCTTGGACATGAATACCTGCAAAGGTATTCTGATCAGGTTGCAATAGCGTGGTGGTTTTATCTGATACCATTGGCAATCTTGATGGTGATTATGTTCATCGCAATAATCTCATTGCTCCGTAAGGCTGCGAATACCAATCCGGTTGAATCGCTTCGTTGTCAATAACCAATCTCTAGTATGCTGCTCAACTACATCAAACTCTCCCTCCGGCTACTTTCGAGAAACCCATTCATTACAGCCATCAACATTCTAGGCTTGTCAATCGGCTTTGCAGCATTTTACATCCTCTGGCCGTATGCCCATTCCGAACTTAGAACAGGTCGGACTCACAAGGACCACGAACGTATCGCAAGATTGACCTGGCACCATCGCTACACGGACAATAAGCAGGATTGGCATAAATCCGATATTGCAATAAATTTTTGCGGGATTGCAAAACATGTCGCCGACGAATTCAGTGAGGTAGAAGAACTTACCAGATATGTTTCCCAGCGTGAGTTTGTAAAACCATTGCAGGGAAGTGGCGACAAGGTCTTCGTGACTGTTTATGAGCGTGATTCTACTAAATACTTATTTCGCGAGGAGAATGCAGCTTTTGCTGATCCTAATTTCCTCAAATTTTTTTCTTTCCCACTATTAAAGGGTGATGCCTCTGCGGTGCTTAAGCAACCAGGAACGGTAGTGCTTTCACAAGCTGTTAGCACCAAATACTTCGGAACAAGGGATCCCCAAAACTCCATCATTTATTTAAGTGACTCACTACCGCTGAAAGTTACTGGTGTATTTGATGATCTGCCACGCAATTCATATTTCCGGTTTGATATGATAATATCTACAGCTGGTTTAGATGAAATTGATGACAGATTTCACGGCAGGTTTGATTTTCCCTTGTGGATGGGCGAGAATTTCATCAGAGTACGCGAGGGGGCGAGCTTTAGCAACCTCGCACAACAAATTGACGCCAGAAGGAAAATATTTTATGACAACTACGAAAACGCCGACCCCACCGTCAAGGTTGAACCGTTAAAGGACATTGCGTTCGGTGACACCAGCCGTAGTCAGGTATATAAATCCAGAACCGCGCTAATAATCCTTGCTGCCCTTCCGGTCGTGATATTGTTTCTCGCCTGGACAAACTATGTAAGTCTTTCCATTTCAACGCTTCACAAGCGCATGCCGGAAGTGGGTACCAGAAAGGTGGTCGGTGCAGGCAAAAGGGATTTCGCTGCTCAATTCTTTGTTGAGTCGGCGATCATCAATCTTTTTGCCCTTGCTCTTTCCCTTACGCTGGTTCAGTTGGCAAAATATCCTGCGGAATATCTTTTTCATTTTTACGTCGTTGAATGGCAAACAATAGTTATTGAGCATTTCCCAATTTTCCTGGCCCTACCATTAACTGGTATCCTTTTGACAGGCCTTTACCCGGTATTGATATCATCCAGGAAAGGTGCGATTGCCCTGTTAAAAAGATTGCGCGGGGTGGAAATCCCCTGGTGGATAAAATCCCTTCTCACGTTTCAATACTCTTCAGCGATTGTTCTACTAATCTGGGTTGTAGCGGTCTATTTTCAACTAGACTACATTCTTAACAAGAATATGGGTATTGACGAGAATGGCGTAATAGCAATAGACTGTCCATTGACCAGGACGAAACTACAACAGTAAATTGGACTATTTTGTCAATGAAGCATATAAGATAAAAGGTGTGCGTATTGCAAGCCTAAGTAAATCCATAATGGGCGACCAGGGTGGCCTTCCACAATATGTGCAGCGTACTGAAGGGGCGGCAGTTGTCGGAATATGGTCCAATGGTGCGGTTGATGAGAATTTCCTCGACCTCTATGGAATTCGTTTGTTGGAAGGGCGAAACTTCACGATAAACAGCCCGTCAAATCGCAAATCTGTTCTATTAAGCAACGACGCAACTAAAAGGCTGGGATTTTCCTCACCCGCGGAAGCCATAGGTGCGCGCATTATTTTAAACTATAAGGTTAAAGACGTCGAAATTATCGGGGTGTACGATGAATATGAATACCAACCGTTTCTTGCACAACTACAACTAACACCAGGTACTCTCCTTACATATAAGAACGCCATTGCGCAGGACCAACCTGTTTCCAAGATTTCTTTCAGGATCGACCTTAAACAGACAGCTACTATTGCGACCCAACTGGAGGAACTTTATAAAAGCATCTTTCCACTGGAAACTTTCAGCTTGGTGTTTCTTGATCAGAACATCCGGCGCAACTACGCACAGGAGCAGATCACAAGAAATCAAATTATCCTTTTCACATTCCTGGCAATTGGGATCGCTTGCCTTGGATTGCTGGGTACTACTTCCAACAAAGTGATGGAGAAGACAAAAGAGATCGGGATCCGAAAAATATTGGGAGCCCGCATGGATCAGATTGGACTATTGATAATAAATACTTCACTGAAACAACTGTTGGTGTCTATTGTGATTGGAATTCCTTTGGCATACATCCTCGTAGAGAAATATCAGGAAAGATATTCAGAGCGAATGACTTTTAGCTGGTGGCATTATGCGTTACCGGTTGCCTTGTTGGTAGTGATCATGATAGTGACCATTGTAGGAATTTTAATCAAGGCGAGCCGAACAAATCCGGTAGAATCGTTGCGTAGTGAATAAATAAATTAAAGCCATGCTGTTCAACTATATTAAACTCGCCATTCGACTGCTAGTGAGAAATCCATTCTTTACATTAATCAATGTACTGGGATTAGCCATTGGCTTTGTTGTGTTTTTTATTTTGTGGCAGTACAGCAAGCACGAATTGAAAAGTGACCAACAATGGCGAGATGCGAACCGAATCGCGCGGGTTGGCATCTTATGGGAGTGGTCAGATGATGATAAATACTGGGAAAGTGAAAAATATGGGACCACCGGGCCGCCCTTCGCAGTTCAACTGACAAATGATTATCCGGAGTTGGAAAGTTTTACACGCATTCTCCATCGCACTCAATTCACCCGCGAACTGACAGGGCTTGACAAAGACATCATGCTATCGTATGAAAATCCAGCGTATGGTGAAGTAAAAATGTTGGAAGACAAAATTGTTATGGCTGATAGGAATATTTTTGAATTCTTCTCCATACCTCTGATAAAAGGTGACGCTTCACTTGCCTTAAAAGACATTAACACCACCGTTATTGCCAACTCTATTGCAAAGAAATATTTTGGTCTGGAAGAATCCTTAGGAAAAATGATTTCAGTCAATAAAGAACCATTTATTGTAACAGGTGTTTTTGATGACCTGCCCCATAATACGCACCTCGATTTTCAGATCGTATTATCAAATCGGGGAAGCTCAACTATTGGGATGGTACTTTCATGTACCCTTGCATAACATCATACGTAAAAAGCAAACAGCATCCTGACTGGAAAGAATTTCAGCGCAAACTGAATCAGCCGGAAATGATTGAAAAGTACTATGGACCGGCGATCAGGGCATTTAAATCAAAAGCATCGACTTTAGTTCAACCCTTGAGCGAGGTCTCGTTTAGCCAAAAATGGAGGGGTGATCAATTCAACCCGAAATCAGAAAACCTCCTGCGTATTTTCAGATGGGTTGGATTATTAGTTCTGGTGATGGCCTTCGTAAACTATATCAGTCTTGCTAACTCACGCATCAAGAATCGTCAAACCGAAGTGGCTACGCGGAAAGTATCGGGCGCATCGCATTCCGATTTTGTGAAGCAATTCATAATCGAATCGACGTTAATTTTCATCGTTGCCTTGGCATTTGCCTTTACGCTGCTTCAGTTGGTAAAATATCCTCTTTTTGTCTCCTTGCAAATTCCGGTGTTTGAAACCGATAAAGGCTCGCTTTTATTCTTCGCCAGTGTTGTGGCTGTCATGATTTTATTATCGGCAATGTATCCTACTTATGTGGCAAGGGTTCCAAAAATCCGCGATCTCTTCAAAAAGGCCATTCAGCTTAGGGGAAACCTGGGTTTTCAGTGGTCATTGACCTCCCTTCAGTTTTCCATTGCTGTTATCCTGATCATCTGGGGATTCATGATTTACAAACAGGTAACATTTGTGCTCTCTAAAGACCTGGGCTTTAGTAAAGTAAATTTAATCACGATTGATGCACCGATTCTTAAAACGGCTCAGTACGAGTCCGATCTGGAAGTGTTTAAAAACAAATTGCGTTCAATTTCCGGAATCCAGAACGTAACATCCAGCAGCACGGTCGTGGGCGATAACGTATGGGGATTTCGTGCCAGTCGTAGGGGAAAGGAAAATTCGGTTGGTTTGGATACCAACGGCGGCGTGGATGAATACTTCATACCTCTTTATAACATCACCATTTTGGCAGGTCGGAATTTTAACCACAGCGATCGGGATAATAGCATCATTATCAGTGAAGGCGCTCTCCCCAGATTAGGATTTAATACCGCGGAGGACGCGGTAGGGTCAATCATAGAAGTAGAGGGAAAACCCGCAGCGACGAAGACAGAGGGATGGATAGCCGTGACAATCGTCGGCGTAATTAAAAGTTACCGCCTGCGTCCAATGTTAATATTTTCGGGTGATCATGATATAAAGGCGGATGCTGGTATTGCTCTTACTTACAAACATTACTTAAACACCAACTTACAACCCGAACGATTTACAATAAAAGTAGACGCTGCAAAAACAGAACCTACCTTGCATGCTGTGGAGCAGATTTATGCTGAGCTTTTCCCGGGAAATGTTTTTAACTGGTATGCTCTGGATGATCATATAAACCGTCATTATCAGAGCGAGAAGACCTGGCGCAATCAAATTTTGTTTTTTACATGTCTGGCAATCAGTATAGCCTGCCTTGGTATGTTCGGCATGATCTCGAATAAAGTCTCAGAAAAGACGAAGGAAATAGGGATCCGAAAGGTTTTGGGGGCGGGGTTATATCAGATTGGTGAGTTATTATTGACCACAACAGCGAAACAAATAGCAATCGCGACTGTAGTGGGAATTCCGATTGCCTTTTATCTCACACAAGAATATCTCGAAAAGTTTTCCGAGCGAATTGAACTGCAATGGTGGCACTATGTATTGCCCGTTGCACTGTTAATCATAATCATGTCAACGACAGTGGCAAGTGTTTTGCTCAAAGCCGCGAGAACAAATCCTGTGGAATCATTGCGGAGCGAATAAGGTGTCTTGCGGACGCCCTTGTTGGTGTTCTTCACCAACAAGTCTCAGTCGCACTCACCCGACGCATCCACATTCCCAACACATGGTAGCGGCTCAAACCTTATCCATCACAATGAATCAAAAAATTCCAACGTTTTTCCCCATTGAAATAAAAAGACGCGCTTGAGTACTTGTAGTCTTCAGGATGTCTGCATAATTGTGCCTTGACCGGATTATAATGAATATATTCCAATTTTTGCCACATGACTTTATCAGACCACAGGGGTATACTTAATGAGTTACGCTCCCAAACCTGGAACTTCCGGTCTTTTGCGTTCACCAACAATTCATCTTGAAGAGGTGACTTTTCATTGCGGAGTATTTTTAAAATCTGCTGACCGGTAAATTTTAGAAAATCACGTTGCACTGCTTGGCGTTCGTTTTCACCCATAATCTGCCAGATGATGTGAATATGATTTGACATAATCACGAACGCATAGACGCTTACTCTGTTCGACCGGCAAAGAAAAGATAAACTTTCGATAATGATATCTTTAAACCGATCCTCTTGCAACAAAGGTTTCCAGTTGAGGCAGGTAATTGTTATGAAATCAGCATAATGCTTTGAATACACAACGGTTTCCATATAATTAATGTATTTTGTACAACGGATGATTGCATAGCAAACGGTTTCGTCATCAGCAACAGGGCATCCGGAAAACTAGATACTGCAAGGTTGTTGGTGAAGAACACCAACAACGGCGTGGAACACCAACAACGGCTTGAATCACTTCAACACAAATCCCGCTTCCTTCACATCCCGTGAATTGCCACCAACAAATACCGTAAATTCTCCCGGCTCGGAACCCCATTTCAAATCTGAATTATAAAATGATAAGTCGTCGACATTGACGGTGAACGTAACAGTTTTCTTCTCCCCTGCCTTGAATGATACTTTCTTAAAGTCTTTTAGTTCTTTTACCGGACGCGTCACGGAGCCCACCAAATCGCGGATATATAATTGAACGACCTCTGCACCATCGCGGCTGCCCGTGTTCGTAACGTCGATCGAAACGGTTATGGAATCTGAAATAGTCATTTCGCTTTTATCCAATTTGAGGTCGCCATACTCAAATGTGGTGTAGCTTAGTCCATAGCCAAACGGATAGAGCGGCTCATTAGACACATCCAGATAGTTGGATTGAAATTTTTGAAACCAGGGTCCGCGCAACGGCCTGCCTGTATTCTTATGAGCATAGTAAATGGGAACCTGCCCGACGTTTTGCGGAAAAGTGGTAGACAACTTACCTGAAGGGTTTACATCGCCAAACAGCACGTCCGCGATTGCATCTCCGGCTTCACTGCCGCCGAACCACACGTTGAGCATGGCTGGAATATTTTTTTGTTCCCAGGTTAATGCCAACGGACGTCCAGTGAATAACACGACCACTACCGGTTTTCCGGTTTTTAATAACGCCTTTAGTAATTCGCGTTGCGTTTCAGGAATTTCGAGGTTCGTCCGGCTTGCGGCTTCACCAGTCATTTCTGCAGCTTCGCCTACAGCCGCCACAATCACATCGGCATTTCTGGCGATGCGCACTGCCTCGTCGCGAATCGCGGCTGCTGAACGTTTATCACGATGCAGGGATTTTCCAAACAAGGTGGAGTTTGTCTCCAGGGTTTCGTCTTCATCAAGGTTTGAGCCTTTGGCATAAACGATTTTAGCTGTTCGGGCCCACTGCCTTCTGCAATCCTTCGCGCAGGGAGATCGATTGTGAAAATCGGGCCGCCACACTCCAGGTACCCGTCATATTTTCTTTGGCATCCGCCAGCGGGCCGACCAATGCAATGGTAGCGGACTTCTTAATTGGCAGAATGTTGCCTTCATTCTTCAATAACACAAAACTCTGTGTTGCCGCTTTGCGTGCTTCAGCCCGATTGGAGTCCGTAAAAACTTCCGCCTTCGCCCGGTCGACATTGCAATAGCGATATGCATCATCGAAAAGACCCAACATGAATTTTGCTTTCAGAATTCTTCTACAGGCCGCATCGATTTGTTGTTCGGTAATTTTGCCGTCTTTCACGGACTGACTCAGCGTGGTTAGCAACCCTTCGCTCACCATGTCCATATCGAGTCCGGCAGCCAATGCCTTTGCAGAAACAGTTTGTAAGTCACCGATACCATGACTAATCATTTCACTAACACCGGTGTAGTCAGAAACCACAAATCCATCAAAGCCCCACTCCGTACGCAACACATCGGTTAGCAACCACTTATTTGCTGTGGCAGGAATACCATCAATTTCATTGAAGGAAGCCATGATACTTCCCGCTCCGGCATCCACCGCTGCTTTGTAAGGCGGCAAATACTCATTGTACATGCGGTGACGGCTCATATCCACCGTGTTGTAATCACGGCCCGCTTCGGAAGCACCATACAATGCATAGTGCTTCACGCAAGACATGATGGTGTTATTCGCTGCGAGGTCTTCGCCTTGATAGCCACGTACCATAGCCTTGGCAATTTCAGAACCGAGGTAAGTATCTTCCCCGCTGCCCTCTGAAATCCGACCCCACCGAGGGTCGCGGCTGAGATCTACCATTGGTGAAAAAGTCCAGTTGATACCATCTGCACTGGCTTCGCTGGCGGCAATGCGAGCCGTATGTTCAATAAGATCCAGATCAAAACTACAACTGAGTCCCAATGGAATCGGAAATACAGACTCGTAGCCGTGAATCACATCCATTCCAAATAGTAAGGGAATTTTCAACCGGCTTTTTTCTACGGCGATCTTTTGCATCTCCCGAATGGCGGCCACACCCTTTATGTTAAAGAGCCCGCCTACTTTACCTTCTTCTATTTTTTTGGCGATGTCGGAACTCTCGGCTTCTCCGGTCACAAAAGCGCCGGCCGATGGCAGGTTGAGCTGACCTATTTTTTCTTCCAACGTCATTAAACTTAATACAGAGTCTACCCGGACGTCAATGGCTGATTGATTACCCTGATTGGTTTTGACACAGCCTGTTGCTAACAGCAAGAGAACAAGAGCACAATTCAATTTCATAATTCTGACAATTTGATCTCAATCTACCTAGTGAGAGGCTTACCGACAAGGTTTTGCCAATTGTTCTGTTGGTGTTCCTAGTTACCCAGGCACCCAGGTAGCTAGGTAGCCAGGTAGCCAGGGTTGTTCAAAGATGAAACATTCCGCTGTTTCAAAATAATACAGTTTGTGAAGGAAACGATCGATGGCTAGTGCATAGAAGTGGTGTATTCCCTATTTTCATAAATGGTCCTTGATTTGGGTTGTAAGAACAAAATTGCAGGCCATGCCACTGAACTACCTTAAGCTCGCCATAAGGATCCTGTCTCGAAATCCGTTCCTGACCTTTGTTAATGTCGCCGGGCTATCGGTTGGACTTAGCCACCTTTATGATGCTGTGGCCGTTAGCAGAGTTTGAACTAAAATCTGACAAATACCACAAAGATTCTGAGCGCATCGTAAGGTTGGGCGTCGACTACAGATGGACAGATGACGATCAGAACTGGGAAGGATTTCTTGGGGGCATTTAACTGGGATAGTGTCCTTCACGACATAGAACGCACTTTCTCAAGTAGAGGCCACTCGTGGCTCATTCCGCAGATTTATTTTAGACATGAAAGGTCTATGGATATCGGCAAAAAATTATTTGTTACAGTGCTATCATAGGATCAGATGATAAATCATCATTCGGCGAAACAGGAGCAGTAATCGGGGCGCCAAATCTTTTTCAGTTTTTTACCATTCCATTGACAGCCGGCAATGCGACGAGCTCTCCTGGAAAATCCTAATTCCGTGGTATTATCAGAAACGATGGTCCGTAAATACTTTGGCGATCGCAGGGCTTGGGTCAAACAATCTACCTGAATGATTCTATTCCATTGAAGGTGACAGGTATTTTTAAAGATTTGCCTTACAACACACATTTGAAGTTTGACATGGTATTATCGTCTGGCTCTGCATATGAGGATGTTGATGTCAAGATGTTTTTCGGGTGGTATGGGTACACGTACCTTAAATTGAAACGAAGGGAAACCATTGAATCGTTTGATCGGAATTGAAGACTAGACAAGCCTCTATATTCGATTACATTAACAAGGCATGTAGCCACTGCGATATTACGGGCCATCCGCAACAATTAACAGATGTGGTATTTTCGAAGGCCTGCGGTCCAAGTTTTTAACTATAAATCTAAGTTTTTGCTGGAAGCCCTCGCTGTTGTAGCTTTTGTAGTCCTGGGGTTTGCCTGGATAAACTACATAACCTTGTCAGTGAATTCATTGAATAGGCGACTTACTGAAATTGGCACGCGCAAGAGCGTGGGAGCAAAGGTGAATGATTTCTTTGTACAGTTTTTCGTCGAGTCACTGGTTATAAATGCAATATCGTTTGGAATCGCTGTAACTCTTATTCAACTGATTGGTAAGGTTGCGGAGGACTTATTTGGATTTTACATTCCGTCTTGGGACGAGATAAGTGTGAAGACGACTCTGATCATACTGTTTACGTTGGGGCTGGGCGTAATAATCGCGACACTATGTCCGATTGTGTTGATCAACCGACGCAAGCCGACGGAATTATTCAAAAAAATAAGAAGCCATATAAAATCAGCTAAGCTAAGCACGGCCTTGGTCACCATGCAGTATTGTATTGCCACCGTTTTGTTAGTGTGGATAGGTGCCGTTTATTTTCAACTCAACTTTCTTCTCGGCAAAGATATTGGAATTGGCCATGATGGATTGGTAATAATTGACGCGCCCCTCCGCATGAATGATTTGAATAGCGAAAAAATTCCATCCTTTTTGAATCAAGTAAAAGTTATTGCTGGAGTTTCAAATGCAACTTCGAGTTTTTCAACCATTACAGAATCTGACCTCGCGGGGAGCTTAGATCGTACATCGCAAAGGGAGTACTAATTGGCTTGGTTCAGATAGCAATGGCGGCGTGGACGAGTCCTTCCTGGAAACTTATAGCATTCCACTGCTTGCCGGCAGGAATTTCCAGGCTGATAACCCGTCAGATAAAAGAAATATTTTAATCAGCAAAGCACTGACGAAGCGCTTGGGGTTTGCCAACATCGAGGAGGCCATAGGAAAAGTAATCGTGATCAATGATGCAAACACTGAACTTGAAATTATTGGTGTATTCCGCGATTAGAGTTCCGGCCCTATTTCAGCGATGTAACTGAACGAGATCGTGGCGTTGCTTCTGACTTACAAAGACAATGTGAACTCGGATTTCAAGCCCCGGAAATTGTCATTAAGAATAGATCTGGAGACAGATGAAACCCGCGTTGACATCAATCGAGGCACTATTTCACTGCCACCTTCCAGGAGCCGTGTAAGTGGTCCTTCTTGGATGAAAAGATCAGGATGCAATATTCCGAAGAACATCGACCAAAAACCAGCTCGCATTCTTCTCCATTCTTGCCGTTGGCATTACTTGTTTGGGATTATTGGGGATGATATCCAACAAAGTAGTTGAAAAGACAAAAGAGATCGGCATTCGAAAGGTGCTTGGTGCACGAATGGATCAGATTGCCGGCTTGCTCTTAAGCACAACGGTTAGGCAAGTGGTAGTTGCGAATTTGCTATCGGGATTCCGTTGGCATATTACCTGGTGCAACAATACCTTAAAAAATTTTCCGAGCACTTCAGCATGAGCTTGGTGGCATTATACTATTCCAGCGTTCTTATTGTTACAATCATGTTGGTCACCATGACAAGTGCTCTATAAAACAGCGAAGAGTAATCCGGTGGAAGCATTGAAGTATGAATAACTGATCGCGATAATTGCTTTGAACTGCATCAAACGTTCGGTAAGGCCGGCAATTCTCCAACTAAGATTTTGAATCAGATAGCCAAAAAAAAATGTAAATTTAATAAGCGAGCCCTGGATGAAAAAATACGCTGGCAATATTCTCATTGTTGATGACGACGAGCACGTGCTGCTTACATCAAAGATGATCCTCAAAAACTATCTTTGAGAACATCGATACTCTTTTGTCCCCAAAGACACTCGAATCAAACCTGAAGCAAACAGATTACGACGTGGTCTTGCTGGACATGAACTTCAAAGCAGGTGTTACCTCTGGTAACGAAGGAATTTTTGGATGAACCGCATTCGACAGATATCTCCTCAAACGCAAGTGGTAATGCAAACAGCATACAGTGATATCGAGCTGGCTGTTAAGTCAATCAAAGAAGGCGCTGTCGATTTCCTTCCAAAACCCTGGGATAAGGAAAAGCTCGTCTGCTACAGTGATCAATGCGTATCAGCAGGCAAGGGCGCGAAAAGAAAACAAGGAACTGAAGTCGAGACATAAAGCGCTGCAACATCATCTCAATCAAAATCATCAGATGTTCATTGCGTCATCAGCGGCAATGGAAAACGTTGTTCATGCCATAAAACAGGTGGCGGCGACTGATGCAAACATCCTTCTTCTTGGAGAGAATGGCACAGGCAAGGAAGTTGTGGCGCGGGCCATACATAACCAATCCAACAGAGCGGATGAAGCATTCATTTCTGTAGATCTTGGTTCCGTTCCCGCGACGTTATTCGAATCGGAAATGTTTGGCCATGAAAAAGGATCTTTCACGACGCCAAAGAAACAAGAATAGGAAAGTTTGAATTGGCAAATAAAGGAACACTGTTCCTGGACGAGATTGGAAACCTCTCCGCCGATCTGCAGATTAAATTATTCTCGGTTATTCAAAGTCGATCCCTCACTAAAATTGGTTCGAGCAAAGTAGTGCAGCTCGATGTAAGGATCATTTGCGCAACCAACGCGCCGATCTATGACATGGTGAAGAACGGAACATTCCGTCAGGACCTATTTTACAGGATCAAAACCATAGAGATAAAGTTGCCCCCGTTACGCGAGAGAAGAGAGGATATTCCATTACTGACGAAATATTATCTCGAAGAGTTTTCCAAACGCTATAATAAGGATGTCGAGCTGGACGATGCTCTCCTGCAGAAACTTGCAAATTACTCCTGGCCGGGAAACATTCGGGAACTTCAGCACTCCGTTGAGCGGGCTGTGATCCTTGGTAAGGGACCACTACTGAAAGCTGAAGACTTTCAGCTTAGCCCTACCGTGGAATCTGGCGCTGATCTTACAACATTGAATTTGTCCGACGTCGAAAAGAACGTGATCAAACACGCGTTGAAAAAATGCAACGGAAATCTTACAAAGGCATCTGAGGAGTTAGGCATTGGAAGAACAACGCTATATCGGAAAATTGAGGAATATGGGTTGAGTAGTCAATAGTCCATGGTCGATAGTCAATGGTGGTGTGAGTGTGGGTATGGGGTGATGGGTCGATGGTTATCGACGGACATAATTAATGACTACCTCGTCACAACTCTCGCCCACACCCCTATGCTGACTATCGACTATGGACCATCGACCATTGACGATCAAGCATCCAACACTGAAGACCTTGAAACAAACGCGAATTCTAAAAAAATCTTTTCGCTCTAAAGTTGCATTCCGCCTTGCAGGAATATGTTTTTTAGGTTGCCTCACAGGTTTTCTTTTCTTTGACTCTCCTTACTGGATGGCCGGATTATGGACAGCCCTTGGAACAGCAGCACTTTTTTATGAAACAGTAAGGTTCGTAGAACAATCTGAACGTAAGCTAACTGCATTCCTTCAGTCATTGAAACAAAACGATTTTTCGGTGACTTTCTCCGAGAATGAAAAATCCAATGATTACGATCTCCACCAGGCTTTCAATCAGCTCAACGATACCTTTAGGAATTTGCGTTCTGAAAAAGAATCCCAGCATCAGTTGTTGCAGGTTGTCGTCGAGCATGCGGCTGTACCATTAGTTTGTTTTGAAGAAGGTAACGATGAAGTTTATCTCATCAACAACGCGGCGAAAAATCTCTTTCAGATCCCTTTCCTTCAAAAAGTCGAGTCTCTCTGGAGAGTGGACCGCTCACTTCCCGACTTTCTCAGGGAAGTTCAGGACGGAGAAAAGTCGTCCTTCCGTATCGTTCAACGGGGAACACCAATCCACTTGTCAGTTACCTCCAGACATCTCAAGTTCAGGGATAAGAATTTAAAATTGATTGCATTGTCCGACGTAAGCAGCGAGTTGGCAGCGAAAGAAGCAGAAGCATGGCAAAAATTACTTCGGGTGTTGACACATGAGATCTCAAACTCGGCAATCCCTTTGTCAACATTGTCATCCTATATCTTTGAGATGGTTTCCAAATCCGAATCCGAAGATCGTCGATTGACAACTGAAGAACGAACGGATATGCTTGACAGTCTGCGGACGATAGATCAACGAAGCAAATCGTTGAAGGAGTTTGTTCATAGTTTCCGTAGCGTCAACCAGATTCCAGAACCGGTGTTGAACAAGATACCCGTAGGTGAAATATTAAGTGAGGTCACCCACCTGTTTACACCGGAGTTAAACAAACAGAACATTGTTCTTCACGCCGAGAATGGCCATGGTTCGTATAGCATATACGCGGACAAGAACCTGACTATGCAGGTGCTGATCAACCTCATGAAGAATGCGATCGAGTCGATGTCGAATTACAAAGAAGGCAAGGACATACATATCGAAGTTGGTAAAGAAGGAAATCGTTATGTAAACATCAATATATCGGATACTGGCTGTGGAATTGCTGCCGAAGACATCGACCAGATCTTTGTTCCATTTTACTCAACAAAGAAAGGTGGTTCCGGAATTGGATTGAGTATCTCTCAACAAATCATGCAGAAGCAAAAAGGAAACATCATGGTGAGATCTGCTCCGGGCCGCGGCAGTGTTTTTACACTGAATTTTACTTGCTGAGTTTTATCAGTCATCCGTTAACGTATTCGAAGCAATCCCGCACTCATTGCGCCCCCGGACAAACTCACACCCGCACTCACACCCACGATTAACGGATAACGGATAACGATTAACGGCTTACAAAATAGCCTCCTTCGGCTCCGCCTTTCCAATCCAGAAATTGCCATAGCCTTCTCCGATCTGAATAGTAAGCACCTGTAGGGCTAACATCTCAAGGATAGCAAGAAAATTAAATATAACGCCGATACGTGTGGGGTACTCCTGGATAAGTTCCGTAAATGAAAGTCTTTGCTTTTTCGAGAGTTCGTCCAGAAGGAACTTCTTTTGTCCCTCGACGGTGTAAGGATATTGAATGACCTGGTGTACAGGTTTGTTTCTTTCTGCCTCCTGACGCTTCAGTATCTTTTCAAACACCGTCATCAGCTTATATATCGTCACATCCTGAAGTTCGGCTTCAACATTTGTGCTTTCTGCAAGTACCTTCAGCTCCTTCATCAGGTTACCACGCTTCTCCTTCGCTAGCTCGACTTCCTCAATCTTGTGGAAGTTGTCGATAACGGACTTGTATTTCTTGTATTCCAGGAGGTGTCGTACGAGCTCTTCGCGAGGGTCGATCTCATTACCTTGCTCATCCAATTGTGGCCTTGGCAGCAACATCTTGGATTTGATCCTCATCAGGGTAGCTGCGACCAGAATGAACTCACTGGCTAGCTCCATGTTGAGCTCCTCCATCTGATGAATATACTCCAGGAAATCGTTAGTGATCTTCGATATGGGGATGTCGTAAATGTCGAGCTCATCGCGCTCTATGAAAAATAACAAAAGGTCGAATGGACCTTCAAATAGGGGTAGTTTTACCTCAAAATTCTCCTGCGGCGTAGTCATGCGGCACAAATTTATTTATAATCCGCAAAAAAAAGCGGACATCCCGGAAATAACTACCTTTGTTGCTTATTTAGGGTTGAAAAGCGGTTTAGAACACTTACCTTCAACTCCTTGTTAATTGTTGTAAAAACTAAGATGCTGATTACCCCGGGAAAATTATTGTCGGAAATCAACAGCCCTGAAGACATCAAAAAACTGGATCAGGCTCAGCTCGTCCAGCTGTGCGACGAGCTTCGCCAGTTTATTATCGATAATGTATCGGTTTATGGTGGCCATTTTGGCGCAAGTCTGGGCGTGGTCGAGTTAACGGTGGCTTTACACTACGTTTTTAAAACCCCCTACGATCAGCTCGTTTGGGACGTCGGTCACCAGGCCTACGGACATAAAATTCTAACTGGCAGAAAAGAGGAATTCCATACAAACAGATTGTACGGGGGACTTTCCGGCTTCCCGAAGAGGAAGGAAAGCGAGTACGATACCTTTGGCGTAGGGCATTCATCAACATCTATTTCCGCGGCGTTAGGTATGGCTGTTGCATCGCGATACTTGAAGATTGAAGACAAACAACATATCGCGGTAATAGGAGATGGCGCGCTAACCGGCGGGATGGCATTCGAAGGATTGAACCATGCCGGCGTTTCCGACACTAACCTTCTTATCATATTAAATGATAATTGCATGGCGATCGACCCCAACGTCGGGGCGATGAAGGATTATCTAACCGACATCACAACCAGCAAGGCATATAATAAGCTTAAAGACGAAGCGTGGAACCTGCTCGGCAAACTCTCAAAGTTTGGCAAGAGCGCCCAGGAAATAGCTTCGAAAGTTGAAGCAGGGATCAAAGCTACGTTACTAAGCCAAAGCAATCTGTTTGAGTCATTGAACCTTCGATACTTTGGTCCGGTTGATGGTCATGACGTCAATCACCTCGTCACGGTTCTAAACGATCTTAAAAATATCAAAGGCCCCAAGATCCTGCACTGCGTGACCGTAAAGGGCAAGGGATATGGTCCCTCCGAAAAGGGTAATGCCACGACTTGGCATGCTCCGGGCACCTTCGATAAAATTACAGGAGAGATACATAAGAAGTTATACAACACGCCACAGGCGCCTAAATATCAGGAGGTCTTTGGGCATACATTAGTTGAGCTCGCCAAACAAAACGATAAAATCATTGGTATAACCCCGGCGATGCCGTCAGGTTCATCAATGAATATCATGATGAAAGAGATGCCCGAACGCGCAATAGACGTCGGTATCGCGGAGCAGCATGCCGTTACGTTTTCTGCCGGGCTCGCGACACAGGGATTAATACCGTTCTGTAACATCTACAGTACGTTCATGCAACGAGCGTATGACCAGGTGATCCACGATGTGTGTATTCAGAATTTGCCAGTAAACTTCTGTCTTGACAGAGCTGGTTTTGCTGGTGCCGATGGTCCGACCCACCATGGAGCCTATGATATTGCTTACTTCCGCTGCCTTCCGAACATGATAGTATCTGCTCCCATGAACGAGTCGGAGCTAAGAAACCTCATGTATACGGCGCAGCTGCCGAGAACGGAGCAAGCATTCTCAATTCGTTATCCGCGTGGTCAGGGTGTTATGCCCGAACTGGAGAACACCGATGGAGGAGATCAGGATCGGCTCGGGTCGGAAGATCAGGGACGGTGAAGAGCTTGCAATCTTAACGATTGGTCACGTCGGTAATTACGCCGTAGAAGTTTGCGAGCGTTTATCTAAGCAGAACATTGAAATAGCGCATTACGATATGCGGTTTGTAAAGCCGCTCGATGAGGAACTGCTTCATCAAATATTTTCGCAGTACAAAAAAGTCCTGACGATAGAGGACGGTTCGATTCAAGGTGGATTCGGAAGCGCGATCATTGAATTCATGGCCGACCATAATTATCACTCAGAAATAAGACGATTGGGTATTCCTGATCGTATTGTTGAACACGGTGAACAATACGAGCTGCACAAAGAGTGTGGATTCGATCCTGATGGAATTGAAAGAGCGGTGGTGGCGATGTTGGAGTCAGTTTCGAAAATCTAAATGACCAATATTTTTTTTGATCAGCGCGGCAAAGGGAGTCCACTCATTTTTCTGCACGGTTTTCCAATGCATCACGGCGTTTGGGATGCATTTGGTGATCGATTCACAAATTCAAATACTGTAATTACTCCTGACCTTCCTGGCTTTGGTAAAAGTCCGATACTTCCGCCTGGATTTTCCCTGGCGCAGGTCGCGGAACAATTAATACAACTTGTATTGGAAAAGGCTTTAAACAATTGTGTACTCATCGGCCATTCTCTTGGTGGTTACGTCGCGCTTGCGATGGTAGAAAAGAGGCCGGATTTGTTTGCCGGTCTGGGATTGTTTCATTCTACTGCCTATGCTGATTCTGCCGATAAGAAACAATCACGGAACAAAGCGATCGAATTCGTCAACAAGAATGGTGCGAAAGCCTTTGCGACCAACTTTATAACGCCACTTTTTTCCGATCCGAATCACGAAGCGATTGAAAATGTTAAGAAGATCGCGGCGGAGTCGAGTGAATCAGCCGTTATCGGTTATACTATTGGCAATGAGAGATAGACCGGATCAGACTAAAACATTGAAAAGCTTTAAAAAACCTACGCTCTTTCTTGCCGGCGATAAGGATCCGGGAATTCCTGTGGAGTCAATTCATAAACAAGCTGCCGAGTGCCAAAATCCTGAAATTCATGTCCTTTCCAATGTGGCGCACATGGCGATGTTCGAACGACCCGAAGAGGCGGCCACAAAAATCAGCATCTTTTTAAGTAAAATCTGACCTGCTTTCGAACTGGCGTAACGTTAACGATCCTGATTTTTTGCTAATTCTGTTGTAAATTGGGACCATTTAGCGCGATATACTGCTTAACCTTGCTAGGTTAAATAGACAGAGGACTCTATATTTGCTATTAAGAACACTAATAACCAATCCGTAACCATGGAAGAAATTGTTACACAAAATTTTGATGCATGGAATGCAATGGCGAAAACCGTTGCATACGTGGCATGGGTCAGTTTCAATTTTGATTGTGATTTATCATGTTATTCGCCTTGCTACAATTAACGATGCAAAGGTGAAATATGATTATATTAATAGGAGCGAGATCAGAACACTTTGGATCGCAGCGATCATTCTGATCGTCGGATGCTGTTTCTACGCCAACTCCAATATTCAAAAATTGAACACTTTGTGGATCTTCGTATTAGGGTTCACGACCTTTGCAATGGGTATGATCGTTGCTCTCATAATTCAGAACATGCTCAAATTCTACTACCCGTTCTTTATTGAAAAAAGATTAAAAGCTCTTCGTTATAAGCCACGGGTCTCTCCGAAAACCGGCAAGGCCATGAAGTTACTGGGTGAATCCGAAGAAGATGCATACCTGGATGAAGGTATGCAGGCTGAAGAACATGTGTTCTCTGTTGACTACGATGTTTGGAAAGATGAAGAGACCGGATATGTTAAGATTGAACGTTACTCTGGACACCTCCACGCATTACAGTGCCCTGAGTGCAACTATCAAACCTTTAAAGTGGTTAGAGAAGAAATTCTAAAACCCGCTTCTGTTACACAGGAAGGTGAACTTCTGAAACACTTCCAGTGCGGTTATTGCGGATACAAAGCGAAGAAGACGGTTGTGCTGAAAGTTTCTCAAAAATTTGAGGAAACTTCTGCAGCCACTGCGTAAAATAAATTTTTGATTAAACACCCCACTAAGGCTGTTTCTTTTGAAGAGACAGCCTTTTATTTTATAGCGGGATTATTGAAGTCTCTCAATCCGGGTAGCGAAGTATTTAGTATCGCCCCTCCACGGGAAAGTGACATAACGCTTGACAAAGTACAAATTGACCCGCTCTCCGCTTAGGGCAACTGTCTCCAATTCCTTTATAAGATCCTGGTCGCTTTTCTCCACCGAAAAATCAAATGACTTCCGCGATGGGACTTGTACCTTTCAAAGCACCAAAGGTTTCGAGGTTGATCTTTCCTTCAAACGTCTTGAACATGACTCCCTTCTCGCTAATTCGGAGAACCTTTCCCGCCATCACACCGTCTTCGTAGGTACCCCAGTACAAGAAGCAGAATCCTCCAACAAGAACTATTAAAGCAGTAATAATGAAAAGCCTAACGACCTTTCTTGTGGTACGTTTGACTCTTTGCCCAAAAGTTTGTGTTTCCATGGTCTTTTTATTGTATCTAAAGTTAACATGAAATTGGAACTTTCAGATCAACTTTCTTCATCAAAGTATATCTTGTAATAGTGGCGATTGCGCACTTCGTCAAACCCCTTTTCAATCAGGTCACGGTTGCCGTGGATGTAGATGTGAAAATTCTTATCAAGCTTCAATACACTTTTGAAAACGCGCGCTTGTCGCTTCACGGCCTGAGCGGATATTTCAAAATTGTCAACTATGTCCTGATCGCTTTTGAAATGTTTCTCATATTTCCTGAACGATTCTATAACAGAGGGATCCTCCAGGACCTCGGCTTCAAATTCATGTTGATTGAATTGATCTCGTGATTTAAAGAAATCCATTGATCTGTTTAGCATGTCGATTTTGTCGGCCTTTGATACACTGAACTCTTCATCCAGCTGATCGCCGACAAACTGGCGCGTAAGATTCATGAAGTTGTGGGTGTGATGGAAAGCATCCGACCACACACTAACGCCGAGAAAATCATTCTTCCAAAATTGCGCCTCGGATCTATTTGTGTTGTCAACGATCAGTACTCTGTATCCTTGCGCTTCTTCATCGTTTAGAATCAGGCAACCTTTGTCGAGCTTTCTGATATTAATGCCTTCGTCGTCGCTTAATTTAAAATGCCCCGCCACTTTCTTTAGTTTGAGGTATGATTCTTTTGTCTCGCACTTAAATAATCCTACCGCATCAAATGACTTGCGCTCAATGACAATCCCTGAGAAATGACCGACAAACAAGTCTCCGGACTTTATGTGATGATGCTGCGAAACTTCGTAGAGGTGTTGTGCCAGATCAACAGACCGTTCATGCAGCAAGCTGGGGTTGGCAAAAATTTCTTTGACTAACGAATAAACAAGGTTAGGACTCGCATCCTCCTTTTCAATGTCAAAGCTATGGTATTCAGGAGAGTTAAAACCCGAAAAAAAGTATGTGAGCAGTTGACTTCTTAATTTGTCGCCTGCCAACTGAAGAACAGCATCTGAAAGTTCAAGTTCTTCGCCAAGTAATTTGTTTCCAACAGCATGAACGGATACTGCATTGATTAAAGTTAACGACGCATCTACCATGGTTTACTTCTTCAAATGAAGGTGCCATCTTTTTGTAGTGGCACGGTCTGTGTAAAAATGCCTAATTGATCATCTCAAATTTTGTGTATGGAACCAGAATTTTTGGAATGCGAATTCCATTGCTATCTTGATTGTTCTCCAGAATAGCTGCAACAATCCTCGGCAATGCGAGCGCGCTGCCATTTAATGTATGCAGCAGCTGCGTCTTTCCATCTGCATTCTTATATCGCAACTTCAGCCGGTTTGCCTGAAACGCTTCAAAGTTGCTAACTGAACTTACTTCAAGCCATCGTTGCTGACCGGCTGCATAAACTTCCATATCGTACGTTATAGCGGAATTAAATCCCATATCTCCTCCGCATAGCAATAATTTCCGATAAGGGAGTTCAAGTTTTTCCAGCAGGGATTGTACATAGCTGCACATTTCGTCCAATGCCTGGTGCGATTCTTCAGGTTTTCTGATCTGAACAATCTCCACTTTGTCAAACTGATGAAGCCGGTTCAGACCACGAACATGAGCGCCCCAGCTTCCCGCCTCACGCCTGAAACAAGGAGTATAGCCAACATTTTTTACAGGCAGCTGGTCATCAGGAACTATTACATCCCGGTACAGGTTTGTTATCGGCACTTCGGCAGTAGGAATGAGATACAGTCCGTCTTCGTTGACAAAGTACATTTGACCTTCTTTATCGGGAAGTTGACCGGTACCATAACCTGAAGCTTCATTGACTACAATTGGCGGTTGAACCTCTTTGTAGGCTTGCTTCTCTGCTTCGTCGAGGAAGAAATTTATTAATGCGCGCTGAAGTTTTGCTCCCTTGCCTTTGTATACGGGAAATCCAGCGCCCGAAATTTTGACACCGAGGTCAAAGTCAATTATGTCATACTTTTTTATCAATTCCCAATGCGGCAATGCATCCTTATCAAGAGTTGGTACAACTCCGTGTTGGCTTACCGTAATATTATCGTCTGCTCCGGCCCCGGCAGGAACTTTTTCGTGGGGAACGTTTGGTATTTTGTACAGGAGATCGATCAGCTCTTTTTCTAAATCCGTGAGCGAATTTTCCAAAGCCTTGGTTTTGTCTTTGGTAGTTGCAACCGCGGCGCGCAACAAATTAGCTTCGTCGGATTTTCCTGCTTTAATTAGTTCGCCGATCTTTTTTGCATCGGCATTTGCCTTAGCCTTCAGGTCATCGAGAATCTTTTGTGTGTCCTTTCGAAGATCATCTTTTTGCAGCACCGCAGATACCAGGTCCGACGCGTTCTTGAAATTTCTTTTCGCGAGTCCGTTTAATACTTTGGTTTGCTGCTCTCGGATAACTGCTACTTGAAGCATGGCGATTATTTGTTTGGGGCCAAAATTAGTTTTTTTGAATGGCTGGAGGGTTTTTGGCGTCGAATAAAATATTTAGACAATTTGATTATAGGCAAAATGTGGCTATACTTGCAGTGTCATATGGCCTCATCCCAAGCCTTCTGAATATAAATCCGGACCACACTTATCGAGTTTTTATTTTCTAGTTTGTTGTTTCCATGACTAAATCTCAGCCCAGCTGAACACATTTATCAATTCTACAAATCTTTTTTAAACACAATCCATTCTTAAAATTAACATGTACACTATTGACGACCTGAATGTCAGGCTTCTTTCAGAACTGAAGGAAATTGCAGAGGAGATGGGCGTAAAAAACGCTAAAAAGCTTTCCAAACAGGATATCATCTATAAAATCCTTGATCAACAAGCCGTCGCCGGCGAAGCTGTCGCGGAAAAAAAACCATCCCTGCCTGCTGCTTCGTCTTCGTCTTCTGTTTCAGAAGGCGAATCTGAGCGAAAGATGCGCCCCCGCAGACGTGAGAACGTCGCGCCAACTCCACCCGCACCAAAATTGGATTCGGATTTTTCATCTGATGAAATACTAGATTCGATCGATATAAATTTTGATAGTCCATCAAACACTTTTAACGGATCTGATTCAGACTCGGAATCATCAAATGTTGTTGAAGAACAAACGCGTCCTAGCAGAACCGAACCAAAAGAGGATAAACAACAATTCCGCCCTTCTATTCGCGAGTTCGACGGAGCAATCAGCAATGAAGGTGTTCTGGAAATCATGCAGGATGGTTACGGATTCCTCCGTTCTTCAGATTACAACTATCTGGCAAGCCCCGATGATATCTATGTTTCACCGTCTCAGATCAAATTGTTCGGACTTAAGACGGGAGATACGGCGAGAGGTCTTATTCGTCCCCCGAAAGAGGGTGAAAAATATTTCGCCTTATTAAAGGTCGAGTCTGTAAATGGAAAGACCACAGAAGAAATACGCGATCGTGTTGCCTTCGAATACCTTACCCCACTGTTCCCTAACGAGAAATTAAGGCTCAGCACGACGCATGATAATTTGTCAACGCGGATCCTTGATCTTTTCGCTCCCATAGGAAAAGGACAACGTGGTATGATCGTCGCCCAGCCTAAGACCGGTAAGACTGTATTGTTGAAGAACATCGCAAACGCGATCGCCGAAAACCATCCGGAAGTTTACCTGATCGTGTTGCTTATTGATGAACGTCCCGAAGAAGTTACTGACATGGCCCGTAGCGTAAAGGCCGAAGTAGTTGCATCAACGTTCGATGAACAGGCTGAACGGCATGTGAAAGTTGCCAGCATCGTGTTGGAAAAAGCAAAACGTATGGTTGAGTGTGGCCATGACGTTGTGATCCTGCTTGATTCGCTAACCCGACTTGCGCGAGCGCACAACACAGTGGTTCCTTCGTCAGGAAAGATTCTTTCCGGAGGTGTTGATGCGAATGCATTGCATAAACCGAAACGCTTTTTTGGAGCTGCGAGAAAAATTGAAAATGGTGGCTCATTAACGATAATTGCTACTGCCCTTATTGACACTGGATCTAAAATGGATGAAGTTATTTTCGAAGAGTTCAAGGGTACAGGTAACATGGAACTTCAGCTCGATCGTAAGCTTACCAATAGAAGGATCTACCCGTCAATGGATGTTCCTGCGTCCGGTACCCGTCGCGAGGATCTATTGCTGAGAGAAGATGAATTGCAGCGCGTGTGGATACTGCGCAAGTATATGGCAGATATGAATTCGGTGGAAGCTATGGAATTCCTGCAGAATAAGATGAAAGGAACACGAAACAATGATGAGTTCCTGGCGTCTATGAACGGCTAGAGTTATTATGATTTGAATCAAAGAAGGCGCCCCGATTCATCGGGGCGCCTTTTTTATTTAAGTACGAGATCGATCAACTCGCGCTGCACGTTCCAGTCCTTTGCAAGTTTTAGCATAGCGGTGGCTTCCATCTCGGTAACATATCCTTTCAGATTGTTAGCCTGCCAAACCATGTTGATCAATTCAATCCGTTTTTCTTTGGCGTAATCACCAATAATGTCGTTGAGGTAGCTCCTGGCACGATCGAAAGCAGTGATGTAATCCTGCGCAACAAAATCTAACGCCCATTTATACTCATCCGGCGCTTGAAGGTCTTCGGCTGTCTTAATAAGGTCCTTTTTTTCCTGCTCATCCAGCCCGTGATAATGAAAGATCACAGCCTTAAGAAGCATGTACACCCTTTTTTCTTCTATAGATTTCATGCGATGATAACGTCCGGGTAAAATACAAAACTTCCTGATCATTTATAATAACAAGCCGACAGGTAGGATATGAATCAATCAAAAGACAAATAGTCAGCGATCGATCACAAATAAATCCGACGCAATCTTATCAGCCA
This sequence comes from uncultured Cytophagales bacterium, assembly GCA_963774615.1. Lineage (GTDB taxonomy): Bacteria > Bacteroidota > Bacteroidia > Cytophagales > Cyclobacteriaceae > Chryseolinea. The sequence continues at coordinate 24,768 of CAVZFT010000006.1, forward strand.
GGAATCTGCCTTTCCTGGTTAGTTTAAGAATGTCGTCTTTAACCATAATAAGGCCTTTGAGCTGAAGGCTATGTATATAATCGCTGTTTTCTCTAACCGGATCAAATAGGAATTTTTCGCGCAAGATTTTTAGATCAGCACCCCACGATGTTCTGAGGGTGGTCAAAAGATATTCATTTATTTTGTCCTGCTTGGTTAGCACTTCAAGCGTGAAGGGAATTTTTTGTTGCTGAATAGAACGCAGGTACATAGCGTTATTGCTTATGTTGTATTGACGGCTTTCCCCATTGTAAGAGTGCGCGCTTGGTCCTATACCCAGGTATTTTTCGTTTTTCCAATAGTTACTATTGTGCCGCGATTGAAAACCTGGCTTTGAAAAGTTTGATACCTCGTACTGTTCGTAGTTAGCTGTTTCAAGAATATCAATGAGCATCGACAGCTGTCGAGCTGAAAAGTCGTCATCAACTGGCTGCATTTTTCCCTGCTTTGCCCACTTTCCAAAGACGGTTTTCTCCTCGATCGTCAACGAGTAGGAAGAAATATGTTGTGGACTAAATTTGATGGCCTCGTAAATATCCTTTTCCCAGTCTTCGTCAGACCGCTGAGGGATAGCATATATAAGGTCAATACTTATATTCTCGAATCCCGCTTTTCTGGCGTCTTCAATACAGCATTTAGCCATGAGGTTGTCATGTGCTCTGTTTAATGACTTCAGCACAGTGTCATCGAATGATTGAATACCGACACTGAGCCTGTTTATTCCTGCAGCGTACAGAGAGCGCAGTTTTTCTTTAGTCAAATCGTCAGGATTTGCTTCAAGAGTAACTTCGGGAAATTCGGCGACGGAAAAATTCCGATGTACAGCCTCTAAGATTTCATTTAGTTCCGCAGGTGATAGGATGGAAGGAGTTCCTCCTCCAAAATATATCGTCTCAAGGATTTCCCCTCCGAGATAATCTTTTTGCAACGCAATTTCAGCGGCTATTGCGCGTACAATTTCAAGCCGCTGCCCCTGATTGGTGGAGAAAAAAAAGTCGCAATAGTAGCAAGCCTGCTTGCAAAAAGGAATATGAATGTACAACCCTGCCATTGCAGGGCAAACTTAGGCATTTCGGATATAACCCGAGATTCTGATATTTTTGCCGGATACTTGCGTATGATGATCAAGCTGAACACTCTGACATTAACAATTTTTTTCGCTTTAGGAGTATCCATTGCCGCGGCGCAGGATTATGCTGTGACAAAGGATCTTCAAAGCGAGTGGAAGGTGTTTCAGAATGGTGCATATGAGCCTTTTCAGAAAGTTGGCAGCGCGCGCAGTGTTTTTTTTAGCGTGGAGGTGGCCAAGGTCATGGGCGGCTACCTGTTCATAGAAAGTTTTGCGCCATATACAGTTTTCATCAATGGCCAGTTGGCAGAAAGCAGCGAGGGCTCACTGCGATTGAAAATCGATAGTTTAAGCAGCGTCTTCCAGGGATCTGTGTGGCAAGTCAGTGTTTTTCAGGAAAAAATAAAAGCTGGAAGGTTGAAGACCTTGATTGAATCGAAGGTTGCAAAAAATTCATCTGCGATAGAGCTTTTGCCGACTCGTATAGCGTCCTTTAGGGATTTTGCAATCATCGGCGTATTGATCCTGATGATAGTGTTGATCGTAATTACACAGCTGAATCCCAAGCTTGCGTCGGATTATTTTTCTGTATCGAAAATATTTTCGGTGAGGGAAGGTGAAGAAACGCAGACCTATTCCCGAATCACCAGCAGTATCAATATTTTATTCTACGTCTATAGCAGCCTGATGCTTGGATATTATTTGATGATCATTTTTCATTTCTTACCATCGCAATACCGGGCGGCAATGTTCTTTCAATCGTCTACTTTTTGGGAAGCTGTGATACACTGGCTGCAATTGAGCCTGATCGTGTTGGGTTTGTTTTTCGCGAAGATTGTGCTGATATACGGACTCTCATTTGTTTTCGGAATGGGCCAGATCGGTGGTTTCCATTTTTTCAATTGGGTGAGACTTTTGCTGGGAGTTTTCGGAGTGCTTTCGATAGTAGTATTTCTTTATTTTATCACGCACGGTCAGCGCGAAAGTTTTTATTTTTTCTTTCTTAGTACGATGGCTTGGGTGCTTGCGTGCTGGATTGTATTGATCGTTTTGAAGCTGTGGCGACAAATGGACCGTTCCTTGTTTCATTTATTTTCGTACATTTGTGCCACGGAATTAATACCCTTTCTGATTACGCTTAAGGTACTTTATTATTAGCCCGAACTTTTTTACGTGATGAGTGAAATTGCTACTGACAGGATGCGCAAGGTCAAAAGTATCCTGGTAACCCAAGAAGCTCCGGCAGACGCTAATTCCCCTTACCTGAAACTAGCCGAAAAGTTTAATCTGAAAATTGACTTCCGGCCTTTCATACAGGTAGAACCCGTTCCGGTGAAAGAATTCCGAAAGCAAAAAATTGATATTCTTAATCACACGGCGATAATTTTCACAAGCCGAAATGCTGTCGATCACTTCTTTCACATCTGCCAGGAGTTAAAGATAGAAATGCCTCCGGAGATGAAATACTTTTGTATCTCCGAGCAAACTTCAAACTATCTGCAGAAGTATATCGTGATCCGTAAGCGTAAAATCTTTACGGGACTTAAAACTGCCCAGGATCTCCTTGAGATTTTGAAGAAGCACAAGAATGAAAAATACCTCTTCCCATGTTCCGATATCCGGAAGAACGACATTCCAGATTTTCTGAGAGAAGGGGGATACCAGTATACAGAAGGGATTATCTACCATACTGTAGCGGCCAACTTATCTGATTTGAAGGAAGTCTATTACGATATTCTTGCATTTTTTAGCCCGTCAGGCATTAATTCTCTTTTTGTCAATTTTCCTGACTTCAAGCAGAATAATACCAGGATAGCGGTGTTTGGTCCAACCACTGCCAAAGCGGCACATGATGCCGGTCTGATCCTTGATATTGAGGCTCCTTTACCAAATGCACCGTCGATGACAGGTGCTCTGGAACTGTACATAAAGAAGGCGAACGGCATCAAATAAGTCGTTCATCCTTTGAATTTTAGAAAGTGATGTTTTTTATTACACTTTAATTACATTAGTTGACAGTGTCGTAAAAAAGCGCTTACTTTAGATTCTACTTTTTAAACTTAATGCTGAAAAGGATTTTTTATACCCTCTTGCTGCTCTTTTTTGGAGCAAGCGCTTTTGCTCAGCAAGATGCCCTCTTCACACAGTACATGTTTAATAACCTGTATATGACTCCTGCATTTGCGGGTGTCGATGGGGTGACGAGGTTAACCGCATTACATCGCAGCCAATGGCTGGGGTATCAATCAAGTTTCGGTGACGGCGGTGCGCCAACCACACAACTGGTAAGTTTTAACACTCCTATTTATAAACTCAGAAGTGGATTCGGTGCCTACATCATGAATGACAAACTAGGTCCACAAAATAACCTCGAAGCGCAGGCGATGTATGCCTATCACTTAGGTATCAAGGAAACAAAACTAAGCTTTGGCGTGAAGGTGGGGCTTTACTCCCAGACAGTAAACGGTAAGTATTACCGGTACATTCAGGAGGGCGACCCGCTGATCGTAGAAGGAAAGGAATCGCAGGTAAGACCTGACCTTGGTCTTGGTGTTTTTTACAGAGCGGAAAAGTATTATTTCGGCTTTGGATTTAACCATTTACTTAAGTCGGAATTTGATTTCGGCGCTGACAGCGTCAGAGGTGCGTTGGAAAATCACATCAATGCAACCGCGGGGTATTTTTATGAAGTAAGTTTTGACTTGAAAATTCAGTTTAGCGCTGCCGTCAGAACAGATCTCAACAAGACTCAAGTCGATTTAGCGGGAATTGCTCATATCAAAGATACGATGTGGGGAGGATTGGCGTTTAGACAGTCAGAAGCAGCAAGTTTATTACTTGGGTACTGTCTGTTGAAGGATAAATCCTTGAAGCTTGGAACAGGCTATAGATTTCATTATAAAGGACCAAGCGGCGAAGGAAAGCTTTTCGCTTGAATTTATGTTGAGTTACGATCTTCCGGTGAATCCGGGTAGCGGTAAAAAAGTCGTTCGAACCCCTCGGTATAGGCACTAGCCGACAAATGATTTCGGGATTCTTAAGATTTTACGGAATTTGTAATCCGTTTCTCAAAAAAATAATGCGAATAAGGGTAACTTTGAAGCCTTAAATTTTTTTAGCATAGACAAACTGAGCATTAAGTATGAATAAATCGGTTGTTTCGAAACTTGTTTTAGTCCTGGCAGGTGCTGGTTGCAAGTGCCTGTGGATTACTAGGCCTGGGCGGCAAAAAGGGTGGCGACCAGGGCGAACTGGTCGGCGTTCCGGGACGTGAAGGTTGGGTAATGACTATCCCGTATGGGATGGTTCCGATTCCAGCTGGAACATTCCACATGGGACAAGCCGATGAAGATCCGGCATCTACGCAGATAAATTTCAACAAGCAGGTAACGATCGGTTCCTTCTTTATGGACGATACCGAAATCACTAACAACGAGTATCGCCAGTTCACAAACTTTTTCCTCGTAGACAACGGTAGCATTGAGGGTTTTGAAACGGTAGATGCTGAAACATTCCGTCAGAAATATTATCCCGATACCGCAGCATGGGTTCGCGACTTTGCGCACCATATGGGTGACCCTATTCAGGACTATTATTACTGGCACCCTGGCTATGATGCATATCCTGTTGTAGGTGTTAACTGGGACGCTGCTGTATTCTTCGGGCAATGGAGAACAGCTTACCTTAATGACTACAGAAAGAGCGTTGGTGACTTCCCGATGCCAGCATTCCGCCTGCCTTCAGAAGCTGAGTGGGAATACGCAGCCCGTGGTGGCCGCGATATGGCGAAGTATCCTTGGGGTAACCCTTACATAAGAAACTCAAAAGGTTGTATGCTCGCCAACTTCAAGCCTGGTCGTGGTAACTTCTACGATGACGGTTTTGCATACTCTTCTCCTGTTCAAGCTTATTTCCCTAACGACTACGGATTGTATGACATGGCAGGTAACGTTTCAGAGTGGTGCCTTGACGACTTTAACCCTGCATCAGTTCCAACTGTGTGGGACCTTAACCCGCAGTACATCGATCCTAGAACAAATCCTGAAAGCTCTAAATACAATCCGAAAGTTCCACCTAAGAAAGTCGTTCGCGGCGGTTCATGGAAAGATGTTGCTTACTATCTGGAGACTGGTACACGGACCTATGAATTTAAGGATACCACGCGGGCTTATATCGGATTCAGATGCGCAATGACTCACCTTGGTCGTTCATCCGGACAAGAATTTTAACCCGAATAAACTTACTTTTTTACCTAACTATAAAATAATCAAAAGGCAAAACTTAAACCATTACTACAATGAGCAAGAAAAAAGGCGGATTTACGGAACTACTCTATAAAACCATAATGCCGAAAATTTATGGTATTGGTGCAGCAGTCGTAATTATTGGTGCTTTATTTAAAATCCTTCACTATGAAGGTGCTGACCAAATGCTGTTTATCGGATTAACTACAGAAGCAATTATATTCTTTTTAAGTGCTTTTGAGCCGCCTCATCAAGAGCCAGATTGGTCTAAAGTTTATCCTGAACTTGGTGAAGACTATGAAGCTCCTTCAGTACCTACAAGGATCTCAAACAAGGGCGGTGCTTCACTCACACAGCAGCTCGATGTTTCCCTGGAGAAGGCCAAGATAGGCCCAGAACTTCTCGACAGCCTTGGCAAAGGTTTGAACAACCTCGCCGAATCTGCAAAGAAAATGACTAACCTGTCTGACGCTGCGGTAGCAACTACCGACTACGCTTCAAACGTAAAGAAGGCTTCAACTCAACTTCTTGAGATGAACAAGTCATACGATACTGCGATCAAGGCTGTGTCAAGCATGTCTGAAGCTTCTAAAGATGCGGGAGAATATCATTCACAAGTGCAAAAAGTAACTAAGAACCTGGCGGCCCTCAATTCTGTATATGAAATGGAATTGAAGGATGCTGACAGCCATGTGAAGAACATGAATAAGTTCTATGAGAGCCTGACTGGCGCAATGAACGGTCTTTCAAAAGTTGGTGACAACACAGCGAAGTTTACGTCGGAGCTCGGCAAACTTACCGACAACCTTACTTCTCTGAACAAGGTTTATGGAAGCATGCTAACAGCCATGAAAGGTGGCGGCCAAGCATAATGAAAACTGATCTCAAACGTTTAACAATAAAAGAACTAAAACATGGCAGGTAAAAAAGAAACACCTCGTCAAAAAATGATAGGTATGATGTACCTCGTTTTGACGGCGCTTCTTGCGCTCCAGGTTAGTAATGCGGTCCTTGAGAAATTTGCCATCATCAACGAAACTCTCGTTGGACTTATTACCGAAGGAAACAATGAAAGTGAAAAAGTGCTCCAACAGATCATGGCGGATGCTGGTGAAAGCCAGGACGCTGGTGTGTTGAAGGCTAAAGACAATGCGCAGAAAGTCAGAGACCTGACCAAGAGCACCATTGCGGCCATCGAAAAATTGAAAAAGGACATGATGGAAAAATCGGGACACACTGAGGTCAATGATGACCTTATCACCGATCACAGCTCCAAGGTTGCTGCAATGATGGTTGACACGAAGTCGCCAGTTGGTAAGAGGCTATGAGAATCTATTGAATAACTATGTGAAGGAGCTGAACACGCTTACGGGCATAGATCCTCCATTTACGAAGATTGCGAAGGCTCCAAAGGAGATTCCTATTTTTGCCTCTAATGATGACCACGTACGTAAGAACTTCCTGACCTTCACATTTGAAAACACGCCGGTTATCGCAGCATTAGCTTCCGTTACGCAGGCTGAGACTGAAATACTCGACTACGAATCGCGCGCTCTTGATAAACTTTCAAAGGATGCCGGTGCTAAGCGTATCAGCTTCGACCAGTTCATTCCAATGGTTAGAGCAAAGTCTTCCACAGTTGCTGCTGGTGCAAAATATGAAGCCCAAATGTTCCTTACTGGATCATCGACTGCCCTTGAGTCAGAATTCTTCCAGGATGGAAAAAAACTTCCTATAATCGAAGACGTGAGCGGTGTAAAAATGGGTAAGGTTGAATTCACTGCGTCAGGCGGTGAATTATGACAAAAACGGAATCGCTTCCAAGAGGTTTAAGGCAGTCATTGAAGTAAAAGGTCAGAAATTTGAACAGGATATTGAATACTTCGTGGCGCAGCCAGTTATCCGTGTTACTACAGGTAATGCTCCGACATTTACATGAACTGCGGTAACACCGTTAACATTGAGGTGCCGGCATTGGGTACCAACTATAACCCTACATTCAGCGGCGCGAGTGCTGATATCATCAAGGGTGACAAACCTGGAAAGGTTACTATCATTCCGAAAGCAAGAAAGATCACTGTAGCTGTTAGCAACGGTGGTATCAAGATCGGTGATCAGGGATTTGATGTGAAGAACGTTCCGGATCCCCGCTATATCGCCTACATCGGAAATACTCCAGTTGATTTAAGAAATGGTATAAAGGCCAACCAAATAGCGACATTGAGATTCGCAGCTGAGCCAGAAACTAACTTCAAGGAAGAAGTACCAAAAGACGCACGTTACCGGGTAAAGCGCGCTGAAATTATTCTTGGCCGCGGTACCGCAGGGGTTCAACGTCTTAATGCGACTAACGAGAATCCGGATCTTCGCGCTTGGACAAACCAAGCAAGACCTGGTGACCGTATCATCATCGACATGAAAGATGTTATTCGCAGGACGTACCAGGATGAAGAAGAAAAAGTTGTTCCTAAGGGATCACAAGGAATCATATCCATTCCAGTCAACTAAATCAATGAAAAAGTCACTATTCATACTCTTATTTGCCTTCGCTGTTGGGAGTGTTGTTGCCCAGGAGGTTCAGGATCTGGAAATCCAGTATAATCCTAATTCGCTCAATCCGATTCCGGTATATGAGCAACATTACAAAGTCAGGGTATGGAGAAATCTTGACCTGAGGGAAAAACAGAACAAAGGTTTTTTCGCAAAGAATGGTGAGATCAGCAAACTGATCGTCGAAGCGGTAAAATCTGGTGAGTTAACAGACATCTATAAGGATGACTCACTTTCTGGCAAACTTTCCAAGGAGGATTTCATGCAACGTCTGGTTGCTGAACAGGCTCAGACATTTCCCGCATGGGATCCTGCGCAGGATTTTTACACAGATGATATTGTGACTTACAATGGCAGGAACTGGCGTGCTGTTCAGGATAGCAAAGGAGTTACTCCGTCAGATGATGCTATCGACAACTGGGCTGGTACAGCGCAGGGCAGTGGACTTCCGTACGCTGTGAACCAGATGAGCACGATCCATATCATGGAAGACATCATCTTCGATAGAAGAAGATCAAGATTGTATTATGATATCCAGGGCTTGGAAATTATTATCCCTGGTGCTCAAACAAACACAGGTATCGACCTTTCTCTTGGATGGTTCAAGTACAAGGATCTCGAGAAATTGTTCAGAAATAATATCCCTAAGGCCGTGTGGTTTAACAGACAAAATACAGCGCAGAACAAGAACTTTGCTGATGCGATTTTGCTGAGATTATTCCAGGCGTCCATTTATAAGGTCCAAAATCCTGACGACGAAACGTTGGATGATACTTACCGTGGCAACGGAAGACCGTACTACGAAGGTGTCTGGGCACGTGAATGGACAGAAATGATGCTCATGGAAAAGGAGCACAACCTGTGGGAATTCTAAAGATTTGCTTTTTGATATTAAAAGAGTCTTGGACTGCGGCGAAGCATTGATTTAGGTCTCATAGCAAGTAGAGGTGCCAAGGTTGTGGTGCCAGCGAATTGCAAATTTTAGAGTAATTTTTTTTCGGCCCTTTCTTTTTTAGCCCTTTATGATTTCCGCTTTCGCGCGCCCAACAATCTTTTCAATTTCTTCAAACGTAGCTTCTTTGATCTTCTTTACAGACTTAAAATGTTTCAACAGCTTTGTTGCGGTTTTTTCTCCAATGCCTTCAAGTCCTTGCATCTCGGTCTTAATTTGTCCCTTGCTTCGTTTCTGACGATGGAATGTTAATAGCGAATCGGTGTGCTTCGTCTCGTATTTGCTGCAACAACAGCAGCCCTGGAGACTTCTTGTTGATATGCAAAGGCAAAGGATCTTCAGGATAATAGATTTCTTCCAGTTTTTTGGCGATGCCGATGATCGGTGTTTGTCCGTAGATGCCAACCTCTTTCAATGCTTCACATGCGCTGCTGAGCTGACCTTTTCCTCCATCAACAACAATAAGGTCGGGAAGGGGTACCGCCTCTTCAACCAGTCGCTGATAACGTCTTGACACGATTTCTTTCATTGAGGCAAAGTCATTCGCGCCCTCAACGGTCTTGATGTTGAAATGCCTGTATCCTTTTTTGTCCGGCTTTCCCTGCACGAATCTCACCATAGAAGCTACAGGTGTGGTTCCCTGGATATTGGAATTGTCAAAGCATTCAATAATCGAAGGCAGGGTTTGCAACTGAAGGTCTTTCTGCAGAATAGTAAGTATTTCCTTTTGCTTTGATTTCTTGCCTTCACGGAATATCTCCCGTTCCTTCCTCAATTCAAGGGCGTTCTTTATTGAAAGGCTTAATAACTTCTTTTTGTCTCCGATCTGAGGTACAATATTTTCAACATTCTCTTCGAGTACGGTGATTGGCATGTTGCTTAGAATCAATGTATTCGAGCTTCTTGTTTGTTCACGCAATTCGACAGCGGAAATACTTAATAATTCGTCATCATCCTCGTCGAGCTTTTTCTTTAACTCCAATGTCTTGGAATAAATTATTGAACCTTCTTTAATCTGCATGTAATTGACATATGCATAATTTTCCATGCTTGTGATTGTGAATACATCAATATCGGTGAGATCGCGATTGACAACTAATGATTTGGATTGGAACCTTTCCAGAGTGTCAAGTTTTTCCTTGTATCGTTGGGCTCTTTCGAATTCCATGTTGGACGAAGCCGTCCTCATTTGGTTTGTGAAATATTGATAGACGATGCTAACTCTTCCTTTGAGAATGTGTCGTGCCTGCTCGATCTCCTCCAGGTATGATTTTTCGTCCTGCAGTCCTTCACATGGGCCCTTGCAATTCCCAAGGTGATATTCGAGACATACTTTGAATTTTTTTTGATCGATGTTTTGCTGGCTCAATAATAGATTGCAAGTCCGGATACTGTAAAGTTTTCGGATCAACTCAAGCACATTTTTCATAGCCACGACACTGGAAAATGGTCCGAAATATTCGCCTTGCGAGGTGTCGTACTTTCTCGTGTAAATTATCCTCGGGAACCGTTCTTTAAGAATGCAGATGTAAGGGAATGTCTTATCGTCCTTTAGGAGAATGTTATACTTGGGCTGGTTTTGCTTGATGAAATTATTCTCCAGCAACAATGCGTCGAACTCGGTATTAGATACTGTGAAGTCGATGCGGTCAATCTCGGAAACGAGCTTGAGCGTTTTTCTGTTAACGCCGGAGTTTTTTGTGAAGTAGCTGGTAACCCTCTTCTTTATGTTTTTCGCCTTGCCGACATAAATGAGGATATCATCTTCGCTGTAGAATTTATAAACACCCGGTGACTCGGGTAATCGATGAACGATTTCCTTAAGCCGGTCAATAGGGGTGTCCATTGCTTAATTGTTTGGATCCCAGTTCTCGTCGGGCACACCGAGAGAATCATCGGGAATTTCGTACGCCCTGCAATCCAGAGATATGTCCATGCCGCTTGCAGGCCTTTTGAACTGTCCTTTTTTGTATTCGATGGTCGGGTCAGCATAGATCCTGGTCATATAAGAGGCCCAAATAGGCCGGGCTGTTTTTCCGCCTTGACCAAGGCTCCACTCGCGGTAATGTATGCTGCGTTCGTCGCCGCCTACCCAGGCTCCTGAAACCAGGTTGTGCGTGACTCCCATATACCATCCATCCGATGCATTATTAGTTGTGCCGGTTTTACCGCCAATTTCATTATCCTTCTTAAGGTCATAAGGAAGTGCTATCGATGTGCCGCCCGCTTCTTCAACACCACCCATCAGCATATAGATCATTTTGAAGGCAGTTTGTTCGCTGATCGCTTGCCTTGTTTTCGGAACAAAATTCTCAATTACATTTCCATTTTTGTCTTCGATCCTTGTGATGTAAAATGGTTGTGTGTGGATTCCACCATTAACGTAGGTGCTATAAGCACCAACAATTTCGAACAGAGATACATCACTTACACCCAGACATAGTGACGGTACTGCATCCAGCTTACTGTATATACCAACGCGTTTCGCAAAATCGACGACATTTTCAGCTCCAACCCGTTGAAGCAATTGTGCAGTGATTGAATTGAGGGACCTCGCCATTGCTTGTCTAAGGGTGTAGTAGGTTCCGGTTCCTCTATCGCCCTCAGCGTTGGGCGGACTCCACGTTCCACCAGGTACTTTGAAAGTAGGTGACACGTCCTGTAACTTCAGACAAGGGTTATAACCTGCCTCCATCGCGGTGCCATACACAAATGGCTTAAAGGCCGACCCTGGTTGGCGGGTGCCCTGTCGCACGTGATCATACTTAAAATACTTGTGGTTAATTCCTCCAACCCATGCTTTGATTGCTCCCGTCTGGGGATCCATTGACATAAATCCCGCATTAAGGAATCGCTTGTAATAGTTTAATGAATCCATGGAACTGAACAACGTATCGCGTTCACCCTTCCATGAAAATACCCTCATTTTCTTTTTGACGTTTAGCATGATCTTTACCGAATCACTCTTTTCGCCATACCTGGCAACAAGGTTTCTATATGTCTCAGTTTGCTTAATCTTCGCCTGGAGGTAGCCCTTTATCTCGTTCCAGTCTTCATCGATCCAGGGATTCTTCCCCTGCCAATGCGCATCAAATGCCTTCTGCTGTACCTTCATACTTTCTTCCATAGCCTCTTCGGCATATCGTTGCATGCGGCTATCAATGGTAGTGTAGATCTTAAGGCCAGATTCCCACAAATCAATGTTATGTTCCTTTGCCCATTGCATCAGATCGTTTTGAATTACGGTTCGGAAATAAGTTGCAATACCTTCATTCTGATTCTGGACATTATATCTCAGCTCTATGGGAAGTATTACAAGTGAATCATACTCCTTTCAGTGATGTATTGACGATCATACAGTTTATAAAGAACTTCGTTTCGTTTCTGTAGCGAATTTTCAGGACTTGACACGGGATTGAAACGTGTTGTAGCCTGCAGCATACCAACCAATACAGCAGACTCCTGTATATTCAAGCTGTCGGTAGATTTGTCAAAATAAGTTTCAGCTGCCACTTTAATCCCATATGCGTTGCTACCGAACCCAGCTGTATTGAGGTACATTGCAATGATTTCTTCCTTTGTAAAGTTTTTCTCCAGCTGTACCGATATGATCCACTCTTTTGTTTTGCTGATTACAAGTTTAATAGGCCCACCTAACTTTGTAAGAGTTCCATCGAGCTCGGCACCTCTGGTGCTAAATAAATTTTTGGCGAGCTGCTGAGTGATAGTACTTCCACCACCTTTAGCACCAGAACTGAAAGTAAGGACGCCAAACAAAACTCTGAGGTATGCTTTGAAGTCCAATCCGGAGTGATTGTAGAACCTGTGATCTTCAGATAACAACAACGTGTTGACAAGATCTGGCGAAAGCTGACTGTAAGTAACCTGACTCCTGTTATAGCGGAAGTAGCGACCCAGCGACACACCGTCGGCAGAGATGAGTTCTGATGACAAGTCGTTCTCAGGGTTTTCTATTGACTTCAGACTTGGCATACCGCCAAACAAGCCAAACAGATCACTGCCAACTGACAACACGTAGATCGGAAAGCCGATGACAAAACAGGCGAAAAGTATCCAGAGTGTCTTTGTGGCTTTCTTCAACCATGGCTGGCGAATAAGCAGGATGCTGTTAGTCTTCCGTCGGGTAGTTTTTTTCAAAGAATTGGATGTATTCATCAAGACCTTTTGTTCGGTAAAAGATATCGAAATTGTCTTTCGTTATCACAAAGCTATGGAATTTATGGTTCCTTAACTCGTTGAGTGCCGGGAGCTTTTCGTTGAATGTTTTTACGTATTCAAGAGCGGAACTTATTCGCGGGAGCTCGTCGACGAGTGTGAGGCTATATGTATCATCGAGCAGCAGATTGCTGGTCTTTAGCTTAAGATCCTTGAAGTTGTCGCGGTTAAACGCTTCCAACACGCTTGACGCCACAGGAGTCATGTTCTCATCTTTGCGGTAGACCATTACGAAATAGTGAGGCTCCTCCAGTGAGCGGATATATTGAATCCCCTTGAGCTGTTCTTGTTTCAATGTATAGTTGCGTGAAGTTTCCAGGAGTTTTCTGGCATACGCAGCCGGCTTCGGTTTCGGGGTAGTTCTTAGTAAATTCATCCAGAAGGAATTGATATTTGTTTACATCCTCTGTCTTTCCTACGATAAGTATTTTCAACAATTCGATGGAAGGGGTGAATGCGGTCTGTCCCAGCTCAGACGCTTGCGCCAATACCGCGGAGGCCGCACTATCGGCGTCTGTGATAAAATATCCATAAGCTGTTTTGTAGAGTTCTTTTTGCTTTTCAACGGCCTGGCTGGATTCTTTTAAAAAGTCTGGATTCTCGAGAATCTTTGCAAAGGTCGAACCCGGATGTTTTTCCTTTAGCAGTGTGGCATAACTTTCCGACTTGGTCGGATCACTGTCTTTATAGATTAGATACAATTTGTACAAAATCTCTGGTTCATATTCACTCTGAGGGAACCGGTCGAGCAACTTATTGTATGATGCTACTGCATTGTCCTTTTCTTGTAGTTTGAAATAATAAATGTCCCCCAAATTAAAATAGGCATCCTCAATTTTCTTCAGCGCTTCTTTTTTCTGTTCATCGGTCTTTGGGATCTGTTTGCTGATGCGCATGTATTCTGCCTCGACAGGATCAGCGGGCGGAGGTGCAGCTTTTTCTTCCTGGTCTTGCTTTGGTGCTTCAATACCAGGAGCATTACGGCTAACTACTGTTGTCGATGCAGATCGCAACGACCGCCGCCAGTTGTCTTCCAGCGGAATGTCTCCCCAAATGCGTCTGAATTCTGTTTGTCCCAATGACATTGCCGAAGGGTTGCCGAAATACCAATCTGCGGTTTCCTCTGTTAAACCGTCTTCACCCGTACCGAACACATTGTTGTTCTCTGGCACAATCTCAACTCGGTTGAACAGACGTCTCTTCTTTTTGCCCGTCGTTTTTTCCGCGAGCAGCTTCTTAGCCTCAAATGTTGAATCGATCTTTGCTCTGAGTTGCGCCGAATCCAAATTGGCTAATAGTAACAGGCTATCCTGCCATTTGATTGTGTTTAGATTTTTTACGAAGTCATTTAACACTTCGTGCCTTTCTTTGATCGCCGCATAACCTTCATAATCTATCGGAAGTGAACTCGTCGCACTATCGTAGTAGGCTTGTGAAAGCTCATACTTGCGCAACGTGTCGTAGTAAATTTCACCGAGTTTCAGGTACGCTTCTCCATCGATGCGTTTGTTGCTACCCTCGCGAAGAGATTTATTAAAGTTGGCGATCGCGTCGTTAAGATTTTTTTGTTTGAGTTCGAACAATCCTAATTCGTAATAAATCTTGTCCTTAAACTCTTTGTTCTTGCTATCCTTCAACAGCTTCTTGAACGATTTTAACGCTGCGTTCACGCTCTTGCTGCGTGATATCTCGGTCACCTGAGCCAGATACAAGCGAGCATAAAAATCCACTTCATACTCCGGATTGGTCGACAGACATTTTCTGTAATAGTTATAAGCTTCGGATTCGAATCCTAATTTCTGATACACCTGCCCTATTATGAAATAGATCCTGCCGGGACGGTCCTTTTTAGTGAGCATTGGAGCAACTTCCGTGAGATTGCGCACCACGTTGTCATAATCACCTTGCTCCTGATAAAAATAGGCCTTCTCAAGAAAAAGGTTTTTTTGATTAGTCTTGTTGAGTTTTTCTTTTTGGACAAAATCGATGGCCGCCTGACCGTTGTTGTATTCGCCATGTTCGGCGAAAGTCCTGATCAATTGAATGATGGCTGCATGCCTTGCGTTTGGGTCTTTGCTTTTAGTATTAACAAACTTCAGGGTTTGCACAGCATTACCCCAATCCAAACTATAAAGTCTTGCCTTTCCGACGAGAATGTACGAGTCATCCACCCATTTGCTGTTTGGATGCCGTTGAATAGCCAGAGAAGCCATCTTGATCGCCTCCTGGATTTCCTTGTCATAACTCTTCGCAAGTGTGGAGTCGATCTTCGGATAAATGCGCAATATCTTACTGTAGTCGTCCGTAAGACTCGACCAAATGGTTTTTTCTATCTTTTGAATCTCATCCCGGGCATAGTAATATCCATTGTAGTGGGCCGTTGTATTGTGAAAAGCCTTACTGGTCCATGAATTTTTTTCCGGCGAACAAGCCCCCAATACGAGAAATGCAAGAAAGATTAGTATGGTACTAAACGACCCTCTCAAGGTATTTTATTTGTGATCCTAAAACGCAAAAAAGGCAAATTCCATATTATTATAGTCTGGAATATCTAATTTTGTGCAAAAAAGCGGAATATTTTGAAACCCAAAAAAACATTATCAAACTGGTTGACAACCCGGTACCAACTCATCATCCGCAACGAAGAGAATTTCGCTGAAAAAACCAGCATGGGTTTTACGTACTCTAAAGTAATTCTTTTTTCAGTCATTTTGTTTACGGGCTTGTTTGTGCTGAGTCTCTTTATGTCGAAGACAATTCTCGCAAAATGGTTCGATCCTAAACATGAACAAATGGTGCTTAATCAGCAATTGTTCGAGCTCGCACAAAAGGTAGATTCGCTAGGACTGGAAGTAGATCGCAAAGACCAGTTCATTGCTAACTTTCAGCGCGTATTGAGTGGAGATACCAGTGATTTTCAGGATCCAGCTGAAACGTTGAAGGGAGAACATCAACCATTGAAAGCTGCGGATCTCAAAGTTACTTCCACTGATTCTGTTTTCAGAAAGGATTTTGAACAATCAGACATGGCACTGATCTCACTTAACTCAAAGTATCGCGAATTGCAGGAGACATTCTTCTATTCTCCGATCACTGGGTTTGTATCGGATCAGTACGATGTGAAGAAAGGACATCCTGGTGTAGATGTGGTGGCAAAAGTTAATGAACCGATCAAATGTATAGCCGATGGCACTGTAGTATTTTCCTCCTGGACCCAGGACTCTGGCTATGTTATTATGGTGCAACATCGAGGCAATTTAATATCAGCATACAAGCACAATGCCCAACTCTTGAAAAAAGTTGGTACCTTTGTTAACGGCGGAGAAATTATCTCTATTGTTGGCAACAGCGGAGAACTCACAAACGGACCACACCTTCATTTTGAATTGTGGTATAATGGGAACTCTCTAAACCCGGAAGAATTTGTCACTTTTTAAACCAGAATGTCATGCTAACTTCGAAAGAACAAAAACGAGCAGCCGAAGAGATTAGCAACTCAAGCAACAACATCGGCAAAGGCACTTACCTTGAAGGCAACATTGAAACCTTCGGGAACATACGCATCGAGGGGAAGGTCACAGGAAATGTGAAATCAAAATCCAAGGTAGCGCTGGGAAGTTCTTCACAGATCCAGGGAAATATCATAGCTCAGAATGCTGATATCGAAGGGGAAGTAAAAGGAAAGATCGAGATTTCCGAACTCCTTGTTTTGAAGGCTACAGCAGTCATCAATGGCGATATTGTCACAGGTAAAATGATTGTTGAATCTGGAGCAGTTTTCACTGGTACCTGCAAGATGGGTGCGGTTATAAAGGATATCAAAATCGGAGAAAATGGCCTCACAAGAGCCATCCCACAACAAGAAATTAAAAACATCTAACAGCTATCTAAAGTACAGTAGCCTCGGACTACAGTTGTTGGCAGCCATTGGCTTCTTTGGATGGCTGGGTTATGAACTGGACCAGTTTCTGGAAATCAAATTTCCTGCATTTACCCTGCTATTTGGATTTGCTGCCTTTGGAGGCATGATGTACCAGGTATATCGGTCTATTAATCGCGATAACCCGTGATTCGATTTTTTGTAGTGTTGTCGGTTGCCGCCCTGGCAATAGCGGGGCTCATGATGCTTGCCATACGCTTGACCTGGATAGATGCACTGCCGTCATTTTTTTATCAGACTATTCTATTTCTGTTGTTTGCCACGTTTGTCATATTCCGTTACCTCTACAAAGCCGATAAGCCTGGATTTTTTGTTCAACTGTATCTTCTGACCATGGCTGTGAAGTTTATCGCTTACGGGGTCTTTAACGTGATCGTAATTCGTGAGGATCCTGCCGGAGCGGCCAAAAATGTTGCATTTTTTATGCTCATCTATCTGGTGTTTACTGCCCTCGAAGTTGTGTTTTTATATCGCAAAATTTCGCACTCAGAGCGGCCTTAAATCAGAGCCAAAATTTCTACAAAACATTTTTTTCTGGAGCATTAATTGATACCTTTGCGCTCGTATTCAAAAACCTTGAAATTAGCCCTGAATGAGCATATTTCTGAGCCGTGCGAAGCATTTTTCTGCCCTTTTTATACTATTGTTTACCCTATTTTCCAGTGCGGCATTTGCCCTTCAGAAAGGACATGGAGAACGGGCTGAAACGGCGGAAAAACCAGAGGTCAACATCAGCGATGTGATCCTGCATCACGTTGTGGACGACCATACCTGGCATCTATGGGACCACGGTGGAACAATCTATTTGCCCGTGATCGTCTATTCTTCGGAACAAGGGCTTGACGTGTTCTCATCCAGCCATTTCTATGACGAACACCACAATACGGTTGAATACGATGGCTACAAATTGGAGCATAATCATATCGTCCTGGCCGCGACTGGCAAAGCCGTGCTGGACGTTTCGATAACCAAAAACGTGGCGATGTTGCTTATTAACGCCACCCTGCTGGTGCTTGTATTTTGGTCAGTAGCAAAAGGATATAAAAAGAATAGTGGTAAAGCCCCTAAGGGCGTCCAGTCGTTCATTGAACCAATCATAGTATTTGTTCGCGATGAGATCGTGAAACCAAACATCGGGCATCACTACGAAAAGTACATGCCTTACATGCTTACGCTTTTCTTCTTTATTCTGTTTGGTAACCTTCTTGGAATGTTGCCTGGTGCCGCAAACTTAACTGGTAACATAGCAGTGACGTTGACGCTGGCTGTATTGACCTTCATTATAACCAACGTAAAAGGCAACAAAGCCTATTGGTCACACATATTCTGGACTCCTGGCGTGCCATGGTGGCTGCGCCCCGTTATGCTTCCGGTCGAACTTATTGGTAGTTTTCACCAAACCATTTTCTCTTACAGTTCGTCTTTTTGTCGCTATCACGGCTGGCCACATTGTATTGCTGAGTCTTATTAGCCTCGCCTTTATCTTTAAAAGCATTAGTGTCGGTCTTGTTTCGAGTTTGATCGTGCTCTTTATAAATCTTATAGAATTATTGGTTGCCGGTATCCAGGCGTATGTATTTACGCTGTTTTCCTCTTTATACATAGGAATGGCCACGGCTGAACACGAGCACCACTAAGAAATGAATTAAAGATATCCCGCTCTGATTTGTCAGGTCGGGTTTGTTTCACTTAAATACATATAGTTATGTTATTAGCACTTTTATTGGACATCAGCTATGCAATCATGGGTGCTGGCATCGGTGCAGGTCTGGCAGCAATTGGCGCTGGAATCGGTATCGGTCGCATTGGTGGCTCGGCGATGGAAGGTATGGCTCGTCAACCTGAAGCTTCTGGTAAGATTCAGGGTGCGATGCTTATCATTGCAGCTCTTATCGAAGTGGCTGCGCTTTTCGCGCTCGTTATTTGCTTGCTGATTTCGTTCAGACAGCTTAAGGCTCTAAGAACTTGCCTTAGGCGATTGGCCGGGCAAGTTCTTAATTTAATTGACTCAATATTGATAAACTGATATATGGAACTTCTTACACCAGGTACGGGACTTATAATATGGCAGACTTTTATATTTCTGCTTCTCGTCTTCTTGTTGGGAAAGCTAGCATGGAAACCAATCCTCTCTTCCCTGAAAGAAAGGGAAAAGTCTATCCAGGAGGCATTGGACACTGCCGAAAATGCACGGTTGGAGCTTGTCAAAGCTTAAGGCGGATAACGAAAACTTACTCAAAGAAGCCCGCGACGAGCGAGACAAAATGCTTCGTGAAACGCGTGAAGCCGCCAACCGCATGAAGGACGAAGCTCAGGCGGAAGCAAAGAAATCGGCCGATAAAATCATTGACGATGCGCGTACAACCATTGGCATCGAAAAACAAGCCGCTCTGAAAGAGATCAAGATCCAGGTTGCAATGTTTTCCCTTGAAGTTGCAGAACGACTCTTAAAAGAAAAGTTGTCAAACGACAAGGCACAAAAAGATCTGGTTCAGAAATACGTTAACGACATTAAAGTAAATTAATCGA
The DNA here is from genome assembly GCA_963774615.1 of uncultured Cytophagales bacterium. Taxonomy (GTDB): domain Bacteria; phylum Bacteroidota; class Bacteroidia; order Cytophagales; family Cyclobacteriaceae; genus Chryseolinea. The sequence continues at coordinate 44,327 of CAVZFT010000006.1, forward strand.
TGGTCGACTCACGTGCAACATCGCGTTACGTCAAATCACTGCTCAGCCTTGCAGTAGAGAGAGAATGGTTTGGAGGCTGTCCATGCTGATATGCTTATGTTTTCCAAAGTCATAGAGGAGAACAGGCCATTCGAGCTCATGCTAAAGAATCCAATAATCAAACACGAAAAGAAGAGAGATATTCTCGAAAAGGTTTTTGCGGGACGGGTTCATCCGTTGACGATGGCAATATTTGATATACTTACCCGCAAGAATCGCGAGCCGCTTTTACCGGCGATCGCAAGAGAATTCCATACAGCTTATAACATTCATAAAGGCATAGGAAAGGCAACTATTACTTCTGCTGTTCCTCTTGATGCCGAACTCCGCAGTGAGTTTGAAAATATCGTGAAGAAATTGAGCACAACTGACAAGGTGGAGCTAATCGAAAAGGTCGACAAGGACATTATCGGTGGTTTTGTGTTGAATGTTGGCGATAGACAAGTAGACGCCTCGATCAAAAACAAGTTGAAGGCATTAAAAGTTGAGTTTAGTCAAAACCCGTACATAAAAGAATTTTAATCTCTAAAGAATCATGGCAGAGATCAGACCAGAAGAAGTATCAGCAATTTTGCGTGAGCAGCTTTCACAAGCGCGTACAGAGGCCCAGTTAGAAGAAGTGGGTTCCGTACTTACTGTTGGTGATGGTGTAGCTCGCATCTACGGACTTACACAAGCACAGTCGGGTGAGTTGATCGAGTTCGAGTCAGGACTGAAAGCACTTGTGCTAAACCTTGAAGAAGACAACGTAGGAGCTGTATTATTTGGTGAATCAAAAGGTATTAAAGAAGGGGATACCGTTAAGCGTACCGGAAAGATCGCTTCGGTTGAAGTTGGCGATGGAATGCTTGGACGGGTTGTAGACACGTTAGGTCACCCCATCGACGGTAAGGGTCCTCTCTCTGGGAAGCTTTATGAAATGCCTCTGGAACGCAAAGCTCCGGGCGTTATTTTCCGTCAGCCAGTAAACGAACCATTACAGACGGGTATAAAGGCGATCGATTCAATGATCCCTATTGGTCGCGGCCAGCGCGAGCTTATCATCGGTGATCGTCAGACAGGAAAAACCGCTGTCGCGTTGGACACGATTGTCAATCAGAAGGAATTTTACGAAAAGGGTGAGACAGTCTTTTGTATATACGTAGCTATAGGCCAAAAGGCATCGACTGTGGCAAACGTATCTGCACGCGTTGGAAAAGGCAGGTGCTTTGCCTTACACGGTTATCGTTTCTGCGTCTGCGGCTGATCCTGCACCAATGCAGTTTTTTGCGCCATTCACGGGTGCGGCAATTGGCGAATTTTTCCGCGATACTGGAAGACCGGCCTTGGTTATATATGATGACCTTTCGAAACAAGCCGTGTCATACAGAGAGGTTTCTTTGCTTTTGAGAAGACCTCCGGGACGCGAAGCATATCCTGGTGATGTGTTCTATCTTCACTCAAGACTTCTTGAGCGTGCTGCAAAGATCATCAACAACGATGCCATCGCACAGAGTATGAATGACCTACCGCCATCCATTAAGCATATGGTAAAAGGCGGAGGTTCTTTGACCGCTCTTCCAATAATTGAAACACAAGCAGGTGACGTATCGGCATATATCCCTACCAACGTGATCTCAATTACGGATGGACAGATATTCCTCGAGACGAACCTTTTCAATTCCGGTATCCGCCCAGCTATTAACGTTGGTATTTCGGTATCGCGAGTTGGTGGATCTGCTCAGATCAAATCAATGAAAAAAGTCGCGGGAACTTTGAAACTTGACCAGGCTCAGTTCCGGGAACTCGAAGCGTTTGCGAAGTTCGGTTCGGATCTCGATGCCGCTACCAAACTTACTATCGAACGGGGAAGAAGAAATACAGAGATCCTTAAGCAGGATCAATATGCACCAGTTCCAGTTGAGGAACAGGTCGCGATTATAACTGCGTCGACCCGCGGATTTATGGATAAGGTGCCGGTGACGAAGGTGAAACAATTTGAAAAAGAATTCCTTGACCTTATGCGGGCCACACATCGCAATGTGTTGAATAACCTGCGAGCCGGAAAATTTGAGGATAACGATATTGATTTAATCAAAAAGACTGCAACGGAACTTGCAACAAAGTTTGCATCCTGAGTTTAGTGCGTAGTAACGTATGGCCAATCTAAAAGAAGTAAAGAACCGCATCGTATCTGTTGTAAGTACTCAGCAGATCACAAAGGCAATGAAAATGGTTGCTGCTGCGAAGTTGCGTAGAGCCCAGGATAAGATAACTCAAATGCGGCCCTATGCGCTCAAGCTTGATGCGATCTTAAAAAATCTCTCTGCCGCACAGATGTCGGGTGATGCCGATAATTGGTATAGCAAGGTGCGTGACGAAAAAAAGATTCTTATTGTCGCTGTCACCTCAGATCGGGGATTGTGCGGATCATTTAATAGCTCAGTATTTAAGGGAGTTTTGCGCCTGATTCAGGAGAACTACAACGATCAGTACAATAAAGGAAATGTTACAATACTCCCGATCGGGAAAAAAGTTTATGAATATTTCTCCAAGCGCAAATTCGACGTTCTGAATCAGTACGCCGGAGTCCTTGGTCATCTTTCATTTAGTGAAGTAGCTGCTGCGGCAGACTTTATCATGACAGCTTTCCGCGAGGGTAAATATGACAAAGTGGTAATAGTCTATAACGAGTTTAAGAACGTTGCCACACAAATCCTTCGGACAGAACAGTTTTTGCCTGTTGTCTTCGAAAAGGATCCAAAAGCAATTCCTTCAAATCCGGTAGACTACATTTATCAGCCGGGACAGGATGAAATAATTTCCCAGCTTATTCCGAGTTCCCTCAAGGTTAAACTATACAAAGCCGTACTGGATTCAAATGCAGCAGAACACGGTGCCCGCATGACGGCAATGGACAAAGCGACTGAGAATGCCGGAGACCTTCTGAAGGAATTACGCCTCACCTACAACCGCACAAGGCAGGCAGCTATTACGAAAGAGATACTTGAAATCGTCGGCGGCGCAGAAGCGCTGAAGTCGGCCTAATTTTATAAAAGCATAAATTTGAAGTTTCCTGATGATCTCGGGAAACTTTTTTTATGCCTTCACCAATGCGGATATATCGGCTGATTAATTTGTTAAGCCTCGACGTAGTCGCCGGCGCAGTTGTGTGCGCGCTTTTTTTTTCCCGCGTATTTCAGGTGGCCGTACGGCCATTCGGACTAATCGCACTTGGCCTCACGGTTTGGATAATTTATACCGCAGATCACCTTCGTGATGCCCGAAAAATAACAGGAACAGGCATCAACTGAACGACATCGATTCCATCAGATTCATTATCGACAATTGATAATTCTGACTATAGTAGCTTTGGGCCTTGATGTAATAGCCATCGTTTTCATCAAGCAACAGGTACTAGAGTGGGGTGTTGCTCTTTCTTTGGTAGTTTTTGCATACATGTTTGTCCAGGGCTCCTTAAAATTCCTCAAGGAGACCTTCATTGCGATCTTGTATACGTGTGGTATTTTGTTGCTTTCGATTCCGGTCTCGAGCATTAATTTGAGTTCGGTTCATTACATTCTGGTCATTCAGTTCTTCGCTACCGCTCTCGCAAATCTTCTCATGTTTTCGTGGTTTGATCGTGAACTCGATCAACAGGATAAGAGATATTCCTTCGTAACGAAGGCTGGCGAGGCCGCAACCAGAGCTGTCGTTTGGTTCCTGTTACTGTTGCTTTTGACCCTGACTTTGATCCAATCTATTAAAGGCGTGTTGATAGTGCCTTCATTGATAGTAGGCGCTATGGGCGTTATATTGCTTGTGATCTTTATGTGTAGGGAATCACTTGCAAAGAATGATTACTATAGACTCCTGGGAGATGCTGTTTTTTTGTTGCCTTCGATATACCTGTTATTAAAGTCATAAGATGCCAAAAGGATTTGACGGGATTGCGCAATATTACGACTCGCTTGCTCGATTAGTATTCGGCGACAGTATCAGAAATTGTCAGTTGGAATATCTGAATAAAATTCCCCCGGGGGCGAAGGTATTGATACTCGGTGGAGGAACAGGATGGCTTCTCGGAGAGCTGATGAAAATTAATCCGTCGTGTAGGGTCTGGTATTTGGAGTCATCAATAAAGATGCTCGAGATGACCAAAGCAAAGTGCGGTGGCGTATCGAATCCGGATATTATTTTTATTCATGGCACTGAAAAAAATCTTCAACAGTACACTGAGATACATTTCGATGCTGTGATCACAAATTTTTATTTTGATCTTTTTACTTCAGCGTCTTTGAATCATTGCGTTGGGAGATATCAAAGAATGTTTAAGTCCAGGTGTTAAACTACTGGTTTCTGAGTTTGTGGCATGGACGCGGTGGCAGCGATTATTACTCTTTTTAATGTACCGCTTCTTTAGATGGACTTGCGCGATCGAGGCCCGGAATTTGCCGGATTGGGAGGATCAGCTTGAAAAAAATGGGTTTGTTCAACGTAGCGAAGCATCATTCTACTTTGGCTTCATAAAGAGTGCCCTATACACCTTTGAGAAAGCATAGCAGGTCATTGAGCTATCAAAAGGTCCTTTCCCAGTTGCTGAACTAATTCGGCCTTTTCTTCCATGAGTTTTATGATCTTTCTCAGGTAGTCGATTTCCTTCCGCGATAATTCGAGCTGTTTCTGGAAGTCATCTGTCTCTGTCCTCAACACCCGCATCTTTTCGTCGACTCCTCCAGGTTGCTCGACATAATATTGAAAAAAATTGTGGTGGAGCACTTGAGAGATCTTGAGCAAAAGACCGGTATCCACATGTCTTTTCTTAAAGATTCGATACACATTTTGGCGCACGGTCCCGAGCTCGTCGGCGAATTCTGTGAGCTTCATATTGCGCGCATCAAAGATCTCCTTGATTTTCTGGCCTATCTCTACGGTTTCCATATTGACGTCTACGTAAAATAATAGTTTACGTTTTGGTTCTTGTCGTTTCCTAATGTAACTTAATTTTTTACAGTTTCGGCCTCAAGTGGCAAATTTTCGTATTACGGGCCATGAAGAGCCTTGAACTGACAGAAACGCATGAGAGCATGGTAAAGCCTTTTTTTAAGGACGAATACGCGACGATTGAGCTCGACGAAACCATTCCCTGCGTCAAACTAACGTTGGACGGCATTCCGCGTTACAGCGAACACTATCAATTTGTTCAAGCCAGGCGGCTGCAGCTAATGCACGAACAAGTACGAAACTATCCAAAGTTACACATGCTCACTGACAGCAGGACTGCGGGACCGGTTTTGGATGAAGACGTGGAATACTTCAAGACCAAGGTTATGCCTGAAATGGAAAAAGCCGGAGTTCGTTACCTGGCTATCGTGATGCCGAAGAGTAAGTTCACGCAACTCACCATTAAGGAAATGACGGAACACACATCAGTAATGAAAGTCCAATACTTTGAGTCAATGCGCGAGGCAAGATATTGGCTTAGAAAAATGACCGTTAGCTAAAGTTCATTCGGTTGGCGCGTGATGTGCATTGGATTCAACAAAGCGCACATCAGGTCATATTGTTTATCCCAAACATTTCATTCCTGTAATCTCCTAGGAACACAGTTGCATGTTGTAACTATGAACTTTGTACGCTGATCATTCTGTCAGAAAAGACATTTTGACTGCTTGTTTTATTACCCTGATAAATTATCTTTCGGAGTTTAGGAGAACACCCATTCGTAAAGGCCCTGTTGGAGTTTGAGGTTAGTAATGCTTTTTAACTAAATATGCAGGATCTTATTAGGCATTTGCCAGCAGTCATTTATGAGTATTCCATTCATCCCGACGGGACACGGCGTTTCGATTTCATAAGTGAAGCTTGCCATTCAATCCTGGGTCTAGCCTCGTCAGATATAATGCGCGATTCTACTCTTATGGATGGTATCGTGCATCAAGAGGACCGGGCGGACCTCGCAAAGACTTCGGCTAATGCGGAACAAGCAGGGGCCGAATGGAATTGGCAGGGCCGGATGATTGTAGGAGGCAAAGTAAAATGGGTAGAGATCCGCTCCAATCACACGTTGAATCCGAATGGCACCATTCTTCGCCGGGGACTAATACAAGATATTACAGAACGAAAGGAGACCGCGAAAGAAAGCGAAATCCGTTATCAGGCATTGGTTGAACGATTGCCGATAGGTGTCGCGATTTACCGAGATGGAAAAGTGTTGTTCGCGAATACTCAGGCGCACTTAATCCTCGGGTGCTGATAAGTCGCAAAATTTGATAGGCACTGATGTTCTGAATTTTGTTGAGCCCGAACATCACCAAAGAATAATCAGGCGTATGAAAGAGGTAGCCGAGGGCTTGCCTGGAGCCATGGTAGAGCAGAAATATATCCGATTAGACGGAAGATTGATTGATGTTGAAACTATGGCTTTCCCATACAGCTACCGTGGGGAACAGTGTGTGCAGATTATTTTCAGAGACGTTACCGAACGAAAGCAAACTGAGGCACACATCAGGAAAAATGAGGCGTTGCTTGCTCAATTGTTTCAAAATGTTCCGATGGCCGTTGTGCTGTTGAATGAACATGGAAAGGTTGAGCAGGTGAACAAAGGTTTTGAGGAAATGTTTGGATATACCCTCGGCGAACTACGCGGAAGAAGCATCAACGATTTTATCGTTCCCGAAGAGCTTACACATGAGGGCGTGGACCTGAATAATCTTATTGCCAGCCATCGCGTCGTAAGTATTGAAACTATCCGAAGACACCGGAATGGAACGATCGTAAATGTCATCCTTTATGGCATGCCTGTTATGCTTGACACTGAAACAATCGGAATCTATGGCGTCTATGTTGATATCACACAACGACAACGGGTCGAGGAGGAATTAAAGGTCCGCAATACAGAGTTGGATAATTTCGTTTACAAGGTGTCTCACGATCTGAGAGCGCCGCTTTCCTCTATTCTTGGGCTGGTCAACCTGGCGAAGCTTCCAGGCAACACCGACAATCCCATGGATTACATTGAGATTATTGGTTCGAAGGTTGAACATTTGGACCACTTTATTGGGGATGTGTTGAGTCATTCCAAGAATCTCAAGATTGATTTGACTGTCGCCAAGGTTGATTTTAACTTAATAATCGATCAGACATTTAATGATCTGAATTATCTTGAAGGAGCAAAGGGTATAAGCAGGATGGTCAAGGTTGAGGGAATTGATTTCTATAGTGATCCGTGGCGTATTGCTGAGATCCTCAGAAATCTGATCTCCAACGCCATCAAATACCGTAAGCTCGATCAGGTAGCATCAGAGATTGGAGTCAAGATCAGCGTGGATCACTTACGTGCAGAGATCGCATTTGCGGATAATGGAATTGGAATTGAGGAAAAGAATCTGGCTAAAGTATTCGAAATGTTTTACCGTGCCACTGAACAATCGGATGGATCAGGTATAGGATTATACATCGTAAAAAATGCTGTCGACAAACTTGGTGGTCAGATTTCGGTAGCCAGCCGGTTAGGTCAGGGAACCAGATTTAGCATAATACTGCCAAACCGAATCAACAGCGTCATAAGCAAAATGCCTTCCTCGATTGGAGTAGAAGAGCAATGAAAATAGTAGAAGTTGCGACAAAAGAGCTCGAACAGGAATTTCTGATGCTGCCGGTCAGGCTGTACAAAAACGAGCCCCATTGGATTCGACCTCTGGACAAGGATATTCTAACAGTCTTTGACAAACAAAAAAATAAAGCATTCAGACACGGTGAATGCCAGCGCTGGTTGTTATACAGCGAAAACAATGAGGTGATCGGCAGGGTATCGGCGTTTGTAAATCAAAAAACCGTGCTGAAGGGCAACGACCAGCCTACTGGTGGAATGGGTTTTTTTGAATGCATAAATGATAAGAGCGCCGCGTTTATGCTTTTCGATCAATGCCGGGAATGGTTGGCTTCCAGGGGCATGGAGGCGATGGATGGGCCGGTTAATTTTGGAAACCGCGACAGATGGTGGGGCCTGCTTATTGAAGGATTCGATCAGGACCCTAATTATCAATGCAACTATAATTTCCCCTACTACAAGGAATTCTTTGAGGAGTACGGATTCAAGGTCTACTTCTATCAACTAACTTTTCATCGACCCGTGGAGGGTCCCCGTTTCTCCCAAGTTATGGGCCAAAGCCGAAATGGTTGCTAAGGACCCGGACTACGAGATCCGTTACTTGCGGAAGGATGAAATAAGTAAGCTGCCCGAATACATTCTGACGATTTACAATAAGGCGTGGGCAAATCGTTATGAAAATCCCGAATTGTCGATGGCACAGGCTGAGCTTATTGTGAAACAAATGAAACCAATTTTGGACCGGCGCCTTCTCTATTTTGGTTTTTATAAAGGAGAGCCGGTGAGCTTCTTTTTATCATTGCCTGAAATCAATCAGATCTTTAAATACGTCGATGGAAAGCTTGACCTTATTGGTAAGCTAAAATTCTTGTGGCATACTCTGATGAAAACGAACCGAAAAGCATTCGGGATACTTTTTGGGGTTGTCCCTGAACATCAGGCCAAAGGTCTTGACGGCGCAATGGTGCTGGAATCCCGTCGCGTTTTGCAGGATTTGTACAAAAGGTACGACGAATATGAGATGAATTGGATCGGCGACTTCAATCCAAAGATGATCAACGTGGTTGAACAGGTCGGAGGAAAGGTCAACAAGAAACATGCGACCTATCGGAAGCTATTTGATGAGACAAAACCTTTCAAGAGAGCTCCTATACTTTCATAAGGAAGCAATGCGGGAAAACGTGATATGGTAACTCGTTTTGAGTGCTTGTCCGCCCTTAATCATTTTGCTGGAATTCCGGATTAACTAATTTTAGGCCCGAACCAATGTTATGAATAAGAAGACAGGAATATTACTTATCAACCTGGGTACACCGGATAGTCCTTCTGTATCTGATGTCCGTTCTTACCTGTCACAGTTCCTTAATGATCCCCGTGTTATTGATATTCCCTGGTTAGCAAGAAAATTTCTTGTCAATGTAATAATCGTTCCGTTTCGCGCGCCGAAGTCGGCAGCGATATATCAAAAGCTCTGGACAAAAGAGGGGTCCCCGCTATTATACTATAGTAAGAAGGTCGAAGGACTTCTTCAGAATGAGTTGGGTGATAATTTTGGCGTTCACCTCGCGATGCGTTATAAAAATCCTTCCATCCCTGCTGTATTGGAAGACATGAGGAAAAAGAACTATGGAAGAATAATCGTTTTGCCCATGTTTCCCCAATATGCGTCTGCGTCAACAGGATCAGCTCACGATGAAGTCATGCGGATAGTGCGACAGTGGTGGGTAATTCCTGAGATCAAATTCATCGATCAATATTATTCGCATCCTTCGTTTATCGATGCGTTTGTGGATCGCGGTCGTCAGTATGATCATAACTCCTATGACCATGTATTGTTCTCCTATCACGGGTTGCCAGAAAGACAGGTTGACAAGGTTCATCTCAACGGAAATTGTGCTGACAATGATTGCGTCAATACAATCAACGAAGAAAATAAACTCTGTTACCGGGCGACATGTTATGCGACGACAAGGTTATTGGTTGAGAGGCTGGCAATCCCAAAAGAAAAGTATACAGTTTGTTTTCAATCCCGACTTGATCAAAAGTGGCTTCAGCCGTTTTCTGACAAAGTGGTGGAAGAGTGCGCCGGTAAAGGCATGAAAAAAATTCTTGTTTTCTCTCCAGCCTTCACCGCTGATTGTTTAGAAACAATCATCGAAATCGGAGATGAATACCAGCATCTGTTCAAACAACACGGAGGTGAAAAGGTCCAGCTGGTGGAAAGCCTCAATGATCATCCGTTGTGGATAAAGTGCTTAAAGGAAATTGTGCTGGAAGGTTAAGTCGAAGGTCCAATTGTTGATATTCTGGAAAGCCGCTTCATAATCTCCTGTTTGTATAAAGGGCCAACAGGCAACTCGGTTTTGCTTACAAATAGAGAATGATGATCGTAGGAGTCTACTTTCTTCAGCGCTACAATGAATGACCGGTGTATCCGCATGAATTCATTTTCCGGCAACATTTCCTCCAGTGCAGTGATAGTTTGTTTTGTAATGATCTGTTGATCCCTGACAAATATCCGGACGTAGTCCTTCAGGCTTTCGATGTAGCGGATATCATCGACCATGACTTTTACCATTTTACGATCGGCCCTGACATAAAGAAAGCGTTCAGACGAGTTTGTCGCAATTGCAGCCGGGGGAGGAATTCGCTGCTCGAGATCCAATACTTTATGCACAGCTCTCAAAAAGCGATCGAAAGAATAAGGTTTCAAAAGGTAGTCAATGGCGCCTAACTCGAATCCTTCAACGGCGTAATCACGATAGGCTGTAGTAAAGATAACCTTTGGCGCATGCGGTAAACTTCGCAGGAGTTCTGTTCCTAGCAGCCGTGGCATTTGCACATCCAGAAAAATTAGGTCCACGTGATGCTGTTGGAGAAATTCGAAAGCAGCCATCGCGTGATGGCATTCTTTGACGACCTCTAATAGCGGAGTTTCACTTATATAGTGATTCAGGATTTCCAAAGCGGGAGGCTCGTCGTCAACAAGAAGGCAGCTGAATTTATTCATGACGCATCCGGTAATCTAAGTTTGTCCAATTGGATCACCAACACTACTACAAACGTGTCTGGATCTTCAGTGATACGAAGCTCATGACCATTGGGATACAAAAGTTGAAGCCTTCTCTGGACGTTTACGAGTCCCACAAGAAATGAATCCTTTGCTTTTGGATTTTCAGCCGGTTTTCCGTTTATCAACTTGAATGTCAAGACCGGCATTGCGACATGCAGATCGAGGCTGATCCACGCCAACTCTGTCATCTCATTGGCTCCATGCTTGAAGCTGTTTTCCAAAAACGGAATAAGCAACAAGGGAGGAACCGTCGTACCTTGAACATCGCCACTGACATTTATGCTTATGTCGAGTCGTTTTCCAAACCGCTCTTTTTCAAGCTCGATGTAGTTACTTAAGACTTCGATCTCCTTTTGCAGCTCGATCGTTGAGCTATTGCATTCTGTCAGAATAAATCTCATCAGATTTGCAAGCCTGATGATAGCATCAGCGGTATTATCAGATTTTTTTAGCGCCAGTGAATAGATGCTGTTCAGTGTGTTGAACATAAAATGCGGATGCAATTGTCCCTTTAGGATTTCCAGCTCGGCACGTCAACTTTTCCCGTTCAAGACGTTCGTTGTCGGTCTTTTTCTGATACCATAGTTTTATCAGTTTGATTGCCACTGCAAACCCTGCTACAGTCATGGATCCTCTCAATCCCGCCATTAAGGAATAAAATACTCCATGCTCAGATCTTGGAATTATCAGCCATGCGGTTCGGATCGGGTTAATAACAAATCGCACGATCAACGGCGACATGAATGCGACGACAAAGATCAGAGCCAGAGTGGCACCCAATGCATGCCAATATTTCTCCTTAGTGAGATATACTTCGGAAGAATGAAGTACATAAGCCCATAGCTCAGCAACATATGTTGAGGCATGTATAGAATAGCTTCGAAATAAGATAACGCTATGTACTCACCCTGTCGTTCTGTTATGAATATGAAACCGTAAATAAACCCATGAACACCCAGCATACAAACCAAAACAAAAAGTGCCGGCCAATCTGTACCCTCGATCGTCCGAAAGGCAAGTTTGGAGAAAAAGGTGTCCATAGTTAAACATACTGCTTTGAGCCGATAAAGTTGGAGATTCCGAAGGTTAGTAGACGAAAGTGGAAAAACTATCGACTGAACTGTCTCATCGTTTTTTAATTACTCTCCATGGTGTCAAAAAAACAATCAGTGTCTATTTGTTGAAAATAAGTTGTGGCGGTGACGTAGTTAATAAAAAAAGTGAAGGATGATTAGAATATTGTTGCTACTGACCGCGGTCTTATTTTCGCCTGCTGAAGGTTTTGCCCAACCACCTGATAGTTTATATTGGGTTGTCGAGACGAACATCCGTCATCCGAATTACACGATTGTCCACTTTTACAATTACCGGAATGTTAAAGTTCATGAAGTTCGTTTGCAGGGCGTGTACATCGACATTCGTAATCCCAGACAAAGAAAAAAGCTGGACCTGCTGATGAAGCAATTCAATGACCGGACTGTTACTACTTCAAAGCGGAGAAAGGCGAAGAATACAATTTAAACGGATCGTAGCGCGAGGGTCACGACGCAGCTAGTTTAAGTACGGCGTCAACAAAACGATCCAGGTCTTTTGTCGATGTATAAACGTGAGGAGTAACCCTAACCCCACTGATGTTTTCCCATTTGATAGCCACCGTATGAATTTGAAACTCTCCCATCAACCTGTTGGCTACGGTTTCTGGCTCCATTCCGTCAATTGAGAAATTGCCTAGTGCACATGAGAACTCTGGCTTCAATGAGATGTTTAATTTCACCCGGGAGTTTGTCGCAACTTTTTCACACCAGTAGGTTTTTAGGTAATGGAGACGTTCGGCTTTTCGTTTACTGCCAATAGCAAGATGAAAATCGATTGCTTGTCCAATAGCCTGCTCTGGGGCAAATGATCGCGTTCCTAACGTTTCGAATTTTTTTATGTCAGCGCTTTGCGGCTTATCATTAGGAAAGAGTGGCCATAAGCCTGCGATATTTTCTTTCTTCACATAAAGCATTCCCGTGCCGAAAGGTGCGCTTAACCACTTGTGAAGGCTGGTACCAAAATAATCAGGATTGAAGTCCGTGATCTTGAAGTCCATGTGCGCAAAGGTATGTGCTCCATCAACTATTGAGATGATATTTCGCTTGCGCGCCTCCTCACAAAGTTTTTTTACCGGCATGATCTGGCCAGTCCAGTTGATCATGTGTGTTATGTGCCAGATTTTTGTGTTTGGCGTTGTCGCCTCGATAAAAGTTTTAACTATTTCATCTTCCTTTTCAATAGGCAGTACAAAACTTAACCACTTGATCTTGATTCCATCTCTGAGTTCCTTTTGTTTCCAGGCATGGATCATATTGGGGTAATCCTGCTTCGTCATTATTATTTCGTCGCCCTTGTTTAAGGTAAGACCCCAGGTCACAGTGGCAAGCGCTTCGGTTGCATTTCTGTTAACGGCGATGGTGTCAGCTGGTGTGCCCGCAAGGTCCGCAAGTTTTCTGCGCAATGGCTCACGGCCTTTGTCGAGGATTTGCCACATATAATACGTTGGCCCTTCATTGCTCAGATGATAGTAACGATCCACGGCATCCTGTACTACCTTTGGTTGTGGACTGACTCCACCATTGTTGAGATTGAGCATCGTTGGTGAAACGGTGTAAGCTTGTGCAATTCGTGCCCAAAGTTCTTCGTCATTAGCGGCCAGATTCCGGAGACAGTTTATTCAGGCTCAGCAACGCATCGGAAATATCTTCCGCCAGAACCTTTCCAGCTATTGGAGAAAGTGACAAACCACCGGCAACCCCCAGCGTTTTTTGAAAAAAAGACCTTCGTGTCGTCATAAACTTCGGATTAATGGGCAATGGAAATTAGGCAATTCCGAAGAATAAAGCGTGTCTTTTACGCAGTCTATTCTTCCATCATATCTTTCAACTCTATCTCCAGTGCCCGTGTGCTGATAAAGATCTCATTTAACGAAAGGGCAAGAGACAGCAACAACGAAAGAAGGCTTACGCCGAAGATGGCAAAAGCCCAGCGTTCATATTCGAGATAAAATGAAAGCATGCTAAGGACGCAAAAGAAGAAGCTGATGATTCCCATCGCTTGCATTTGTTTCACCAATACCAACCGACGTTTAAGGTTTGTGATCTGTGCCTTTATGATCTCGCGGTCTTCGTGTATCTGTTTGTATTTTGCATGAAGGTTTCGGATAAGCGTCGCAAGGGCAAGAAAACGATTAGTGTATGCGAGCATCATCAGGGTGATGGCGGGAAATAACAAGGCCGGAGTGTTGATTGAGATTTGCTGCATGGAATAAAGTTAATGTACGCGCTGCAATTTCCGCAACGATTTGGCGAGTAACGAAATAACACCAACAGAAACCAATGTCATACATCCTCCGAAGACAACGGAAGGTACGACCCCAAGCAGCCTTGCTGCCACCCCGGACTCGAACATACCTATCTCGTTTGATGATCCGATGAAAATGTGATTGACCGCAGAAACCCTGCCTTTCATGTTTTCCGGTGTTAATGTTTGCAACAACATCCCACGAATAATGACGCTGACACAATCAAACACGCCACTCATCATGAGCAGGAACAATGAGACCCAGAAGTTGGTGGAAAGACCGAAGAGGATCATCGACACACCGAATCCAGAAACGCAGTACATTAAAATTTTACCTGTGTTCTTTTTGATAGGGTAATGCGTGATGTAAACCGCCATCAGCATTGCTCCAATCGCCGGTGCGGCGCGAAGGACGCCCAATCCCTCGGGGCCGACAAAAAGAATTTCTTTTGCAAAGATCGGCAGCAGTGCAACTGCCCCGCCGAACAAGACAGCAAAGAGATCAAGAGAAATCGCGCCGAGGATAATTTGGTGATTAAAAACAAATCGAAGGCCAGCGCTTATCTTTTCAATGATGCCCTGTTCTTCGCTCTCAGGCGGTAAAGGTTTATTCGTCACATTTACCGCGAGTATAAATCCCATAAGCATCAATACGACGTCCGTCGCATAAGATGCCTTGATTCCAAAGAAGCCATATACGAACCCCCCGATGGCAGGACCTCCTATTGCGGCAGTCTGCCACAATGTGCTGTTCCACGTAATCGCATTGCTATAGAGCTCCCGTGGCACAAGCTGAGGCATATAAGCGAACAAAGCCGGTGTCATGAAGCCACGTGCAACACCACTTACAAAAATTACACTATAAATAGAAACTACGCCATAGCTTAGCAAAAAGCTTCCTGCATCGAGTGTAAAAAAGAGTAGGGCAAGAGAGCAGATCAACAGAGTGATCAAACAGACAATTATGATCTTCTTGCGTTGCACTATGTCGGCAATGTGGCCAGCGTATAGCGATACACCGATTGAAGGAATTGCTTCGGCAAGACCTATTAATCCCAAAGACAACGGGTCATGAGTGAGCTCGTAAACCTGCCATGCAACGACAACGGATTGGATCTGTATCGCTAAGGTGATACAGAAGCGTGCAGATACAAATAAACGAAAGTCAGGAAGTTTAAGCGCCGCGTATGGCCCCGTCGGTATGTTCATTTCAAAATCTTTTCTACGGCATCGATAGCCGTCTTTCTGCGTTGTTCTTTTTCGCCTTTTATTTCAACAAAGGGAACAGGCTGATTTTTCATTTCGTTCAAATAAGCTTCATATAGTTGATATCGCTTATCGGGATGTTCACGCTGTGGATCATCTTCCCATGGGACATCTATGAACGTCAACAGGTAAAGGTCGTATTGACGTGCAGCTATCTGCTGGAGTATTTCTTCATTGCAGTTGCCAAACTTAAACAAGCTCCAAATTTTGATGACATACAGGTTGGTATCGCAGATCAACACCGAACTGTTACATCCTCGCGTCCATTCGTCTTCGATCGCGAATTTGTCCGTGCGCGATCGTTAAAAGATCGTGTTCGGTATACGGCCGAACCAGGTTATCGATGTATGACCTGGCGTATTCAGGCACCCAATCGGTCTTAAAATGGCCGGCAAGGAATTGCGACAAGTCCGATTTCCCGGTGCATTCCGGACCAATCACCACGACTTTTTTAACCCTTGGCGGGGGATTTGAATTCATAGGCCGAAAATCGGTTATATTTCTCTAAAATTCGAACGATACTTGACTTTCTAAATCATTGATATTGTGAAGCGTAGAAAGGTTATTAAGCACATCGGACTCGGTTTGTCGGCGGGGTTAGTGTTGCCTGGGTGGTTGAGTTCCTGTAGTGAGGACGATCCACAGCCACCCCCTGCCTATGATGGGACCGTTGTAATTGTCGGAGCCGGAGCGGCTGGACTTTTCGCTGCGGATATTTTGAAAGCTCAGGGCATAAAGGTTGTAATATTTGAAGCGTCGGACCGGGCGGGTGGCCGCGTGAGAACATTGAAGTCCAACGACAGTGAATCTGCCTCCCTGTTGTTTAATTCTCAAAGTGAGTTAAGCAGCGACTTCCCGAATGAGTTGGGAGCTACAAATATTTTCGGATCTGATTCCGCGTGGGGAAAAATCGTTGAGCAGATGAAGATTACGACTGTCAATCTTACGACTTCAACAACTGATAACTATTTCCTCGATAACGCTTTTGTCGAAGGAGCAACCGCACAAGCAGATCCTGATTTCATAAAAGCCAAAAATTTTTTAGACAATCTTGCAAGCAATAGCGGAACGGGATCGGTTCAGCAAGCAATCACTTCAGCTGGAATTAGTTCCAGGATGTACGCAATTCTCAATTCATGGATCGGTAATAAGTACTGCACCACTAATGACCGCATTGGGATGAAGGCTGTGTCCGAGGGTTTTGCATTACTTCAGCGAAACAAGGAAATACTTACACTGGCTGACAACCCCATGCAGGATGCGTTGCTGTCACGCTACAGCAATGTTATGGTTGATGTTGAAACCAATTCCGAAGTAAAGGAAATCAACTACGCAGGGGAAAAAGTGATAGTAAGTGGGCAAAGAACCGGATCAGGTGAACCATTTTCAATTGAAGCCGATCGTGTTATTGTGACCGTTCCGGTTTCTATTCTAAAAAGTGGAACCATCGCTTTTACTCCAGGACTTCCGTCGGCAAAAACATCGGCATTATCAAAAATGGAAATGGATGCTGCGATGAGGGTGCTATTGGATTTTAAAGGCAACTTCTGGGGCGAGACTTCAGGATTCCTTTACGGTGGAGTTGATGGTCCTGAATATTTTAATAGCGGTGCAGGACGCAGCGAGTTGTATAAAACCCTAAGTGTTACTGTTGGTGGAGCCAAAGGCTAGCTGAACTTTCGCGCTTGGCAAGGGGTCAATTCCTGTGTTGCTTGATGAATTGGATTCCATCTTTTCTGGAAAGGCAACACTCAATGTTCGCAAGGATACCAATGATAATACAATCGCTATTATCCAGGATTGGTCACTTGAGCCATTTATAAAAGGGGGTTCGGCATATTTGAAAGCTGGCGGCACTAACCAGGATCGTGTGAATCTTGGCGCACCCATTAACGACAAACTTTTCTTTGCGGGCGAAGCGACGGACGTTAATGGAGAGTTTGGCACCATCAATGGCGCTTTGTTGTCGGGAGAACGCGCAGCGAAAGAAGTTCTGGCTACAATCGATGTGTAGCTTAAATGTAGGTCAGTTCCCTGATAAGGATTCCGCAACCAACGATTAGAATAAACCAGCCGAATATTTTTCTTAGCTGTATTGATGAAATCCGGTGAGTAAGTTGATTTCCAATAAGAATTCCGAATATTGCAAGCATGGTGATGATTAACAGGAATGACCAATCCATTGAATAATTCATCAGGTCTCCCAAGAATCCTGATCAGTGAGCTTATTGCTATAATAAAAAGTGAAGTGCCGACTGCGGTTTTGAATCCAAGTCCAGTTAAGACCACCAATGCGGGGACAATAAGAAAACCTCCACCTGCGCCTACCAGTCCCGTTAGAAATCCGATCAGCATGCCCTGAACGATCAACAATACGGGCATAAATCTTTCGTCGTCATTGTTGTAGTCGTGCGTGCCCTCTGATCATTGAAATAGAGGCCAGCACCATTAAAACAGCAAATAGTCCAAGTATAAGTAGTCGCTTAGATATATAGAACGCATCCGTTTGCCAAACGATTTCAGGTATGGCGGGAACAATCCATTTCCGGGTAGCGAAGATGCTGACCACGGAAGGAATTCCAAACAATACAGCGTACCTGATATTTACGCTGTGCTCTTTATATTTTGTAAGAGCTCCTACAAGGCTTGTGGCTCCTACAATAAAAAGAGAGTATGCGGAGGCAAGCACAACATCAATACTAAAAAGGTAGACCAATATTGGAATTGAAAGAATGGAGCCGCCGCCACCCAGCATTCCCAGGATCAGGCCAATAAATACTGATGCAGCATACCCCGCTAATTCCATGGAGACGAAAAAAAATAACTCGACAATCGAAATCAATCTTTTACAAGGAAGGATTTTTTAGGCTAAAAAGAAATCCAGGAAGGGAATGAAAACCAAGTGCAGAAATCAATCATAGCCGATCGAACTCCACTATAAAAACATCGGGAAATTTCTTCTTCACCTCTTCGCGAAATACTTCTGCCTTTGGTCTGGATGGAAAATGGCCAAGAATAAGACCGTAATATTTTATACCGTTGATGACCTTTACCTGAACGGTCACTTCTTTCTTATAAGAGTTCTTGAGATTATCGGCAAGACGCATGAGGTTAACCAGTTCCTGGTACGTTCCGATCTGGACACCGAATCCCTTTGGCTTCAGCCTGGTGATTTCAAATTCATAGAACTCCTTCTCGTCAACTGTCACCTGGTCGATTGTTCGTCCCATATCTTTCACTTTGCCATCTCCCGGATCGACTATTTCGAGTTTCACATCGGCGAGTCCATTGTTCAGAAAACCGAGTTCTTCCGCAGCCGCTTTTGAGAGGTCAATGATCCGGCCTTCGACATAAGGCCCTCGGTCATTGATGGTTACTTCAACGGTTTTATCATTTGCTAAATTGGTGATGCGCACCTTTGTTCCAAAAGGCAACGTTTTATGCGCGCCGGTAAGTTTGTTGTGCCTGTATTTTTCGCCGCTGGCAGTTTGGATTCCCTCGAACTTGTCAGCGTAAAATGATGCTTTCCCGGTCTGTACCTGGGCAACGGAAATCGCAAAGAATGAAAGGCAGAAGGACTGTAAGAAATAATCTTTTCAATTTCATAGGGTTGATTTAGCGATCAAAAATAAGGTTGTCGCGTGAATTTTCAGCATAAAATTGTGGTACATAAAGCCGCGCAAAAGAAATAATGATCACGAATTCACATGCACTAGTGAATTAACCAATTAAAGTATACCTTTGCCCGGCAAATAATGAATCGTAAATTATTTGCCATGCCACTCGATAATTCCAAATTCCTTTTCGAAGCGCTCACATACGATGATGTGCTTTTGGTCCCTGCGTATTCTGAAGTCCTCCCGCGAGACGCTGATACTTCCAGCAAGCTAACGTCTAACATCAAGCTAAACATTCCACTCGTGTCTGCTGCAATGGACACGGTTACTGAAGCCGAGCTTGCGATTAGCGTCGCGATGGAAGGCGGTCTCGGATTCATCCATAAGAACATGAAAGTGGAGCTTCAGGCCGAACAAGTTCGAAAGGTGAAGAGATCGCAGAGCGGTTTGATCCTGGACCCAATAACATTGAACATTCATTCAACGGTGCGTGAAGCTGAAAACATCATGCGCGAGTTTAAGATCGGGGGGATTCCCATCGTCGATAATGGCAAGCTTGTTGGCATCATCACCAATCGCGATCTGCGTTTTCAAAAGGATATGAGTGCGCCAGTGTCGAATATCATGACACATGATACCCTGATAACCGCGGCTGAAGGAGTAACATTGGATCAGGCTGAGGAAACATTGAAGAAATACAAGATCGAAAAGCTTCCGATAGTAAATAAGAAAGGAAAGCTTACCGGATTGATTACATTCAAGGACATTCAAAAAAGAAAGAACAAGCCGACGGCGTGCCAGGATAGTTATGGCAGACTGCGTGTTGGCGCTGCAGTTGGAGTAACGCCGGATATCCTCGAACGCATCGATGCATTAAAAGCAGCCGGTGTTGATGTAATAAGTATCGATACTGCACACGGTCATTCAAAAGGCGTAATGGATGCGGCGAAGCGTGTAAAGAAGAAATATCCTGAGTTGGATCTGATCGTTGGCAATATTGCAACCGGTGAAGCCGCGAAAGCACTTGCCAGCGTTGGAGCGGATGCGGTAAAGGTTGGTGTAGGACCTGGAAGCATTTGCACTACGCGCATTGTTGCTGGTGTGGGACTGCCGCAATTGTCGGCGGTATATGAAGCAGCCAAGGTGCTGAAGGGTTCCGGAGTTTGTGTTATCGCTGATGGAGGTATTCGTTTCTCCGGAGATGTTGTAAAGGCAATTGCTGCAGGTGCGGATACTGTTATGATAGGTTCGCTGCTTGCCGGCACTGAGGAAGCTCCTGGTGAAGTGATCATTTATGAAGGAAGAAAATTCAAATCATATCGTGGGATGGGTTCGCTTGAAGCGATGGAAGATGGTTCTAAAGACAGGTACTTCCAGGATGTCGAAGATGATGTAAAGAAGCTGGTGCCTGAAGGAATATCGGGACGGGTACCTTTCAAAGGTCTGGTCTCAGAAGTGCTTTACCAACTAACGGGGGGACTAAAAGCAGGAATGGGATACTGCGGTGCAAAGAACATTGAAAAGCTCAAGCAGGCAAAATTTGTTAAGATAACGGCGGCAGGTGTCACAGAAAGTCATCCTCACGATGTGACCATTACCCGGGAAGCTCCGAATTATAGCCGAAAATAGAAGGATTATTGCTGAAAATTTCGTACTCTCATACTGAGAAAGGCCCGCTCTCTATCTCAACCAGAGACTATGAAATTTTTTAAGATCGTCCTAGGACTGATCGTCTGCATTTTTTCAACTAGCGCTGAACGCGCAAACAAATACTACAACATCGGGTACATGGAGTGATGCGTCGGTCTGGTCCGCGGGGGTTCCAGGAACGGGCACGATCACCGCTAACGTCAATCATCCTCTTGAAATCAACACTAACATAATTATTGGCACCTCAGGGACAGGTGTGTTTAATATCTTTCAGAGTGTGACCGATTTTCCGGGAGGTACGGTTTACACCTTTGAGGTCGGTAACAACGGAACGTTAGATGTGCAAGGTGGAACTACGTATATTAATGCTGCAGCTTCGCCAACATTTACAGGCAATAATTCGAGAATTCGAGTTAGAAGCGGAGCGACGTTAATTCTGAACGGTGACGTCACTCTTGCGAATGGAACCACCGTAACAATTGACGCGGGCGGCACATTGATAATCAATGGCAACTTCACCAGTAACATTCAGGCTCCAAACAGTTTTACTGTAGAAGGAACCGTTCAAATCAATGGCAATTACAGTTCAAATGGCGATGTCGATGTGCATTGGTAACGGTGAGTTTTTTACCACGGGAGGGATAAATACAACGGGTGATGTCCGGAACAGTGTTTGGATCGTCTAACAATTGTGATGGCGGACCTTGTTCGGGGCAAAACCTATGTTTTCCCGGAGCGACAACTATTATTAACCAAATACTTACATCACATCAATATTTGTGTTCAGGAATCAACGGCTTCACCATTAATTGGTGACGCCGTGGCCGGCGCCACTTATCAGTGGCAAAGTAGTATTGCTTCCGCGACAAGCGGATTTCAGTGATATACCGTATGCCGCGCCCAAGCCCAAAACTACGATCCAGGAACTCCCGCGCAAACCACTTGGTACAGACGAAGGGCAACTGTCGGGCACATGCTCAGGGGCATCGACTGCGAAGGTGATAGCAATTATTCCTGCCGTAAGTTGGATTGGTGGCACAAGTCCGGGGACTGGCATGACGGAAACAACTGGTGTGGTGGATTCGTGCCAACAATCGACACTGACGTAGTTATCCCAGCCGGTATCTTATTATATCCCATCGTAAGTCGCAATGCTCGCTAGCATTATGCAGGAATCTAACCATAAGCAGCGGCGCAACGTTAACCGTAAACGCTTCCCAGCAGATCAACGTCAGCGGAAATCTGACAAATAACGGAACGGTCAACGTAATACTGGAGGTAAAATGAATTTCAATGGAACAGCAGCTCAAACAATAGGCGGAAGCGGATTTGGTTCTTACTACAGAATTATTGTGAATAATACGTCGGGAGCTACACCAGCCTTGACGATTCCATCCAATGGTCTAAGTATAACAACACAGTTAACACTTACGGCGGGAAAGATAAACCTATCGAATGCCAATCTAACAGTCGGTACAAGCTGCGGGAGGTATTCTTGACAACGCTGGTGGCTGGGTTTACAACGGAAGCATTACACGCTGGTTGGCGGGGCATTGAAGTGACTGACACAGCGGACTATTTCCGGTAGGAACTTCCGCCGACTATCGGCCCATGTTTTTTGGCAACACAAACATTTCAACGGTTGGAACAATTCGTGTGAGCCATACTGCCTTGAACGGGTCCAGCAGTGTGGTGTTTACTGATAACGGCATCCCAATCCAAGTGAGATCCAATTCTTTCTGGACTGTTGCGACGGGAAATGGGTTGGGGACTACCAATAACTTTTCAATACGAACGGAAGGTACCGGATTTGGAACTGTTGGCTGATGTCACTCACCTGAGACTCACACAAGTTGGCGCCGCAGCGTCTGGGACACCGGGCACAAACGCCGGCACCACTCACTAATCCGCAAGTGAATCGCTCGGCTATCCCTCTTGCAAATCTTACCATTAATTTCTATTGGGGATCCATCGATGCAACAAATACACCGCTTCCAGTCGAGCTAATCAGTTTCACTGCAGCTCTCAAGTTTGACATTGTTGAGCTTAAATGGTCCACAGCTTCAGAATTGAACAACGACCATTTCACCATCGAGCGATCTATCGACCTTGAGAATTTCGAAGTGGTCGCAACCATTCCAGGAAACGGCACAACCAATGTAATCCATCACTACAATACTTTGGATCCCAGTCCTGTTTACGGACGATCGTACTATCGATTAAAGCAAACAGATTTCAATGGAAAGTCCACTTACTCTGATGTAAGGGTAATTGATTATGAAGGACCAAAGTTTTCTTCACTTAGGGCATATCCAAATCCATTGTCAGAACCAAACTCACTATTGTCATTACAGGACTAAAAGATCAAGCCACAGTTCCAGTAGTGATTTACAATGTCCAGGGGCAAATGGTATTTGAACAAACTTTTCTAGTTGATACCCCAGGAACATTAAAACAAGAAATCGAAATCACAGATCGATTGAGATCCGGGTTGTACATTATTAAAGCCGGACCAACGCTACAGCTGATGCAGAAGTTGGTGGTTGAGTAGTTCAAGTAAACTCACCTTAACAGGGTAGCCGACACTGGTGAAGAGTATCTTTCTTCTCTGAATGGTCTAGAGGCTATCGCAAATAAAATCTTTTGCCTATTTTGCGTAGAAAAAAAAAAAAAAAAAAAAAAAAAAAAAAAAAAAAAAAAAAAAAAAAAAAAAAAAAAAAAAAAAAAAAAAAAAAAAAAAAAAAAAAAAAAAAAAAAAAAAAAAAAAAAAAATATTGGACACGGAACAAATGGTCCCGGGGGGGTTACCCGGACCTGGGAGATCCGGTCATTCTCCAAACAACGCCACGGGAATCGCAACCCCGTCGTTAATGCGGCTGCTCAATGTGCGTCGTTGACCTTGGATCCGGGCAACGCGACAAGGATACTAACAATTAGTCTTCGGAGTAACCCTTGCAGTTGGCGGGGCGGCCAAATTGGACCTGGATCAAGCGGAAGCATCGATAGGACAATCGCGGTCGGAGCAGGAATATTAACATGCAGATGCTCAATTGAGTATGACCGCCACCGCGGACGACGCCAGGGTAAGTTCGTTAACAATATCAACCGGAGCGGTACCGTTACCGGAGCTATAACTATGCTTTCTAACAGCCCTCGTAACGTTGTTAGCATTACTAGCACTGGCACATTGAATATAGGAGGTGATGTATGTGTGCTAGGAGGCTTCTGACAACATCTGCGGGGTCAAGTAGAATTAATGGCGTTACAGCCAAGCCTGCCAAAGTCAGCACTTAGTCGAGCCGTACCATATCCGGTTCGCTCGTAAATTCATTTACTTCCTTTTCACCCACGGTAAATGGAATTCTTTCCATGGAGGGCGCTGCGACCATTAGTGTTGGGGGAACGGGCGTAGTTACCTACGGTGCAAACGCCACCCTTCGAATACAACAAGCCTGCGAGTTATACAGCTACCGCTGCAGAATGGGTCACACCATTTGCCGGAACAGGAGGAATAAGGATTATGGGTGCAGGCCCAAATAACGACTTTCGCCCCCTTGACCCTAAACGCGGGAGTTCCGCTTAACATCGATGCTGGGGCAACACTACAAACTGGGGCAAATGCGGCTGGAACGCTACTGTTGGCGGACCAACAACTGTTTCGGGTACCTTGACCCTTGCCAACACTGCTACGAAAACATTTACTGGAGATGTCACGATTGGCGGTATATATCCGGAATAAAACAGGAATCGCGGCAACAAACTTTGCGGGTAACTTGACTAACAATGCTACCAGCTTTACTGCAAGCACGGGCACCCACACATTTTCCGGTTTCGGCCGGGTGTTAGATGGATCAACCACCACTTCTATACCGACCTGGACATTTCCGGAGGGTATACGAACAACGGTACCTTTACTAGCACAACGGCTTTATCGGGATTGGGGTCGTTCACACAAGGCGCAACCGGAACATTGAATATTAGTGGTACTTCCGGGGTCAACACCTTGATCGCGACGGCCGCCGGCAACACTGTAAATTATATTGGAGGTGTGCAGACCGTGAGGGATATTTCTTATAGCAATCTTATAATCTCAGGAGCGGAAATACGAAGACCTGGACTCTCACAGGAAACAGAAACATTGGACAAAACCTTACGATAATCGCCGGAACTTTGCAAACTGTTGGTGCCGCGCCACTTGCGCTCGTCGTAACCGGAACAACATCAGTTACAGGAGCATTCAATCTTGGTGGTACTTCCACAAAAACATTTTCGGGCGACGTGACACTCAATGCTGGCGCTATTTGGAATGAAACCGCGGCGGCAACAATAAATTTTGGTGGATCATTTTTGAATAATGCGACGACGTTCACTTCAAACACGGGAACACACAACTTTACTGGTGCTGGCAAGACATTAGGCGGATCGACCACCACCGTTATAGCAAATGCTGCTTTTGCTGGCAGCTACACAAACGATGGAACATATACGAGCACCGCGACCTTGTCTGGTGCGGGTTCGCTAACGCAAGGTGCCACCGGCGTTCTGAACATTGGAGGCACATCGACGATAACAACAGTGACAGCCTCAGCGGTGGGCAACACGGTAAGTTATACGGGCGGAGCGCAGACTGTAAAATCGACCAACTATCACAATTTGAATTTATCCGGCACTGGAGCAAAGACCTTAACAACAGCTACAGCGTCTGTCGGCGGGAACCTTACTTTGGCTGGTACAGCGAGCACTACTGCTGTCACAGGGTTAACAATAGGTGGTTCAGCCACTTTTGGTCCAGGGACATCATTTGCTGCCGGCTCATTCTCGCATAGCATTGCCGGAAATTGGACAAATAACGGGGCGACCATTAATAATACCGGAAGTACCATAACTCTCAATG
Source organism: uncultured Cytophagales bacterium (assembly GCA_963774615.1). GTDB lineage: Bacteria > Bacteroidota > Bacteroidia > Cytophagales > Cyclobacteriaceae > Chryseolinea. The sequence goes on from CAVZFT010000006.1 coordinate 69,796, forward strand.
GGTCGGCGCAAAATATTGGAGGCACCTCCACGACATTCGAGAATCTAGCGCTCACCGGTTCAAATACCAAGACGTTTGGGGTGGCAACGGTTATCACCGGTAATCTTTTAATTGGCAGCGGGGTTGTGGCAAATTTAAGTTCGTTTCTTACTCACACGACCAATACTCTCACCCTGGGCGGAGTCGGGCAGGCAGGAGGTACATGGGGCGGTACTACTTCAGCAGCGACTAATATTAATTCGACGTTCTTTGCAACAGCTGCGGGAATATTGACGGTCACCAGAGGGCCAATAACTTATTACAGTAGGCTGACAGGTAACTGGAACGTCCCTGCAACGTGGTCCACGGCTGGCTTTGGATTGGCACCGGCAACTTCTTTCCCTGTAGCCGGTGATATTGCCAATATAGGTGGAGCTCCGGGTTATACTATAACAGTGAACGTGAATTCTGCATGTGCCTCACTGAGTTATATAGCAACGCAGAACTACAATTCAGCAGTGTCAATAAATCCGGGCGTTAGCCTGAATGTAGCAGGCGCCATCAGTTTGCCTACTGGCAATTTTAACTTCCCGACTTCATATACAAACACGCTAGCTGTTGGAGCTGGTTCTTTGAATGCGGGAAGCATTGATTTTAACGTTACAGCAGCTTTTGGTGGGAATGCGCTTACTATTTCTACCGGAACGGCTACTATAAGTGGTGATGTCACCGGTGGCCTTCTCACCGCCACGGATATTACAACAACAAGTAACGGACTTCTCCGGGTTGGAGGTGCATTCCTGAACCCAATCACCTGCACCTTTGGCGCCGGCACAGGCACGGTCGAATACTTTGGAACGGCAGACCAAACCATAGGAGGCTTTACATATAACAACCTTACGATTTCGGGTTCGGGTGTAAAAACGGGAGGTTCCGCGATGGACATAAATGGAGTGATTACGCTCGGAGCCGGCACAAGTTTTACAGCTGGAGGTTATTCACATACGCTTGCAGGTAATTGGATCAACAACGGATCAACAATTGACAATAGCAACAGCACTTTCACGCTGGATGGCACTACTCAGACGATTGGGGGTGCAACAGCTACCACCTTTAACAATCTTACATTAACAGGTGGTGTAAAGACATTTGGACATTCAACCACAATGGATGGTCTCTTGACAATTAACGCATCCGCGCAAGCCAATTTAGGTTCGTTTCTCACGCACACCTCAAGAGCCCTTACCCTTGGTACGACCAGGGCAGGGTCCATCAACTTACGGAAGTTCAAGCTCCGCTGCTGCTGTTCCAAATGATACATACTTTGCCACTCCCCAGGTTGGAATACTGACTGTCACCGGCCGAGCATTCTTTAGTCGCCTAGATGGTGACTGGAATACTGCTGCCACTTGGTCAAACGTTGACTATGGCGGCGCAGTCGGTACACTGACACCGGGAGCTGCGGACGTAGTCAGCATCGGTGGTGGTTATGACATAACCGTTGGCGCGAATTCTTTCTGTGCCATATTAAGTTATCAGGCAGGTTCGAATAATTCTTTAACCATCAATGGTGGTACTTTAACAGTTTCTGGAGCTATCAATATACCGTCCGGAGGGTTCTTTTCAAACAACACACTCGCCGTAGGTGCTGGCAATCTGGTTGCAGGAAGCATGGAATTTAGCACGGGTGGGCTATTGGGCGGTCATGCGCTTACCATCGGCTCAGGGACTGCAGCTATACTTGGCGACGTAACCCAAGACTTCCCCAATGCTACTATCTCATTTTCTGGGGCTGGCAATCTAAGACTCGAAGGTGCTTTTCTGAATTCAACTAACTGCAATTTTACGGCTGGTACAGGTACCGTGCACTATCAAAGCACAACGGAAGCACAAACCATTGGGGACTTTACATATTATAACCTGACGTTGAATAACACATCCGGCGCAACACCTCCTCTTACCCTCTATGATGACGCCACCGTATCCAATATCCTAACGATGACGGCCGGCAACATAAATTTAAACGGCAATATACTCAGCCTTACGAACACTGCGGCGACTGCCCTTAGTCATTCCCTGGCATCGACTTCAGGATGGATGTATGGCGGATCTTTCAGGCGAACTTTTTCTGGAGCAGCCGTAAATATTAATAATAGCAGCGGTCTGTTCCCCTTGGGAAGCGCAACGGAATGGCGTCCTTTCTCCGTGGGTAAGGGCGGCTCGGGTGCCGGAACAGTAACAGTAAGTCATAACAGTGTTGGCACGACATCCGTTGTATCCTTTGCGGATAGTGGGCCTCCTGCCGCTACGATAGTTAGAAGACAGAACTCTTCATGGACAGTTTCGACTACAGCCGCTACTGGCACCTGGGGTATTCGAGCTGGTGGAGACAACTTTGGGAGTATTGGACTTGTAGCTCCTTCCGATGTTTCCGAACTCAGGATGGCCCTAACAGGATCCGTTGTTGGCACACACGTGGCCGCGACTGGGACAACCACAGTACCTTTTGTTAACAGAACCGTGCCAGTCGCTGACTTGGCTAATACTTTTTACCTCACTTCGACCGATGCAACAGATTCTCCACTGCCAATCCAACTCGTTGATTTTGCAGCTACCATCCGCAACGATGTTGTCGACCTGAGCTGGTCTACGGCCTCGGAGCTCAACAATGATTTCTTCACAATCGAACGGGCAACCAACATCGAAGAATTCGAAGTTATCGGATTATCGATCGATGGCGCCGGAACAACAAGGAAAGAAAAGATTATAGAACCGTTGATGAATACCCGTGTACGGCAGATCCTATTACCGCCTCAAACAAACGGACTTCGACGGCAAATTCAGTTATTCAAATGTACAGGTCGTTGATTATGAAGGTCCGAAGTTTGCCGGCCTGAAGGCGTACCCGAATCCATCCGATGGCAATAACCTGACGGTTTTGGTTACAGGCCTTAAAGAACAAACCGCAGTTCCATTCAGATCTACAATGTGCAGGGGCAGATGGTTTACGACGGCATGCTGGAGGTTAATACGCCCGGAACACTGAAGCATGAAATTGAATTCGGAAACCCGTTAAGGGCCGGTGTGTACATCATCAAAGCGGGACCAACGCTGCAACTCACGCAAAAGATATTTATCCACTAGCACAGCGGTTCTGGATTTTTTGCGTGTAGGATACTTTCTCACTTTCTTCCTATAATTGTAGGCCAATCTCAGGATTGGCTTTTTTTGGGTCTTAAATGGGGCATTTCGTGCGAACTAAAGCAATCACCAGGCTTCTCTTTTCGGTGGGTGTAATAACCTGGCTGGCTCTGGTGTTGACCGACCTGTCCATTCAGGTGAGTTCCGCTAACAACATCAAGCCGGAGGTCCCATTCTGGCTGCCAGGGGTGATCCTCAACCTATTTATCCTCGCCCTCTTTTACTATTACAAGCTGAAGATCGAACGAGACGAAGTCCTGAATTTCGTTGACCTGCTCTGGAGAGTTTTTGCCACTGGATTGATCGCGACAGTAACTTCTCTCGCGCTCCGCTTGATTGAGTTCCTGCTCAATGACACCAAGCTGACAACCCACATCATCTTTATGGACCTGATCTACATGATCAATCTCGGACTGATGATCGGGTTCCTCATGATGGCATTCAGCGCGTGGAAAAGGCTCATACTCTATCAAAAATCCAAGTGGTTGCTTCGCCTGTGGGCATTCTTTGAATATGGCTTGCTGATCACACTGGTCTACAACAGCTTCAGGATTCCAATAGTGGAATGGTTGTACGGAACATTGCTGGGCATTTTTGTCGTCGTTGGGTTGGTGCTGTCTGGTAATATGAAGTGGGTTGCGTTCCTGAACTTCAGGCAGAAATGGACCAGCTTGTTGCTGTTACTGCTTACAGTTTTCTATCTGCTTTATATTTTCTACACTAACCGTGCGCTGCTTGAAGGCATACGAAATGTTTCACCATACTTTACAGATTATCGCTATCACATTTTTGTTTTGTCGTTGATCGTATTCGTAACTGTGTACAGTATCTTCTCTTTCCTTGTTATTTTGTTTAACCTTCCCACTACTTCGGTATTCGAGCAGAAATTGGAAGAGGTGGTGAACTTCCAACGGATAAGCCAGTCGATACAAACAGAACAAAGCGAAGAAAGTGTGTACAACATACTACTTGAAACTTCGGTGAGCTCAGTATTTGCCGATGCAGCCTGGCTTGAGATCAATATCAACTCGCGCGAGCAAAAGCTTTTCACTTATAAGATAACGGACAAGGAATCCCATGATATCATCAATCATTTGCAATCTCACAATATTAAAGGTGTGTTTGATCAGGGCAGTGAAAAGACAAAAAATCTCTCCAAGCATCTTGCCTCGCTTAAAGGCTCACGCTTTCGTTCCATTCTCGCGTTTCCTATTTACGTGAAGGGCGACAACATCGGTACGCTTGCATTGTTAAAAGAACTGCCTGATGGCTTCAATAAAGAAATGACGAAGATCGTTTCAACATTTTCGAACCAGGCCGGGATCTCTATCGAGAATTTCAGGCTAATGGAAGAGGCCTTACAGAACGAGCGCTACAAGGAAGAGTTGAAGATCGCCAAGATGGTGCAGAAGAGCTTGCTGCCAACGCTGCTGGAGCAAGACAAAGATTTTGAAATTGCCGCGTTCTCAGAATCCGCAGATGAAGTCGGAGGTGACTACTATGATACGTTGAGGGTTAACGAAGATCTCATTTCAATAATCATAGCAGACGTATCTGGAAAAGGAACGACCGCGGCATTTCACATGTCGCAGATGAAGGGGATATTTCACAGCCTTGGACAAACTGATGTTGATCCCGATACTTTTATGATTCAGGCAAACCAGGCACTTGTATATTGTTTGGAGAGAGGGTCGTTTATTTCAGCGACCTTTTTCAGTATTAACACAAAGACAAAGAAGATTCGCTACGCCCGGGCGGGTCATTGCCCTGTGTTGTATTATCACGCAGAGTAAACAACACGCTGAATACTTTAAGGACAAGGGTGTAGCGCTTGGTATGGTGCGAAACAAGAGCTATTCCAATTTTATTCAGGCGTATGAATTTGACTATAAATGTGGTGACGTGATGGTTTTATACACTGATGGAATTACCGAAGCGAAAGACAATAAGGGAGAAGAGTTCGGATACGATAGATTGTTGACGACTGTTTGCGAGGTTCATTCGTTGTCTCCAAAAGAGATCCAGGATCACATGATAAAAAGGCTATATGAATTTTCCGGCACAGACAATATTGATGACGACTATACGACTATGGTGGTCAAATTTGCTGATTAAAAACGTAGGATTTCCGGCGCATACGCCAGGGCATCCGGTATGAACATAAATGTATAAATAACGTTAATAACCTATGATCCACATCAAAAGACTGCAAGAAGACGGAGCTGATATTATCGCACTAATCGGCGAAATTGACGCCAGCTCCTCCATCGAGCTTGACCTGGCAATTGCAAAAAGTGTGGGAGAAGGATTTAGGAAAATCCTCGTTGACTGCAGCGCTCTGGAATACATTTCATCGGCGGGCCTAGGCGTATTTATGTCTTACATCGAAGAATTCAAGGACCGCGACATCAAGATGGTTTTATTCGGGATGAGTGAAAAGGTAGCAAACACTTTCAGTATACTCGGCCTTAATGAGCTGCTGCAAATAGGAAAAGATAAAGTTCAAGCAAAGCAAATTGTAAATGAACTATAAGTTTAAAGTTGGTTGTAGTATAGAGAACCTGAAAGATGTCCGGGATTTTATCCGGACTTCATTGAAGAATCATGGCATTTCTGATTTAGAGATAAGCGAGATCGTGCTCGCTTTAGATGAAATGTGCTCCAACCTGATGATTCACGCTCACCATTGCAACCCCGATGATCTTTTTGAGCTCCACATACTCGTCGAAAAGAACAACCCTCTTGTCTTTGAGCTCATCGATGATGGTACCGTGTTTGATATCAATGAATTCACTACTCCCGCTTTGGATAGTATCGTCCATGAGAAACGCAAGGGAGGACTTGGCATACGACTGGTCAAATCGATCATGGACAAAATAGAATATCAAAAAACCGAAGGCAGAAATATTTGCCGGTTGGTTAAGAGCGTTCACTTTAAATAATCTTTTACAAAACATGTTGAAGCGTGCTGCCCTTCTGCTTGTCTGCAGTGGGATAATTTCCTTGGCCCTCGCGCAATCGGGGACAAACCGGCAAAAGAAGGAAAAACCGATCGTCGTTTTTTCTGTTGCCAAAGACGTTGTTACCGGAGACGAATTCATTTATCTCTACAACAAGAATCACCAGAATAAAGAGCAGGATTTCACTGATCAAAAAATCCAGGAGTATTTATCATTGTTCATCAATTTCAAACTGAAAGTTCACGAAGCGAAACGACGTGGTATGGATACTACTGCTGCTTTTGTGAAAGAGTACAACTCTTACCGGGATGAACTACGCAAGCCCTACCTGCCCGACGCAAAACTTACAGATAGCCTGATGAGACTGACTTATGAAAGATTGCAGGAAGAAGTTAATGCATCCCATATCCTTATCAAGACAAAGCCCGATGCATCTCCGGAGGATACACTGAAGGCCTACACGAAAATTATGGACTTACGCAACAAGATCCTTCAGGGTGAAGATTTTGGTAAGGCTGCGACAACTTATTCGGACGATGAGTCGGCCAAAATAAATCAGGGAAACCTGGGATATTTCACTTCACTACAAATGGTGTATCCATTTGAAACGGCGGCGTATCAAACTCCTGTTGGTCAGATCAGCTTACCGGTAAGGACGCGCTATGGCTATCATATCATAAAAGTTTTGGACAGACGTGCGGCACGTGGAGAAGTTGAAGTAGCACATATCATGGTCCGTACAGGTGAACAAAAAGACAATGAAAAGGCGAAGAACACGATTTTCGCGGTTTATGAACAACTTCAGGCAGGAGTAAAATGGGATGACCTTTGTAATGAATATTCTGAAGACCCCGCGACTAAAGAAAGTGGCGGAAGACTACGGCCTTTTGGAACTGGAGGAATGGCAGCAGTGCCTGAATTTGAAAGAATGGCATTTCAACTCGAGAAACCCGGCGAAATTTCAGACCCATTTCAGACTCAATACGGCTGGCATATTCTTCGACTTGAGAAAAAAATGCCTTTGCAAAGTTTTGAAGCAATGCAAGCATCGCTGAAAAGTCGCGTGACGCGCGATGAACGCACAGAACTCTCCAAGCAAGCGCTTCAGGCAAAACTCAGGAAGGACTATCAGTTCTCGGAAAATGCCGAGACAAAGAAAAGTGTTTTGGTGCTTGCGGATTCAAGCCTTCAGCGCGGATCGTGGAAGCCGCCGCTTTTTCCAAATGCTGATAAGCAGGTTTTATTCAGTGTACAGGGAACTGGTTACACCGTTAAGGAATTCTTTAATTATGTTCAGAAGACCCAAAAAGCAAATGCACAGTCACCCGCCAAGATTTTTGAACAACTTTACAACAATTACGCCGATGCAATCATCTTTGAAAAGGTGGAGGAACAGATCATGCGTAACAACCCAACCTATCGATATCTTCTGAAAGAGTATTATGAAGGCATTCTGCTTTTTGAGATCATGGAAAAAGAGGTGTGGAATAAAGCTGCGGAAGATTCTGCCGGACAACACACGTACTATAAGAACCACCTTGCCGATTACCAGGCCGGAGAGCGCGCCAAAACCATGATCTACTCATCAAATTCAAAGGATGTAGTCGCTCAGCTAAAGAACATGCTGACAGCTGGGGACGACAAAAGCGCAGAAGATTTAGTGTCCGGCAAGAAGGTAAAAGTGGAGTCTGGCTACTTCAAGAAGGAAGACAAGGCTATCCTTCAAAAGGTGCCTTGGGAGAAGGGCCTTTATTCCGTAGAAAACAATGGAATGTATTACCTTGCGTGGCTTAAAGATATACTGCCACCCGGTCCCATGTCGTTTGAGGAAGCGAGACCGGCCATTATATCGGATTATCAGGCTTTTTTAGAGAAAATGTGGCTGGAACAGCTAAGGAAGAGGTATACCGTAAAGGTGAATGAAAAGGGGAAACAGTACATTTTGCAGCAACTGCGGCCAAAATAGTGGAATAGAAGGCTTTCGCTGGCCTGCTGGGCCTGTTTTTGTCTTTTTGGTCATATTCCTTTCAGGTTGTGATCTTATCAAAATGAAGGTAAATAACGCGGAAGGAGACGCCGACCGCCCAGCCGCTGCCCGGGCAAACGGGAGCTACCTTTACAGGGATGAGCTGGTGGGTATTGTGGCGCCAGGTACACCTGCCCTGGATAGTACTAGGCTGGTGGAAGCCTATATCGATAGCTGGATAAGAAAACAACTTCTAATCCAGGAGGCGTCCAGAAAGATTGATATTAATGAAGCTCAGGTGGAGCGTAAGATTCTTGATTACAGATATAGTATCATTGCGTACGAATATCAGACCTATTACATCAAGCAGCACCTTGACACTGCGGTTTCTTACGATGAAGTTGAGAAGTATTATAAAGCTAATATCGATAATTTCATTCTGAAGCAGAACATTGTTCAAGGCACCTTTGTAAAAGTTCCAAAGAATGCGCCAAGGACTGGTAAGATCAAGGAGCTGATTTTTTCTACTCGTGAGAAGGATGAAAATGAATTAAAATCGTACTGTCTGAGTTTTTCAGTTGCGTACCATATTTCAGGATCAAACTGGATTGCCTTTGATGACCTTGTTAAGAACTCACCACTGGTGGAGATCCCAAACAAGATCCAGTTCCTGAAATCAAATCCTTACTTTGAAACATCGGATGACAACTATCTTTATTTTCTCCGTGTGCGGCAATACAGGATTCTTGACAACATATCTCCGCTGGAGTTTGTTATGGATGACATCAAGAATATTATATTAAATAAGCGAAAAGTTGAATTAGCGAAGAAGTTGGAAGATGAAGTTTACAAGTATGCGTTGGATCAAAATGAATTTGAGATTTTTAACTAAGAAAAAAACAGAGGAGACAATGACAAAGGTCACCCTTATAGTGGTAGCATTATGTTCGAGCCTTTTCACTTTTGGCCAGAGTGAAACCGAAGGCAAAAGTGAAACAGAAGACAACGGATTCGTAGTTGACAAGATAATTGCCAAGGTCGACAACTACATCGTTATCAAATCAGAACTGGAGCGTGCGTACCAGGACTACCTTACGAACGGAGGCTCTCAGTCACAGGAGGCAAAGTGTCAATACCTTGCTATGCTGGTGCGAAACAAGCTCATGCTTGCAAAGGCTGAGATCGACTCAGTTGTTGTGCTGGATGGAGAGGTTGACTTGAACACTGGCAATAGAATGGATATGATCATGGCACAATCGGGAAGAACGGTTGACGAGCTTGAAGCTCTCTATGGAAAAACAATGGAGCAGATAAGGCTTGAACTCCGTGAACAGATCAGGGAACAGATGATCGTAAGTAGAATGGAGGAAGAACTTACAAAAGGCATTGTGGTTACCCCGGCTGAGGTGAAAAGATTCTTTGATAGGATTCCCAAGGATAGCCTGCCTTATTTCTCTGCATCGGTTGAGGTAGCGCAAATCGTGAAGATTGCCGAGGTGAATGAGGCGCAGGAGAATCAAACTGAAAGCCGACTTGATCAGTATTCGGAATAGAATATTAGCAGGTGAAGATTTTGCCAAATTAGCAAAGGACTATTCAGATGACCCAAGTGTAATTCAAAATGGGGGAGAAATGGGTTGGTCTGGTCGAGGCCGAATGGTTCCGGAATATGAGGCAATGGCTTTTAAGCTAAAGCCCAATGAAATTTCTATGCCTTTTAAGTCGCCGTTTGGTTATCACATCATGCAGTTGATCGAGAGGCGAGGAAATGAATATCAATCTCGTCATATATTGATGTCGCCTAAACCTTCGGAGCAGGATTTAAAAGACGCGGCAGATTATCTTGATAGCTTAAGAAGCAAGATCGTTAGTGACAGTATAAAATTCCAAACAGCTGCTAAAGAGTATTCGGATGATGTGGCCACGAAAGGCAATGGCGGATTTTTCAGTGATCGTGATGGCGGTCTTCAATTGACGGTAGATGAATTGGATCCTATCGTTTTCTTTAAACTGGATTCAATGAAGACTGGGGAGGTCTCCAAGCCTATAGCCTATCGAACAGATGATGGAAAGGATGCCGTGAGAATTCTATATTACAAGGCTAGGATTGCCCCGCACCAGGCATCTCTGGAGCAGGATTGGACAAAAATTCAGGCAGCGACCTTGAATGAGAAAAAAGAGAAAATTTTAGAGAAGTGGTTTCAAAAATCGAGATTAGATGTGTTTATAAATATTGATCCCACATACGATAACTGCGGACTATTAGACTAGCGATGATGACCAATTTTTCTTCTGACGTAGATGCAGCCAACGCACTGGCTGACGCCTATAAGAGACTTAAAGCAGAAATTTCCAAAATTGTCATCGGACAAGAGGAAGTCGTGCGTCAGGTTCTAACCGGTATATTTTGTCAAGGGCATTCCCTCCTGGTGGGGGTTCCCGGATTGGCGAAAACCTTACTAGTTCAAACCATTGCCACATCGCTTGACTTGGAGTTTAAGCGAATACAGTTCACTCCCGACCTGATGCCATCAGATATCGTTGGGGCTGAAACGATGGACAAGGAAAGGAATTTTAAGTTTGTTAAGGGTCCTGTGTTCGCCAATATATTATTGGCAGATGAGATCAATCGCACGCCTCCCAAAACACAGGCGGCGTTACTCGAGTCGATGCAGGAGTATGCTGTTACTATTGCCGGGCAGCGTTATGAATTACCGAGGCCATTCTTTGTTCTAGCGACGCAAAATCCCATTGAACAAGAAGGAACATATCCGCTGCCAGAAGCCCAGCTTGACCGCTTTATGTTTAATATCAAGCTCACATATCCAGCTTTCAAGGACGAGGTCGAAGTGGTGAAGACAACGACATCAGATGAACAGAAGACAACCTCGAAGGTGCTCAGCGGGGCTGAGATCAGTTACTTCCAGCACCTCATCCGCAGGGTTCCCGTTGCAGACAATGTCATTGAATACGCTGTGGGCCTTGCCAACAAGACACGGCCGGGATTAAATGGAAGCATGGGTGTTGCGAATGAGTATCTGGAATGGGGCGCGGGTCCACGGGCATCACAATATCTGGTGCTAGGTTCAAAATGTAATGCCCTCTTAAATGGCAAGTATTCACCTGATATCGAAGATATACAAGCAGTAGCCAAACCGGTGCTTCGTCATCGTATCGTCAGGAACTTCAAGGCAGAAGCAGACGGAATAAGTGAGGATGAACTAATCGAAAAAATAATCTAATCCAAGCGGTTATAAGTTAGTATGTGCGTGTGGAGTGCAGACTGACCACCGCGAGGGGTGTTTACGCACTCAGCGTGTGCGTATTCCCGCACCCATGCTTCAGGCCTCAGACTCATAACTCATAACTCATAACTCATAACTAATCCCTGTAGTTGAGAGCAGGTTTTCGATCGCCCAATAAAGCTTCGTATACAAAATTATCACCACGACGCCTTTTGAGTTCTTTCCAGGACTCAGCAATTACATCCGGTGATTCAAACATATCGATTGCCGTCAGCGCAAGAGTTTTAGCGGCAACTATCATTCCCTTAAATCCAATAGATGTGCCACCTGCTGCGACCGCTTGCCAGCTGTGCGCTGGCGTTCCAGGCACCCATGTAGCTGTAGCTAGCCCAACCGTTGGTACTACCCAGCTCACGTCGGCCACGTCTGTCGAAGCGACACCGTCCTTCAGCTGGTAAGGTTCAATTTCGTTGGAACTCTCGAGTTTCGGTATCGTCCCGCTTAATGTTTTCTGAATCTTTGTGGCGAATTCCTTTTCTTGTTCATTATAGGAGTAACCTCCAACCGTGTGCAGGTTTTTGTCCATCACTTTCGCCAGTGTTTCATTGGGCAGCATATTGTATACCCCTCCCATTAACTCAACCTCCATTCTTGTTTCTGTTCCCATATGCCGCTCCCTGCGCTGCCTTAACTATCCGTTCCCAAACAGCTTTAACCTCATCGCGGTTAGGATGGCGGACATAATAATATACCTCGGCGAATGCAGGAACAACGTTTGGAGCTTCACCGCCCCGTGTGATCACGTAATGGATACGTGTCTCCGGTGTTACGTGCTCGCGCATCATGTTGACCATGGCGTCCATAGCTTCCACTGCGTCAAGAGAAGACCGTCCACGTTCAGGCGATGCAGCCGCATGTGAGGCAATTCCGTAAAACCTGAACTTGCCGTTCTTGTTGGCAAGTGTTCCCCCTGTCTCGGCGTTGTTCAGCGACGCGGGGTGCCAATGAAGAACGACATCAACATCCTTGAAAAATCCTTCGCGAACCATGTAAACTTTTCCAGCTCCCCCTTCTTCTGCGGGCGTCCCATAAAATCTAAGAGTGCCCGACTTCTTCGTGGCGATCATCCAGTTCTTTACTTCAATTGCTGCAGCCGCCGACGCTGTTCCGAAAAGGTGGTGGCCACAGGCGTGGCCTGATGTCTTTCCAGCGATGGGTTTTACTTCGGGTACTGCATCCTGTGAGATTCCAGGCAACGCATCGTATTCTCCCAAAATTCCAATGACTGGTTTGCCGCTTCCATACGTTGCAATGAATGCCGTTGGTATTCCCGCTACGCCTTTTTCAATTTTAAAACCAGCCTGGGCAAGCGTTTCCTGCAACAATGCTGAACTTTTCGCTTCTTTATATCCGACCTCAGCGTAATCCCATATCTTTTTTGCAATGGCGGAATATGAGGCGTACTTCGAATTGATTGCTTCGGCGACTTCCTGCTTGGTCTTTTGGGCTTTCACTCCAAAAAAAACGCAGCAGAAAAAAGTAATGGATAAGAAATTCCGCATAGAATCAAGTTTTATGAAAAGTAAGCAATTTGAAATTTAGAATTGCAGGCGCTATCTGAAAGAAAACAGACAAGTATTCTGAAGAACAAAATACCAGGGAATTGCCGGGAGTTCAGATGCTACTCCATTCCTTTTGCTTTCATCTTGCTGAATTCACGTATGCGGCGGGTCATGGCGATGCCAAAGCCAGTCATCAGAACAAGCGTGCCGATCCAAAGGACATTGATGTAGGGCTTTTCCAGTGCTTTAATAACCACCCAATCTTTTTGCCTTGTGTTTAGGCCGATCGTGAATTCACTCGTTTCAGGATGTATATTCATCAGCGTGATCCTCACTCCAAGGTCTTTGACCTCATCGGGAATACGACCTACCAATTTGTCTTTGATTACGAACAACGGTTCTGCAATATATTCACCTTGTTCACCCTGTATGCGTACCGTTGCTTTCACGGCTACATCCTCGTTGGTCAACACAACGCCCTCGACCTCAAAAACCCGATCAACGGATTCAAGGGTTGCAACATAATCGTTAGCAAAAAACTCCTGTCCCAACTTTGTTTTGATTTCTTCGAGCTTGCTCCACTCTTCGTCCTCTGAAGGTTTCATTACGGAGGATACGTGTGTATAAAGATCTGCGGAAACTGTTCTGTAAATGTCCGGTGAGACCAATAGGCCGCCCATGTCCGGGTTTATCTGTGCCCGTGGGAATAGTGTGTATTTCTTTTGTCCGCGTCGGAGCTGGATCTCATAGAAAGTATTTTCGCCACGGATCTCAATGGTATCCTTCGGATTGTAGGTTGTTCCGTCGACATTCATCGCCGTCTTTGCGATCACGACATCACGATTTGCAGTTGTTGTTACATCACTCTTGCGTATATACCCGCCGTGAAAACGTGGCTCGAGACGTTCGCCCAAATACTCGATGTCATAACCCCACATAGTACGTGGTTCGTTAACGAATAGAAGAAGATTGTCCCTGTTGAATTCCTTGCTGAATTCATTAGAGATGAGCATACCCGGTGTTGTTAAGCGAAACCACCTTCGAATAACCCGGCTGAAAACATGATCCCGATAAGCATCAATCCTACACCGATGTGCGCAACAGCTCCGCCCGAGAGTCCGGGGCTTGTCTTAATTACAGTCGATAATATCCAGATATTAGCGACAAAGGTAAATACGCCCGCAAATGTGAGGATGATGTATTCGATCGTGTAAACCTGCCCTACGGTAATGATCAGGGCAAACAACACGAGTGCAATCAACGCAGGGGTTGTTAGATCTTTTCTGAGTTGGTCTTTGTCAATTTTTTTCCACCAGAAGAATTGACCCATTCCCGACAGCAGTCCAACAATAACAGCGAACCAGAGTTGAAATTTGAATAGAAGGTAATCTGTTCAGCAGGCGGAGCCATGTTTGATGTTCCACCGAACAAGCCCACAATTTTGTTCCACACAGGAATGGAAGTGGGTATTAACACCTGGAAGCTCATGAGGCTGAGTGTTAATGCACCGATAAAAATCCAGAATTCTCTCGAATACACGGATGCTTCTTTTTCAGTGGATGGAATTTCTTTCCATCGCAAGATCGAAAGCACGACCGCTACCGCTGTAAAGAAGAATAAATAGATAAGAAGTTGACCTGAAAGGCCAAGATCGGTAAATGAGTGCACTGAAGCGTCGCCTAACACGCCGCTTCGTGTCAGGAATGTTGAATACAGTATCAGGACAAACACAGCAATCACCAGCACGATGGACGCCTTAAGGGCAGTCTCACTATTCTTATAAGTGATCATGGTGTGAATGGAAGCGATAAGGATCAACCATGGTACGTACACTGCATTTTCAACGGGATCCCAATTCCAATACCCGCCAAAGTTTAGCGTTTCGTACGCCCAATAGCCTCCCATCAGAATGCCTAGTCCAAGAATAGCGCCGCTGAATAACGCCCAAGGAAGTGCGGGTCGTACCCAGTCACGATATTTCTTTAGCCAGAGTCCGGCAATACAAAAGGAAAAAGGGACCAAAGTAGAAGCGAATCCAAGGAATAATGTGGGCGGATGAATGACCATCCAATAATTCTGTAACAAGGGATTTAGTCCGTTGCCATCCTTTGGAACGAATTCTGGCTGCGCGGCAAAGATGGGAGCATCTCGCATCGCATCCCTCAAGAGTATAAAAGGCGAGCTTCCGATCTTAACATTTAAGCCCGGGATGACCACACCCAGTATCATGGAAGCCAAGGAATGCCTGAACCAACGCGAAGATGGTCATTACAGGTGCTTCCCAGAATTTATTCGTATGGATGATAATGACTCCCAAGAACGGCAGTGCCAGAACATCCATAGCATAAAGCTTCCTTCCTGTCCATTCCAAAAAGTTGAGATGAGATAGTAAGCAGGAAGTTTTTTATCGGAGTAGTTATACGCATAATGATATTCAAAATAATGATTTGAAATAATCACGAACAACGTCACGCAGATGCCGAGTACTGCTATTGTATGAATGTAAAAGGAAACCTTGCCATTCTGAAGCCACACGGCTTTCTTATCCAATGAGGTAACGGTCACCGCCTTGAAATAGGAAAGCGCCGTGACAAAAGCAGTTATGAAAGATGTAATAACAAAAAGGTGACCCAGGTCACCAACAAAATAATGCATCATCTCTTACTTTAATGAATTAGTTAAAAGGAATCAGTTATCCTCTTAGACATTTATGTTTTGTTCCTGATACTTTGATGGGCACTTCAACAAGATCTTACTAGCCATGAAGTTATTATCGTCGTAGCTACCGATGACAACCACTTTTTCTGATCGGGTAAAATCCGCTGGCATCGGTTGATTGTATGTTACCTTCTGTTCTCTGCCCTTATCGTCAACCATAACAAAGGAAAACGACACTCTGTCCTCACCCTCCTCAATTCCAATAATATGGCCACTCTTGTCTTTCTTCAATTCGCCAACGACATGGATCTCTTTCTTGTTGCCGGACGTCCACATTGCCTGGGCCTCGTCGAAGGTCACATAGGTGCTGGCATCGCCCGCGGTAGAGACAATAATGGCGATTGCCGCAGCAATTACTACCAAAATTAAAATGTGCGATTTTTTCATAAACCTCTATTCAATCGCCTCAAAATTAGATACAAATGGGTAGAAATCAGGGATTATTCTTCGAAAAAACCGGTCTTCAGCGAGGAACTTTGGCGGATCCGCCTTCGCGAGGGGCTTCGGCGGACAAGGCTGTTATTTGCCTGGCGCGATTTTTTTCTCCCAGGAGATTTTCGAGCTTTTTGACCTTTCGGTCAAGGATGAAAAGATAAACAACCAGGCCTGTCAGCACGATCAGGATGATACCCACCACCACATAAATTTTGCCTTCGGCGCGCATTCCGTCGGCCATTTGCACGTCAGACTGACCATAGGCTAAGGCTGAAACAAACAATAGGGCAATCCGGAGAATATTCTTAATAAGTTTTTCCATGTTCCAATTCAAGTATTTTTTCTTCTAATGTTCTCACTTTAACACGAATCGACACGATCCACACACCGATCAAAATCCAGGCTAACACAGCAGGATAAAAAATCAGGCGCATCCGGTTGTCCAGGTCGTACATATTAAAGCCCGGATTTCCGCCGCTTCCGGGATGCATAGAACTCGTCATTCGGGGGATTATAAAAATGAGCGGCACCATCGCGGCAAAGGCAAAAATATTATAGACTGCACTAAGCCGGCCGCGTTGCTCCTCGTTATCCACGGATCCACGTAAAACAAAATAGGCCAGGTAAACCAGCAGCGCAATAGCCGCGCCATTCTGCTTGGGATCGCCGTGCCAGGGTGAACCCCATGCATAGTTTGCCCATAACATCCCCGTAAGCATTCCTAAAATGCCAAAGAGCAGGCCCGCGTTGGCATACTCGACTGCACGATAATCAAACTGCTGTGAAGGATTCCTCAGATACCGGATCGAGTAATACACCGACAGCAAAAACAGAAATACCATTCCAAACCACATCGGTACGTGAAAATAAAGGGCGCGGATGGTCTCGTTAAGTATGTTAAGCCGGGGAACGTCCAATAACATTCCGCCGATGTGAACATAAAAAAGCAAAACAACAGCAACAATTTTGAGCCAGTTCTTCATTGAATCAGAAGGTGTTAATAAGGCTGCGCCGTGTATTCAGACTGCAGCCATTAGCTGCGCCAAATATAAGGGAAGAGGATATATGCGAGGGCGGTAAGAATACAATTTATTGCGAAGAGGTTGAGCAGCTCATCCAGGCTCGCGTCGCGCTCCAGTCCGTCAAGCGCGTTCTTGGTGACCTTGATGGCCATAAGAAGCAGCGCGATGATAATGGGAAAACTCAATACCGCCATAAGGATACTACTGTTGTTGGCTTTTGAGGCAATTCCAGAGATCAGGCTGAGCGCGGCGGAAAAACCAAACGACGACAATACCAGCGTGAGAATGAAGATCGCAGGATCCTTAACCGGATTGCTTATGAAGAGGGAAAAAAGAAGGAAGCCGCTAAGCGAAAGTACCAGGCACAACGCCGTATTGTAGATGATTTTTGAAAGGATAATAGCCTGTGGACTGGCGACGGTATAGAAGTAGATGAATGATCCCTTTTTTTCCCCAATGAAACTCTTGGCCACGCTATTTACCATTGAAAAGAGTATTGCAAGCCAAAACAGCGCCGACCACGTTGCTTCGTTGATACCGCTCTGGCGAAGGCTGAATGTCAGATAACAAATAAATATCAGACTAAAAAGATAAAGACCGATGCCTGATATAACACTCTTGCGACGTAGCTCAAGGGTAAATTCTTTGTGGATGAGGGCGAGGATCATGCGGTCGTACTTAATTTGATTCTGCGATGTTCAGGAGTCTCTGCAAGCCCTTTATATGCTAAAGAATTATCCCGCCAGCAAAAATCCGAAAGACTGCTCCTCCTGCGAGATTTAAAGTTAGCCGGGGTCTGCTTTCCTTTTGAAATTCCGAAAAGCCGTCAATCACCTGAACGCTGTTGCTCATTGCAAATCGTTTTCATAGTTGATCTTCTTTTCGCGTAAGTTCAAGATCTTCGAATTGACGTGGTTGGATCAAACATAACGTTTCCCTTCGTGGTTTGAAAAAATCTGCCATCGGAAATCCTTTCCTTTAAGTTCTTCAAGATCCTTAATTTCCTTTTCCACGCTGGTCGAGCATTTGCTTGAAAAAGTACTTGTGTTCTGCTCAACCCTAACTTTGACAAAATCATTGTTCTCGAAATATGTCATTAGTCCCTTTTGAAGTTCGGGAAGTACCTTCTCATCTATGACTTCTGCAGTAATCAAAAATCGTTCGCTGTCCTTAATTCTTCGCCAGGTATTTTATTCACCTTTCAATCGCCAAAGAGATAAGTCTTGTCGACGACTTCCTGCGAGAACTTTGAATTGCGCTGCAAGACATGGCGGAACTTCCTTCGCCAAGTAAGCTTGTTTGCATTCTCGAACAAAACTCTTGCATACGAATGTGTGAGTATTGTTGAGCTGATGATCATTCTGTTTCCGTAGAACTTTTGTTGACGAGTAGAAATACACTACGCCCGATCGCAACGCCCAGTAAGAATAGAAGGATTACGTTGAAAAGATTTGCCTTCAGACGAGGATAACGTATTGAAGAAGTAATTCGAACAAATCGATTTCATCGCTTTTCTTTTGAACGCTTGAAGGCATGTCTGGTTGATAAATATCCCGAAAAATAGAAAATATTATAAATTCGCGCTAATCTGTTAGTTTTGCCTGCTAAAACTCAAGGGTAGTTCATGCAATCAAATCCTCATGTCTTAGTAACTGGTGCGGCCGGATTCATTGGATTTCATCTTTCTCAAAAACTTTGCAATCTGGGATATCGTGTAGTCGGCATAGACAATATTAACGACTATTATGATGTCAACCTAAAGCAGTCGCGACTCAATCTTCTTAAGGGACACGACTTATTTACATTTCACAAGATTGATCTCACAGATATCAAAACATTGACGTCGACGTTGAGTGAGGAGTCTTTTGACTATGTCGTCAACCTTGCTGCACAGGCCGGGGTAAGATATTCGTTGATTAACCCACATGCTTATGTGGAGAGTAACATTCTAGGCTTTTTGAATGTGCTGGAAATTTGCAGACAGCGCAAAGGTAAAACATCTGTTGTATGCATCTTCGAGCTCCGTATATGGTGCAAATAAGAAAATTCCGTTTTCCGTTCACGACAATATCGATCACCCGCTTTCGCTATACGCCGCGACAAAGAAGTCAAATGAGCTGATGGCTCATACTTATTCGGTCCTCTACAATATTCCGACCACGGGCCTGAGGTTCTTTACTGTATACGGGCCGTATGGCCGTCCGGATATGGCCCTTTACCTCTTCACGAAAGCGATCTTCGAAGGTAAGGCGATTGATGTTTACAATAACGGATTGATGCGACGGGACTTTACGTATATCGACGACATCGTGAAGGGTTTGGTCCGCTTAATTCCTAAGGTTGCCACGCCGAACAATGCATGGGATGCGAAGAATCCAGACCCGGCAACAAGCTTTGCCCCCTACAGAGTGTATAACATTGGCAACAATCAACCCGTCGAATTGATGCGATTTATTGAAGTGATTGAAGAGAAGATTGGGAAAAAAGCGAAGAAGAATTTTTTACCCATTCAAGACGGGGATGTTGAAGAGACGTATGCAAATATTGATGATCTGATACGTGATATAGGTTTTAAGCCGTCGACGCCTATTGAGGTTGGCGTTGGTAATTTTGTTGATTGGTATAGGAGCTATTACAAGGTGTAAATAAACTCTCTCGCTGAATGGATAAGATAGGAATAATTGGACTTGGTTACGTGGGACTTCCCCTTGCGGTTGAGTTTGGAAAAATATTTGATGTCATCGGATTTGATATAAACAAGAATCGCATTGATGAACTAAAAAGTGGATACGACAGGACTCACGAAGTTGAGACCGAGACGTTGAAACGTTGCCTCAATTAAAATATACTAATGTACTGGACGATCTGCGAGGAGGCTAAATATTTCATTGTTACCGTTCCTACACCGATTGATGAATTCAAGAAACCTGATCTACGTCCGCTGGAACGTGCGAGCGGGACTGTTGGTTCTGTACTAAAGAAAGGTGATATTGTTATTTACGAGTCAACAGTGTACCCAGGATGTACAGAAGAAATTTGTGTGCCGATCCTCGAAAAGACAAGTGGATTGAAATTCAATCGCGATTTTTTCTGTGGCTATTCACCTGAGCGAATCAATCCCGGTGATAAGGTGCATCGTGTCACCACAATTAAAAAGAGTCACAAGTGGCAGTACTCCTGAAATCGCTGACAAGGTGGATCAACTTCTACAAGAAAATAATAACGGCAGGAACGCACAAAGCTTCTTCACTAAAAGTTGCTGAAGCTGCGAAGGTGATCGAGAATTCTCAGCGTGACATTAACATTGCTTTTGTGAACGAGCTTGGCATTGATCTTTGAACGAATCGGAATAGACACGCAGGAGGTACTGGCGGCGGCAGGAACGAAATGGAATTTCCTACCCTTCAAACCCGGACTCGTCGGTGGCCATTGTATCGGTGTAGACCCTTATTATCTGACGCACAAAGCTGAGAGCCTGGGTTATCATTCGGAAGTAATTCTTTCCGGGCGAAAGATCAACGATAACATGGGGATCCATGTCGCCAATACTGTAATAAAGCTGATGGCGCAAAACGATCTGCCAATAAACAAAGCGAACGTCCTTGTTCTCGGTATCACCTTTAAGGAGAATTGTCCCGGATATCAGAAACAGCAGAGTGGTTGATGTTGATTCAGCGAGTTGCAGAGCTTCGGAACAATAGTAGATATCTATGATCCATTAGCCAACGCTGAAGAAGTCAAACACGAATACAACTTACCCCTTACGAAAACACTCAATAAAAATACCATGCGATAGTTCTGGCAGTCGGCCACGATGAGTTTAAACAATTGATTGGAAGGACATATTCGTTATGAAAAGACAGTAGTTTATGACGTGAAAGGAGTACTTGATAAAAGACAAAGTTACCGCGCAGACTTTAAAGCAATACACAAGATGAGTTCAAAAAAAAGAATACTTCTCACTGGCGGAGCTGGATATATCGGCGCACATACGGTTGTTGAATTGATCGCGGCGGGATACGATCCTGTAGTGATCGATAATTTTTCAAAAAGCGACAAGACCCTGCTCGACGGCATTAAAAAGATAACAGAAAAGCCTACTTGAATTCGTTGAAGGAGATTGTTGTGATAAAGATTTTCTAACAAAATTATTTAAGTCAGTAGGTCCATTTATCATGTGTGCTTCATTTTGCTGCGTACAAATCGGTTGGGGAATCGGTTGAGCAGCCGTTAGACTATTATCGAAACAATGTTGGATCTCATTGTTGCACTTTGATGGAAGTGATGCAGGAAAACAATGTCAGGGATCTTAATATTTTCCTCTTCATGCACCGTATATGGCCAACCTGACCATATCCCTGTAAACGAGAGTGCTCCTTTTAAAAGAGCGGAATCCCCTTATGGCGCGACGAAACAAGTATGTGAACGAATACTCGAGGATGCATATCAGACAGGATTCAGGATCGTTTCGCTTCGGTATTTCAATCCTATCGGAGCCCATCCAAGCACATTGATAGGAGAACTGCCAATCGGTACACCCAACAATCTGGTTCCGTACATTACTCAGACTGCGGCGGGAGTTCGAAAGCAGCTTACCATTTTTGGCAATGACTACAATACACCTGATGGTACCTGTATCCGGGACTTTATTCATGTCGTGGATGTTGCTACTGCACACGTAAAGGCTATGGAGTTTCTCTCAAGAAGAACAGAAGAAGAATCTTTACGAAGTTTTCAACCTGGGCACCGGCATCGGTGTTTCTGTTCTTCAGCTTGATTCAAAAATTCATCAAGGTAACCGGCGTCAATGTTCCCTATGTAATGGGTCCGCGCCGGGCAGGCGATATCGAGAAAGTCTATGCCGATCCGGCAAAGATAAATCAGGCATTTGACTGGAAAACAAAATACTCCGTCGAAGAATCCCTGCTTCACGCGTGGCAGTGGGAAAAAAAGATCCGAAATATTAATGGCTAGACTTGACTATCAACTTTGGCGTACAAGTTCAATGGTTATGGAAAAAATTCAAATGGTCGACCTTCAATCCCAATACCTCCGAATTAAAACGGAGATTGATGATGCGATACAAAACGTGCTTACTTCTACCGCATTTATTCAAGGCAAGGAAGTTGGCGAATTTGCAAGGGCTATGGGAGCAATATGTCGGGACGCCGCACGTCATTCCCTGTGCTAATGGAACCGATGCGCTTCAAATTGCAATGATGGCGCTGGATTTCAAACCGGGTGATGAAGTAATCCTTCCTGTTCATACCTACGTCGCTACTGCGGAAGTTATTGCTTTGCTGGGGTTGAAGCCTGTATTTGTCGATGTTGATGAAAAGACATTCAACATTGATATCACGCGTATAGAAAGGAAGATCACAAAAAAAACGGTTGCGATTGTTCCTGTGCATTTGTATGGTCAATGCGCGGATATGGAACAAATTCTCGGGCTCGCCACAGAATACAATCTCCACGTTATCGAAGACGCGGCACAAGCGCTTGGAGCGGAGTATACTTTCAGTAATAAAAAGATCAGGCGCGCCGGAACAATGGGAATCATCGGAACCACATCCTTTTTTCCTTCCAAGAACCTGGGTTGTTATGGCGATGGAGGTGCGCTATTTACGAGAGATGAAAAGCTTGCTGAAAAAATCAGGATGATCGCCAATCATGGCCAGAAGGTTAAATATCATCATGACATCATCGGTGTTAACAGCAGGCTGGATACGCTTCAGGCTGCAATACTTAAAGTCAAGTTGAATTATCTCGACGAATATACCCGGAAGAGGAACGAAGTAGCCGCTTATTACGACAGCGAATTTGACGGGAATCAAAGGACTTGAATTACCCCATCGTGCGCCCAACTCCACCCACGTATTTCATCAATACACCATTAAAGTCGAAGGGAAACGCAATGGGTTGAGAGAACATTTGGCGTCCGCCGGGATTCCGACAATGATATATTACCCTATACCGTTGCATTTGCAAAACGCCTACCGACAAAAAGAGTTTGGTGAAGGATCTTTTCCTGTCACCGAAAGGCTGTCGAAGTCGGTGCTTTCATTCCGATTCATACCGAAATGACCGATGAACAGCTTGGAGTTTATCTCGACAACGATTCTGAGATATTTTGAGAATTAAGTAATATCGAATTGAGATTTAAGCCATTGATGGAAGGAAATAAATATTTTGCCCACCCCACCGCGGTTATCGACCCGGGCTGCAGCATCGGCGATGGTACAAAGATCTGGCACTTCTCGCATATTATGCCTAACTGTACAATCGGAGACAACTGCAACATCGGCCAGAATGTGGTCATCTCGCCGGAGGTTGTGCTGGGTAAAAATGTCAAAGTACAAAACAACGTTTCGATATATACTGGTGTTGAATGTGAGGATGACGTTTTCCTGGGACCTTCGATGGTGTTCACCAACGTCACCAACCCACGCAGTGCTATCAACCGGAAAAATCAATACGCAAAAACATTGGTAAAGAAGGGAGCAACGATCGGGGCCAACGCTACCGTTGTCTGCGGAAATGATATCGGCAGATATGCATTCATTGGCGCCGGCGCTGTGGTTACAAAGAATGTTCCAGACTATGCACTGGTCGTAGGAAATCCAGCACGTCAGACGGGATGGATGAGCGAGTATGGACACAAACTGATTTTTACTAAAGATGGCATGGCTGTTTGTGAGGAAAGTAAAGAGAAGTATAAACTGAATAACGGTATTGTTACGAAGGTGAGTTAAACAAAATGACTTTAATAGTTTACTACACTTGAGTGTTGATTGTTGAGTGTTTCTTAACAACGATTACTTTACCCGGAACAACACTCAGCAGACAACACTCAACATTCAGGGATATTGTGCGAGGTGATTGGTAATGTTCTGCGTGTTAAAGAAGAACTTGTTGTATTTGAAGAAACGCCTTGAGCGTTGATAATAGACTAAAAACAAAAAATTGATTGAAAAACTTTGCATTAATCGGAGCAGCAGGATTTATTGCGCCAAGACACTTCAAGGCCATCAAGGAGAATAAAGGCAATCTTGTTGCCGCGCTGGACAAGCATGATAATGTTGGTGTACTTGACTCCTATTTTCCAAACGCTGATTTTTTTACTGAGTTCGAACGCTTCGATCAGACACCTCGACAAACTGAAAAGGAAAGGGGAAAAAGTGGATTACGTTTCGATTTGTTCTCCAAACTATTTGCACGACTCCCACGTCCGGTTTGCATTGCGATACGGCGCCGATGCCATTTGTGAGAAACCACTGGTGCTCAATCCCTGGAACCTGGACGCGCTCGCTGAGATCGAGAAAGAGACGGAAAAAAAAGTCAACACAATACTGCAGCTTAGACTGCATCCCGCAATTGTCGCGCTGCGCGAAAAAATTCTTCATGGGCAGAAGAACAAAGTTTATGACGTAGATCTGAAATACATCACGTCGCGCGGCAACTGGTATCAAAGCAGCTGGAAGGGAGATAGTGCAAAAGCCGGAGGTATTGCGACCAATATCGGAATCCATTTTTTTGATATGCTCATTTGGATATTCGGCGCGGTCAATACTATTAAGGTTTCCAAATTACAGCGGGATTCCGCCGCGGGATTTCTGGAGCTTAAGAATGCGCGGGTAAATTGGTTTTTAAGTATTGATTACAATGACCTTCCAAAGGAAGTAAAATCTGCCGGTAAACGGACTTACCGTTCATTAACATTGGAAGGAGAAGAGATTGAGTTCAGTGAAGGATTTACCGATCTCCATATCAGGAGCTATCGAGGAGATATTGAAAGGCAATGGATTCACCTTAGAAGATGCAAGACCTTCCATTGACGTTGTGTATAAAATAAGGAATGCACACGTCACCGGTCATTGAAGAATTTGGAAGTAGGGGGAAATCGGGAAGTCAAGCACGTTACTTTTTTCTCACTGCCGCAATAAAGTGAGTAAATCTTACGTTCGTGGAATCCAGCGGCATTCTGGGGGTAGATGTCCAACGCCTGGCCTTGGGTATTCCGCCTCAATCGCTAACTTTGCGGCCTTAACTTGAGCTGTAAAAATCCCTCCGCCGTTCAATATTTTGTGGTGTTATGGCAAGGAAAGATTTTATATAGCCAGAAGGGGATTAAAAACCCGTTTTATTTGGCAATCGCATAACGAACTAAAATAGTGAAAGGAATTATTCTTGCAGGCGGCTCTGGAACCCGCTTGTATCCAGCGACGAAAGCAATCTCAAAGCAACTTCTGCCGGTGTATGACAAGCCGATGATCTACTATCCGCTTGTCTGTGCTCATGCTGGCCAACATCAGGGAAATATTGATCATCTCGACTCCTAGTGATACTCAGCTGTTCAAAAATCTATTGGGAGATGGCGAGCAATTTGGACTTACACTTAAATATAAAGTACAGCCGTCACCCGATGGGTTGGCCCAGGCATTTCTAATTGGTGAAGAATTTATTGGTAATGATGCGTGTGCATTGATACTTGGGGACAACATTTTCTACGGTTACAATTTTACCGCGACACTTGAAGAAGCGGTAAAGAAGAAAAAAGGTGCAACGGTCTTCGGGTACTATGTTAGCGACCCGGAAAGGTATGGCGTTGTCGACTTCGACAGCAACGGGCAGGTTATTTCATTGGAGGAAAAACCAAAAGAGCCAAAATCCAACTATGCGGTTACCGGGCTTTATTTCTACGACAACAGCGTGGTTGAAAAAGCAAAACAAGTAAGGCCATCAGCCCGCGGCGAACTGGAAATAACCGACCTGAACAAACTGTATCTCCAGGAGAACACACTAAATGTAAAGTTGTTGGGAAGAGGTATGGCATGGCTGGATACAGGAACACATCAGTCTCTGTTGAGCGCTTCAAATTTTGTGGAATCCATTGAAGAGCGCCAGGGCCTTAAGATTGCCTGCCTCGAAGAAATAGCATACCGTAAAGGGTACATATCGAAAGATCAGGTGCGAGATCTAGCGATGCCGTTGGCCAAAAACGGATATGGCCAATACTTGCTGAAGATCATCAACGAACGGCCCTTAACTCATCTATGATGAAGCTCATTGAAACGGGATTTGAGGGACTGGTCTTGCTTGAACCGAAAGTATTCGGAGACAACAGGGGCTATTTTATGGAGTCCTTTAATTCGAAAGCGCTCAAGAGTCTGGGACTTGATGCAGAATTTATTCAGGATAACCAGTCCAGCTCAAAGCACGGTGTATTAAGAGGTCTTCACTATCAAAATGCTCCCTATGCGCAGACCAAACTCGTCCGCGTTCTATCGGGAACTATTCTCGATGTTGTAGTTGACCTGCGCAGAGATCAACCTACTTTTGGAAAATATTACGCAATTGAAATATCAGCGGAAAACAAGAGACAGATATATGTTCCTAAGGGATTTGCCCATGGCTTTTCGGTGTTAAGTGAAGCTGCTGAAATCCTTTATAAATGTGACAATTATTATCACCCGGAGGCTGAAGGGGGCGTGCTGTATAATGATCCTGCTCTGAAGATTGACTGGGGTGTAAAGCAAGAGCTGATTTCTCTCTCAGAAAAGGATAAAAAGAACCCGGTACTAGCTGAGGCAATTATTAAATTTTAACGATGTTAAACATTTTAGTTACCGGTGCGGGTGGCCAGTTAGGGAGCGAAATAAAACGTATCGCTAGCAGGTCCAATCATTACAATTACACGTTTGTCGACGTGGAGGAAATGGACCTTGCAAGTGATGAGGCTATTTTCCGTTTTTTCGAGGGCAAGGACTTTGACTTTGTCGTCAATTGTGCTGCTTATACCGCTGTTGACCGTGCGGAAGAAGATCGTGGGTTGGCGTACAGAATCAATGCTGGCGCGGTGAAGACCTTGGCTACTATATGTAAGGAGAAACAAATCAGACTTATTCATATATCCACAGATTACGTTTTTGATGGAAACGGTAATAAGCCAATTTTTGAAACTGCCAATACCAATCCGTTATCTGTTTACGGGAAATCGAAACTTGAAGGAGAGACACACGTTCTGTCAACGTTGAAAGACGCCTACGTGATCCGGACGGCTTGGGTATACTCTACTTATGGAAAGAACTTTGTAAAAACCATCTCACGTCTTGCGGCCGAGCGTGAAGCTATTAGCGTGGTGAACGATCAAATCGGTTCACCCACTTATGCTCGTGATCTGGGCGCGGCCATTATCAAAATCATAGGAGCCATTGCGTCCGGACAGACAGATAGCCCTGGCATTTATCATTACACAAACGAAGGAAGTATTTCCTGGTACGATCTCGCCACATTTATCGTTGACTCACTATAAACTGCCCTGCAAGATTATGCCTATACCAACTGAAGAGTATAAAACGTTGGCAGTGAGACCGGCATTCAGCGTGTTGGACAAGCGTAAAATCAAAAAAACTTTTGGAATCGAGATTCCGCATTGGCACAAGAGCCTGGTTGATTGCCTAAATGAACTATCGCTATGAAGAATTTACTAGTTACCGGAGGAGCGGGATTTATTGGTTCGAATTTTATTCCGTACCTGCTTTCCAAATACAACGAATATCACATTGTTAATCTGGATGCGTTGACCTATGCGGGTGACCTTAAGCAACCTGAAGGAAGTTGAAGGTCATAAAAATTATACATTCATACATGGCAACATCTGTGACACGCAATTGGTGAAGGAACTTTTCGACAAATATGACTTCAATGGTGTCATTCATTTTGCGGCAGAATCGCATGTGGATAATTCTATCGAGGGGCCGGAAGCTTTTATCAGGACGAATGTATTCGGGACTTTCACACTGCTTGATGCAGCGCGTAACCATTGGATGGAAGCACCATTTTCATTTCGGAAAGGGAAAGAGAATAATAGATTTCTCCATGTGTCGACTGACGAAGTTTATGGGTCACTGGGAGCAGTGGGATTATTTACTGAATCCACACCCTATGCTCCAAACAGTCCATACTCGGCGTCAAAGGCATCAAGCGATATGCTCGTACGTAGCTATTTTCATACCTATGGCCTTAATGTAGTGACAACGAACTGTTCGAATAACTACGGGCCTAAGCAACATAGTGAAAAACTGATTCCCACCATTATCCGAAAGGCGATTTCAGGACAACCAATTCCAATTTATGGTGATGGTAAAAATGTGAGGGACTGGCTTTATGTATTGGATCACGCAACTGGAATAGACAGAGCATTTCATGATGGGAAAAGCGGCGAGACATACAATATAGGTGGTAGGAATGAACGGACTAATAACCAGATTGCCGCTACTATATGTTCTTTGCTTGACAGTGAACGGCCGAGGAGCGACGGGAAATCTTATCAGCGAGCAGATCACTTTCGTTAAAGACCGCGCAGGACATGACCGACGATATGCTATCGATGCTACCAAGATTGAGAATGAGTTGGGCTGGAGCGCAGCTGAAAATTTTGAGACCGGAATCCGTAAGACGATAAAATGGTATCTGCAAGAAAGGTTCAGCGGCGGCGCTGAATCAGGACAGATTTCTGTTAAGTCTGGCAAGTAATGCAAATTTTCAAGCCTGAATGTAAGGTCAATATAAATACAATGGAAGAGGTTGTTTATACATCAAAGAGCGAGCTCAAACATCCGCTGAAGTTGATCAGGAATATGTTTTCAGATCTTTTGTCTTGCAGAGACCTTACTATGAGTCTGCTAATGCGGGATATTAATGCTAAGTACAGACAATCTATATTGGGTTACTTGTGGGCTTGTCTGCCTTCATTAGTAACAGCGTTAACTTTTACGCCTGGCAAACAGGTCAAAGACAATAACTTTTGAGGCTACCGATATTCCCTATCCTGCCTTCGTCATTTTTAGCATGGTGATCTGGCAAACCTTTGTCGAATCAATTAATGGTCCCGTTCAAACCATCGCCGATTCCAAGGTGATGTTGGCTAAGATCAATTTCAAAAGGGAAGCGCTGATCATTGCGAAATTCCTTGAAGTATGGTTCAGCTTCTTCATCAAATTAATCATGCTGGTTGCTGTATTTATCTATTTCAATATTCATGTCCACTGGACTATCATATTGGCACCAATGGCCCTATCGATGCTAATATTACTTGGTATTTTGATCGGGCTTTTCCTAAGTCCATTTTCCTTATTATATAAAGACATATCATACGGACTCTCCATCTTTATTAACTTCTTTCTTTTCGTTACCCCGGTAATTTTCCCCAAGCCTACTACAGGGACGTTTGCTACAATAGTTAATTGGAATCCGATCACGCATATTGTTGAAGCAATCAGAGAACTTGTCCTGGGGCCTGAAGGATTCGACTTTACGCCATTTTATGTTACATCGGGCGTCACGCTTTGTCTTGTATTTATCGCATGGCTGACATTCAGACTTGCTATGCCATTTGCCATCGAAAGAGTTACATCTTAATCAAATGCCATGATCGAGGTTAGCAATTTAAATAAGAAGTTTTGCGATGATCTGCGAAGATCACTCTTATATGGAGTGAAGGATATCGGCAGGGAGATCATTGGCGCGGGAAGAAAATCCGATCGTCTTCGCAAGAGTGAGTTTTGGGCATTCACGATATATCGTTTTCAATCAGCCAGGGCCAGTCCGTTGGCCTGATAGGATCTAATGGTGCAGGAAAAAGCACGTTGTTAAGGATCATCAGCGGGTTGATAAAACCAGATGCAGGTACTGTAAAAGTGAAAGGTAGGGTTGCTCCACTTATAGCTTTAGGTGCGGGATTCAATCCAATTCTTACCGGCCGGGAGAACGTATTTGTAAACATGGCCATCCTGGGATTAAAGAAGGAAGAAATAAAAAAGAAATTTGATGAAGTCATCGACTTCTCTGAATTAGAACACGCATTGGATATGCCGGTCCAGACGTATAGCTCTGGAATGGCTGCACGGCTCGGGTTCAGCTGCGCGATATTTACACATCCCGAAATTCTTCTGATTGATGAGGTGCTGGCTGTTGGTGATCTTAGGTTCAGGGCGAAGTGTTACAGGAAACTAGCGGAGTTAAAGAAGTTGAACACAACTTTTATAATGGTTTCTCACAGCCCACAATCAATACTTTCAATCTGCGATGTTGGAATGTATCTTAAGAAAGGGCAGCTGATGGGTTTCGGTGCGACAACTGATATAATGAATCAATACGAGGCAGATCTTTCCAAACTTGACTTACGTTTGGTGAATAGCGCCGATGGAAAGCCGAAGGAAAAATATTCCAATTTCAAAATTCAAAAGATCTTTTTCGAAGACGCTGAACATGCTGAGGTAGTATATCCATCCACAGGTCGACCTGGTAATCTGACCGTGTCGGTCGAGTCCGATAAAGAATACGACAACCTCAATATTCAAATCGCTATTTCAGATGCTTCCCTTTATGGCGAGCGTACATTGTTTTTTAACAATGCAATTGACGACTTTACAATATCAGTCAAGAAAGGATTCAATCGAATATCTTTGCGATTTCCCTATCTCGGTCTGAACCCTGGTCTGTATACGCTTAAGGTTTCAATTTACCAGGATGAGCTTCATTTATTGGATACGATCGAAGCATTTAATTTTGTTGTGAAGAGTGATTTCCCCGCACGCCAGTCCCTGTTCTTTCAATCGAGGGAATGGCTTGTATCCCAGAAATAATTTATAAATTAGCTAGCTATGCCTTTCTTGAACGAGTTGATAAGAAACCCATTAAATGTCAGCAGATTCGATTTGATAAAATTGAATTTGTTGAAAGAGTACGTTAACACTTGTAACGTTCGTGGTGTGGAAGTAAAGATCGGAGTTAGATCAGCTCTCGAACTTTTCAGATGCGAGACATACGACACGAAAGAACCCGAGACACTGGATTGGATAGACAAGTTCAAGAAGGACGAAATACTATTTGATATCGGAGGAAACATCGGCGTGTATTCAATGTACGCTGGAAAAAAAGGAGCCCGTGTTTATGCTTTTGAACCTGAATCCCAGAATTTTTCCAGGTTGGTAAGAAATGCGAGCCTTAACGGTCTGACGAATGTCATTCCCTATTGTATGGGCCTAAGCCAGAAAAGTGAATTCAGTTATTTGAATGTTACAAGCTTTAACGCAGGAGATTCACAGCATCAGGTTGCCGGTGAGGACAAACTGTATGAGCGGTCCTTTCAAAATGTAAAGCAGGGGTGCCTCGTATTTTCATTGAACGACCTATGTTTTGTGTATGGACTGCCCATTCCGAATCATATTAAGATCGATGTGGATGGTTTGGAACCTGAAATAATTTTAGGAGCGGACAAGGTTTTGCGTGATCCCAAAGTCAGAACTATCCTGATCGAGATCAACAAAAGCATCGATGATAAATATGACATTCAACAGTTTATCGAGTCGTGCGGATTCAAATTGGATACTGTTTCTAAACGAGAATTTCGAACTGAAAAAGTAGTGGCACGTAATTATATTTTTAAAAAATAAACACCATGATTCAACTGAATAAAACCGTTTTTGATTATACGCCGTTTCCTATAGGTGTTTTGTCGGAGGCAATTGCGCCCGATCAATATGAAAAATTTGTGGATTCGTTTCCCCCTCCTGAACTGTTCCAGTTCAAACAATCACTGGGAAACAAATACTCCTTGTCAGAAATAAATAACCCTGACCAGTATCATTCATTTGTTAAGTCGTCGCCATTGTGGACGTCGTTCCATCAGTATATCAAAAGCCCTGATTTTGTCAAAGCCGTTCTCACGTTGTTACGTGACAACAACCTGAAACTGGGCCTGGAGAACACTCCTGTCAAACAGAAAGACGACGGCGGCATTTCAGGCTTGTTGGGCAAATTGGGAAAAACCCCATATATCAGTACACGCTTTGAATTCTCAATGCTGAAAGGCGATGGAGGATATCTGCTACCTCACACGGACAGCCCCTCGAAAGTGATTACTTTAGTACTCACCATCTGCAAAAAGAACGAATGGAACTTATCATACGGAGGAGGCACGGATATCAATGAGCCGTTGGATAAAAAGAAGTATTTCAATTATCTCAATGAGCAGTTGAAATTCGAAGAAGTGAAAGTGCTCAAGACAGTTGAGTTCGAACCGAACCAGATCATGTTGTTTATAAAGACCTTCAATTCTCTTCACTCCGTAAGTCCGATCAAAGCTCCTGCGAATACCTTACGCAGAACACTGACCATCAACATTGAAATGAACAATCATCACGGAGGTATTATCTAGTATGAAAGATCTTTTGTCCCCGCGGTTTAGTGTCAATGCGAAGGAAGGTTATTCAGACTTCACTCAAAATCAAGTGGAGTATATTAATAGAGTGCGGAGGAAAATATTGAACGGATTTACGCTTAAGGCAAACAATTGTCCATGCGGCGAAGGTAATCGCGATAAAGACATCGTGATCTCGGAAATAGATCGTTATGGATTGCCTCTACAGACCGTGCTTTGTGTAAAATGCGGAACACTCCGGATTGATCCATACCTTGATGACAAGAGCTTGTCTGAATTCTATACAGACTATTATCAACAGATGTATGGAAGGTCAGTTAAGGTTGATGAGTATTTTGCAAAGCAAAGTAACTACGGAAAAAAATTCTGTGAGCTTGCAAAACAGTCGCTCCGACCCGGAAGCAATATCCTTGAGTTTGGATGTGGTGCCGGAGGAGCACTAGAGGCCTTTAAGGCGAACGGTCACAATGTATACGGGATCGAGTACAGCCAGGAATTAATCTCCTACGGAAAGTCGAAGGGACTTGCAAATCTTTACTACGGTTCTCTCGAGGATTTTCGCAATGCGCATAAGGGGCTGAAGTTCGATTTGATCTACTCAAATCACGTTTTTGAACATGTTAATAATCCGCATGAATACCTTTCGAATTGCCGGGAGATGCTGGGTGAAAACGGATCTATTATTTGCGCCATTCCCGACATCTACAATAGCCATACACATATCTTTCCAAATAGCAACTTTAAGCCTATGTTTCACATAGCGCATATTTATAATTACTCCATGTCCTGTCTTGAAAACATGGCTGAAAAACTTGGCATGGAAATACAGCGTCTGGAGCCGGATCCTTCCATCCGAACTGCAACATCTGATATGCCTGAGCTATGGTTTAGAATGCAAACAAACAGACTAAGCCATTCGAGCGCTCATTCTGAAAAAAGCGATTATCTGAAATATTTTAAGACCGTTGAGCAGAATTTTCTCAGCGGAACGAATCTCCTGGCCGCGAAACCTACCGGAGGTAAGATCAAGACGTTAATTAAGAAAATCATAAAGTGGAAAAAATAAAAGTTTTTATTGGCTCAGGTGAAGCCAGTGTGGTAGAACGAAAAGTACTAATCTATTCGATCCGTAAGAATACGCCGTCGGACGTAGACATCTATGTCTTTAATGGAACGCACAATGCACTCGAGAAAAACGACGAGCCTCCCGTTCCCCTAAACATGTCTTTGCGAATTAAGTACAAGAATGTTACGGAGTTTAGTAATTATCGTTTTCTGATTCCTGAGATATGCGAATACAAAGGCCGCGCTTTGTTCGTCGACTCCGATACTATTTGCCTTGCGGATCTTGGAAAGCTTTTTTTTCAGGATTTGAATGATTGCGATTTTATTGCTAAGCCGAATGCATACAAACACAGCGGCGAAGCGAAGTGGGGATTGAGTGTAATGCTCATGGACTGCTCGAGGTGTAGATTTGATCTTGAGAAGTACTGGGATGAAATTGAGCAGGGCAAGTTTACAAGCACCGATTATCACCAGATGAGTCCTGCTTTTCTTAAACACCATCCATTCAAGATCGGTCCGCTCGACTCTAAATGGAATGATTTTGATCAATATACTCCGGAGACGAAGCTGATTCACTACACCAATCTGTACAGCCAGCCATGGAAAGCTGCCGGCCACAAGTTCGGGAAGCTTTGGTTCGATTATTTCGCCGAAGCAAGGAAACAGGGTTACGTCACTGACGATGATATTGAAAAAGCTGTACTGCGTTCATATGTACGCAAGGATCTAAAGAATCCAATTCAATCCGGAGTTAAGTATCATCTTAAAGAATTAATTCACGCCATAAAAGCGTCAGTCCGTTGACGATTCGATTAATAAAAAGATAGTGGACCAAAGATCTTGCTCACGCGTAGTTTGCTGTCAGGGTACAATTCAGTTGGCTACGGCGATTCACGCTTTATCATTTCGTGAGAAGCAAAATGCCTCCACTTCTGGCGCTTTATTCAAAAACTTCCTGATTGTCCACGATTTGTTCACAACGGCTGATCAGCAAATCATGTTTTTTGACGTGATAAAGAAAATGGCTGAATCGGTGCTTAAATGGGAAGCTATTGTTTACCTCGATCCCGCAACTATAATGCGATTGGACGATGTCTACGCGGCCAAAGGAGAAATGCAGTTCTCCTCGGAAATGGAGAAAATCCTGAAGGTTCGTCATGCCGATGAGGTCTACGCAAGCAGGAACTGGCAAAAGGGTAGCACGATGATGCTCAACTACTTTTCCAACTCTTACAAGATCTCATATGGAGATAGTATTGGTCTTTTTTTTCCGGAATCTTACTTCTCTGATAATGACTGGCGCACCCGCTTCCGGTTGTCAGCTCTTGGTGAACGGACTTTTGCGCTAAAGGATAAACTTAAGGTTGCAGCGAAATATCCGGGTAGACGTCCTCTTTTCAAGTACTTCCAGACACAACGGTTTGACTACGGTTATTTTTGTTTCCCATCTATTGCCGGAGAGGGTCCAGACTTCAAGTATGAAACCATTGAAGTATCAGATCTAAAAGGAACGTTCGAGGAGTTTGTCGGCCAAATGTCAATAGACGTGCCGCGCGGGCTTGAAGGCGGTGAAGCATTTTGCGGATTGCTGACTTCTAACTTCAGTGAAGCGGAACGAATGAGTTTGGACGATGAGCTCGATGCTTATGTATCGTTTGTCAATGAGCACAAAGAAAAATATAGCATCCTTTTGATAAAACCACATCCCCGGGATTCGAATGAGAAAATTCAATTGCTTAAGACGCGTTTTCTCGAAGATTTCAAATCCGTAATTGTTCTGGATGACCCAGTTCATTTTTATATTCCCTTTGAATTTTTCCTGATTAAATTTGAACGAGGCAACCCGGGCATATTACAGAAGAGCAGATTTTTTACCGTGAGCTCATCGTGTCTGAGCTTCTGGTTTCTTTTCCGTATTTCACCATATATTGGGATTGGGGAAAGGCTTGTAAGAAGGTATTTCCGACCCGACCAGGTACAGAACAGGCTGGATCACGAGGACGATTTGCGTCGCCTTGTAGGAAGCACATAGACCCTACGGAATATATAGTTATATGAAAAGCAATTACGATCATAGAATTCAATCCAACCAGGGTGAAGCGAAATTGTTGAATCTCGGCTGCGGCTATAACTATCATCCGGACTGGGTTAATGTCGATTTTATCTCAACGGGCGACGAAGTAATTCCTCATGATTTGACCGCTGGTGTTCCATTTTCCTCGGAGAAGTTCGATGCAGTATACCATTCGCATGTGCTCGAGCATTTTACGGCGCAGCAGGGAAATTTTTTCATAAAAGAGTGCTTCCGTGTGTTGAAGCGGGGTGGCATCCTGCGAATTGCTGTACCAGATCTGGAAGGCATCACAAGAAACTATCTGAAACACCTTGAAGAAGCATTGAGTAAAGTGCCTGGCGCTGAGTTCAGGTACGAGTGGATGAAGCTTGAGTTATACGATCAGACTACACGCAATGATCCAGGTGGAGCGTACAGGGAATTCTTGCAAAACTCGAATGACGACCTCAGGAAATTTGCGCAGGATCGACTAGGGAAGGAAATAATAGCGATCGAACAAAGAGATAACAGCTCCTTTATGGAGCGATTGATGAGAAGATCGTTCTCGACGTACCTGAAGTTTATACGTCTAAAACTTATTGAGTCGTTTCTTTATGTTCTGGGGGGAAAACGTATGGTTAAAGCTTTCGACACCGGCTTGTTCAGATATTCCGGGGAAATACACCAATGTATGTATGACAGATTTTCACTCGCAAAACTTCTGGAAACTTGTGGGTTTGAAAAAATAGTTGTTAGAAGCGCATTTGACAGTGATATTTCCGGATTTGCCAACTACAGGCTCGATGGTGTCGATGGCAGTCCCAGAAAACCGGATTCTCTCTATATGGAGGCACGCAAAGGATGAAAATACTTCACCTCAGCTCACATGACATCTATGGCGGAGCAGCGAGGGCTGCGTTCCGAATCCACCACGCTGTGGGGGAACGAATGGAGTCGTTTATGGCCGTTAACAGTAAGCTGTCTGATGACTTTCGAATAACTTCCCCCGACTCTTCCAGCCAGCGCTTCCTCGTAAAGTTATACACGCAATTGAATTACCAGCCCGCGAGGTTCATTGCTAAAGATAACAATCTCATGTTTTCAAATGGGTTGTTAAGCACATCGTTACATTCTCGCATGATCGATTCTATCAGGCCTGATGTTGTCAACTTACATTGGATCAACGAAGGTTTGATATCAGTTAAAAAAATCAGGAACATTAAACTTCCTGTTGTCTGGACGGTTCATGACATGTGGGCGTTTACAGGTGGATGTCACTACACCGTGAGTTGTGAGCGATATAAGACGAAATGCGGAAAATGTCCGCAACTCAATTCAGCCAGAGAATATGATCTCAGCACTTACATTTTTAATATCAAGAAACAGTTAAAGGACAAAATCACGTTTGTTGCGCCGAGCCGTTGGATGAAAGAATGCATCGGACAAAGTGCACTTTTTAAGGATTCAGTGGTTCATCATATTCCTTACCCTATTGATTTAAACGTGTACAAGCCCAGACCAAAAGATGTTGTCCGGGAGTTGTTTGGATTACCAAAGGACAAAAAACTGATACTCTTTGGAGCGATGAACGCACTGCAGGATGAAAGGAAAGGTTTCGGGCATCTTATGGGTGCTCTAAAACTTTTACAGGATGATAGCGAGTTTGTAAAAAACACCGAACTAGTCGTATTTGGCACTACCCGTCCGCAAGATGAATTGAACAAGATGTTTAAGACTCACTACCTGGGAAAATTTTCGGACGAATTATCCATTTCGCTCGCGTACAGCGCTTGTGACGCATTTGTTGCTCCTTCGACCCAGGACAATTTGCCGAATACTGTAATCGAGTCGCTGGCCTGTGGGGTACCCGTTGTGGCGTTTAACATCGGCGGAATGCCGGACATGATTACAAACGGTGCTAACGGCTTTCTGGCCGAACCTTTTTCAAGGGAGAGCCTATCGCAAGGAATCACCAAAGCTCTGCGTGACACAAGCGTTCTCGGTACCAACGCACGACAAAAGGCGATTGAAGATTTTACACCTGCACGAATCGCGGAACAGTATCAAAAGGTATACGCGGGGTTATTACATTGATCATTTGCGAAAATCATTTAGTTAATACACAAATCTCGAAAGTGGACGGCGGTTTAAGAGTAACAGCGAACATTCAAAAAAAGCAGCGACCGCTTGTTACCGTTATTACAGCAGTATTAAACGGCGCCGATGCAATTGAGAGGACAATTCAGAGTGTCCTGGTGCAAAACCAACACCATATCGAATATCTGGTCATTGATGGGGGGAGTACAGATGGTACGATTGACATCTTGAAAAAATACAGTGATACAATTGATTATTGGATAAGCGCTCCAGATAAAGGTATTTATGATGCGTTTAACAGGGGCTGGAACCTGGCATCCGATGAGAGTTATATATTATTTTTAGGCGCTGGCGATCGTATAATAAGCTTGCCGCCAATTGAGCTGATAGAAAAATCCGAAGTTGTCTATGGCAACGTAGTGTTTGACGAAGGAAATAGATTCACTTCCAAAGCTGATTTTCGATTGAGGTTGGGCAACACACTTCACCATCAGTCTTTGTTAGTTAAAAAAAGCCTTTCGCCTGATTCTCCCTTTGATACCGCGTTTAAGACGTACGCTGACTTTGATTTCAATCAACGTCTTCACAAACAGAAGGTGAAGTTTACGTTTGCGAAAGAGTTTGTATCGTACGCTCTGCCTGGTGGACAGAGTAAAGATTTTCAAATGGGCGAGTCATTGCGGATCGTTCGCAAGAATTTTGGACTCTTTTACACCGGCATTGCATTCATGTATTACCTCGCGCAAAGTATAAGGAACAAGATTACTAATCGTGAGAATTAAACGATATTCAGGATGAATATTGAGTTGTTGAACTTAATGACTTGCACGTGAATCAGGAAGATTCTTTGGTAGCCGGCACTGTCGTCCTTTTCAACCCAGGAGAGGAAGTTTACGAAACAATATGCACTTATATCCATCAGGTGGCACGCCTGTTCGTAATAGATAACTCTACCGAATCAAATCCATCAATTCACCAGAAACTTCGAGTGATAGAGAACATTGTTTACGTAAGCAATGGTGGCAACAAGGGGATCGCAAATGCTCTAAACAGGGGTTGCGCTGAAGCTATCAGGGAGGGTTATAAATACCTTTTAACAATGGACCAGGATACCGCGCTGCCTTCGAATTTTGTTCCTGAATTAATGAAAGGGTTTGTAGAGAATGCGTCGGAGATGATTGGCATCATTGCTCCGCGTTATACGGCTTCGAAAAGCGCAGAAAAATATGAAAGAGTGCTATTGACAATGACGTCGGGCAACATCCTGAATCTGGGCGCATATCAGGAGGTTGGCCCCTTTTTGGATCAATTATTCATCGATCATGTCGATCATGAATTCTGTCTCAGGCTAAAGCAGGAAGGGTATTCAGTCATTCAGGCGAATGAAGTTGAAATTATTCATCGGCCTGGGAATTTGGTTCAATTCAATATTGTTGGCAAAAGCTTCCGTTTCTCATCTCACTCTCCATTAAGACTCTATTATTTCCTCCGCAATGGATTTTACGTCGCAAACCGTTACGACAATGTATTCCCAGAGTTTGGGCGATTTTTTAGGAGGCTAATTCTGAAGGAGGTTTTTAAAATTCCGTTTGAAAGGGATAAAATTGTTAGATTGAAAATGATGATTAAGGGGTATAGCGATTATAAATCAAATAAATTGGGCATATACAATCCCGTTCAGGAATGACAAGACTGCTCTGTAATCCTTTTTTTGTCTACATTATGAGCTTTACACTTGTTTTGCTTGTATATAGCTTGGGCTGGTCCGGTCTTTATCCTGACCTGTCGTTTTCGCTGTTGCTGTTCTTTGGGATAAGCTTTATTGTCTCCTTTGTTTTGGGGGCTTTTATCGACCGACTGAAACGCATTGAATACAAAGAATTGTCGTGGAACCCGAGAATCAAATTATATCTCAGCTTGGTTTGGGCGGGATATCTCCTGGAGTTCATTTACAATCGTGGGATCCCCCTCCAGTTATTATTGTTGGGAATAAAATATGATTACACACAATTTGGTATCCCAACCTTTCACGTTTTCCTGGCGACCTTTAGCAATTTCCTTTCAGTGTATATTTTTCATCAATTGATTTCGGACTTCAACAGGAGACGACTTGTTTTTTTTATCTTAAGCATTTTGCCAGCGGTGTTGATCATTAACCGCGGTATGCTGTTTATGACGCTTACGGCTTGCCTATTTGTTTACCTGCTTAGCCTGGGAAGGATTTCACTCAAGGTGCTTGGAGGTGTTGTTATTTTGATCTTGGCCGTCCTTTATCTCTTTGGCATCATGGGAAACCTCCGTCAAACAGACGGTAGGACTATGGACAGTGACTATATGTTGGAGGCAAGCTTTGCGACTTCCTCGTTTCGAGACTCACCCGTGCCTAAACCATACATCTGGTCCTACTTATACATTTCCTCCCCGTTGGCAAATCTTCAAAACACAATTTTGCAGTCCAACAATCTGGATCAGTCGTGGCTCTCCTTCTTCAACTATGAAGTGTTACCAGACTTTATCTCCAAGCGGACGGGTTCAATGTTCGAAATTCCAAAATACGATATGCCTCGTGTCGCGCCATGGCTGACGGTATCTACATTCTATGCTAGGGCGTATGTATTCCTAGGGTGGATCGGAATTATCTTAATGTTCATCTTTTTCTTGACAACAACACTTGTTTATGTCCTTATCCTTCACAAGAACAGCAAGTATTATATCACCGGCCTTGCAATCCTAAGCACCCTCGTGCTATACAACACTTTCGATAACATGTACTCTTTTAGCGGAATAAATCTTCAGCTGGTTTATCCACTCATCCTGACAATTCTGGGCTCATTAAAAGTCGGTTTGGACAAAAAAATGTTAGCAAGAGATAAGGCCTAGACTTATGAAACTCATTTATCTAAATTTTATAATTCAGTTTCTAATTACGAATATTGGGCTTATTGGGCAGGTTTGATATTGGGTTAGTTGTTCAGACTACGTAACTCATTTCTGCCGGAGCTGGAGATTCTATTTTAATAAAATAATGACCAAGATTTCTGTATGTATCGCTACTTATAACGGTAGCAAATATATTCGCCGGCAGCTCGATACAATCCTGCAACAATTGCAGGACGACTATGAAATCGTCATTTCAGATGATTCGTCAACTGATGATACAATTGAGATTGTGAAATCGTACAACAACAATCGTATCGTTATACTGCCGGATCAAAAGTTCCGGAATCCAATCTATAATTTTGAGAATGCATTGAAGCATGCGTCCGGTGATGTGATTTTCCTTTCGGACCAGGACGATATATGGATACCGACAAAGGTAGAAAAAGCGATGGCGGCCCTCACTAATTGTGACATTGTCTTATCGGATTGCAGTATCATCGATGCTGAAGGTAACGTAATTGAAAAATCCTTTTTTAAAATCAATGGTTCCGGTCGCGGTTTCTTCAAAAATCTATGGAAGAATTCCTACCTGGGCTGTTGCCTGGCGTTTCGGAAAGAAGTTCTTACGAAGGCAATTCCTTTTCCGAAAGATATTCCTATGCATGATTGGTGGCTAGGCATTATTTCGGAAACGTTTTATCGCATCAGTATTATTAATGAACAATTGATTTCATACCGTAGGCATGGAGTTAACGCAACACCCACCGGCGAGGTAAGCAACTTTCCATATAGAGATCGACTCGGGTTTCGAGTGGCGTTAATCAAAGGAGTTTTTCGAGCATGGTCAAGATAATTTCATCACCATATGCAAGGCAGCTGTGGTTCTACTTGCTGGTCGCAACAGCTGTAAGTATTCCCTTTTCAATCGTATTGCATCGCAACCTCATGTTTGCATTGGCGACGACAACGGTGGCCGTGTGCGATTGGCGGATGTTGAAGGATAACATTGTCGCAAACAAGCGGGTCCTGATTGCCGGATTGATTGGGCTACTAAATTTATTGGGATTAGTCTACTCTTCAAATATCCCGTTGGGGTTTGCACTTGTTGAACGATCGGCAATCACCGTAGCGCTGCCAGTGATGATCGTAATGGTTGGGCCATCCAAAGATGAAGTCGACAAGGTTGTTTACTTCTTTACAATAACTTGCCTTGCTGCCTGTTTCTATTGTCTGTTTTTTTCCTTTTGGCGAATTTATCAGGAAGGTGGGTTGGTGAACCAGGAAAAAATCTCTGATAGAACATATTTCTATTTCATTAACAATGAGTTGACGGAATCCGCGCTCAAAATCAGTCCGATCTACCTCGGATTATATGTGAACTTTTGTATCGGCTATCTGATGGTCAAAGTATTTATTCAAAAGGATCGAGGGAAGGGTGCCATCGCCTTTCTGGTAATGTTTCACTTCTTTCAGGCCATCATATTCGCAATAAGTGCTGTGTTAGCTCTCTTGGTGATGTGGTTATTGATTATCATTTCGCTGGCATTACAACTTCCAGCGAGGAAAAGAATAACCCTAGTTGGACTTTTCGTTGGTATTTTCATCGCTTCAGCATTCGGTATCTATAAGATAAAACCCTTGCGCGACAGGATAGTTGTAAGTCTTGATTACGACATCACTGCCCCCCATGTCAGCTCCTGGACGGGTATCACGCTACGGC
Organism: uncultured Cytophagales bacterium; assembly: GCA_963774615.1. GTDB lineage: Bacteria > Bacteroidota > Bacteroidia > Cytophagales > Cyclobacteriaceae > Chryseolinea. The sequence continues at coordinate 111,922 of CAVZFT010000006.1, forward strand.
TAGCTGTATGGCAATGTGCATTTGAAGCCGTTCCGGAAACGCCGTTGTTTGGGTACGGTTCCGGAGACGTCGATGAGATACTTCTGAAAACCTATAAGAGTCGAAAGTTTGCGTTAGCGGAAATGAAAAACCTGAATGCTCATAATCAATACCTGCATTCATACTTGATGCACGGTATCCTGGGTATCGGAGTTATACTTGTAATCTTAGTATTTCCTCTCCATAGCGCCATTGTTGAGAAGAATTATTTGTTGTTTATTTTCATTATGCTCTTTGCATTAGGTTTTTTGACCGAAGTCATTTTACTCGTTCAAAAGGGTATTGTGTTTTTTAGTATTTTTTATCCGCTCTTATATCTGCCTGGAATTCAAAGGAAATGATCAGAACCCCGATTATTACTGTAAGTTATAACAGGGCTGCAACGATAAGGGACACTATTACCAGGGCATTGTATGAAAAATACGGTAAATTTGACTTGCAATTTACGTTAAGTACGGACTTCGATTGATATTACCGGGCGTCACAAAGTTCCGTTTGAGTAACCAGGTGGCATAAAAAAGGGTTCTTATGATGAACAGCGTGGAGCTGCACTCCGTAAGAAAATGGAGTTCGTACCAACATATTTTAATTCTATTCAAAATACCTAACTAAAATTATAAACTTCGATAATGGCAATTTTGCTAACAGGTGGCTCCGGCTTTATCGGAGGGCATCTCCATAACGTACTTCCGAATAACGATATTATCAATCTGGACCTTGTTGAACCAAACTTCCCCTGCCAGTCGACATACGCCAAGGGTGACATTCGAATCGAAAATGATGTCAGAAATGCGATCCGGAACAATGACGTAAAATCAATTATTTCCCTGGCGGCAAAGCATCATGACTTCGGTGTAGGTCACGATGAATACTTTGATACGAACGAGGACGGTACACGCATCATCTGTGAGGTGGCATCGGAGTTTAATATCAATGAGATCATCTTTTATTCCTCGGTAGCGGTATATGGTATTCGCGAGGAGGTCTCTGGCGAGCAGTTGGAACCCAATCCCGATTCTCCATACGGCGAGTCGAAGTTGGCTGGCGAAAAGGTCCTTATAAAGTGGGCTGCAGAGAAACCCGACCGAAAGGTTCTCATCATCAGACCAACACTGGTATTTGG
>CAVZFT010000007.1:0-101964 GCA_963774615.1 uncultured Cytophagales bacterium
TTTATCGGCGATCGATGATCGGATTAAAAAAGCCTGCTCCCGTTGTACAAGTATCCGCCCATTTCTTTGGTGGTTGCGTTTGTGAGAGTGGTATGCCCATTTTACAAACGTGGACAGTTTCAGACGAATAATGTGGGAGATCGCCGCGTTGTTTGCACCAAAGCCGATGATCATAGTTTCAGATGGCGGCGACTGGACAAAGAATACAGCTAATGTTGAATATCCCTATACACCAAGAAAGTGTATGCTACATATCACGCTGAAGATCGTGTTGCAAATGCGCACTTCGCTAATGAGGGGCATGATTACGGTTACTCAAAAGAGAGTACAGGTAGTTGCAGGAGTTCTTTATTACGCCGTTCCTGAAACTCAATGACAAGAATGTAGCCACCAACGATGGATACAAAGAGGATTTTGTCACTATCCTGAGCAAAGAGGAATTATTTGTATTTGATAAAAATGTTCAGCGTCCGGCTAATTTACTTCAGGGAGATGATGCGGTAATGAAGTATCTTAATATTCATTGAAATCATTTTTTTTGAAGACGTCATCGAGAGCGCTTGTTGCACTGGCATAGTGGCTACTCCAAATGGAATGGGTTTTGCGTTGAATAACAGCAGGTGAATTTTTGCGCGAAGGATCTCACTCCGTTCAAGCTGCTCTTGGTTAAGAATACAGCACAGCTAACCAGAATAAGATCCATCGCGGCAAAGCCCAAGGCGTCTTAAAATAGTTGCTGGCGCCATCAATTTTTATGAGCAGGTCTTATTAGCGAGAATGCGCTCAGGCTGACAAGTTTGAAAGGGCATCACGCTCTTCGTTTCATGAAAGTTGCTAGCTGATGTAACTCATACCTGTTCCCACACAGAGTCCCCCGAGAAACTCGGGCAGACTCTGCGGCGAGCACACACGCTAACATGTCAACTTGTAATTAAAATGTTTAATAAGGAAAGCGCTTCGTCGTAGCAAGAGTCTCTCGGGCTTCCCGAGGACTCTGCGTTTTTTCGCAAGCAGTTCTTCGTCGGATTAACGGACTATCCAATGGTGCACACGAGCGCACACTCAACCCATCACCTATTTCTTAAGCGGCTTTATTGCTATCTCCTTAAACCAGGCAGTGGAAAGTAGTCGTGGTTTTGAATTCCTATATACCCCGCGAGAGGACGTGGACCACGATCGGGTTCAAACGAACGGGTTTTGGGCATTACAGGATCTCCTTCCTTATGATCAGTAACTTTTACATTGTTGAGAAAAACAATAGTCCGCGGGCCATCCAGCGTAATCTCCATCTCATTCCACTCACCTGGTTTTTTTTGCGGATGAGAGAGTGCTTTTGTCAGTGAGTATAACACACCGCTGCAATGATACTCTCCTCCCACATGTCGAACGCCATTGTCAATCTGTACTTCATAGCCTTTATTTACGGCTACCCAGGGATCGGATGATTTTTCCGGCAACCGGATAAACACGCCGGAGTTGCAATCGTTATCTTTTACGGTGTAGACAACACGGATCACCACATTACCGAATTTCTCAGCCGGATAAAAGATCATCCCCATGCCACCTTCAGTCTTAAGCATTCCATTTTCCACAACAAATCTACCTGGGCCAACCTGTTCCCAGCCAGACAGGTCTTTGCCGTTGAACAACTGTCTCCATTCGGTGGTTTGGAAGGAGAACAGATAAATCGTACAGAAAAAAGGATAAAAGCAGATGGAGAAGTTTTCATTTTTAAAAAACTTTAGAGATTATATTGATCGTGACTTTATTTAAGTGCTTTATAAATTGAGGGCATAACTTATTTATGGGCTAGAAGCACAAGGAAATTAAGGAAAAATAAAATTATCTAAAAGGTGTTTTGCTAGCAGATTATCTTGGGCTGGACTCTGCGTTTTTCGTGCGCCGTTCAAACGATTAAAGGACCAGGCAATGTTATTTCACATTCGTTCCCTAGAAACTCTGGGAGACTCTGCGGCGAGATCAATAACTTTCACGTTCACTGATATAATAAGATGTTGCATCAAGAACAGGTTGTGGAAGCAGAGTCACTCCGGCTACCCGAGGACTCTGAGACTTTCGTGCGCCGTTTTTAATTAAATTAACGGACTACCTAATGTTATCTCACATTAGTTCCCACACAGAGTCCCCCGAAAAGTTACGTGGTGACTCTGCGTACAGTACATTGAACAAGAAATCTCATTAACAGCATGTTGCATGTAAAAATGTTAGAAGTTACGATTTCTTCTTCAACACTATTTGTTCCGACTGCTTCGCTATCACCCGGCTGTATAGCTCCCTCAAATTAGGATATTGATCCTGCAGGAATATTCGATCATTTATCTGGAGGTTACTGACAACTGTTATTTTATTTCCGAATTGAGTCGCCTGATAAAAATACTTGCCCGCTTTGTTTGGCAGCATCATAACTTTTGGTTCAGGGAGGGCGTCCACAACATAGTTATCGGGAATTGTGATGGTACAGAGATAGAGGCTTTCATTCGGGCTGCCAAAGTCAATTGGGAATTCACGCGTCTCAGGTTTAAAAGGATTCTCTTCCAAATTGAGCGCAATGAATGGATTAAGGTAAATCATATCTCCAGCTACGGTTCCGTGATCGACGAGGTCAATTTCGTGCACTTCTGCGGCAGGCTTCTCAAGATTGTCAATATCCTGGAATTCACTCTTTGATACTGTAAACGCTTTGTTCTTTTTAAATTCGTTCACATACAAATCCTTACCCTTCTCGCTCAGCGTAGTTCGCATCTCCTGGCCCGCGTAACCATCGCGTAAATACGTAAGCTTGCCATTTAATCCACCGGAGTCATTCAGCGCGAGCTCTGCTCGTACCGCAGTCCGTTTTTTTGTAGTGCCGGTGATAGGAATAAAGCCAAACAGATCTTTGGCAACGAAAAAACCATCGCCATTAAGACATCTCATTGGTAATACATCCCACGGCAGGTACTTTTCGGTTGCGTCCAGGAATATTTTGACTGTGTCGATGAGGGCCATGCAAATAACATAATTGAATTGACGTGTCGATGGCATTTCGTAGTGAACAAACCCATTTCCTCTCGTGCTCAACAAAACCATTTCTACTCGGATATTCGCCTTGTCAAGCATTGAAGCCAGCAAAAAGTTTACATCTGCAGCTGTACCTTTCTTATTCTTGAGTACGTTCTTCAGATCGTCAGCGTAGATATCTTTGGTGCCATTCCACTCTACATTTGACTTCACATAGTTTGACAAGACCTTTATTTTTTCTCTCGGATCCTTTATTCCTGCTAGCAACATTTCCACTTGCTTTCGAAGGAATGGGAATCCTGTTACGGTTAGTCCGAAGTTCTCATCGTCTAAAAGAACGGAATTGATTCGCTGCCACGTCCTTTTCGAGAATGTAAAGTTTACCTGCGAAACAAAGTCGTCCTCATTCGGCATTAAAGGTTCGGACTTGAATGCAGGAACATTAGCAAACACCCATTTTTCTTGTGTGCCCTTTTTATCATGTTTCGTAGGACGCAACGTTCCCATGAATTGTGTGCGGTATTCGAATTGTTCGGGTACTTCCAGAGAGTATTCACTCCAGAGAGTGGGTATAGAGTGTTGGAATTGCCACGCCGTCAACGCGTCGACGTCAATCACATAGCTGAATTCGATCACCGATCCTTCTTTCACATTTGGAAGGGTGAATCTCACTTGATCCAGATACTTGTTCGCACGAGTCTTGAAGATCGATTCTTCCTGCATTGGTGAAACTACCATAGCGCCGTTCTCAAGATTATAAGTGGCGCCCTTAAGTTTTGAAAGTGTACCTCGTTCCGCCACAATTTCACCGCTGCCCCACTCTGTAAGTGCATCTCTCTTTAAAATCTTGATGCGCACATGTCTTTTGAAGGTGATGGTAATATTTCCTTGTGTCATGATGGATTCGCCCTTATCGAAAAGTATAACAGCGGCTACGGAGGTATCGGAATTGAAGGTCTTCATCTTCAATTCATTCATCGTCATATCCCCGAACTTCACGGGTTCATTTTGGGCTTGAGAAAGAAAACAAACGGAGCAGAGTAATACGGCTAAGGATAGATGTTTCATAAACTGGGAGTGAACAACTAACGGTTTAAATTCTCTAAAATCTTAATTCAAAATGGAAGTACTTGGTAACCAGAGGATTTGAGCAATAATTTTCCGGCCTGGATCGTAATCCTAACAAGCCTGGCCATCGCCATTTTTATATTTTTTCCCAGCCTATTCCATAACGCAGGATGCAAGCATCTGCATAGCTACTACCACGACCAACCGAATGTAGTTTGAAAAACGTAATCAGTGTCCGGTGCCTCACTAACGGGCTGATTATCATAGTTCAGGGTAAAACCCAATTGAAGAAAGAAATCATAGGGGAACTCGTACTTCGCATCAAATTGAAAATCGCTCCGTACCCGCCCTGATTCGGTGAAACTCGGGTAAACAACAAGGTTTGTAAGAAGGCTGAGGTCACCGGTATCAAAAAGATTCGCCTGCGTTCCGATAAACCCTTCCCAGCTCTGGCGATCAGGCGTATCATCAGTAAACTTCTCAGAGTTGTAATTGGCTCCCAATGAAAATCCCCAATACGCCTTGTTCGTGTGAATAACATATTTACCGATACCCACCTTTTCGAGTAAACGCAGGTCCAGCTTTTGTTCTGTATTCGACAGAAATGAAATAGATGCTGGAATGTACCAATCTTTTGGAAGCAGGTATGTAAACGTCAGGCCACCATCCTTGCGTCGAATATCCTCCACGTCGTCCTGTGTGGATCTGAGACTATTGAACGTAGCATCGAGGGTCCATTTTTCCCTGACATATCCCACGCTGCTGCGAGATGTAAACTGCCTCAACGACTGGGCACGGGTAACACTTAACCCCAAACTTATAGCCGCGTGGAATCGATCCCAAAATTTTTCACTCACGGAGCTTTAACTGTACAATATTATTTAGTTCACTGGTTGACGTACCTTTATCGCTCACAACATTGACTTGATTCGGATTCACCGATTGAAGCGTTCCTGAAAGTCTATCACCGTCTGACCGCGTTAACGTAAAACTTGTCTTGGTGTAGATTTCCTTAATGTCGACCCATTCTATTGTGAAGTCGCTTTTGCTGTAATCAGTCTCAATATTTAACACTCCCTTGCTCATGGACTTGATCTCACCGGTCATATAATTGTTGTTCTTAAAGACAAGGGAATCCTGGCTAAACGCCGAGGTGGGTACCAATAATAGACCCGAGATAAGTGCCAGCAAGTGTGCGACTAGCTTGCTGATTCGTTTTTGCAATTGATATGCACACAGTGAACGTCCAAATCTGTTAGTTCCATTTATTATTTGCTGATTCATAGAGGTTTTTTTTTATTGAATTGAAAAAGTAATTCACAATTGTCAGCCAATCCATCTGGAAGGCATGTTTTTTCCTTCGAATTTCGACATCAACACAGAACTTATAGCGTCTATTCTATTCCTGTGGGCCAGAGATATCACAATCCTGAAAGTTGACCCTTTGTTAAAGGGCTCGGGAGCAAGAACGTTTACTAATTTATTTCTTTTCTCCCGAGATTCACAATAACATGCATCTTATCACCGGGCCCCTGAGGGAATGAACTTGACATGATGCCCAACGTCGGGATGCACGTTAACCGCGAAGTGGATAGATATAGCGTTGAGAACATTGCTATCGAAAGTTTCCCAGGCATTTACATCGATGGCAGCCATTCCGGTCGGTGAAAAAAAACAGAAATTTGTTGCTATTCTAAATCAGCATGTGCCATGAATTGGACAAACGCTTTTCGGAAGAAATTCAGAAGCGTTGTACAGATCTAGCAAGGATGGGCAATAGTTCATATTATGCTAGTAATCCCCAACAGCTTGTAACTAGAACAGTTCTAGAAGTTGCACGATCTTCGCTTGCTCAATGTCTGGTCTTATGAGTCCTCTCATCGGCCTTGCCAGATCAAGCGTTATATAGATAATCAGAACAAGCCAGAATAATAAAACCTGTAATAACTACCCATTCCTTCGTTTTAAGAACAGGCGAAGTAAACCCGCCCACAAAGCTGATGACCAACGCAATAATAAAGAGCATATAACGGATAGGTCCAGGGAGACCCGACATTAACATGGCGTCCCTCCGGGCACCAACATCATACATGGCGGATAAAGAGGACAACATCGTGCTGCCTGTAAGGCCAAGGTTTGGCAAATGAGATGCGCTAACTGTGCGCATCCATAACCTCTTACCAATTTCGACCGCGTCTTGCTTTGACTTATTAATATTCTCCAAATCTTCGGCGCGCTCGTAGTAATCGATTCTCGTTTGAAGATATTTTTTTACGTCGTCCCGAAAACCACCTTGTATACTGTCGGGAAATGTTTCCACCCGAAGTATCACGCTTCTGATTATGTTAGCCTCATCGACCATTGAGGCGCGGACATTTTCAAATCTGGTTGAAACATTCCCAAACGTAAAGGCAAGTATGAATCCCCACAAACCAAACAAAGCTCCAAGCAGCGCGTTTACTCCACCTTTTGTTTCGTGATCATCCTTTGCTAAAAATTTATCTCGCAGCGCTTTTCCAATTATTACCATAAGTACGCATCCCACAAACAAAATCAGGCACAGAATGGCAGCATCAACAGTAAAGAAAACCGAATGTTTCATAGGTCGAATGAGGTTTGGTGTCTAAAATAAATTGTCGGGAAGGAAGCTTCGGACTCCTACCTGTGTTCCACTCCCCTACTCCAATGCAGCCGCCCAAAAGGTGCTACCAGGCCTATCAGAAAAAACAATAAACGAAAGCCTGCATAAATCGCCTTTCTACCTCATTCATTTTTGCATTGCTGACAAACATACAAACTAACTTGTTGATTCAGGATGTTTTTATACCCGCACCTGGAGCTCACATATTGCAACCGCTTTCCCGGCGTGTCGAAAAATAATGCCCAAGCCAAGGCTCCCACCCATCCAAATAAAGTAAAAGAGCCGAAAATATCAATTTCATGATCTCACCTGATCACTATTTCGCAAAATACTCCTTCTCCTTCGCATTAGGGGGTGAAGGTCAGGAGGATAAGGGGTAAATTCGCTCTGTTAACTACCATCTAACGTCATTAAAAGAAATGAAAAGATCAAAGAAAACTAAAGGGTCTGCATTGTCGAGAAGAAATTTTCTCAAAAACGCAGCCGTTGTAGCCGGTGCTATGATTGTTCCGCGTCACGTTCTCGGTAAAGGTTTCGTCGCGCCAAGTGACAAACTCCTTATTGCCGGTATTGGTGTCGGTGGAAAAGGTAAATCCGACATTGCAAAATTTTACGAAAGCGGCAAATCAGAGATTGCTTTTCTGTGTGATGTCGACAAGCGAATGATCGGTGATTCCGTTGGGAGTTTTCCCAAGGCAAAGTTTTATACTGACTGGCGCGAGTTGTTAGAGAAGGAATCAAAAAATTTCGATGCGGTCTCTGTTTCTACACCAGATCACAACCATGCCGTTATTGCAATGGGTGCAATGCAATTAGGAAAGCATGTGTATGTTCAGAAACCATTGACTCACGATATATACGAAGCCAGAATCCTCACGGAAGCAGCGAAGCGATATAAAGTCGTGACGCAAATGGGAAACCAGGGTGCATCAGGCGACGGGGTACGTCAGCTTCAGGAGTGGTACAATGCAGGGATCATTGGAGATGTACATACCGTACAAATCTGGACGAACAGACCGATATGGCCACAAGGAATTCCCTGGCCACCAAAGGCTGCCGTTCCTCCTGAACTTAACTGGGATCTTTGGCTGGGAACAGCGCCGTATAAGGACTACGTTGACAAACTGATCCCCGGAAGCTGGCGAGGATGGTGGGATTATGGGACTGGTGCCCTTGGCGATCTCGGATGCCACCTGATCGAAGCACCTTTCCGTGTGTTGAACCTGAAGTATGCAACTGATGTGCAAGCCAGTGTAAGCAGCGTGTATGTGGATTGGGGCAAACGCGGCTATTTTCCAGACACACCACCGCCATCAAGTCACGCTACACTCACATTTCCGAAAACGGATAAAACACAGGGTCCTGTGGTAATGCATTGGATGGATGGTGGAATAAAGCCTGACCGGCCCGCAGAATTGGGACCTAACGAATTATTTGGAGATGGAAACAGCGGTATTTTATTTATCGGAACGAAGGGTAAAATGATGGCGAGCGAATATGCAGCCAATCCCAGACTGTTACCTACATCGAAGATGAATGAGGTTAAGATAAGTCAAACTATTCCACGCGTACCAGGTAGTGCCGACGGCCATTATGCACAATGGGTTGAAGGTGCTATTGCAGGTTATGGTAATAAACAACTGAGCTCCTCCTTTGATTTAGCCGGACCGTTAACGGAAGCTGTACTTATGGCTAACCTTGCTATCAGGGTAGCGGATGTTCCCAAGCTGAGAGCTTCCGGTAAAGGATACGATTATCCGGGAAGCAACACCAAATTGATGTGGGACTACCTAAATATGAAGGTTACGAATTACGATGAGGCTAATCAATTTGTAAAAAGAGAATACAGGCAGGGATGGACTCTCGGAGTCTGAGCAGAGTAATGAGTTATGAGTAATGAGTTATGAGTTATGAATATGGTGGGTGTGGGCATGGGTGTGTTAAATGCATAGTCGCTAAGTACGCAAGGTTTCGCTGGGAGTACTCTGCGTAACCCTGGCGCCCCTTGCGCCTCTGCGGTGAACACACCCGCACCCACTCCCACTCTCACTCATTCAGTTCATAACTCATATTATTTCCAAGCAGTGTATTTGTACTCTTTCCTATAATATCTGGTGAAAGAAGATGCATTAGTGGATTACAATTTTGCGGAATCGTGCGTCAGCTTGTGCCAAATAAATGGCCCCGCTCTTGTCCATTGTAATACCTAACAGATTACCAAATTGAGCACTTGATCCCGGCCCATCTAAGTCCCCAAAGGTACTTCCTGCCACTGTAACTACAGAACCATCCGGCGCGATTCTGCGAACTACAGCGTTCCCTTGATCAGAAATGTATAAGTTGCCAATGGTATCTATGAAAATTCCATCGAGTCCACCGAACTGGGCATTGGCCGTTGTTCCGTCCAGATACCCACCTACACCCCCAGCTACTGTACTTACTTGTCCCCCACTGGTAATTTTTCGGATACGAGCACCATCGGTTACATAGACATTCCTTCCCCGTCCACCGCTACGTCAATCGGAGACTCAAATTGCGCATTGGATCCTGATCCATCTCTATATCCCCGGGTACTTCCGGCCAGCGTGCTGACTGTCCCATCAGGAGTGATTTTTCGGATTTTGTAGTTCAATAAATCGGCGACATAAAGATTTCCATCCTTATCCGAAGTAATACCAAAGGGAAAATAAAAGCGGGCATTGGCCCCTTGACCATCCGCAAATCCGAAGTCATTGCTTCCTGCCAGGGTAGTGATCATCCCATCTGCACTAATTTTTAAAATGGATGAACCCACCACCAACGTTGCAAAGACATTTCCTGCTGCGTCCGCCACAACTCCCCAGGGTCTCTGAGACTCGGAAGACCATAAGGTGTGCACATTCCCGTCTGCAGTTATCTTAACGACTACGGATGGCTCCTTTCGCGTGGTATATAAACTTCCTTCACTATCGATCGCAACGTCGAACCCCCAGGCGGGCAGGGTAGTAACTTCTACATTTGGCAGATAGATGGGAACTGTGACATTAAAATCATCCAAGGATGATACCGTGATACCATTTGCCGTTACGGTAATCTTACCACTTGTCGCCCCGACAGGTACTTTGGTATTGATTCGCTGTCTACCTATGCTATCTTGGTACACGTATTCCGCTTCAGCTACAGTCCCATTGAAAGTGACAATGCAGGTATTTGGGAAGGGACCCTGACCTTCCTCGGGCGGAACTGTGGGGATAAATCGATCACCACCAATAGTAACAAAACTTCCGATCACACCGCTGCTGCGACTAATGCTTGTAATAATGGGTGAAGGTAAGTGGCCATCGTTACTGCAGCACGTGGCAGATGTGATCAGGGTAACGGCTGCGGAGAGTTTTACGATTAAAGAGAAGACAGATTTTTTCATAAGGCGGATTATAAATATAGCAAATTGCAAACGATTATATGTGTCGTGTACGATTGTCTGCGTTACCAGAAAGAAATCCCTATTGTTCCAGAGTTGAATATTCAAGAGTTCGCTTCAACTAATAATTGATTCGCATACTAGTCATAACATTTTATCTTGTGTGGATCTGGTTTTACTCAACAATTCGAAATCATGGTAAATTCAATATATCAATGAGTGGTGCAATTTTCTACAAAAGGGCATCGCAAGTTTTCCGTATATAAAAAACGACCAATAGTATTAATGATTGAATTATCGTGTTGAATTTACGTCAGTGAAGGAGCATTTTGCGAAAAACAAATCGTAATACAAATAGCAGGCACGTCAATTAAAATATAACTACAAAACCATGCTTCTGATTAGCTACTATTGATTTCAGTTTTTCTTTATTTGCACTTATCAATAAACTACGATTATGAAGATTTCCGTGATGTTATTTTGGCTTTCGTTTGTTACGCTGTTTGTATCGTGTAGTAGCGAATCAGAAAAGACGCTTGACTTATCCAACGCCACCATTTTACTTTCTCCCAATATTAAATCACCCGTTAGAGAATCTGCAGGTGAAATTCTTACAGAAGAAATTGCCAAGCGTACATCGCTACAACTAAAATCAGCTGACTCCTGGTCCAATGAAACGGTAATTGCATGCGCCCTGTCAGGCGATAAAGATTTATATGGAGAGGCGTTACCCAATCATGCCGGCAGCGATTTGCCTGAATTCAAGAAGGAAGGTTATCGCCTTTACCACGAAGTAAGAAATTCCAAAAATATTTTGTGGATTATCGGTGCTGACGCGAGGGGAATTTTATATGGCATTGGAAAATTGCTAGCCACGTCCATCACGAAGGACAAGCAGATACAGTTGACAGCCAACACCGATATTGCTTCTTCCCCTGAATTTTCATTGCGCGGTCACCAATTTGGTTATCGCAATACCGCTAATTCCTGGGACTCCTGGACGATTGAACAGTTTGATCAGCATTTTCGCGAGCAAATTCTTTTCGGGGCAAATAGTTTTGAGAATACTCCTTTTCAGGACAAGGCTCCCAGTGTGGTGATGAAATATCCGAGGGAAGAGATGAATATTACACTTAGTAAAATTTGTGAAAAGTATGATGCCGATTATTGGGTATGGACACCTGCTGATGTTGATTTGAAAGATAAAAAATTAAGACAGGCTGAATTAGAAAAGCATCGGGTTCTTTATCAGCAGCTTCCACGTCTTGATGGTGTGTTTTTTCCCGGTGGCGATCCGGGCCACAATCATCCTGCTGATGTGATGTCGTTTTTAGAGGAACTTGCATCCAAATTGAAGCAATACCATCCCAATGCAGGCATGTGGATTTCATTACAGGGATTTGATGAAGAAAAGGTTAACTATTTTTTCAACTACCTGGATGAGAAAAATCCGGATTGGTTAACAGGACTGGTGAACGGCCCGAGTAGTCCACCCATTGATATTGAAAGAAAAAGGTTGCCCAAAAAATATAAACTTCGGCATTATGCTGACGTTACCCACAGTGTACGTTGTTCTTATCCGGTAAAGCAATGGGACCAGGCGTTTGCCTTAACACTGGGCAGAGAGGGTACAAACCCTCAACCACTTTATTATGCCAGTGTTCATAATCAGTATGCTGCCAGCACCGATGGATTTCTTACCTATTCGGATGGAGCTCATGATGATGTGAACAAAGTTACCTGGAGCCAGATGGGATGGAACACAAAAAATGATGTGAAAAATGTGATGATAGAGTATTGCAATTTCTTTTTTGGATCAAGTGTAGCGAAAGATGCGGCCGATGGAATTCTTGCATTGGAGCAAAACTGGGTTGGCCCGATTGCAGACAATGACAACATCCGCGAAAACGTTGGCTCACTGGAAAAAACTGGAGGCCGAAAACCCTCAACTTGCCGGCAACTGGCGATGGCAGCAATTGGTGATGCGGGCCTATTATGATGCCTACATCCAGGAGCGCAATTCGTATGAAAAGAATCTTGAAGTTCAAGCCAATACTTTGTTAGCCAACGCAAGGACTATAGGTGCTGATAAAGCGATGGACGAAGCGTTAGCCCTGGTTCAGAAAGCGGACAAGGAATTCGTTGCCCAGGATTTAAAACAAAAAGCAGTTCAATACCTGGATGATTTATTTCATTCAGTAGGACTTCAAAGCAGTGTTGAAAAATACCACGCCTCCGGAGCCCAAAGAGGATGTGTGCTCGATTTCATCGATTATCCCTTGAATAACCGTTGGTGGCTGGAGGATGAATTTAAGAAGATCAGAGAGCTAAAGACGGAAGAAGAAAAACTGGCGAAGCTTGATTTCATCCGGACTTACGAAACCCCTGGTGAAGGCAGCTTCTACGATAATATTTCGAGTAGTGATGCCAAACATGTGATCTCCGAAACAGATGATGCCATCGATTACCTCTGGGAAAATAATGGCTTAAGCAGAAAGCGGTTATCCACTCAATTATTTCAATTTACTCCTGAGTTGCAGTACAACGAACTTGATCCAAATGCCCGTTACCTGATTCGTGTTTCCGGATACGGAGAGGCGCTGTTGCGTGCTAATGGTGAACTACTGAAGCCGACTAAATACGAAAAAGGATTTGAACAGTTCAAAGAATTTCCGATTCCTGACGGGTTGATAAAGGAAGGTAAACTGAAAATTACTTTCGATAAACCAGATGAAGAACATTTGAATTGGAGACAACGAAGCCGGGTAACTGATGTGTGGATTATTAAAGCAATAATTAATAGAAAGTCATTTGAATAGGTTGTTTTGTTAATGACTGGCGAAATCTTATGAAGGAGTTATTTCCACTAAAGGGAATCGTTACGGTGTTAAACACACCTTTCGATGCAGATGACACTATCAACCTGGCTGCTCTCAGGAAGAATGTACGTGAAGCGTTAAATGCCGGAGTGGTTGGTTTTCTGGTTCCTGCCATGGCAGCAGAGGTGTATAAGTTAACTGAAACGGAACGGTTAAAAATGGTGGAGGCTGTTCTTGAAATGGCTGCAGATAAGGTTACAGTGATTGCCGGGGCAGGAGAAACGGATCTTTTACGGAGCAAACATCTGATCAGAAAATACATTTCACTGGGATGTAAAAACATTTTGTTCCAGATACCTTTTGAAGACGAAAGTCAGTTTAAAAATCATTTTACTGAATTGGCCGAACTGGGTCCGGAGATGATTATGCTACAAGACTGGCATGCTTCAGGATACGGACTATCTGATGAATTAATCCTGAATTTATTCGAAACCGTTGAAGCCTTTCGTTGCCTTAAAGTGGAGACTGTGCCTGCAGGTGTGAAATACTCACGCATACTTGAACTTACCGGAGGCCGTTTAAATGTAAGTGGCGGTTGGGCGGTGAGTCAGATGATTGAGGGATTGAAGCGGGGCGTTCATGCCTTTATGCCAACAGGAATGCATTGGATTTACACTGAGATCTACAAGCGCTGGATTTCAGGTAATGAAGCAGCAGCCACTGAGCTATTTCAAAAAATTCTTCCCGTGCTTGCCTTTTCGAACCAACATTTAGATATCTCGATTCACTTCTTTAAGCGACTGTTATACCGCCAGGGAATTTATCCTACAAGCAACGTACGGAAGCCCATTCTTCCATTTGATGAAATCCATTTGCAAATAGCCGAGCAATGGATTAAGCGAGTTATGTTAGAGGAAGAAGAAATCAAATCTCTTCATAGAAGGGCAGCTTAAAGTAACGATGTGCCTAGTCTAGGTACCTAGGTAGCTAGGTACCTGAGTAGTTAGGCTCTGCCATACTCTATATTCATCTTGTACTTAAGCCTGCCTCTTCCTTCACCCTTACAAACTCTACCTCAGGATCCTGCTCCACTTTGGTTTTGATTTTGTCAACCTTCCCCGCCTCGTTGGTCATGAAGTGCAGTTTATAAACCCGTAAACCATAGTTAACTGTCAGGTCCGGATGTTCAGTCGACCAAAACTGATCGTAGTGAAAGTGCTCCAACGCCTCGTCCCAAATCCTCTGCTTGACACGCAGGTGATCTCCATCGAGCGATATGATCAACTTTCCGTATGCCCTGTGCTCATAGGTACCGACATATTCGCCAAGTGCGTGAGACGGCTTAGTATCTTTCACTTTCAAGGCCTTCAGCGAATGGATTTTTGTCAATCCAATAATCTTATGCATCTTTAACATTGTATGGATTTCAGAAAACTATATTGAAGTAGTCGATGGGTACCGAGAGCATTCTAAAGAAAGTTATCTACAAAGAACATGTCGATACGCGCAAAAAGCCGTTGAATTTGCGGGAATCAGATGTTCACCTGTTCACAAAAGAGTGGGAAAGAAAGATCCGGGAAACGCATGTCCTTACACTGAACAATGTTGACATTGTAAATGAAATAATTTTCCAGCGACCCGGAAATTCTTTATCGAGTATACGCATCCACCTTTCGATAACTTCGGGGTGAAAGCAATTGGTCTCAATTTGCTCATTTTTTCCAAGATGTCACGAATACTTTTGCCCGGAAAAAGGCAATCATTGTTAAAAGGTGTTTGGATATCGGATCGAAGAAGTTATGAATATTTTCACTGGCTTACAGAGGCATTACCCAGACTTATCGTAGCCCGGGAATTTATAAATACACATCGGCTTATATTACCGGAATACTACGGGAAGTTTGCCTACGTAAAACAATCTTTGAAATTATTTGATATCCCGTTTGAATTTTGCGATGCTTCAACAAAGTTGAAAGTCGGAGAACTGATACTTCCCAGTCAGACTGCATTCTCAGGAAACTATAACAAGGTTGTAATCAATAAACTTCGGGATATTTTTCTATCAACATTTACGAATGTGGTACCTGAACGTAAGATTTATATAAGCAGGATGAAGGCTAAAAAGAGGAAAGTCACCAACGAAAGTGAGGTCATCGCCATGCTTGAAAGCTTTAAATACGAAGTACACTGTTTTGAAGATTACGGGTTCGAAAAACAGGTTAAGCTTTGCGCTGAAGCCAAGTCAATCATTGGATTACATGGAGCGGGGCTTACGAACATGTTGTTTATGAAGGCGGGAGGACGCGTGTTGGAAATCAGGAATGAAGCTGACAGCCACAATAACTGTTACTTTTCATTGGCATCCGACCTTGACCTTCAATACTATTATCAATTGAGTAAAGGCAATAAGAGCAATACGCATACCGTGGACGTTCACGTAGATGTTGATGAGTTGAAGAAGAATCTGACGCTTATGATGGCATCGTAGCTACCTAGCTACATCTAGTCTTTGGCGTCCTAACCTCTTTAGAAGCTCCGAATATTACAACTAATGGCCCCACTCCCACTATTGGAATCTGAGAACGGATCAATATTGGTATCTTCATGCTTTGGGTAATAGTATTTGCCATTGCTCTTTTGCGGAGAGAAAAAACCTTCGTCGCGGCGGAAGGCACAACAATAACTAAGAGTTTGTGAAGCAGCTGAAGGTTATCGCTCGTGGGATAATATTCTTAAATTGTGATCACGTCTTTAGGGTAACAAACATATTTGCAACGACAAGGTTAATGGGACCTCGTGCCGTATTCTGTCTTCACCTTGTACTTAAACCTGTCTCTTCCTTCACCCTTACAAACTCTACCTCCGGATCTTGCTCCACTTTGGTTTTGATTTTGTCAACTTTTCCCGCCTCGTTAGTGATGAAGTGCAGTTTATAAACCCGTAAACCATAGTTAACTGTCAGGTCCGGATGTTCAGTCGACCAAAACTGGTCATAGTGAAAGTGCTCTAGCGCCTCGTCCCAAATCCTGTGCTTCACACGTAGGTGATCTCCATCGAGCGATATGATCAACTTTCCATACGCCTTGTGCTCATAGGTACCAACATATTCAGCAAGTGCGTGAGACGGCTTAGTATCTTTCACTTTCAAGGCCTTCAGCGAATCGAGCTCTCTCCAGGTCTTCTTGTCGCGTTTGGTTACCTCGGCCTTAATTTTGGTTGTCCACTGTGACTGGTCTAAACTTAACAAGCGGTCAACAATGCCATACACCGCCGCATTGGCCATCGGTGATCCTTGTGCAGTATTAGTCAAAACAATAATTCCAAGGCTATCCTTTGGAAGTACAGCAATCGTGGATCGATAGCCGCTGATCACGCCGCCATGTGATACGAGCACGTGACCTTTGTAGTCCGTGATGATCCTGCCCATCCCATACACTCCATAAAATAATTCATCGTACACCATCTCCTTTGAAGTGATGTTGTTGGGCTTCATGGTTTCAATAATAGCTTTGGATTGGATCACCTGTTTGCCTTTGAATTTACCACCGTTGATCAGTGCTATTGTCCAATTACTCAACTCTTCCACGTTTGACACAATCGCCGCTGCCGGAGCCCAACACGCGCAATCCGTATCAGGCTCATACTCTTTCAATTTCTTGTCCACTCTGCCCACGAGGTAATCCTTGGAGAATTCCCCTTTAGCGGCCGCTTCGCGAAAACTGAACGTGCTCTGTTTCATCTCGAGCGGATCAAATATTCTATTCTGAATCAATTGCTCCCACGTTGTGCCGTTTACTTTCGCGGTGACGGATCCTGCTGCCGTGTACATATTATTATTATAGAGGTAGCCCTCCCGAAAACCCATAGTAGGTCTCATGTACTGAAGGCGGTCCAGAATTTCCTGAAGGGAATAACCTGATCCTCCCCACACACCGTCCCAACGGGGCACTCCGCTGCGATGGCTCAACATATCCCTAAGTGTCAGCTTTTCATCCAGTTCCCCCGTGGCAAAATGCAGCTCGGGCATGTACGTGCGCACCGGCTTATCGAGGTCGAGTTTCTTGTCTTCGTGAAGCATGGCAGCCGCCATAGAAGTAAACAACTTGGTATTGCTCGCGATACCAAACAAAGTCTTCGTAGTGACGGGCACTTTATTAGCCACATCGCGGTAGCCATAGGCCTTGGAAAATATCATTTTATCCTTGTACACGATGCTCACCGCGCTGCCCGCTACCTCCCATTCGGTCATCAGTTGTTGGATGTACTGATCTACCGTTGGTACTTGCTTCTTGAATGTGGGCTGTTGTCCATGTGTGATAATGAAGGCAATAAGGAGTGATAGCGTTAAGAATAGTCTCATAGGTTAGTGATGGTAGTAACTAAATGTACACATACGGGAAGTTACCAGCAAGTTGCACATAGACATTGAGTTCTTGCCGGAACACTGCCCTGCTGCGGGGACAACTAACCAGGATCTGTGAAAGGCCTTGAATATCTGGAGCCGATTCCAATAACCATTGTACAATGCGAGGTAACACTATATTTTGTGGCAGGTAAACGACGCTTAAGTCATGACAATTCTAATACGTTACCGGCTCGATCAAAAGAATACCGACGTCTATAATTTCTTCGCTATTACAAGTAACTCGGAGCCACTCAAGTCTAAAATTTTTTGACTCTTCTTATCCCAATTACTCAATTCTGTAATTACATTATCAAAAGGCGAAGTGGTAATAAAATATGGCAGAGAGGAAAAAATATTTGAATAAAAATCGGCTGTAAGCATGTTCGGGTGAACCTTACCCCATAGATGATGAAAATAATCGGGCATCTTCTTTCTGAATGGATTGGAACCATTAGGAGATTCAGCTACAAAATATCCACCACTTTGTAAACGGTTTAAACCAAATTCAATCATCTTGCCAGGCGATGGCACATGTTCAATAACGTGGCAACTAAAAAATATATGATTTGCTGACGGCAATTGAGACTCATCTGTCTTTATAGATAACCCTAGGTTTGAATTTCCATACTCTGCCCTTGGTTTGGATATTTCAAAGCTACTGCAATCAAATCCCTTTCTTAAAAACTGATAGCTTTGGTAGCCCCAACTACATCCATAATCTATCAACTTAATTTCACTTGTAGGTTTCCCGTTGAGGAGTTCCGAAAAGATGGCATTATATAAATCAGCATTTTTTCCTTTAAAATTATTTGCCTTAAGGACCTCCAAATCCGTTTGGCTTGGAAGATCGGTAAATCCATCGTTTTGATTATATTTTTTTTGATAAAATTTGAAATTAAACTCGGCGCTATCCTTCGGGTGACGAAATAATAGTAAGCACTTCTTACACATGAATAGCCTTGTAACGATAAATTTTGTGTCGACAACTTCAACATCGCTCCCCCCACAGGATGGACAACTTTTATCGCTAAGATATCTAAGAGCGCTTTCCGTTAAATAAGAAATTTTTGACATTTTAATTATGGTTTACTACTTAATTCCTGGATTCCAATTTAAATATTTTCCAAAGAAATAATACTTACACTCAATCGCAGCAAAAGAAAATTCTGTAGAAGAAATCCTCTAAAAAACGCTCCCAATTTATAACTGGTTATACATAAAACCTAGGCCTATTTTTCTTCAATTTATCTGGGGAATTAGGTTATTCTATCCCACAGCGGTGCTGCAGACATGACCGACATCAGAGGTGCCGCACGGATCATTCGCTAAAGTCCTGAAAACAGCAAGTTGACGTGGGTAATGGGTCCATTGTTAATGAACGTTCAGGATACAACGCCCAGGATACTGGACAGCGCCATTGCAACTCAAAAGTTGGTGGCAAACTATGTAGGTTATAGCTAACTCCAGAACGAGTCGTAATTACCTCCAAGCTGCACCGAATGCAAACGGTTACGAGTCCTTAATTGCGAGGAATATTATTAACTAGGCTTTCCTTTTATTGCGACGTGGGGCGCCTGGAAACGGGAGTCACTTTTTTCGGCGGGTTTCTGCTCCCTGGTTACTTCCTTTGACACAAAAAAACGCGTTTTTAACGCGGTTTACGGAGTTCTGGAGCCCCCTGTCGGAATCGAACCAACGACCTACTGATTACAAGTCAGTTGCTCTACCTGCTGAGCTAAGGAGGCTTGTTCTGCCCAATTTAGGGCCATTCCTGGCGCAGCTATCTTAAAACAGAGGTGCAAAAATAGGGCAAGTACGCGTTTTAGCAAACTCCTGCTGAAAATTACTCGAAGTTTTTAACGCGTCTAAGCCAGAGGCGCGGCACCTTTTTCTTGCTCCTCTTCTGGTATTCCCGTGGCGTGATCTTGACGATCCTTTTGAACTGCTTGTGGAAGTGTGATAGGTTGTTAAAGCCGCTGGCAAAACAGACTTCACTGATATCGAGATTACCCTCCATCAACTGTTCACAAGCAAAAGCGATCCTGATCTCTGTGAGATACTGAAAATAACTTTTTCGAGTCCGGGTCTTGAAGTACCGACAAAATGCAGCGGAAGAATGATTCGTCAACGCTGCGACATCAGCAAGTGTTATCGGCTCTCTGAAATGATCGATCGTGTAGTGATACACCTTGTTGATCTTCTGCGAAGCTTTCTCATGTGCATCACTTACATAATGCGGCGCATTCAGAAAGATAAACTCACCCGAGATGGCAAGGATATCCAGTAGCGAAAGTAATTCAAGAATAGCATACGTTCCATTGCTTTGTTTGATGACTTTTAGTTTTGAAAGTGCAATGCTTGTTGTCTCACCGTAGAATTTTAGTCCTCGTAATGCTCGCGATAGAAGATCACGTAGGTGATTAAATTCCTTTAGCTCAAAAAACTTTTCTCCTAAAAAATCTTCACGAAACTGGATGACGATACTTTCAGGTTTCTCTTCTACATGTTGTTGATAGTATTCTCTTTCGCGTTGTCGTGTGTGGGGAAGGTTTTTTCCTAACAACAGCAGCTCGCCTTCTTCGATGCTGCGTATACTGTTGCCGATGAAGTTGGTGCCTTTGCCTTTGATACAATACAACAATTCTATCTCGGGGTGATAGTGCCAGGGATTGTTCCATGCGATCTCATCTCCTTTCACGACAATAGAGTTCTCGAAAGGTGGAATGATTTTGAGGAGGTGTGGTTTCTGGGGAAGCTTCATCGGTGACCGTTAATCGTTATTCGTTAATCGTCAGTGTGGGTGTGGGTGCGGGGTGTTAACCGCAGAGGCGCAATGACGCAAAGGATACGCAGGGCTTATCTGCGAGTTTTACGTGCAAATTCCTTTTGCGGTACCTAACTATCGTGCTGCCCTTAAAAGTCGGGGCACGGGTTGGGTAGGCCAAACAGTATTCTATATAAACATCATACTATCAGCCACAAATGTAATTTATGCAAAAATAGCATCTACATTTAGCAATTTCGTGGATGCAATCGTTTGATCTTGTTGGTAAGATTGTATAGGAATTGATCTATGGTCTTTGGACTGAGTAGTTTTACCTATGGATGGGCCGTCGGCACAAAGGGTCCCGATAATTATGGGACGAACCCGAAAAGCCAATGACGGAGATGGACCTGCTCCATAAAACCCTCAAGGCCGGCATGACTTGCCTTCAGGTCGGCGATAACCTTCCGCTTCACCTTTTTTCAATGGAACGGCTTGAACAATTCCGATCCGCTGTAAGTCAGAACAACATACGTCTTGAAGTCGGTGCGCGAAGATTAGACCGGGAACATCTCAACCGCTACATCGACATTGCCTCTGTTTTCAATTCACCTCTCCTGCGTTTCGTTGTCGATGGAGATCAGTATGAACCAGACAGCGCCGAGATCATAACTGTTATCAAAGAGTCTATCCCGCGACTGAAGGAAAACAACCTGGTGTTGGGAATCGAAAATCATGATCGCTTCAAAGCAAAAGAACTATCCTTCATCATGCAGTCGGTGGACAGCGACTATGTAGGAATTTGTTTGGATTGCGTTAATTCGATCGGCGCAGGTGAAGGCCTGGAGTGGGTAGCTTCGAACTGATGCCTTTTACGGTTAATCTTCATGTAAAGGATTTTATCATTCAGCGTGTAGGCCACCAGATGGGATTTACGGTGACTGGCACGCCGCTGGGAAAAGGAATGATACAATTGCCGGTCACTGCTGGAAAAGCTATATAAATACAATCGTTGCGAAAGCGCCGTAATTGAGCAATGGGTGACCCCTGAGGCTACTCTTGCAGAAACCATTCGCAAAGAAGAGACAATGGGCTAAAAAAAGCATTGAGTATATAAAACAATTAAGTTCATTCAATCCAAGTGATCTAAGTTAAAGACTTTGTTATGTCACTATAATATCGCATTAGTAGGAGCCGGCGGCAAGATGGGATGCCGCCTAACAGATAATCTAAAGAATTCGCAGTATACCATGCATTACATCGAAGTGAGTCAGGCCGGCATCGAGCGGCTGACACCAACGCGGGATAAAAGTTTCGCTGGTGGAGGATTCGATTCCGGGAGCAGATATTGTGATCCTTGCCGTGCCGGACATTCACATTGGCAAAGTGTCCCGCGAACTGTTGCCATTGATTAAAGCCGGGAGCCATTGTCGTTACGCTGGATCCGGCCGCGGCTGTCGGTGGGCATCTTCCCAAACGTCAAGACATATCGTATTTCGTCTCGCATCCCACCCACCCTTCCGTTTTTAATTGGGAGGAGGACAAAAAAAGACATTTCGATTATTTTGGAGGAATCACGGCGCGTCAGGCGATCGTGTGCGCACTGATGCAAGGTCCTGAAGAACATTATGCGATTGGCGAAGAGCTTGCAAGGAAATGTATGCACCGGTTACTCGGGCGCATAGAATTACCGTTGAGCAAATGGCACTTCTTGAACCGGGCTTAGCTGAGACTTTCCTTGGCGCGGTCATGTTCACCATGCGCGAAGCTATGGATGAAGTAATAAAAAAAGGCGTTCCGAAAGATGCTGTATTCGATTTCTTTATGGGACACATCAATATCGACCTGGCACTGTGCTTTGATCAGATTCCCGGAGGCGTATTTTCGGACGCCTGTTACAAAGCTATTCAAATCGGAAAGCCACTCATCTTTAAAGAAGATTGGAAAAAAGTACTCGATCCCGAACATGTAAAATATCAGGTCGAGCGTAATGACGAAAGTTATCATCCTAAATACATTCCTCAAATCAAACCTAACCAACTTCATGTCAAAAACTATTTTTATACTTGCAATTATTTTCATCGCTGCGTTTGGTCAGCTGGACAATCGCAGATACCGGCGTAATCGCGAACAAATGGACGTTTTCTTGAGACACGAGATGGCAAACCATTCTTCTGGCTGGGGGATACCGATTGGGAAATGTGTCATCGCCTCACCCGTGAGGAGACGGAAAAATTCATCAATACCCGCAGCGAACAGGGCTACAATGTTCTGCAGGTTGTTGCATTGGCAGAATTCAATGGTATTCGTGAACCAAACCGATATGGCGATTATCCATTGAACAACGAGGACCCTACACAACTTCTGGTTACGCCGGGGAACAATCCGAGCAAGAGCTATCGAGTATGACTATTGGGATCACGTAGACTTCATCATCAATCAAAGCCGCGGAGAAGGGAATGTACATCGGCTTCTTCCCACATGGGGCGACAAGGTAACGCAGATGTGGGGTGACGGTCCTGTTATCTTCAATGAAAAAAATGCCGAAAGCTACGGAGGCATCCTTGCCAAACGATATGCAAGAAACTGGAACGTCATCTGGATTCTGGGTGGTGATCGTCCGGCAGTTTATAAACACAATGATAAAGACGGCGATGATCGCGCCATCTGGCGTGCGATGGCAAAAGGAATTGAAGACGTATTGGGAAAGGAAGCCTTTATCACCTACCATCCTTCCGGCGGATCCTACTTCCACTTCGAGTTACATCCACGACGAACCCTGGCTCGATATGAATGCCTTTCAATCGGGACACGGTGCGCGACAGACGGAGGCCTGGGACTGGGTCGTCCGGGATCTGGCGATGAAACCACAGAAACCAACTCTGGATATGGAGCCGTGTTATGAAGATCATCCAGTAAATCCCTGGGATGGCAAGTGGACCCGTCAACGCGGATATTTTCAGCGCGTATGATGTGAGGGCACAGAATATACGCGGAGTATTTGCGGAGGCTTGCGGTGTGACGTACGGACATCACCAGATCTGGCAGTTCTTGAATCCAGATCTTTACAAGCCGATCAACGTGGGTGATACACTGATTCCCTGGCAAACAGCTATGAATGCCGAAGCAGCCGGCGAAATGCAATACTTAAGAAACCTGATGTTATCGCGTCCCTATTTTCACGAAAATGCGGATCAAAGTATCATCAAATCTCCCCGGTAAAGACTACACGGACCTGGTATATGCAACAAGTGGATGGCGACGGATCGTATGCAATGATATACCTTCCGCAAAACAAGCCGTTCAAGATCATCTTGGCGAAAATATCAGGAAAGAAAAAAAATGTGTGGTGGTATGATGTCCGCAACGGCAAGGCTACGAAAAACCCCTCGGTAAGCGGCAATGGAGCAAAAACATTTACGCCACCAAAAGACGGTATTGACTGGGTGCTGGTAATTGATGACGCAGCGAAGAACTTCGCACCTCCGGGAACGGCACTACCCTAAACAAACAATGATTTTACCACCCGGCTAACGGATTTTCGGGCGCGAAACATTCCAACTCTGGCATCGTATATTGCGTCCCCTGCCGAGCATACTGAATTTGGGAATCTCTCCACCTAATTTGTTTATAGGCATTGCAAATTGTTCAGCAAAGTCGGGTTGTTCCAACGGGAACGATATTGCGCGCTCATCGGCAATTGGAAATACCGGATTGAGCCACCGGGTAGACTCTGTCCAGTTCAACCACTTATACTTAAACCACGACGTCGAGAAAACCTGATGTGCGTGACTCCAGGTTGCGATCTTCTCTCTCATTTCCTGGTCTGACATTACATACGAATAATGGTAGCAGGGACAATCAATTACCCTGGTGATATTTGTATCGCATATTCGCCGGTCGGCAAACTTTAATTTCGACGAACACCTCACGGCAAATCCTGCGTTTGTGCCCTTCATACTTCCATTCATGTTGACCAAAACAAAACGGGATGATTTCCAGAAGTTATACCAGGTTGTTGTGAAATGATCATCGGTCTTGTTATTCTGAAGGATATTCTTGATCTTTTTCCACGATGCCTCGCTATAAAATTCATCGGCATCCTGAATAATAAACCAGTCAAAACCATCGGCCCGCGCTTTCTCAGGCACGAATTACGCATGGCCTCTTCTGTCATCCAGTCGCCACTTACAATTTCAATCTTAGGGCTCGATGATGCAGCCTTAATGTCCGCGATTGAAGTCGGGTTTCTGCTTGTTTGCCGGGATTTTTATGTAGCCAAATGGAAGCTCAGCGTGAGCGATGTAAATTTTGTCAACATGAGGTTCAATATTTTCGAGAACTGGTTTAAGGAACCGGGTGACGTTATACGCGAGAACATGAGCAGCAATTTTCATCTAATAGTGTTAAATTATGAGTCACGAATCTATCCTATTTTTGAATTTATTCAAAATATTCAATGTGGGTAACCCGACTCATTATTTAATGAGATCAGCGATTACAATCGCGATTTGGTCCTTTGAAATCGTAGGTGGGATCTACAGAACTTAAACAGTCTTAAGCAGCTTCAGCTGTTCTTTTAATTGCTTAAGATGATCAGTAGCTTCTTTGATCTTGTCGTTGAACTCGTCCTTAACCTTGTCGGCATTCTTTGAGCGGCCGAAGAACTCAAGGTTGTTTCTCCAGAGAGCGATGTCATTCTCCACTTTGCTGATCTTTTTGCGAATGATCTGCTCCTTCTGAAATATCTTACGATCCGCCATAGGATCATTACGAAGGTCATTAAGTTGATTTTCGAGCGTTATTTTTCCTTTCTCATCGTCGGTAAGTCCAGGGATGGAATTGATAAATCGCTCGACAGCTTCATGGTAGCGTGTCCTGATAGTACTTATGTCCTTACGTGGTACAAAACCAATCGAACTGAATTTTTCCTGAAGGTCGCGAAGAACATCTGATGAACCCGTTCGGCCAGCTGCATGGCTTTCCAACTCAGTGCAAATTTCTTCTTTCAGTCGCAGATTTTCACTCTGCTCCTGCTCCATCTTATCATGCTGGGTACGTCGTTGTTCAAAGAAGTGATCACAGGCATCCTTGAATTCTTTGAATACTTTTTCCCTGAATTTCTCAGGCACCGGTCCGACATCTTTCCACTTCTGCTGAAGGGTTTTAAGTTCATTTGAGGTACGTTCCCAATCGTTACTTTCTTTCAACTCGACGGCTTTCTTAACCAGATCGTTCTTCAGTTGAAGATTCTGCTCTCTTTCCTCGTCGAGTTTCTTGAAGAACGTGTTCTTGTTGTTGAAAAATGTTTTGAATGCTGACCAGAACTTCTTATTAACGTCCTTGGCCTTTGCCCGTGGCAGACCACCGATCAACTCCCAGCGTTTTTGAAGTTCGAGAATATCCTTAGTCTTTTGATTCCATTCCTTAATCCTGTCAGATTGAAAATTGACAAATGTCTGAACTTCCTCACTCAGTGACGCCTTGCTGTTCAGGTTATCCTGAAGTTCCTGTTGCAGGTTTTGAAGGTAAGCATCCCTCCGTGCGTATACCGCATCCGATGCTGCTTTGAATCGATGCCATACGGCCTCTTTATCTTCTTTAGGTACAGGACCCAGGTGTTTGAATTCATGATGGAGTTCATTCAGTTCCTGGATCGCCTCCTTGATCAGCTCGACATTCGAAAGTTTTTCAGCACGTGCGCATAGCTCAAGTTTTGATTCGAGGTTCTTGCGGCGGTCGAGCTCTTTTAGTTCAAAATATATACTTTGATTGTCGTAGAACCGGTCGGTAAGGGCATGATAGTTAGCCCACAACGTTTTGGCCTGGGCGCCGGGCACCGGGCCGATTGTTTTCCATTCCTTTTGTAGTGCTTTGAAACTTTCAAATTGATCGGAAGTATCCTGTGAATCAGAAAGCACGCGAAGCTTTTCCAAAAGCTCTTCTTTCTTTTTAAGGTTTTCGCCCTTATCTTCTTCCTGTTGTTTGAAATATTGAGCTCTTCTATCCCTGATGAGCTTTAGGTTTGCGTCAAATATTATATCGAATTCATCACCTTTGAATTCGAAGTCGGATTCAGCACCACCTTCGGCAATGAATCTCATCAACGCTTCAGCCCGTTCCTTCTCGCGAAGGTCATCAAATATTGGCTTGATCTCCCGGAGGATGTGATCAACTTTTTTGAAGTTATCATCCCGGGAAAGTTCTTTAACCAGGTCTGCAAACTGTTGCTTTGTGAAGTTTGAGTAATCGACGTGATGGAACTCATCGTGATGCTCTTCGGAAGCTTCATCGTGTTCCGAAAGGTCTACTTCTGATTGTAATGTGCTACCATGGTTCACCAAGCCGCCCTGGTGCGCATGTTCCTGCTCTTCTCGTTTTTCTCTTTCCATTTCCATGGTCAATATTCATTGTTACGCGCTTTAGCGTAAATTTACTAAAAATGCTCAATTCAGACGAGGGTCTAAAGGATAGTTGGAATACACCGAAAAACGGCCTCCCATATTCTCTAACGCCTTTTTCCAGATAACTGTTGGTTCGGTATCGAATAACAGCTCATCCGTTACAAAATCGCAGACTATCCAGGAATCCTCCTGAAGTTCAGTTTCCAGTTGTCCCTTCCCCCATCCGCTATATCCCAAATAAAACCGGACATCTCCCGATTTGATCGCAGCTGTGTCAAGTTGCGCAAGCAAATTCTCGAATTCTCCTCCCCAATATATCTCGTCTCTTATTCTAACAGCATTATTGACGTTCGTGTTCCTGTGGAGAAAATGAAGTGTATCTTGCTGAACCGGACCTCCGATATAGACAGTTTCTTCGATGCTCCGGACATCTTCCATCACTTCGTTTATTTTGATGATGGATGGTTTATTCACTACAAATCCAAAAGAACCCTCTTCATTGTGCTCACATAATAACACCACTGTCCTCTCAAAGTTCGGATCTGGTAGATATGGTTCCGAAATAAGTAACCTTCCCTTTTCGGGTTTTAGTTTATTTCTGTACTTGAAATATTCCATACCTATAACCTCACTTTATTGATTTGAGCGTTAAATATTCGCTGTTTCAATACTTGAATAAAATACTTCATTTGCTCGTATGCAAATTTTATTTCTTTGACAAAATTTGAATCAAATTGCAACCGTATGCACAACCTGGCAGAAATACGCAAAGAATATTCGAAAGCAACTCTTGATATTACCAATGCTTCGAATGATCCCATTCATCAATTCACTAAATGGTTTGATGAAGCTATAGAAGCAAAAGTTTTGGAACCAAATGCGATGAGCCTTGCCACCGTTAGCAGTGACAATCGTCCTTCATGCAGAATAGTATTGTTAAAGGGAATCGAAGAGAATAAGTTTCTTTTTTATACTAACTATCAAAGTCACAAAGGAAAAGAACTTGAAAATAATCCCGTTTGTGCGCTAACATTCTTTTGGCCAGAGTTGGAGCGACAAGTGCGAATTGAAGGAATTGCTGGTCGTGTTTCGGAAAATAAATCCATCGAGTACTTCCACAGCAGACCGCTCGGATCGCAGATCAGTGCGTGGGCATCACCCCAAAGTTCCATTATCGAAAACAGGTTAATACTGGAAGACCGTGCGAAACAAATTGAAAAAAGATTCGAAGGAAACACAGTACTACCGAAACCCCATCAATGGGGGGGGTATGAGGTGGATCCGATGTTAATAGAATTCTGGCAGGGCCGTGAAAGTCGATTACATGACCGGCTGGAATATTTAAGAGTTGATGGATCATGGAAGATCCATCGCCTTGCGCCCTAAAAAATATCAAACAAACTGTCGATTCCGGGATAGCGACGGACCGTAAATCCTTCTCCGTAGCGAACACCGATCGCATGCCCAAATTCGATCGCTCTGGCTTCCAGCATTTTCAGGAAGTTAGGGTTGGAAATGTAGGTCTCCGGTTCATTACTTTCAGCGATCGAAAAATTGGGTCTTGAAGGCTCTGATGGCTTTCATTTTTGTTTCCTGGAAATCGGAGATATCAACTATAAAATCCGGCTCGATGAGGTTGCTTTGGATGTAGTGGTACACGGCCCCCGGTCTCCAGGGCGACTGTTTCTTTCCCTCCTCGTCCGTTGTTTCGATTTTGGCCAGGCCCGCGAGAAAGCTTGCATCGTATCCAAGTGAGGCACCCTTTCCATGGTCGATATGCCGATCATAAACGGCATTTGCCAGAATGATGTCAGGCTTGAATTTCCGGATCGCACGAATAACGGCCATCTGGTTCTCGGGATCATTTTGGAAGAATCCGTCCTTAAGTCCAAGGTTTTCTCGCACTGAAACCCCCAGGATATGCGCACCTTCCTTCGCTTCTTCCGCCCGGGTCTCTGGATTGCCTCGGGTACCCAGTTCGCCCCGGGTAAAATCAACAATACCTACTTTATGACCCAGAGATACATGTTTCGCGATGGTTCCGCCGCAGCTGATCTCCGCGTCATCTGGATGTGCGGCAAGAACAAGGATATCGAGTTTCAAGGTCAGTGTTTTTGGTTAACGGAAGAATTACAACTGGATAGTTAGTGGACAGTTTCCATTTCTTTCGCCACCAGGAACTTCTCCGCGTCGAGCGCTCCCATACAACCGGTCCCTGCAGCTGTGACAGCCTGGCGATAGACGTTGTCGGCTGCATCACCCACTGCAAATACACCTTCGACGTTTGTCTTCGTAGAGCCGGGTTGTACCTGAATATATCCGGTCTCATCCATTGTGACATAATCTTTGAAGATATCTGTGTTCGGCTTGTGACCTATAGCCAGGAAGAATCCCTGAATAGCAATGATCTTCTTTGCACCAGTTCTGTTGTCAATCAATCGTACTCCTGTCACACCGGAATCATCTCCGAGAATTTCATCCGTTTCGGTATTCCAGTGGATCTCAATATTGGGCGTTTTCATCACGCGTTGTTGCATGATCTTCGACGCGCGCATTTCATCTCTGCGAACGATCAGGTGAACTTTTGTACAAAGGTTAGCAAGATACGTTGCTTCTTCTGCAGCGGAGTCACCTGCTCCAACCACTGCGACCTCCCTACCACGGTAGAAGTACCCGTCGCACACGGCGCAGGCTGAAACACCTTTATTAGCAAATTTTTCTTCCGATGGAATACCCAGGTATTTGGCAGTAGCACCGGTAGCAATGATCACTGCGCCTGCAATAATTTCGTCCTTTTCATCAACGGTAGCCTTAAGCGGATAACCGGAAAAATCCACTCCACTCACCAGCCCATAACGGACCTGAGTTCCGAATCGCTCCGCCTGTTTCTGAAGGTCGATCATCATTTGCGGACCGTTGACACCATCCGGATACCCTGGGAAATTTTCGACGTCATTCGTGATCGTCAACTGGCCGCCGGGTTGGCCGCCGGTGTACAGAATGGGCTTAAGTCCCGCGCGTGCCGCATAAATAGCGGCGGTGTAACCTGCCGGACCAGAACCAATGATAAGGACTTTAACTTCTTCTTTAGCCATGAATTGAATATTTGCGCCCCAAACAAAATAAAAGGTCTCGGAACGCGAGACCCTTAAAATAACTTTTAATCGATAAATATTAACCTAGGTAAGGCTTTAAAGCCTTACTTCTGGAGGTATGTCGTAATCTTCTGATTGCCTTTTCTTTAATCTGGCGCACTCTCTCGCGGGTGAGGTTGAATTTCTCGCCGATCTCTTCAAGGGTCATGGAGTGTTCTCCGTTTAGGCCGAAGTACAATGTTATAACATCTGCTTCGCGTTGCGTCAGGGTCGATAACGCACGCTGAACTTCACGCCGTAAGGAGTCATTCATCAGTCCGGAATCCGGGGTCTCCTCGCTATCATTTTCGAGCACATCCAAAAGACTGTTTTCTTCACCTTGTACGAATGGAGCATCCATCGAAACGTGACGGCCGGAGATCTTCATTGTATCTACAACTTCCGCTGTAGTTACATCAAGAACTTCTGCCAACTCTTCCGGTGAAGGTTCGCGCTCATATTTTTGTTCCAGCTCCGAAAACGTCTTTGATATTTTATTGAGTGAACCTACCCTGTTAAGCGGCAAGCGAACAATACGAGATTGCTCTGCAAGCGCCTGAAGGATAGACTGACGTATCCACCATACGGCATAAGAGATGAATTTGAATCCACGTGTTTCATCAAAACGTTGTGCCGCTTTGATCAAGCCGAGGTTTCCTTCATTAATAAGATCACCCAAAGACAATCCCTGATTCTGATATTGCTTTGCAACGGACACAACGAAACGAAGATTTGCCTTTGTCAATTTTTCCAACGCTATCTGATCACCTTCCTTTATACGCTTAGCCAACTCGACTTCTTCGTCGGGAGTGAGCAAGTCAACCTTTCCAATCTCCTGGAGGTATTTGTCCAGCGACTGGCTTTCCCGGTTGGTAATTTGTTTGCTGATCTTTAGCTGTCTCATTCCACTAAAATAACAATTCGTTTGTTAAACAATATACTGTCAAAATATAGTTCCAGTCAATTATCTGATAAACGATAATTACGCTGGGGTGGTTTCCGGCCTTGGAGGTCTCGGCAACAGGACTTTTCTGGATAGACGATATTTTCCAGTCTTTTTGTCTACTTCTATAAGTTTAACTTTTATTTCCTCTCCAACTTCCAGGACACCCTCCATATTCTCAAGGCGCTCCCACTTAATCTCAGAAATATGTAACAGGCCGTCTTTGCCCGGCATGAACTCAACAAACGCGCCAAACGGCATTATGGATTTGACTTTTCCGTCGTACACTTCGCCAACTTCAGGAATTGCGACAATTCCTCTGATGCGACGCAATGCTGCTTCCATCACTTCCTTGCTGGTAGCGAATACTCTTACAACGCCCTTATTACCGACTTCTTCAATAGACACCGTAGCTCCAGTCGTATTTTGAATATCCTGAACAACTTTTCCGCCAGGACCGATAATTGCACCGATCATATCTTTTTCTATGATGACAGTCTCAGCACGTGGAGTCTGAGGCTTGAGATCAGGACGTGGTGTACTGATCGTCTTCTTCATTTCATTCAGGATGTGAAGTCTTCCTTCCTTTGCCTGCAACAAAGCTTCGCGCAATACATCGTAGGTCAGACCATCCACTTTCAAATCCATCTGACATGCAGTGATACCATTTTCGGTACCCGTTACTTTGAAGTCCATATCACCAAGGTGATCTTCATCTCCAAGAATGTCTGAAAGGATAGCGTACTTGCCAGTCTTGCTGTCTGAGATCATACCCATTGCAATACCAGATACCGGACCTTTAACCGGTACACCAGCATCCATCAACGCAAGTGATCCTGCACAAACGGTAGCCATAGATGATGATCCATTCGATTCAAGAATATCTGAAACAATACGGATGGTATAAGGATTTTTGTCATCTGGTGGCAGCACTTGCTTCAATGCGCGGAGTGCAAGATTACCGTGACCAACTTCTCGACGTCCAGGTCCACGGTTGGGTTTTACTTCACCTGTTGAAAATCCAGGGAAATTATAATGAAGGATGAACTTCGAAGATCCTTCGATCATCGCTCCATCTATCATCTGCTCATCCAGCTTGGTCCCGAGTGTTACTGTAGTTAGCGACTGGGTCTCACCGCGGGTAAAAACTGCTGAGCCGTGAGGTGAAGGAAGATAGTCGATTTCACACCATATATCCCTGATTTCCTTGGTTTTACGGCCATCTAAGCGAAGACCTTCATTAAGAACTAAATCACGCGAAGCCTTCTTCTGAATGTCGTGATAATAATGCTTAACCAGGTCCTTATTGATCGTAGTGTCTTCAGGAAGTGCTTCGATATAGTCATCGACTATCTTAGCGAAAGCATCAGATCTTATCTTTTTGTTGGCCGTCAATAGACGAGCAGTGCTGTATACTTTGTCATAGAACAGCTTCCACAATTCTTCGCGAAGGTTCTCATCTTTTACTTCGTGGTTGTACGTACGCTTCGTTGTCTTTCCGACTGCGATGGTAAGCTCCTGCTGAAGTTTGCACTGATCCTTGATTGCTTCATGCGCAAGCTTCAATGCCTCAAGCATATCATCCTCGCTCACTTCTTTCATTTCGCCTTCCACCATCAAAATATTTTCGATAGAAGCTCCCACCATCAAGTCGATGTCGGCTCTTTGTTTTTCTTCGAGTGTAGGATTGACAATAAACTTGCCATCCACTCTGGCGATACGTACTTCTGAAATTGGTCCATTGAAAGGAATGTCAGAAACAGAAAGTGCGGCAGATGCAGCGAACGCTGCCAAGTGCATCTGGCATTGCTTTTTCATCGCCAGAGATGAGGTATAACATTACCTGAGTGTCGGAGTGATAATCATCAGGGAAGAGAGGGCGAATACAACGATCAACGAGACGGCTAATGAGCACCTCGTAATCGGAAAGTTTACTTTCGCGTTTCATAAATCCACCAGGTACTTTTCCGGTAGAGGCAAATTTTTCCTGGTAGTCGACAGAAAGAGGTAAAAAGTCTGTTCCTTCTTTAGCGTCGATGTTGGAAACAACACTCGCCAAAATCATCGTATTACCCATTCGTAATACAACAGATCCATCAGATTGGCGTGCAAGTTTACCCGTCTCAATCGTTATTTCGCGTCCATCGGGAAGCTTACACGTTTTAGTAATAACATTAGGTTTCATAAATGATTGAATTACAGCCCGGAGATCAGGCTTACATTGTGTTAAAAAGCAAAAAAGGGAACCTTGTTGGTTCCCTTCGGGGAATGTCTGTTAGTTATTTTCTCAGGTCTAGATCCGCTAGAATCGCCCTGTACCGCTCAATGTTCGTATGCTGGAGGTAATTCAGCAGTTTTTTGCGCTTACCAACCAGCTTCATGAGTCCTTGCTGAGTTGAAAAGTCCTTCTTGTTGTCCTTTAAATGGGCCGTCAGATGATTGATCCGATGGGTAAAGAGGGCAATCTGCGATTCTGGAGAACCTGTTTCTTCTTTTCTCTTAGAAAAACCGTGCTTTGTGAACAGGTCGTGTTTGATTTCTGTGGTCAGATACATCTCAAAAAAATGTTTTTTTCCTTTTATTTCAAGGGGCAAAGGTAAGCCAATTCGGGCCGCTTTTCCAAGAGGGCCACTAAATTTTCCAAGGTTTTGTCACGTCGTTTTGAGCCGGGGCTGCTTCCGCTCGGCAAACCACCTTTTGGCCTTTTCGAGCACAACGGCGTAGAAATCGGATTCAAAGAGTCGGGCGTCGATCCGGGCTTGCCGGAGGAATACCAAACCGGCGGCAAAAAGAACAACATCGGCAAACCAAACCCCTGCCCACGCCGGAATTGTCCCTTGCTTGGCCACCTTTTCACCCTGCATGGTCAGGACATAATAGATAATAAAGAAGAGAATTGACACGAGGAAGGGAACACCCAGCCCTCCTTTCTTGATGATCGCTCCCAAGGGCGCACCAATGAGGAACATTGCAACGCAGGCTAACGAACTTGCCAGGATCTTATGCCATTGGATCTGGAATACGGTCAATTCCTTTTCATAGGTGTCCAGGCTGCTGTTAGAATTTCCAACCTGGCTCTTCAACTGGCGGGCGGTATTTGCTGCACCCTGAAGCTGCATCACGGGTTGGGGCAAGGGCGTACATGCTATCCATTTTGGCAAGTTGCGTCGAATCAAAAGCAACTGTGGTGACCAGATTCTTTTTTGTCGGCGGTGATTCGACGGTATCCAATTTCGCTTCCTGTTTTGCCTTTTCGGCAAGTCCCTTGAATCTTTCTTTGATTTCTCTTTTAGCGCGCATGGTATCCGAACGTACTGCGCTACTATCGGCCTGCTTAGTTGCTTTTGATTCCGTGATGGCCGCACCCGACAGTCTACCGCGTTCCATGTGAGGAAGTCTTGCAATAGAGTCCCTGTAAATTCGATACTTATAGATTTCTGTTGGTAAGATCACCGAGTCTTTCCTAAGATAAAATACGAAGTGATTGGGTTTCCCCAGGTAATAATTAAGTCGTTGGCCAAGGATCTCTCTTCGTAATGAATCCATGTCGAGTTTAAGTTCGGAAAGGTTTCTCATGATCCGATTTCCCTGAAACCATTTTTTATCAGTAGTCTGAAGTTGAAACGAAGACAAATCAAACACCACTTGTGTTTTCGAAAATTTGCTTCGACTCATCGATTCACTGTTAGGATTGCTACGGGTTTGACCCCGGTAAGATCACGTTCATTGCCAGCTCCTTCGATATAGTTATATCCATTGTAAAGCTCGAACTTCAGATATCGTTCATTGAGGATGGTATACATTCGTCCAGAGTCCGCGATGGTCACTTCCTTGTTGCCATCATTCTTCCTATGATCGTATACTATAACTCCCTTCAGCGCTTGTTCATCTTCCGGAAACTTCTTGTTAACCTTAATGCTGAGGTTATCAATACCACGATAAAAAGTACCTTCTCTTAATTCCAGTGCTGGCTTCTTTTGTTTTATGTCATATAGCAGGCTATAGGCCTCCAAAGCTGCTTTGGGGACCATGTTGTTGTTGGCATAAAAGGCAAGGCTGTCAGGAGCAAAACGAAGAAAAAGATCGGTCTAAGTACTCTGACGAGAGAGATGCCGGCGCTTTTGATGGCGGTGAGTTCAAAATGTTCTCCAAGATTTCCAAAGGCGATCAACGAAGAGAGAAGCACTGCCAATGGCATGGCCGTTGGAACGGTGAAGATGGCGAAATAAAAAAACAATTGGCCAAGTACCCATGCATCGAGACCCTTTCCGATGATGTCGTCAAAGTACTTCAGCATGTTGATGTTCAACAGAATAAATACGACGACAAAAAAGGTGATTAGGAAGGGACCTATAAAGGCGTCTAATATCAGTTTATCAATTTTTTTCATGGTCCGGATCCGAAAAGAATCAGGTTCTCAAGGTCAAAAATAAGGCCAAAATAGTTTTATGCGAATTGAAGTCGAAGAACAAAAAATCTAACCTCCTACTGTTTTACGAAGAGCTTCAATAAGACTCTCCCATAGGTCCCGAAGTTCTTTAAGATCATCAAAATCGGAGTAGTCAAAAATCTTAATATAAACGGATTGTGTAAGGTCGTTGGACTCCAATCTTAATTCAAAGTAAGACGGATCACGTTGATCATCTTCGTTCTCGGCAAAAATTCAAATCGAACAAAATGATTGGTACGGTGTGCTACAAGTTTTGCTTTATGCGCTTCATTTTCCCAATAGAAAGTAAAGCTTTTGTCTTCATTATTAATGGTCACATCATCGGCAAACCACTCGGACAGACCACTGGCAGTTTGAATGTACGGATACAGCATCTTTATAGACGCGTGTATTTCGTAGTCGGCAGTGAACAATTTCTTATTGGACATACTGAGGGTCGCCATGATTTCTTTAATGCGATTGAATTTATGCCATTTTAGTCACTATGACAAACCAATCGAACCTTGAAATAAAAAGAAATAGGAAATAATGGTCAATTGTGATAAAAAGGGTGTTCAATCAGCAGATTCAGGTTCCACCACCTGGAATTTTTCCTCAATCAACCCTTTGAACCGTTCATTCCTTCGTGAAGCACCGGAAGTCGCCTTTAATGGCGATGATGTGTGTTATCCTGAGAGCAGCTCATGGCATGATCACCATTGAACCTATATGTTGAGTACCGTACACACATTCCACGTACATTATACAACGTCGCCT
Organism: uncultured Cytophagales bacterium; assembly: GCA_963774615.1. Taxonomy (GTDB): domain Bacteria; phylum Bacteroidota; class Bacteroidia; order Cytophagales; family Cyclobacteriaceae; genus Chryseolinea. The sequence goes on from CAVZFT010000007.1 coordinate 35,806, forward strand.
TGGCGGATATGAATGAGTCTCGCTTGATCGAGGCTATTCGGGTATAGGGTCTAAGGGAGTACTACATGGGTCATGTAGATGTATCTGTCAACTCTACAATAAACGATTAACGGATAACTGATGTCGTAAGAAACTCCGGTCCGCCTTGACGGATATGAATCAACGCTCCAGTGTTTATGTAGGAGAACATCTATGAATAAAAACGTGAGACAATCGCCTTACTTATTGTAGCGCGGGGGAGAGTTGAACCCCCGACCTCAGGGTTATGAATCCTGCGCTCTAACCACCTGAGCTACCGCGCCATTCCAATATTTATTGTACATGTTCAAACAACATTTACTTCATTTCTTAGTGCCGCGCTCCATTCCATTCCTTGAGTCAAACCCCCGTCCGCCTAGGCGGATATGAATCCTGCGCTCTAACCGCCTGAGCTACCGCGCCATTCTATTAATTTATCCACAATCCTGAACGCCATCGTTTGGCGCTCCCCTATTTTTGGGAGGGCAAACTTACAAAGTTGCCAACACTTTTCACAAATCTGTTTTTATAGTTTCCTGTTTTGGTAAGCCGTGAAGTCTGGCGTACTCCGATAATCACCAAAAAGGAGCGGCGATGAGAACAAAAAGTCAGCTGTAGCACGATTGCAGGCAACCGGAATATTCCACACCACTGCCAGCCTTAGAAGCGCTTTAATGTCCTGGTCGTGAGGAAGTGGCTCCAAAGGATCCCAGAAAAATATTAACACATCGATCATTCCTTCTGCGATAAGGCGCCAATTTGTTGATCTCCACCCAACGGACCGCTTTGAAGGCGTTTTACTGTCAAATCCAATTCTTTTTCAAGTTGCTTTCCGGTTGTTCCTGTCGCATATATTTCGCATTTTCGCATGCTCTCAAGATTAAACTTAACCCATTCGATGAGTTCTTTCTTTTTATTATCATGGGCAATAAGTGCAACTCGCTTTGTACTCATAATTATTTCCGGTACTTTCTAAAAATACATTATTGTAGGTTGTAAACCTTATTCTATTTTTGCCACCCTGTTTTTGAAACTATGGAGTCAGAGAGTATTGACCGTTGGGTAGAACAAATTTCGAAGGAGTTCTCCCTGCAAGTTAAGCACGTGAAGGCGGTTGCTAATTTATTAGGAGAAGGATCGACCGTACCATTCATATCGCGGTATCGGAAAGAAATGACGGGAAGTCTGGATGAAGTGATGATCACCAACATCCGCGAGCGCCTGGCACAGCTGCACGAACTTGACGCACGGCGAGAAGCGATCATAAGCTCAATTGAGAAGCAAGGCAAACTTTCGTTAGAGTTGATGCAGGCGATCGTCTCGGCTGAGACCCTCTCCCGGCTTGAAGATATTTATCTCCCTTTCAAACCAAAGCGCAAGACGCGAGCAAGTGTAGCAAAGGAAAAAGGGCTCGAACCGCTGGCACAAAAGATCTTTGATCAAGGGAAGTTTGATCTTGCACCGACTGCAGGAGAATTCGTCAGTGTCGAAAAAGGGGTTAATGATCTTGAAGAGGCGCTGGCAGGAGCACGCGACATTATTGCTGAATGGATCAGTGAAAACCCTGAGTCACGGCGCCATGTTCGCGATTTGTTCTGGAGCGATGGCGTGATCGAGGCCAGGTTGTTAAAAGGAAAAGAAGCCGAAGGTCAAAAATATAAAGACTACTTTGAGTGGACTGAACCGATTTCGAAAACTCCATCTCACCGTTTGCTTGCGATGCGCCGTGGAGAGAAAGAGGGTATTTTATCGTTGGACATTTTTCCTGTGGAGGAGATGGTTATCAGCTCACTTGAGCGCCAATATATAAAGAGCGAGGGTGCTGCAGCCGAACAAGTCAGGCTAGCCATAAAAGATAGCTACAAAAGATTGCTGAAGCCGTCGATGGAAACAGAGGTGCGAATGGAATCCAAGATGAAAGCAGACGAGGATGCGATTAAAGTATTTGCCGAAAATCTGAAAGAGCTTTTATTGGCGGCGCCGCTAGGTCAAAAGAATGTATTGGCATTGGATCCTGGATTTCGAACGGGCTGCAAGCTGGCTATGTCTCGACCGACAGGGAAAGCTACTGCATAATGAAACAATATTTCCGAATGAACCACAACGAGATGTGGCGAAGTCGTCAGCGACAATAAAGTCACTGTGTGACAAGTATGACATTGAAGCGATCTCCATCGGTAATGGTACCGCAGGCCGCGAGACAGAAACATTTGTGAAGTCTATTGGACTAAGTCACAAGATCGTTATCGTGATGGTGAACGAAAGTGGAGCGTCGGTTTATTCTGCTTCCGACGTTGCACGTGAAGAGTTTCCGGATAAAGATATCACCGTGAGAGGAGCTGTATCGATTGGCAGGCGATTGATGGATCCATTGGCTGAACTCGTGAAGATTGATGCCAAGTCTATCGGTGTTGGCCAATACCAACACGACGTTGATCAGACCAGGCTGAAGAGCGGTCTTGATGATACTGTGATGAGTTGTGTTAACTCTGTTGGTGTGGAAGTAAACACTGCGAGCAAGGAGCTTCTCTCCTATGTATCGGGATTAAGTCCTGCCCTGGCGAGGAACATTGTTGAGTTCAGAAATCAGAACGGACCATTCAGGGACAGGCAGTCGTTAATGAAAGTTTCAAGACTCGGTGAGAAAGTGTTCGAACAGGCTGCAGGATTTTTACGAATTCATCAGGCAGAGAATCCACTCGACTCAAGCGCCGTTCACCCCGAGAGTTATACAATCGTCGAGCAAATGGCAACCGATCTCGGATGCTCTGTAAAAGATCTCATGACCAGCAACGAGCTTCGCAGCAAGCTGGACCTTAAGAAATATGTTACCGACAAAGTTGGTATTCCTACGTTAACAGATATCCTCACAGAACTTGAAAAACCCGGGCGGGACCCACGGAAAGAATTTGAGGTATTTAGTTTCACGGACGGCGTTAATACAATTGGTGATCTAAAGATCGGGATGCGACTACCGGGCATCGTTACCAACGTCACCAATTTCGGAGCCTTTGTTGACGTCGGTGTTCACCAGGATGGACTTGTGCATATCAGCCACCTTGCTGACAAGTTTGTAAAGGACCCGCTTGAAGTTGTTTCGGTGCAGCAGAAGGTTATGGTCACGGTCGTTGAAGTTGATGTCGCACGCAAGCGAGTAGGCCTTTCCATGAAGAGTGATCCTTTTGCCCAGGCTGAGCCAGCACCAAAACCTGCGGCCCCGTCAAAGGAGAAGCAGTGGAAGTCAAAAGGACACGAGAAGAAAAAAGAGAAAGAAAAAGAACTTACCATGGAAGAAAAGCTTGCCATGCTCGTGAACAAATTCAAAAAGTGATAGTTCGGGTTTTCTGAATTTTTGCCGGACCCGGTTATTTTTAAGAAGCGTGATTTGATTGATAAAAGAGGTGCTTCAGCACTTCATATCCAGGCACTTTAAAGCAACGTTTTTATGTTCCCTACTCACAACCCAACCACTACTGCAGCGTGGCAAAAGCTCGAACTTCAATTTCTTACCTTACAAGCCTCCCATTTGCGCGAGCTTTTTTCAGAAGACCCTGACCGATTCTCAAAGCTGCACGCGGAATTCGAGGACATACTGGTTGACTTTTCAAAGAACCTCATCATTGAAGAAACCTTAAAGGGTCTCATGGACCTGGCACGGGAAGTTGAGCTAAAGGATGCCATTGTCGCAATGTTCAACGGGATGATCATCAATCAGACGGAAGGCAGGTCGGTCTTGCACGTTGCCTTGCGAAATCGTTCCAATACACCCGTTACTGTCGATGGCGAAAATGTGATGCCTGAAGTTAACCGTGTGTTGGACCAAATGAAAAATTTTTCCGCGCGATTACTCAGTGGCGAATGGAAAGGATACACAGGCAAACAGATCACAGATATCGTAAACATCGGTATCGGGGGATCTGATCTTGGTCCGTACATGGTAACGGAAGCCCTTCGCCCCTATTGGAAGAACATCAAACCGCACTTCGTCTCCAACGTCGATGGGACGCACATAGCCGAAACGTTAAAGGGACTGGATCCAGAAACCACTCTCTTTATCATTGCATCCAAGACATTCACCACGCAGGAGACCATGACTAATGCTGAAACTGCAAGGAAATGGTTGTTGGAAAAAACTGGCGGAAAGGGCGACGTCGCCAAGCATTTTGTTGCTGTCTCTACTAATACAGCGGAAGTGACAAAATTCGGAATCGCTCCGGAGAACATGTTTGTCTTCTGGGATTGGGTGGGAGGACGATACTCTTTATGGTCATCCATTGGATTGTCCATTGCCTGTACTATCGGCTTCGAAAACTTTGAGAAACTTCTTGATGGGGCTCATGCGATGGACAAGCACTTCAGAGATGAACCGTTCGAGAAAAACATTCCTGTGATTCTTGCACTGATCGGTATCTGGTACAACAATTTTTTTGGGTGTGCATCCGAAGCGATTTTACCTTACGATCAATACCTGCATCGATTTGCTGCTTATTTTCAGCAGGGAAATATGGAAAGCAATGGCAAATCTGTTGACCGCAACGGTCAGCCTGTGGGATATCAGACCGGCCCCATTATCTGGGGTGAACCGGGTACAAATGGGCAGCATGCTTTTTATCAGCTTATCCATCAGGGAACAAAGATAATCCCCTGCGATTTTCTTGCGCCCGCCATCAGTCATAATCCTATTGGTGATCATCACGAGAAACTCCTCTCTAATTTCTTTGCGCAGACAGAAGCGTTGATGAAAGGCAAGACGGAGTCCGAAGTGATCGACGAGCTTACGAAGGCCGGGATGGATAAGAGTGGTATCGACCTTCACACGCCTTTCAGAGTATTTGATGGGAACAGGCCCACCAACAGTATCTTGTTCAAACAACTAACGCCCCGGACCCTTGGAAGTCTTATTGCTATGTACGAGCATAAGATCTTTGTACAGGGTGCTATCTGGAATATATTCAGTTTCGATCAATGGGGCGTCGAACTTGGCAAAGTGTTGGCAAAGAAAATTCTTCCCGAGTTAAGTTCGCCCAATGAAGTCAGCACGCACGACTGCTTCAACCAATGGCTTAATCAACTATTTCAAACGTTTGAAATCCAATTGATTAAATTGTTGATTGCAAAGTACAGTTCGTCCATTATTTTTGTTGGATTTTAAATCTAAATGGAGAATAAAATTTCGAAGATTGGAGTGTTCACATCGGGTGGCGATGCTCCAGGAATGAATGCTGCCATCCGTGCCGTCGTTCGTGCCTGCACCTATTATAAGAAGCCCTGCTTCGGTATCATGAGAGGATACGAAGGGATGATTGAAGGTGATTTCATTAAGCTCGATGCCCGTTCGGTGGGAAACATCATACAACGCGGAGGCACTATACTTAAGACTGCACGAAGCCGCGAATTCAGAACGCCAGAAGGACGAAAGAAAGCTTACGATAGCATAAAAAAACAGGGGATAGATGCACTGGTTGCTATTGGTGGCGACGGTACGTTTACCGGATCTTCACAAGTTCTTCGAGGAATTTGCAATCCCGTCAATCTGTATTCCCGGAACCATCGACAACGACCTTGCCGGAACAGACTATACAATTGGTTTTGACACCGCCACAAATACAGCGGTTGAGGCTATCGATAGAATAAGGGATACTGCCCTTTCTCACAACCGGCTCTTCTTTATTGAAGTAATGGGACGACATTCCGGTTATATCGCAATCAACAGTGGAATTGCGGGAGGAGCCGCAGCGGTGATCATTCCGGAAGAAGAAACAACATTCGATCAACTTTTTGCACTGTTGGAAGAAGGTGGTAAGACCAATAAGAAATCCAACCTCGTTGTAGTAGCCGAAGGGTCGAAGATCGGTGATGCGCATTCGCTTGCAAAACAAGTAAAAGAACGATCAGATTACTTTGATATAAAGGTTACTGTCCTTGGTCACCTTCAGCGTGGGGGCGCACCGACTTACTTCGACAGGGTGCTGGCATCTCAAATGGGCGTAGGCGCGATAGAGGGTTTGCTAAAAGGCGTGAATGACTCAATGGTGGGTATCCGCGACCGAAAAATCGTATTCAACAAGTTCGACGATATTATGACAAGGCATCACGAGATCGATAGTGAAGCACTTCGAATCGCCAAAATACTCTCTATATAATATCGACATTACCTAATACTAAAAATATTTATGAGAGAACTTACCATCGGGATTGACATTGGAGGAACCAACACAAAGTATGGTATAGTAGACCGTGACGGAAATATAATTTCTCATGGTAGTATTTCAACCACACAATTCGAGGAGTTCAAAGACTACTTCCTCGGTCTCTCAGAAGCACTGAGGGAGAGATCAAAAAAATCTCATACCAACATAAGATAATGGGTGTTGGCGTTGGTGCCGCCAACGGAAACTACTATAAAGGAACTATCGAACGTGCCACCAATCTTAAATGGAAGGGTATCATTCCTCTGGCGGATATGTTCAAAGAAGAGTTTGATCTGCCTGCTATCGTCACGAACGATGCCAATGCCGCTGCGGTAGGTGAAATGGTGTACGGCGCTGCGAAGGGCATGAAAGACTTCGTTGTTATCACGCTAGGTACTGGTCTCGGTAGTGGTTTTGTTTGTAATGGTCAATTGCTAAATGGAAAACACGGGATTGCAGGTGAAGTAGGACATACCTCAGTAAATCCCGCCGGCCGTTACTGCAACTGCGGAAAGCGCGGATGCCTTGAAACATACGTATCGGCTACCGGAATCAAACGTACTGTCTATAAACTCCTGGCCGATCATCTTGAACCCAGCGAACTAAGAGGCATCAGCTTCGACAACCTTACCACGAAGATGATCACTGAAGCAGCTGTCCGCGGTGATACGGTTGCGTTAGCTGCCTTTGAATACACAGGACGGATCCTGGGGATGAAGCTGGCCGAAACGGTGGTTCACACAGATCCAGAGGCAATATTCCTGTTCGGTGGTCTTTCGCTGGCAGGAGATCTTATCTTCAAGCCAACTGTCAAACATATGGAAGCCAACCTTATGCCGCTGTTCCGTGGCAAGATGAAAGTACTTCCATCAGGATTGCAAAACCAGGCCGCTCCTATTATCGGCGCAAGTAGTCTTGTGTGGAATTATCTCGATAACCTTAAGGAAGCCATCGCTTGATCAGAGTAATGTAGAGTTAGTAGTAAGTAGTTAGAGTGTTAGTGAGTATAGAGGTAAGAAGTTAGAGGTAGAAATTAGAGGTTATTAGGTGAATGGTTAAGGTTAGAGATGTTAACGTTAGCTTGAGACGATATCGAACTTAGGAAAAACTCTGAATTCCCAATGATTACACTAAACTCCTCATTTCATTCTGTGACAATTCCTGCAGTTACCACCTAATACTACCGTTTACTACTTCCATTTCTACCGTTACCTCCCTTACTACTTACCATTTACTACTTACTACTTACTACTTACTACTTACTACTTACTACTTACCACTTTTACCAATTTTCAGAACCTGAAAATCTTCGTCTTTCAAAAAGATGAGGAATGATATTATCATCAGAAGGGCAAAGTCTGGTATACTCAGGACTATCCAGATAAAGAGATTAAAGATCACTCCTACTATAATTGTCGCTATCCGTGTATGTCTATTCCAGACGAGCACGACAAAGGAAAGTTCGAATAAGATTGTACACCAGGAAAGAATAAAGTTCCAGGCACTGTTCTCCAATCCCTGAGGAAGTACAGGATTATAGAAGAATTCAAGATGTCTTATGTAAGTAAAGGCTTCGCCAGATCGCCAGGTTTCACTGAGTAATTTGTCCAACCCTGAGATTAAATAAGTATTCACAATCTGTATCTGGCACAACATCAAGGCTAGATTGTACAATACTTTTTGAAGATGCCATTTGTCATTTATCTTAATTGGACCATATCTCCCCATCGGTATGCACCATAGGCTCAACATAAACAAAACGATGTCTGAACCATTCGCCAGCGGGAGATTGATCACGTAAAGGTTGAATGTGAGGTAAAAGAATAAAAACCTAACGATGTAGTTTTGCCGCAGGAAAAAAGCCAATACAAGGAACGACACAGCGCCAAAATAAAAAGCATTCAAATATGCGTTGGCGAAAATAGCCGGGAGCAATAACGACCTTTCCCAATACCGATCGTGGGAATGACATGGTATGATGTTGGAGAATTGTGGCACTGACTTTCCAGATAAAAAGGATCTTAACAAATGTATAAAGGACCAGGGCCCTGAAAAAAATATCCGTCGTCCGTGGCTGCCGGAAGTCTTGCGTAAAGTAATCGCTGATTCGTTCAATGTTTGCCTGCAGCGACTTCATTCGGATTGTAGATATAGACAAAGGCCGTATCATACCTGAAAGAACTGTTTTCCATCGAATATACTTTCGTGATGTAGGTTATTGACACGGAATCAACTGCATCATTAGTATGCTCGCCAATTATAAATTGATTCAATTCCCGGAAAGCCTTTGATCTCTTTACAGTTTCGAAATCCTTGTTTTTGAATGACGCAATCTGATTAGCGCAGTATTCTTCGAAGTCATTCTTCCGGAGCAAATCATAACGCCAGGGAGATCGCTGGTAGTCGCTGAAGTTTTTAATTCGATCCTCTCCCACCTGCGACCACATGACCTTTACTGTATAGACGTATCGAGAGAATTGAAAATGACTTGATGCGTGACTCGTAAAAGAATGGTCCAACCACAAACAAACTTCTATACGTTGATGTGATCCGATTAGAGTATACAACCTTATTGGGTAAAATAATGACAGAAATGCAAACTAGAACGTGTAATAAGATCACGAGGCACGCAACAACGCCTAATTGCTTCTTATATGACGCGGATGGCTGGCTGTTCACAATTAAAAAATAGGAATAAGGAAGCGCTAAATCAAGCTTACTCCACTTTCACTCCCAAATTATCGCCAAGCAAAGTAAAATGTTTCATCCACTCGGTAGAATGTTCGTTGTGGACTTTATTCTTGATTGAAATCTCAAAATAAAGATTCTGGCTCTTGTACAAACTCGGCTTAAGATTGAATTTCAAGAGTAGCGGAAACAGGCGGTTTAACCTCTCGATACGTTTGTGATTATCTCCGTCTGTACTAATCCTCTTCAATTCCTTAAAAATGCTTTCACCGGCTAACCGCGCAGCCTTCCCCGTGTCCTCAATCTTCAGTCTCCATTTCACCATCTCGTTCATAATACGCTCCACCTGGAGTACGTTGATCCGTTCAGACTCAAAGCAGCGTATAAGGTCAGCGTTGAGGATATATTCAAAAGCAGTCAGGTATGCTGTTGGAATGGGTGTGTCGCTGTTTGCAAGAGCCATCACCAGCGGGTAATCGCGGTTGTATATCCTGCGAAGGGAGTTCTCCAGATCACGCATGCTGTGATAGGTGATCAAATTAAAGACTTTGCGCTTCTCGTCCTGGAACAGTTGCCAGATGGTGTACTTGTCCGGCCCGAAGTAGGTTTGCATCAGACCGATAATATCTCCGAGACGTGCCTCTTCAAAAGCTTTTATCATCAGCATTTGCATCGTTGCAAACTTGTCAGCCTCCATGTCGAGAGAGATGTTCCCGATGATATTGTGCTGCCCCATGTAGATTGCGGCAAACGCAAACTTCTTTTCCGATCGGGTAACGTTCGACCTTACCTTGGTTACCCCGAGTACCATCTTTTGTTCACCGGCTTCTTTGCGAATGAACACATCGTTTTGGGTCGTATAGTTGAACACCGGGAATGATTCCGGGTCTTCTTCAAACAATGAAGCAACGGCATAGTGCATGCCGACGCGTTGCAGATTGGTTTTGGAAGGAACAACAAACTTCCGGTACACCTCGGCACCATCGTCTACATACGTCAAGTTGCTCGGAGCATGCTTCAATCGCGCCAGGAACTCCCCTTCCAGGTTCACATTGCTGGTCTGGCTAACCAGCTGCATAGCACGGCATGCATACTGAAGGATCTGAACCGTTTCAATACCCGAAATCTCATCGAAGAACCATCCACAACTCGTGTACATCAACATCGCATTGCGCTGGACTTCCATCAATCTGAACACCCTGTTCGGCTCTACTTCTGATTTACCGTGTTCGATCAGGAAGTCATTGATAGTTTCATCGTTACGATTAAGGATCACGTTGATGTACTCATCCCTTGCTTTCCACGGGTCTTTCAGGATGAACGATGCTTCCAGTTCGTAGATATCCGAAAGGTGGTCCCTCAACCAGTCCAACGACTCGCGCAATGGTTGCCTCCAGCGCTGATGATATCCAGGTTTGCCGGAGTTGCATCCACAGTCGGCCCGCCATCTTTCAACGCCATGAACACAACTCCACGAGCTGCTTTCATGGATCTGGACTTCATAGGTTGGCGGAAATTTTGAAAGGAATTCGGCGTAGTTGGTAAGTCTTGAATCTTCCTGGCGTCCAATATAATCAAGGCAATAAGCGAGCGCCATTTCTCCGTGCCTATGATGATGGCCATACGTTTCTCCGTCTGTGGCTAAATGAATGAGCTGCGCCTCATCTGAACCAGGCTCAAAAGAATCCAGTAAACGATGCGCGAACTTCTTGCCGTCATTTAACAATCCGTTAAAGGCGACACCCTGCGCTATGTCACCATCGTAAAAGAACAAATCTATACTGTTACCAGAAGGCAATTTACATTTATAGGGTCTCCTGGTGTCCATCGTCTCAGTATTGACTTCACGCCAGCTGTCCTCCCCCATTTTTCTTATCGCCAGCGCTTGTCTCGGCGCAAGGATGGTAAACTTGATGTCGTGTTTGGCAAGCAATTCAAGTGTGATAGTATCAACCGCTGTTTCGGCAAGCCACATTCCCTCCGGTTTTCGCTTGAACCGATACTCAAAATCGCGTATACCCCATATAATTTGTGTCTCCTTATCACGATCAGTTGCCAGTGGCATGATCATGTGGTTGTAGACCTGTGCCATAGCGGAGCCGTGTCCTCCAAAATGGCGGGCACTCTCCCTATCGGCATCAATTATCGCATCATAGGTAGCCGGATCGTTGATCTGCATCCACGATAATAGTGTAGGCCCATAGTTGAAGCTTATCCTGGAGTAGTTGTTTATGATGTTCTTAATGACCGACTTGCCGTCAAGGATACGCGAAGCAGTATTGGGAGCATAACACTCAGCTGTGATCCTCTCGTTCCAGTCGTGATAAGGGTGGGCGGAATCCTGAACCTCGATTACCTCAAGCCATGCGTTTTCCCTTGGGGGCTGATAAAAGTGCCCATGTATACAAATATACTTTTTCAAGAAGGTTCAGAATTAAGTAATTAAATTTGTCCGTCAGGTTCCTATGTCATCGAGCTCAAACTCGTTCACTTCCCTTTCCAATTTGAGAATAGAAATTCCGAGAGGTGGCAAATTTAATGAAATTGAGAAATCTCTGCCATGATATTTTACTGGCGATGTCATCATTAATCCTTCATTGAGCACGCCGCTTCCCGCATACTTAACATCATCCGAGTTGAAGACCTCTTTCCACTTTCCCCGATACGGCACGCCAACGTGATAATGCCGGCGAACCTCTGGCGTAAAGTTACAGATCACTATTAGCAGGGATTCGCGTTGCTCGCCCTTTCGTTGATAAGCAACGACACTATTTTCATGGTCGGAATAATCGACCCACTCGAATCCACGGTGCTCAAATTGAAGTTGATACAGGGCAGGTTCGCTCCTGTAAAAATGATTAAGGTCGCGGACCAACGTTTGGACGCCTTTATGAACTCCGTACTGCAAGCAAATGCCAGTCAAGACTTCGTTCGTGATTCCATTCTGCCGTTTGTCCAAATTCTCCCCCCATGAACAGCAGCTTGGACCCGGGGTGTGTGAACATATAGGCAAACATCAACCTGAGGTTGGCAAATTTTTTCCATTCGTCTCCAGGCATTCGTCCTGCCAAGGATCCTTTTCCGTGTACAACCTCATCATGCGAAAGCGGAAGCATAAAATTCTCCGTAAACGCATACATAATACTAAAGGTGATCTCGTTCTGATGATACTTTCTGTGAACCGGATCATTGCCAAAATAATGCAAAGTGTCATGCATCCATCCCATCATCCATTTCTGGCCGAAGCCGAGGCCACCAAGGTACGTTGGCCGCGATACACCCGTCCACGATGTCGACTCTTCAGCAATAGTCAATGCATCAGGGAAATGGCTATAGACAACCTCATTCATTTCCTTAAGAAACGTTATGGCCTCGATGTTTTCATTGCCGCCATATTGATTAGGGATCCACTCTCCATCTTTACGCGAATAGTCAAGGTACAGCATTGATGCTACTGCATCGACGCGCAGACCATCAATGTGATAGCGGTCCATCCAGAACAAAGCATTGCTGATGAGAAATGATCGGACTTCATTGCGACCATAATTAAAAATATAACTTTTCCAATCGGGGTGAAATCCCTTCCGCGGATCCGCATGTTCGTATAAGTGCGTTCCATCAAAGTGGAAGAGACCATGCGCATCTCCAGGAAAATGTGACGGCACCCAATCGAGAATAACGCCGATACCTTCGCGGTGAAAACAATCCACGAGGTACATAAAATCTTCCGGGCTTCCGTAACGGCTCGTCGGAGCAAAATATCCCGTGAGTTGATATCCCCACGATCCATAAAAGGGATGTTCCATCAAGGGAAGAAATTCCACGTGAGTAAAGCCCATCTCTTTCACATAACTTACCATTTCGTGAGCCATTTCCGGATAGGTCAACGAAGTCGTTCCATCATCTTTTCTCTTCCACGAACCGTAATGAACTTCATACACCGAATACGGTTGTTTCTTTCCAGCAAGATTCTTTCGGTCGTGTAGCCATACCGAATCCTTCCATTCATATTTGGGTGTCCATACAATTGAGGCTGTCTTGGGAGGCATCTCCGTAAACGAAGCGAATGGATCCGATTTTTCCAGGTATTCACCAGAGATAGAATGGATTGCATACTTGTACGCTTCTCCGTGTTTTATGTCGGGAAAGAAACCTTCCCAGATCCCCGACTCATCCCACCGGGGACTTAGCTTGTGTACTCCATCATTCCATTGATTAAAATTTCCAATTACGGAAAGCGCCCTTGCATTGGGTGCCCAAACGGCAAAAAAAGTACCATCGATTTCTGCGTTGTAATGCGCTCCCAGCTTTTCGTAAAGTTTGAAATGTTTTCCCATCTTAAAAAGATGGATATCAAAGTCGGTTAATAGCGAATAATTTGCTGTTGAGGCAGCAGAAGATTTTGAAGAAGATTTTGAAGAAGCTTTTTTTGCCATGGCGTTTGACTGTATACTTCCAGAGTTCTCAGAATATTGATGTTGTCACTTTTGACTTCCGTATTTATTTTTTCTTTCGTTCTTCCTTCTCTTCCTGGTATCGTCTCATGTGATAATATATTCCGCGTAAAGGTATGATCGTCCAGTCTGGTCTTCCATTGAGTTCATAACCAAGTTCATAAATAGCTTTTTCCAACAGGAAGGTACGAATAAGAACATCATCTTCATACGATAACGAAGCGCTCATTCCCATTCTTTCCATGTATGCGCCAAGGTAGAAACGGCCAACGTAATGCTGCCATTGTTCAGCCCAGGACTCCAGGAATTCGAGGTCGCGGTCGCGGTAGTTTTCATTCAACAATATCTTTCCAAAAGCCGCATAATGAATCGATCTCATCATTCCGGCAACATCTTTCATCGGATTCTTTTTCAACCGGCGTTCGCTAAATGAAAAGCCAGGTTCTCCTTCGAAGTCAATGATTACAAAGTCCTTACCGGTAAATAATACTTGTCCCAGGTGATAGTCACCATGTATCCTGGTCTTCATTCCTTTGATTCGGATCTGATGAATTTCACTGAAACATTCCAGGATCTTATCCTCCAATGCCAGCACTTTTTTCGCGAATTCCTGAACTTCAGGAGTTAGCTTTGACAGCGAGCTTTCAAGGAGATTGAATCTGTCCCGAACAAGCTTTCTCAGCGATGAATACATCGATCGTTGATAGTTGGCAGTGAATGGTTCGGGAGTAAATGTAGGATTGGAAGCATCCGACGCGAGAGCGAGGTGCATCTCCGCAGTACGTTGCCCTAGTCTAACCATTCGCTCATAAAATCCACGACCAATAAATTCCTGTATAACCTCCGGGGCATCTTCAAACTTGATTGATGGTTTGTTGATGAGCTTTGGAGGCTTAACCGTTTTGGCCTTCGCCATTACGCGTTCATAGAATCGTCCGACGGAATCCACGGACATAGACCATGCCTCACCCTGGTTCTCCACTTTCTCCTGGAGCAACCCAAAAACAATTATACTGTCGTCGTTGTCGTGATACTCGATACTTCCGGCATAACGCGGAGAGTTCTGAAATGAGGTATGTTCTGACAGGAAGCGCACAATCTCAAGTTCTGGATTCATCTCCTTCTCCAGCTTGCGATAAAACTTGAAGAAATATTGATCGTTGTAGATGATCGCAGTATTGCTTTGATCCGACTTTTGTATTTTCGAATCGACCACCTTATTCACATCGATCTTTGCAAAGACGCTTGAATTGAATAGCAGTGTTCCCCCTTCGTCTCTTAACTTGGTTTCTTTCTCCATGTTAACGAACAGGAAATCGCGGAAGTACTTATCATAGCTGCTATCCATGATGAATCCAGCCTTTCCTTGTATCTCTGCGCGACACACCACGCTTTGAACCGTATACTCCACTCGCTCAAGAATGCTGTCGGATGGAAGGAATGTCAGAGGCAGGAAATAAAACTCTGGCAAACGCTGAACGTAGTGCACTTCCAGAATGGTGAGGAAGTGTGTATCGCCTTCAACCTTAACAGGGATAGTTTTATGGATACTTACCTTGCTCACAACCTTGGCTTTACCTCCGAACCACCTGCATTTTTTCATAAACGGTGGAAGCACCTTTCTTTCAAGGTCACGAACCTCGTTATAGTTGTCGAACAACTTTTCCCACGATACATCGGTTTTTATCAGCGGCAGTTCACCACTGGCTTCAGACTTTTCCTTCTTCTCCGCTGCGTCGACCTGGAACCAGAAATAACCGTATGGCCCAATCGTGATAGAATATTCACCTTCCCCTACATTCATGAAACGATTCTGGCTGAACACTTCGGTCACATCACATCCTTTGAATTCAGAAAGGTTCAGCGTCGCCGCTTGCGAGAACTGGGACAGGTTGGCGACTACAATGATCTGTTGCTTTTCAAACGTACGAACAAATGCCAGAACCTTGGCATTTGAACTTTCAACGAACTTCATCTCGCCGCGACCAAAGATGTTAAGTCGCTTGCGCATAGCGATTACGTTCTTCATCCACCAGAGAAAAGACGAATGGTTTTCCTCCAGCGTGGCCACATTTACTGATTCGTGTCTGTAAATGGGATCTGTAATGATTGGAAGGTAAAGCCGTTGAGGGTTTGCCGTTGAAAAACCTGCGTTCTGGTTCATACTCCACTGCATAGGGGTACGAAGAGCGAAGCGGTCACCGAGATAAACATTATCGCCCATTCCAATCTCATCACCGTAATAAAGCACCGGCGTTCCAGGCAGCGAAAACAGGATAGAATGAAGCAGTTCCAACTTTCTGCGATCGTTGTTCATCAAGGGTGCGAGGCGGCGCCGGATACCAACATTAAACTTCGTGTCGGCGTCGTTCGCATATGCTTTAAACAGGTAGTCCTTTTCTTCTTCAGTAACCATCTCCAGCCCCAGCTCATCGTGATTCCGGAGGAACAGCGCCCATTGACTATTATGAGGAGTCTCGGGCGTTTGTTCCATGATGTCGACTATTGGATAGCTATCTTCCGTGCGGAGCGCCAGAAACAACCTCGGCATCAACGGGTAATGGAAATTCATGTGACATTCCTGACCGTCGCCAAAATAAGTCGCCGCGTCTTCGGGCCATAAGTTTGCTTCAGCAATAAGAATCCTATCCTTATAATTCTTGTCAATATGAGCGCGCAGCTTTCTGAGGAAAACGTGAGTCTGCGGAAGGTTTTCGCAGCTTGTTCCCTCCTCTTCAAAGAGATATGGAACGGACGGCAACCGGAAACCATCTACGCCGAGTTTCATCCAGAAATCCACCACTTTGATCATTTCCAGTTGTACTTCGGGGTTTTCGAAGTTCATCTCAGGCTGGTGTCTGTAAAAGCGATGCCAGTAGTATGCTTTTGCTTCGGCATCCCATGTCCAATTGCTTGCTTCCTCCGACGTAAACATGACACGGGCTTCCTTGTATTTCTCCGTTGAATCGTTCCACACGTAAAGGTCGCGGTAGCGTGAGCCTGGTTTTGATTTTCGCGAACGTTTAAACCATGGGTGCTGATCGGAAGTGTGATTGAGAATAAGTTCGGTAATAACGCGTATACCCCTACGGTGAGATTCTTTTAAAAACTGTTTGAAGTCTGCAAGGGTTCCATAATCCGGATGAACATCACAATGTTCGGTTACATCAAAACCGTCATCTTTTAATGGGGACGGAAAGAAGGGCAATAGCCAGATCGTATTAATTCCCAGGTCCTCGAGATAATCTAGCTTTTGTATAAGCCCCTGAAAGTCTCCTATGCCGTCTCCATTGCTGTCAAAAAAAGCACGCACAGAAACTTCATAGATGATTGCATCTTTAAACCAAAGCGGATCGTTGTTCTTTAAGGGGCTTGCCATAGGCTCTACATATAAGATTCGTGAAGCTCGATTTTAAACAAATGAAAAGGAAGCTTGTAAGGATCCAGCTCCACGTAATTCCACTCCTGCGTCCATGTATAATGTTCTTCGGTGAGAAGGTCCTTAACCTTGACGTTGATATGATCTCCCAGTTTTAAACGTTCTTTTGGAAGTTGCACAAACCCCGAATGTTTTGCTTGAGTGTCGAGATTAGCCACCACAAGAATAATATTGGAAAGATCATCCGTTGCTTTGAGGAATGCCAGCATGTTTTGATCTTCAATATGGCAAAACTGCATGTTCCATGTAGACTGTAAAGCTGGATTTTCCTTTCTCGCTTTGTTGAGAAGCGTGATGATGTCAGTCATGCGGTTCGTTTTTTTCCAATCATGACGCTTCACTTCATACTTTTCGGAATCGTAGTATTCTTCTTTCCCAGGCACGGGTACGTTATCATAAAATTCGTACACGGGACCATACATGCCATAGCTGGAGGCCAGCGTTGCAGCAAGAGCTAATCTCAGGATAAAAATGTTCTCACCCTGATGGTGCATAAAAGAGGGCAGAATGTCAGGCGTATTCGGCCAGAAGTTCGGGCGGAAATAATTTCGCGACTGGCTGTACACGAGTTCGTTCATATAGTCGATTATTTCCTGCTTGTGAACTCTCCATGTAAAATACGTATAAGATTGGGTAAAGCCTACTTTCGCTAATGAAGCCATTACCTTCGGTCGGGTGAAGGCTTCCGCCAAAAAAATTACGTCAGAATATTCGCTGTTTACTTCGGCAATCACCCATTGCCAGAAGGGAATAGGTTTCGTGTGTGGATTATCCACCCGGAAATATTTTTACACCCTGATCGATCCAAAAGGTAATGACAGATTTTAGCTCCACCCACAAATCCATCCATTGATCAGATCTCGAAGTTAAACGGATATATGTCCTGGTATTTCTTCGGTGGGTTTTCAGCGTATTGAATCGATCCATCAGGTCTTTGCTTAAACCATTCAGGATGTTCCTTAACATAAGGATGGTCAGGAGCACATTGAAAAGCCAGGTCAAGGGCAATATCGATCCCTTGTTTTTTTGCTTCCGCAATGAGTTTTTTATAATCATCGAGTGTGCCAAGGTCGGGATGAATGGATTTATGTCCGCCTTCATCACTGCCAATGGCCCACGGTGATCCTGGTTCACCGGGCTCTGCCTTAACGTTATTATTCTTTCCCTTCCTGTTTACTTTTCCTATGGGATGGATCGGCGGCAGATAAAGAACATCAAAACCCATCGACGCAACACGTGGTAGTAACTTGATCACGTCTTTAAAGGTACCATGTTTACCTTCAAGCGATGCTGAACGCGGAAACAGTTCATACCACGTTGAGAAATTTGCTTTTTCATGCTCGACAACCACTTCAAGTATTTTGTCATACTGAGTTTCATGATCAACAAGGGGAAAATCATGTACGAGCTTTCCAAAGTCATCTGAAAGCACAAATGCTATTGCCTTAGAATATTCTCCTTCCAGTCGCTATGATTGCCGACGTAAGTCTATCATTTTTCGTCTTGGAAAGGCGCTTAAGCAACAGTATTCCTTCCTTTATCTCCACATGAACATCAACATTGGCATGGGCTTTCTTTTTAAATCCATCGTACCATGTATCGAAATGGTCTATCCACGCCTGAACTGTAAATACGTACACTGTCTTTTCAGGCACATAAAATGAACCCCACCAGTTATCGTTGTAGCCTGGCTTCATCTCAACGTACTGCCAGTGATGATCATCCTGTTTCCGGTATAGCACCTGAGCTCGCAGGTGATCATGTCCATCTCCAAAGATGTCGGCACTTACGTCAACCCGTTCCCCAACGGTACGCTTGGCAGGATACAACCCCTGATCTATCTGCGGCTGGACATTTTCGATGATTACGCGCGATTTGCCTCTAACTTTTATCATGCTTTATTATTTCAATATCACAGTAGAATACGCTGGCAACCTTAATTCTCCATCATTAAGTGTAGCTGTCTTATTCGAGTCATATGCTACTGCATCAAACTTTTCATTTTCGTCGCGTTAGCTCAATGGTAATTTCAACATCTGATATGTTGTTCAGCACCAGCAACTCTTCATTATCGTATTTTCCGTTTGAAGCTCACAACTTCCGCAATGGAAAAATTTGTATTCTCGATTTCTCCGAGTGTAAGTGCTTTGCTCCCGTTACGGAATCTGATAAGCTCTCTGTAGAAGTTGTAAAGTGAAAGCGGATCCTTCTTCTGTTCGCTGAGTGGCTGGACGGTCTGATGCGTGCTATACTTTGGTTGCTCCCAGGAAGTTTGCATCGCGTCCTCGCTTGCCCAGATAAATGGCTCGCGGATATATTCGTCGGGCTTTACCCCTTTCATTCCAATTTCTTCACCATAATAGATATATGGAGTACCAGGAAGCGTCAGTAGTATCCCGGCCGCTATACGCATTTTTTGGTCGTTATCATCCAGCTCACTCAGAATCCTGTTCTGATCATGATTAGTAAGGAATGTAGCGTCGACATAATCGGGGTTGACGGACGTGTAATAATCCGTGATTTCCTTGTATTTCTTAATGAGACCAATTGTATCCATGCCCGCTTTTACAACCGATGTGATGGCAGCGCTCAAATCGAAATTAAAAACGGCTGGCAGTCCATCGAGATAGGGTGCCACTTCCTCTGCACCCAGCCAGACCTCACCTACGAGGTAAACATCGGGTTTGATCTTTTGCATTTCAGTCCTGAACTTCTTCCAGAACCTGTGATTATCGGCTGCCCTTTCCCCTGGAAAGATATGTGCCGCTGCATCGAGCCGGAATCCATCGACATCCATTTCCTTTAGCCAAAACTTACCGATGTCGATAAACTCTTGCATTACCCGTTCATCATCAAAATTTAGATCCGGCATTCCTCCCCAAAAAAATCCATAATAGTGCTCAGCGGTAGAATCTCCATTGACAGCGTGCCATTGCGTTATGTTATCGGAATCGAACGATGTTGTTTTTTTCGAAATCTGTGAACGGATAGAATCCTTCACCGCCCAGACGTAATAATTGCGGTATGGATTTGTCTTCCCGGATGAAGCTTCTTGAAACCAGGGATGCTGAGTGCTGGTATGGTTCATCACAAGATCCACAATCACCCTGATATTTTTACTGTGGGCGGCCTTTACAAATTCCTTAAAGTCTTTTAGCGTACCGTAGTCGGGATGAATGCTCTTGTAATCAATGACATCGTATTTGTGATACGACGGTGAATTCATAATGGGCATAAGCCAGACTCCATTCACGCCCAGATCCTCGAGGTGATCAAGCCTGGAGGTGAGGCCAAGGATATCACCTTTGCCATCTCCGTTTCCATCCGCAAAAGCCAACACGAACACTTCGTATTTGACACCAAAGGGCCACGCCGGCATTTTCTCTCTATCCCCACACGCTGAAACGAAAGCCGCTAAAGCGAACAGCCATGGATTCTTAGGTCGCCTTAGGAACGTATTCATCCAGCCCTATTTTATTTTAAATATATAAGAACTAAATGGTTTACATTTTAGCTCAAACAGGAAATCACTATTAAATCCTACTTCAGCTTCCCGAAATAACAAGTCTCTGGCGATGTAGCTTCCCGTTGGATCAAGCCCCATGGATGCAACATTCTCTTTTGGGATCTGCACTTTTATCATTTGGTCTTCCGAATTATAGGTCGTGACGATCAACAATCTCTCCTCCCCTGAATAGCGCAGGTATGCGTGTACCTTCTGATCAAAGTTACCCGCCTGTTGATTGAATCCTGTAAGATCCACATATTCTCCCTGAGAGATGGCAGGATTCCTCGCCGCAAGATTCAAGATGTCTGCGTAGGTTTGTCGCAGTTGCTTCTGCTCCGCGCTCAATGACTCGCCGGAGAATGTACCGCCGCTCATCCATTTTTGATGTTCCGGAATGCCCCAGTAATCATAGATGGTCGTCCTTCCATCGTCGCCCTGAAATCCTTCATCACCGGCCCCGGGTTCGCCCACTTCCTGCCCAAAATATATCATCACAGGACCACGATCGATGGTGGCGGTGATCACCATTGCAGGCAGCGCCTTCCATGGATCGCCTGCAAAAAACCTTGATGCTATCCGTTGCTCATCATGATTTTCAAGAAAGTGAAGCATGTGGTCATTGATCCCTGAAAGGCTTTGCTGAATGGGGTGAATATCGTTGGTATTACGATGACCCGTCACCAACAGCCGCAGAGTGTCATAAAGTTGAACCTTATCATAGAGATAGTTGAATTTTCCTGACTGGATGTAGTTCCGGTATTCGTTTGGATTGTATATCTCTGCGATGAAAATAATGTTACTGTTAACAGCGACAACCTGCGGAATAGCCCACGCCCAAAATTCGACGGGCACCATTTCGGCCATGTCGCAGCGGAAGCCATCTACCTTTTTTCCTGCCCAGAACAAGAGTATGTCCTTCATTTTTATCCATGTATCAGGAATCGGATCAAAATGTTTCTGCCGGCCGTTCTGGATGTCTACTCCGTAATTAAGCTTTACTGTTTCATACCAATCATTGATGCCAGGTGTTGCTGAAAAATGATCATTGCCTGTAACTTTTGCCGGGACCTCCTGAAAGATTCCATCGTTACCATCGGATAATTTAGATGGAGGCGGACGGAATGATTGTCCCGGTATATAATAAAAATTATTGTTGGCGCTAAAAGCAACCGATGTGTTATCCTTTGCGCCCAAGTCTTCGACATCAGCGGGTTTGGCATCCGACTTATACGCTCTTGCTACATGGTTAGGAACAAAATCGATTATTACTTTAAGACCCGCGCGGTGAGTTCTGTCGACAAGGTCGTCGAATTCATTCATTCTCTTCGATACATCTGTCGCGAGGTCCGGATTTACATCATAATAATCTTTTATCGCATAAGGTGAACCGGCCCTTCCTTTAACAACATCGGGATCGTCCAATGGAATTCCGGCGGAGGTGTAATCCGTTTGCAATGCATGCTCCACAACACCGGTATACCACACGTGAGTTACTCCCAGCTCTTTGATGCTTTCCAGCGCGCGTGTGCTTATGTCGCTAAATTTACCCACACCGTTTTCATCGCGGCTCCCGGATGGTTTGTTCGTTGTAAGTTTATTTCCGAACAAGCGGGTCATCATTTGATAGATAACCATTTTGCCAGAGGCCGTTTCAGTAGACATGGGTGGAGGAATTTTTTCTTTTGGAGCTGTGCAGCTCAACAGAACGATAAAAATTATACCCGCTCGTTTCATTTTTGAATATTATTTAAGAGCAGGAAATATACAGGAATGTTCATCTCCTCAATCCGGTTTAGATTTCTTGACGTAATATAGAAAATAGCGGCGTTAGTCGTTTGGTCGGGAAGAAATCAGCCGCTAATAATTTGTGAAAAAATATGGCTAACCCAACTGATTTCGATTGCAATTTATATTTGCCGTTCGGTGCTTAAGCCATCACTTTCTAAAGGAACGCACCATATAAAAGATCAAAACCCCAATGCAGATCATAAGACCAAGGAACTCGCGCGACTCTTCGATGTAGAGGTTCTCCATTTTTTTCACGTCATCAAATATGTCGGATTTGTTTTCGCTTTGTAGCCATTCGAGGACGCCGGGGTGATAGATTAAAGTGTAGACACCATAGGCCAGATACAAAACAAGAACGGCAATCATGAATTTCCGGGGATAATATTTGAAGATTGCCATAATAGAAAACGTCGCCATTGCGCCATAAATAAGAATCCACAGAACAGGATCGGGATCATTTATCTGCACGAAGGCAAATGCCAGGAACATCAGGGCAAGAATAAAATTCAAAATTCTCATAAAACTCTTTCGATTTGGAATTTACTCAGTGAAAGAAAACATAAACGCAATCGCTAAAACAAACGGTGCCGGCTAAAACCGGCACCTTCAAAATTATAAATGCGAATACTAGAGGATTGTCTTAAGGTATTTTGCGCATGCTTCTGCACTATCGATTGGTTCTCCCGGATACGTTTCCTGCTCTACATACCAGCGCTTCATTCCTGATTGCTTAGCCGCGGCAAAGATAGGTTTGAAGTCGATGGCTCCGGTACCCACATTTGCATTTCGGTTCTTGTCACTCTTATCCATATCCTTTATATGCCATTGTTCGAATCTTCCAGGATATTTCGCGAAATACTTTAACGGATCGTAGCCGGCATTCACAACCCAGAAGATATCCATCTCCATTCCAACGTTCTTGTGTTCTAGTTCCTTCAGCATAACGTCAAAAGGAATCTGGTCATCAAGCTTGTCGAACTCAAATGCGTGATTATGATATCCAAAGCGGATGCCGCTCTTATTGCAAACTTCCCCGGCCTTGTTCAGATTTTCGCAAATCTTCTTATAATCATCAATCGACTTGCGCTCGGGTTCATTGATATAAGGAACGACCATAAACTGCTGTCCATTTTTCTTTGCGTCATCGACAGCTTTTTGCCACGTGTCACCCTGGATCATGTTTAGGCCATAGTGGCCGCTGGTGACATTCATGCCAAGGTCTTTTACATACTTGCAAAACTCGGCGAAGTCAAGACCGAAGATTTGGCCGTTGTTATAGCTATAAGTTTCGAGCTCTTTGTATCCAAAGCCTGCCACTTTCTGAAGTACAGCTTTCGGATCTTTGCCAATAGTATCTCGCAGCGTGTAGAGTTGGAGCCCTAATCCTTTCTGGCCTTTTCCCGCTGCCAGAAATGAGGGCAGGGAGAGCAATCCAACAGCTGCAAAGGATGCGGTTTGTACAAATTCTCTTCTTTTCATGGGGGTTGTAGGTTATAGGTTCAGTGGGCTATTTATTTTGTAGTCGTATTCCACCAAAATAAAACATCGATTTGTCGCCGGCTTCAGGATTTTTAAACACCACGTAGAGGTCGTGGACGCCGCTTTCTCCGTCAAGTCCGGTAACTAATGTTGAAAGTCCCTGTTTATTCGGCGCGGTCACCTTTCCAAGGAGCTTCCCGTCGGGCTTATCCAGCCGGATCTCGATCTCACCGCCTGGATGCTGTGCTGGATCCAAAACGAATGTAAGCAATGTAGCTTTTTTGACGCCTGTTAAGTCAAGTTTTTTATAGCCGGCAAACGCACCATTTATGACGTTTTCCAATGATGTGTTTCCCTGATAGGTAACCTTCCTTGCAAGGTTAAGCTCATCGGCCTGACTCGCTCCAAGCAATCCACTGCGCAACGCAATTGAGCTGGTTGAAGAAAGTGACGGAACCTTATCAGAACCCTTGTCGAAATACGTCGCTGCCAGGACATAGGCTCCATCGGTCTCATTTCCAGTCATAGCGGTTCCTGACAAAGGAAGTCTCTTTTCCGTTTTTGGTTCACCCAACGACAGAACGTATTCAATCATTTTCTTTGCATCCTCCACAGCAATTTGCGGATGCGCGGCCATTTCAGTTGTACCCCATACCCCTGCACCACCTTTGACAACCTTAGCCGCCAACAGATCAATTGCGCCTTTTTGTCCTTTATATTTCGCAGCGACGTCCTTATAGGCCGGTCCCGCCGACTTCTGATCGATAGTGTGACAGGATTTGCAATCGCTCTTTTCAATCATGGTTTTGCCGGGTAGCTCTGCCGTTGGCATTTGATGACCCTGAGCAATTTGTGTCATGTCAAATCCTTTCAGGAAATTGAATGTTACAGTGACGGCATCGGAGCCGATCTTGCCATCTTTCGAAGATCCATCTTCTTTGTCGGTGACCGTGACTGCATACTTCACGGGTGTATTGGGGAAATAGAAAGTCTTGTTTCCCTCGACTATCTCCGCGTTCACAACCGGAGGTTCGTTTCCTGCAACTACCTGCACCAATGAGTTGGCGCTTGATCCTTTATCGTCTTTCGCTGTAAGCTTTACATTGATAGCTCCGGGTTTATCGAAGGTAACGGTAAAATTGCCATCAGTTGACGTCAGCTTCTGACCGGCCGCTTCGAGCTCATAAGTAAGCTTGTCGCCATCGGGATCATTCGTTCCTTTGGAGGAGAAATTAACTGTTAACGGCACGGCTCCGGAAATTTTATCGGCGGCCAATTGTGCCACTGGCGGTCTGTTGCCTCCATTGTAATCAATGCGTACCAGTCGCGCGTCAAGGTTTTGCTTGAACCAGACTGTTCCATATTCCAGCATGTACAGCTTACCGTCAGGGCCATACGCCATGTCACACATGTTGTTGAACTTCGTATTCGCCATAAATGGTTCCATGTCTTCGATCGCGCCTTCCTTATCCATTGTCACCAGGAACATCCAATTTCGTATCCAGTCATACATAAGAAGCTTTCCATCAAAGTACTCAGGGAAAGCTGTTGCTACTCCTTTGAAGTTTTCACTATAGTATACTGGTCCGGCCATGGCATTTCTGCCTCCTTCTCTTACCATAGGGAAATCTTCCGACTTGGCATAAGGATACCATACGAAGGGCGGGCTTACCGGAGGAAGCTCACGCTTGCCCGTATTGTTTGGCGAATCATTTATAGGAGCATTGGGATCCCACTTTGCAAGAACCGCTTTCTTCTGAAAGTCGTACTTCGCATATGGATAGTTTTTTCCAACAAAATATGGCCAGCCGAAAAAGCCTGCCTTCTTCGCCTGGTTAAGTTCATCGTATCCACGCGGACCGCGTAGCGAATCGTTCTGCCCCGCATCAGGGCCCACTTCTCCCCAATACAAATAGCCCGTCTTTTCGTCTATGGATATCCTATAAGGATTGCGACATCCCATCACATAGATCTCCGGTCTGGTGTTTGGTTCTCCTTTAGCAAAAAGGTTTCCTTCAGGAATGGTATACGTGCCATCAGGTTCCATATGAATGCGAAGGATCTTGCCACGCAGATCGTTTGTGTTTGCCGATGACTTTTGTGCATCAAACGGTGAACGGCCCGGTGTTTCATCAGAAGGACTGAATCCATCTGACGCGAAAGGACTCGTATTGTCGCCAGTTGAGATATAGAGGTTTCCGCCAGGACCGAACAACAGCGATCCTCCTGTATGACAACATTGGTCCCGTTGTGTTGCTACTTCAATAATTTGTTTTTCGGATGTGAGGTCAAGTTTGTTATCAGCGAAAACAAATCTTGATACGATGTTGGCTGATTTTTCAGGATGAGAGTAAAAAATATACACCCAATGATTTTCGCTGAACTTGGGATCGATAGTAAGGCCTATCATTCCGTCTTCAAACTTTGTCCCGACATTCATCGTATTGATGACCTTTACTTTGCCATCTGCGGCATCATAAAGCTTCACGTTGCCCTTTCGTTCAACGAACAGTATCCGGCCATCCGGCAATATTGCCATTTCAGTAGGCTCGTCGAGATTGAAATCTAAAACTGTTTTGGTAAATCTGTTCTCTTCCGGAGCGCGCTTCGACTTTGCTTTCGAATAGTCAAGCTTTACATTATCCCCCAGAGCATACTTGATTCCCTGTAATAGATGGTCCAGATATACGGGGTCAGTATAACTCTCCTTCGTATGACCCATTCCTGTATAAAAGGACCGACCACCTTCAAAGTCATGATACCATGCTATTGGATGGTTGTCGCCGTTCTCACCGCCTTCATAAGATGTTTCATCGAGCGCGAAGATCACGTTAATATCATCCGATATACTTTTGTAGTTGTACCATTCGTCCGTGCGTGTCCATGTATCCGGGTGTTGTATTTGTTCCGAACGGTTTTACTTTTTTTACCGTCGCTTCCTGGGTTTTAGGATGACTCTTGAAATATGCACCTACCAGCTTGCCATACCAAGGCCACTCATATTCGGTATCTGCTGCCGCATGGATCCCTACGTATCCGCCCCCAGCTTCGATAAATCTTTTGAAGTCCGCTTGCTGTGTGACATCAAGGACATCCATAGTCGTGCTGAGGAATATCACCGTCCGGTAACGTTTGAGATTTTCCTCATTAAAAAGACTTGCATCTTCGGTTGTATCAACTTCGAATTTATTCTGGAGTCCAAGTGTAATGATCGCAGCTTTGCCCGCCTCGATGGATTCATGGCGATAACCTTTTGTACTGGAAAAAACCAAAACCCTGGGTTTTTCGCGCTCGACAGGAAAATAAAAAGCAGAATAATACTACGATCGATAAATAAGATTTCATTTTGTTGGCTGATTTTTTGCAACACTTAACTCCTTCACTATACGCAGATGGTCAGTTTGGTTCTATTTCAATTCTTTGATCTTGATGTTCCTGAACCAGACGTTGTCGCCGTGATCCTGCAGGGCGATGCGGCCCTTGCTCGCTTTACCAAAGTCAGGCATGGTTTTGAATTTGCTTGCGGCGACCATTTCATCCCACTTAGCGTCGTGCATGGTGAATTCCACCACTTTGGTTCCATTGAGCCAGAATTCCATCTTGCCATGATCAGATCGGATCACAGCGTGGTTCCATTCGCCCGCCGGCTTTACGGTTTCTTTTGAAGAAGAGATGAGATCGTACAGATCACCCGCGCGGTGTTTAATGATCTTGGCGTCAGGATGGCACGAATTGTCGAGTACTTGCATTTCGGGGCCAGTCATGTAGGTCGCGTTGTATTTCGGATCTTCCACCACATTGAAGATGATACCGCTGTTTCCGCATGCGTCGATTTTCCAATCAATGCTGAACTCGTAATTTTCATATTCAGCATCCGTCAGAATATCACCCCTGCCCTCTTTAACTGTTTTGTCAAGGTAGAGCTCACCGTTTTGAACTTTCCATCCCGGGCCAGCTTTCGTGGTGTTGAAAGTTCTCCAGCCGGTAGTCGACTTGCCATCAAATAAAAGCTTCCAACCTTCTTTCTTTTCTTTTTCAGTGAGCGTGTTCTGCGCTTGTGTTGAAATGGTTATTGCACTCGATAAGATCAACAATGCAATGCTGTAAAGTATTTTCATCAAATAGTGTTTAGTAGTAGAATATTTAAAAAAATGGCATCCTTTCCCTAGAGCACTCTTACAAGTTACCCTACGATCAAAGGATGCCATTAAAACAAGAATCAGTCTTTGGGCTGTTCGCCATCCAGCGAAAGTACATACATGGCCATTTTCTCCGCGTCGGCCATGGACAAGCCTGCGTGTGGCGCCATCGGTATTTCGCCCCATACACCGGCACCGCCATTGATAATTTTTCCAGCAAGCAGGGTTACGTTTGCTTTCGTGAATTCATACTTCTTGGCTACGTCTGTATGTGAAGGCCCGATAATTTTATTGGTAGGATGATGGCATGTTTTACAATCACTTCCATCAACCAAAGCATGACCTTGTGCAATGAGATCTGCAGATGATTCCTTCGCAGGCTCCGCGGTTTCATAATCGTCATATGCATCCTTCGACTCCTCCTTGGCTTCCTCTTTCTTAGATCCACAGGAAGTGATAGACACGCTTGCAATCCCTACCAGCGCGATCAGTAAGAACAGTTTTTTCATTGTATTATCCATTAATAGGTGATTAATTCATTATAGTGTAAACTCAAAGTCCAAGGACTCTTCTATTAAACTTTTGGTTTTTGCCCGTAGCCGCAAAATCGTCAAAGGCGTGATCCGTTACGCGTATGATGTGACTCTTTATAAATGGTGCACCTTCAGCCGCACCTTGTTCAGGATGTTTTATAGCACACTCCCATTCGAGAACGGCCCATCCGTCGTAACCATATTGCGTCAGTTTGGAAAAGATTGACTTGAAATCAACTTGACCATCTCCTAACGATCTGAACCTACCCGGACGGTTAACCCAATCCTGATATCCACCATATACGCCGCTCCTTCCATTAGGATTAAATTCCGCATCCTTAACATGGAACATCTTTATGAACTGGTGATAGAAGTCGATGTATTGCAGGTAGTCGAGCTGCTGAAGCACAAAGTGGCTAGGATCGTAAAGGATATTGCAACGCGAATGTTTACCTGTCGCTTCCCAGAATCTTTCGAATGTTGCTCCGTCGTGGAGGTCTTCACCAGGATGTATTTCGTAACAAAGATCTACGCCGACTTTATCGAATGCATTCAATATCGGCAGCCATCTTTTTGCGAGCTCCTTGAAACCATCTTCAACGACTCCTGCCGGACGTTGAGGCCATGGATAAATAGTATGCCAAAGGAGAGCACCTGAAAATGTAGCATGTGCTTTCAGTCCGAGATTTTTGCTTGCCTTTGCTGCATACTTGAGCTGTTGAACCGCCCAGGCTGTTCGCTCCTTAGGGTTACCGTGGTACTTCTTCGGTGCAAACGCATCGAACATTTCATTGTAAGCAGAATGAACAGCTACCAGCTGGCCCTGAAGGTGTGTAGCTAGTTCTGTGATCTGAAGTCCGCAGGATTCTACTGTACCCTTGAATTCATCACAGTAGTCTTTGCTTTCGGCAGCTTTCTGAAGATCGATGCAGCGTGCATCCCAGCTGGGTATCTGAACGCCCACATATCCGTGAGACGCTGCCCATTTGCAGATTGTCTTAAGATTATCGAATGGAGGCCTATCGGCCATGAACTGCGCCAAAAAGATCGCAGGTCCTTTAATAGTTTTCATTAAATAGACAGAAACGTTTGGTTGTACATTTATTGAGTAAAGGATCGCGCTATTTCAGCTTCGTCCACTTTCTTGTTGAGCCTGAAGATTTCACGGCAGTTTGAACGAAGGACATACCGCGTACTCCATCGTCCACTCCAGGAATATCAAACTTGGCCATGTTGAGCTTTTTGCCTGGCTTGTGAGCACGCACCGCTTTGGTAAACTCCCTGTAAATATTGGCAAATGCTTCCAGGTATCCCTCGGGGTGACCAGCCGGTGTGCGTGTAAATCGCTTGGCATCGTCCGTAAGGTAAGCCTGACCAGCACGAATGATTTCTTTAGGCCTGTCGAGCCACTTCAGAATCATAGTGTTGGGATCTTCCTGCTTCCATTCCAATCCTCCTTTTTCGCCATAAACCCGGATGTTGAGGTTGTTTTCTTCTCCCGCTGCAACCTGTGTTGCCAGTAGTACTCCCGTTGCGCCGTTGGCGAACCTGAGCAACATGGAGCTGTCGTCATCGAGATGGCGTCCTTTAACCACGGTGTTTAGCATTGCACATATTTCTGTGATGTCGGAACCGATAATATATTCAGCGAGGTTCGCTGCGTGTGTACCGATATCGCCGATTGCTCCGCCCATGCCTGACTGCTTTGGATCTGTACGCCATGACGCCTGCATATTTCCGGTCCCTTCAAGAAGTGTTGATAACCAACCCTGAGGATACTCGACATATACTTTACGGATCTTTCCAAATTTTCCAGCAGCTACCATAGCCTTGGCTTCTTTAACAAGGGGATATCCTGTATAGGTATGAGTGAGGCCCAATACGAGTCCGGTTTTATCTACCAGTTTTTGCAATGATTTCGCTTCATCAAGATTAAATGAGATAGGCTTCTCAACGATAACATGGAAGCCTGATTCGAGGGCCATTTTAGAAGGGCCGTAATGAACGTGATTGGGTGTGACTACCGAAACAAAATCTATTCTTTTTTCAGGGGGCATGTTCTTCTCAGCCTCAAACATTTCGGGGTAGGTTTCATAGACGCGGCTGGGGTCAAGGTAAAGAGCTTCACCTGTTGCTTTCGATTCTCCCGGGATAATGCTGAACGCGCCACAGACCAATTCGATCTCTCCATCGATACCGGCCGCTTTGCGATGAACGGGGCCGATAAATGAGGTTAGGCCGCCACCTACCATGCCCATGCGTAATTTTCTTTTCATTAGGTTATTAGATGTTTGGTTTCAAATAAGGGATTAAAATATTAAAAATAAACAACTAAAATTACAGAAATCGATTGCGGAATGCATTGGGAGGCACAATTTTTTGCCGATCTTAATGTCTTTTGGGGATTTTGGAAACTTGATGTTTAGCCTTTTCTTTGACCCTTTCTAAGTAAGTATGCGATGACAGAATCACTGTTCCTTAAGAATCTATGGTATTTCTCGATGCATGGCTCCTTTTTGCATAAAGGCAAGCTCGTTGCTAAGGAGATCCTTGGGGAACGTATTGTTTTTGGCAGAGGTGAGGACAACAAACCTTTTGCATTAAAAGACAACTGTCCCCACCGGGGAGTACCTCTTTCGCATGGATGGTATGATGGTAAGGTGATTCAGTGTTGTTACCACGGATGGAAGTTTGATCACAACGGGACATGCCTTGATATACCCGCGTTGGCCGATGAACGTTTTGATCCGAAGAAGATAAAAGTGTTTAAATATCCATGCCGGGAGATCAACGGGACGGTCTGGGTTTATATTCCATTGAATAAACTAGAACTTGATGGCGCGGAGGAACGAATACCTAAACTCTTAATACCGGAAGACAAAAATTTTCTTTTTGTCGAAAAGGTAACTATGCCAGCGGACATTGATCATGCGGTGATAGGCTTGATCGATCCGGCACACGTTACTTTTGTTCACCAATCGTGGTATTGGCGTTCAGCAAAAAGGCTGAAGCTTAAGGAAAAGAATTTCGAGCCGGTTGATCTCGGATTCAAGATGACCAGGCATGCGCCTTCGTCGAATTCAAAAGGATACTCTATTCTAAAGGGTGGCACGTCAACAGAAATTAATTTTCAACTCCCCGGAGTGAGAATCGAACATATTCATGCGGGTAAGAATGAGATCGTTTCTATTACGTGTCTTACTCCAATCAACGAAAAAGAGACGGAACTGAATCACATTTTTTATACTTCCATTGGGTTTGTCAGGTACATTTGGTGGCCATTACGTCACCTGGGAAGACAATTTATTCACCAGGATCTTGGTGTATTCAGAAAGCTTGGTGAAGGTTTAAAATCAAAGCCAACGTTGATGCTACTGGGCGAACCTGATGCTCAGGCAAGGTGGTATCACGAATTAAAACGGCGTTGGGATCTTTCGCAGCAAAACAAAACTCCTTTTGTAAATCCCGTTGCTGCCAAGACATTGCATTGGATCACTTAGTTTTAACTAGTGAAGAAATCCGTTGGTTCGCCGAACGTTAACGCTATAAACATACACGAGCGGGACACACTGAACTAAAGATCGGCAACTTGCTGAGCGCAATTCAACAGTTGAGGCTACCGGATAGTGGGGAAATTTTTCCATCAATAAAAAAATCACAAGTTTAGAGCCTGCGTGCTCATTTTTCGCCCGCAAAAACAATGAGCCAACGGAGAAAATTACTACCTTGACTGAGTAACCGACTGATTCTGGTTTAACAAATTCTCATCAACCTAAGCTTCGTTGATGTACCAAGGCAGTCGGACAGCCCATTCAAAATACATCTATGCCAAAATTCATAATTGAAAGACACATACCCAATGCGGGAGGTTTTTCCCCGGAAAAGCTTAAGGCCATTTCGCAAAAGTCCAGGGAAGTATTATGCGCACTTGGCACCGACATTCAGTGGATCCACAGCTATGTGGCAGGCGATAAAATTTACTGCATATATCTTGCACCCAACGAAGACCTGATCAAGGAACACGCAAAACTAGCGGGGTTCCCCGCAAACAGCATAACTCAGGTTTCGAATATCATCGACCTTTCAACGGCTGACTAAATCATCGACAACGGCGATAGTCATCTCGGACCTGAACGAACGGAAAGGCTCATGAAATCAAAAGCAAGTCTCGAGGACCAGTTGGAAGAGCTAACTCGTGAGCTTCAACAAAAGAACAGAGCGCTTGAAATTGAAGCTGCTCTTGAAAAGGTTCGTAGCCGGACGATTGGCATGCGCAGCAGTTCCGAATTGTCTGAGACTTCAACGGTTCTATTCCAGCAACTGAAGGAGTTGAACATCCGGGCTATTCGTTCCGGGGTGGGTATTTTTGATGATCCTAATGAAGCAATGGAACTTTGGGTCACAACCGGCTCAAACAACGAGGATGTAATGCAGGTACTTGACTACTTCAGTCTTCATATCCATCCCGTATTCAGTAACATTATCCCCGCAAGGCAGCAAAAGAAACCATTTGTAGTAACGGTGCTCAAGGGCGATCAGGTAAGGGACTACTATCAAACAATGTCTACCTATCTCTCGCAGCCGCTGGATCAGGGCTATCATCATGAAGAGTTCTTTTATTCTTTCTTTTTTTCCCAGGGAACACTTAATGTAATCACCAGTCAGTCGCTCAGCGAAGAGGAATGTTTGATAATGGTCCGCTTTGCCAGCGTATTCGGACTCATCTATACGCGTTTTCTTGATCTGCAAAAGGCCGAAGGTCGCACGACTCGAAGTACTTCGGCAATCCTCTCTCGAACGAGTAAGAGCCGAGATTGCTTCCATGCGAACTGCTAATGATCTTCAACGAATCACACCCTTAGTATGGCAGGAGCTAACTTCATTGGGAGTGCCATTTTTCAGATGCGGCGTGGTTATAGTCGATGATCAGCAGGCGATTGCGCATATGTATTTCTCAACACCAGAGGGTAAGTCTTTAGCAACCCTTCATGTGCCATTCGACATTTCAGAGTTGATAAGAAATGCCACTGATCATTGGCGCGCCGGCAAAGTGTATACAACACAGTGGAACAATCAGCAGTTTGCAGAATGGGTTCAAACACTGCTGAAGCACGGGCAAATAACGACACCCGAGCAATATCTGGGTGGTATAAACCTTCCGGAATTGATTTCGATTCAGTTCGTTCCCTTTTCACAAGGAATGTTGTATGTGGGAAGCGTTGAACCGTTGGAGGATGATCAGATCAGTCTGATGAACTCGCTAGCTGACTCCTTTTCAGTCGCATACGCGCGTTATGAAGATTTCAGACAGCTTGAACAAGCTAAGGAACGGGTAGAAGCAACGCTCGCGGAACTCAAGGCGACACAATCACAACTTATTCAATCGGAAAAGATGGCAAGCCTGGGTGAACTGACCGCTGGCATAGCACATGAAATTCAAAACCCATTGAACTTCGTAAACAATTTCTCAGAGCTGAACACAGAGCTTCTTGATGAACTTCATAACGAGCTGGACGCTGGTAATTTGCAGTCGGCCAAAGGAATCGCAAAAGACATCAAAGAGAATGAACAAAAGATCAACCATCATGGCAAGCGTGCCGACGTCATCGTTAAAGGAATGCTTGCACATAGTCGTACCAGCAGCGGCCAAAAAGAATTAACGGACATCAACACTCTTTGCGAGGAATATGTGCGGTTAGCATACCATGGTCTTCGTGCCAAGGAAAAATCATTTAACGCCAAATTCGAAACCAACCTTGACCCTACACTGCCCAACATCAACGTAGTAGCTCAGGATATTGGCAGAGTTATTTTAAACCTGATCAACAATGCTTTCTATGCTGTAAGTGAAAAAGCGAAACAGACTGAAGGGAAATATGAACCAACGGTTACAATCAGCACAAGAACGGATAAAGAAAAAGTAGAGATAATGGTCAAGGACAATGGTATCGGTATTTCGGATACTATCAAGGAAAAGATCTTCCAACCGTTTTTCACGACTAAACCAACGGGCCAGGGAACCGGGTTAGGCTTATCGTTGAGTTATGAAATTATCACCAAGGGACATGGCGGTGAACTGAAGGTCGAGACAAAAGAAGGTGAAGGGTGTGAGTTTATTATTCAGCTTCCTGTTAGTTGAAGAAAACCTCAAGTGAATGCAGGTTAACAGGCCTTGCCACCCATTCCAATCAACGCATCACGCCAATCAACATATCACAAAATCGCCAAATCAACAAATCACCAAATGCTATTGCATCTTACTTTTTATCCACCGATCGATTTTTGACTCCAATATCACCAGTGGAACTGCCCCATCCTTCAGGACTTCATCATGAAATTCCCTGATGTCGAACCTGTCTCCTAATTCTTTTTTTGCTTTTTCCCGTAACGATATAATTTTCTGCTCACCAATTTTATAACTAACAGCTTGTCCAGGGGTAACCATATAACGTTCAATTCTTTGTTCGGCCACAAATTCAGTTACGGGTTGATTCTCTAAAACATAAGCTATTGCTTTTTCACGTGACCATCCTTTGTGATGCATCCCCGCATCTACCACGAGGCGCACGGCTCTTTCTATTTCGTTGTTCAATCTTCCAAGATATTGATAGGGGTCAGTATACATGCCTAATTCCTTACCAAGACTTTCGGCATACAATGCCCATCCTTCCCCAAACGCGCTCGTAAAGTAGGCCTTCCTGAATTCCGGAATGTCTGCCTCTTGCTGAATAGCTATCTGGTAGTGATGACCGGGAATAGCTTCATGGATAAACAAACTCTCCATGTCTATATAATTGTATTCAAGGGGATCCCGAACGGTCTCGTAAAATATGCCGGGTCTTTTTCCATCGCGTGAGGGTCTCATATACTGGGCATTGGCACCAGCCTCCCGAAATTTTTCCGTTGCCCGAACTTCAAACTTCGATTTTGGTCTTAAGTTAAAAAGTCGATCTAGCTGAGGAGACATTTTTACTTCAAAACTCCTGTAACGATCCAATACTTCTTCTTCCGTTTTGAAAGGAAAAAATTTAGGATTGGATCTCACATAATCGAAAAACGATTTTAGGTCACCCTTAAATCCGACCTGTGTTTTCAACGAATCCATTTCTTTCCGGATGCGGCCGACCTCACGAAGGCCCAGGTCAAAGATTTCATCAGGACTAATATCCAGCGTTGTATAATACTTCAACCATAATATATATTCCTGTTTCCCATTACTGTTATCTAACAAACCAGTGGATGTCCTGGCATTAGGAATATAATTAGTGACCAGATAGTCATGTAATTTCTTGTATGCGGGCTTAACATTATTTTCGATAGCGTCGGAATAATCTTTTCGTAGTTGAGCAGCTGAGGCGCTATCCAAATTCTCGGGTAATTTTAACAGCGGTTTGTAAAAAATATTTTCCTTTAGTGCTGTTTCAAACAATGGCTTTAGCTGCGCAGGAACTTTTTCCATTGACGCTTTTGGATTGGAGTTATTAAGTTCCAAGGCCAGTCTGCATGTTGGCTATTGCCTGATCGACCCAAACTTGAAACCTATTCATCCTACTGATAAAATCGCGATAATCTTTCTCCGTGTTGAACGTTACGTAACCTGCGCCTGAAGCCAGCGTGGCGAAACGGGTGGGGAAACTAAATACAAACTGGTCGACGGGCCTGTTGAATCCCAAAGAAGCATTCACTCTTTCAATGTCCATCTTTAAGGTGTACGTTAAAATCTCGACGCTAAGCAATTCCGACGGAGTGAGGAGATCTGTCTTGATTGTAGCCAACGTGTCTAAGTATTTCTGATCTAGTGCAATCGATTTGGCTCTATGATCCTGGCTAATATCAATCTCGAGCTGGTCATTATAATCATTAACACCATTGGCAGTCGCCATCAGTGGATTGAGCGCGTAGTATTCACGTGAATATTGCTCCAGCAGTGGCCCCAGCTCGAAACCAGAAACTCCTTTATCAGATGATTTTGTACAGGCAAATAGGGTTATGAAAATGATTACCGTAAGTCTCTTCATATGTTGATTCTAATTTTTTCTATTCTTTAAACAAAACTTAAAAACCTGCCGGCCAGCCGCCAGGTCATGTACGAACCTAAACTACACATTTTTAACACATCAGGTTAAAGAAGGAAGAAGATGAAAGATGAGTGCAAGGATTGTTGGCGAAGTAAAACATCCAAGAACGGTCCGAAGCGGACAATATTTGCCTATAGAGTCAGTGAACTTCGAAGACTTATTGGTAACTTATGCTTATCCGTTGTAGACTTCAGCCGTTGACTCAAAAAGTCAGTACTTTTTTCAAATTATCCTATGGACTGCGTCGTTAACTGCTCCACTTATGCAAAAGGCCGGAAAGCCGCTTCGGTTGACATCGAGGATGTTGTCGACTTGTTAGAGCAACCAGAGACATTTGTATGGATTGGACTTCAGGAACCTAGCGATAATATGCTGAAGCGGATTCAACAGGTATTCGGTCTTCACGACCTGGCTATTGAAGATGCCCACCGCGCACATCAACGACCTAAGATTGAAGCGTACGGGGATATCCTTTTTATAGTTCTGCGAACGGCACAAATGAATGGTGAGATGATCGACCTTGGCGAGACGCATTTTTTCCTGGGCAAGAATTTCCTTATCACTATCAGGCACGGATCCTCTCTTTCATACATCGATGTTCGGGCGCGTTGCGAAAGTACTCCTCACCTACTTCAAAAAGGACCCGCGTTTGCTTTATATGCTGTAATGGATTTTATCGTCGATCAATATTTTCCCGTGATTGACGGATTGGAAGAACAACTTGCCATCCTTGAAGACAAGATCTTTGAAGAAACGTCCAAACGGGAGACTACCCAACAGATTTATATACTCAAGCGGAAATTGCTGGAGGTGAAACGTTCAGTGTCACCACTGATCGATATCTGTAACAAGATCATGCGGTTCGACCTTACACTGGTTGACGAAGAGACCCGTCCCTATTTCCGTGATGTGTATGACCACGCTGTTCGCATCAATGAAATGGTTGACAATGCACGGGAACTTCTTTCCACGGCACTGGAAGCTAACCTGTCGCTGGTATCCATCTCGCAAAACGACGTTTCCAAAAGATTCGCAGGCTGGGCGGCTATAATCGGTGTTCCTACCATGATTGCAGGTGTTTATGGAATGAATTTTAAATCGATGCCCGAACTGGAATGGTCGTATGGTTATCCGCTGGTTCTCGCCGCAATAGTTGGTACTTGTGGATTGATGTTTTACTTTTTCAGGCGATCGGGGTGGTTATAGTTGCCACCAAAAAAAAACAAGGCAGGCGATACGGGTATTTCTCTGCGGCCCTCTGCGTTTGCCATCTTTGAGTCGCACTCACGTGATCTCTAATAAATTACGTTAAGACCTACTAACAATTCCTCTGCGATAAAAAACACTCGGCTGACGCACTCATGTTCTGCAAAACTTCAAATGCAGTTTAAGCGCAGAAAGCACAGAGGGAATACCCGCAGAGAACCGCAGAGTAATGCATCGAAATCTCCTGCGTTGTCAGCCGGAGCCCCGACGCGTCGGGGCGAAGGCTGGCGGTAAAAAAGTCTGGGTACAAATTGTGAAAGTCAGGCGCGCTATGATCCACGAACGCATGAAAGTATCAGTTGGCAATTCACATTGCTAAACATTTTGGTTTACAATATCTTTAGGCATACGATTATTAACGTGAAGCCCTTCAGCTTAACTACACTGCTTCTCCTTGCACAGATCATTTGCTATCCGCAGGACAAGCGCAACCAAATATTTACCGTACGCTACGACCAAAACACTGAAACCATTTCCGTGTTCCGAAACGACAACAAGCTTGTATTGACTCAAAATGTAAAAACAGATATCCGGCCTTATATACATCCGATCATGGCACCCGATGGAAAGGGAATACTTACAGAATTTAGTCCTGACCACCATAAACATCAAACGGGTCTTTATTGGGGACTGAAAAAAGTAAATGGTCGTGATTATTTTATGAATTGGAAGGGTGATTACTGGCGTCGCGTATCTGCGCGGACCGTGAGGGAACATGGGTCGATGGTACAATGGCAGTTAGTTTATGATTTGCTTGACGAATCAGGAAACGCAATCCTCACAGAAACCCAACGTGGTCATTGCAAGAAAATCAGGGAAAGTTTCTGCTGGATCTGGAATGGAGCGGACAAGCAAAAGCAGATGTAAAGATGGAAAAATTTTATGTCGGCGGATTGTTCCTTCGCATGCCGTGGCATAAAGGGATCGACGGTGAAGTAATTAACGCAGACGGAAAAAGAAATAGCGAGGGCGAGGGTCAGCGAGCAATATGGAACGACATTGGAATACAGATCGATGGGCGCGAAGACAAGGCACACATAGCTATTTTGGACCATCCTAATAACGCCGGCTCGCCGGTTGCCTGGCGGGTTGACAACGAGCTGGGTATTGGACCTTCACGCCAGATTCCGGGAGATTGGAGTATTGAAAAAGGTAATACAGAAGTATTCAGATACAGGTTAATTATTTACACAGGGGAGTTTGACAAGGGTAACCTCGATCGCTTGTGGAAGGAGTATTCGAATGAGTGAACACTACTATTATAAAAGCGTCGGTCAAATGGGACTTTTAGTCCGCCATACACTGCTCTTCATGTGTCTTGTGAGTATCTCATGTGAAAAAAGTAATCCTAAGCAATCTTCAAAAGACCACCCTACTGACAAGTATGACAACTATACCGACTGGGCGATCTACCGCGGTGATAAGAAGTCCAATCAATACTCGGAATTAGCGCAAATCAATGCCACCAATGTAGCCAGCCTAAAGCCAGTCTGGGAATATCACACCGGCGACCCTAATGGTCCATCCATGTACTCCAACCCGATCATTGTTGAAGGCCTGATGTATTTTACAACGCCCAGGTTAGATGCAATCGCATTGAACGCAGTGACAGGAAAGGAAGTGTGGAAATTCGAGTCTTCACAATACAATGAAGATAAAAAGATCTTTCGAGGCCGTAGCCGTGGTGTTACCTATTGGGAAGGAGCTGAAGGTAAACGTATTTTTCATTTCGTCAATGACAGAGTTTATGCTTTGGATGCAAAATCGGGTGATCTCATCAAGTCATTTGGTGACGGTGGTTTTATCGATCTTAAGCGGGACCTCGGAATAGATCCCGCGAACGCATCCATTGAGGTTACCACGCCAGGGATAGTGTATAAGAATTTTTTGATCGTGACCTCCCGTGTTCCAGAGGAGTACAATTCAACACCGGGACACGTTCGCGCGTACGACGCTGTTACGGGAGAATTCAGATGGATTTTCCATACTATACCGCAGAAGGGCGAATTCGGATATGATACCTGGAATTTTATAGAAGGAGAAATGTATGGAGGCGCCAATCCATGGGGAGGATTTTCCGTCGACGAAAAAAGAGGATGGGTCTTCTTCGCGACGGGATCACCCGCAAATGATTTTTATGGCGGATACCGGAAAGGCACAAACCTGTTTGGCAATTGTGTCGTTGCCCTGGACGCCACTACCGGCAAACGTCAATGGCATTATCAGACGGTACATCACGATATCTGGGATTACGACAATCCCGCAGCACCTATCCTGGTGACGATACAAGTCTGGCGATTCCACCAGGGATGCCGTTGTACAGTTGACAAAAATGGGACTCACCTTCGTACTCGACCGTGATACGGGAAAGCCATTGTTCCCGGTGGAAGAGATCCCCGTACCTGCTTCAACTATACCGGGTGAAGAAGCATGGCCAACGCAACCATTTCCACTCAAGCCTC
Organism: uncultured Cytophagales bacterium; assembly: GCA_963774615.1. Classification (GTDB taxonomy): domain Bacteria; phylum Bacteroidota; class Bacteroidia; order Cytophagales; family Cyclobacteriaceae; genus Chryseolinea. The sequence continues at coordinate 75,849 of CAVZFT010000007.1, forward strand.
CTCCCCTCGTACGATTATCACTGGATGAATCAGATCTAACCAATGTTACTCCTGAATCACGGGCTTCTGCGTTGGAACAATTCAGAAAATATGAAACGGGATTCATCTATACTCCTCCGTCTTTGCAAGGAACGATCACCATGCCAAGTCACCAGGGCGGAGTCGAATGGGGCGGCGCTTCGTTCGACCCATCCTTGAATGTTCTCTATGTGAATGCAAATGAATCTCCATCCGTGAACACGCTACGGATGTATTACGATAGGAACAAAGCGGCGACGCCTGTAGAACATGGTGCTTTGTTATATGAAAAGAACTGCACGTCTTGCCATGGCCTCGAAAGGCAGGGAAATCCTCCCACATATCCAGCGCTCGTCAGTTTACAAAAGCCCGACGATCAAATTGAAACCATAATCCGTCAGGGCAAGGGCATAATGCCTGCATTCCCCCGTTTTTCAGAAAAAGATTTAAGTGCGCTAATCGCATTTTTGAGGAGTGCAAAAGAAAATAATCCGACTATTGAAACAAAGGACGCACGCGTCCGGTATTCCGTTGAGATACCGTTTTTTGTTGACCTTTATGGAGCACCGGCCATCTCACCGCCCTGGGGCACGCTCAATGCTATCGATCTCAGTCGTGGTTCAATCTTATGGAAAATTCCGCTGGGTGAATATCCGGAGATGGTAAAGAAAGGTATCCGGAACACAGGGGCGAAAAACTTCGGAGGACCAGTTGCTACAGCAGGTGGTGTCGTTTTTATCGCTGCCACCCCCGACGAAAAGATTCGCGCCTTTGATACATCATTCCGGTACGCTGTTGTGGGAACACAAGCTACCGGCCGCGGCATACGCAACGCCTAGCATATACGTGATTGACGGAAAACAATATGTCGTCATTGCTGCTGGTGGAGGAGGAAAGAACGCCACGAAGTATGGTGATTCAATTATTGCGTTCGCACTTCCGTCAGATGACGAAAAAGACACTAAAAAAGACACACGCAACGGCGAATGGATCAATCTCTTCGATGGACGCACGTTAAATGGTTGGGTACATTTGAACGGATCTCACAGGTACACCGTTGAGGATGGTGCCATCGTTGGACGAACTGTCGCCGGCAGTCGTAATTCATTTCTTTGCACTCAAAAAGAATTTGGAAACTTCGAACTTGAGATGGAAGCTATGATCGATAGCGTTACAAACTCCGGAATACAAATAAGGTCAAAAGTAAGGCCGTTCACTGAAGGCGAAGGTTATGAACTTCGCGCCGGAAGAGTAAATGGTCCGCAGGTTGAACTGCAGCGAAATCATCACGGAAAAGGAACTCCGACAACCGGTCTTATTTATGGCGAAGCGTTGGGAACGGGCTGGCTTTCATCAGAGGAAAAAATTCAAAACGGTCATCATTATTTGCACAACGAGGGCTGGAATAAAATCAGGATCGTTGCAAATGGTGCGCGTATTCAAACATGGGTGAATGGAAATCAGGTGGAGGATCTCGTGAATGATGAAGTCTACCGGACACATGCAAGCGGCTTTATCGGCCTTCAAATGCATGGGATGGAAAGCGGTGGATTATTTACAATGCGATGGAGAAATATTAGGATCAAGCCAATGCTAGTCTGGATAAATTATTTCTAATTCATCGGGTGTCCCCTTCAGATATTTAACGTTCCGTAAGAAGCACCGAGTAATTTAATTATACTCCCTTAGGATTTCAATCTTGTCCACTGTAGAATTCTTTACCGCAAAAGCACGAAGCCGCAAAGGTCAACTCAGCGTCTTAGCGACTCCGCGGTGAAAAAGGAACTAAAGCGACAACGCAACCAACTCTCCTGGAAATCCAACAGCCCCAACCGCTATAACAATATATTGCTTACCATTAATGGAATACGTCATTGGTATTCCGGATTGATTTGCTGGCAATTCTATTTCAGACAATATCTCTCCCGTTGCTTTATCATATGATCTGAACTTGTTGCCACCTCCTCCATCCGACGCATATAGCCCTGACCCTTCTCCGGCAAACAAAAGTGTTTTTGTAACCAACATCCCCACACGATCCGGCGAACCGGTTCTTGGTATATCTACATTTTTTAAGGCGGGAATATCTTTCACCCAGTCAGGTGTATCGGCATTCGCTACCATCCACATGTGATTGCCGGTGTTTAGATCGATGGCCGTGATCCTTCCGTAAGGTGGTTTTACCAGGGGTAAATCATAAGGTCCGATTCTGGAGCTACCCTGGTAAGCAATGTAGTCCATATCCGACAACTCGGGTGCTGCCCCTAAGCTCACTGGTCGCATGACCGTGCTCGAAGTAACATATAAAACTCCCGTTTCAGGATCTAAAACTCCTCCCTGCCAATTGGCACCTCCAACGGCATCAGGTAGCATCAATGTTCCCGGATTATTGGTTGGATCGTAAACACTGATCGGAGTAAACAATGGTCCCCGCTTATATTGATGCGCAATTCTTATTGCCTCTTGTTTGATTTCAGGAGTAAAGTCAACCAGCATGTCGTCGGAATAACCTTGCCTGTCAAATGCTGCTGGCTTTGTTGGAAAGGGTTGTGTAGGCGATGTCCACTCACCCGGTGTTTCGCTTCGTGGAACGGCACGCTCTTCAATTGGCCAAACGGGTTTGCCTGTAACCCTGTCAAATACAAAAGCAAAAGCCTGCTTCGTAAGTTGAACTACGGCTTTTATAGGTTTTCCTTCAACGGTTATATCGGCGAGGATCGGTGGAGCCGGTAGATCGTAATCCCAAATGTCGTGATGGGTCAACTGATAATGCCATACCTTTTTACCGGTCTTCACATTCAGGCAAACCAAACTTTGAGAATACAGATTATTACCAGGTCTATGACCACCATAGAAATCTCCCGTGGCAGCTTCCAACGGTAGGTATACATATCCCAACTCAGGATCGGCACTAAGCGGTGCCCAGGCTCCGGCATTTCCGGTGTACTTCCAACTCTCCTGTTCCCATGTTTCATTGCCTTCTTCTCCTTTCTGAGGTATCGTATGAAAAATCCACAACTGCTTACCGGTTTTCACATCATAACCCATGATATCACCTCTGACCTGGTTCTTCGAAACAGGTGCAAGGCCCACAGGAAAACTCGCACCCATGATGATCACATCGTTTACAATTATCGGAGGAGACGTGGACCCAATTGTTGATTTCAGCGGATCGACCCCTAATCCTTTTTTCAGATCCACCACTCCGTTAACTCCAAAGTCAGGAATCAACCGTCCTGATTGCGCATCCAACGCGATTAATTGAAAACTCGGTGTGATGTAGATCACGCGATCTTTTCCCTTAACAGGCGACGACCAATACGCTACTCCTCTTCCGGAATTCTGACGAGGTACATAGGTCTTTCGTTCTTTTTCATCGAATCGGAATGTCCATAATGTTTCACCGCTCTCGGCATCTATCGCAGCAACGGTCCTGCTCAAACCTGCAGTTGTATAGAGGACTCCATTGACCATCAGAGGTGTCGCCTTAAAATAAAACTCCGGCTGTGATCCAAAGTTTTCTGTTTTCCATCTCCAGGCAATTTTTAGATTCTTAACGTTTGTTTTGTTGATCTGATCCAAAGCAGAATAGTTTGAACTCGCATGATCACCTCTGTGTTGCTTCCATTCGGCTTCAATGGTCGGAGGTGCGGCGTTGTATGGTTTCGGAGTGAACTGCCTGGCTACTCTCGCGGAGACGGTGGTGATCCCAATAAAGATATTTCCCAGTTCCTCCATTGTCGACGACAAATCAGCGTCCCCGGCGGGAAATTGGTTTGCATTCAACATAAATGCAAGAAGGGATGTATACGATGCATCGTCCAACGAATGAGGATTGGTTTTTGGCATCGTGGTTTTTGTCAACTCAAATAACTCTCCCAACGTTTTCTTTTCCCATTTTGCACGGAAAAGTTCACCAATCAGAGCATTGCCGCCTTCTGTTCCGCGAAGATCGATTCCGTGACATGCAGCGCAATTATTTGTATAGAGAACTGCTCCCCGTTCCGCTTGTGCCTTCGTAAACACTCCCGTTCGAAGCAGTCAATGAGTCTGCAGGGAGGGCCTGAGCTGAATTTCGATCAGACTTTGAACACGAAAAAAAAGTAGATGAACAAATTAGCAATGGGAAGAATAATACATTTAAGATTTTCATGGGCACAATGGTCTGGAAAGTCACGTCTCTTTACTCTTTAAATAGGACAATACTTTTAGTGCCCTGTAAAATTTTAAATTCAATATTATCACCTTTTGTTTTTTCAATGAAAAAATCGAAATCCTTTTGTCCTTTATTAACAAATCGAGGCAACATGACGAGGTGTTCTGAGACCGGTTTGAAAAAATCATCCCAGTGCAAGGGAATGACGGTGGATGGTTTCAACTTACGGACGTTCTCTTCATAAAACTTTTCCTGCCAGGACAGCGGGTGATTTGTAACAGTCGCAATTCCGATAAAAACAACATCGGCCCTCAGACTATCCAATGCACCCTCGATAAAATTTGGACTTGGTTTTACATAGATACTCTTGCCATGGTGCTTTATTAAAAAGTCAAACGACCCACCTTCCAGGTAGGCTTTCATGGAAGCAGGTTGGCGAAGTGGTTGCTCAATATTCAATCCTTCATCTTTTAACGCACTGCCCGGCGAATGTATGGACGGTACTACTCGTCACCGTAAAGTTGCCCAACTGAATATCCTCATTGGGTCGGTACAACGACAGTTGTTCTTCGCTTACATCGCCACCCCGACCAATATTGAGCGTTGATTGCGATCCATACAAAATTGCTCTGTCTTCCTGGCAGTATAGGCTGCATCGAAAGAATGATCGTAATGCGAATGCGTCACAAAAATGCCTTTTACCCTGATCCATATTATGAGAAGCGATAAGCTCATTAATCAATACTGTATCGGATTCGATATCGGTAAACAATGCCGCCAACATCGAAGGTCTGGAGAAAAATCCGTCGAGGAGAATTTGGGTTTCTCCATCATCAAAGAGTAGAGTAGAAACTCCGAAGAAGGTAACCTTTACACTGTTGTTAGTTGGTTGACCAGAGTCGTCAGTGAAGTAGGTTTTGTAATGTTCAATGTCACCTGAAGGTCTGGTTTGAATGAAGATAAATATAAAAGCGCCTAAGAGTACGACAACCAGTAAGAGTAACAGGATTTTCTTCATCCATTGTTTATTGAATTCTAAAAGTTACAAAGAATTCTTTAACGTACATGGTCCGATGCATCCTGAGACAACTATGAGTGCGAAGTGAGTTCGTGCGTAGATGATGACTGGTGCTAATATTGAGGGGCTAAAAATGCAAACCGCAAGAGGAATCAGAGCAAATGCACGCAGAGAGCCAGAAGAATACCGTTGTTGTTCGAGTTGGCTTTTCTCTGTGGTTCTCTGCGGGTATTTACTCTGTGATCTCTGCGATTTAAAGGTCGGAGCACCACGTTGAAAACTACGCAGTCATTTAACTGGAAAGAAATTAATCCGCCTGTAACGCATTGAGATACAAGATCGAATAACTACAACTTTTTAAACATAATATAGGTATCCACCAACCCGAGTTCCTTGTGTCTGAAACCTATTGGTGTTGTTCCAATTATTTCGAAACCAAATTTCTTCCACAGCTTTACGGCATGTGTGTTGGTGCTCACGACGATATTGAATTGAATACCCAGGTAACCTTTCTCTCTGGCGAAGGCGATTGAGTGTTCGCACATTTGGTTTCCCACTCCCCTGCCCTGGTACTTGGGATTCACCATGTATCCGCAATTTGCAATATGATTGCCCAGGTCTATTTGGTTGGGCTTGATGAAGTAAGTTCCAACCATCGAGCCATCATCGTCGACAGCAACAAAGGTGTCCATGTTGTCAGCTAACCAAATTTTATGAAGGGCTTCTTTAGGAGTATCTGGATCGAAGACGTATGTATCGCCAGTTTTGATCACTCTGGAAAATATCTCCCAGATGTTATCGTAATCTTTTTCTTTGTCAGCTTTTCGGATTGTCACAGGTTATATTTTTTAGTTGGAAGGTTTGCTCATAACCGGGTTCCTAGGTACCTAGGTAGCTGGATAACTGGGTGTTAATAGAATCGCTGACATTATTACTTTTGGTCCACTCAGTATAAATCTCCCTCATCCCCTGCCACGGCATTGCTGGTGGAACATCAAATGTCGATTTGTCTACTCCTCTTTGCGGTTCATTCAATGAATCAATTTTAATAGTATAGCAGAACCGGACTTCAACCACTAGGCCAGACGCTCCCCTAATCAATCGAAAAGGCATCAACCTAAAAGGTAACCGACGTAATGGAAATAATAAAGAAATTTACTTATCGAATTTTTTTGTGGCTTATTACACAACACCATACCTTAGTATGAATTACCCTAAAAATGTCTCGAATAATTGGCTTTAATCGCGGCGTGAAGGGTAAAACACACTAAAATCCTTCATACCATGAAAAATTTAAAACCTCCCGGGGGGAAGGCAGTCCGCCTTATGCTCCAAATTATCCTGATTGTAATGATTTTGATTGTTGGCTTTTGGAGCGGTTCACGTCCAGCCCCTATAACTTCTGCTACTCAAACAGAAGCTTCAGTTCATAGCACTCATTAATTTACAACACGTAGCCCCTTGCCTTTTCTCATTTGCTGCATCGCTAGACACGATGCGCGCATGAATAAAGGTGAGCTCTTGAGATAAAACACACTTAGTTAACTAGTAATACGATGACAACACATGTACCGTCTCGAAGCAGGAGAATTACGCTTGCGCTTCACTTAATGCTGATTGTTGCCTTCGCCGGAATTGGAATTCTAGCAAAGGCACAAGGGATAGCAACTATAACAACAGATCTGCGATGACTATCCTCCAGGCGCAACGGTCTTCATTACCGGGTCTGGTTTTCAAGCCGGTGAGACCGTGATTCTTCAGGTAATACACGTGGGCGAGGACCCGGGTCTAGATCCAGACAGTCACATGCCATGGTCAGTTATTGCGGATGACGAAGGATATGTTGATTCATCCTGGTATGTACCAACCGATGGAGACGCTCTGGGCGCGACTTTTCTTTTGACGGCGGATGGACAACTTTCTGGTTTACATGCGGAGTGGACGTTTACGGATGGATACTGCACAAATTTTTTCGTATCTGAAACAATTATATCTCCGGCAAATAGTGATGGAGTAAAAGATCGTACTTCAATTGTCGGACAAAATCAAGGTGGCGGCTCGGTGTGCACTGCTTAATTTTACAATTAAAATTCATCTCATACGAACGGCAACTGGTGCACCGGTTGTAAGAGATTTGTATACGCAGAGCATCATCAATGCCGGGAAATACATCGACCCCTCCTCAAGTTTGGAATGGTAAAGATAATTCAAATAATAATGTGCCTGACGGAATATATTTTGCCGTTGCGGGTGCTGGTGGTACAGAAAACTATTGCTGCCAGCCGTGTAAAGCAAATAACGGTTGACAATACTACTCCCACGGTCACGCTAATTGCGCCGGCAGATCTTGCAACGTTCTTCCTAATACATCCATAACCTTTAGTGCAACTCCACTGGATGTAGGTGGCAATGACAATAATATTGAAAAAGTTGAATTTTATATTGACGGTGGCCTTATAGGTACTGATATATCGTCAGCAGGCGGTGGATGGAATTTTACATTGGGCGCGGGAAAGCCCGTAGGTACTTACACATGGTCCGCCAAAGCGTATGACAAGGCAGGCAATAATGCAAGCTGCTAGCAGAACATTAACTGTCGGTAAGGCAACCCCGACATTTACTTCGCTTACTGCAAGCCAAAGCATCACTTACGGTACGGCAACTATTTCATTAAGCGGAACTATAACTGGTAATCCAGACCCACGGGCACTATTACAGTTACTATTAACGGAGTAACACAAAATACAACAAGGGGTAACGGTTCAAGTTCAAATCAATTTAGTGTAACCTTCCCAACAAGCACTCTGGGTGTAACTGGTTCTCCCTATACCATAACGTATAGCTATCCCGGGCGATACTAATTTCGAAGCCATTAGTGATGTCTCAACATCTTTAACTGTTACACCAAAAGCTATTACTGTCACTGCTGCATCAGGCACCAAGCTTTATGGTAGCATTGATCCCTCTTTTACGTATAGTACTCCTGCAGGTTCTCTTGCTCCTGGCGATGGTTTAAGCGGAAGTTGGTAAGGGCACTAGGGAGAACGTGGGTACATACGCAATAACACAAGACCCAGGTAATCTGATCACAATAGATCCAGCCTCATCAATCCCTAACTACATCGTTACTTTTGTACCTGGTAGCCTCTCCATTACTGCAGCCCCGTTAACCATTACAGCGGAAGATAAGAGCAAAGTCTATGATGGTCTGGTGTACACCCCGTTTACGGTAGCGTATAGTGGATTTGTAAATGGCGACGATGAAAACGACTTAGGCGGTACCCTGACTTTCAGCGGTTCAGCAACAACCAACACAAGTTTTGGGAATAACTATAAGATTAGTACCAGCTGGCCTCACTTCTGGAAATTATACTATCACGTTCGTGCAGGGAACCTTGAGCATCACCCGACGACCCATTTCCATTATTGTAAATAGTCTTCAGACAAAAGTGTATGGCGACGTTAATCCTATATATGACTTATTCAGTAGGAGGCGACGGCCTGGCAATCACAGATGAGTTCACCGGAGCGCTGGCCAGGGCGGCCGGGGAAAATGTAGGAACTTATTTGATCAACCAGGGTACGCTTACAATGCGCAATGCTTCTACGCTGGCTTCACTCCAAATAGTTATACAATAACATTCACGGGTGCAAACTTTACGATCACGCCACTCGGTGTAACTGTAACAGCGGACGCGAAGGCGAAAACGTATGGTGATGTAGATCCAGCATTGACTTTTGTGTCAAGTCCGGCAGTAGGTTCAGCACTTCCTAACGGATTACTTATCAGTTTCACTGGTTCATTGACCAGGGATGCCGGGGAGAATGTAGGAAGTTATGCGATCAACCAAGGCAGCGTGGCCAACAGCAACTACACTATCGCTTATACTGGTGCGAACTTAACGATCAATCCACTCGGTGTAACTGTAACGGCGGACGCGAAGGCGAAAACATATGGTGATGTAGATCCAGCATTGACCTTTGTGTCAAGTCCGGCAGTAGGTTCAGCACTTGCTAACGGATTACCTATCAGTTTCACTGGTTCATTGACCAGGGATGCCGGGGAGAATGTAGGACCTTATGCGATCAACCAAGGTAGTGTCGATAACAGCAATTACACTATCACTTATATTGGTGCGAACTTGACGATCAATCCACTGGGTGTAACTGTAACGGCGGACGCGAAGGCGAAAACGTATGGTGATTTAGATCCAGCATTGACTTTTGTGTCAAGTCCGGCAGTAGGTTCAGCACTTGCTAACGGATTGCCCATCAGTTTCACTGGTTCATTGACCAGGGATGCCGGCGAGAATGTAGGACCTTATGCGATCAACCAAGGTAGTGTCGATAACAGCAATTACACGATCACTTATATCGGTGCGAACTTAACGATCAATCCACTGAGTGTAACCGTAACGGCGGATGCGAAGGCGAAAACGTATGGTGATTTAGATCCAGCATTGACCTTTGTGTCAAGTCCGGCAGTAGGTTCAGCACTTCCTAACGGATTACTCATCAGTTTCACTGGTTCATTGACCAGGGATGCCGGCGAGAATGTAGGACCTTATGCGATCAACCAAGGTAGTGTCGATAACAGCAATTACACTATCACTTATATTGGTGCGAACTTAACGATCAATCCACTGAGTGTAACCGTAACGGCGGACGCGCAAGCGAAAACGTATGGTGATGTAGATCCAGCATTGACCTTTGTGTCAAGTCCGGCAGTAGGTTCAGTACTTGCTAACGGATTGCTCATCAGTTTCACTGGTTCATTGACCAGGGATGCCGGCGAGAATGTAGGAACTTATGCGATCAACCAAGGTAGTGTCGATAACAGCAATTACACTATCGCTTATACCGGTGCGAACTTAACGATCAATCCACTGGGTGTAACTGTAACGGCGGATGCGCAAGCGAAAACGTATGGTGATGTAGATCCAGCATTGACCTTTGTGTCAAGTCCGGCAGTAGGTTTAGTGCTTGCTAACGGATTGCCCATCAGTTTCACTGGTTCATTGACCAGGGATGCCGGCGAGAATGTAGGAACTTATGCGATCAACCAAGGTAGTGTCGATAACAGCAATTACACTATCACTTATACCGGTGCGAACTTAACGATCAATCCACTGGGTGTAACCGTAACGGCGGATGCGCAAGCGAAAACGTATGGTGATTTAGATCCAGCATTGACCTTTGTGTCAAGTCCGGCAGTAGGTTCAGTACTTGCCAATGGAAGACTATCAGTTTACCGGTTCATTGATCAGGGATGCCGGCGAAAATGTAGGACCTTATGCGATCAACAAAGGTACTGTCGATAACAGCAATTACACTATTACTTATATCGGTGCAAACTTAACGATCAATCCACTTGGTGTAACCGTAACGGCGGACGCGAAGACGAAAACGTATGGTAATGTAGATCCAGCATTGACTTTTGTGTCAAGTCCGGCAGTAGGTTCAGCACTTGCCAATGGATTAACTATCAGCTTTACCGGCTCATTGACTAGAGTTGCCGGTGAGGATGTAGGAAATTATGCGATCAACCAAGGTAGTGTTGCTAATAGTAATTACACTATTGCTTATACAGGTGCAAACTTGACGATCAGTCCAGCTTCATTGACAATAACAGCTAACAACAGGAACAAGTATTGCGGGCAAAATGTAATTTTTGCAGGAACAGAGTTTTCTGTCACTGGCTTAAAGTTCACGGATGCTGTAAACAGTGTTACCCTCACAAGTGCAGGCGCCGCATGGAATGCTCTGGCTTCGGGTTCACCGTATAGTATCACGCCTAGCTCGCCGGTAGGAACTGGACTTGGTAATTACACTATTGGTTATGTTAACGGATCGTTAACCATACTTGCTGTATCGATAGACGCATCCGCAAATAGCAATCCTCAGCCAGTAAAGAGTACATCCACAGTAATCTCAGCTACCATTACCCCGGCCGTTGCGGGTGTGTATGTAACATTCAAAGTTGACGGAGTGGTGAAAGGCACCAGCCAAACAAATGTGTCGGGATTTGCTTCATTTGACATTGGTGTACTACCTGTTGAAGTATATAAGATCGAAGTGCTTGCCGGAGCGGACTGTTCTAACTCCACGGCCTATCTTCCGGTTTACGATCCTACAGCTGGCTTTGTAACCGGTGGTGGATGGTTTATCTCCCCTATCATTACTACTCTGCCTTACATGCAAGTGAGCGGAAAGGCAAACTTTGGATTTGTTTCGAAGTATTTAAAAGGTTCAAACACGCCTACGGGTAACACGGAGTTCCAGTTCCAGGCAGGGAACCTGAATTTCGCCAGCTCGTCTTACGATCTGGGACTCACTGGTAGTGACAAGTACGAAGGCAATCTATAAAGGTATCGGTAAGATCAATGGTGCAGGTAACTATGGATTTATGGTATCAGCAATGGATGGCAAGGCTACTGGAGGAGGAGGTATCGACAAATTCCGAATAAAAATCTGGGAGAAGAGCAGGTGATGCTATCGTGTATGATAACAACAATGGCCTGGATGACAACGGCGTGCCCACTACTGCATTAGGCGGCGGATCAATTGTGATTCATACTCCAAACGGCAAGAACAGTTCGGCACGTGAAGCAAATGAAGCAGCGATCGAGTCCACTCCTGTCCAATTGGATGAGACCATTTCCATCGAAGCGTATCCTAACCCAATGAAGTCAACTTTATCGGTTAAGGTTGCTAATCCTGCAAACGAGGCGGTTGCTATTCAAATGATGGATGTCGCTGGCAGAACGATGTGGATGAAACAACCTGAATCAACCACGGAGGAAGTTTATACGATTGACACCAACCAGTGGCCTTCAGGTCTATACATCCTTCAGGTCAAAGTAGGCCGCGCTGGAAAAACAATGAAATTGTTAAAGGAATAATACGATAATATCAATTTAAGAGACTGCCCATCATGAGGCAGTCTCTTAGTTGATTCGGAAGGAAATCTTTGAACTAAAACGACCCTCGCGAACACGTTAGCCTATTGAAATTTATCCTTAAGAGGTTAAGGCAATGGTGAATACTGTGATGCTATTTAACCGCATGGTGAGTTTAAATAAAGAGAATGGTATGCAACCTTTTACAGTGTATTTTTTTAAGAGTTCTGTTCACTTTTTGTTGAACAAATTTTTTGCTGTTCTACTCGGGCTGATATTAATGTTATCAGTTGGGCAGGTGTGGGGACAGACAATAACTAATGTAAGCGTTACAGGAACTCCGGTATGCGCAGGTTCCACGGTGAATTTATCTTTTTTGGTAACTAACGGTACGTCAATGGTAATAGATTTACGACAGCTACCCATTTATTATGTATTTTTAAATTCTACTCAATAACCTCCTTTACTTCAGCTACGGCGCCAGCCAATAGTACGGCGCAACTGCAACAATTTCACGTACAGTAACAATTCCTTCGGCAACTGCATCTGGCACGAATTATAATATTACAAGTTAGAACCTTGGCCGAACCATCCAAGTACGGTAACGTCAACGCTTAGCAATACTTTTACAGTTGGATCTATAGTTTCCATTACCAGTGCGAGTACATCAGTTTGTCTGGGAGGCAGCACAACTTTATCAGGCAACGTAACCGCGTACGGAAACTGGACGATAACACTAAGCACCGGAGAAACTGTCACGGGTACTGGAAGCGGTACTTGGAGCAAACTTGTAACTCCAGCGGTCACCACAACCTACACCATTTCATCTTTTACCGATGCGGGTTGCACGACACAGCCTGCTGCAACATCAGGTAGTTCAACAATAACAGTGAATGCCTTAACCAATATTATAGCGCATCCATCCCCTTCTTCTCAAAATTATTGCCAGAATGATGCAGCCACTGCGTTGTTTATCTCCACCAACGTTACGGCCACCTCCTATGAATGGTACAGTAATACCAGTCCGTCAAATTCCGGCGGTACGTTAATACCTTCTGCCACAACAAATAGCTACACACCCGCCTACTACTACACCTGGCACAGTATACTATTATAGCATAGTGTTTGCACCTTGCGGCAATCAAACCAGTAATGTTTCCGGAGCAATTACCGTTAATTCCAGTCCAACGATATCGGCTCAACCGGCTTCGTCTGTACCCTTAATTTGCGCTGTCAATGATCCTGAACCTACTTTGAGTGTTACGGCTTCAGCAGGCAGCGGAAGTATCACTCAGTACGAATGGTACAGCAACACTACAGCCACGAACAGCGGCGGCACATTGGTTCAAACCAATGTAACTTCGTCTACAACTAACAGTTATAATCCTTCAACAAGTTCGGCGGGCACTTTATACTATTATTGCGTCGTTACAAACTCCAATGGCTGCGCTGTAACAAGTTCCGTATCCGGAGCTGTTACCGTTACGTTATCAATCATAACCCAACCTGTAGCTTCCCAAACTGTGGTTGCTGGTTCGGCGGCTTCTTTTTCCGTAGTAGCGCCAGCATCGGGCACTACCTATCAGTGGAGCAAAGATGGAACTCCTATAGGGGCGCGACTTCTTCTACTTATAATATTGCGAGCGTGAGTGCCAGTGATGCGGCAACCTACACTGTGGAAGTGACCAATTCCACCTGTACCCCGCCTGTAACGTCAGAACCCCTCTGTACTTATAGTTGTCGTGGCACAACCTACAACGCAGGCTTCGAACATTCGTATTCACTACCCACATTCTTCTATTCCGTCTACCAGCCTGACATCTCAATTGGACAAATGGAAACGGCGCCAGACGAATTATCGTTGCCCGTGCAGGAGCTGCTGTCAATCATGACCCCGTTGATGGGGTTGACTATACAGCCAGTACGGTTTTTGGTTCGGGAAGTGAAACATCAGCCGGTACAGGAAACTATGTGGTGTATAACAGTAATACGCCTGGTCCCATAACAGTCACCGGGCTTTTACCTTCCACCAATTATTATTTCAGAGTGTATGAATACAACGGTACGGGTACTAGTGCTAATTATTACACGGTGACTGCCACACAAAATCCCAACAATCAAAGCACACGGCCCAGTACTCCGGCTTCCGGTATCAATTTCACAAACGTGAGTCATAACAGTGTGACAGTAAACTGGACTAGTGGCGATGGTGCTAACCGGATCGTGGTTGCCCGGCCGGGTGGTACAGCGACAAATCCGACAGATGGAGTAATTTACACAGCAAATGCTGCTTACGGTTCCGGGACCGATAGGTATGCTGGACGGGTTGTGTATAATGGATCTGGTACTCGGTAACAGTAACAAATCTTAACGCCTCAACGAGTTACAGTTTTGATATATATGGATATGCTGGATCTTCAGACCGGTGCCACAGACAAGACCGTGTATCTTACGCCGGGAATAACCGGCACCCAAACGACTTCTCCAACACCCACAAACTCTAGCGACATATCTTTTACATCCATCACATCAACCACGATGACAGTAAATTGGACGCCTGGCTACGGGACCGAATAGATTAGTAGTGGCCCACGCAGGGGCGCCCGTCAATGCTGATCCAGTCACAGGTACAACCGTCTACACTGCCAATGCAGCGTTTGGTTCCGGTACGCAAATTGGAACCGGAAACTATGTGGTGTATAAAGGAAACTCAAATACTGTCAGCGGTAACCGGACTCACGACTACTGTTAATTATTATTTTAAGGTATATGATTACATGACGTGCTGGTTCCGACCAACACATATAATTTTACCAAGCACAACAAATAATCCTAACAATCAAACGACAAAGCCTTCCATACAAACAACGCTGGCTGCAACTACCATTCCCTGCAGACTCAGCAACCTCTTTGCAAATTAATTGGGTCAACGGCAATGGAGCAAGGCGAATTGTTGTAATGCACGAAGCAGCTGCAGTCGATTCAAATCCCGTTGACGGTACATTCTTATACTGCCAATGCTTTGTTTGAGCGCAGGAACGGAGATAGGAACAGGCAATTATGTGGTATATGACGGAACTGGCACTACCGTGACCGTTACAGGATTAAATGATGCGACAACGTATTATTTCAGATTTTATGAATATAACGGTACCAATGCGTCGCCTTCGACAACAGATTTAAAAGTGTACCTTACTTCGGCGTCGGCCTCTGATCCTATATTTCATACGACACCTGCACGGCGTGACTATCGCACCAAAAATACTGGTGTTTGGACAGATCTTAGTATATGGCAAACGTATGATGTAAAAACCGGATCGTGGCCAGACGCCACCAAGCTCCCATTTAAGAATAGTGCAGTAACAATCTCGGCGGGCAATGTAGTTACTATTAACTCTGCCGTTAAGCTAGATCAATTGACAATTGATGGAACTCTCATTGTAGGTAATACCGGTAGCCTGACGATTGAAGCGAATACAAGAAATTCATACAACCAATCTATAAGCAGCTCCGGCAAGCTTGACGTTTTTGGTACGTTTACGATTGACAACAAAGCCTTAAGCATAGGTCACTCGACGACAAACACCCATTTTTACTCGGGGTCCACTTATATTCACGAATCCAGACAGACAGAAGGTATCGTACCAATAGCTACGTGGGACAGTGGTTCAACCATTTCCGTCGATGGTTACAATGGTTCAATGACAGCAACAGCATTGGGAAATTGGGGCCAGACTTTTAGCAATGTAATTTTTAATTGCTCTTTGGGGGCCGGCAGTTCGGTTGACATGAATGGCTTGCTCAATTCTATTACCGGAAATCTTTCAGTTACCAATTCCGGCTCGGGGCAAATAACATTAAATGGAGCTGCTTCATCGCCCACGATAACTATTGGGGGAAATATCAACCTTTCAGGTACCAGTACTTTAGCTCTTAACACAATTGGATCATCAACCATCACAGTTGGAAACTCCGGTACAGGTAGTATCAATGTTGCTGGTACATCAAGACTCATTGTAAATACAACAGGTTCACCAATGCTAACCATACCAAACGACCTGAATATAACTTCTACCAACGCCATAGGATCCTCACTAAATACTTCTGGTACTCCGATTATTGATATTGATGGCTCTCTTATCATGAGCGGCGCAGGCGGTTTACTTTCCTTTGGATCCAGGTGTTTCTGCAGGTAGTGCAACCGTAAATTTGACGACGAACTTTTTATTCACTGCGGGAACCGTCAGTAACGCATCCACGAATACATCGAATTTCGGGCAAGTTAATTTTATTGGCGGCGGCACGCATACATTCTCAAATCCAGGCACGATGTCAGGAAGGATTAACTTTACCGTTGCTTCCGCTAATATTCTTGATGTAGGTACAAGTGGAATCATGGGCACGGGTAATTTTACACTGTCCGCCAACGCTACGTTGCGTGTTGGTTCAACCCATGCCAATGGAGCATTACAACTTGCTCCTGCGGCAGCGAGGTAATCTTCAAAACACCGGCACCCGGACATTTGGCTCTCCGTCAACTATTGAATTTAACGGCGCTGCTGCGCAGTTTATAGGAAATGGATTTCCATCATACCGCGACCGTACATCTTGTCAATAATAATACTTTGGGTCTGGAATTACCGCGCCGGCTACCACATTGACTCTTGCGGGTGATTTTACCAACAATGGCGTATTTAATCATAACCTCGGTACCGTAGCTTTTGCGACGAAGCTCCAGTACAAAAGAGATTAAAGGTTCCTTCAAGGTTACATTCAATAACCTTACAATTAATGCGGGAGCTGCAGCACCGGACGTACGATTGGAGAATACTGCTGGTGCTGATCTTAGAGGAATCTTAGATGTGACAACCGACCCTACATCGACATTTGATGCCGATGGCGCATCGGATAACAGAGTGTTTACATTATTGTCATCAGGCGATAACCCAACCATTGATGCAAGCGTCGCGACAATGAACGTCGCCGGCGGTCAAGTACAAGGAAGAGTTACGGTTCAGCGCTTCATGAGCAAAGAGCCACTCGCTAATCCAAATATTTACCGTTACATCTCATCGCCAGTGCAAAACGGAAGCGTCGCAGATATTCAGAGTGAAATTCCTGTCATGCGGTAGTTTTACGGGTAAAAGCGTCGCAGTGGACGGAAGTGGACAGTCAATGTTTAGATATGACGAAACGGTTACGGGTTCTCGTGCAAACGGCTACAAAGATTTTCCAGCTCAATAGCAACACTGAAACCTTGATGCCAGGATTAGGATATGTCTTTCTTGTCAGAGGAGCTAATATAGCTGGTGCTAGTGCCCTTTGGGATATAACGAGGCCAGCTAAATTCTGGTACTGTCCCAATGACCAGTATTCAAAATCGGAGCGACAAACGAAGACGGATGGAATCTGGTTGGCAATCCTTTCGCTTCTACCATAGACTGGGATGCTGCTTCAGGATGGCAAAAGTCATCGCTCAATAATGCTAATATACTACTACTGATAACAGGACTGGTAATGCGACGAGTACATGTATGCCTACATATATGACGGGGCCGGCACAAATGGCGGCAGTAGATATATCCCCAGCGGCCAGTCTTTTTGGGTATTTGCCAACAGCGCTGCGCACCCCAGGTTTAACAATCGATGAAAGGGCTAAGGCTGCAGGAACGCAAACTACTTTTATTCGTGAGGCAGGTCCTAAGGATTTATTGCGGATTACATTTGTAAAAGATCAGTCCAGAGATGAGACCGTCATCCGTTTTAAAGAGGGTTCTACTCCAAAATTTGACGGCAGCTCAGATGCCTATAAAATGAGTAATGCTGGGATTCAATCTCTGCTCCATTACTGAAAGCCAATGAATTCCTGGCGATCAATTCAATGCCTTCGTTTGATTGTAACCATACTATAAAACTTACTATTTGGAATGTGCCTGCCGGAACTTATAAACTGGATTTTTCACAGTATGAATCTTTCCCAGAAGTCGTTTCTATTATTGTAAAAGACAACTTTACAAAAACAGAAGTTGATGTTCGCAAAACACCTTCTTATGAATTCGCGGTGACATCTGATGTCAATAGTTATGGAAACAACCGGTTTACTGTTAATTTCTCCGCGGCTTCCATAAATACCGAATTTAAGCAAGTGCCGCTGATATTTGCGCGGGAAATGATGCACAGCTTACCATCCTCGGTACTTCTTCTGCTGTTAAATACTACGTCATGCTGCAGGATGGAACAGAGGTGATTTCAGCGACGGGCAATGATGCTGCCCTCACGCTGACCATTCCAAAGGAAAAATTGATTGCAGGTCAAAACACTTTCACCATCAAGTCAGTGTCTTCCTATTGCAGTACATCAACTTACGAACAGACCGTTACTTTCCTGGTAGATGCAATACCTGCGCTTCCTGTTGTTGAAAACGGGAAACGATGCCGCGAAGGAGTCGTTACGTTGGTTGCAAAGGGTTCACCAAGTGAAAATTACAACTGGTATGAAAACGAGACAGATGTGAATCCTATCGCTGATGAGCACTCTTCCGACATTTAGTCCCATCATTATTCAAAACCAAAAATTATTATGTGTCGGCGGTTAATTTACTGGGGTGTGAAGGACCTCGCGCTCACGTGATGGCCGAAGTAATACACTATGATGATGTCATCATTACCAGACAACCACCGGAATTAATATCGAGTTATGCCGAAGGGAACCAATGGTATCTCAATGGCGTGCAAATTCCAGGGGCTGTTGATCAATCTTATAAACCAAAGGGACCTGGCATGTATAAGGTAGAAGTTCTAATCAATGGATGTTCCACGTCTGACGAAGTAGATTTTCTGTCTATAACCTCTGCGCAACATGATAAAGATCTGGAGTTTTCCGCTTTCCCCAACCCGGTCCAGTCATCGCTAAGCATAGTACTCGCAAATCCTAATAATCTGGACGTGATAATTACGATGACGGATATGAAAGGAATGGAAGCACTTGTGCAGACCTCCGAGCCTTCTGTCGATGGTCTCTATACGGTAAACACAGAACAGCTGCCCACAGGTATGTACACACTCTATGTAAGATTTGGTTCATCTGTAAGAGTAGCAAGAGTAATGAAAGAGTGAACTCGTGAGTGAGGTCGATCATGTTCTGATCGATGCAACGAATGATGGCTAGAAGCTGAAAGTGAATGCTTTCAAGTCGTTGTTCTCTCAATCTGAACAGGAGCCAATGCGGTGACCCTAAGGATCGCTCACTGCCGTAAGAGCTTGCTAAATTATTTTTGTTTCATCCACTCCATGTAGACTTTCTTCATGGTCGCTATCTTCTGCTCATCTTCTGCCACAGCGTTACTGGTAAACATCATGACGCCGGTTGACTGAGCCCCTGCCCCATATCGCAACACATTTTCAAATTCATCGGGCGAAATGGTTTTGGGATCATTATAAGCCTGTACGATGGGCCAGACTTTTGGAAACGTGCCGGCTTTAATATTTAACCGTTTGCTGAACCAGTCAATGTTCTCCTTGACCCACTCCGGACTTCTCCCCATTCGTCCATGATAGACCATCGGTGAAAAGACATCTACAATTCCTCTTAGCGAATCATAGTCCAGCCCAAGGGTGCGGCGTCTCGCTCCATTAAAATCATCATCGTCCCACGGGCAATGATACACACCCAATAGCGCACCAGGTTTTTCCTCTTTAATGATATGTTTGAAATCCCGAACCCAACCGGCAATAATTGAGCATCGCCAACTACGCCAGGCGCCATCGTTCGTACTAAGAATCCATTCGGCTTTTTCCTGTGTGCTTCCTTCCGGCACTTTGATTCCTGTACTCGATTCAAAACGTGATACACAACTTTCACAAAAACAGGTTTCGGGAAGAATTGGCTCAGGATCTTCAAACTGCGCATGCCAGTGCAAATAATCCATCCAAACACCATCAATAGGAAATTTTCGCAATAGCGTCCGCAGTTCATTGAATCTGTATTGCCTGAAACCTGGTTCAGTCGGACAAACACCCATAAACCAGGTTGCTGCCTCTACCCTTTTACCATTCTTGTCGATAGCCCAGGCCTCCGGGTGCGACTCCACGTAATTTTTGCCGTTGAGTGTGGCGAACTCGGCAAAGACTTTTAGTCCTTCAGACTTTGCTCGTTTCATCATGGGTTCATTGATAGATCCACTATGAAGAAAGATGGCATTCACACCAAGTTGATCCAATCGGAGATCTTTTTTCCAGAAAGGTTCTGGACTTCCATAGATTCCCCGGATTTCGATTTGCTTTGATTGAAAGATGTTCCTATCAGCGCTTACAAAAGCAACTAATATCAATATAACAATTGAGAAGGCGATGAATGGTAATGGATTCGCCGCATAGTCTAAATTAAGATATGAGCGTGATAAAAGACAATTTGACTTAGCGGAGAGTCAGCGGTTACACAATATTTTTTACCGCGAAGGCACGATGGCGCAAAGCAAACTTAGCGTCTCAGCGACTTAGCGGTTTACATTGCATCCGATCACTTGTTGTTTTGCATCTCCATCAGCTTTTTCTTAATCCTTTCATTCTTTGGAGCAAGTTCCGACGACTTCTGATATGCCTTTATTGCATCATCCCGCCTGTTGACCTTCACCAGACAATCTCCATACATGTAAAACGCCCTGTATCCACTTGGGTAAAGTTCTGTATTCAATCTAAGTATCTTCAAGGCATCTTCATTCTTTTCTGAATTCATTAACTCATCGCCAAACATAATGAGACCAATTTCGCTTACGTTGTACTCGGCTTTTTTCTTCTTTTTAAATTCGGTCTTTATTAGTTCGATTGTCTTGTCAATTGAATTCGTTGTGGCATAATAGTCGGAAAGGGAAAGCAAATTCATTTCATACTCTTTGACCTTTTGTTCGGCCAGGGTTTCTACGCCGTACTCCCGTCGTTCCTCGTCCGTCACTTTTGTTGAATCGATTTTATACCTCTTCCATTTCGTTTCCCCTTGTTCCATGACAAATTGAGTTCCGTAGATTTGAGGCTTTCCTCTCCGCATAAGGTCCCGGTCGATGGCAGCAGCTAATAGCCATTTGTTCATGGTTGAATCAAGCTCGATCGCCTTTTTCATATGCTTCACCGCCATGGAAGATGCAAGGGTGTCTCTGCCGTGCTGAAAGATCATTGCGGAATTATAATAATCCATTGCCGTAACGATTTTTCCTTCTTTTATGAATTCGTATACTCTGAGTTCTCTGAGGCTATCCTGCTTTGATAACACCATCCAGTTAATGTTGGATGAGGTGCGCGAGCGTTGGTCTTCATCGTACATTTTTTGAAGTTCAGCGTTGTCTGAATGTTGAGCACAAGCTGAAAAAGCGCATAGCAAGAGGAGAAGTGGCAGACAATTCTTTTTCATAGGTAGCAGGCTATAAGAAGATGAGGTTATGAAGATTCACCAAAGCTATCTGAAATGTCGATTCCTTGTGTACGACAAATACTTCAATTGCTGACAATTTTGTGACTGGGATGTTAGCGTGGTGCAGGCTGTGAGTGTGTGAGCGTGGGTGCAGAGGTTGTTCAGCCGCGGGAAAGGTCGCACCAAGACGCGTCGTGGCAAAGTCTATAACCGATACTGGCGGTTATTTGTTGTCCTCGAACCATTTGACGATCGAGGGCATGTTTCGTTCGAATCCGCCTGGAATGAAGAAGTTTAATACTCCGCTTTTCTTGTCTGTTTTGTTCACAAAATCGTGCATGGTCTTCGATGGTATCCGGAGAAATGTTCCCTTTTCGGCGTCTATCCATTTGTCTCCGACCAGAAACGATGTAGTTCCTTCCAACACATAAAACACTTCGTCATTTTCTTCGTGTTGATGCGCACCTGGTCCGTCGGAATTTGGCTCGAGCCACCATTCAGACACGCTGTATTTTTCTGACGTTTCATTTTCGTCAGCCTTAAAAATAGCGGTCATTGTTCCGCAGTTGTACTTTCGACCTTCTCCGGATTTTAGGATCAAAGAGTCTGTGTTGTTATTTCTGTGTTTCATCAGTCTTGATTTTGGGGCTTTATCTGAATTTACGAATACCACCACGATAGGTTCGATATTCACCAGAAAAACACAGTTGACTCTTTAAGTTCTTCGTTATCAACCGGCTCCTAATTCCCTAAAAACGCCGTTATTTCATTGAAGACGTTGGCTACGTCCGGGTTCGCAAGTCCGCCTCCAAAAGCATCGAATACATGCCCGTAGTTTTTCATCTGCAGGAATTTATGTTTTATACCTTTTGATTCCAGCACGCGGTCCATTTCGACGGATTGGCCGAAAGGAACATCCGTGTCTTTGTCACCATGAATCAACAACACAGGCGGATAGTCAGCGTCAATGTTTTCGATTGGACAAAATATTTTAAACCATTGGTCCTCTTTCTTTGGATCGTGACCACTAACCAGCTCGGGCCAAATGCCCTTTTGTCGACTATAGAGATATAAATCAAATCGATCCTTGAAAGACGCGGATGTTATCACAGAATCAGACATAAGTTTCTCAGCCCTGGCCCGACTGACAGCGGGCTGTGTAAGATAATATGCACTGGGTGAGCTGTACCACTTTCCCCGTATATCCCCATACCCATAGAATGAAACAATGGCTCGTGGTCTGATCTTCGAAGAATAACCAGAAGTCAACGCCAGATAAGCTCCACCCGAATGCCCGACAACAAATATTTTCTCTGGATCAATTCCCAAAGAATCAGCTCCATATTTATGAACCCACTGGATAGCGTCCGCTACGTCACTCACAATCTCTGGAAGTTTGGTTGATGGAGCTAACCGATAGTCGATTGACACCACGGAATATCCCGCCTTGAGATAAAACTTTTTTTGTTCTTCGGGCAAATCGTCTCGGCTTCCGAAAATCAATGCACCCCCATGTATCCAAATGATCACAGGTTTGGGTGTCGTGTTGTCGGCAGTACGATACAAATCAGCCTTTATCTGAACTTTGTCAACAGTCTTATAAGAAAAGGTTTTTTTGCTGACTACAATGTCATTACCCTCATGGGATTGTGAATAGGCGTTCGCCGACACAAGGAGAACAATTACTGCGGTGGATAGACAGCTCATAAGCGGATGGAATATAACTCAAACACAATGGTAAATTATTTTACGATCTTTTTGATTGCCGTATCAAGTATTTCATTGAATCTTTTCGGATCCTCCATCATCAGAAAATGACCAGTCTTCGGCATGATCATTACATCTACCCCGTGTTTTCGCATGGACTCAACATCTGTGGGCTCATTGTCCGGATTGATCGCAATGACCGGCAGCTTGAGATGTTCAAAGTCGTGAGTGATTTGTCTGCTATGCGTAAACGACGACTTCGCCGCGCTCAATGCCACGGCAGGAGGCACTGATGACATATCCTTAGCAACAAAGTCTACAAGTGCAGGATCAGCATCCGGGCGGAACATGCTTCGAACAAGGCTCTGCACCTTTGTCGGAAAATCAGTACTAAATTCTTTTATGAAGGCCTCTATCTGCTCCGTTGGCCTGCCTTCGCCTAGTTTTTTATAGACATCAACCAAAACAAGTCCAGCGACGCGGCCGGGCAATAGCATTGCGGCATCGGCTATCACATCACCACCCATAGAATGGCCAACGAGAACGACACGTTCGAGCTTTAGTTCCTTAATTACATCAGCAACGTCATTGCCGAAAGAATAAATTGTCCAGTCGCTGCGACCAAGGCCCGATTCACCATGACCGCCAAGATCAATTGTGACCACCTTGTAATCTTTCGCGAAGTATTCTATCTGACCCTTCCAATAACTTCGGTCACATGACCAGCCATGGATCAGGACGATAGCAGTTCGTCCTTTTCCATGTGACTCATAGGCAATCGAAACTCCATCATTCGTCGTTATCCTTAGTGGTTGTTGCTGCGCCATTGTGGCTAAAGCAGTAGCCAGTGAAACTGTCAACACTAAGATGGTAAGTAAATATGACCGCTTTCGGCGTTGCATAATTTATTCAGGTTAATATAGCACACAGCAGACTCATCTTTTTCAGAAAAAACGGCGTTGATCAACAACGCCGTAAAAAAACGATCCCGAACATTTCCGTCTAAGTCGTCAACAGGTAAAGGTTACGCCGTTTCAAGCGTAGCCTGAACAATCTGTTCAATATCCAATTTACGCATAGCCATAAATGCCTTAGCTGCCTTGCCTGCTTTTTGCGGATCACTCAGGATCTTTTCCAATATTACCGGCACAACCTGCCACGAAACACCGAATTTATCTTTCAGCCAGCCACACATGCTTTCCTCGCCGCTTTCGGTGAGCTTTTGCCAATAGAAATCTATTTCCTCCTGTGTCTCACAATGTATGGTAAGCGATACGCCCTCACTAAAATCAAAGTTGTGCTTCAACGCACTGTCCATCACCATAAACTTCTGGCCCAGCAAAGCAAACTGCGCGTGTTGAACCAATTTCTTGTTCTCTGCCTCATACATGATACCGTCTGTTTTTGAAATTTTAAAAACGGACGAATAAAACTGCAACGCTTCCTCTGCACGGCCGCATTGTTTGCCAGTAAACATAAGACACGGTGTTATCTTTTGCCCGACGTCTTCCAGCTTGCCAAGCGACAACTGCCAGGATACGCCAAACTTATCAGTCACCCAGCCATACTTTTTGCTCCAGGGATACGTATCTAACGGCATTAGTACCGAACCTTCTTTGGTGAGCGCATCCCAGCTACGCGTAAGCTCGTCCTCAGTTTCGCAGATATTGAATAATGAGATCGACGGATTAGGCTGATACATAGGTCCGCCGTCGAGCAATGTCAATTTTTGACCAGACACGCGTATTTCAATCACATAGGGTGATCTTGATGTAATCTTTGCGTCGGCAAAGACCGAACAATACAAATCTGCGGCTTCTTCCGCATTGCCATTATACCACAGGCAAGGCGTGATTTTTTCTTTTTTTTCCATAGTAGTTTCTTTTTTTTTATAAATGTACAGCTGCGAGGAAGCTATAAATAGAACGAAACCGACACTTAGATTTTTTTCCTTTTAAGCCCTGACTTTTTGTAATCATTAGGCGTAATGTGGGTAAACTCCTTGAAAGAGCGAATGAAATGGCTTTGATCGGCGAAGCCAGTCTTGTAGGCAACATCCGTAAGCTTGTCAAACTCTCCGTTTTTCACCTGTTCAAATGAAAGTTGAAACTGACAGATGCGTCTGTACTGGTTAGGCGTGACGCCAACATACTTCTTAAAGATTCGCTGAAAGGTTCGTTCGTTGAGTTTCAGCTCTTTCAGAAGCTCTGACAATATTTCTGTGCCCGAGTTATGCATAATTTTATCAGTCGTAAATCGAACGATCTCACATTCTCGTTTCTGTTGTTGCAACTGATGAAGGAGAAAATTATCTAATGCTTCAATCTTTTCTTGTGTCGTTCCAGCGTAGGCTAGCTGCGTTTTGAGCGCATTTGTTTTATGTGCATTCCATTGGGAAAACTCTACGGAGTTCTTTGCGAGTTCCGCGGCCGACAGATTGAACAGACTTGCCAGCGAAAACGGTTTAAAGAAATAGGCAATTGCCGTTTCATTTTTCTTCAACTCCCAGTTATCTGGACGGGGCCGATTTACCGAATAAACTGAGCTGCACAACATCTTCAATTCCCGTTGGAGATTTTTCGGTGCGGCAAATCAGCGCAGGCATGCCGACGGTAAAAAGAGGCAGCTTATTGTCAGTGGATTCAGCAAAGCCCTCCGCTATCAAAACCGTTTTCAGATACTCGGTTAAGTGTTGATGTGGTGTTTGATACCTGTATTGCATATGTGCTATCGCTTCAATTGATCTTTATCATTCAGTCATGACGGCTAATTAATTTCTTTCCAGCCGAGTGACTGCGTAGTTTCTAAAGTGGTGCCCCGACTTTTAATCGCAGAGAACCGCAGAGTAAATACTCCAGCCTTCGCACAGTTACGGCTGGCAAAGCGCAGAGAACCACAGAGAAAAGCCAACCTTTG
>CAVZFT010000008.1:0-57050 GCA_963774615.1 uncultured Cytophagales bacterium
ACATCAAAAACTCCAGGCCCAAGAATCTGTTTTCATTTTTCATTTGGCTTCAAGTTTTTTTGCATTCTTGCATTCCTTTGGACATTGGGAGTTGGAAATTGGGCATTGGACATTCAATCCGGAATAAAGTGAGACAATCAGATTACAGAAATTTACAGTTCGGACGTCATTGCATTTCAATAAAACTGCAGATTAATGTCCAACGCCCAATGTCCCCGCTGCGTCGGGCAGGCAATGTCCAAAGCAACAAAGTAATAGATTGGCATAACGTCAGGTATTCAACGTAAATCAGGAATTGATCGCAAAGTATTGATACAGCACTCTTCAACTATTAAATTGCGCTATGGTCACTATAAAAGAAGCTACCACTTGGGCACTGGCCTATCCCGAAGCCGTTGAAATGCCGCACTTCGAAAAGACCTCATTCCGCGTGAAGAAAAAGATCTTTGGAACGCTGGATAAAAAGACACAAAAGTTCTGCGTTAAACTTTCGGAAATCGACCAGTCTGTATTCTCCGATTTTAATCCTGGCGTAATCTACCCGGTACCGGAGGTTGGGGAAGGCAGGGTTATACCTTAATTGAACTAAAGAAAGTAAAGAAGACGGTGTTCAAGGATGCGCTTCAAACATCGTCTACGATTGTTGCTCCTAAGGGCCTTTCCGAGCAGTTCAGTAAGGGGCGGTAGGTTGTAAGTCTGCTGAAAACAAAGATTAAGTTCAAAGCAGTTGGTGCATAAAAAAAAATCAGCATTGCGCGTGGCCCTTATAGGAATATAGGCAAGGCGTACCTCCGCCGCCACAACTAAGGTTTACCATTGCACTCAACCAGCCAAGTAAAGAAAAACATTATGACATCTTCAAAACAAGATTATTTGGAAAATATTAATGTATTGGAACTTCGTAACTATTTATTAAAACCAAATTTAGCAGATACGTTCAGTCAATATTTTCACTCAAAATTTGTTACCCCAATGAATGAATTGGGCGGTTATACATTAGGTGAATTTAAAATTATCGATGTTAATAACAGATTTGTCTGGCTACGTGGGTTTACAAATATGAAAACAAGAGTAAAGTTTTTGAACGATTTCTATATCAATAGCACTACTTGGAATGAACACGGCAAGGCGGCAAATGAAATGATGATAAATTCGGACAATGTCTATTTATTGAAACCCTTGCATAAAAATGTGTTTCGTAAAACTGACAAAGCAATCACAGTAATTGATTTTTACATTTGTAACAGCACGCTAGAGAAAGTGATAAAATTATTTGATACGGAATATATCCTGTTTCTTAAAACTATAAATGTTGAAGATATATCACTTTGGGTTAGTGAAATGACCGAGAATGATTTTCCAAGGCTTCCAGTTTTTCAAGATAAAAATTTATTGGTTACAATAAGCAACTATCAAGACAAAAACGACTATGAAGCAAAACAAAAAGCCATTGATACTATGTCAGAAAGGCTAAAACAATCAATGCAAGAATTGATAACAACACATACTAGTTTATTACTCATAAATCAAAGCATTGACGGTAAATGAAAATTTTAGAAATGCCACGCATTTGCCAAGGGCGAGGGGCATAAATAGAAAATATATGCAATACGCATACCCTCTTTAGCAATGTAGGCAATACGTATATTAAATTGTGCTAACAACCGATGATATAATATAATCATGAGAACAATAACTTTATTCATTTTATTTTCTATTCTTTATTCTTGTGGTATGACAGAAATGATACAAGTGTAAAGTATAATTCAACAGACGATAGTTTAGCTTTAGTCAAAATGGTAAATGAAAGAGAGATTGCTATGAAGAAAAAAGATATTCCTACAGTTATGGCTCAATTTTCTGATGATGCTACATTTATTAACGGCGAAGGCTATTATTGTGCTAACAAAGCGGAAATAGAAGCGTTTCATAAAGGCTTAACACAAAGTGATTCTATTGGTTATTATTATACAGCGGGGCAGAGTTCATGTGAGAATACTTGACAATAATAATGCCTTGGTTTATTACCCTAACAGAATGGACTGGTTCAAAATCTCTAATCCAAAGGACACTATCGAGAAAGAAACCCGCCTTTTGACTTTGACTGCCAAAAAAGAAACAATCAATGGCAATGGGTCGCAATTACAAATCAACAAACGCTGGAATATTTTGATGACCTGACAAAACATAAGATAAATGATTTAAATGAATATTTTAAAGATTCTACTTCTAAATAATAATCCGGCTGCAGCCAACAGAAGTATTTCACAGGGGCCAACGGAAGCACAATCGGGAGCAAATCATTAATCAACCTAAAGAACCCTGGGATATAGTCAATCATGGACCATGGGCTAAACGACATTGGATTTACTTCAACTCCTTCTGCAACTTTTCCAATCCATCGAGATTTCTCTGAAGGACTTTCTCCACGTCATCGTCCTCTACGTGCCCAAGAATTCCAATCGTTCCCTGGAATCCCGACTTCTCAATAGCTCTTAGCATCTCAAGCTCGTTATCGCCGGTGCCTACGGGCAGTATTTGCGGTCCATCCTTTTTCATTCCGTTATGTTCACCGTCCAGAGGTACGGTTTCATTTTCTTCATCAATGATGGAAAGGAAACCATTTGATGATGTCCGTGATGAAAACTGTAGACCATCCCAAATAAGGGACTGTTCAATTGTTTTAAGATCCTGATCTGATTCTCCGGCTCACCAAACCAGTCTCCATGATTATAAAGCGCAATACCATCCACAAAACTGCCGGCCCGGTCACGCAGATAATTGAGCATAGCAACTCCTTTTGTGACTTTCAAATCATCCGCCTCATCAGCGTAAAAGTTATTGTTGAACCCTACCCACAGCTTTGTCTTCAGGCCCGAGTCCTTGATAATTTTCAGGACCTGTTCGTTGTCTTCGCTCAATTGTCCGACGCGATCGGTATCCTTATCGATCCAAATCCACACGGCCATCATCTTTATCCCGGCATTTTTAGCGAGATCGATCTCTTCTGCAAAAGAAAGAATGTGCTGATGTCTCCAATCGTATGCGTATTGGGTAAGGCCCAGACGTTTCAGCATTTCTATCCGCTGCGCCGGAGTGCGATTTTGATTGTCGAACGGAACTATACACCACGCCACTAGATTTTCCTCGCGAATAAGTTTTTCTTTTTATTCTGCGCCTGCGTTGTAACGGGCAGGATAACGCCCACAAGCAACACAGCAACGAGCAAAGCAAAATTTTTCCTGTTCATATAAAAATGCTGAAGTGATTATCTCTTTATAAAGATAATGTTGCCTGATACTTCTGTGCTATCTTTAATTAAATATTTAACCCCTAACACCCCTAAATCCCCTGAAGGGGACTTGAAATGCGGTACTAAATATTTCCCCTGAAGGGGGTCAGGGGGTTGAGCAAAAATTCGAGTCCTGAAAAAAGTTGACACAAATTAGTCAACTATGAAAACTAAACAATCAGTTTCAATTCGCTACAGCGAAGCGTTTAAAAATCAAGTCATTAAGGAAGTCGAAGAAGGTAGTTGCAGCTGTCAGGAGGTGCGAAAGAAGTACGGTATCAAGGGCGTAGCCACGGTGCAGTATTGGATGAAAAGAATGGGTAAATTGGATGCATTACCAAAAATCATTCGCGTGGAAAAACCCGATGAAAAAGCCCGATTAAAAGAACTGGAACGTCAGGTTCGGGAGTTGAAAAATGCTTTAGCCGAAACTCAAGTGCGATGTGTTATCGCTGAGAGTCGCTTTGAAATTGTTTGTGAAGATCAAGGCTTGGATCCGGAAACAGTCAAAAAAAAACAGGACGAAGAACGATTGAAAGATCAGTAACTCGAGGGTGTTCAGTGAGTGCTTTGTGTAAACAGTTGAAGCGAACCCGACAGAGTTATTACAAGTCATTGAAAAGGCAAACTCAAAACCTGCACACAAGTCAGAAGCTAATGAAACTTATTCAGCCGATACGTCAATTGATGCCTCGCTTGGGAGGAAGAAAACTTCTTTACATGATCCAGGAGGAACTAGTAAAAAATGAAGTCCAGATGGGAAGAGATCGATTTTTTCATTGGCTACGCGGTCAGGATTTATTAATCCGGCCCAAACGACGTTATATCAACACTACACAAAGTCACCATCGATTTTGGGTATATGATAACTTAATAGAAGGTCTTTCGCTAGATAAACCCAATCAGCTTTGGGTAAGTGACATCACCTACTTAAGAACTCGAGATGGATTCTGTTACTTGGCTTTGATTACAGATGCTTTCAGCAGAAAAATTGTCGGTTACGACGTGAGTGATAGCCTGGAGCTTCAAGGTTGTCTGCGCGCTTTGAAGTCAGCTCTACAAACAGCCAGCGACCTTGGCCAGCTCATTCATCACTCTGATCGAGGCTTTCAATACTGTTCAGGGAAATACACACACGTTCTAAAAAGCAACAATATCAGAATTAGCATGGCGGAGAAAGGAAACTGCTACCAAAACGCTTTGGCCGAACGAGTAAATGGAATTCTGAAAAACGAATTTAATCTTGACATGATTTTTAACTCTAAAGAACATGCCATAAAAACGACTCAGCAATCCATCTATATTTACAATCAACATCGACCACATTGGGCACTTGGTTTAAAGACACCCCAGTACTGTCATGCAGCATAGAAATCAAATGTGAAACCGTCAACCTATTTCAGGACAAGACATGAATGTCCAATGTCCAACTCCCAATGTCGAATGTCCAATGGACTTTTGCACAAATAACCATTCTCCCCTGAAGGGGGCCGGGGGGTCAAGACAAATAACGATTAACGAACCACAATGAAAGTATTAACCTGCACAACTCCTGGACAATTTGAATACAGCAGTGGAAAAAAACCCGAGCTAACGGAAGGCCACGCGATAATCAAGGTCAAACGAATCGGGATCTGCGGAACAGACCTGCATGCGTTCGAAGGCACGCAGCCCTATTTCACCTACCCACGAATACTTGGTCATGAACTCTCAGGTGAGCTTATTGAGTTTGATGGCGTTGATGGATTTCGGAAAGGAGAGATTGTTACTTTCATTCCTTACTTCAATTGTGGAAAGTGTATTGCCTGCCGTTCGGGTAAGACAAACTGTTGCGCTGAACTGAAGGTATGCGGCGTACATGTCGATGGAGGAATGGTCGAATATCTATCGGTTCCCTCCTATTCGCTTGTACATGGTGATGGGTTGAGCGATGATGCTCTCGCCTTGATCGAACCTCTTTCAATTGGTGCACACGCCATCCAACGAGCAATGGTAAGGCCTGGTGAATTTGTTCTTGTTATTGGGGCGGGACCTATCGGACTTGGCGTCATGGAGTTTGCACGCATCGCAGGTGGAAAGGTTATCGCCCTCGATATAAATGAGTCGCGATTGAATTTTTGCCGCTCGAAAGCTGATCATTGTGTTCTTGCCGGATCGGAGGCAATCGATAGGCTGAGGGAGATTACTTCCAACGATATGCCTGGTGTTATTATAGACGCGACAGGGAATCAAAAAGCGATCAACATTGCATTTCAATATATGTCCCACGGTGCACGTTATATACTGGTGGGATTGCAAAAAGGGGACATCACCTTCAGTCATCCTGAATTTCACAAACGCGAGGGCACACTGATGAGCAGCCGCAATGCAACGCGAAAGGATTTTGTCGATGTAATTGATTCTTTGAAAACATGGCAGGATAGATCCGACCACTTTTATTACACACCGTGTTTCGTTCGATAAAGTTAAAGATGAGTTTGCGGGCTGGCTTGATCCAGCCGCTGGCGTTATCAAGGCAATGGTCGATGTATACTGAGTACCGTGGGTGTGGGAATTTTCACCGCGGAGGCGCAGGGCGTACGACATGGTTTCAGGCAAAATTCCCTACCTTTTACCAATCACAAACATTGGGGAATATTATTGCCAACAAATCATTACATTAATTCTCTAATTAATTGCCCAAGAATATATCACCATGAAAGATGACAATTATTCTCATCCACGTCGAAGGTTCGTTAAGTCGATGCTGGCGATACCCTTTGTTGTTACGGGCGCTACATCATCCTTCGCCAATTCTACAATTAAATCAAAGGCCGGCTCTCTTAAGGTCAGTCTGAATGCATTTTCTTTCAACGATCCATTGACGAAAGGAAAAATGTCCATCGATGATATGATGGTGTTTTGCGCTGAGGTAGGATTCTATGCTGTGGACATCACCGCGTATTATTTTCCTGGATATCCCGTCGTGCCCGCGGATGACTTTCTCTACCACGTCAAGCGGAAAGCTTTTAGTCTGGGACTGGAGATCAGCGGAACCGGCGTCAGAAACGATTTTACTGAGCCAGACGCTAATAAAAGAAAAGAGAGTGTTGTCCTGGTGAAGCGTTGGATAGAAGCAGCGGAAAAAATTGGCGCGCCAGTGATCAGAATATTTTCAGGAAATCAAAAACCGTCGGCATACTCCAGAGAACAGGTGCTCGATTGGATGCTGAAAGATATTCGGGAATGCATCGACTATGGCAAGCAGCACGGCGTTATGGTAGCCATTCAAAATCACGACGATTTTATCAAAACTGCAGACGATGCAATTAAAGTACTCAATGCCATAAACTCAGAGTGGTTCGGCTTGATACTCGATACGGGAAGCTACCGGGTTGGAGATCCGTATAGCGAGATCGAAAAGACGGCAAAGTACGCCGTCAACTGGCAGATAAAAGAAAAAGTATTTATCGACGGTAAAGAAACGGATGTTGATATGGATAAGCTGATAAGGATCATCAAACTTTCGGGATACACCGGTTATATTCCGCTGGAAACATTAGGCGAAGGCGATCCCAAGCCCAAGATCAGCGCTTTGCTGGACAAGGTCCGTAACTCCTTAACAAAAGTGTAAAGCTAAATTACTTTGATATGAATGAATCATCGGACAAAAAGAATACTTCCACCGTTCCCAGAAGAGAGTTTATTGCATCGGTCGCTGCAACTGTTGGACTAGCTGCTATACCAGGATTAAGCGGCGCAAGAGAATTTATGCCTTTAACACAATCAAAGTTGACGGTACAGCAAGTGATCGACATGATCCTTAAAGAGATACCCGGCGCACCGTTTCCGAAAACCGTAGATACACTTAAATCGGGTGATGGCAAGCAAGTCGTCACCGGCATTGTTACGACCATGTTCGCCACGGTAGAAGTAATCCGTCGAACGGCATCGCTGGGTGCTAACTTCATTATCGCCCATGAACCGACGTTCTATAATCATTTGGATGAGACCGCGTGGTTAGATGGCGATCCCGTGTTTCAATTCAAGAATGATCTGCTTAAAAAGAACGGGATTGTGGTTTGGCGCTTCCACGACTATTGGCATACACACCGCCCTGATGGTGTATTAATGGGCGTTTTGGAGAAAATGGGATGGAAGAATTACTACAATAAAGATAACCCGCCAATGATCAACCATCCCGGCATGACGCTTGAAGAAATTGTCGCCCAGGCAAAAAAAGGATTGGGCATCCGTCAGGTTAGGATTATTGGAGATCGCAAGCAAGTTTGCAAGCGCATCGCCCTCATACCCGGTGCGGCCGGAGGTACAGCGCAGATCAAACTACTACAAAAAGAAAAACCGGACGTCCTCATCGTCGGCGAGGTACACGAATGGGAAACGGCCGAATACGTCAGGGATGCCCAGGCAATGGGAACATCGATGTCTCTGATCGTACTGGGGCACGCCGAAAGCGAAGAGCCAGGAATGGAATGGCTCGTGCCTTGGCTTCAGCCTAAAGTGGGCAGCGCTATCAAAGTGACACACGTTGCATCACACAATCCATTTATGGAAGCGTAGTGAACTCTCAAAGCTTTCAGTTAATTAAGCACAAAATACTTGAGTGTTGATTGTTGACATATTGAGTGTTGAGTGTTTGTCGGATGAAGCGACTCTCCGAAAAACACTCAACAATCAAACAACAACAATATGTCAACACTCAAGTATTTCTCAGAATTGATGAAATCCCATTGAAATAAACTCAAGCACACTAGGCAACGCATTCCGCCAATAGGTCCAGGTATGGCCGCCGTTCTGTATGCGGAATTCATGTGGTATTTCCTTCTTTCTCATAGCAATATGAATGAGTGAATTGCCTTCAAAAAGGAAGTCGTCGTCACCACAGTCAATGTACCACCTTACGGCCTTTTTCTGATCCTCAGGCATAGCGTTGACAAGCTCGAGCGCACTGTATTGTTTGTACCACGCTTCCAACTGGGCATCGGTTGCTTTTTGATTGAACCGTTCCAACCATTTTCTTGCCTCGTCCATATTCAAAGGGCCAGTACTTGCACTTAAGGGGCAAGCTGCGGAAAACAATTCCGGGTGATGCAGAGCGTAATAGAAGCTGCCGCCTCCACCCATCGAAAGACCAGCCACGGCACGAAAACGTTTGTCAGCTTTTATTCTATAAGTCTTTTCAACGAAGGGCATGAACTCCTGAAAAAAGAAATCTTCATACTTCCACTCTCCATTTGGCGTGTTCGAATACCCCCGTGTTCCGGTATTTGCATCCGGCATTACGATGATCATTGGTGTGGCAATACCATCAGCGATCGCTTTGTCTGTGATATGCTGAACTTCGCCAAACTGGACCCATCCGGTCTGGTCATCACCGCCGCCGTGCAGCAGGTAGAGTACCGGGTAACTTCTCGTTGAGCCTTCGTATCCCGGTGGAAGATAGATAGCATATTTACGTTCACCTTTCAGGATCTTGCTGGTCATGGATAAATTATCCTGAACCTTGCTGGTTTGTGCCGTAACGTTGAACAAGGCTAAACACATAGCGGCTAGTAGGGCGATGGATATTTTCATTGGAGGAAAAAGTTGTTTAATGAAAGTAAGGTTATTCGAAGATGATTATTCTGAAGCTTTTGATGGATAGCAATCGGTAGTGAGCAATGGTTAAAGTTATGGGCAGGAGGAAACTAAGATCTTTGGTAACATTGCTAGCTCTTCCAATAGATCAAAAAAATAGATGACCGGAGAATGAAGCTTGTGCTCATTGCGTTTGCTATTTCTTCCGTCGGTGAATTTTTTGGTGAAGCCGCATTGGAGGCAGGCGATTGATCATTGGCACTTAGTCTGATCAACCTGGAAACCTGATAATAAAAGTTGCTCCTTCCCCTACTTCTGATTCCAGTATTAACTCACCCTGATGCACACTCCTGACAATGTCATACGCGAGTGATAAACCAAGTCCTGTTCCTTTGCCTGTTGGTTTAGTTGTAAAGAAAGGTTGGAAGATCTTTTCCCTGATTTTTTCTGCAATACCCGGTCCATTGTCCTTCACGGTGATTTCAATTTTATCTCCAACTCTTTTTGTTATTATACTAACCGTTGGCGTATAGCCTGGAATATTTTGCTTTTGTTTTTCCGCCACTGCATAAAATGCATTATTGTATAAATTCAATAACGCTCTTCCAAAGTCTTGCGGATTGATGTTTATTTTTCCGATACTGTCATCAAAATCTCTTTTTATGTCTACCGTGAACTCCCGGTCATCCGATCGTAAACTGTGATAGCTTAATCGCACATATTCATCGGCCAGGGCATTAATGTTTATTAATTCCTTGTGCCCCACACTCGTTCTTGAATGCTGCAGCATTCCTTTTACAATTGCATCGGCACGTTTGCCGTGATGATTTATTTTTTGACCGTTGTTTTTAAGATCTTTGTGCAATCGATCTTACCTCTGGAAAATTTCCTACTTTCAATTTCCTGTATCCAGTTCATCGATCAAATCAATATTTACCTCCGAAAAATTATTTACGAAGTTTAACGGGTTTTGTATTTCATGCGCAATCCCCGCAGTTAATTGACCCAGCGAAGCCATTTTCTCTGACTGCACTAACTGCGCCTGTGTGGCTTTTAACTCTTGCAAAGTGATTTCAACTTTTGTTTTTTGTTGAGTCAGCAGCACATTGGCAGTTTGCTTCTGCCTGTTGTTTCGATAGAGCAGCACGGCTACTACAACCAATGTGAAGAGGCCACCAAATAGCATATTGAATTTCAATTGCGTTTTTGCTTCTTCCTGGGCTTCCGTTATTTGTTGCTGACGGATGGTTTCATTGAGAGCAAGACGTTGAAACTCCTGATGCTTTTCCTGGCTGAATAAACTGTCTTTCGCCGCAACAGCCGCGCTTTGGTAAACAAAGGCGCTGTCAGGTTTACGCGCTGTTCTGTAGTAGTTGGTTAAGAACTTTGAAGCGTCCAGCACCCGCGACGTAAATCCGGCTTTTTTCGCAAGCGAAAATGCTTGCTTAGCATAGTAAAGAGACGAATCGACCTCGTGTGCTTTTTGAAATAATTCAGCCATACCCAGATAGGCCGCGATCAGGGCGTCATCGTCGGCCTCCGCTATTAACAATGGTGTCGCTTGCCGATAATTGGACATGGCGCTGGAGTCCTCATTCTTCTTTGCGAAAATGTCTCCCAGGTTCACGAACGTGAGCCCGATTGCATCCGCATCATTTTGCTGTGTAGCCAGTTTGTGGGCTTGCCGGGTATAGATCAGGGCCGAATCGAGATTGTTCAGTGCGCTGTAACAAGCTCCCACATTGCTTACAATGAGACTAACGTGGTTTGGCTTAAGGTATTCAGTCAAGACCAGCGCCTTTTTAAAAATAGAGGATAGCGTGTCGGTAATCTTCCTGCGAGCTATAATCTACTCCAATATTCGCCAGAGCCTTGGCGGCCGATTTCTTGTCCCCGATTGCCTCTGCTTTTTTTAAGGTCTGCAGGCGCATCTCCAGCGCTCTCGGATAATTACCTGTCACTTGAAGTACATTGCCAATGATAATTAAGCATCCTAATTCCCCTTTGATAAACCCGGTTTCCTTTGCAAGCTCAAGACCATGTTGAGCCAGAATCATCGCTGTGTCTGGTCGGGAAATAGTATATAATTCGCCAAGCTGATAAAACAACAGAACACGGCTCGTGTCAATTGTCTCCGTTCGAAATTGCTGTTTCAAGCTATCTATTGTGTGAGTTTGCGCTGCTAATAACAAGGGCGCGAATAGTAACAAAACGAGGATTGAAAAAGGGCCGCATGCGATGGTAGTGAAATTGGTGAGGCTACAATAGATTGCAAATTTTTCCTGCTTTCTACTTTCGCTTCTGCGCCAACGGGAGCATTCAAGTTGTGTAACTAAAAATAAGGGAAAAATGCAAGAGGGGCAAGCGCGGGACATAATCAAAAGTAAGAGTGCAGCCGATCACCGGCCGCACTCTAAAAGTTAAACATCATCACCCACCTTTTCTTACGGCATCGTTTGATGCCCTCCGTAAAGTTGGCGGTCTCAAGGCCGACAGAAGAAGCCAACGCTTCCTTGTACGCCTTGATGGCCTCGCTGTAATCCCGCCTCAATTCGTGCACATGGGCAATGCTTTCCATAAAAGCTATCCTATTGGCGTTTTGTTTTGTCAATCCGCTTTTAAGGGTTGACAACGCTTCAGCATAGCGACCCATACGAATGTAGAGGTTACCCAGGTGCAGAAAAGGCGCGGCAAATGTTGGGTCAAAGTAGATCGCCAGCTTCAAGTGACGCTCTGCTTTCTCAACATCAGCAGTGTAATACATATAAGCCCAACCAATATGGTTGTGTAAGCTTCCGTATCCAGGCTCATCGTACAACAAGTCAGTCAACATCAGCAAACCATCTTCAACCTGGTTGCCGTAGATGAGCCGTTCCGCATCAGCCATGTATTTTTCCATCCATTCGATTCTCATCTTCTTAGTGTTAAAGTTTTACGTTCAGGTGTTAACGTTTTAAGTCAAGCCACGCTGAACTTCAAACCTCAACACCTTTAATCTTCTGCGGGCGAATCATCACCACACATCCTTACAATCTTCGGAGTAAATTCTCCGAGCACATCCACCAGTTCATCCTGGTAGTGCATTACTTTTCTTATGTCTTTATATGCACCAGGAGCTTCATCAACGCCGCCTCCAATGAGATCTACGCCAGCCTTCTCCAGTTCTTGCTTTACCATTTTATGAGTAATACTGTTTTTCGCAGCACTCCGTGACATTGCTCTTCCCGCACCATGAGATGCCGAGTTCAGTGCCTCCGCTTTGCCCTTTCCTTTTACCACAAAACCAGGGGCCGTCATTGAACCGGGAATAATTCCCAGTGCGCCGTTTCCAGCCGGAGTCGCTCCCTTCCGGTGAACGATCACTTCCGTTCCATCGATCAACTTTTCTTTCCAGGCAAAGTTGTGATGGTTCTCCACTCTGAACAGCGGGCTCTCCCCCAACGCTTTGGCCAGACGCTCATGGATGTGATGATGATTTGCGGAAGCGTAATCGCCTGCAAGGTTCATCGCAATCCAGTACTCTTGTCCCGCGTCTGAGTTAAGGTCAAGCCAGGCCATGTTAGCCGCTTCACCAGGAAGAAGACAAAGTTCCTTTGCCAGCTTCGTGTAATGGCGCGCAATTTCTGCACCGAGGCCACGCGATCCGGAATGTGACAACACCGCGACATACTTACCAGCAGCAAGCTTCCAGTCGTTGACATCACCTAGTTCGAGTAATCCAAACTCGACGAAATGATTACCGCTTCCGGACGAACCGATTTGCATAGCGGCACGTCCTTGAAGTTTCTTCAGTATCGTGATCTCATCAAAGGCTTTCCGGTCCAACACCTCGTGTTCTTTTGGCCGCTCGAATGTCTCACGGCCAAAGCAAGTATTGTCCAGCAGCATTTGTTTGAGATTGCTACGATTCCTTTGCAGGAACCTCTCATCAAGGGGATAAACTGTCAGGCACATCCGGCACCCAATATCCACACCGACACCGTACGGAATGACAACATTGTCCGTAGCTAATACACCGCCAATGGGCAGTCCATAACCCTGGTGAGCATCTGGCATCAACGCGCCGGCTACAGTAATGGGAAGCTTCATCGCTATCTCCATTTGATTCCGCGCTCCTTCTTCGATTTCAGCTGCGCCGAATATCGGATAGTCCAAACGTTTTTTCAGCAACTCATGGACGCGGGACTTCTTCTCTGAAGGCAATAGCGCTAAGGCTACCTTACTCCAGATTGAATTCTCAACGAATTCCGACGGATTTTTGAGCACGTTCGACAGCATTGTGTTTATCTCTTCCTTTTCGCTGCGGCGGAAATATTTCAGCACGGTATTTATCGCGATACCGACGGCTTTTCCTTCCGGATAACCCAGTTTAATAAGGTCCTTTCCGCTTAACATTTTCCTTTTCATAAATACCCCTTTCTGCTCTTTGACAAAGCAATTCCATTCATCTTTTCAGATGTCAAATTTTTTATCTAGTACGCCCGTTGTATAATAAAAAAACCCGGACGAACCCGGGTTTTCAGCTAATGATCAAGTGAGGATCAACTGAAAATCCAGGTGTGTTGCCGAATATCACTATTCGGTTTATTCGCTAAACGATATACTTTTACTCCTAGCATGATACAAAGATAGATTACTTCCTTTTTCAATTCAAAGTGATCGTTCAATAAAATTTTTTTCGCAAAACAATTCTAATTCATTTCGAACTCAGGGTTTTCACACTAACTATTATTTAAATTCTTTCTAACTTAATGGAAACATTATGAGCTTTCAACGCATTGCTCCCAGAACGGAATTAAGCCGGTTCATTGAGTGCTTCTGGATTGTGGACGATCCTGATCCGTCCCCTGTAATTCAAAAGATAATTCCGGATGGTTATCCAGAGATGATATTCCACTTCGGAGATCCCTATCTGATAAGGCTGAACGAAAAGTGGACGAAGCAATCGACGAAGTCTGCTTGGCGGTCAGATGACAAGTCGCTTCTTTCTTAAGAACACCGGTGTTTCCAGCATCCTCGGCATAAAGTTCAAGCCAGCGGCCCTAAGTTTGTTATTCGGCGTTGATATGTATGCGCTCACAAACCGTGTGGTTTCACTTAAACAGCTCAGTCATCCGGATCTGACAGCTTTGGAAGGATTGTTAAGGGAGGCCGGGGACAATACGAATCGGATCGCGGCCACCGAAGATTTTCTTTTAAAGAATTTCCGAGCGGTCAACAACGAGCCGGTTATCAATGCCACTGTCGAAAGGATCTTTGCTTCAAAAGGCATGGTCTCCGTCGCAACGATATGCAAGGAGAATGGCTGTAGCGAACGGCAGCTGGAAAGGATGTTCAGGAAGTACATCGGACTTTCTCCGAAGCTATATAGCCGTATTATCCGGTTTGCCTACATCTTCCAGGTGGTTCAGGGGAGAAAAGAAATAAACGGATGCGAGCTAGGATTAGCCTCGGGGTACTATGATCAGTCGCATTTCATAAAAAACTTCAAGGCTTTTGCGGGCGAAGGACCTTCGGGCTATTTCTTTGATCAACCGAATCTTGCCAATTTCTTCCTGAAGAAAGGTTTATCCTGACGTTGTCGGGTTTGTACAATACTAGCAACTGCCCAGCGCTTACATTTGGTAAAAAACTTATGACCAGGGAAATCTGCCTTCTGATACTCTTAGGACTTTCATGCTCAGTTGCCCAATCTCAGCCCGTTTCAAACGTCGCAGACTTGAAGTGGCTTGAAGGCAACTGGAAACGTATCAATTCGAAGGCGGGAGAATCGGGCCTGGAGTCGTGGACGAAGGTTTCGTCTACTGAGTTAAAAGGCCGGGGGATAACATTGCACGGCAGCGATACAGCGCTTGTTGAAAAGATCCGCATCATCGTGCAAGACGGAAGTCTCTATTACATAGCAGATGTTCCAGAGAACAAAAAGCCTGTGTACTTTCTTTTGACCGAAATCAAACCGAACAGTTTCACCTGCCAAAATCCTGCCCACAGTTTTCCAAAAAAGATAGCGTATAGCCTAAAGGATACAAAGCTCACAGCGACGATTTCCGGTGACGGTAAATCAATAGAGTACCTTTTTGAAAAGAACCCGTAAATCCCCTGAAGCGGAGTTAAAATACAGTGCTAAATAGTTTTGTCCGTTGAAACCCCTAAATCCCCTGAAGGGGACTTGAAATGCAGGTGCTAAATCTGTATTCCTCTGTGGTCCTCTGCGTGCGCTCCTCTGTGTTTTCTCTGCGGTTAAAACTATTGCGCACTCTCCTATAACATACCTCAACAATTTGCCCACTCCCCCTCTTCCCCGCATTTGATGCTACCGGGTCTCGCGAAAGCCGAAAGGCAGTTGTATATTAATACCGGATTTCATCACAAGATTATGAAACAGCATTTTCGACTCTATACAGTGGTAATGTTAGCGATAGCTATTCCCTTAAGTGCAATATCCCAATCGAAACCGATCGCATTGCATCCAAAAAATCCACACTATTTTATTTACAAGGACAAACCAACCGTATTGATCACTTCCGGTGAACACTATGGCTCTGTCATTAATCTGGATTTTGACTATGTGAAATACCTCGACGTGTTACAGAGCAAAGGCCTGAATCTTACCCGAACATTCACAGGGGCATATGTCGAGCCCAAGGGTGCGTTTAACATCGCTGAAAATACCCTTGCCCCTTCATCTGACCGGTTCATTTGTCCCTGGCCGCGCAGCAATGAACCCGGATATGCTTCAGGCGGAAACAAATTTGATCTTGAGCATTGGAACGACGCGTACTTCACCCGCCTCAAGGACTTTGTTTCAACCGCGGAAAAAAAGGGGATCATTGTTGAGCTTGCACTTTTTTGTCCTATGTATGAAAACGCTCAATGGAACATTAGTCCCATGAATGCATCAAACAACATTAACGGAGTGGGCAATATTGGCAAGGATGATGTTTATACGCTGGACAAAAACGGTGGCCTGCTCCAGGCTCAAGAGTCCCTGGTGCGTAAAGTTGTGCGTGAGTTGAAAGCATACAGTAATGTTATCTACGAGATCTGTAACGAACCCTACTTTGGCGGTGTCACTATGGAGTGGCAGCATCACATCGCATCGTTGATCTCTGCAACAGAAAAAGAGTTGGGTGCAAAGCACCTGATATCCCAGAATATCGCAAATGATTCCCTGAAGATCACTGATCCCCATCCAGATGTTTCTGTATTTAACTTTCACTACGCGGCACCTCCAACAGCTGTAAAACAGAACTATGGATTAAATAAAGTGATCGGTGACAATGAAACGGGTTTCGATGGGAATGAAGACAGTACGTATCGCAAGGAAGGATGGGGGATCCTGCTTTCGGGAGGCGCTCTTTACAATAACCTCGACTATTCATTTACGGTATCGCACGAGGATGGCACCTTTAACTACACCGGAATACAACCAGGTGGCGGTTCTGATTCATTACGCAGTCAGTTGCAGTTTCTTCATAAGTTCATAAACGGGCTTAATTTTATCCAAATGAAACCCGACAAATCATTTTTTACTGGCCCATTGCCACAACGAACAAAGGTTTACAGCCTTTCCGAAACCGGAAAACAATACGCTGCCTATTTCTTGCACGGACAGCAGGTGAGTCCAACGTTGTCACTACCCGCAGGTGACTACGCGGTGGAGTGGATGGATCCGGTGACAGGCACGTATACAAAAAAGGAAACTCTGCGTCATAAAGGAGGGAAAGTCGTTATCACGTCACCTCCATTTGAATTTGACATCGCACTTCGTATTGTTAAGGGGAAAGGGTAGATCAATTGTGTTACTGACGACAATCCTTGGAAAAGAAAGAATTTGACGTGTTGATTATTGGCTCCGGTCCTGCAGGTGCTGCGTGTGCCATTGCGCTCGGAAAGTCAGGATTGTCGGTTGCAATCCTGGACAAAGCCGTATTCCCAAGGGATAAGATCTGTGGCGACGCTTTAAGTGTCGATGTCGTTAACCAGTTATCGTTACTTCCGGGAGACCTCAGCTCGCGATTTCATGGATTGGATTCGAAAGTCTCTTCTTATGGAGTTAGAATATTTGCACCCAATCACCAATACATTGACATTCCGTTTATTCACAAGGGCGAAGAAAAATGCGGATACCTCTGTCCCCGATTTGACTTTGATCAGTTGATGGTGGAAGAATTAAAACAATTTGAAAATGTAAAGACGTTCGAAGATTGCCTGGTGGAACGCGTGGACAAGAACGAAACGGAAATTTTGGTGCACACCAACCAGGGTATCTTCAGCGCAAAGATCATTGCCGGCGCGGACGGTGCGCAGTCCGTGGTGGCAAGGCAACTAGGATCGTTCAAACCTGACCGCCAGCATTACAGTGCAGGGCTGCGTATCTATTATGAAGGAATAACGTCGTTTCAGGAATCGCATTTTATTGAGCTACATTTCTTTCGGGATGTATTGCCAGGTTACCTGTGGATATTTCCTCTTGCAAACAATCGCGCCAATGTGGGGATCGGAATGTTATCGTCTGTGGTTTCGAAAAAAAGGATCAACCTTAAAACAATATTGAAAGCGTTGATCGAAAACAATCCGCACCTGAATGAACGCTTCAAGAACGCTAAACCACTTGAGGTCGCGAAAGGTTATGGACTTCCGTTAGGCTCCAAGAAACGAAAGATCTCAGGGGATCGCTTTCTCCTGCTCGGCGACGCTGCGTCGCTCATCGATCCATTCACCGGTGAAGGTATCGGTAACGCTATACGCAGCGGAAGGGTGGCTGCCGACCATATTGTTAAAGCGTTTAAGGCAAATGATTTTTCACAATCGTTTAATACGGCATACGACGATGAGATCTATAGGAAAATGTGGCCTGAGCTGAGAGTGAGTCGTGCGCTCCAAAACCTTTGCCGCTATCCGCGACTTTTCAACTCTGTGGTAA
Organism: uncultured Cytophagales bacterium; assembly: GCA_963774615.1. Classification (GTDB taxonomy): domain Bacteria; phylum Bacteroidota; class Bacteroidia; order Cytophagales; family Cyclobacteriaceae; genus Chryseolinea. The sequence goes on from CAVZFT010000008.1 coordinate 17,796, forward strand.
GGAAAGCTAATAAAAGCAGGTACATCCACGATGTGCTGATAGATGCGCTGGCACATTCGCAGAAGAAAAGAGCATTGCTGCATCCTTCGTTTTACTACCATCTGTTGTTCGGGTAGGAGATAAGGAGATAAGGAGATAGGGGAATTGGGAATTTGGGAAGTAGGAATGACGACGGGCGGACCGCTGCATGGCTTTACGTATTGCCCTATTCACTTTATCACCCTATTACCCTCTTTTCCCTTTGATGCCTGATAATTCCAGACTAAATTTAGTATCACTAAAAAAGTTACGCCCGTGAAAAAAACACTAACCATTTATCTGGGTGCGGCGATTCTTGCTACACTCGTAATAATATCCTGCCAGAAGGGGAGCACATCCCAGGAAACCGCTGGAGCTGATTCTACCGCAGCCGCTCTTGGAACCGGCCTGAATTCGCTTACTGAGGAAGAGAAAACAGCAGGTTGGGAACTTCTGTTTGATGGAAGTACGCTGAACGGCTGGAAGCGATTTAACCACGATACCATTGGCCCGCTGTGGTCGGTTCACGATGGATTGATCGAATGCAACGGCAAAGGACTTGGCGAAGGAACCGCTGACATTGGTGGCTCGCTAATCACCACGAAGTCGTTCGGAAATTTTGAGTTGAGCTTCGACTGGAAACTTTCTCCCGGCGGCAATAGTGGAGTTATTTATCACGTCGTGGAAGGCAAGCAATACAAACACGACTATGAGACTGGTCCTGAATATCAGGTGATGGATGACGGCGGATGGAAAGATCCTCTTAACGAAGCGCAAAAGGCCGGTAGCAGTTATGATATGTTTGAAGCGCCAGCTACCAAAAAGCTTAATCCGGTTGGCGAATGGAACAGTGGCAAGCTGATTTACAACAATGGTCACGTCGAACACTGGCTGAACGGAGAAAAGGTCGTTGAATTTGAAGAAGGAAGTCCTGATTTCCAGGCGCGCTACAAGAAGAGCAAGTGGGTCGAGTATCCGGATTGGAATAAATTCAAGGAAGGCGCTATTGCTTTGCAAGATCATGGTGCGCCGGTGTATTACCGGAATATTAAAGATCAGAGCATTATAGTAGAATATACCTTGAATGTCCCTGACCCCGATGCATCTGCGTAGGTGGGAGTGTTGAGTGTTTTACACCTGCGCCCCCAAAGTGACGATGTTATTTGATGGTTTGGTAGGATAGCCACATTTGTTTTTAAGTCGCAGAAAGCGCAAAACAAATACACGCAAAAAGCGCAGAAGAATGCCAACATTCGAAATGATAACGGCTGTTTTTTTGCGTTTTCTGCGGGTATTGTTCTGCGGCTTTTGCGATTAAATCACTTGGACGTGCTCGACTATGAATACTACTTATCTCCCCGCTCGATCGCCTTCGTAATTTTTCTCACAACTTCTTCCAGTTTCTCTGCAGAATCTTCCATGTGGGTGACGATTGTCTTGGCTTCTTCGTTCATCTCACACTTTGTAATAAGATTAATTAGTCCAAGGACGCTGGCAACAGGAGCTCGTAGTTCGTGTGCTATGATGAATGCTGACTCCTCCGCCGCTTTGTTCTTCTTTATCAGCTCAGCAGTTCTGGCTTTGAACAAGCTCTTCGAGGTTATCATTAATTCCCTGTATCTCTTCCGCCTGCGATTGAATCTCTTCATTCTGTGCCTGAATTTCTTCTGCCTGCTGCTGTATCTCCAGCGTACGCTCAGTTACTTTTTGTTCCAATATGTGCTTGTCGTGTAAAAGTTTTTTCTCACGGTAATGTATAAATGATGAACCGGCAATGATTACTAGTGTGGCGCAAAAGACGTAGAACCACGTCGTCTTCCAGAATGGCGGGTTTATCGAAAAGGAAACGGATGCTTCAGTGGCAGTAGTAAAATCTTCCGTGTCAGATACTTTCATTTTGAACGTATAGGAACCAGGTGGTAACCTTGAATACGTAGCCGACCGGCCACGGCTGGCGATCCAGTCGCGATCGTAATTTTCCAACTTGTATTGATAGTTCAGATTTCCGGGATTCTGATACCAAAAACCCAGGTAGTTTATATTTACGCTGTTTTGGTCATAGCTGAAGTTAAGGCCGGATTGAATTGGCATCTTTTGATCGAGAACCCTTAGCCCGCTGATTTGAGGTATGGGTGACGTAAGAAGTCCTCCATTGGGATCCGCAAAGGATACGATACCATTTTCGGTTCCAAAATAGATCCTTCCACTCAGATCCTTGCCCAGTGCGTTGAGATTAGGTCTTTTATTACCGACTCCAACCTCATCACCGAGGTATCGGATCCTCTTACTTGACGGTGAGAAAATATCGATGCCCATGTCGTGCATTACGATCAGATTTCCAAACGCATCGGAAGTAAGGCAATTGATATTCTTATCTCTTAAGGGACTGTTGGCAGTGATAGGATGGAAAGTATCGTTATCAAGTCTGAATAGACCCTCAGCCTGAACGTTAACCCAGATCTGATTCTTGTCATCCTCCGCGAAACCGTAAACTACTTTTGCCGTCAGTCCCTTTTCATAATGATGAAATCCGGATTTGTCCATCATCCCCACGCCGCGTCCATCAGTTCCAAACCATACCCTCTTCTTGCTATCTAAAAAAACCTGGTAGATATAATCGGATATCAAACCTTCGTCACTACCGTAGTTTTCAACCTCCAGCTTATCAGAAGAAATTTTAATCTTGGACGCACCGCCAAGTGTCGCAAGCCAGATCTCATTCCCTCTGCCAGCTATACTCAGGACGTTGCCGTTCCGAAGTTCTTTTCTAAGATGTTGAATTTTACGTGTGGTAGGATTGATCCTTAAAACACCATCACCGTATGTCCCTGCCCATATATAGCCCAATGAGTCCGTAAACAAGCTGATCACTGTATTGTAGACAGTCGAAGAACTTACCGGTTGTTTTTCAATCTTAAAGTTACCCCTCTCATCGGAGGATCTTTTGAACAGGCCTTCTCTTGTTGAATACCACAGGTGATCGTTGGCGTCGACCGTTACCGCCAATACACTTGCATCTTTATAAGGATCGAACCTGTCGATGGACTCAACGTAATCTCCCAATGAGCGTATCACTCCTGACTTCGATCCAATCCAAATGTTTCCCTCATGATCATTGAGTAAAGCATTAATTGACATGAGGTCGAATCCTACATTGTTGCTATACAATTTATTCCTTCGTGACTTGAGGTCACAAATGATCAATCCGGATTGAACTGTTGCAATCCACACCTGGTCACCGGATAGACAAAAATCGGTGATCGCTCCGTATTTCCAACCGCCGTCTATCAGCGACTTGGTTCTGCCTATTTTCGGATCAAAAGAAACTATTCCCGCATCTTCCGTGGCCATCCACACCGTGTGGTTTTCATCGATCACCAGTTTCTTCACGATGTTATCAGGCAGGCCGTGCGCGTAGTCAAGCACTCTGATGTCGACTTTTTTATCATTCAACTTACAGATCGCAGCGCCTCCGTCGGTCCCAGCCCATATATTTCCTGCCGGATCCTCCAGAATGTCGTATACAAAAATATCAGGAAGCCCCTCCTGTTCGTCGAGACGGAATAAACGGCCTTGCGTAAAATAGTAGAGGCCATCGTTGAGCGTCGAGAACCAGAGATTGCCGTTGCGATCGAATAGTATGTCCGAGATTTCATTCGAACTAGTGCCCTCGTCAGGGTTGAAGGTCCTGATCTTTTCACCGTCCAGGAAAGCAAGCTTTCCATTCTTATGGCCAGTCCAGATACGTCCAAGCGAATCCTGACCCAGGGCAGTCACATGATCTTCAGGCAAACTATCAGCAACGGTGTAGCGATCGAGGTTCACACCATCGAATCGGAACAGGCCTTTGTTTGTGCCGTACCAGATAAAGCCGGCCCGGTCCTGAAAGAGTGTATAGACCTGAATGGGTTCATTCCTTCTGAGCAATGCATAGTTCTGAAAAGCGGGAACCTGCGCTTCGAGCAGAGCGCTCATAGAAAGGAAACAGAAAAGAAATCCAGCAATTTTTTTCATTACTATCGCAACATCATGTCTGCGCTTACTTGTACTTCTATTTCCGTAGCAATCTTTTGATTCACTATTCTTGGGATGGAAATATTGTGGTCTGCCAACGGAACCTTGAAGTCAGCAATTATAATGAGCACTCCATCGCTAATTTCAATCTTACTTTTTATGATCCGCGTTTGTTTCTGGCCATGAATATCCAGGTCCCCTTTTGCGCGAACTTCATATGTCCCGTCTGTTGTGTAATCGATCTGTTCAATGATCTTCCCCGAAAAGGTAATCTTGGGATACTTATCGCTTTCCATATATTTTTCATTGAAGTGCTCACGCTGAAGTTCACTGTTGAAACCCTTGAAGGACTGAACTAGGATTGAAAAAGCAAATTGATTGGTGCCAGGATCTATAATGCCTTGAAGCTTGCCGGATGAAGCCTTGATTAGTTCGAGCTCCGCGTTCGAAACAAAATTGATTGTACCGGTGTCGGTACCGAATTTTTTCTGGGCTTCTCCTTGCAGGCTGCAAAAAATAAGAAGGCAGCAGAACAGCATTTTAACCATCATTCGTTGGGTCCAATAACAGTTCAAGGCAAATACGGCCAAAGCACCATATCGCCACGTTAAGGTAATAATTATCAGGAAAGTAACCTTCAAAACGTAAATAAAAAACCTCTTGCAATACCTTGGCGTGATGTCAAGGACTGCCTCAGCCAGATGCGCCACTTGATGAGGTTTCGGTGAAAATAATTGTGGCTGCGATAGTGGTAAAGGAGGCTTAGCCTGTCTTCCACACAAGATGTAAATTTGAATAGATTTGGATCCGAATCTTTAACACATTGCTACATTCCGATGTAGAAATTTTCAGGGCTATTGGTAAAGGCAATTCTGTTGTCTTTAAGCAGGTGTTCATGTCCCACTATGAAAGCCTGTGCCGTTACGCCTATACCATACTTAAAAATGCCGAGGAAGCCGAGGACGTGGTTCAATCTATGTTTGTGAAGATATGGGAGAAACGGGAAGGGTTGGAGGTGAAACATACGATAAGGTCATACTTGTTCAAGGCTGTTTATCATCAGTGCCTCAACAATCTGGAGCACCGCACGGTAAAAATGAAACACCAGGTGCAGATTGCGCACGAGACGCACGCGGAAACTCAGCTACCTGAGACCTTTCAGCACGAACTTGAGGAGAACATCATTGCCGCTATCAACAGCTTGCCGGATCAGTGCAGGATCATATTTATGATGAGCCGGTTCGACGAGCTTCGTTATGCGGAAATAGCTTCACATCTGAACATCTCTGTTAACACGGTAGAGAACCAGATCAGTAAAGCGCTTAAAATACTACGAGCAAAACTTAAAGATGTAATTGAGTAATTGTAAACCGACTGGCGTGAAAAATAAGAATGACATTGTCGTAAATGATGAGCTGATCGCGAAGTATCTGAGCGGTGAAGCTACACCCGACGAGGCCGAGGCTTTGATCGACTGGCTGGCGGAACCGGGCAATCAGGAGCACTTTGAAGAAATGCAGTCGACATGGGATGTAACCTACCCGTCAAAAGCTAAAGTCACTTTCAGCAAGGACGTTGCCTGGAACGAGGTGGAACTTACTATGAAGACAACTTCCGAGGGGTCTCCATTGCGTTTCTGGTACAAGGTCGCCGCGGGTTTGATCATTGGCCTTTCGGGGAGCTTGTTAGGCTATTATCTCTATCAAAAAAATGAAGTGGTTTCGGAAATCTCAGTCGTTACAAAAAAGAACCTTGAGACTATCACATTGCCGGATAACTCAACCGTTGTAATTAACAGCAATAGCAGTCTTTCTTATCCTGATGGATTTGGAAACGATAGTCGTGAAGTCAACTTTTCAGGCGAAGGCTTTTTCTCAGTTCAGGGTAATGCCGCCAAGCCTTTCATCGTACACACGCCGGAAGCCGATATCAAAGTTGTAGGTACCCAATTCAACGTGACCTCAAATAATGGCGTCCTGGAAGTCGACGTACAGGAAGGCAAGGTCCTCGTCTACTCAGCCACAGATAGCGTTTACCTGGACGCAGGCCACTCGGCATCACTGGAGGCCGGAAAGCCGATTAATATTGTCAATACAATCGATGCAAATAAGTGGGGGTATGCCTCCAGGAGATTTGTGTTTCAGGATGTCCCGTTGGCGGAAGTGTTTGAAAGCATAGAAAAAGCGTACCCCTATGTAATCGAAGTGCCCAACAAAGACATAAAAAACTGTCGATTAACAGCGGCCTTTGACCACGTTTCTGCGCGGGAAATGTTAAATTTGATAGGTGAGACATTGGATCTAACAATCCAGGAAAATGACAGCACGTTCCGAGTCGAAGGTAAAGGTTGCCCTTGGGATCAGTAGTGTAATACTGTTTCTTGTCCTCTCGTTCCCGTTGCATGCACAAACACCGGATGATCTGCTTCAAAAGAATGTCACTATCATAGGTAGTAACATACACTTTGAAGATGTGCTGGAACAGTTAACGCTGCAGACCAAGATACATTTTATTTACAGTTCAAGCATTGTCAATCTCGACAAGCCCGTAACCTTGATAGCTCGTCAACAATCATTGAACAGTGTGTTAAGTGAATTATCGTCTCAAATGAACGTGAGCTTCAAGAGGCAAGGTGATTATTTTGTGGTGAAAAGAAACATTGCCAAAAGCAATTTCACAATGGTTCAGCCTAAGCTTGCAAATTCTGAAGACCTCGGAGATGAGGAAACCACTTTAGAAGAAAGTAACCTGCAGGCGAGCCGGCTTGGCCCATTTTCCTTTACATCGTATGAAAACGACAGAGATGCTGAGATCACCAAGGATCTATTGAATTTCGGAGATAGGTTGAAATTGAGGTATTACCCACTGTCACCGAAAGTTAGCATCAATAGCCCACGACAAAAGAATTGGTTTGCTTCAGCTGGCCTTTTCATCAATGATTACGGTGCGGGTGTCGAGCTGCAAGGTGGCATCCAATTGCTGCACGCCATTGTCAACGCAAGTGCATTGGGTGACGGAGTATATCGCTTTGGTTATGGGTTAGGCACAGGCATACTCCTTAAGCCCGGGGTAACGGCAAACCTTGCTTACACTTTCGCCTCTCTTAACCGGGAGGAAATCGACACGTGGCACAACCAATACCAGACGACTAGCCATCACCACCATATACGGTTCATGGCGAACGTCTCTTTGTCCACTCATTTTTCGATTCGTTTTGGTCCGACTTTTAACATTTTAAAGACTTCCTATAAATATGTTCCAGAGCCCAGCAGCTCTACAATAGCTATCCGTTACCGTCAGGCACCCACACAACCATACTTATCCCCTACGCAGGGGTACTCACGCACCCTCAATTACCAGGCTCCAGTTGCTCCCGTGGATTATGAAACCGCAAACTCCTGGGTGGGTTTTGAGCTTGGTGTCGCTTATCGCGTAAATTTTTCTCTTCGCAAATAGTGGCAACCGCAGGCTTGCCTGTCTTCTCAACATAAGGTGGAACCCTAAACAAGCCTTATAACAGGCGCTTGAAAACACAACCCAATCTGAAAGAAGCATTGATAGCCTGCCTCGGCTTTAGCATAATTGGTTTGTTCAATCTTGGACTTAATTGCGAAGAGCGAACGGCTTTCGTCGAAAACATTACCTGGGAACTTCAAAGTCAGTTGACCCTGAGCAAAAGTCAAGCGCTAAAAATCATGGAGATCAATTATGAATTCTATGATGCGGTCTCCAATGCTCAACAGGATACCGATGACAACATTCTTCCTGAGCAGATCAACCTGCTGATCATCGATAAGAACAGAAAGATCATGAACGTGTTAAACGAAGACCAACAACGCGAATGGCTGCAGAGCCATTTACATCGACCAAACACTAAGTAACATCAAACAAATCATTAAAAACCCGATGGCTATGTTTCCATTTTATCAATTCATCAAAAAACACACGATAGTTGCAGCGTCGATCCTATTGTCGATGGCACCAGTGTGCGTAACAGCGCAGGACCGGATCCCTACAATCGAAGTATCGGAACCACGTAACAACAAAATTACTTTCAGATCTGAGGATGTAAAAATGAAGCTAGGTTCCGGAGACAAACCGTATGTCTTGTTTGGAACAGACCTTTATGGTTCCGGAGAATTTTACATTTCGTTCAACCTCGAGACTCGTCAGACTGTAAGGTATCAGTTGGTCGATATGATGGGGAGACAGATTGCGGCACAAGAACTTAAAGAGGTGCTTGACGAAACCTATCAGGTACGGGCCAACAGTATCAGCAACGGCGCATACATTGTAAGGTTGATGATCGATCGAAAGTGTTATAGCGAAAAGGTCTTTTTCACACCATGATAAACAAAGGATAGGAGAGTTCAGAGGAACTTGGTATTGGCCGCATTCCATAGCTCCCCTCCAAGGCCTGTCCCGATAATTATCAGGTTGCATGTTCCATCGGGCCGGCACGCGAATCCGCGCATTGCTCCACCTTTAATCATTGGAGTGAATTCGATGACATTCTATGGTGAGTGTTCTGATCGGAAGTTGGTATGTTTCAAAAAACATTCAACACTCAACACTCAATAAGACAACACTCAGGTAGTGACTGCTCAAACCATTAGCGAGTTTTAATTCACCAAGAAAATAGGGAGGCTAGTTGGAGCGCTCAAATGACAAAAGCAAACATTTTTATATGCAATTTCTGGACGCCTGTAATTAAGAGTGAAAAATACTTGATTGTTGAGTGTTGATATATTGAATGTTGAGTGTTTTGTTTAGGCATGTTAGTTGGACGATACCTAACTATTCTTTAAGGCTCTTTAGATAAGCAATGCTTTGTGGCACCTGAGTGATCACGCGGCTGCTTTCATCTTCAATGAAGTAATGTTTGATTCCGATCTTCTTTGCCTCCTTGATAATATTTGGAATATCTATTTCGCCGGTGCCAAGGGCGACATCATTTTCCTGCGAGGTTCCGCCGCTGAGGTCTTTTGGGGTTCCTTTCTTAAGGTCTTTCACGTGAAGCAGCTTCCAACGGTTGCCATACTTCTTTAAGAGCGCAACCGGGTCGCCTCCGCCAAAATGAGTCCAAAGTATATCCATTTCGAAAGACACGTACTCAGGATTAGTATTGACAATGAGGTAATCCATCAACGTGCCTTTTTCATAGGGTTGAAATTCAAATCCATGAACGTGATAACAGAATGTAATACCATTTTCCTTCAGGACTTTTCCCGCTGCATTAAAATCTTCAACTGCTTTCTTCGCATTCTCCAGATTGAACTTGGCCTTTTCGTGCGGTATCCATGCAACCATCAGGTACGACGCCCCCAACGCTTTTGCCATATTGGCTGCAGCCTGCGGATCCTTTACCAGCGACTCATAACTTGTTCCTGTAGAGGGAATACTAATGCCACGTTCGTTGCAAAGTTTCTTGAATTCCTCCGGAGGCATTTGTCCTCCGCCGCCTTCGATCTCCGTAATGCCCATGCTCTTTATAGTGTCGAGAGTGGCAGCGATACCTTTAGGGAAACTCTTTCTGAAAGTATAGGCTTGGACGCCAAAAGGAAATGTGTATAAAGGTTTTCCCTTTTGCGCTAACGCTGATCCGATATCGGTTATCAACAAGATTAAAATAACAACAAGATATTTTCTCATGTTCAGTTTGTTTGGTTATAGTTGAATTTGTTTTGTTCGGTAGTCCTTATAAGTTCTTCTTTTTGAGTTCATCAACGGCATGGTTAGCCGCCCTTGCAGTGATCGCCATGTACGTCAATGTCGGATTTTGTGTTCCTGTGGATGTCATGCAGGCGCCGTCTGTGACAAAAACATTCTTACAACCATGCAGTTGGTTCCATGCATTAAGCAGTGATGTCTTCGGATCACGTCCCATTCTAACACCACCCATCTCATGGATATCAGAACCTGGAGGTGACTTCGAATCACTCGCGCGGATATTGATAAAACCTGCCTTCTCGAACATCTCTTTCAACTGCTCCATGTAATCAGCAACCATCTTATCATCATTCTCGCTCCATTCGCAGGAAATAACGAGCTGTGGAATTCCGTACTTGTCTTTCAGCTCAGGGTGAAGGCGAACGTGATTTTTTTCCAACGGAACACATTCTCCCATCATCCAGCTGCTGATGGACCAATTCCGCAATTCAGGATGAAGTAGATTCTCCCTGAGTTGATCACCAATCATACTTGTATCTCCGGAACGGCCTCGTCCTCCGCCAATCCCTGCAGCATATCCTCTGAGAAAATCCATTTCCTGCTTACGGACATTTCGGAATCTTGGAATATAACTGTGGCTTGGATTTCGTCCATCCGTCATCTTATCCTTGAAGCCTTCGTACTCCGCGTTAGCTCTTCCTCTATAATTATGCCACGAAATGTACTTGCCAAGCAATCCATTGTCATTACCCAGGCCGTTAGGGAACCTTGTCGACTTCGAATTCAGCAAAATGGCGTTTGAGTTCAGGGCGGAAGCATTTACGAAGATGATCTTTGCATAAAATTCCACCGTCTCCATGGTCGTTCCATCAATGATCCTGACGCCGGTCGCACGACCCTTTTTCTCGTCATATATAATAGAGTGAACCACAGCATGCGGCCGTACGGTAAGATTGCCGGTCTTTAATGCCCACGGCAACGTCGATGCATTGCTGCTGAAGTACGCACCAAACTGACAGCCTCTGTTACAGGCCGCCTGATTCTGACATTTATGCCTTCCTTGTTCGTTGTGAATTTGCTGAGGGTCGGTGATATGAGCACATCGGGCGTGAATTAAATGACGGTCGTTATAGTTCTTTTGAATTGTTTCCTTAAAATAGTTTTCGACACAGCTCATTTCAAAGGGTGGCATAACTTCACTGTCTGGTAGCTCTGGAAGTCCATCCTTGTTTCCGGCAATACCCGCAAACTTTTCAACATGCGCATACCACGGTTCTATATCCTTGTAACGGATGGGCCAGTCAACAGCAAATCCATCCCTGATCGGGCCTTCATAATCGAAGTCACTCCAACGTTGCGTCTGTCGCGCCCACATTAGCGACTTGCCACCCATATGATATCCACGTACCCAACGAAACGGTTTTTCCTCAACGAAAGGTTGTTCATCATCTTTAATGGCCCATTGCATTGTTTCCTCACGCATGAACCTGGCAAATTGATAGTCTTTGCGCTTTTCAATTGGCACGGTACCCCTATACTCAAACTGCCACGGTGCTTTGCCAGCTGACGGATAATCCTTGATGTGCTTTACGTCACGGCCTCTTTCCAGAACAAGCGTCTTTAATCCCTTGTCGCAAAGTTCCTTTGCTGCCCATCCTCCACTGGCACCTGAACCTATTACAATTGCATCGTAAGTTCTTTTTTTAGCTGAATCAATTAAGAAGTTTGCCATAGATCAAGCGTTTACGTCTACACAACCATGATAATGACCAGGGACTACTTTGTAGTGCAAATAGTCAAGCATAACTTCCTTAGAAGTGTTAAACCCTCTTATCGTTTCTGATTTGACGAGGTCGAAGAAATCCTTTTCGTTCTTATCCGCCGAAGCTGAAAACGCAAGTAGCAATTCCTGACGCTGTTGTTGATCGCTTCCGGCAAATGTTTTACCATACTTGCTTTGAGAATTGTTATCCAGCTTTTGCAGTTGGTTCTTTATGTTCGCCTGAACATCCTGATCATAACAATCCTGAAAAAGTTTTTGAAGGAATTTATCCACTCCGACTTTTACGGCACCGATGGAATTGCCAGCGGGAATAATGGTATCCGCCACGCTTGTCAGCAGATCCTGTTCAGTCAAAGTGAATGAGCTGTGAGGGATAATAAGTTTGTCGGGACTCCATCCTTCCGCCCAGGCAGGCAGGGAGATCAATGCTCCCGACGCTGCCATCAACGTTTTTAATGAATCGCGCCTGTTCATAAAAATGGCAATAGTTTATGTTGATACTTTAGTCAACTTAATGATAAGGTATCAAACAACAGCTAGCCTTGGAAGATAATTTTTATGAACGAGCGGCCTGGCTTATGGGAGGAATAGGGGTATAGGGTATAGGGTATAGGGAATTGGGTATAGGGTGTAAGGCAGCAGAAAACACCTGAGTGTTGAGTGTTGATTTATTGAATGTTGATTGTTCTGATCGGAGACCGCATGTCTAAAAAAACACTCAACACCCAACAATCAATAAGCTTGCCTGCTGAAGCGGTTTGCGACAGCAGGACAACTCTCAAGATCTTCAGAAGGTCTAACGGAGCTTTGCAGTTTCAGAACCACCATTCGCAATGAGTGAATTTATCCAGTCTGCAATCTTTAGCGCTTCCTCGTCTGGAACGGCAAGAGCAGGCATGGGAGGATAACCTGGCCAACTTGTCGGCTGAGGTTTGCCAATCTTTTCTACGATTGCTTCTGGTAGGTAATTTCTTTTTGCAATGTCAGTAAATGGAGGGCCAACCATCCTTCTCAAGGTATGATGGCACGAGCTGCAGCCGTGCTTGGCAAGCAATGCAGAAATTTCAACCGACGGATTTCCAGCTGATTCTTTCTGATCTTTCTTTTGAGCACTTACTGAAAGGTTACCCGACAGAAGAGCTACAAGCAAAAGTAGTTTGTGTCCTTTCATTTTGTGGAACGAGTAGTAACAAGTTTTTTATTGTTAATAACAGGAACAACTTTCAGGTACTCGTAAATGGCCCGAATGTCGTTGTCACTTAAGGAAGTGTAGGGCTGCATAGGTGGTTTTATCCAATCGCCGCTACTCTTTCGGCCCATCTTCATAACATCAAGGAACTGCTGTTCGGTATAAGTCCCCAGTCCTGTTGCGATATCAAATGTAATATTGGGTGAAATGATCTTTTCGCCGTTCATGCCGATGAGTTTGCTGCCGCCACCAAGATATCCTTTGCTCCTCGTGGGATTCTTGACATCTATCCTGGCGATGTTGGCAGAATGACAAGCGAAACAATGCAAGACATCGTTTACTAAATAGTCTCCGTATCCGATGAGAAAAGTTGTATCGGTGGTTTGTCTCGGCGCCTTCGGATAATCATAATTGTCCAGCACCATTTTGGTGGCCAGTTTTCCCGCGAGTTTTATTTTCGTTTTGGGCTCCGGCAGTTCAGAGGCCTTGGAAGCTGAGCTGTCTGATTTGAGAAACGCAATGATTGATTCAAGTTCCGGATCCGCGATATTTGGAAACCTTGGCATTCCAAGATTGGCCCTTTTTCCATCGGGTTTGATTCCTGTTCGGATAAAGTAAGCAAGCTGTCCACTGGACCAATCCCCTATGCCAAAGGTCTTGTCATTGGTAATGTTTGCTGAATAGACCGTACCAAATACCTTCGGAACATCTTCCATTAATTTGCCGCTGAGTCTCCCATCATTTCCGAAATGACATGACCCACACGTAGCCAGCGTAAGCCGCTCGCCGCGACTAAACAGTTCTTCTTTGTTGAGGTTGTTGAACCTCGCGGTATCAGGATAAAACTTCTGGTTCTGCTGCGCTTGCGCCGAGCTGACAACCAGCAGGGCGAACGCCGGAATAATAACGTTTCGGATATTCATCACTTAACGGGCACTGGAACGAGGCGCATGGATCCATTTGTGACTGGCTGCCGCGCGGTTAAATGCTCGTCATTGATATAGCGACGGCTTTGTAAATAGTCAATAAGAATCAGGACTGCTATCGTGATCATAGAAGCGTTTTTTTCTCTTTAGAATCAATTTCGCGATTAGCGGTTGGAAGTCCAGTTGATGTTAACCAATACTGATAGTTGCACTCAGGACTGGTTGAGTTTAGATAGGTTTTTAATCACGTGGTGAGTTATACGGGCTATCCTCCTCAAGGTTTCTCACGGATTGTAAATATCGCATTGAAATCGGGTCTTAATGTTTACCGGACACTAATCCGATCGTAGAATTTTAGGCCCGGCGGACAAAGCAGTGCGCATTGAATGCAACCAGAGATCGGTATTGTCAAAAATAGATTATTGCTTTTTTAATGCCTTCTTCCATTCCTTCCCATATTTCTTTATAATCGCCTTTCCTCTCTTTATGAACAAATGGCGCCTCCTCATCCTCCTTCTCATTCTTTCCATCAATGTATCGTACAGTCAACGACCGCGTTTTAAGGCCGCTGCATTTTATTCTACGAAAGGAGAAATGGATCACATCAATTTCGCACGCGACGCGCTTTACTTTTTCACTCTTACAGCAGAGCAACAGGACTTCACGTTCGATGCGACCACGGATTGGACCAATTTGAACGACGACTATCTGGCAAACTATGACGTGGTGATATGGCTCAACGATTTTCCTCACAGTGACGAGGAACGAGCTGCATTTGAACGATACATCAACCGAGGGGGAGCATGGCTGGGTTGCCACGTTTCAGCGTTTAATCTGCCCGACTCAAAATGGAAGTGGTTCAACTCTTTTCTTGGTGGTGCTTATTTCCATTCGAACAACTGGCCACCACTTCCCGCAAAAGTTATCGTTGAGGACCGTAATCACCCCGTAACCAAACGGCTTCCCGAATCATACATCTCACCTACCGGTGAATGGTATCAATGGAAACCGAGTCCCAGGGAAAACAAAGACATTAAGGTGCTGATGTCACTAGCAGCAGAAAACTACCCGCTGGGTGTAAAAAGTACGATCAGTGGTGGCGACACACCGGTTGTTTGGACCAATACTAAATTCAAGATGCTGTACATGAACATGGGACACAGCAATAAGATCTTTTCAAACTACGATCAGAATAATATGATAACGGACGCAATACTGTGGTTGGGCGGAGCTTCAAGAAAGGAGGTAACAAAGTGAAGTCTGCGAAAGCTTTTATACTGATAATATTATTGTCAGTTAGCTCCACCGTCGTCGCCCAAAAGCCCTTGTTCAAAGTCCTCGCTTTTCACAGTACGCGCGTGGAACGTGACCATGTTGATTTCTCCAAAGACCTGCGCGCGTTTTTCAGCGCTCTTGCTGACGAGAAGAATTTTACCTTCGATGTAACAACAGATTGGACCAACCTGAATGACACGTTACTTCGAAATTATCAGGTAGTGATGTGGATCAATGACTTTCCACACACAGAACAACAAAGGAGATCCTTCGAGAAGTACATGCAAAATGGAGGTGGCTGGATTGGCTTTCATGTAGCGGGTTATAACGATAAGACCACACGTTGGCCGTGGTTTGTTGATTTTCTTGGCGGCGCGGTATTTTACACCAACAATTGGCCTCCCCTTCCGGCAAGAGTTGTCGTCGATGATCCATCCCATCCGGTAACACAACGCGTACCTGCTGCGTTTGCGTCACCGGTTAATGAATGGTATCAATGGAGACCCAGTCCCCGGGAAAATAAATCTGTGAAGGTCCTGGTTACGCTCGATCCTTTGAACTATCCCCTGGGAATAAAAGATATCCTCACTGGGGGCGATACACCAGTGGTGTGGACCAATACAAAGTACCGGATGATATATCTCAATATGGGTCATGGTGATCTGGTGATGTCAGACTTTATCCAAAACCAGTTGATCGAAGATGCGTTGCTTTGGATAGGAACTAATGTGAAACAAAAAAGTAACTGAAGATGGAACTGTCAGCTTACTTTTTAAAGATGCGGATGGCACAGACTATGGTCATCTTGTTTTTGATGACTTCATATAGACTTTGTGCGCAGGAGTATCCCGAAATGGTTGAAGTCAAGGGAGGATCGTTTATTATGGGCGATGAATCGGGTGACAAAGATGAAAAGCCTGCACACGAGGTACAGGTCAACACATTCAGTATAGCAAAGACGGAGACAACGGTGAGGCAATGGCGGGCATTCTGCACAGCCACGAAACGTGCAATGCCCGAGGCTCCATGGTTTGGATTAAAAGATGATCATCCCATTGTAAATATAAGCTGGGATGACGCCATCGCTTACTGCACATGGTTAAGTGCTACGAACAAAAAACACTACCGGTTGCCTACTGAAGCCGAATGGGAATTTGCGGCTCGTGGCGGCATAAAGAGTAATGGTTATGCTTACAGTGGCGCAAAAGCACCCGACAGCATTGCGTGGTTCTCCGGCCATAGCAACGGCACTATGCCAGTAGCCCAAAAGTTGCCAAATGAACTGGGACTATACGACATGACGGGAAACGTCTGGGAGTGGTGCAGCGACTGGTACGATGCCGGATATTATGCGCTAAGGGTCAAAGACAATCCTCAAGGTCCGCACTCAGGTAAGTTCTTTACGCTACGGGGTGGCGCGTGGGACATAGGTGCGCGAAACAGCAGAAACTCTTATCGAAATCCACTCTCACCGACTTCGCGCAATCACAACAAAGGATTTCGTGTTGCCAGTAGTGAATGATAATTAGTGAGAGAACCTCTACTCAACTTTTAGTATAAGCTGGATTTTATCCAGATGAGTATCTCTATCGGTTTCTTTGGCAAAGAAGGTGAGTTCATAATAATACCTGCTTTTATCCTCGTAAGCGTCCCTGGTCTCCACAATCGCACATCCTCTGTATTCGATCGTAACATCTTTTTTTACCTTGCCGGTAACAGGATGAGGTTGAGTGCTGCGGATGGTGTCGGATCTGCAGCCGTCAAACTGCAGACCCAATCGATCATAAAAAGCCTTTGAGAACAAAGTATCTTCTTTAAACACTAATGGTTCTGCAAAATAAAACTCGAGCATGTTAACGGTTTTGCTTTCCGGGGGTCCGCTAATCCGTATCGAGAGGCCACCGGGTTTATGAATAGTGTTTTCAGTAGTGCCCAGGGAATCTCTGATCTGCTTCTTGTCCTTTACACCCAATACTCTTTTAATGTCCTGGAATCCAGTGCTGCGGTAGATGGGAGCGGCGCATTTTGGACACGGCTTCATGTGACCTACGTCCCTTGTCATCCGGGTTTTTCCGCCAGAACACATTTGTATTCCTGCACAGTTGAATTTGTCATGATAAACGTCTGTGGACTGAATGCACACATAGTGCTTTTTTCCTTCATTTTTTTTCTGAGCATACGATATATGCAGCGAGAGGACCAAAAGCGCAAACAAGGAAACTCTTTTCATAACGTGGTGTCTCTCAAATGTAATTCAATCTATAATAAGTTCCATTTTCACATCGGCCGTTTCAAAAGGACTGTCTTTCATTTCGACGTGACGGAATCCATAACGTTCATAAAGTTTAAGGGCCGCTAACAGCTGGTGATTCGAAAACAATTCTACCTTTTTGGCTTTTAATTCCCTGGCTTTCGCAAGACAAACTTCGATCAGCATTTTGCTTATTCCCTTACCTTGCCATTCTCCGGCAACAGACATCTTTGCAAGTTCAAACACTCCGTCGTGCTCTTTTATAAGCGCTGAAGATCCTATGATACTGGAATCATGTTTTGCAAGCCAGATATATCCGCCATTGTTTATGATTGTTCCCCTGGGATCATTGAGTACCATCAAGTCAGGTTCTTCCGTGAGATTATACTTGTCAAGCCATTCCAGGTTTAGTTTCCTGAAGGCATCGTGATACTGATCTTCGTATTCAATGATGTGAACATTCATATTTTGATAGATTACTTACCGAACCTAATAAATTATTGTCATTCTCTTCCGCGGCATGTAAATAACGAGAAGGTCTGCCAAGAGGTTTTAACCGCAAAATGCGCAGAAGAATGCCCGCAGAAAGCGCAAAAAAATTCAAGAGCGTGAGATTAATACCACTGATCTGTAGCTGAAAAACATTAACAAACTCAATTGATACGCTAAGAGAATTTACCTAAAATGGACTCTTAATGCGGAAGTAAATAGTATGTGTATTCAAAGTCCCCTAAAGGGGATTTAGGGGTTTTCGAGTGCAACACTCAACATTCAACAATCAATACACAACACTCAAGTGTTACCTGCACCTATACCTTATACCTTTATACCCTATTCCCTCACGCCCTCCGGTAAGACGTCAACGTCATACCCACCTGACTGGTCCAGATCCTTCGAAGATGCCTGACGCTTTGAAAGCCGCAAAGGCTGGAGATCTTTTCCATCGTATACGATTTATTGTGAATGAGTGTGCGGGCAAGCTCCACCTTAACGGCGTTCTTAAATTCGATGATCGTATGTCCAGTTGCGCTCTTGAACGACCGCGTAAGTGTTCGGACACTTGTATTTCCGATAGCAGCAAGTTCTTCCAGTCCCGGGTTTTTCGCAGGATTCGAAATAATGTAGTCCTGGACCATATGCACAGACGGATTAAAATGTGTTCTGTAATCGAGATAGATGGTCTGTTGATGATCCATGTTATTACGTCGCATATAAACAACTATTTCGCGAGCCACCTTGGCTGGAAGTACAGGGCCATGCTGTGCTTCGAGGATCGACAACGCCATATCGATACCAGAAGTCATGCCAGCGCTGGAGAATATATTACCATCCTGCACGTATAGGGTGTCCGTTTGGACATTAGCCATGGGGAAATTCTGTGTCATGTAGTCGATACATTTCCAGTGTGATGTACATTTTTTTCTGTCGAGCAACCCCGAAGCAGCAAGCACCAGTGCACCAGTGCAAACACTCGCAACCTGAACACCTTTTGCAAGATTGTCCCGCAGCCATGGCGAGATAGTTCTTATATCATTGTTCAGTAAGCCCTCCGTGAAACTCTTGAAATCTATTCCTGGTATAAAAATGAAGTCACCTTTCTTCAGATGTATTGCTTCAAAAGGCTCCAGGTTACTTAAGGCAAGCCCCTGCTCCGACATCACTTGCTCGCCAACTCCACAATATCTCACCGTGTATGGAGCGGCACCCAGCCTTGAAGCTTCATAAAATACCTGCACCGGTCCGGCCAGGTCCATCAAGTGAACCCGCGGAAACAACAAGAAACAAACGACTGTCTCAGTTTGCATAGTGGTATGATGGTCAAATAGAGGACATTTAAGGCCAAAACATTAACGGCTTCTCGATTGCCATTAATTTAGAAAATAATTTCAAAAAATAACTATTCGCCGCCCGCTATAGGACAAATCAGGTCAAAAACTTTAAACAATCAAACGATCATGAAGTATTGTCATCAAACATTGTCATGCATCCTTTTAATGGGTGCTATGTTCTTGCTAATGGTTCGCGCGGAAGCGCAGCAAAAGGAAAGATATTCCGTCGCCATATTTCTCTACGACGGAGTGGAATTGCTTGACTTTGCCGGTCCCGGAGAAGTGTTCAGTGCCTCAGGATTCCAGGTGTATACAATGTCGGTGGATGGTAAAGACATTCTTTCACAAGGTTTCGTTACGGTGAAGCCACAATATTCTGTCGAGAATGCTCCGAAGCCTGATATCGTTGTTTTTCCGGGTGGCGGCGCGGGCGCACCTTCAAGAGATCCGCGTGTTATCGACTGGCTTAAATCCAATGTCTCCACGGGTACGATGGCAATGTCCGTTTGCACGGGAGCACAGATACTTGCCAAGGCTGGCATGCTCGAAGGATATAACGTCACAACCTTCCACAATTTTATCGATGGCTTGCAGGCTATGCTTCCCAATTCCAAGGTATTGCGTGACACACGTTTCGTTGACAACGGCATGGTCATCACAACGGCTGGGGTATCTGCCGGAATTGACGGAGCGCTCCATCTTGTATCGCGGATAAAAGGTCTCGAGGCCGCCAAGGCCACGGCATATTATATGGAGTATGACAAATGGAAACCGGAAGAGGGACGGATCGACTACAAGAATGAAACCCTGGAAAAGATGAAAACCGGCGGTACCCTTGACAAAGAAAATAAATCACCAAATGGTGCTATAGGAACATCATCCGTTCCATTTGAGGGTGAACTAATAAACCTTGCGTCCGCCATGACAAGCAAAGGAGAATACAATGCCGCGCTGAAGGTCCTGGAATCCGCGATTAAATGGTATCCGAATTCTTCGGTCTGCTACCGCGAACTGTCGAGGGTGAATGTTAAACTTGGCAAACCGGCACCGCCCGATGAAGAAACATTTGTTAAGTTGATTGAGGAAGGGAAGGTTGATGAAGCCTCAGCCGTTTATGACAAAACACAGCGACAATTTCCAGGCTGGGTCCTCTTTGATGAAAACAATATGAATATGATCGGTTATCACATCATGGCAAAAGGTAATTATGATTACGCCATTAAAGTATTTCAGCTAAACGCAAAAGCATTTCCAAAGTCAGCCAATGCGTTAGACAGCCTCGCGGAAGGATACATGAAAGGAGGTTATAAAAAGGAGGCTATCGCGAATTATCAGAAATCGCTTGAAATGAATCCTTCAAATCACAACGCAAAAGAAATGCTGGCAAAGTTGCAGTGATGGGTTATGAGTTATGCTTGCCCGTCCGAAGCGCTTCGCGTAGGCGGGAGTTGGTGTGTGAGTGTGGGTGTGGCACAACCGATGAAGAGAGCTTATTTCACAGAGATTTTGGTCTTGCCGCTAGTGGAGATCGAAGGTCCGGACGAAGTCCCGGTTTGGCAAGTCATCGTGGCAACTCGTGCATGAGCTTCCTTTTGCTGTAATACTGATATACACACCTCCATCTGGCCGATACTCCGACCACAGCCAGCCATTGCCGGCGTTTGCATCTGAAGGAGCCTTTTTCATTACCGCATAAACAGTTGGCACATTGTTAACGTAAACTTCTTTGACAATTACTGATCCCTCAATGAATGATCCCCCTTCCGGAAGTTCACCTGTTCCATCAAGTGACGACAATGCTTCTTGATTGAACCTTAGCTTAAAATTACCATGAGGGCTCGCACTTGCCGGTTGCAGGATGGTCCCGTTCTGATAGTACTCAAATCCTGCTGCGTTTATTTCCTCAAATACGCTGGCGTCAGTAAATGATGACGAAAAGGGCGCATCCAACTCATGATATACACATGAGATCAGTGGCAAAAACGTTAATACCGCAAGGATGAAATAAATAGAAATTTTCATTTAAACAAGTAACAACGAAGCCTTGAAAAGGTTTGTCAGACATAAGACATAGCACTATTTTTTATCGTGCTCGCGTATCTTTTTTGGAATTGCGTTGATTTCCTCGACCACCAGGTTTCTATAAAAAAGTTCGGCTCCTTCAGATTGGAGTTGGATTTTTCCGCTTTTCAATGGAAGCTCTCGCCTGTTGCTCTGCTTGACGAGAGTTGTAAAGAATCATTGTAACCTTATCGTTTACGACGTGAACACTCGTGTCACCGAAACAGTAGAGGTCGATTATATTCCATTGCCCTGTTGGTTTTTCCCCATCGGGGTTCTTCGTACAGTTTCTTCCATTGGGGCCCTTCTCGCTAAAAGACAACAACGGGCTGCCAGGTGTATAAATGAATTTTTTATCGGCGACTTTCACAGCTGGAACATCGGCAATTCCTCCAGCTACTCCCCAGTAGTCGCCACAGTCACCTTCCTGGATCTGAAACTCCTGTGAACGCATCCAGAAACCACCATCGGCACCGTGTTCACCAACTGCATGATAAAGCAATCCGCTATCTCTTTTTGCATTGCGCTTGGGATGCCACTTCAGTTTTCCCCATTTGAACTCAAGGCGCAAGTGATAATTCTTGTATTCTTTAACCGTTGAAATTCCACCGAAGCGTTCACCGGAAACCCGCATTGCAGGCTTTCCATCTTCACTTACTACCGAAAAAACCTTTAAAGGATCGTTATTCAATCTGAGTGGTTCGCCAGCGAATTCCTTAGTCAATGTATCATAAGCTGGTCCTATATAGACATCCCATCCAGTGAGATCCTTACCATTGAACAATGAAGTGGAGCGATAGGAATTTATTGATCCTGAAGAAAGTATTGCGACAACAAGTATGATGAAAACATTCAGTTTCTTCATTGTGATCCGACCATGTTTAAACAAGTTAGAACTTTTCGAAGACATCTGTACGATTTTTGTCGGGGATATGCATAATCAGAAACGTAGTTCTTGAGTACGAACCTTGACGATTAAAGATCAAGCACTACCATGCCGATAATTCGATCTCATTAAGCGCTGCAAACTAAGCTTTGATCTCGCCCTTTTTCTTTCGTCGTTCGCGGAAGTATTCAATAATCGGCGGAAGAATTGAAAGAAAAATGATCCCGAAGATCACGTAAGTGAAATTGTCTTTGATGATCGGCAATCCACCAAAGAAATATCCAATGAACAGGAAGCTGGTTACCCAAGCAATTCCGCCCACAATATTGAACGATGCAAATTTTCCATAAGTCATGGTGCCAATGCCTGCGACAAAGGGCGCAAACGTCCTGATTATTGGAATAAATCGGGCGTATATTATTGTCTTTCCACCGTGCCTCTCATAGAATTCGTGTGTTTTGTTCAAGTATTCCATCTTCAGGAATTTATAGTGGCCACTGAACGCTTTTACACCAATGTATTTGCCGACATGATAATTAACCAGGTCACCAAGAATTGCGGCAATGATCAACAATCCCCACATTAACATGATGCTCAACCCCGACTCAGGCTTTGCGATTATAGCACCAGCGGCAAAGAGTAATGAATCGCCGGGAAGAAACGGCGTGACCACCAGTCCGGTTTCGGCGAAAATGATAAGGAATAGAATCAGATAGGTCCAGGTTTGATAGTCGCTTACAATTTCTACCAAATGCCGGTCTATATGCAAAATGAAGTCAATCAGCGTCTTTATCAATTCCATGTTTTTCCGGATAAGTGCGCAAAAATAAGGAACTTCAGCAGATTCTAAAGCCTGCTACAATACTAACGCTAGACATTCGCTGCTGTATTATCACTACTGAATCTCAAACTTACGGGTGAATATTTTTTGCGTCAGATGATCCGTTTCTTTCGTGATGTCGCGATCAAATAATCGATTGAGATTATTGCCAGCCAGATCTTCCAATCTTTCTTCACTCTCTATTATATAGGTCCCCTTAGCCCATGGCGATTCAGGCTTGAATTCAAGAACCGTCTCTTCATCCTTAAGTTCCATTTCTCCACCGACCGAATTTCCATCTGCGGAAATTATTCGCACGGCTTCATTCAGTAATACGCGGTCGAGTGACTCATTGAATTGAATGACTAATGGATCGGTTGTATTTTGTTTCGGCTTCTTGAGTATCCATTGTTTTACATCGGGGCGTATACTATCACGCACAGCCACAAAAAAATCTTTGCTAAAGTTTTCAGCGATCACAGCTCCGCGAATGTCCGCCCACCCTGACCCCACGACAAGTGTGTACGAAGCCGCGTTTTCTAACGGTACCCCTAGCTTCTTATTTGGCTGCAGGTCTCGTTTTATTCTACCGGGGTCCAGCCACAACGTAAGTAGCGTGTAGTCCTTGTTCCAAAGCTCAGGTTGAAGATCGAGGAACGTGCCAGAAACGGTGTCGGTCCCATTCTTTAATAATTTAATATACTTAAGCGCCTGACCTTCGCGCATAGCATGTGAAAATCTGAAATAGAATTTAAGTGTGTTTTCCGGTAGCGTGTCCTGGGAAGGATATATTGCCATCAACGACGGTAGATCGGAATGATGTGGAACGGGAATATTTATCTTGCCAATTGTCTTACCGGCAACGCTTACTTCATAGGTCAGACCAGATGTAAACGGTATAAGGGGCCTGAAGACAATTCCATCGTCGCCTTTCTGGTAGTCGCCCAGAATAGCAGTACGACTCTCCGAAGTAGAAAGGTATATACGAAGCGATGTGGTTATTGAGTCTGTTGGAACGTCCCTGAGATAAAGGGAGGGAACGATCACACCGGTAGCGCGCTCATTTTCCCAAACTATATCAAGGGTTGTGGATCCTTCTTTGTGCCCGGAGCACGACAGGATAAAAATCAAACAGGTAAGGATCCAAAAGGGACAAGTAAAAAAATGGATCAGACCTTTAATGTTTTCGGGTCTGATCCATCCATGACTCAGAACCATCTGTCCCCAGAGCTCCACATATCGAGATCGCCGTTGCTCTTGCGCTGCAGTACCAGCACCTGGCTATCATCAAGCTTGTCAAGGTGTAACACGTTCGTCATCGGCAGTGTTACAAAGTTCACGCCAGCAGTTGCATAACTTTCAGCAACTGGCTCTGTTAGTGAACCTTCATAACTTTCAAGATTTTTATATTTCACCCTCATAACTGGGCGGCTGGAGTTTGCCATCAAAAGAACTGATTCATCTCCCTTTTTCATGGTGATGATATCGAGCGGTGAATTACCTGCGCCGAATTCGCCAACCGTTCTTCCCTTCACATGAGTTCCAGGCTTTAATTCATCCAATGGGAAAAGTACCAACGGCGTGCAAGTAAAGCTTGCAACGAGATATTTCTTGCCATTCAGTTGCGCTGTGGTAAATGTTCTTATCGGCGCATAAGTTTCATAACGTCCGTGAGCAGCATGATAGATCTCCAATGAAGATTGATCCTGCTTGTTCACAAATGGGAACGGAATGGATCTGAATGTCGAACTGAATTCCTGATTTGAAAGTCCGCTTACATATACTTTACCATCCGCATAGGCGAGGTCAGTAACCGAAGAAACTCTAAGCGGTCTTCCGCGCTGGTCTTTTGCATCTTCCGCAGGCGCGTTGTTAATGGAAACCGAGCTATGAGAAACATTCTTCAAACTTACCGGCGATATCTTGTCACCTTCAATAGTCAGAAGAACCGTTGAATTATCCGCTGTTTGAACAGCACAATAAATCTTCTTAGAAACTGGATTAACTGCGACATCGAGTATGCTGATGTTCTTTGCTTCTGTCCCGAGAACAGCAGCAATTTTTTGATCCACATTTTTAACATCGACTGCGGCAGCTTTGTCGACGGTTACCTTGTCTTTGGTGTCGATCGCGAAAACCGACGCACTTTTTGAATCACCAATGAAGAGGATGCCATCGGGACCAAATGCCAGTGCGTTGATGGTCTGGATTGTCGGAGTACCCTCAACAAAACCAGTGGGAGGAGCATTGCGATGTGTGCTGGCCGTCAAGAGCAAAGCTGAAAGGCCAACAGCAAGGAGATAATATAATTTTCTCATTTTATTGATTTGAATTGGATGTGTGTATTGATTGGATATTCAAAATACAGAAATACCCGCTCGTTTCATAAGGGTTTTACGCCAGCGGAATTCCCTGCCAGACAGTTGCAGCCCTGCTACGGATGAATTCCCCTGTTAAGGGGCCAAACGACATGGCGGTAATCGTTATCCGTTAATCGTTAATCGTTAATCGTGGTTTGCAGGACTTGACGGTTGCATTTTATAGGACGGCGTGCAATTTTTTCACCGCGGAGGCGCCATGGCGCCGATAGGTATCGGGGCAGGGTTTCGCAAAGTATTTCATTCGACCTTCGGAGTTCGACATTCGTGTCATCGAGGTGCGAGGGGTGGCCCGTAATGTACTGGACGTGAGGTTGCATTTATTTCATTTTAGTTTGAAAATTCTAGAGGTGCGCGATTGCGTTATTGTCCCATTGAGCACAGACATTCAATTTCAGTCCCGTTAGGGACGCAACACTGGTAGCTGAAATGCAAGACAAAACAAATCCCGTAGGGATGACACAATGAACGGATGCAAAAATGATTTGATTTAGCAATCTAATTCAACGTGGTTTGTCAATTCACCGCTAACAACCGCCGCATATGCATCCAAAAAATTCCAGATGAAACAAATCTCGCAGAGTTGCTATATTTGACGCAGTTTACATTCACAATTCAAGATCAGCAATGAAGAAGAAGATATACATAGGACTCGGCCTCATCCTCGTCGCAATCATCGCATATGCCGCGTACTCAGCATTTTTCAGCCGCAGGGTTAGCCCTACGCAAACCACTGAGTTCAGTCATGAAGGGTTGGATGTAAAAGTCACTTATTGTCGTCCCATCAAAAAAGGACGCACCATATTTGGTGACCAGGCGTCTGGTGCTTTGCTTCCACATGGAAAATATTGGCGACTGGGTGCGAACGAATCGACCGAAATCAGCTTCAACAAGGACATTATATTTGCGGGTAAGCCGGTAAGTGCCGGAACATACCGCATGTATGCAGTGCCAGGCGAAAAAATGTGGCAGGTGGTACTCAATAGCCAGTTGGGTACATGGGGAAGCGAGACGCCCGATCATTCGCTGGATGTTGTAGGCGTTGAAGTTCCCGTAACAAGCGCTCCCGCTGAAACGGAACAGTTCACAATAAACCTTGGAAGTATCGGACAGGCAACGACGATGGATTTTGTTTGGGACAACACCCTCGTTACCGTTCCGATTACTATTCAATAACGTACCACGTATAACTTTCTGGCGCCAGGTTCACTGGCAAAGCAATTTCAAAGTTCCGGCTAAGCTGAAAGTCTTTTCCGCCGGAGTCCTTCTCTTTTACCTTTGCCACAGTGGTCAACCCTGTATAATAGAGCGGAACATTTATTGTCTTTTCTATTTTTTCCTTTGTGGGATTGTAGACCATAAGGAAACCTTTTTGTTTAAGCCCAGGGTTCACGTGCAGGATTCCATCCCAATCACGTCCATCCGCTCTTCGTAAATGAATAATATCGGAGTTAAGAATGTATCTGTATTTCTTATACCATGCTACTGGTTTCTGTCACTACCTTTTTTGTGGTTTCAGTATCATACAACCTTGGACCGCGGTAACAGGCTTGTACGCCGGCGCCATAATATTGTATCATCAGCTGTTCATAGTCCTTAAGATGTTCATGCAACGGTTCGAGTATTGCTTCCGGACCTCCACCCTGATACTTTGTAAGGGGAACAAATCCCCAACTCATTGACGGCGTTTTTTCCCACAAACCATCATAGATATTTTGTCGGTTCAGGATCTTTTGCTGGTCACGCGAAAGCGAAAAGTTTACTTCCCTGTACCCAATCGCAATCTTGTTCGTGCCGTCGAAGAAATACCAGTCTGGTGCATTGATGTAGACACCGCGCTCATTTAACCAATGATAAAGTTCTTTCTGCAATTCCATTTGCCTCCATTGTGAATCCTCGAGTCCTTTGTGACCAGGGTGTTTCGTAGATGCACAAACATCACCAGGATAGGGACCGTCATTCTCCCAAATGTCAAACCCGGTTTGTGAATAAAAATATTTGATCTTGTCGCGGTAACGCAGGCCCCAGTTGCTACCAAAGCACGGAGCGTTCCCGAAAAATGCGCCGCCGGGCTTACCCGTTTTGGCATCGATAACATCGTCTTCATCGCTGATCCGTCTGCTACTAAAAAGTGTGTAGCTGCCAATTTGAATCCCCTTATTGTGCGCATAGTCAGCTAGTGATTTCCATCGTCGAATGTTTGTCGCTGACGTATCTTCGGTATTGCAATGACTACCAAAGCTGAGTATAAGAGCCTCGTATCCGGTTGCTGCACACTGATCGATAGCGTTCTTAACCTCATCATCGTTCTTGCTGATCAGGTGCATGAATATCGGATTCTGTGTTGTCCACGGAGCGACTGTGCTGTACATCTTCCGGATTGCCAATCCCCTTCGCTCACGGTCATAACTGTCCATTAATAACTCATGCGTTCTCACCGATTTAAACGATTCTCCAGGTCGTAACTCAATACCGGATACTTTCTCCGGATATACTTCCAAGATGGCGGGTGTTTGATAGTAATAATTTACTTGTGATGTATAAGTTGAGTCCGTCTTCCAATGTGTCGTCTGATCACTGATGTCATAACGCATTGCGTTGTTAAATGCATAGTTGGTCTCGACATAGATACCGTGTTGTTTCTTCATTTCCTCCGGTGTTCCGACTACAGCACTTTCTTCCTCCACCAACGCAAGGATCTCGTTCACAACTCTGTCGATTCGGAACACGCGATCGCTTTTATTCTCGATCGATATCCATTTGACAAGAAGCGGCATCTTGTCGTACAATTCGTAATTCACTTTCACGGTCAGACCCTTTAACTCAGGTAAGGGCGAATCGAAAACCAGCGAAAGCATCTTCCCCGTCGGCTGCTTGGTATTTACCGCCCATGTTTTACATTTCCAGTTGATGAATGGAACGATTGGAGCCACCGAGAAATTAACATATCTGAAATCGTTCGGTCCCACTTTAAACTCGTCCACCCATGAAGGAATCAAATAAGCTTGTTCCTTTTGACCGTGAAGACCTCCTACCGAATACTCAACACCATTGACTTTAATTCTCGCTTCAGGTTTTACGGCCCTCAACAATTGCTGCCCTGATGTTATGTTCCTGTAATCAATGCATACCGCATTTGGGGTGATCCGAAAAGTGCGCTTTACCAATCCATTAAAAAGTATAATGTCTTTGCCCTCCGCAGATCGGAAGACATTGGCATTCATATCCGGTGGACTGACCAGCCAATCAGCTTTCGGTGTAGCGTCAAGATTGCTGTTCCATTGCGGAAGCTTGGAAATATCCTGGGCAAATAGGCGTGTTGCTGTAACACAAAAAAGGAGGGCAAAAAAGGTTCTCATTACCGATCGTTATTGATTTGATGGCCCTCAATTTAAATGGAATTCCCATACTATGGTCCCAGTCCCTCAAAATGAAATCGACATCATTAAAGCGGCCTTCCGTACACAGGCCTGTTCATTATTGAACAAGCTTCATCGACTGGTGGCCCTTGGCAACCTTTGGACCCTGTTTCATGCAATGGCATATTCTTTGACTTACGGATGCAACCTTCCAACAGTAACCAGTCATCTTTATTGCACCTATCCAACGGACATGTTAAAAAACTACTTCCTCATCACCATCCGCAGCCTTCTCAAGAACAAACTGTACATCTTTATCAATATCACCGGCATGGCAATCGCCATCGCCTGTTGCATCGTCGCCTATTTCAATTACGATTTCAATCTAACGTTCGACCACCATCATCTTAACAGAAGCAGCATATATCGCGTGAACTCCGTGCGGGAGTTCCAGAAAGAACTCACGTCCTTCGGCGTGGTACCAATTGCGCTGGGAAACGCCATCAAGCAAAATATCGCTGATGTTGATGAAGTGATACGGTACTCGCCAGATGCAGGAAATTTCAGGATCCAGGACGAACTCTTTAACACCGAGTACACCGACGTTGATCCCGCCTTCTTCAAGGTTTTTACTTTCGATTTTATTGAAGGTAGCGGCGATCTAAGTGATAAAAGTAAAATATGCATTAGCGAAGAATTAGCTATAAAATATTTCGGGAAGGAAAAGGCCTTGGGTAAGCCTCTTACTCAGATGTTGGACAGTGGCAAGACGAGGGAATTTACCGTCGCGGGTGTATTCAGGCACCCACCAACAAACTCGAGCTTCCCGGGAGCTGCCTATATGCGGTATGAGAACATCGTTTAATGGAAATGATCCCGACTTCCATGAGAATAGCTGGCGATACAGAAATACATTATTCGTGCAGATAAAGAATCCGTCGAGGCTTGCTTCTGTTGAATCACAAATGATTCCCTACACTGAAAACAACAATAAGATCCGCGAGGATTTTATCATTAAAAAATTTGAACTCGATCCTATGGAAGGTATGGCTGTCCGCGACAGTTATTCGGAAAGACCTGCGTACCTGGACACGTGAGGGCTCACCCATTGCCGCAGTCGTCGGGATAGGAATGATGGGAATTTTCGTGCTGCTCATCGCCTGCTTCAACCTCACCAATACTGCTGTAGCTATTTCCTCCCGAAGACTAAAAGAAATTGGAATACGGAAAGTAATGGGCAGCTCACGAAAGCATTTGATCTTCCAGTTTATCGGAGAGACTACACTCATTTGTGCGTCTGCATTATTATTAGGCATTGTGATCGGCGAGTATGTCCTGGTTCCTGCATTCAATGAATTATGGCCGGAGATCAAGCTAACACCACATTACTTTGACCGACCTCACTTTCTGATCTTTATGAGTCGGAACGTTGCTATTCACCAGTCTGCTGGCAGGTAGTTATCCTGCCTTTTATGTCAGCCGCTTTCAACCGATAAGTATCTTAAAAGGAAAACTTCGCTTCGGCGGGACAAATTATTTCACCCGTTTTCTATTGGTCCTCCAGTTTGGTATTTCACTCATTGCAATTGTCTGCAGCTTTGCGTTTACGGACAATGCAAAATACCAACGCGAGTTTGATCTTGGCTTCGACAAATCGGGGCTGGTATTTACTTATGTCAATGGTCAGTCTGAATATGAAACTTATCGCAATGCACTCGCCAGCAATCCGGATATAATTTCTATCGCCGGTTCGGAACATCATATTTACTCGTCGTCATTTAATGACCCGATAAAATATGAGGACAAAGAAACTGAGACGGATATCCTCAACGTGGGTGATGATTACTTGAAAACTGTTGGCCTCACGTTAAAGGAAGGTCGTGATTTCGAAAAGGATTCTGAAACGGACCGCAAGGAATCCGTCATCATCACTGAGGGACTGGCAAAAAAACTTGGACTAAAGAATGCAATAGGCTCAAAGATCACCTGGATGGATACAGTCAATTATTACGTTGTCGGCGTTGTACAGGACATCTATAATCGCGGTTTGTGGGACATGATGGAACCGGTCATGTTAAGGTATGGCAAGAAAGAAGCTGTTGCACATATTCTCGTTAAAGCATCGACGTCAAACCTCACTTCCGTGAATCAATTTATGGAGCAAAGGTGGAAGGAAATATTTCCTAACCGTATGTACGTCGGCCGATATATGGACGAGGAAATGGTTGAAGCAAACACCGTCAACAACAACATCGTGGTCATGTTTGTTTTTCTCGGCGCCGTCGCTCTGATGCTGTCGGCCACGGGTTGTTCACGATGGTGTCACTAAACATCATTAAGAAGATGAAAGAGATTGGCGTACGCAAAGTGCTTGGCGCAAGCATAGGAAATATTTCGAAAGTGATCAATAAAGAGTTTGTTATTATCCTGATCGTTGCTTCAGTGTTGGGAAGCTTCCTGGGCTCGTGGATGTCTGGACTGCTGATGGGCAGCATATGGGATTATTACCGGACCGCGACTTTCATAACACTATTAATATCAAGTCTTATTTTGTTCACAGTTTGTGCCTTGTCAATCGGATATAAAGTTTATTCAACGGCAAGGGTAAATCCGGCAAATGTTTTAAGGGAGGAATAAAAATCTCATTTGATAGTGCAATGAACGAAATGATTCCGAATGCCTTGCACACAATACTTGAGTGTTGTCTTATTGCCTGCCGCCGGAGCGCTTCGCGTAGGTGGAGTGTTGAATGTTGAGTGTTGACATAGAAACTGACTGTCTCCGGTCAGAAAAACATTCAACAATCAACACTCAACACTCAGGTATTTTTTCACTATCTAACTACGGTTGGTCATTGGGAGCGGTCGCTTCCTCGCCAGACTTCTGGGTGTTTATCCGTGACTGACTCTTCCTTAAGAGACCACCCTCCATTTTCGGCTAAAGCCCAATGAGTTTATGCATCAATTGCCAGGGCTTTAGCCCAATTTGCAAAACCCGTTCATGGTGCAGTTCTATGAGCATGCAGCAACTAATTCGCCTGCCTTATAAGGACGTAAGTTTGGTATCCACCGCGGAACATTCTGCTTGTAGTTCCTGTATTCCTCACCAAACCTCTTCTCAAGGTCAGGCTCCTCCTTCACGATGAAATAAATGGTGTTAATAATAAAGAATAGCCCTGCCCACCGTAATATGTCCACGGAGTTGAAAAAACATGCTTCGCCGACAAGGATAAAGAACACGCCTGTGATCATTGGATTACGACAATAACGGTATGGCCCGACGACTACAAGTTTTTGGGTGGGGCTCCATGGCGCGAGCGTACCCTTACCGAACCTGCCGAACAACGAAATCGTGTACGAGAGCATAAAAATCCCCGATAATCCGATCGCCACCCCTGCAACCTTCAAGAGCATGTCCTGTTCGTGCAGAACCCGTTGTGGATTGTAGATCAGGTACGGAACAACGACCGACATGGTGAACGGCAATAGCAGGATATCCCGAAGGTGTCTTAACAGAGACGGATTGTTCATTTTATACTACTTGTAATAAAATTAAACAAAAATCCAGGGTGTGTTTTTTTGCACATTGCCGTAATAGTGGCGGTTGGAAATATTAAATCACTTTTTTCGTTATTAATTGTTGAAGCGTGACTCTCAGCTAGATAAATTTTCCTTTCGATAACATTGTTTTCTATATTGGAGATACACAAAGGAATAATGTAATTTTAAGCAATGATCATTCGGATTTTCGAAAATGAATTTTTGACCTGCGAGTTGGATGATTCCCTGCCTGTTTTGCGTCACCGTTGGAAACGCGCTACAGATGGAGAGGATTTTCGGTCCAACTTGTTAAAGGTATTGGAGGAGTATAAGAAGTTAAAGAGCTCTTATTCGCTGCTGGCCTGGCTTGCCGATACCACGTTGCTCGGGGAGCTCGATGAAGAAACGGAACTTTGGTTGGTGGATATTTGGGAAGATCTGCTGTTTGCGCAGCGTGAAGTAAAGATCCATGCCGTGATCCTTGGGAACAGTATCTACGCTGATTATCCGATGGAGAACTTCAAGCAGGATGCGGAGCAAAAATTCCAGAACTTCGACGTCCACCTCGGAGTTTTTTCAAACCAGCAAGAGGCCTACGAATGGATCAGGGAGCAGCAGCTCATCATTTCGAAAAAATAATTTCCCATCACCTCCTAATTATAGTCGTCATGCCTGACTATTTCAGCCCGTGTTAAAAATAGGTATAGTAGGATTAGGCGACATTGCTCAAAAAGCTTATTTGCCGGTTATAAGCAAGAAAAAGGTTCAATGCCATCTCTTTAGCAGGAACGAATCGACACTGCGCCAGATCGCTCAGACTTATCGGTTCAGTAACACGCATTCAAGTCTTGATTCTTTAATAAGCAGTGGAATTCAGGCTGCTTTTGTTCATACGGCAACATCATCACACTTTGAGATTGTTGAGAAGCTTCTGCATAATAATATTCACGTATATGTAGATAAGCCACTGACCTATGATCTGCAATCAAGTGAAAAGCTGATTGCATTGGCTGAAGAAAAGGGACTTATTCTGCTGGTCGGATTTAACCGACGGTATGCGCCGGCATACCGGCAGCTGAAGACTTTGGCGGATCATAACATGGTCGTTATGCAAAAGAATCGTCAATCACTTCCAGGTGATGTGCGGACATTCGTTTTTGACGATTTTATTCATGTTGTTGATACGCTGTTGTATTTCTTTCCCCATCACATTGAAAAAATAAACGTGTCGGGTCGGAAGAAAGGCAATATGCTTTATCACGCGGTGGTTCAGCTCACGTCGACTGCCGGAGGTTCCGCCATCGGGATAATGAATCGCGACAGCGGTACGACAGAGGAGATCCTTGAAGTATTTTCGCCAGAAGCCAAAATGGTAGCATACAATGTCAGCGATGTCTTTATTCATAAGAATAAACAGATTATAAAGACGGGCACCGACGATTGGACATCCACATTGCACAAACGGGGCTTTGAACAGATCGTCGATGATTTTCTTAGTGCTGTTGAATCTGGAAGAGCTCCGCAGATCAGCCTGCACGACCAATTGCGTACACATAAGATATGTGAAGAAGTCGTGGAGAAGCTGCTGATCATTTGAAGTTATCCCCTGTAATTTCATTTAAAAACAATGCTTACATTGCGCCAAAACTAAACCGCATGGCAGGCGCCTGGCTTAAAGAAAAAGCTATTGTCATCATCGGAGGTACTACCGGTATCGGCTTGGCCGCAGCTTTGGCTTTTGTAGAGCACGGTGCGCGGGTAGTTGTAGTCGGTCGCAATCCAGATAGTGCTGAGAAAGCTGCATCCAGCCTGGGCAACGATGGATTGGCAATCACTGCGGATGCTTCCATTCCAGACACGGCCGTCAACGCGATCGCAGCTTGCAAAAAAAAATTCGGCCGATTTGATGGTCTCTATCATGTGGCGGGAGGAAGTGGACGAAAATTTGGCGACGGTCCATTGCATGAGATCTCTCTTGATGGTTGGAATCAAACGCTTTCCCTGAACTTGACCTCGCTTATGCTTTCGAACCAGGCAGCAGTAAGAGCATTTCTTGATCAGAAAACCCAGGGGACAATTCTCAACATGGGCTCTGTGCTGGGATTCTCTCCCTCGCCCAAATATTTTGTTACACATGCTTACGCAGCAACAAAGTCCGCCGTTGTCGGATTCACTCAATCCATCGCCGCGTACTATGCTGCAAACAATATCCGAATCAACGCATTAACGCCTGCGCTAGTGGAAACACCTATGTCGCAACGTGCCGCTAACGATGAACTCATCATGAGCTTTATAAAAACAAAACAACCACTCGACGGAGGACGTATTGGTAAACCTGAAGATCTGATTGGCGCAGCAATTTATTTCATGTCGGATTATTCAATCTTTACCACGGGTCAGGTACTTTCGGTTGATGGAGGCTGGTCAATAAGTGAAGGACAATATTGAATATCAATGCAACGGAGACGCGCGATAGGAATTGACCTGGGTTGCACGAACATAAAGGGAGTGCTCATCGACGATGATGGAACAATTTTAAAAGAGTCGAAGGTCCGAAACCAACGAACAGGACCACAAGCATTGGAAAGGCGCCGTCTGGGATATGGTTGGAGATTTCGTGAAGGAAGCGGGAGGAGACGTTGATGCAATTGGTCTTTCTGCTCCGGGTCTTGCTAATCCTGACAATCAATGCATTTCATTTATGCCGGGCAGATTGCCAGGGCTTGAAAATTTTGTTTGGACAGACCTAATCAAACGCAAAGTGTTTGTGCTGAACGATGCACACGCCGCGATCATGGCTGAGGCTACTTTTGGAGCCGCTAAAGGACTTAAGCATGCAGCGTTGTTATCCTTAGGCACTGGCGTTGGCGGTGGTATCCTGATCAACGGACAACTTTACCAGGGCGTATTTCAAATGGCGGGCCATATCGGTCACACAACTGTAGACGCTGACACCCTCAGCCAGGACGTTACGAACATGCCGGGAAGTATCGAAAATGCCATTGGAAATCTAACTCTTCCTGAACGCTCCTATGGAAGATATCACGACACCGAAGATCTCGTAAACGACTTTCGCAAAGGCGATCATGTCGCCGCCTGGATCTGGTTATCTTCAGTGAGGAAGTTAGCAGTCACGATTGCTTCCGTCATTAACATTCTTTCTCCGGAAGTTATAATTCTCAGTGGCGGGATCATACAAGCACAAGATGCACTTCTTGAACCGTTGCGCGATTTCCTTGCACTATATGAATGGAGACCTGGAGGCAAACAAACTCCCGTGAAGCTCGCAGTTTTCTCTGACCGCGCAGGGGCGATAGGCGCTGCCGGTTTCGCTTTATCAAAATTGAAATAGTAACATGACACCCACACAAGATTATCTGCAGAAGTGCAGGGATATTATCGAAACCGTTTCAAAGCAGGAATCGCTGATACAACGGGCAGCCCAGTGGTTTTCGGAGTCGATTCTCGCAGGCAGAATGGTACATGTCTTTGGCTCCGGTCACAGCCGTATCATGGTGGAAGAAATGTGGCCACGCTATGGATCTTTCCCGGGATTTAATCCTATCGTTGAACTGTCACTTACATTTCATAATCTCGTCGTCGGCGCTAACGGGCAACGGCAGGCTATGTTCCTGGAGAATGTCTCCGGTCTGGCCGAACGTATCCTTAGAAATTTTGATTTGAGCAAACAAGACAGCGCACTGATCATTTCATCCAGCGGATGTAATATTGTGCCGATCGAAATGGCCGAGCTGTTTCAAAAGAATGGAATCCGGGTAGTAGCAGTGCTCACCAAACAACACTCGGAAAAGAGCAAGAGTAAACGAACCGACGGCAAAAAACTCGGTGACTTTGCCGATCTCATTCTGGACACAGGTGCTCCTGCCGGCGACGCAATGGTTTATGTGAAAGGTCTCGATACGCCGGTGTCCCCAGGATCAACGGTTGGAGGGGCGATGCTTATCAATTCTATCAAAGCGGAGACAGCACAATTGCTTACTGCAGGTGGACAGCCTCCGCTGGTGTTGAGTGGAGCAGCCGTTGTAGGCGACAAACGTGCTGTTGAATTATTCGAAAACGCATATGATGACCACGCCCATCGCCTTGCTCGTCTCTATCAAAATGTGAAACAGAAATAAAACTACGACTATGCAACCAATACCTGTTCGCACCACCGTCATTGGAAGTTATCCCTTTCCGGGATGGCTTGAGTTTGCAGTAAAAAATCTCAATGAGTTCGGCAACGCTGATAAGGAGGAGATGATCGATGATGCCGTGATCGCGGCGATCCATGATCAGGTCGCATCCGGTCTTGATGTAATCACAGATGGCGAACAAACCCGGCTGGATTTTAATCTTTCCTTTTATGGGTATCTGAAAGGAATCAAAGAAAATACGGACGAGCTGCGCCGGTTTGGGCCGGCAGCGCACGATCAGCGGGGAAAAAATTCTATCGTTGATACCCTCACTGCTCCGAACGGCCTTGGTGTGGTCAAGGAATTCAAACGCCTGCAACGACTCGCTCCCGCAGGACCAACATTGAAGGCCAGCGTGCCCGGGCCCTATACCTTGAGCGGACGATTGTTGCCTAATGCACAATACCCCGACCGTTATGCGGTGACGGAAGCACTACTTCCGATGATAAGGAAGGAGTTGGAAGACCTCGTTGCTGCGGGTTGCAAGGAGATCACTGTGGATGAACCTTCCATGAGCTGTTACGCGTACAAGGAAGACACAAAACGTTTTGTCGATATATTCAACCGGACTGTAAGTTCGATTTACGGCAAGTGCAGACTATCAACCCATCTCTGCTTCGGAAACTTCAAGGGAAGACCTGTCGGTTACCGCAGTATTGCACCGATGTTACCCGACTTCCTTGACCTTAAGATCGACGAAGTCCATGTTGAA
Organism: uncultured Cytophagales bacterium; assembly: GCA_963774615.1. Classification (GTDB taxonomy): domain Bacteria; phylum Bacteroidota; class Bacteroidia; order Cytophagales; family Cyclobacteriaceae; genus Chryseolinea. Next base: position 54,702 of record CAVZFT010000008.1, read on the forward strand.
ATGGCTAACCGCGAATTCGCCGAAGTAGAATTGCTGAAGGAGTTCGCTCAAAAAATGGACGTAGCAGTTGGGATCGTCGATGTTAAGAATTATTACATCGAGACCGTAGATGATGTGGTGACGCGAATAAAAAAATGTTTGACATACGTTCCCGCCGAAAAACTGGCTGTTGCCCCGGATTGTGGTTTGAGTCAGACGGCACGGTGGGCATCGAAGCAAAAACTTGCTAACATGGTGCAGGGCGCAAAAAAAGTTCGACAGTCTTTATAGCATGTCAGCACAAAAATTAATTCCGGCTTTTTCCAGCGGCGAAGAACTGCAGAGCCAGATCCAGGAAGCAAAATCAAAAGCTGGAAAAGATCATTTTGACATCTGGTGGTTAGGTCAGAGTGGATTTCCTTATTCAATGGAATGGAGTTCTCATTCTTTTCGATCCCTACCTGTCCGACTCTCTTACGAAAAAATATGACGGTACCGATAAGCCTCATGTTCGCATGAGCGAGTTGGTCATAGATCCGGTATTGCTGAACGGTATTGATATTGTAAGCTCCAGTCATAATCACACCGATCACCTGGATGCAGAAACATTAAATCCAATCATAAATTCAAATCCCGGCATCTCATTTATTATTCCGGAGGCAAACAGGGCTTTTGTATGCGACCGACTGAAATGTCCGGCGGATTTTCCCATCGGGTTGAACGACGGGGAAAAAGTGACCCTCAAGGGTTTCACGTACAACGGAGTACCTGCAGCTCACAACACGATCGAACGCGACGAGCAAGGCCGGTGTAAATTCATGGGGTTTGTGGTGGAGTTCGGAAAATGGGTGATCTACCACAGTGGTGATACGCTGTTGTATGAAAACATCGTGGACATCCTCGATCCATTTAAGATCGACCTGGCGTTCCTGCCCATCAACGGAAACGATCCCTCGCGTGGAGTAGCGGGCAACCTTAATGCACGCGAAGCGGCTGAGCTCGGTCAGGCTCTGGATGTACGACTGGTGATCCCACATCATTATCACATGTTCGAATTCAACACCGCCGATCCACATGACTTTGAACAGGAAGCAGATCGTGTGGAACAACCCTGTCACGTACTCAAATTGGGTGAACGTTTGCAGTTCAAGTAGTCGATTATTTTCTGCGACATTTCGCAGTAATCAACTCCCGGTAATCATTATCATTCTTCAGTATTGCGAAGAACTCTCCAACATATTTTTTAAGACTTTCCGTTTCCTTCGGACCCAGGAGATTTTGGTGAAGGTCAATAATACTGTAAATGTTTTCCTCTCGCCCGATGAATTCCTGCCGCACGTACTCGGCCACCTTCTCATTCCGGCAATAACCTTTATACACTCGTTCCCTTACACTTTTTATCTCCCACCTCGGATCGATGGTAGCGTACGGCGGATTCACAACACCTGACATATCAAAATCATAAGGGACAGGAATGTAACGGCCATTGTTTGTGAGCATGACCTTTATATTGTGAAAAAACGTGGTAGAGAAATCGGTGTTCGCGATCATGTATTGAAACAGGTCCTGGCGCAAAGCACTGGTGTCCTCCAGTTGCATCGGATTTATCTTTGTCTCATCAACCACCTTTGCTTGATGACGTTCTGCCAACGGATCATCGTCTTCGATAAAAAATCCGTTTATCAGTGAGGTTTTTTCATGTTTCCCTTTTTCAACCAGAGTTATATCGAGCAGACGTGTTCTGAAATAAAAAGTGGTTATCGGTTCGTAAAGTTGATAACAGAGGTACTCTTTATTAATAAGATCCTGACCGCTTTTTGCTGTGTAGCATGGAAGAACCAGTTTGAGGGCCTTGGTTCCTTCAAACAAGGTATTCGCAGCATCCGTTTTTTTGATCTTAATGCGCAATGGTGGATACGAACATTCTTTTTTCCGGAAGTTTCCTCTGGTGCGTATGCTTACCGGAATTGAATCCCATACTCCGCCGTCGCTCTTGAAAGAGAGCACGGCGGGAATGTAGGTAGAATCATTAGTCTTTTTCCTGAGCTCCGAAAGTGAAACCGCCAGCTTGATAGAAAGCGGGCTACGTTCTTCAAACAAGTTTTGTTTACGCATATCCTGAGCGTGGCCGCTGCACAACGCGTAGCACCAGAAGGCGAGGGTCAGAATATTTGTTCGGACGTTCATAAGCCGGGAGGCATGGATTAATTTACACTATCGCGCACTTCTATCCTACTTCCATGCCCGGGAGACATTTCTTTTTATATTATATTTGGTTATGCCGTCTGTCGTTCCCCGTTTTGAATACGATATCTTCATCAGTTACCGCCACAAAGACAACAAGGGTGAGCATTGGGTATCGGAATTTGT
>CAVZFT010000009.1:0-55132 GCA_963774615.1 uncultured Cytophagales bacterium
GTATTATCCTAATAATATAATTAAGTTTGTCCCATGAAAAGATCGCGTTACCTGGTCCTTTTACTGTCCATTCCCCTGGTCATATTCGCCTGCGAGGACTTAATTCCCTCGGCTCCGGCGAACGATGCTTTGCTGGATGGCCCTGTTGAAGGCCTTTCGGATGCAGAAAACCGGCGATTCTTGAGCGGGGACGTAGCCTTCAACGACGATATTTTTACCACGGAAACGGGGCTTGGACCCATATTCGTAGCGACCAGCTGCGGTGGTTGCCACGCTGGAGACGGTAAAGGCCACCCGTTTACCACCCTGACCAGGTTCGGCCAGATTGATGAAACCGGGAATCAGTATATGGATAAGGGTGGCCCACAACTGCAACATCGTGCGCTTTCTGGTTATACACCGGAACAGATTCCCGCTGGAGCGACCTTTTCGAAATTTACACCGCCCGCCAACACGGGTCTTGGGTTCATTGAACTGGTGGCAGATGCTGATATCCTTGCGATGGCCGACCCGACCGATGCAGATGGCGATGGCATTTCAGGTGTTCCGAACTGGATCACCAATGCCCTACTATTTGGAAGCTAACGAGGGGGCTATTGAGCAAAATGGAAAATACATCGGCCGGTTTGGAAAAAAGGCGGCGGTTTATAACCTCATGCAACAAACTGTGAATGCATATAATCAGGATATCGGAATCACGTCCACTTACTCACCTTATGATGTTTATTCAGGATTGGAAACTGATCCGGAAGTATCGACACAAACCGTTAACGATGTCGTCTTTTATCTTCAGACACTGAAGGCCCCGATTCAACGCAACCAGTCGAAAGGTTCAGTGATTGAAGGCAAAGAGGTTTTCATCCAAATTGGATGTGAACGCTGTCACCAGCAGACATTGAAAACGGGCAACTCTTCCATTCCAGCGCTGGCGAACAAAGAATTTCATCCTTATACCGACATGTTACTCCATGATATGGGCGCGGGTCTGGACGATGGCTACACTGAAGGAGCAGCAAAGACGTACGAGTGGAGAACTCCTCCGCTGTGGGGACTTGGACTATCGCCAAATTCTCAAGGTGGATCGTATTATCTGATGCACGATGGCAGAGCGACAAGCATCGAACAGGCGATACTAATGCATGGCGGGGAAGCATCTGCCAGTCAGGAAGGGTATACACAGTTGTCGCAAGAAGACAAGGACTTACTTATCGAATTCCTCGAATCGCTCTAATGCATATGAATCGAAAAGATTTTGTCAAAAGTTGTGGCGTAGGTTGTGTTAGTCTCCTCGTTGGTCCACTCTTGTTGAACGGATGTGCCGGAACAAAATACGTCACAGCTCCGATAGAGGGAAGTGACATGGTGGTGCCGCTCTCGTCTTTTGAGATCATAAAAAATAACGAGACACAATACCGTCGGTATGTAGTGGTGCAAAATGATACTCTTCAATTTCCGATATGTGTTTATAGAATATCCGCGGAATCGTACACCGCGCTTTGGATGAAGTGTACTCATCAAGGCACGGAACTCCACGCTTTCGGAGACAGGCTGCAATGCCCTGCTCACGGAAGTGAATTCAAAAAAAACGGTGAAGTTCAAAATGGACCGGCTGCCGATCCTTTGCGAACATTTCCTGTTGTTGTTGCTGACAACACATTGAAAATCAATCTGCGATGAAAAAGCTTTACCTCACTTTAATACTTTCTTCGTTGGTAGCCGTATCGTTGGCACAGGTAGACAGTAGTTTGATAAAGCGAACGCCGAGGGACACATCCTTTCAACGTTCTATGAACATGGATGCGATCTATAACCGGCCGTTCCTTTCTATCGGCAAGTTGCCTGTCGCCGTCGGGGGATATGTCGAAGCCGACTACACTTATATTGGAACGGATGGTGTTACTGATGGACACAGCTTCCGAATTCCAAGGCTGACGATGTTTATTGCATCATCCATTCATCGCAGGATCAAATTTCTTTCTGAAATCGAATTTGAAGAAGGAGGGCGCGAGGTCAATATTGAATTTGCTTCACTGGATGTTTCATTTCACCCTCTGGTGAATTTCAGAGGCGGCGTAATAATGAATCCCATTGGAGCATTCAATCAAAATCACGACGGACCCAAATGGGAGTTTGTTGAAAGGCCAATTGCAATGACACAAATGTTGCCAGCTACATGGAGCAATGTTGGATTTGGCCTTTACGGAAAACAATATATAAATGAGTGGGGCTTTGGATACGAATTCTACCTCACGAACGGATTTGATGAAACTATAATCAACAATCCGGAGAACAAGACATTTTTGCCCGCAACCAAAGCGACATCTGATCGATTTGAGGAAAGCAGCAATGGCCAACCGTTGCTTACGGCGAAGGTGGCGCTTCGAAGGAGTAAGATCGGCGAGATCGGCATCTCTTATATGGGAGGAGTTTATAATAAATTCGAAGAAGACGGTCTCACGCTCGACGAGCGCCGCCGGCTGGATGTTTTCGCAATTGATTTTAATACCGTCATCCCCAAGCTTCAAACGTACATTGTTGGAGAATGGGCATGGGTTCATGTTGATATTGCTGAAGGATACGGTCAACAGTACGGTGAGAAACAGCACGGCGGTTTTGTAGACATTGTGCAGCCTGTTATGAAGCGTGATGTTTTAGGATTTCAAAATGCAATCTTGAACATTGCGTGCAGATTAGAATACGTGGATTGGAACGTGGGAACATTTCATGAAACCGGAGGCAACATCGGGGACAATTTATGGGCCGTGGTTCCAGGTATAAGTTTTCGTCCCACAGCGCAAACTGTGTTCAGGATAAATTATCGCAGGCAGTGGCAGAAGGATCTATTGGGCAATCCTCCAAGTAATACCGCTGGTATTCAGATTGGGATTTCGAGTTATTTCTAAACCACCCCTAAATCCCCTTAAGGGGACTTGAAATACAAGTGCTAATAAAAGGCATAAAGGTATAAGGGCTATAAGGTATGGTGCGTCACACTCACTCCCACACCCCAACTCCTGCCTGCGCAGAAGCCTTCGGACAGGCAACATCAACTCATAACTCAGTTCATGTCACGCTCTTCTTAGGAATGATAAGCTCTCTCGTAAACCGAAAGCTCATAAACGAATACGAAAGAATAAGACCCATTGCCGAGCCGACACTTACATCCAAGGCAGAATGTGCGCCAACGGCAACCCTGGATAACGCGACCAATGATGCCCACACGAGTGGAATCACACACAGCCACCTTCGACGGTTTGGCGTATTTTGATAAATGCCAAATGCAATAATTCCCGCCAGAAGAAAGGCGTTGAACGAATGGCCGGAAGGGAAGGAGTAACCCATTTCTTCAACCCAGTGATTTAGAATCCGCTCATCAATAGCTTTAAAGGTTATTGTGTCGGAGCTGATGACGTTCTTAAAGAAAGCTCTCTTGTTATTGTCAGTTAGATTATAGATCGAATCAAGCTTAGAATTAAACTTAGTATTCTTAACCATAAATGTATGGCTTGGCCGTGCAATCCTGACGGTTGTTTTGATCAGGTGCTCATTCAAATAGGCGAAAGAAGATAGAAGCACAACAAGTGCGAGCAGGGAACGAATGAAGACCAACGCTTTGCCTCTGGCTGTCGGTTGTCCTGCCGCGAAAAATATACAGCCAGCGATAATAACATAGATGGTCCCAATACGTCCCGCTGATTGAGTTGTCCAATAACAAAACGTACACCAAAGGCTATCCCTGGAACATGCTGTGAATTCAGGATAAAACAGCCACACCGCACAAACCAGGAGTACGTACACGAGGAGCGATATTATCAGCAGCGGCTTTATGGGATCGCAAAGGTTTAGCTAGGTGCCAAATTAGCAAAGGCACGTCAATAAACACGAAACATTGAAACCAAAAGTCTTAGATCGCTTTGACCAGTCGGAATGGAAATAGGAGAATAGCCCCGATAAGTTTGAAAACTACTTCAAGGGTAAATCCAACTATCCTGAAAGGAAGGAGGATCAGCCAGATGATCGGCAGAAGAAAAATCAATACCAGTGCCAGTGGCCAGCAAAGCACAAACAAAATGCACCAGAGGATAATCGCAATCAGTGTTCTCATATCAGTTAATACCCGCATTCCCCTGCAAACTCCTTACCAAATGACAGATGATTTGATATCGCGAAAATTTCGGCGGTGGAATGGCTTAAACTATTCGAAAGTGTACAGACCGGTGGTCATTACTGTACACTAGCCGTTGTGATCACTCCTTCCGTGTCTGTCAGGTTGACAATTTTCATGATGTAGCCGATACCACGGATATTTTCGATCCTGATGGCCCTGTCATTGCTCAGATATTTCCTCAGCTTGGAAACGAACACGTCCATACTTCGCGCAACGAAGAAACCATCGTCCTCCCAAACGGTCTTAAGGAACACATCGCGCTCGATAAGCTTGTCACAATGGCGAAAAAACATTTGCAACAACTTACATTCCTTGTACGTCAGGCGAGTAACTACACCATTCGAATTAAGTGTAAGATTATGGACGTCCAGGGTTGACTTGGAAACATTCAGCAACGACGTGCCTTTGTCAGATAAGGATTTCGGCGAAGATCTTTTCAGGATTGCTTCAATCCGATATTTGAATTCCTGGATGCTGAAGGGTTTACAAACATAGTCGTCAGCACCAATCTGAAACCCGCGGATCCTGTCTTCTGTCTGGCTCTTTGCCGTGAGGAAAACTATGGGCACAGTCTGATTGTATTTCCTTATTTCCATGGCAAGATCAAATCCATCCCGTTGTGGGAGCATGACATCGAGTATACACAGATCGAAGTCTGAATTGTGAAATGCGGTTAACCCTTTCTCGCCATTAGGATATAGATGGACCTTCCATCCGCATGCATCCAGCGTATCTTTGATGAGAAAACCGAGACTTTCATCATCCTCGACCAACATTATTTGACGACTGTATGTCATACCTTCGGAAGAAAAATCTTTACCTCTGTTCCGCGGTTGATCTCACTGCTCAGGCTGATCTTACCACGGTGTCGATGGATAACGTCTTTAACGAAACTTAATCCAAGTCCGAATCCCTTTACGGTGTGGATGTCACCGGCACGTACTCTGAAGAACTTTTCAAAGACCCTGGTTTTCATGTTTGATGCGATACCTATGCCTTGATCGATCACAATGATCTCAATCCCGTCTTTATGATCTTTTGTTGTTACGACTATGCGTGGTTGTGTTGGTGAGTATTTTTCTGCGTTGTCAATAATATTATTGATAGCCTGACTCAATAACTCACGATCGCCCAGGATGGTGTTATTGGCAGCATGAAGGTCAATAACAAGACTTCCATCACGCTCGTGAACTTTCAGCTGAAACGCGTCGACGCATGAAGTGATCAGTTGATGTACATCCACTTTTTCGAGGGCAGGTCTCCGAATGTGCTCTATTGATGAACCCCATAAAACCTGGTCGATCTTCCGTTGCAGCTTTTCATTTTCCTTTAACAATATGTCGACATAAACATTCAAGCCTTCGTTCGATTCTAATTTATTCTTAAGTATCTCACCCGCAATCTTCACGTTCGTTACCGGGGTCTTGAACTCATGGGTCATGTTATTAATGAAGTCGTTCTTGAGTGCTGAAAATTTCCTTTCGCGTAGCAACGTGTATATCGCATAAGCGAAGAATCCCATCATCAACAAAAGAATAAAGGTGGAGAAGATCCAAATGTCCATCTGGGCTGCGAGATAGCTCTTCTTACCGGGGAAATAGACTGCAAAGTTCTTTTGATGTTCGGCTCCTGTCTGTTCTACTTCAAATGGTTGTGGTAGTGGCTTTTTTGTGGCTTCAACATAATTGCCATAGACAAGTGTATCATCATCCGCATTATAGACACCAAGCTCATAGTCTACATTCAGGCTGCGGAGGAGAAATTCTTTTTTCAGCAAATTGTCCAGATCCTGATCGTCCAACTCCGATTCGGTTGCCACGAAAAAGAAGTTTGACGAAAGCTTTTTGATCTCACAATCTCTCGAAACAGAGTCTGCCACTTTTTTTAGAGCGACCTGTACCGTATGGTCAAACTGTTTTTCGCTGACGTCAAAGGCTTTCTTAAACCAGTAAACCTGAAGGATAAGAAGGCAGGTGAGCACTACTGTCCCAAAAAGAATGATCCTCCCCAGATGTTTATGCTTCATGAGTTAAAAATAAGACTTAAACAGGTCTTTTACGTCACCGCAAATCACTTTAACACTCCATTAACACTTCTTTACAGTTGTTAACTCACTTTGAGCGTGAGAACTGCTTGGTTGTGATCGGTATTAACGGTCATAAGAATGTTCAACAAAAAAGATCACCGCTTCTTTTTCGCGGCCATCATCGCATTAACTATCGGATTCACGGCAATGGCCTTCGACCCGGTTGATAACGGTTTTGGCGTGTTGACCCTGTGGGTTGCGCCACCGTTACTGTTACTGGGATTTATTCTTCCAATTGCGGGCATCGTCGGCCTTGAAAATTTAAAGCTCACAGCCAGCTGGCAAGAACTACGGTTGCAAACGCACAAACATGTTTTCGGGTTTGCTGCATTCGTGATTTCATTAACAACCTATTTGTTAACGCTGGAGCCTACAGCGAGTTTGTGGGATTGCTCTGAATTCATTGCGTCGTCTTATAAACTTCAGGTTCCTCATTCGCCGGGCACTCCATTGTCGCTGTTGGTTGGGCGCTTATTCACCTGGCTTGCGTTTGGAGATACGTCAATGGTGGCATGGTCGATAAATGTAATGAGTGCGTTCTTTTCGGCGCTGACAGTTTACACCGTCTATTACATCATTTATTTTTTTGGTGAACGGATGATGACAGTTGATGTCAGGCACAAGACGAGTCATCATCGCATTGGCATCTCTTTGTGGAAGTTTGTGCCTCGCGTTTTCGGATACGTTTTGGTTCTCGGCCGTCGAGGCGGAAACGTATGGCATTGCCTGCTTTTTCCTTGTGTTGATCGTTTGGCTTATTCTTAGAGGGAACGAACAACCTGAACCTATCCGGTCGCGCTACCTGGTGCTCGTGTTTTACGTCGCGGGACTTTCCTATTGCATTCACCCAATGTGTCTGTTGGCCTTGCCACTGTTGCCCTTTGTGTGGTATGTTAATGACAGAAGACCAACGTTGCTTGTAGTCACTATCACAGCATTGGTTGGGCTGGTGACAGTATTGTTAATCAACCGGCTGGTAGCTATCGGTCTGTTTGAACTTGCTTTTTCCTTCGATCATTTCTTTGTGAACGCTATTCACTTACCGTTCTATTCTGGCGCAATTGTTTTGGTAGCGTCGCTGTTCGCGATATTCTATTGGGTCCTCCGAAAATTTCCGCGATTCAATGCACCCACGTGGTCTGTAATTTTTCTGCTCGCTGGATTCATTCCCTATATCATGCTTTTTATCCGGTCCAACCACAATCCTCCGATCGATGAAAATAACCCGGAAGATCTTTCCATGATCAAAGCTTATATGAATCGGGAGTCGTATCCGTCGAGCCCGTTGTTGTACGGTCCTTACTTTGATGCTCAGATTGAATCCGTAACCGTGAAGAAGAACCACTATGTGAAAACAGCAGATCGATATGAAACGTCCGGGACATTGTCGGAGTATAATTATGAGCGCTCAAGAAATACAATTCTTCCCAGGATGTACAGCAACGATCCTAATCACATAACTGCATACCATCAATGGATGGATCTATCGGAAAATGAAAAGCCTCGATTTGCAGACAACCTGGGATTTATGTTCAGGTACCAATTAGGGCACATGTATTTTCGCTATCTCCTTTGGAATTTTGCAGGCAGGGAAAATGATCATCAAGACAGTGCGTGGCTGTTGCCATGGGAAGCACGAAACATATCTAAGGAGTTCAATAGCAAGGCACGCAATCAGTATTGGATGGTTCCCCTTATGGTTGGTGTTGTTGGAATGTTTTTTCAGTTCGGCAAAGACCGGAAAGGATTCATTTCTGTCATGCTATTTTTTCTGATCACAGGAATCGTGCTTGCATTGTATCTTAATTCGCCGCCGGTCGAACCGAGGGAACGGGATTATATTTATGTAGGTTCCTTTATTGCATTTCGCCTTATGGATTGGCGTCGGAGTCGTTGCCTTGGCCGGCCTTCTTTTAAGAACGAAGTTGCCTGCCGTTGTTCTTGCCGTTCTTTGTCTGGGCATTCCGTTGTGGATGTGTTTTGAAAACTGGGATGATCATAACCGCGCAGGACGGACTTTCCAGGTGGATAATGCGCGGAATATTTTGGCGAGCTGTCAGCCGAATGCGATCTTGTTCACAGGGGGAGATAATGATACTTTCCCGCTCTGGTATCTCCAGGAAGTAGAAGGATATAGAACTGATATTCGGGTGATGGTGCTCAGTTATTTCAACACGGACTGGTACATTAACCAGCTACGAAAGAAATATTACGATTCTGAGCCATTTGTTCTTACGCTGAATGAAAAAGCATATCGTCAGTATGGGCCCAACGATGTTCTTTACCTTCAGGAAAGCATTAAGGAAGGAATCGATTGGAAAAAGTACCTGGAACTTCTTAACCAGGAGCATCCTGCATTAAAAATCGCGACCAGCACCGATGATTATTACAACGTGCTTCCTTCCCGTACTATCCTATTGAACGTTGATGACAGTGAGGGTAACATTCAGAAACCTATACAAATGACTCTTCGGGTACAGGGCAATTTCCTTCAGAAGAATGGACTTGCGCTGCTTGATGTTGTCGCAAGCAACAACTGGGAGAGACCAGTTTACTTTAACTTTACTTCGCTGAATACTGCAGGGATCGACCTGGATCCATATGTTGTACAGGAGGGAAATGTTTACAGACTTACGCCGTACGAGAACCCGAAGAAGGGAATAAGCATAGATCTGGAGCTGACTAGAAAAAATCTCATTGAGAAAGCGGACTATTCGAATCTTGCTGATCCTGATGTCCATTTCAACTACGAGGATTATTATGCAAGGATGATCGCGCCTGTAAGGCAGTCATTCAACACATTGGCAGAAGCTTATATTGGAAGTGGGAAACCAGAGATGGCGGAAAAGGTTCTTTTGTTTGCCGTCGAGAATCTTTACAAGAAACATTTGGATCCTTCCTATACAAATCTTGATGCCGCTGATTTGTTATCATCGTTAGGTAGGCAGGACATTGCGAAGACTTTGTGTGCTTCGTTGTTTGATTTTCACTATGAACAATTGCAGGCTGCTGCAAAAAGTAATAGACAACTGAATCGGCTCGATTTGTTTTTGACGGAGCGGTCGGCAGAGATGTTGAATGAATTAGGTGATACAAATTACCTAACTAAAATGAATGCCCTTGGATTTGCGCAACAAACACTGCGCTAATCCCAATCAAATCCCAGCCAACGATTCCTGCAACAATGCCAATGAACTATGATCGAGTTCAGCATCTCCTCTGGCTATCAACGCATCCATCTGTGATGCAACAATTGAAGATGCCGGTAACGGAACAGACAATTGCTTTGCTGTTTGCAATGCAATGTTCATATCCTTGCGGTGAAGCTTTACCTTGAATCCCGGCTTAAAATTCCTGTCGATGATACGTTGGCCGTGCAGATCCAGGATCTTGCTTTGAGCAAACCCACCAAGCAATGCAGCGCGAACCTTTGCTACATCTACACCGGATTTTTTCGCCAGTGTAAGAGCTTCTGCCACGGCCTGAATTGTTAATCCAACAACGATCTGGTTACACGCCTTGGTCGTTTGCCCTGCACCAGGCTTGCCGATGTGAACAATATTCTTTCCCATCTTCTCAAACAGGGGTACTGCCCGCTTAAACGCTTCTTCGTTTCCTCCCACCATTATAGAAAGTGTTGCTCCTTCGGCGCCAGCTTGTCCTCCGGAGACAGGTGCATCGAGGGCCTCCACACCTTTTTTAGCGAACGCATTAAATAACGAAACACTTGTCGCAGGAGCTATTGTGGACATATCGATATAGAGCGATCCTTTTTTGATACCAGATAAAACGCCATGATTACCGAAAACTACTGCTTCGACCTCAGGGGAATCGGGAACCATAGTAATTACGATGTCAGCTTCGACGGCTAGCTGCGAAGGATCTTCGAAGAGTTTCGCGCCTTCTTTTTGCAATTCTTCAGCAGCCTTGCTCTTCGACAAGATCAGCAACGGATGCCCTGCCTTCATCAAATGTTTTGCCATGGGCCGTCCCATGATGCCCAGTCCTATGAATCCGATTTTTTCCATGTGAATAGATTTAAACAGCGAGGTGATTAATGACTACCTCCAATTAAGTTTTCGACTTGCAATAATTTAATTGTTTGACCATTTCATCTGCGCCCTTTGTCACGAACGCACCGTCGGCTCCGCAGGCGAGGAATCGATAACCGAGATCAAAATACATATGATATTCTTTCGGATCGCGAAGTAACACGCCAGTAGCCTTGCCGTGTTTTTTTGCTGCATCCGCAACGTCTCTGATCGCTTGTTGATATAAGAGGTGATCCAGTTGCCCAAATATTCCAAGAGCCGTGGTGAGATCAAACGGTCCAATGAATAGCACATCAACACCATCCACAGCTGCTATTGCATCAATGTGTTTCAGTGCGCTTACTGTTTCAATCTGCGCAACACCAAGGATCGTTTTGTCTAGATTAGCAACGTACGCGTCGGCGGTCCTTCCAAAGCCCATGGCTCTCACAGCTCTTGCAGTTCCTCTGATTCCTCGCGGCGGGTAATACATCATCTTAACAGCTGCTTCGGCGTCCCTCTCCGTTTGGATCTGTGGAAACATTATGCCGGATGCGCCTGCATCCAATATATGTTGAACATTTGGCCGTGTAATGTCATCGATGCGGACAATTGGTGTTGTATCTAACCCTCCGAGTACCTGCAGCTGGTTATACATGATCGCTTCATCGCCGGCGCCATGTTCCAGGTCGATCAGTACCCATTCAAATCCTGCGCGACCGATTATTTCTGCGGATACAAGTGAACCCATATTGATCCAACAACCATGCACCACCTCACCGGATAGGATTCTTTCCTTTAGATTTTTCATTGTTCACGTTTGTGTTTCGCACCTCGAATTTTTTTTACCGCAGAGGCGCTGAGACGCAAAGCAACCGCAGGGTATTTCCTCATTCCTCATTCGCTCACTGCTCTTTCACCCACTTCACACTATGATCCCCGGTAACTGCAATTGTTTCCTTTGGAGAATCCTGGTGAAAGAATGACCATGGTCCTGGAATAAATGGATACTTCTGGATCACGTCTTCATTCACCTCGATACCCAGACCATGTCCGGATGGAAGTTTCAAGTAACCTTTTTCAATTTCCAACGGATCTTTAAGTATCTCGTCCGACAAAGGAAATGGATACATGCCTGCCCTGGTAGGAGAGGAATAACATGGATACTCCAGCCATTCCACTACCGATTCGTCGCGGCACACGCCCAGCTGTGCCGCAGCAAGTACTTCAAGCGTTGTACCCCAGCTGTGAAAGGCGAACTTCATGTTGTTAGCAGCAGCAAGGTCAAATACTTTTAGTCCCATTTCGAAACCGCCCTGGCAGCATACATCCATCTGCAGAAAATCTGCAGCTTTCAATCTTGCGAGATCTTCAAATCCCTCGTATTCCTGTTCATGTTCCCCGGTAGCCACAGGCACGATACCGTCATCCTTCAGCTTTTTATATTCGAGATGATCTTCCGGAAGAAAAGGTTCCTCTAACCAATATGGGCTAAACTTTTGCATCGAACGCGCCAGGTCTCGAATAACTTGTGGTGTGTAGCTCTTGTTTCCCATTCGCCACCAAGTATGAGCATCGACCATCAATCCCATGTCAGATCCGGTTGCTTTGCGCATGAGTTCAACTGTTTTTAGATCATCATCGGGTCCCATTCCCGGCCGCATTTTATACGCTGGGAAACCCATCTGTTTGATCGCGTACGCTTCCTCGGCATATTTCTCGGGTGGCATGTACATCCCACCGCTTCCATATAGTTTTATGGATGATCTCACCCGGCCTCCCATAAGTTCCGAAATACTGCATTCTTCGTATTTGCCGACAAGATCCAGCAATGCTACTTCAACGGCATAGTAAGTTTTTACAACCTCATGACTATCTATAAACTTGAACGACTTCCATTGTCGCGGGTCTTTACCGATCAGGAATGTTCTTATTACGGTAGAAATTTCATCATAAGCTCTTGAGAATGCAGGACCTGGCGCGTAACCGATCAAACCATTATCTGCCGTTACTTTGATAAGCATAGCATCCCTCTTCAGAATCGTCCGCACTCCACCCCAGAATGGCAATTCGATTTTCTCCGGCATCGCGTACGACATCAGGAATGCTTCTACGTTCGAAATCTTCATATCAATTCTCTTTTCAAAATATCACCATCTCGGAAGCACTCGTTTCCACGTTGGGTCGACATGTTTCCGCATTTCCATTTCATCATCACGCTTACGGTATGGGACATTTTTATATCGTTCCTTGCCGCGCTCGAGCTGATCATAATCAATCGAAACTCCCAGTCCCGGCTTTTCAGGAATTTCCACGCATCCATCCTTTATTTTAATCTTCCCTCCCAGCACGACTTCATCTTTTTCCGACTGCCATGGGTAATGGGTGTCACACGCATAAGTAAGGTGTGGTGTGGCTGCTGCAACATGCGCCATCGCCATCAGAGAAATACCTAAATGACTGTTGGAATGCATCGATAGTCCGATGTGAAAAGTTTCTGCCAGTTTCGCGAGATGCTGAACCTGACGCATACCGCCCCAATAATGATGGTCGCAGAGAATGATCTGTACTGCATCGGCAGCGACAGATGCGGGTATATCACCAAAAGAAGTAACGGCAACATTGCTGGCCAATGGAACTTTGATCCCCAGTGCAAGGAGCCTCTTGCGTACTTCACCCATGCCTGCAATCCCGGCTGTAGGGTCTTCCAGGTAACCTCCTCCGGACAACTCTGTGGCTAGTGCTTTTCCAACTTCCACCGATGTGTCTACCGTCCACGCAGAATTTGGATCGATACGCAATGGCACACCAGGGCCAAACTCTTTGTACATCTGTTTTATCGTTTCCACTTCGAGTTCCGGGTCTAATACACCCGCTTTGAACTTCACGGAACCAAAACCATACAGTGAAATCATTCTTTTCGTTTGCGCCACCAACGACTCAGGAGTAAGTGCCTCCCCATATTCATCCTCGCGGAGATCTTTTCCTTCACCGCCACCTCCCGCATGTTTGTAAAAGGGATAAGCTGAGAATGGAACCTTGTCACGAACACGTCCTCCAATGAGGTCACAAACAGGTACGCCAATACTTTTCCCGATGAGATCTAAACAAGCGACTTCAATAGCAGCGTACGTACGTGTTGTTTCGTCCATGGGATTTTCTCCCGGCACAAGAAATGTCTGAGAACGATCCTGTCCATTGCTTTTGCTTCTCATCTCAGGATTGAGTACTCCGGTAATTCTAAAAGGATCAGCGCCGATCAGTTTGTTGCGTATCGCACGCAGAGCTGCTGCGGGAGTTTCGCCTCCATATGTTTCGTTAATTCCGATGATCCCATCTTCACTCTCGAGTTCAAGTATTGTTCGTAGTGCGTATGGGGCATGTAAACCGTACGAACTTCTAAGTGGCGGATCGGCAATTGCAATGGAATGTATCCTCAGGTCTTTAATTTTCATTGCTTGGTTATTTGTGATGGATTAGCATATCTGCACCGTTGCATACTTAGATCAATGGAAATAGTTTTGCC
Source organism: uncultured Cytophagales bacterium (assembly GCA_963774615.1). GTDB lineage: Bacteria > Bacteroidota > Bacteroidia > Cytophagales > Cyclobacteriaceae > Chryseolinea. The sequence continues at coordinate 13,812 of CAVZFT010000009.1, forward strand.
ATTACCATTGTCACGACTAGTCCAACGAGGCCCATGATCGTCAGTAAAAAAGAAAAGTTGCGTATCGTTTCACCTTCTGTAAAACCACTCATCTTACAGATGATCCAGAATCCACTGTCATTCATCCATGGAAACAGCTTCGATCCACAGCCGATAACGATGGCAAGGTAAACCGGATGAAAGTTCAGCGCGCCCGGTGCATTAAAGACAGTAAGCATTCCCACTGCCGTTATAATGGATACGGTGGCGGAACCTTGCGCAGTGCGAATCACTGCTGTAATAATGAAGGCCAAAGGCAGTGCTGCAAGTTTGTAATCCGACGAAATTCCAGCCAGCCAATTGCCGATAGATGTTTGCTGAAGCATTTCACCGAAAGCACCACCGGTCGCTGTAATCAGAATTATTGTCCCCGCACTGTAGATCGCTTCTTCGATTGGTTTCTTCAACTCCTTTAGACGAAACGCAACCTGCCTGATCAAGAGGAACAAAGCTATCAACGTCGCGAGAAAAAGAGCAATGGTCGGGTCGCCGGTTAGTTTAAAAAATGCTTTAATACTTTCCGGAACGGCCATCGGAATACTTTCAGTTATGGTATTGCCGGCAATTAATAACACCGGTAACGCTATAGGCAGATTCGACAAGAAGAAAGAGGGCAGTTGTTTCGTGTCCTTGCCTAACCACGATTTCAATTCTTCAAGGGATGTATCAGCAGTTCCGCGCAGAGGTACAAGTTGTCGTTTATTCAACCAAAATCCATAGAGTATTCCCGCACTCGAGCATGCCAGGCCGATGATCGTTCCCATAATAATCATTAGTCCAATGCTTACACCTAGTGCGCCCGCTGCGAACAACGGTCCGGGTGTCGGCGGAACCAGTGAATGTGCCATGGTTCCTCCGGCGATGATCGCCATGACATACAGCGCATATGATTTTTCATTTCGGACTCCCATAGCACGGGCGAGGGGGATCATCAAATAAAAAACAGTATCGAAGAATATTGGAATTCCCAGCATGAAGCTGCTGACCATAAAAGATACGGGGGCCTTCTTTTCACCAAAGACACTGAGCATGGACCGCACAATACGCTCAGCGGCGCCACTATCCAGGAGGCACTTTCCAACAATTGACGCAAGTACAATAAGCAATCCGATTTTTGCGCATGTGTTTCCAAAAGCAACAGCTACCCTTTCACCCAATGATTGGTCCAGAAGTGCGGTGACTTGTTGAGGCGAAAGTTTCTTGGTGACCGCATACTCTTCGAGCAATGATGGAGGCGTAAGAAATCCAACCGTGAGAGCTCCCAACAACAGGGCAAGTATGGGGTGCAACTTTAGAAAAAGAATACCTCCCAGTACAACTATCAGTCCGATAATCAGCAGGAGGATAGGATTCATCAGGGTTAGGTTCTTTATTTTAAATATATGACGTTTATTCCTCTAATCAACCCCTAATGGGTTTCTGCCTGTGTGGCCGACATTGGTGTAATTATGGTTGAAACAGCAAGTCATTATGAGTAGCTTAGTCAAGCCTTCATAACAATAGAAACAAGTCATGGGAACGTCACGGAGACAATTTATCAAGGGGGGTGCGGCATTAACTGCACTTTCGACATTTGACCTTCAGAATTCCGCGGCGGAGGTCATCAGGAACTCAAAGGATTCCAACATCGAGTTGTGCCTTGCGTACTTTTATGGATTGCAGGAACGGAAGATCGAGCTCTCGAAACAAATGGGAGTAACAGGAGCCGTCTCACCTTCGGCTCCGGGAGTGGCAGGCCTCAATGACGTCAAACCCTGGACGCTTGAGGCAGTTACAGCCGTAAAAGAAACATACGCAAAGCGTGGACTGCAATGGAAAGTATTGGAAGGAACTCCGTCGCTTGACAAAGCAAAATTGGGAATCGCCGGACGTGATGAAGAAATAGAAAACTTCATCACATTGATGAGGAACCTCAATAAAATTGGTGTCAATACGATTTGTTACAACTGGATGCCGGTGATCAGCTGGGCGCGCACCGACTTTGCCAGAAAAGGCAGGGGTGGAGCGCTTGTTACGGCATTTGACTATGAGACTGTCAAAGATCAGCCATTGACAGAATACGGAGAAGTTACGGAAGAGACCATGTGGAAGAACATGGAGTACTTTTTAAAAGCAGTAGTTCCCGAAGCTGAAAAGAACAACATAAAACTTGCGCTACATCCGGATGACCCTCCCATTCCAAAGATCCGAGGTATTGCCCGGATCATGAGGACCGCGGACGCGTTCAAGAAACTAATTGATTTATATCCAAGTCCGAATAACGGAATAACCCTTTGCCAGGGAACATTTGCTACTATGGATGAGGATATCCCATCCGTTATAAAGTACTTCGGTGAACGGAAAAAGATCTTCTTTGTACACTTCCGCGACATACGCGGCAACAAATGGAATTTTGAGGAGACCTTTCACGATGAAGGGAAGACGGATATGTACAAGGCAATGAAAACGTATTACGAAGTTGGATTTAAAGGTCCGATGCGAGAGGATCATGTCCCCACCGTGGCAGGAGATAGCAATGAACATCCGGGATACAGCGAGCTTGGGACGTTGTTTGCGATCGGTTATATAAAAGGGTTGATCGAAGCTGCAGGCAAGGAGGGGGGATAGAATATGAGAATGTGAGAAGATGAGAATATGGTTCGTAATGAAGATGCTTTCAGTAAATAAACTTCAGTGTAGAGATGAATTCATTTTAAGAAACATGGCCCGATATGAAATGCTGCGGGGTTTTGATATTGTTCTTCGCTTGCGCCGTCAATGTAAACGGCCAAAACCTTGTCCCCAACCCGGGATTTGAGAATTATAAACACTTGCCCTGTGAACTAGGTCTGTATTTTATGGAAGCCCTCCTTACGGATTGGATTCAGCCGATACCAACCACTCCCGATTATTGGAATAGTTTGGCCGCACCAGATTGTTTACTCAATCCGATTATCGTAGACGATTCGGCTCGAAGTGGCAATGGAATGATCGGCATCGTGACGGCATCATTCGAAGCTGGGTCAAAATCAGAATACAAAGAATATCTCGAGGTCAAACTATCGTCCAGACTTAAGAAGGGAAGCTTTTATAATGTCGAGTTTTATGCGAAGAGCCGGATTAAAAGCCCTAATCCGTATCCGTCGGCTATGTTTGAAGCAAACAACCTCGGTGCCGCATTTTCCGATTCACTGATCCACATAGCTGAAGGGGCGAACTCACCGGATCATCTGGCCCTTAAACCTGTTGTTAAAACTCAAGAGGTTATCAGTTCGGAATGGAAGATGGTTGGATCATGTGTTACCGCGAGAAGCAATGCCGAATATTTATTGATAGGAAACTTCAGCAGCATTGACTCCACACGATTGGTACAACTTACATATGATAATGGGGACTATTCCTATACATATTATTTTATCGACGACGTGGTTGTGGAAGAATTGCCATATGATGTTTCGGTCCTTGACAATACTACACCATTTTGTTTCGATCAGACTTCCATTGATCTTGATGCCTTTGTTGAAGGCGCAACAAGTTACCTATGGGAAGATGGCAGCAATGGATCAACATTTCACGTCGATAACAGGATCACAAAGGATTATTTAGTAAACATTAATTTTAATGAGTGTATCTACCAGCACAAATTTCACGTGGAGTTTCTACCTGAAATCGACCTTGGGGCCTGACACGGTCCTTTGTGCAGGAGAGTCGATGGACTTAATCGTGAATTATCCTGCGACGAATATTCAATGGTCTGACGGTTCCACTGATTCCCTCAAACACATTTCAGCTGCTGGCGTCTATAACGTGTCAACACAAAGCTCCACGTTGTGTCGTTCAGGATACCATTACAGTCGACTTTATGGATTGCCCTGGCTTTTTGCCAAATATCATAACACCCAACGATGATATTTTTAACGAATACTTCGTTTTTGAAAACACAAAATATGGCAAATGGTCTCTGACGGTTTTTAACCGCTGGGGTGAACAGGTTTATTTTTCCGACGATTACCAAAACGACTGGAACGGCAACGGGCTTCCAAATGGATTTTATTATTACAAGCTTAGCTCAGTTGCATTAAACAGCGAGGTGAAGGGATGGGTGGAGGTGAGGAGATAGAAATTTTTGCTTTTCATTACCTAACAACACTTGAGTGTTGACGTATTGAGTGTTGATTGTTGAGTGTTCTTAGAAAAATGCTTCCTCCGATCGGAACACTCAACATTCAACAAAACAACACTCAACACTCAAGTATTTTTTGCTGAGTTATGAGTTATGAGTTATGCGAGTTATAGCGTGAGTTATGAGTTATGAGTGAGCTATGCGCCGTCAGATGCGTTTGACGTTGGTGTGTGGGCGAGGGTGTGATAAGTATAATCTGTAGCCCCAGGCTTTAGCCTGGGGATGACAAACGATCGATCCAAGCGCGCCAGACGGAATACTTATTAATAGACGAACAGATTTTTCTGGCGCGCAACATTGCCCACAATCCGGGTGTGCCGCCGCCTTACAAAATATCAGATCATACAAGGAATAACTCGGACCCGCATCATCCAACCCCGAAGGGGTGAAATTTTAATAGCCCCGGGTGTAAACCCGGGGCATAAGGATCAACAAACGAAGCGCGCCAGACGGAATCTTATTAATAAACGAACAGATTTTCTGGCGCGCAACTTGGCACCCTGATTCGGGTTAACTGACGTCACCACCCACCAATTGTGTAATTGTCACAATGGGGATTTGCAATTAATATTTCAACGGCTAACTTTATTCATGCCCCACCATTTACCGGCATTCGTATGAAATCCATATTCTGCTACGCTATCATGTTAACGACAACGGTGTGTCTTGTCGCACACGGTCAAGGTATGAAGTTGGGAGAGGTCGTTATTGTCAGCACTTCAACGCTGAAGAAGAATTCAAATGCAGAAGCATTTAGATCTTACATCAATACCGATGTCACTCAGAAAATCAAAAAGAACAACCCGTCCGTATCTATTCATGCGTTTCACGCCGACCGAGGTAAACGTAAAGGGGAGCTATTGCTCGTCTTTGGCGCTGGAAAATCATCGGAGCGCGAATCGTTTTCGACCGGCAGCCCTTTCCGGGACGAAGTCATAGGCACGATCGGGAAAGAAGCCATCCGATTTTCTCAGCAATACACATACGTACACAGAATACAGATTAATTGGTGCTGACAAGTTCACAACGCGGCCAGATATTGGGATCCTTGGTATTCATTATATCAAGGTGAAAAAAGAAAAAGCGGCGGAGTTTGAAAAATTTGTCGTCGAGAAGTTACATCCGGCTGTAGGCAATGTGTTGCCTGACATGCATTTGATGTATTACAAAGCTGTAGCAGGGGACAACACAGCTTCTTATATCACGATCTTTGCGATTACCTCTGTCGATGCGCGGCACAAGTACTGGCCCGAAGGCGCACCGGAAACTAAACCTCTTAAAGATGCTTTCAAACCATTCGATGGCTTGGCGAAAGAACTCGAGTGCTTACCTGGTAGAAGGATCGTATCTGGAAGTAGGGAAAGGAGGCGCTGCTATTTATGAAAGCAAAGAATGGACGGACTTTATTTATTGAGCGATTTGGTGATGGGGTGATTGTGATTGATTTGTAATTGGTTATTTGAAAATAAAATTCTTATGCGATTAGCTTTTCACACTTTGGTATTGGCATTCATCACGTCGGCGGTATGCGCACAAAGCAGCGAAAAGGTGCCAGCAGGATTCAAATCATTGTTCAATGGTTCAGACTTCACCAACTGGAAATTGCCTGATGGAGATAATGGCCATTGGAAAATAAAAGATGGTGTGATTGACTACGATGCGGAAAGCGAGGCGCAGGACAAGAATCTTTGGACCGACAAGGAATACAAAGATTTTATCCTTTATGTCGATTGGAGAATAAAGGAAACACCCTGGAAGAATCAAAATGTGCCGCTGATCCTGCCAAGCGGCCTTCATAAACTTGACGAAAATGGAAAACCAATTTCGATGACGCTTCCCGATTCCGATTCAGGGATAATTTTGCGCGGGGTTGGTAAATGCCAGGCTAATATCTGGTGCTGGCCAATTGGATCCGGAGAGGTGTATGGTTATCGAATGGACGAAAAAATGCCGCCTGAAGTTAGACGCGGGGTCACTCCAAAAGTCAACGCGGATAAGAATATCGGCGAATGGAATACATTTAAGATCACTATGAAAAGCAACCGTATGACCGTCGACCTTAACGGCATCAACATTATTGAAAATGCTCTTCTTCCCGAACTACCTGAAAAAGGACGTATAGCTCTGCAACACCACGGTTCCAAAAAAGATGGCGAGTGGGTGAGTCCTCCTAGTCTCGTTCAGTTTAGAAGAGTATACATCAAAGAGCTCTGAACAGTAGTCATCACTTCGTTACCTATTCATGAATAAAATTTCAATGTTGTCCTATATCATTTGGGATGTAGATCCAGACATTTTTACTATGCCGTTCCTTGATCACCCGATTCGTTGGTATGGATTGTCCTGGGCTGTCGGCTTTCTGTTAAGCCAACAAATAATGTATTACATCTATAAAAAGGAAAACAGGCCGAGCAAGGAGATCGACACGTTGATGATATACATGCTGGTAGCAGCAATGGTTGGCGCAAGATTAGGCCATGTTCTTTTTTATGACTTCACAACCTTTCTAAGCGACCCGTTGAGTATCCTGAAAATCTGGGAAGGTGGACTGGCCAGCCATGGTGCGGGAATAGGTGTCCTTATTGCATTGTATTTCTTCGCCCGGAAGGCAAAAGTTAAATATCTGTGGATCCTTGATCGGATTGTCATTGTGTCGATCTTGACAGGAGGGTTGATCCGTCTGGGAAATCTGATGAATTCCGAAATGGTTGGACTCCCAACATCATTACCCTGGGCTTTTATTTTTACTAGCGTTGACGATGTCCCACGTCATCCTGCACAGCTTTATGAAGCAATCTATTGTTTCATGCTTTTTGCGTTCCTATTCTACACCTGGAGTAAGAAGAGAAACGAGATCAAAGACGGCTTTCTCACCGGTTGGTTTCTCATCATCTACTTCGCTCTTCGTTTTATTGAAGAATTTTTCAAGATCAGCCAGGTACCCTTTGAAGATGAGTCTTGCTTTGAACATGGGCCAAATACTAAGTATCCCCTTTGTTGTAGCTGGTGTATTAATCCTTCTACGGAAGGAGAAGGTTATGCCGAAACTGGTCAAGTGATGAGGTGCGGGCGGAGTATGTTTAACCGCAGAGGCGCAGACGCAAAGGTCTTAACGAAATTCTTAGCGGCTCGGCGTCTTTGCGGTAAACCACACACACCCTCACCCACACTCTACCGCAACACTTAATCCATTACGGAAGAGCTAGTTTAATCCCATAGTTATTATAAACGAAGTATTTTATTAGATTTGTCTCATTCTAAGAGTTTAACCATATCGGAATTCGGGCCAGCCCCGACAAAACGTGGATTTGAAACAGGCTCCTGACCTGGTTTATTCCTAATCCCTTTCATCATTCAAATTGCAAGATTGATTCTATGACCGTGTTCAATTCGGTTAATAGATGATTTCAAAAAAACAACAGATCTAAATTTTTCAACAACATAATTGAAGACACATGAATAATATATCAAACAAAAATCTGGTCCTGGATCTTTATAAGAAAGTCATCCGCGATCGAAACGGTGACTTAATAGACACTTATATAAGCGATGATTACATTCAACATTCGCCGTCCATGAAAGATGGCAAGGCTGGACTACGAGACGCTGTTGAATTTCTCAAAAGCCTCCCGAAGCCTAAGGAGGAGGATAAGTCACCAATAATTCTTGCTATTGCAGACGGCGATTACGTGATGTTACTGCTGGATCTTTCCTTTATGGGCAAACACCTGTTGGTTGCAGATCTTTTTAAGGTTTTCAATGGACAAGGTCGTTGAGCATTGGGATGCGATTCAGGATATCACTGGCAATCCTATTGTTACTCCCGCCTTCAACGTCACTGAAGAAAATGATATCAAAGTGAGCGAAAGCAACAAGACATTGATCAGTTTGCTTTTTAACAATTCCGATCCGGACAGAATTGATGTCAATAAAGAATTTTCAGATGCTTTGAGGCAACGTCAACCAGTCAAGCTGCATCGAATTTTAGCATGCGGAAATGTTGTCGGTGTACAGTCGGAGGGAATAATATCCGGAAAGCCGTTCGTCTTTTATGATTTTATAAACATCATTGAATCCAGGATTACTAAGCACTGTTGCGTCAAACAGGAAATCGTGCAAGTGTTGTCGCACAACAATGGAATGATTTAGTTAGGAGTTATGAGTTATGAGTATATGAGTTATGAGTTATGAGTTATGCTTGCCCGTCCGAAGCGTTTCGCGCAGGCGGGAGTTTGGGGCAGGGGCGTGAGTGTGGACTAGCACCCACCATCTTTCTTTATCAAATAGATTCGTTAGGTAGCTTCACACCCACACCCTCGCTCACACACCAACTCATAACTCATAACTTATAACCAAAGTTTTCATTCATCCTTCAGGCATTGCGCGGGATTTGCCATCGCAGCTTTAACAGCCTGCGTCCCGACGGTAAGCCATGCGATGGAAATCGCTACGAGACCTGCACCGGCAAAATACCACCATTGTAGTGTTATTCGGAATGCAAAACTTGCAAGCCATTGTTCGGTGATAAAATAACTTACCGGTAGCGCGATGGCTATTGAGATAATGACAACTTTTGTAAAATCCGACGACAACAGGTACACAATACCAAATGAGCTGGAGCCGAGCACTTTTCTTATTCCTATTTCCTTTAACCTGCGCTCCGCTGTAAATGCAGCCAGGCCGAATAACCCGAGACAGGAGATAACGATTGCCAGGCCGGCAAAATATTTTGATAATGTCGCGACGCGCTTCTCTGCGTTGTATTGAGTTTGATACTCTTCGTCTAGAAACTTGTAATCAAAAGAATAGCCGGGATTGAATCTTTTGTACAACTCCTCCAGAGCACCAACGACGCTTCTTTCCTTACCCGGCTCCAGCCTTATCATTATCCTCTCGGCTTCTTCGGGATCCAATTTGAAGAATAAAGGCTTGACTTTTTCATGTAATGATTCAAAATGAAAATTTGTAGTAATCCCAATGATCCTGTAGTCTTTTCCCCAGAGGTTAAATGTTTTTCCTATGGGATCGCTCAGCCCCATCACTTCGAGGCCGGCTTCATTGAAGATGATGCTTGCAGTGTCCTGCGGGAATTCTCGTTGGAACGACCTTCCTTCTTTCATTTGCAAGCCCAATGTTTCGATTAGTTCATAGTTGCTATTTACTATTTCAAAGGGAATTATGGCGTTAGGATCTTTTCCTTCCCAATGAAAGTACCCGACCGTTGAATTTTGTGCACCGACAATACTTCGTGCTATTGATGATGCATTCATCACACCGGGTACTTTCCGGGCTTCGACAAGAAAGGTTTCGAGGTTCGTCGCCACCCTGCCCTCTGGGTTGAAATAAACAATGTTGTCTTTGTCGTAACCCAGATATGTTGTTTGAACAAACTCAACCTGTTTATAAACGACCATGACGGCCACGATAAAGATCACGGAAAGAGTAAACTGAAATATGATCAGTCCTTTCCGCGCCAGTAATTCACCGAGGGTACTTCCTTGAGTGTTGAAGGATCCCTTTAATACAACAGCTGGATTGTAGCGAGACAAATAAAAGGCTGGATAACTACCCGCAAGTAAGCCCGTTATTGTGATGACGCCTGCCAGCGATAAAACAAGGTTTGAACTAAAGCGGAGATCCAGCTCCTTTCCGGTAATGGAATTGAATTGGGGAAGTAAGAGGTCGACGAACAAAAGAGCAATCGCAAGCGACAACAATGCCATCATCATTGACTCTGCCAGGTATTGAATGATAAGTGTTCTTCGACTCGCGCCAATTGCTTTTTTTATACCGACTTCTTTGATACGCCGGGTAGCCTTGGCCGTTGCAAGGTTCATGAAGTTTATGCAGGCAATGGCCAAAATAAAAATGCCGATAATTGAGAACAACTTTACATATTCGATCCTTCCGCCGACAAGGACACCGTTGATATATGTACCGTAAAGGTAGTATTCGGAGAACGGCGCGAGGAACAACGTAACCTTGGCGTCGGCTGCTTTTCGTTTTATAAAATCCTTTATTTTTTGGTTTACAGTCGCCACGTCAACGCCTTCCTTCAGGACAATAAAGGTGCTACAGCCGAAGTTTCCCCAATGAAGACTTTCCTTTCCAACAAGATCTTTATAGATCTCAAATGACATCACAGCGTCAAACTTCATGGATGAATTGGCGGAAATATCCTTGAACACGCCGGCAATAAAAACTTCGTCTTTACCGTAAGGGAACTGCCATTCAATAATTTTTCCGACAGCATTATCGGCGGAACCAAAAAGCGCTACGGCAGTTGACTCGGAAATTGCAGTACCTTTTTTGTCCTGTAAGACATGGGTCGGATTGCCGTGAACGAGCTCAAACGAAAAAATGGTAAAGAAATCCTTGTCAGCAAAAAAGCTGCTAACAGGAATGTGCCGATCGCCAATTGTCATTGTCAAATCCACAGCTGCGCCTGTGGAGGCAACAGCATTTTCTATTTCAGGTACCTCTTCTTTGAGCGCTTCCGCGAGGATGGCCTGTGTCGAAGGCGACGTTTCAATTTCTTCACTGTTTGGATTATTTACCATAACCCGGTAAAGCCGCTTCTCTTTTTCATGGAACTTGTCCATTTCCAACTCGTCCTTCACCCATAAGTAAATTAGGAGCACACAAGTTAGTCCTGTGGAAAGTCCAATGAGGTTAATGAAAAACGTAGTTTTGAATCGCTTGAAACCCCTATATATAAGAAGTATGTTGTGTTTGAGCATATTTTATATTTAGAAGAACGCATTGTTCACTGATCATTCGTTTCTCAAGCAATCTACCGGATTTGCCCGTGATGCTTTCAATGCCTGCATTCCGACAGTTATCCATGAAATGACTAGAGCAATACAGCCAGCGACTAAAAAGTACCACCAGGCAAGAGATATTTTGAATGCGAAATCGTCTAGCCAGTCCTTTGTAAGCAAATAACTTATAGGCAGCGCAATAATGATTGCCACGAATACGATCCTTGTGAAGTCAGCCGACAGCAAATAAATTATTTTTAGTTCACTTGCTCCCAATACTTTCCTGATTCCAATTTCTTTTAGCCTCCGCTCAGCCGTGAACGCAGCAAGGCCGAACAATCCAAGGCATGATATCAGAATAGCTAACCCAGCGAAATACTTAGATAATTTTGCCACCCGCTGCTCTGTATTGTATTGTTCCTGATAATCCAGATCCAGGAAACGATAGTCGAAGGCGAACCCTGGATTGAACTGTTGGTAGAAATTTTGAATACGTTCGATGGTCTCTGTTTCTTTTCCGGCAGCAATCTTTACCATAACCTTTTGCGTGTACTGAGGAGCAAGAATAAAAAACATCGGATTAACACTGGTTCGAAGAGATTCGAAATGGAAATTTTTCACTACCCCAATGATATCCACCTTGAATTCACCAATACTGACCGTCTTTCCTACGGGATCCTTCATACCCATCGCTTCAATACCTGCTTCATTAAAGATGACTTTCAGACTATCCCGACCTTCCCGTGAAAACGATTTGCCTTCTATAATATTCAATCCCAGCATTTCGATCGCATCATAATTTACTGGCCTGATCGCAAAAGGAGTTCGATCGTCAGGATCCTTACCCTCCCAATCAACAGTTGTTGTATTTCCTCCACCCACCATACTTTGTGCAACTGTTGACGCGTTTACCACACCCGGCAGTTTTTTCAATTCTGTAAGAAATGCTTCTTTGCTCTGACTAATTCGTCCTTCAATTTGGAAATGGATAATGTTCTCTTTGTCATAACCGAGGTTTTTCGTCTGCAGATATTGAATTTGTTTGTAGACAACCAGAACGGAAACAATGAATATCACCGAAACCGTGAACTGAAATATTACTAACCCTTTTCTTGCCCAAAGCTCGCCAAGGGTAGTGTTTAGTTTTCCCTTAAGCACAGCGGCAGGGCTGAATCCAGAAAGATAGAGAGCGGGATAACTTCCGGCGATGATTCCTGTTACTAACGCGATGGTGGCGAACGACAGGATGATACCCAAGTCAGGTTTAAGAATGAGCTGTTTCCCCGTAATGCCGTTGAACTGTGGCAGCAGCAGGTCAACTAAAAGAACAGCGACAAACAAAGACAACATGCTCATCAGAAGTGACTCACCCATGTACTGAAGAACAAGTGATCGCCGGTTTGCGCCAATCGCCTTTTTGATCCCGACTTCTTTTATCCGTCGCGATGCCTTTGCTGTTGAAAGGTTCATGAAGTTGATGCACGCCACGATAAGAATGAACAGAGCGATCAGCGAAAACATGACGACATATTCAATTCCTCCACCTGTTTGAACTCCATTCTCAAACTTACCATGGAGGTACAGTTCGGAATACTTGGTTGCGAATAACGTTCTGTGTTTTTCGGCGACCTTAGTGCCGATGATGTCTTTTATCTTATTATTGAACAGTGCCGGATCTGAACCTTCCTTTAATACAACAAATGTCATCGGACCAGAGTTACCCCAGTTCAACACACCTGGCGTCATTTCTTTAAACACCTCGAACGACAAGACAAAGTCGAATTGTTGTGTAGAGTTTGACGGTGTTCCTTTAAAGATCCCGGAAACGATATATTCCTTCTCGCGTTGAAACTCCACAGCCTTTCCAATGACATTTTCTGTTGTATTAAACAATGCCAACGCAGTAGATTCGGAGATGACGATAGAGTTTTTATCTGCCAATACTTTGCTTGCATCTCCGTGAGTCAAGCCGAAAGAGAAGATGTTAAAAAAGTTTTTTCCCGCATAGATGCCACCGGCCTCAATTCGTTTGTCGCCGATAGAGAGCGACGATTTGTCGAACCAATAGAAACGGGGTGACGACTGCTGAATATTCGACTTCTGGCATGTTACTTTCAAGTTCTTCGGCAAGCAGCCCTGGCGTGGAGTTCGTGACCCGTACATTGTTAACAGCGTTTTGCTGGTATTCCATCAATTGGTACAGTCGACTGTCATTCGCATGAAATTTATCGACCTTGAATTCATCGTCTACCCAGAGATAGATTAACAGCGTACACGCCAATCCGGTGGACAACCCAATGAGGTTGATAAAGAATGAACTTTTGAAACGTTTGAAGTTCCGGTAGATCAGCAATAGGTGATGCTCAAGCATAATGAGGAATGATGAATGAGTGATGATGAATAATGTTTCGACAAGAAATCATTTGATTCACTGTTTAATGACTGCGAGGAAGCTGTACTCCATGCTATATTAAGGACGACAGGACGATTAGAACAAGATCGATCGCAACAACACTGTAGAGTCTTCGGAGCTTAGAACTCTACTGCGACATTCATGCTCATCCATCGCGCTGACTATTCCCTTTTCATTCTTCATTCCTCATTCGTCATTCCTCATTGTCATGCCGCTTCCAAACACCCAATTCCAGCTTGATTTGCAGGCTTTTTTGGCAATGCACACAGAAATGCCCATTTGTAAAAATGCAACTGTCCATTCATGGGCACTTTTTTGCAATAATTCGTCAATCCGGTCAATACCTTAGGGAACAATATCAATCATGACCAAATCAGGGCATATTCTAATTGTTGACGATGATGAATTCGTTCTCCTGTCCATAAAACTTTTGCTTGAGCCTCATTTCAAGAGCGTAGTAACTGCGAACAATCCCGAGCGAATTCCCTCAATGCTCGATCGCAGCGAAATAGATGTTGTACTGTTGGATATGAATTTCAGACAGGGCGACACAACAGGAAACCAGGGAATGTTTTGGTTGAAGAAAGTACTCGCAATCTCGCCCGAAACCCAGGTTATCCTGATGACTGCATTCGCTGATATTTCCATCGCCGTGGAATCCATTCGCGAAGGCGCGCTTGACTTCATAGTAAAACCCTGGGAAAATGAAAAACTAATAACAACAGTAAAAACTGCGAACACCGTCAGCCAGGAAAAGAAAAAGGTGAAGACCTTGAAATCGCAGCAAAGATCATTGGTGTCGGCGATTGAACCAGCAACACGATCCAATGATCGGCGAGTCGGAGGCTATGTCGCTTATAAAAAAAACGATCGAAAAGGTGGCTCCAACTGAAGCGGAGGTTTTAATAAACGGACAAAACGGTACCGGCAAGGAAGTGATCGCGCGGGAAATGCATCGACAGTCAAAACGAGCGGACGGGATCTTTATGTCCGTTGATCTTGGATCGTTAAGCGAGACATTATTTGAAAGTGAACTTTTCGGTCATAAGAAAGGAGCGTTTACCGACGCAAAAGAGGATCGCATCGGACGCTTTGAAGCCGCGGCAGGCGGAACAATTTTCCTCGATGAAATCGGAAATCTTTCCCTTGCATTGCAGGCAAAGCTGTTGACAGTGCTTCAGCATAAAAAAATCGTACGGCTTGGATCCAACGAAGCAATTGATCTCGATGTCCGTGTCATAAGTGCAACGAACCGCGACCTTCGGAAAATGGTTACCGAAGGAACATTCAGAGAGGATCTGTTATACCGGATAAATACAGTCGAACTAACTATACCATCTCTTTACGATCGCGTCGATGATATTCCACCGCTGGCGAACTACTATACAGACAAATTCCGTCATAAATATCAGAAGCCGTATTTGAAAGTTCCTCAGTCGGTAATTGAGCAGTTGCAGAAATACAGATGGCCTGGCAATATCAGAGAACTGCAGCACGCCATCGAACGCGCAGTGATCATGAGCGAGGGAGAAGTACTTTCAATTGAAGATTTTGGAACATTGCTTCCCAACCATTCCGAAGGATTTGACTTTGATCACCTAAACCTGGAAAAATTGGAAGCATGGGCTATTCGCAAAACAATTGCTAAGCACAAAGGAAATATCAGTCATGCCGCAGAAGAACTCGGATTGTCAAGAGGAGCATTATATCGAAGAATAGAAACTTATGGTATTTAAGAAATTTCAGGTTTCAGCTTATTCTTCGGGTGGTAATCCTCACCGCCATCGTAACAGTTCTTTCCTGGTGTATCGTGCATGAGCTATACCTTCGATCAGTATACGTCGGATGTGGCTGTATTCATTTCCATCATTGAGTTGATATGGTATACCGATCGCTTTAATCGCGACATCAGAACCTTTATGCAAACTCTTCTTCAACGTGACTTTACCACCCATTACGAACTTACCGGTCGCGGAAAGAACTATGATGCGTTGTATGAAGTATTCAACAACATTTCGGGATGTTCAAAAAGATCAGCGCGGAAAAAGAAATACAACACAAATATCTGGAGATGCTGGTGGAGCATGTTCGCGTTAGTATCCTGAGTATCGATGCTGATGAGAAAGTACATCTTGCCAATCAGGCGTTGCGTGATTTGTTGAGAAGAACCATCGTAACAAATTTAAAGATGCTTGAATCGGTTGATGGCCCATTGACAAAAACCATTCGTGAGATACATGCTGGTGAAACGCGGTTGGTTAAAGGCGAACATCGACAATGAATTGTTACAGCTTATCTGTGCATGCTTCCGAATTCAAGCTCGATGGCCGGTATTTCAAACTCATTTCAATGCAGAATATAAAGAACTGAGTTGGATGTGCGTGAAATGGAATCATGGCAAAAACTTATCAGGGTACTGAGTCACGAGATAATGAATTCAGTTTCGCCAATATCTTCGTTAGGAGACACTCTTCACAAAATGATCAAACAAAATCAGCAAGTCTTGTCAGAGGCGGATATAACGTTGTTCGATTCATTGGATAAGGGACTTGAAGCAATTAAGGTGAGAAGTGAAGGTCTTTTCAATTTTACTCAGACCTATCGCAAGCTTACTCACGTTCCGGCGCCATCGCTGAGGAAAATAGGTCTGAACGAAATCCTTGACCGCGTCAGAATCCTCCTTGCATCCGAAAATTGCGGAGAACAACGTTCAGCTTACCATCTCGAATGTAAATGTCGAAGTTGTGGCAGACCCGCCAACTGATGGAGCATGTTTTTATAAACCTTCTTTTAAATGCGTTCGAAGCAACCCGCGAATCGTGACGTTCCAAAAGTTGATATCTATACAACTACAATGCAAAAAGGACCGCTTAACATTCACATAGTCGACAACGGGGAAGGGATTGACGAGAGCAACAATGGAAAAGATATTTATTCCGTTTTTCACTACACGAAAGAACGGCTCAGGCATAGGACTCGCGCTGACGAAACAAATACTTCACCTTCACCAGGCAGACATACAATTAAAAAGTGAGGTCGGAAAGGGAACGGAGTTTATTATAGTTATTTAGTTATGAGTATGTTATGAGTTATGAGTTATGGCTATGGAGGGCCAGAGCATGACCATGAGTTGAAAATACAATTTCGAGGCGTCACACCCTGAACCCGCCTCCCACACCCACACTCAGCTAACTACCAACTCATAACTCATAACTCTTAACCTCATTTAACAGGAACATTTTCAGGATGACGTATCCTCTCACTTTCCGAATAATGTATCTCCATCTCCTTTCCATGGAGCTTGAGGATTTCCCGTAGTTTGCCTTCCATCGCCTGCTGGGCTTTCGATACAAACTCCGCCTTCTGAGCGTATTTCTTTGCATCCGATGTGAAAGCATTGATAGCTCTGGAACGATCATCCATATTCACCCAGTTCCAATAACCATCCTCGTCTTCGAACTTAGTGTCATTCAAAGATTCAATGGACAATAACTGAGGTTTCGGAAGAAAGACCAGTGCTTTATCGTCTGTGATCTCAAGGGCAAACCTTTTGTTCAGATCGAATCCTGCTTTAGCTTCGAAGCTTCCCTTTATGTTAATCTTTTTTGTACTGCCAAGCCGCGTGTTAGTCCATTCATACTCATGTCGAAAATTTTGGGACAAGGTCGCCAGCTCAAGTATCGGCGTTTGTTGTTGCAGGACAACTGTATTGTTAACAGTGATCTCTGGTGTGAACTGAAAGGCTTCTGAAATATCGTGGCCGATCTGTTTGGCGCCTTCATAGCTTCGTTGTGCAAGCTGTGTGGGAATTACGACAACGATAACATAAGCAGTTACGCAAACCGCAAAGAGAAGAATGATAATGAGAATAAGTTTTGCCCGTCCGAACATTTAGAGGACCTTTCATTCAATGTACTATTTTTTAGGCAATGTAAATTTCATCCGCACCTTCACTTTGTCGCGTAGGGACTCGGTGTTTCTTCGTGTCGGATTCCATTTCGGTCCCTGCTTTACAAGGCGGATTACTTCTTCTTCGCAGCCATGGCCAATACCTTTTAATACCTTGAAATCAGAAAGTTGACCCGATGATTCCACAGTGAATTGAATGGTAACCTTTCCCTTCGATGTTTTCTGCCAATGCCTGCTCGGGGTACTGCATGTTTTTTTCAAGGTATTGTTTGTATGCCCGGCGGCCACCGTAAGGATTTGCGAACTCCAGTGTTTCAGGCGCATCTTCCGATTTTTTTTCAGCGCCGTAACCAACCACGACAATTTCGCTGAGCTGTGAGACATCTTCAGCTCAATTGTACATTGAGTTGAGTCTTGTCACCTGCGTCTACTTCTGTGCTGGTGAAGCCTATAAAAGAGAATACAAGGCTGGGATTGTTACAGCCGGTTGGTTTCTGCTACCGAGAGCTGATAGTTTCCTGATCCATCTGTAACGGTACCGATATTGGTATTTTTGAACATTACGTTTACGCCCGGTAAAGGAACCCCGTCTACCGATTCGACACGACCGCGTATCACCTTTGATGGGGTGAAAGCACCAAGCCCTTTGGCTCTTGATTCGGGGGTAGCGGATGGCAACACGTTGTTTTTGATCATCGTCAAGTTTAATTCCTTCAGCCTGCTTTTTAAGCGCAACTTCTTTATCAGCTTCAGCGGGTGCATTTTGAACAGGTTGCTCTTCGGCTACCGCCTCCGTTGCTTCGGCTAGTCGTTCATCGTCCTTTGCTTTTTCGGCTTGAGAAATTTCGTCGGTATTTGCTGTAGAGGCAGAAGGTCCGGCGGCATCAGTCAGCTCGTTTTGATTCTTCAGCTTCTGAGTCTCTCTCAGGAGGAGTGGAGGCTTGCGATTTTGCTGGTTCCCCTTGTGAGTCGCGGCTTAGGGCTGTTGAATCAGTAGCGACCGCTTCATTACCCTTGTCATTCGTCGAACTGAGTGATTCTTGCTTCAACGCCAGGTCGTCTTCCGGTTTATTGCCCGTTAACTTGACGATCACAAAAGTTGAGAGTGCAACAAGGATTAAACCGGCCGCAATTCTGTGCCGGCCAGACCCACAGGGATATAGTTTTTCCTTTCTTCTGAAACACGCTCATTCAGAGACGATCTAAGGTTTTTTAAATCGGAATCGAAAGCATTAGAGTCAAGCTGTACTGCCCCCTCAAGCGCATCCTCGAGAAAAGGATCATCTGAGTGCCTTCTTCTCGAGCGCATGCATCTCCGCAGGACTTAAGTTCACCCCTCAGGTATTTCTTAATATCGTCGTTAAGATCAGCCATTTTGATCCATACATATCTTCAGATTGCGTTTACCATTTTGAATGTAGCTTTTTACCTTATTGTCATCAAAGCCAGTTAGTTCCACGATCTCCTTATAACATTTCTGTTGTATGTAAAACAACCGTATGCAGCTCTTCTGTTCCGCGACCAGCTGCTCTATACAATTCTCTAATTTACTGAGATTTGACTCCATTTCAGCCCCATCTTCCGGATGCATTTCGGTGCCGGTTTCCATAAAAGCATCCGTAATTTCTTCAAAATTCTTACCCTTTCTGGCCCTCAGCTGCATAAGGCAATGATTTCTGGACGTAGCATAAAGCCAGCTTTTGAAATTAATAATCTCGTGTTCACGCAGCAGGGATACCAGTTTTTCAAAGATCTGCATCACGGCGTCCCGGCCTTCCTCACGATCCTTCAGGTATTTAAGGCAAACCCCGAAATACCAGGCTCATGTAGCGACTGTATAACTCGCCCACAACGGCCAATTCCCCCGATTCCTTATAGCGTAGGATCAGCTCGTGGTCGGTTAACTGCTTATATTTTTCCGGGGACAGCATTTTTGAAAAATAACAAAAAAATAGTTAGCCGATTTATGGAAATGATCCGGATACAGCATCTAAGAGCTAAACAAAAATTTTCGCCATGAAAAAGTCAATCTGGATTCTTGCTGCTGTCCTAATGCTTTCATTTGGATTCACGCCCCCACAAAGCCGAACTATTACCGGAAACGTGACATCCGCGGATGACGGAATGTCTATGCCGGGCGTCAATGTAACGTTGAAAGGAACAACCAACAATACCGTTACCGATGCAAAGGGCAATTACAGTATTACCGTTCCTTCCTCCGGCGGTATCCTTGACATTCTCCTTCATCGGTTATGTGACTAACAAAGTGAACGATCGGCACAAGCAATGTGATCAACGTCGTGTTGACCATCGACATCAACTGAGCTTAATGAAGTCGTTGTATCGGGCTATTCGAAATCTAAGAAGAGCCTGCATGGACGTGTCACCTGGTCGTCGGAGTATATAACAACTGCACAGGCCTCGGATGATATTACCAACAATCATTCAACACAGAAGAATATGACGCAATCAACGAAAATATCTTTCACGACGCCATAAAAAATCCTTTATCAACTTTTTCAATCGACGTTGATGCAGCTTCGTATAGCAACGTGCGTCGATTCATTAACAATGGTCAGCGTCCTCCAAAGGATGCCGTTCGTATCGAAGAAATGGTAAACTACTTCGACTATTCCTACGAACAGCCGAAAGACGACCATCCATTTTCGGTGATAACCGAAATTTCACAGGCGCCCTGGAACAACAAACACAAGCTTGTTCACATCGGCTTACAGGGAAAAAAGATCAGCACCGAAAACTTACCGTCGTCAAACCTTGTGTTTCTCATTGATGTATCCGGATCCATGGATGAACCAAACAAATTGCCGTTGTTGAAAACATCTTTCAAAATGCTGGTTGAACAGCTTCGTCCCCAGGACCATGTTGCGATAGTGGTTTATGCAGGAGCCGCAGGTCTCGTACTTGAACCTACACCAGGCAGCGAAAAGAAAACGATCATGGAAGCCATCGATCGTCTTGAGGCAGGTGGATCAACGGCTGGTGGCGCAGGGATCAATTTGGCCTACGCCGTCGCTAAAAAACATTTCGTGAAGAACGGAAATAACCGCGTAATCCTGGCAACCGACGGTGACTTCAACGTGGGTGAGTCAAGCAATGCCTCAATGGAACGATTGATCGAAGAAAAAAGAAAGGATGGCATTTTCCTCACCGTGTTAGGTTTTGGAATGGGCAATTATAAGGATTCGAAAATGGAAATACTTGCCGATAAAGGAAACGGAAATTATGCTTACATCGACAACATCTCCGAGTCACGTAAAGTACTGGTGAATGAATTTGGAGGAACATTATTTACTATCGCGAAGGATGTCAAAGCTGCAGATCGAGTTCAATCCGGCAAAAGTAAAAGCTTATCGCCTTATCGGTTATGAAAACAGAATGTTGAAGAGTGAAGACTTTAATAACGATAAAAAAGATGCAGGTGAACTTGGTTCAGGTCACACCGTCACTGCTCTCTATGAGATTATCCCTGTCGGCGTCGACAGTGAATTCTATAAGATCGACGATTTGAAATATCAGAACTACAAAGATCGAACCGTCTGCCGTTAATTCTAAAGAGTTGATGACCATCAAACTTCGCTACAAGAAACCCGATGAAGAAGTGAGTAAGCTGATCGTTCATCCATTGTTGGATAATAATATCGCGCTTGCGAAGACATCCGATAATTTCAGATGGTCGGCATCAGTGGCTGCATTTGGAATGTTGTTAAGAGAATCTGAGTATGTTAAGAATTTCAGTTATGATGAGGTAGTGCAGATGGCGCAGCGTGCGAAGAGGTGAGGATATAGAGGGATATAGAGTGGAATTTATTAACATGGTTAAGTCATTTGGTGTAGTGGCAGCCGTTAACCGTTAATCGTTATCCGTTAATCGTGAGTGTGGAGAGTGGGTGTGTATAACAGCAGTGCGTGTGAGCATGTTAATGCAAGGGCTAAGGTCACGGAGTTCGCTGGAGAACTTTGGATAGTCTTAGCGTAAAGTTAGCGTCCTGGCGTCTCTGCGGCTACCATGCCCACACCCCAACCACTCTACGATAACGGATAACGATTAACGGATAACGTCTTGGTTAACTAGATCACAAAGTTGTACTTTGGGATTTATTCTGCGGAGGAAATGATCCAAATCAGCGCTGTTGTAATTACCTACAATGAAGAGAAAAGATAGCCCGATGCATTGATTCGCTAAAGGCCGTCGCTGACGAGAGTATTGATCGTTGATTCATTCTCGACAGATCAAACGAAGCCTATATCCACGGCGAACGGAGCCGTGTGATTGAGCACCGTTTGACGGATACACAGCCCAAAAGAATTTTGCTGTACAGCAGGCAAAATATGATCACATCCTGTCGCTTGATGCCGATGAGTACTTATCGGAGGAACCTGCAAAAATCCATCATTGAAAGCTAAATCGAACTGGAAGGCCGACGGATACGCAATGAACCGACTGAACAGTTACGCGGGCAAATGGATTCGTTCGTGCGGCTGGTATCCCGATAGAAAGATCCGCTTGTTTGACAGGAAACGTGGAGGATGGCAGGGAGACCTTGTACACGAGGTGGTCGAGATGGATAAGGATTCAACGGTAATCAATCTCGACGGCGACATCCTGCATGAAGCATATGAAAATGCGGGCCAGCTCATTTCGAAAATGCAGGGACGATATGCTGATCTTTTTGCACAAGCGAATGCGCATAAAAAGAAGGTTACGCCATTCAAGATCTTTTATAAAACATTGGCTTCATTTCTAAAGAGCTACATTTTAAAAGGAGGTATCTGGGATGGCTATGAAGGCCTGGTGATCTCGGTTTCAAATGCAAACGGAGTATTTTATAAGTACGCAAAACTTTTGGAAATTAATCGTGCGACGAAGCAAGAGCCAAAACGAAAAGAGTAAAAACACTAATGAAGGTATCCGGTTTCACTTTTGTCAGAAATGCGATCAAGTATGATTATCCCGTCGTTGAGGCGATTAAATCAATACTTCCCATTTGTGATGAAGTAGTGGTAGCGGTTGGGAATTCTGAGGATGAAACCCTTGAGTTGATACAGGAACATTGGATCACCAAAGATCAGGATCATCGAGACAATATGGGATGACAGCCTTCGCGAGGGAGGCAGAGTTCTGGCGGTTGAAACCGACAAAGCATTTAAAGCGATATCACGGGATTCCGACTGGGCGTTTTATATCCAGGGTGATGAAGCGCTTCACGAGAAATACCTCGACGCGGTAAAAGAGGCTATGATAACAATACAAAGATGATCGCGACTGTGGAGGGGTTGTTATTCCGTTACCTTCATTTTTATGGATCCTACGATTACGTGGGTGAATCCTATCGTTGGTACAGGAGGGAGATAAGGGTAATTAGAAACCGACAGGATATTTTTTCCTACCGGGACGCCCAGGGATTTCGAAAAAAACCAAACGAGAAGTTGAATGTAAAATTGATCGATGCCTTAATATATCACTACGGATATGTAAGGGAACCGAAAGCAATGCAGGGAAAACAACAGTCATTTAACAAGTATTGGCATCGACGATCAATGGGTCGAAAAACATGTGGCGTCTGATGGAAGAGTTCGATTACTCAAACATCGACGCACTCTGACGATGTTCAAGGGAACGCATCCTGCCGTGATGAGAAAAAGAATAGACGCAATGAACTGGAAATTTTAATACGACCTTTCCAAGAAGAAGTTCAAACTTAAAGGACCGGACTAAAACGAATTGTTGAAAAGCTCACTGGCTGGAGTCCGAGCGAATATCGAAATTACAAGATCCGGTAATACAATCAAAGTCGATAACCGACTTGATACTTGTCCTTGTGAACAGCGGAGAAAATCAAAATGTTTCCACTTGTTCATTCCTTCACGGTCATCAATTAATATAAATTTCGGTAGCTGCATCGAAGTCATTGAAATGATGAATGATATAGCCGCGTGAATGCAGGAAGTCATAAAGGTCACCTCTTTCTTGTTTGGTAAGTTTTCCGAAACACTCCGCAACAACCGTCGGCTTCTGCGATTGCAGTAAGCCTGCAATGGACTCAAGTACTGTCTTGTCGTAGCCTTCGGTATCTACTTTAATAAAGGATAGTATTGGAAGTTTGTCAGCTCAGATTTTCCTTCAGATATTTTTCAAGGTTTATACCTTTTACTTTTTGATTTAAAGTAAAATTTCCGTGCCTGTTAGTTTCGCTTTTTTCGATGCCACCGTTGTTGAAGCTGGCCTCTGACGAAGTGAAAAAAAACTCACCATCTTCATTAGTAATTGCATAAGGCAAAGGCCTGATATTCACTTTGCTCTTTATTCAGCGAAGCATTGACCGTGAAAATCTTGAACACGTGTGGGATTTGGATCAAATCCTAGTACCATTCCTTTCTGGTCCTGTTGCAAGTCGCCATAGGCACAGTGGTGTCGCCCATGTGGGTACCAATATCAATGGCTAGGTCTCCCTCCTTGATAAACTTCCTGAAAAAATCCACTCCGCCCTGGGTAATTTTTTTCGGTTTTTCCAGGGGATTAAGCCATACCGCGAAGTCTATTTTGCCGTCTTTGGGGAGATCATAGGTTTCGACTTTATGGCCATACTCCCTGAAGGTGGTTTTGGTTTTCCATTTTTCCAGTTTTCGTTTCAGGTAGCTAATCATACGTCTGCGATTCCAACAGGTGAAAGTACGAAATCCTCCTTTTTTAGCCATTTAATTCCTTATTTATAATCAGTCCATTGATTATTTGCTTGTATCTTTGTGGCTTATGGAATGCTCAAGGGAGTATTGCATTGATTTGACTCCATCCCCTGTAATATATATTTAAGACCCTGATGGAACTAGAAGAAGAGGCCCCAAAACAACATTACTCTGACGAAGAGAAGCAAAATATCTTCAATAATGAGTTTATGCCCCACATAAACTCGATGTACAACTTTGCCTATCGACTTACATTAGATCAGGATGATTCCAAAGATCTGGTGCAGGATACATATTTAAAGTCGTATCGTTTTATTGATTCTTTTCAAAAAGGAACTAATGCTAAAGCATGGCTGTTCCGAATTTTGAAAAACAGTTTCATTAACGACTACCGTAAGAAGAGCAAGGAGCCTTCGAAGGTGGATTACCAAGAGGTAGAAAGTTATTATAACTCCGAAGAGGTTGACAGGCAAATTACGCCCGATCTGCGTGTGGAGGCGCTTAAAGATATGATCGGGGATGAGATTTCGAATGCCCTCAATTCTCTTGATGTTGATTTCAGGACAGTAATAATACTGTGTGACCTGGAAGGATTTAAGTATGACGAAATGGCTAAGATCCTCGATATTCCAATAGGAACTGTACGAAGCCGATTACATCGCGCTCGAAATCTCCTAAAGGAAAAACTTAGTGAATACGCAAAACAAATGGGTTATAAAACTGTATGAGCCTATGAGTAATCCTGACCAGAGCCGAATGAAGCAAGACTGCGAAAACCAGCGTGATTGCATGCAAATGCTTCAGCTAATTGTTGACGGAGAAGCATCTCCCGAACAAAAAGAACATTTTTTAAAGCATCATCTCGAGGAATGTATGCCATGTTACAAAAACTATCACCTCGAGGTTGCCATTCGACAACTTCTTAAAACAAAATGCAGTGGGCAGGCACCACAAGAATTAGTCGATAGCATTAAATCAAAAGTGATTCAAAACTTAGCCCATTGATGGCCGGAAAAGCTATCATTTTTTCCGCTCCTTCAGGTTCGGGCAAGACTACCATTGTTAAGCATCTCCTTGCTAAAAATCCCGATTTAGGATTTTCAATTTCGGCATCCACGCGCGATAAACGCGGCCGTACAGAAACCCACGGTAAGGATTACTATTTCCTCTCCCCAAAAGAATTCAAAGCAAGAATTGATGCCGATGAATTCATTGAATGGGAAGAAGTATATGAGGGTAATTTTTATGGAACATTGAAGTCTGAGATCAATCGTATATGGAACGATGGAAAGAACGTAATCTTTGATGTCGATGTAAAAGGTGGATTGAACCTGAAGAAATATTTCGGAGACGATGCGCTCGCCGTATTCGTAAAGGCACCCTCAATGGAGGTGCTGAAAGAAAGGTTAAAAGACCGGGGTACAGAATCAGAGGAAAGTCTTTCAAGAAGATTGTTCAAGGCAAACTTTGAGATGGGCTTCCAGGATAGGTTCGACGTTGTCCTGATTAACGAAAACCTGGACAAGTCACTAGCTGAAGCTCAGCGGCTTTACAACGAGTTTAAGAATAAGCCATGAGCTTTTCTTATCTTCACAGCCGATGCCCTCATCTCAAAAAATAGGACTCTTTTTCGGTTCATTTAATCCTATTCATACAGGCCATTTGATCGTGGCCAATCTTATGGCTGAAGTCCACCGACCTGAATAAGGTCTGGTTTGTCGTGTCGCCACAAAGTCCCTTTAAGCAAAGCAAAGGATTATTGCATGAATTCGATCGCTATGACATGGTGCGCGCTGCTATCCATGACAATTATAAGCTTGAGGTTTCGGATGTCGAATTTCACCTGCCCAAGCCGAGCTATACGATACATACGCTTGTTCACCTCAAAGAAAAACACCCTGAAAAAGAATTCAGGATAATAATTGGTGAAGACAACCTGGAAGGGTTCACACGATGGAAAAACTACAAGCAGATCCTTGATCACTATGGCTTGTACGTTTATCCCAGGCCCAATGCGCAACCTTCTGAACTAAAAACGCATCCTAACGTTAAAATCGTGGACGTACCGATGCTTGATATTTCCGCAACTTTTATCCGGAACTGCATCCGAAAGAACCAATCTGTACGTTATCTCGTTCCGGATGCAGTGGAGGAGATGATCAGAGCCAAGGGTTTTTATCTGGATTAAACTGCAACATTTAGTCAAATGCCATTGCCCACCTTACTCATTAGGATTCCTCGGCTGTTGCTGACGCTTGCTGCGCTTTTCATTTCAACCTACCTTTTCGGGAACGCAGTGGGTATACGCGGCACCGTAAAATCTGAAAAGGGTGAACCCCTTGCCTATACGACAATCTTTGTAAAACAAACCGGCAGCGGAACAACTACGAATGAAAAAGGTAGTTATGAAATGATCCTGGCGCCGGGGAAATATGAGATCATATTCCAATACCTTGGGTTTGAAACCGCGATAAGGGATGTCGAGATATCCGATTCATTTGTTGTACTCGATATAGTGTTGAAAACACAGATCACAGTGCTGGAAACCGTCACCGTTAAGAGCGGCGCTGAAGATCCCGCCTATACCATCATGCGAAAGGCAATCGCTAAAGCGAAATATCATACCCAGCAAATTGATAAATACTCCGCCCGTGTGTATATCAAAGGAGCAGGCACGCTAAAAGATTATCCATGGTTGGCAAAAAAACAGATCGAAAAAGCCGGTGTAAAAAAAGGACAGGTTTTTGTCACTGAATCTATAAGCGAGATTAAATACACCCGGCCCGCAAAGTTTGAAGAAAAAGTGATTTCTATCCGAAGCGATGGCAAAGACAATAACACAAATCCCAATCAATTCATTTTTGGAAGCTTCTATGAACCGGAAATAGCAGAGACCATTTCGCCGCTTTCTCCCAAGGCATTTTCTTACTACAAATTTGAATATCAGGGGACCTTCAAAGATCGTAACTATGAGGTAAGCCGCATAAAGATTACTCCGCGCTCGAAAGGAGATAATGTGGTTGAAGGCATGCTATATCTGGTGGAAAACTGGTGGAGCATTCACAGTATGGATATCTATACCACCAAACTTGGAATCAGAATTAACATCAAAGCAGTGTACGCACCGATCGATGACAAAGCCTGGATGCCGGTAAACCATCGATTTAAGGCGGACGGAAAAATATTCGGCTTCGAATTCGAGTACAACTATTTGGCTACTGTGAGCGACTACAAGATCGAAATGAATCCCGAACTGTATGTCGATGCAGACAAGATGGAAGTGATCGATGAAAAGATCGAAAAGCAACAGGCGCAGCAGATCCAACAGAAACAGGCGGCGGTCTCGAAAAAAGCGAAGGAACAACAGGAGAAGTCACAACAACTGCAGGAGCGACTGAACAGCGGAAAGGAGATCACACGAAAGGAACTCAACACCATAATTAAAGACTATGAAAAAGCCGAAATAAAGGAACAAAAGGAACCGGAAGTGATCTCCGATAACACATTTGAGATTGACAGCGCTGCTTATAAAAAGGATTCGACCTATTGGGCCGAAGAACGACCGGTGCCGTTGACTGAACAGGAGATAAAAGGATACGAGAAAATAGACAGCATGGCGGTGGTCGCCAAGAAAAAAGAAGAAGGCGATACTTTAAAATCATCAAAACACAAAGGCTTTCAACCGTGGGATCTTATTATCGGAGATACTTATAAGATCTCCGAACATTCCAATTTTAAAATACATGTTCCGATGCCCGGGTTTAACACCGTCGAAGGATGGAATTTCGTCTACAAAGTGTCGTACGGTACCATACTTCAGGACACTAATAAAACGCGTATTAGAATTACTCCCGCCTTCCGTTATGCGTTCTCCCGAAAAGTCGCTTCAGGGTACCTCAACTTCTCCCTCCGGAATAAAAAAGACCGGCTTGATATCCAGGGTGGCCGCTACATCAAACAATACAACCCCGACGAACCTATTCTTCCCATCATCAACGACTTCACAACGTTGTTACTGGAAAAGAACCTTATGAAGATCTACGAAAGAGACTACGTGGATCTCAACTACTCGCACCAGATAAACACATACATCTCGGTGGGAACAGCGTGGACATGGATGGAACGCCGGGAGTTGGTCAATAACACGAATTATAAATGGGTTGACTCGGGATAAGATTGAAGGATATACTCCAAATGCGCCTGTGAATGACGAATTGATCGATACAAGTTTCCCCGAACACAAAGCGTTTGTAGGATCGGTTAATATTACCACACGGCCATGGGTGAAATACATGATCAGAAATGGACGTCGTCATATGGTTAACAATTCATCACCAACCTTTATGGTGGAGTACCGGAAGGGATTCAACAATATTTTCGGAAGCATCGTGGACTTCGATCAGATGGAAGTCAGTGCAAAGCATAGGCTTAAGGTTGGGGCTCGGGGTCACGCAGATTTTTATTTACGCGCTGGAATGTTCTTCAATGACGACAAGGCCTACTTCATGGACTACAAACATTTCCTCGGTAATGAAACGCCTTTTGTCACTAATGATCCCGTGGGAAGTTTCCGGTTGCTCGACTACTATAAGTACAGCACAAGCGACAAATATTTCTCCGGCAATTTTCATTATCAGTTCAGAAAATTCCTTGTTACGAACATTCCACTGGTTCGTTTGGCTGGTATCCATGAAAACGTATTCCTGAACTACCTTGCCACACCGACGTCAAAGAACTACACCGAAGTCGGCTACTCCATCGATGGTATACTCCGCATATTCAGGCTCGAAGGTGCGGCAGCTTTTCAGGATGGCAAATACGTGAACTATGGATTCAGGATTGGTATCACCACCAACTTCGCAGATTTTTCCGACAACTAAATGTTCTGCAATCCAGTGAGTCCACCGTCATGCTGAGCTGTGGTGAGTGCAATGAACGCTCGATGAACAATTCTTTAAAAGGAATGCGCATCCTTGAATCTTGCGCGTAGCGAAGCATCTTTATCAGCTAGGTTTGTTCTTTTGAAGGATACGGTCTTTGAATAATGTGCGGATAGTGCGGACAAAGACCCTTCGCATCGCGGTCGCAGTGAGAGCCGGTGACCAAGAGCCATTGTACAAGCGTCATTCATGGTGCAAATCACAGCTCAGGGTGACGAATTAAAAGTGATTAATCTTTACAAGTGAACAACAGCACGCTAACTTGCAATCAATGATTGGCATCAATGAGTTTTTGTCGTTGCGCAATAGCCTGCCGGTAGTGGACGTCCGTTCCGAAGGAGAGTACTCCTCAGGACATATTCGTTCTGCCCTGAATATCCCTCTTCTTAACAACAATGAACGTATTGCCGTCGGAACTGACTACAAGCAAAAAGGTCAGAAGGAAGCGATCAAGACCGGATTCAGACTCGTTGGTCCGAGGTTAGCCGACATGATGGATGAAGCTCAAAAGATCGGAAGTGAGCTTCTTGTGTACTGCTGGAGAGGAGGAATGCGGTCGGCGAACTTTTGTCAGTTTGCGAACATGAGCCGTGTAAAAACTCATTCGTTATCGGGAGGATATAAAGCGTACAGGCAGCTTGCGCTGGATATTTTTAAAAGATCATATCCGTTCGT
Organism: uncultured Cytophagales bacterium; assembly: GCA_963774615.1. Classification (GTDB taxonomy): domain Bacteria; phylum Bacteroidota; class Bacteroidia; order Cytophagales; family Cyclobacteriaceae; genus Chryseolinea. Next base: position 43,416 of record CAVZFT010000009.1, read on the forward strand.
TGTAATTGGCGGGTATACCGGGAGTGGTAAGAGCGAAATTCTCCGGGAGCTGTCAAAAATTGGTGAACAGGTGATTGACCTGGAATCCCTTGCGAATCATAAAGGTTCTGCTTTTGGCGGGCTTAATGATGCCACCGCAGCCATCCACAGAGCAATTTCAAAACGACCTCTTTGAAGAAATGTCGAAGCTTGATCCAACAAGACGAATTTGGATTGAAGATGAATCACTCGCTGTGGGAAGGATATTCCTTCCGCATGATCTTTGGAAACAGCTGAGTATGGGACCTGTTGTCGAGCTTGCCGTTAACAAGGACGTCCGGATCGAGCGATTGGTGAACGAATATGGCGGCGCCGATCAGAATGAATTTCTCGATGCGATGACGAGGATAACAAAAAAACTCGGTGGTCAACATTATAATGCTGCGAGGGAAAAATATTTGAGCGGCGATCTCCGATCCACAATGGATCTGCTACTCAACTATTACGACAAAGCGTATACAGCCGCTCTTGAAAGGAAAAAGGACCGTATAAAACATCATACTTTCTGGGATGGTAAGAACGTTAGTAAATTTGCACATCAACTGGTGACCGAGGTAAATACCGCGGCCGTACTGGTCTAAGCTATTTGTTATGAACTGGTCAGAGGTTAAAATCAATCCGGCTAATTTTCTATCGATTTGTGCGATCGTTCTGTTGTTCGGATACATAATATACAACGAATCATCGGGCATCATCTTCAACAGAAGTTATCTCGGATGATGGAGTGTACGAAGCGGGGTACGCTGGAGAAGATCAACGCCTTCCGGCTATTTCTTTTGCTGTACCTAAGGAAATGACTTTTGCGGGAGAAGCTGTTCCATTGTCAATCCCGGATGTTCATGAACGGCTCGACAAAGAACTTCAGATCAACTGTTACCTCCACAGCAATACGATCTTCCTTATAAAAAGGGCGAACCGCTGGCTCCCTCAGATGGAAGAGATTCTCAAGAAACACGGTATCCCTGAAGACTTCAAATATCTTCCGTTAATAGAGAGCAATCTGTTAAATGTGATCAGTTATAAAGATGCAGTCGGATACTGGCAGATCCTTAAGGCATCAGGACAGGAGTTAGGATTGGAGATCACCAAAGAAGTAGACGAGCGTTATGATCCCCTGAAAGCAACAGAGGCGGCATGCTTATACCTTAAGAGATCATACAAGAAATTTGGAAGTTGGACCATGGTCGCAGCTTCTTACAACCGGGGTATGGGTGGAGTTGAACGCGCACTGGAAAATCAGAATGAAAAAACTTATTATGATCTCTACCTTAACGACGAGACTTCGCGTTATGTATTCCGGATACTTGCTATAAAGGAGATTGCCGAGCACCCATTGCGTTATGGATTTAGAATAGATCCCGATCACTTGTACAAGGAAGAGCCCTTGCGTTACGTGGAAGTAGATGAAACCATAAAAGATCTTGTTGTCTTCGCCAAAGAACATGGCACGAACTATAAACTGTTAAAGCGGCATAATCCCTGGCTTCGCGAAGACCGGCTAACTATCCGTAAAGGCAAGAAATATAGTATTGCTATTCCTGCCTGAGAATTGTGTTAAAGTGAAACAATGTATTGTTTCATCCCGGAACACTAATGCACCAATTCTTTAACTTGTAAGGCGCAGGCAAGGTGTCCCGCCCCTTTTTTGACAATGGTATAGCATTTGGCCTGTAGTCCGTATGATACGTACCTACCTAAGAGTAATTTTCCGGAATTTCTTTTCCGACGGACTCTATACAGCTATTATAGTCCTTGGGCTTGCCGTCGGTATAGCCGTAAGCTTGATCATCGCTCAATACGTGCAATTCGAACTCAGCTTTGACAAACAATTCAAAGACAGTGATCGAATCTATTATACCTACATGAAGTGGAACGATGCGAACGGATCCGGAGATTATTTATGCCATCCAGCGATAGGTCCTTTTATCAAACGATCGGTTCCGGAAATAGAGGAAGCTGTCAGAATTACACCTGCCGTATTGAACAGAGGGGATGAATGGGTCTTGCGAAGAGAAAAACAAGGGACTATTCAGTCGTATAGCCGCACAAACCATATGTATTTAGCGGATCCGGAAATTCTGGATTTTTTCTCCATACCCATGTTAGCCGGAGATCCTCATACCGCATTGCAGGATCCGCAAAGCATCGTAATCAGCCGGTCAGTCGCCGATAAATTTTTTCCGAATGAGTCTCCATTGGGTCAGACGTTGCATGTTTACATATTTGAGTTCAAGATCACGGGTGTTATGGAAGATCTTCCGCCAAATAGCACGCTGCAATGCAATGTTTTCTTTTCAATGAACTTCGTGTATTCCGTGTTGCCCAAAAGAGGAAGGAAATTTGGATGCGCATTGGGTATGGTCCAATTTCCAGACGTTCATTAGGATTCAGCCGGGTGCCGATTATCAGGCTGTTGAAAAGAAGATAGATGTTGCAGCCAGAGATCAACTCGCACACTTAAAAAAGGAATTCAACATCGATCAGACTATTCACTTGTTTCCCTTTGCCGATTTTCATTTTTATGAGCCTTATAATAGCGCAGGCGTGTCGCCCGTGGAATTTACGGGCGATAAAAGAATGCTAAGATTTTTTGCCGCCATTGCCGTTCTCATACTGGTTATTTCCTGGGCGAATTATGTTAATCTCACGATCGCCAGGGCGCTAAGAAGAGCCAAAGAAGTTGGTGTTAGAAAAGTCAGCGGCGCTGGACGGACCAATCTGGTACTTGCAGTTTTTGCTGGAATTCTTTTTCCTCAATGCAGTTAGCTTAATGGTTGCATTTACGATTACTCAGCTTGCTTTTAATATTTTTGCGTCCTCAATTGGTTCAAGAGCAGAGTGGATATTGTGGAAGGAATCCTGGTTTTGGCTGGCTGTAGTTTTGTTCTTGTTGATATCCACACTAGCCTCCGGCGCGTACCCCGCTTTGGTTATGTCCAACTATAGCCCGGTAAAAGTGTTAAAAGGGAATTTCAGTCGCAGTCAAAGCGGTACGAAATTGCGCCACGCACTGGTAATCGTGCAATTTGGACTTTCGGCCTTTCTGCTAATGAGTATTTACGTCATTTCGAGGCAGCTGATATACATGCAAACAAAAGACCTGGGACTTTCAGTTGAACAAATTCTCGTTGTGCGACTTGAGGATCTGGGTGCCTCGATCGACAACGATGTAGCCTTTGATAGGTTGAAGGCAAAAATTCAAAACAGGGATGATATCTTAGGTACAGCAGCGATCTCGAATTACCCCGGAGATAAGGAACCGCGAAGCCAGCAATACAGTCTATCAGATGACCCCGACAAGAAATCGTTCATCGAAGTGACCACTATTACTGAGGATTATATGAACACAATGGGAATTCCACTTCTTTATGGACGTACTTTCAGCGATGATCAGGTCTCAGATTCGACACACATTATTATTAATGAAACCGCGGCACGTCTGTTTGGATTTGAAAATCCTGAGTCTGCCCTGGGCCATGAACTTATTTTTACGAAATCCAAAGAAAAGTACGCCGTTGTTGGAGTAGTGAAGGATTTTTCCACATCAATAAAGGATCCAGGCCACGGTTCAATTTTTCATCACCGAAAGGCGCCCCATAGTCAGACGGCATACTTTGTTTTGAAACTCTCCACAAAAGATCTACCCGTTACAATGGCCAGACTTGAAAATGAATGGAGTGCACTTGTTTAACAACTCCCCGTTCGACTATTTTTTCCTGGATAGTTATTTTGATACGTTCTATCGCACGGAACAGCAGTTTGCGGGAGTGTTTGGATTTTTCTCCATGGTCGGGGTGATGATCACCTGTCTGGGATTATTTGGTTTGTCCACTTACAACACCGGAAGCAGAACCAAGGAAATAGGTATTCGCAAAACATTGGGAGGATCGCCGCGAAGTATTATGTGGATGTTTTCGAAAGAGTATCTCAACCTGGTGTTGGCAGCAAGCTTAATCAGCATACCGATTGGCGTCTGGCTTTTGAATAACTGGCTGAAAAACTATCCGCAGAGAATCGAGTTTGGTGCCGATTTTATCATCGTCCCATTTATACTCATTGTATTGATTGCCCAGCTAACTGTTGGATACCAAACATTCAAGGCCGCACATATGGATCCCGTCAAATCACTAAGGAACGAATAGGGAATTTCCCATGTCAGCTTGCCACCCGTCTTGCATAGTCACTTGGCAAATAGTGATAGAACTCTTTAAAACATTTTGCGAAATAGGAGAGATTGTTGAATCCCACCTGATGAGCAACTTCTTTTACCTTTCCAGTTTGTTTGTTTAGCAGGTCTGCGGCGCGCTGTAGTCTCATCCGCCGGATAAATTCATTGGAAGACTGGCCGGTAAGGAACATCAGTTTCCTTGACAAGTGCCTGTGGCAGACACCCATTTGTTCGGCAAACTCCTCCGAACCGAATAAGGGATTATGCATATTACTTTCCATCACCCTCATAACACGCTGTAAAAAAATCTGGTCCTTCGACTGTACTTCGATCGGCGGCGGTTTCAATTCAATTTGTTTGCTGAATTTGCGCTGAAGAGTTCTTCGTGACTGGATTAGATTTTCGATACGGATTTGTAGTTCGGCATGCTGAATTGGTAGCGCCATATAATCATCCGCGCCAAAGTAAAAACTTTTGATCCGGCTGGATGGATCGTTCCCCTCGGAAAGAACTACAATCGGGATATGATTGGTCTTGTCATAATGTTTTAGCTGCAAACATATGGACTCGTTGTCCAGGTCTTGCGCCGTCAGCGCTGTGATTATCAGGTCCGGAATTATTTGCTTGGCCAACCGAACACCCTCCTCACTGTCTGACGCCTCCTCAATGATACATATGTCCTTCAGGCCCTCTCGGAGATATGCCCGCACCTTTTCGTGGTCGTCAATAATTAATACGGTAGACCGACGTTCGGGCTCGTCGTCTTGGTCTAGCAGTAGGGAGAACCAAGGATGGTGAAAATTCATCAGTGGATCCATGATGTTTGTTGCAACGAAATTATTTTTTTGAATAGTCTGATTAAGAAATCCCTTTGTCCTGTAAGGAACATTTCTAAAAAAAATTACCTTCAAGAAATACTGACCCGGTTCTGTCGCGGGCCCAATAAAGCAATAAAACCGTAACAAGAATCCCCAGACCAACAACCAGGTCTCGAAAGTTTATGTAGTGTGTTAGTCTGGTGATTACTTTTTTGTGCATAAAGTCGTGATTATACAGTCAGCTGCTTCACAAACTTGTCGTGGTCCCAGTTGATATTCAGATCCGAGATCTTACCTTCTTCATTAAAACGGAAGATAAAAATATGCTCGCTGTCGAAACTGTTCCCTTTGGGGGCAAGTCCGGCGAATTCCTTCTCTTGTTTGCCAAAGATGACTACAAGGCACGCTACTGAATCCGTGGCTTCATCATACTGCTGGTTTTTTACGGTGTTGTCAAGATCGGGAAACGAATCCATCAATGCTGACCAGACAGCCTTACCTATTTCATTGATCTTTCCTTTATAGTCCGCTCCAAGTGGAACAAATGAAATGGTTCCGTTAGGATCACAAAGCCCGAGCATGCGATCGATATCCATGTCCTGGTAAGCAGAGAAAAATTCGATGCAGGTTCCTTTTTTTGCAAGCACATCTGTGCGCTCTTGTTGTTGAATTGTGGTGTTCATGACTGGGTTTTTAAGATGACGATTATTGAATTAATTAAATATGATTTATTTTTTTCCGTCCATAATTTTGTTTCCTGGGGTGACCCTGAAAAGCAAGGAATAGAGCTAGTAGTGAAAATGCAACTTTCTTTTTCATGCGCTGCCGCTTTGTAGATGATGAGGTAAAACTACAGCGACGGGTCTTTCCGCCATTGTAAAAATGCGCACAACGTGCGTCACTCTTTTACAAAACGGCTTAATTCGCGGTGTAGCAGATGATATTGGGTAGGGTTCATCTGGTTGAATTCCAGAAATTCTTTAACCAGGTGTGATTGGTCGTGAAAGCCATATTCGGTTACGATCTCCTGCCAGTCTATTTTAGGGTTGTGGGCAATCTTGTTGGATAAAGCACCAAATCGTTTCAAACGCGCATAAAATTTCGGAGACAACCCTACCTTCTCAAGGAATTTTTTCTCCAGATACCGGCGGCTGACCTTTAGGTAGGTTGCAACTTCTTCCACGGTGATACATCCTTTGCAGGAATCGATGTGATCAACTGCTTCATCAATGACGGACAGATTTGCTTTCGCGACATTTGCATATGACAGCATAAGCTCCTCCAGGATCTTGATTCTACCATCGTCAGAAGATTGTTCTTTTACCGCAGTCCATAAAACGGCTTCTGGAAGACCTGGCAAAAAAGATAACTGGACTCGTGAGTTCACTAACTCAGACATGCGGATTCCGAAGATGTTGTGAAGAGCGCAGGGTTTTAAGACTATTCCTACAATTCCGATTCGGCCCTTCAGTTCGAGCGTATAGTTGGAAGTAAATTGACCCGAAACAAATGCACGTGGAACCAAAACGACTGCGCTATTATTTTGCGACGCCCAGTATTGGTTTTCATAATTAAAAGTAATCGACGTAAAACAGTTGGGCGGGCTCTGCACCTTTAAACCCTCAGGGGCATCCCCCTCCCATATGAAATAGCACTCAACAAGCGAATGCAACGCAGGGGCGGGTTGAACCTTCTGATAGCGCATAGCAATGGATTCAGTCAAGTTAAGGAAAATGCAGGGCAATGAGCAATGAGCAATGAGCAATGAACAATGAACAATGATCAATCGGGGTAAGCAGCGTTAGCCATGCTCTCTAATTCTTCCAGAGGACATTAGCTAAATACCTCTATGCAGTTTGAATAACTTTTGCTTTTTTTGCGTGCATTCATATTGCGCGCTTTTGCGCTTAAGAATTCCGTGCATGGTTGTCACAACTGATTGTTCAATGCTTGTTGATTAATTACATTTAAACCTCGAATCGACTAAAGAATCAAAACACATGACCCGTCCATACATCCTCGCTGAAAACAATTGGAAAACCGTAAAAGAAACAAACTACGAAGTTGCAGTTCTTCCCTGGGGTGCCTGTGAAGCACACAATTACCACATGCCCTATGGAACGGACATCATCGAAGCAGAGAACGTATCTGCGGAGGCGGCACGCATTGCCTGGAGAAAAAGGAGCGAAGATCACAGTGCTTCCAGCCATACCGTTTGGTCTAATACCGGCCAGTTCGATGTGAAGCTGGACATGAATATGAATCCCAATACTCTTAGCTTGCAGTGCTTCGCGATGTTGTCGATGTGCTGAATCGTCACGAGGTTTATAAACTTATCATCCTTAACAGCCACGGCGGAAATGATTTCATAACAGATGATCCGCTGAGCTGGGACTACAGTTTCGCGAAAATGTTCTTGTGTACATGCAATTGGTACCAGGCGTTGGATCAAAAAGAATTTTTTGAGAACAAGGACGATCATGCCGGCGAAATGGAAACAAGTGTGATAATGCATTTGAAACCCGAGCTGGTTCGCCCGTTGTCTGAGGCAGGTGATGGTACTGCAAAGAAATTCCGAATTACCGCTATTCGTGAAGGCTGGGCATGGGCGGAAAGGAAGTGGATGCAGGTGACAAAAGATACCGGCGTTGGTGATCCAAGAAAGGCATCGCCCGAAAAAGGGGCGAAGTATTTTAAGGCGGTTACTGGAAAGGTGGCGGGTTTTTTTTGGAGGTGGCGAAGGCGGACAGAAATAATATGTATGCATAACGCGATGCTATATAAGACCTGTGAAGTGGCAGCGGAACGGCTCATCTTGACAATTCGTTTGACGAGGTAATTAATATTAGCAGGACGACATTTTTTTATTATAAATTAGTTTGTATTCTTACGTGTAGTGTGCATCAAGTAAATCGTTGGACTAAAGTATTGAGTTGTCGTTATGAACCGTTTTTTTGCAATTACTTTTTTCCTTCTTTCCATTAACGTGTTGATATTCTTCTCTTCTAGTCCGATGAATGTTTTCGAGTGATCCTAAGATTCAATACAGTCTTATTCTAAAAAGGTAAAAAATACTTCCGGTGAATCATTGACTTTTATAGCTTGTTTGAGGTATCAAAAGACAGGATAGATGAGATGTTGAGAACATAAAAATCCGACCGACAGTCTTCATTGTCACCCCTACAATCTGTCATGCTTAATGAAACTATTCAATTCTTCTTATTACTTTTAAAGAATGTATTAGCAGTAAACACTCAGTCTTTCCAAAAAATGAAGTCCTCTAACAGAACGAGCGCGATCCCATTCGCTTTGTTGATCCTATTACTCTCCTTCAATCAATGCTCAGAAGATCCAGAACCAGACGCAGCCTGCACCACAAATGCCTTTCCATCGGACGGATCGTTAGTCGCCGCCGGGGCCTCAATCGGCCTGTCATGGAGTTCATCTCCGGGAGTCAGTATTTATGATGTCTACCTTGGCTCAGGGACAAACGCGCCAGAATTGATTGCGGAAAACGTTCCGGCTACAACGGCTTATTATGATCTTCCTTCTAATGTCGACGTTACATATACCTGGTATGTTCAACCAAAGAATTCAAGCGGTAAAGCAACCGGGTGCAGCACGCGAACTACAACATTCAAGGCGGTGGACAATTTCCCCCTGGATGAGAAGGAATAGTCGTCGATGTTCTCGTCCTGAATTTTGATCCGGATACCAAGATCACTGGTGAGACAAAGAAACTGCATGAATTTTATTATTGGAACGATCCGCATGACCTGGCCGATGGATACATTAACGACATCAGCGAAGCTTCAGAAGGCCTTCTCAACTATAACATCGTGGAGTGGCGCGACCTTAACAAATTCCCTGAGAAGTCAGATCAATTCACTTACGACGACCTGAGCTATCACGTTTGTTGGACCAGCGCTAATCATTCGCAATGTCACTCCCCGGATGATCTCGACTACTACAAGATTATTAATGACCATAACATTGTTGAGGGCATTGACAACGACGTTTATGATGAGGTCTGGATCTTCGGAGGTCCCTATTTCGGATATTGGGAATCCTCTATGGCTGGACCGAACGCTTTTTACATCAACGGTGGCGTATATCCAAACGTTGCAACCAAAAGAGCATTTGCTATCATGGGTTTCAACTATGAGCGCGGAGTTGCCGAAATGACCCATAATCTCAGTCACCGGACAGAGGCCACCATGTCGAAAGTTTATGGCGGATGGGCCGCTGAGCAACTTAATCATTCGTGGCCAGGTTTGCGGCCAATAAAAAGCAGTCTGGCGAAGCGGCGGTAGGATCGTGTCATTATCCACCAAATGCCCTGGAAGACTATGATTATTCAAACCAACAATTTGTTGAAAGCTCTGCGGATGACTGGTTGAACTATCCGTTGATATCCGGAGCGAAGAGATCTTTAAACGCCGAAGAATGGGGTGGGCCGGACTATCAAAGAAATTATCTAAAGTGGTGGTTTCGACATCTGCCCAGGAGACAAGGTGTCGGGCCTGACGGAAAATTGAACAATTGGTGGCGCTATCTTTTTGAGTTCAATGAGTATGTTCAATGAGATTGTCGACATTCGGGTGAGAAAGTGAGTGTGGATGGCGTGTGGGTACTTTAACCGCGGAGGCGGGGAGACGCGGAGGAAAGCCAAAATTCAAGGAGAAACGTTGCGTCGTAGCGCCTTCGCGGTGAAAAATAAAATTTGCAGCCATGACAAAAGTAAACGTCTACATCACCTTCAACGGTAATTGTGAAGAAGCATTCAACTTTTACAAATCCGTTTTCGGTGGCGATTTCAGTACATCGGACGTTATAAGGACGTCCCGCCAGGGACAAGCAAAAATTCCACCTGATAGCGATGAAAAGATCATGCATATTTCTTTGCCCATCAGTAAAGAGACAATCCTGATGGGATGCGACAACGCAGAGATCTCTGGAGAAAAAACCATTATCGGTAACAATATTTTCCTTTCGATCGACACAGACAGCCGTGAAGAGGCCGATCTGCTTTTCAATAGACTTTCGATCGGGGCCGAAATAAAGATGTCAATGTCGGAGACATTTCGGGGAGCTTACTTTGGCGCGCTAACAGATCGATTTGGAATAAACTGGTCGATTAACTGCGAGCTGAGCCAAAGCACATAGACCTTCATTCCTCATTGCTCATGCTCGTTGCTCATTGCCCATACAGTGCTCTTGGTTCACAACGTCTTTTTTTCTCCGTAATACAAGGAACTCTCTTAATTTTCGCCTTTACACCAACAACCCAGACGATATCTCCCTCCAGGAACATAACCGTTGATTCAGGGTTTAGACTCCGCATTCCATTTCGCTCAATGCCCACGACAAGGGCCTTCGCATGAGTCCGTATGCCTGACTCGCGGATCGTTGAATTCAGCAGCTTTGAATTGGCATTAACGGTGAAATTATGCAGCGTAATTTCATCTCCCCGAATTTCAGATTCAGTTTTGTCCTTAGAGTTGTCGAAAATTTCTTTCACCGCAGGCAAAGCTGATCATCGGTTCCAATGATCGAAAGCTTGTCACCGGGGATATAACTTTTAATACCGGTCAGGTGAAATAATGGAGGATTTCCCTCGCTCAATCAAAGCAATGTTAACTCCATACTTTTCGCGGAGTTCGAAGTCTCCCGGAATTGCTTACCTGAAAAATGGAAATTCAGATTGTAACGTCGAAGGTAGCAAGGTGGGCATCCCACGGAGTTATATCGGGTTTAACCAAATTAAGCGACGCCCTTTCATTGAGGTTCGTAAGGAAACTTCGTTCCATCTTTTCGTAGAATGACTGCAGTTTTTTGTTGAACACAACAATTGCCAGAGCCATCGCGGCAACGGCGACAAATACGGCGACAGAAAATGAAAAATAGGTAGTGATTAATATAGTAATAAGCAATATCGAAAGACATATATGTCAAGCTCGAGGGCGATCAACGGCCCTCTTTTAAGTTTTCGGTTCAACCATAAATTGCGGTACGCCTCTTTATTTACCCGCCGGATTGCGATTGCCCAGAAAAAAGGAACAGTTATGATCAACGTGATGAACACTGAGACAACACTCGCAGTTGTTGAATTTGGAAAATGCTCCAGCGTGAATGGCCTCAGATACCTTTGCGACAGGAAGATCAATGCGCCAATTATGAGGGAATGTATTATAGCGTTCCTGGCATATCCGCGCAAGAGTTCTTTCCATTCACTATATGCCGACAGTTGTTGTGATCCGGAGCTATACCGGTTAATTGCTTTGACCCATCGCTGAGGAAGGCGTGCTTCAATAAAGTTGAAAACCGTTCCGGATTGTCTAATGAGGAAAGGCGTTGTAAATGTGGTTAATGCTGAAATGGCCACCGCAATGGGATACAGAAAACCACTTGTTACGTTAAGGGACACGCCGAGGGCAGCTATAATAAACGAGAACTCGCCAATCGGCGCAAGACTCATTCCCGCTTGTATTGAATGCTTCAGAGATTGGCCCGCAAGCAAAGCGCCGAACGAAGTGGCAATAAGCTTCACAACGACTCTGATTAGCGTTATGATCGTGATCTCTACGGCATACTCAAGCAGCACATTAGGGTTGATCATCATTCCAACAGACACAAAAAAGATAGCTGCGAATAAATCCTTGACGGACTTGACAAGGTGTTCTATCCGTTCG
>CAVZFT010000010.1:0-18486 GCA_963774615.1 uncultured Cytophagales bacterium
GTTCTCGGTTGTGGCCAATCCAGCCCCGGATTTATCGTATACAACGATTCCCGACGAAATATCCATGCTGCAATTATCAAGCAGGATGACTTTGAGCCCGTCATTGCTCGATTGAAAACGTGCATAGGCGACATCGAACTTCAGAAGTGCAGCAGGTGCGGTGGTCAAATCAAACACGGGTGATATCAAAGCGTCAAACTCACCCAGGTGATCTTCATAATTAAAGAATTCCATTTTCATGGCCGTATTTGTACCGCCCTCAGGTGTTGTGGCAAGGTCCCACGTAATATTTTGATCAGGGTTGATAATGGACCAATTGGGAACCGTGTTAAAAGCTTCAATGAATGGAACAGCAATGCTTTCAGGGACGAAAACATCCTGATCCATTAGGTTGTTTGAAGCGTTTGGATCGGTACCCGAGTTCGTTAACAGGATTTGAAAGGACACGTTGTGATATCCGTTTGAGAGTGCAATGGGAGCAAAACTTACAATGGAGGATTCAAGTGCAGAGAGCGCAGGACTAAACGTGAAGTCTTTCGTCTCAGTATTTAAGCCATCCTTCTTGAGAAGCAGACGTGCTGATGTTATTGGATTACTTCCATAATTCTTTATCTCAACATTAGGAGAAAAAGGCGTTGAACATTGACCTGTTCCCGGGGCCAAAATTGTTTTGATGCCCAGGTCATTTGCCAGCGGTAATGGATCCAGCAGACCATGAGATGTTGCAAGGCTCGTCCGGCGGGGACTATTCCCAATGATGACGTCCATACGATCGACCTGTCCCTGAGTAAAGAGGTTCATACACTCATCGTAGGTATAATCAAGAAAGTTCTGGAACATGGCCGTGACATCAACGCACGTAATTCTCGGATGTGCCGGGCAACCGCTTGTGCTTCCTGATTGATTGGGCGTGTCGATTACATAGTCGGATCCGCCACACTCGCCGTTGTCGTCGCCCCAGATATGTTTGAGGCCAAAAAAATGTCCCACTTCATGTGTAGCTGTACGGCCTTTCTTAAAATTACTTTGAAGATTGAATGCACCATCGTCAATAGATCCAAATACCTTGTAGGCGACCACCACGCCGTCCGTTAACCGGTTTGTTGATGAATTCTCGAGTCCAGGTAGGCCCGAAACCGGGAATTGGGCATAGCCGAGGAAGTCGGTTTCATTGCAGACCCAAATGTTGAGGTAATCTTCCGCAGGCCAGTAACTTTGTGACTTGAGCAGATAGTTGTCATTCATCGTCCATGAGGTCTTGGTACCCTGAACGCGTACTATGCCGTCGGTTGAAAGACCCTCGGGATCTTGTTTGGCTAAAACGAACTCGATATCAAATGCTCCTGCCACTGGCAGAAACTCAGACGGCGTGCTGCTTGCGTCAGTGTTAAGTCTTTTGTAGTCCTTGTTGAGAACACCGATCTGTGACAGGATCTGCGCATCACTTATGTTCGTTCCAGACCCAACAGCCTCACCGTTGTGGATTACGTGGACTACTACCGGTACTTGGTACGAAGCTTGTGTTCGTTGTGCCTCATTTTGACGAAGTTTTAATGATTGTTTTTGTTGCATCCATTTCTCAAAGGTGCTCGAGTTTTCAAAAAGCAGATTTTTTGATTTGAGGAGCTCGGTATATTCCACTGATCCACACCGTTCCTGACCTTTCACGGTAAACGACGCGGTGCAAAAAATGAACACAAAAAAGTACCTAAAAAAACACTCTGGCAGCCGCACGAAAATCAGGGTTGAATACTGGTAATTTATCGATCAAATATAAGAAGAGTAACCGACTATCTTCCCAATCCACGACCCCTCCTGATAAAAACGTGACAACAGTGGCGTTTTTGAGTATGAATTTTGAATCGTGTGCCTGCTCAAGTCCCCCATTGATCAATTTGGCTTTACCTTGTGTTTGATTTTTTAATGCTTTTATTCATTAGCTTTCCCTATATAAATCTCCTTCATGAAGGCATTGAGGATCGCAGGTATTTTGGCATTGATCAGCATTGTAATTGGAGTGGCAGTAATTCTATCCCAACCAGGTGAGGTTCACGTGGAAAAATCGATCGTCATTCAGGGATCACCAACAGACGTTGCGAGGGAAACAGAAAGCTTTCAGAGCTTTAATGCGTGGTCGCCGTGGAATAAATCTAATCCGGAAGTGCATTACACGATCGTTGCGTTCGAAGGATTTGACGGAACGTTTTATAGCGATTTCAAACTCGAACCTCAGGGTGATTCCACGAAAGTGACGTGGATTTATGATGGTCACAACAATAACTTTAGAGAGAAAGCTATGTGGATCCTGATGAAAGGAAATCTCAACGCACAATACGACGAAGGTTTAGCGGCATTAAAAGAAATCGTAGAAAGAAAGACCCTCGAAAGATCTACGCCGGCTGATTCCCTTCCAATGCAATAAAAAAGGGGTCGCAATATGCAACCCCTTTCATTCAATTCAATTCCGCGAGCCATGCTTTTGCAAAAGTGCGTGCCGCTTCTACGGCCGGTCTACCCGCTCGGTAGGCCATCTTCCACTCATCAGGTTTTTTTTCGTAGGCCGCATTTACAAATTTTTTAACGCGATATTCTTCTTTTAGTGCAGCGTTGAAGTCTACGTCCGCCGTAAGTTTTAAGAAAGTTTCGAGCCGGTCCTTGACCATCTTCTTATGGTCAGCGGGATAATCCTTCTGCCATTGTTGGAGCTGTTGTTCATATTTCGTGGTGGCATTCGCGTACATATAATTTTCTGAGGTTACCAATAGAGCCAGCATTTCGCTATCAGGATTTTCATAGTCTTGCTTTTGATCTTTCAGCATTTGCTGGACTTCCTTGAATGGTTCGATAAGATCTTTTGGTAATGTCTTCAATGACTTTTCACCTTCTGCTATAGTTTTATCGAGCTCCGCTATTTTTCCTTTTTGAATCTCTTCCTTTGTTTTTGGAGGAAGTGGCTTTACAGGCGTAGCAGCAACACGAGCATCTTCATAAGCCTTGATGAAAGCAGAACTATTAACATAGGATTTGGTGTAATTCAAGACATCCAACGCAATTGCTGCGCGATCACCGGACGCAACATTCTTTGCAGATGATGCGCCATATGAATAAAGATAACCCTCGAGGAAACTTTGACGGATGTTTTCAATAGCCCGGGTTTCTGAGATTCCAAGCTGATTCCAGGGGCTGGCGGGCTTGTCTGGCGTGAATCCTGCCGAGAATATGCTGACAATGGCTGCGGCAGGACCAGCGACGGCCAGAAAAAGAATTCGATTCAAGAATGGGTTCGTTTTCATAACTGATGGTTTTTGGGAATCTTAACGGGCTCACCCCATCACGAGGCCTACGCTAAACGGATTTTTACTTACCCTAAATGGAGATTGTACGCAAGGGGACCTAACTGCCACCTGTGCAGGCCTTTCAGGCTGTTTATTTTGAATTGCTAACCCCCATTAACCGCCGTTTCGATGCAAATTCAACGGCCAACGTACACCCTGACCGTTTCCCGCGTTCAGAAATCTATCATGATGAATAAGTCGGATAATACGACCGGTTGTGGCAAAATTTGACCGCGTTAGATTCCAAATTCGTAGTTTTAGTGCAAACCGATACTCGTACCGACAACGGTTTCTTTATGAATATTTATTGTGAATTTAGGAGGGCAAGGATCAGAATAAAGATTAACGGAGATGAGATTGCAGTTATGCTTCGCGACGATTTCTACCCGCGGAAAATGTTTAAGGATACTATCACTAACAATAAGCTTGAAGGATTTGTCTATTATCACCGGAAGAACCTTGGTCTGATTGATCGGTTAAAGTATAGGTTTAAAAAAAACCGCGTGCTGATGCTCATCAACCGCGAGATACAGGAATTTGTCACGATCCGCCAGATGTATAACTATGCCTCGCTATTCCTCGGTGGCAAACATGTTTACATTATCCGTAAAAGGGATGATTTTAACAGTGACAAGCTTGAAGAACTGGAAAATATCAGCAACGAATACATCAATAGCCGTTATAACGATGACACTGTTATAGCGGCACTTACTGAGGAAAACCGGATTCATACCAGTGAAGTAGGGGATAATGGTCAATAATATTACCACCTCTATTCCTGGCGTTGCCTATTCGCTGCGAAGGGTTTCTACTGGATTTGTTTTAGCTGCCTTTAGAATGGTGCTGCTTGTAGTTAAAATTCCAACGCTAAAGATCGCCGCAGCACAAAGCACGACAGATGTTATCCCCACTGGAATATGATATTTGTAGATTTCTGCCAATAGAGCGCCCGTTAGAAAGTATCCACCGATAGAGCCGAGAACAGCAGCAATCCCCAGGATTATCGTGAATTCACGGTTCAATAGTCCGACAATGTTGTTCACTGAGGCACCTAATGCTTTGCGTATTCCAATTTCCTTTGTGCGTTTCGCAATATTTAAGGATGCCAGAGCAAAAATGCCTGATGCTGAAAGTAATCCGCCGAGTATCGTGATAAATAAGAATATTTTCTCCAGGTTGGCGTTGAGCTCGCGGCTGCCTGCCAACACCAATTCCTCCTGATATTTACTTTCGAATGGTTTTGTTGGATAAAGTTCTTTCCAGACCTTCTCCAGATATTTCTGGATCTCAGGCAGATCAGCGTGTTCCGTTTTCACTACCAGATTTACGTATTGGTTTTTACCTGCTGGATAGAAGATGAATGGTTCCATCTCCTTGGAGCGATAGAGATTGTCAACATGGTTTTCAATTACACCAATGATGTGTCTTCTAATATCATGAAGTATCACGATCTTGTCAATTGGATCCGTTATTCCGGTCTTTTCAAGGAACGCTTTATTTACTACTACCGCTTCGTCCTGGTCCTGGCTGTTCTCAAGATTAAAACTTCTGCCTTGGACTAACCTTAAGCCCATGGTTTCGAAATAATTCTTTCCCACTCCCGCGGCCTGAACTTGGTATTCACCCGTGTCAATACGAACGGGTGTCTGATAAGTGCTACTTCCGAGATTGCCATCACTCACGCCGACGCTGAGGATCTTTGGATTACTGGCTATCGCAGCGTGCATCGCCTCATATTCGCGTTCGCCCTTCAAGGCTACTGTAATTAACATGTCTTTGTCATAGCCGAACTTGATCTTGTCCTGGAATTTTGTGTTTTGAATAAATACGACGCCGCCGATCAACACGATCACTGATAATGCAAATTGCAGCCCAACAAGAGTTCGTGTTAGGAAATTTGTGCCTTTGATCTGAACGGTACCTTTAAGCAAGGCTGTTGGCTTGAACTTGCTGCTGAACAGTGCAGGGTATATTCCAGCCAGTAACGAGGTTAAGAACACCAGCATGATCAGCGTGATAAAAAGATTTACACCGCCGAGGTCTTTCAAATTATAAGGCAGCTTCCACATGTTGACAAACGCGGGTACTATTACCTGCGCCATCAATAATCCCACAACCATCGCCATCGTTATTGTTATGATTGTCTCGAGGAGAAACTGTGAGACGATTTGGGCCCGGGCAGCACCAATGGCTTTTCTAATACCTACTTCTTTTAATCGTCTTGCCGTCATTGCAATGGACGTGTTGGTAAGGTTGAAGCACGCGATGAGAAGGATGAGCCCAGCCATCGATGTGAACACGATGTTTGCTAACGCGCCGATCCTCAAATTCACCCAGTTATAGCGGACGTCATCCTGTGAAAATTTTGATTTAAAGGGTTCCAACCTATAAGCGTCCACTACCATATCGGTTCTGGCCTTGTTTCGTGTTGGAATGTATTTATCGAATTTTTTTGCGATATCATCGGCATTTTCAGGCGAGGCAAGCTCGACGAAGGTTGCTGGATTTCGCCAGTCGCTCCAATCATCGACCTTGATTTTGTTGATCTCCATAAAGTTTTCCATGCGCATTAATGCATCGAAAACAAACGTGTTGTTGGCCGGAGCATGTTTTAACACACCGCCTACTAACATCTCGATCTCCGACTCATTGACAGAACTGAGCACCATTATTTTTCCGACCGGATCTTCATCACCGAAGTATTTCTTCGCCATTTCCTCACTGAGGAAAATGCTGTTCTTTTCCTTGAATGATATATGACTTCCCTTCAACAAAGGATAATCGAACAGATCAAAGAATGAACTATCTGTAAAACCTATACCTTCATTGAATGCCTTGTCCTTGTAACTAAGTGCACCACTGCCGTAAAGGAATCTCGCATAACGATTGATGCCGGCGATTTCATCGGCGACTATGGGCGCCATTACAATGGGCGCCTGGTTGTCTGTAGCCTTCTTACCGCTCTTTTCTGTGGATAAGGTATGGATCTTAAAAATATTAGAGACCTTCTCGTCCTCGTGGAAGTTATCGAACTCGATGTTGAAGGCAAGGAGCAAGTAAGCGGTAATACAACAAGCCAGCGAAATACCTAACCCAAAAGTGTTAATGACAAAGTAACTCTTGTTTTTAAGTAGTCCCCGGTAGGCTACACGCAGATAATTCCAGATCATGATATTAAGTTGTTTTGAGAGTCGAAATTTCCCTTATCATGCCAATTTTCGGCCAGATGCCAAAATTGGTGAATTGCAGGTTTTGAATGGGTCAGTGAACTATTCATGTCCGCAAAACAAATTGAAGTGCTCGAAATCGGACAGCTTCTTTCACGTTCAAAGGGTTATATGATCTTTGACGCCCCAGGACCGTAAAGAGTTGCACCAGGGTCAGATTTAACCCTTACTTTTTCAAATTAACTGGGAGTTGAGATCACCGAGCGATAACCTGATAGGACTTTTCCCCGTCTGCCTCGATTTCTTTCACGACGCGGGCCTGGACAAGTTCCCCTAGCATTTGCTTTATCGCGGGTTCATTGGTCACGCCAAGGTGGTTTAGCAGTGATGAAAATGACTTAATGTCGTTCGGGGCCTTGCGATTGTTGGTGATAAAATTAAGGATGTCGATCTTTCTCATCGTGATAGATTTTAAAAAAGCACGGTCATAAGTTTCCGGAAGTGAACGGATTTGTATGTCCGCCGGTTGTACTTTTAATGTGGATTAGTTGTCGGCTTGATTGATCGGTCGCAGTTTAGTGTTGACTGCGATTATTGATTGAGGGGAATCATGTTCACCACCTGGATAGATTTAATTTCAGGAACATCGCGCTTGATTGCAGCTTCTACTCCCGCCTTAAAAGTCATCGTAGACATCGTGCAGTTACCACACGCACCTACAAATTCCAGCTTTACGACATGATCATCACTGATGTGGCTGAGCTTAACATCGCCTCCGTCCGCCTTGAGATATGGACGTATGGAGTCGAGTGAAGCTTCGATTTTCCTGGTTAGCTCTTCGATGGTAGCAGTTGTACTCATTATACTTTTAGTTCGACTCTTTGTGTTTGTGCAAAGTTAGCATTTCTAATGGCAATTTGGCGTGCAAGCGCTTTCCTAATTCCATGAATGCCTGGGCAGTAATCCCCTCTTTCATAACGGCTGGAAGTCCACTGTCGCCGCTTTCCCGAATACCCTGTACCAAAGGTATTTGCCCTAAGAGGGGAACATGGTGTTTTTCCGATAAGTTCTTCCCACCGTCTTCTCCGAAAATATAATACTTATTGTCAGGCAATTCTTCCGGAGTGAAGTAACGCCATATTTTCAACGATACCCAACACAGGAACGTTAATCTGCGGCTGATTAAACATGGAAATCGCTTTGTTCGCATCAGCAAGCGCGACTTTTTGCGGTGTCGTCACGATCACAGCACCGGTAACCGGGACGGTTTGAACCAAGGTCAAATGGATATCGCTCGTGCCAGGGGGCAGGTCTATCAAGAGATAGTCAAGTTCACCCCAATCTGCATCACTGAAAAATTGTTTCAATGCCGAACTTGCCATCGGTCCACGCCAAACCACCGCACTATCAGGCGGAGCAAGGAAGCCAATGGAGATCAGCTTAACACCGTATTGCTCAATGGGTACAATGATATTCTTTCCATTTACCTGTTTGATGGCCGGCTGCTCAAATTCACAATTAAACATCGTGGGAATCGAGGGCCCATAGATATCAGCATCGATCAAGCCGACTTTAGCGCCCGACTTTGCCAGTGCCACAGCTAAATTGGTAGTGACTGTAGATTTGCCAACGCCGCCTTTGCCAGATCCTATCGCAACGATGTTCTTGACACCAGGCAGTAATGGCGCATTATCCCGCATCGTGGTGACCGACGAAGTCATGTTGATGTTGATGGATACCCCATGCCCAACCACCCCGGCAACCGCATCATGACAGTCCTGCCGTATCTTTTCCTTTAACGGACAAGCCGGCGTGGTCAGAACGACGGTGAAACTCACCGTCCATGTTCCACTTTAACATCTTTGATCATGTTAAGTGAGACCAGGTCGCGTTTTAGATCCGGGTCTTCAACCGTGGATAGTGCTTTTAGTATGTCGGAGGCGGTAAAACTCATCTAAATAATGGCAATTTGGGGGCAATGTAGCCTTAAACTGTTAAAGGGTAAAATGGATTTGCTGCTCGTTTTTTTATTTGAACCAGTATCTTTGAGCCAAGGTTCATAAAAGTAGAATTCTCCCAAAGCCTTGTGATTTCCCGCGAAACTATAGATGAAGTAAAAAGCCGCATTGACATTGTTGATATCGTCGGTGATTTCGTAACCCTGAAACGTTCTGGCCAGAATTACAAGGCGCTCAGCCCATTTACGAATGAAAAAACTGCATCATTTTATGTAGTGCCGGCAAAGGGAATTTTTAAAGATTTCAGTAGCGGTAAAGGCGGCGACGGAATAACCTTCGTAATGGAGCATGAGGGGATGAGCTATGTCGAAGCCATTCGTTATCTCGCCAACAAATACGGTGTTGACCATGAAAGAAGAAGTATCATCAGAAAGTACTGCGCAACAAAGCGATCGCGATAGCCTGTACATTCTAATGAACTATGCTAAAGACTATTATAAAAAGTCCCTGTTTGACACGGATGAGGGCCGTAGTGTTGGCTTAAGTTATTTCCATGAACGCGGTTTTAACGACCGGATAATTGAAAAATTTGAGCTCGGTTATAGTATCAACGAGTGGGATCATTTTAGCAAGAAGGCGCTTGCAGGACGGTTATAGTCTGGAAATGCTGGAGAAGGCGGGACTTGTTATTAAAAAAGAAAAAGAAAACCCGACAGTTTTAGGGTGTATGACCGATTTCGTGGACGTGTGATCTTTCCGGTGCACGGGATCGCGGGCAAGGTGATAGCATTCGGCGCGCGAATACTCACAAAGGAAAAAGATCAGCCTAAGTATATTAACTCGCCGGAGACAGAGATCTATCACAAGAGCAACGTCCTGTATGGAATGTTCCAGGCGAAGAATGCAATACGCCGGGAAGACTTTTGCTATCTGGTGGAAGGTTACACCGACGTGATTTCAATGCATCTTGCGGACGTCGATAACGTCGTTGCCTCATCAGGTACGGCGTTAACCGAGGAACAAATCAAGCTCATCAGGAGATTTACGGAAAATGTTACCGTGCTGTTTGATGGCGATGCTGCAGGGATAAAGGCAGCCATCAGAGGTATCGACCTTGTATTAAAGGGAGGCCTAAACGTACGGATCGTATTACTTGCCCGATGCCGAAGACCCTGATAGCTTCTCAAAAAAGATGGGAAGCTCCGAGTTCAAGAAATATCTTGTCGGGCACACAAAGGATTTTATTTCATTCAAGATCGATCTTTATGCAAAGGATTCAGGTCACGATCCCATAAAGAAAGCGGAAGCTATCAGAGAGATTGTCACCAGTATTTCTTTGATCCCTGATCCGATAAAGCGATCGGTTTATATCCAGGAGACGAGCCAACTGCTAAAAATTCAGGAATCGGTCCTGCTCAGCGAGTTGAATAAGATTGTTATCGGCGACAGACGTAAGAGGGCCGAAGACCAATCGCGTGACGAAAGGAAAAGAAACGAATCGACTCAGCTTGTAGAAGAAGTAAGTCATAGCAAAACGGATATAAACACTGTTGTTCGTCTTCAGGAGAAAGAATCAATGCGGCTGTTGTTGAACTATGCAGAAAGCCATTATGATGATCAAAGGCTGTTGGATTTTATGCTGACAGAATTGGAAGATGTGGAATTTACTGATCCTGTGTATAAAGAAATATATGAAGCATTCAAAACAGGCGCGGCACGCGGTGAGGTATTAGATACGCTTTATTTTATGGAGCATGGATCTGAAGAAGTTAAGCAGACTGTTGCAGATCTAACCACAGCGCGTTATGAAACCAGTAAACATTGGAGCGACAAGTACCATATCCACTTTGCTCACGAGCGGGAATTGATTCATGACCTGGCTTATAGCAACGTGCTTCGATTGAAATTCAGGCTTATTCAGAAGTTAACGGAGGATAACCTGGCCCAGATGAAACAAACCACCAACGACGAAGACCTTGAAAAATATTTTACAATTCACGAACAACTGAAAGGTGCCGAAAAGGATCTTGCCAACCTTCTCGGCATTGTGGTTCCAAAGTGATAACAATAAAAGTCGCCTGAACAGCAAATAAATGAGGAACACGTAAACGTGATTTTTTGTTGAATGGCAGGGACGGTGTAACAAGACCAGAAACCAGAGTAATATGAGTCTAATCAAACTTGATACTATCGAGGAGGCCATTGAAGACATAAAGAATGGCAAAGTCATTATCGTTGTGGATGATGAAGACCGTGAAAACGAGGGCGACTTCATTTGCGCGGCCGAGTGTGTCACCCCCGAAATAGTGAATTTTATGGCGACTCATGGACGAGGATTGATTTGTGCACCCCTCATTGAGGACCGATGTGAAGAGCTTGGACTTGAATTGATGGTCGGAGAAAACACGGCGGTTTTTGAAACACCATTTACAGTATCAGTTGACCTTAGGGGCCACGGCTGCACTACAGGTATTTCAGCTCATGACAGGTTCAAAACAATTCGCGCCTTGATCGATCCCGAGACAAAGCCAGAGGAGTTGGGTAAGCCCGGACATATTTTCCCGTTAAAGGCAAAACGTGGCGGCGTGCTGCGGAGGACGGGTCATACCGAAGCTGCCATTGATTTCGCGCGTCTTGCAGGGTTCAAACCAGGCGGTGTGCTTGTTGAAATCATGAACGAAGATGGATCCATGGCGCGACTACCGGATCTTGTGAAGGTGGCAAAACGCTTTAATCTGAAACTTGTTTCAATTAAAGACCTGATAGAATACCGTTTCAAGAAAGAGTCCCTGATAAAACGTGAGATCGAGGTGGACATGCCCACAGAACACGGCCACTTTAAACTTGTTGCTTTCGATCAGACCAACACGAACGAGGTCCATCTCGCGTTAGTAAAGGGAACATGGGAAAAGGATGAGCCGGTGTTGGTAAGAGTGCATTCATCGTGTGTAACGGGGGACATTTTTGGTTCATGCCGATGCGATTGCGGTTCTCAATTGCGCCAAGCCATGGAAATGGTCGACAAGGAGGGAAAAGGTGTTGTTTTATACATGAAACAGGAGGGGAGAGGAATAGGTCTATTGAATAAGTTAAGAGCTTATAAGCTGCAGGAGGAAGGGCTAGATACTGTTGAGGCTAACGTTAAGCTTGGCTTTGACATGGATGAAAGGGATTACGGGATCGGAGCCCAAATTATTCGTAACTTAGGTATAACCAAGATCAGACTGATTACGAATAATCCTAAGAAGCGTGTAGGACTTATGGGATACGGGTTGGAAATAGTTGACAACGTTCCCATTGAGATAGCGCCAAACCAGCACAACGAAAAATATCTGTTAACGAAACGTGACAAGCTGGGCCATACGATATTAACGCATAAATAACATCTGCACGACGTGTGAAAATGAGGGATTTCGAGTTAACAAAACGTTTGGGTGGAAGGCTGATCGCCTTGATGTTTTTTTTGACAGTAGCCAACGCCACGGTTAGGGCACAGCAGTGGCCCTTTGAATTGTGGCATGAGGGCAAGATCGTTCTCGAAAGCGGCGATACATTGCGGGGTTTGATCAAGTACGATTTCCAGCAAGACTTAGTGCAGTATAATCTTGAGGACAAACGAACAGAGGCGTTCAGTGCCCGCAAGGTTCTTTTCTTTGAGATATTTGATAATTCTGTAAGGAAGTATCGTCAGATCTTTGCATTGCCATACACCAATGCTACCGGCTACCGTGCTCCTGTTTTTTTCGAACTTCTTGAGGAAGGTAAAATGACTTTGCTTTCCCGTGAAATTTTAGAGTATCGAAATTATACTTCCCCTTATTATATCGGTTCGTTTACACGCCAGGTGCTCGTTAATAAATACTTTTTCCTGGATCAAAAGGGTAACATCTCTGAGTTCACGGGCAATAAAAGTGATTTACTTAACTTGATGGGTAAAAAATCGGAAGAGGTTGAAAAATATATCAAAGCCAACAGACTTAAGTATGATGATAAATACGACTTTGCCCGAATAGTAGCTTATTACAATTCAATATAATTGAAATTGATTCTATCCTTCATTTCACACTCGTCCCTCTCTTTGTTAACCTGATCCATGAAGCCGCTTATACTTGTATCGAACGATGATGGAATCACATCTAAAGGAATCCGCACATTAATTAATGTTATGAAGACTCTTGGGGAGGTAATTGTTGTCGCCCCTGATGGCCCTCAATCTGGAATGGGCCACGCGATTACTGTTGGAGAAACGCTTCGGCTTGAAGAGAATTTCATATTTGATGGGGTAAAGGCATTTGAATGCTCAGGAACTCCGGCCGATTGTGTGAAGATTGCGCGGCATTTTGTGTTAAAGGACGGCAGGCAACCAGATGTTGTTGTCAGCGGTGTTAACCACGGAAGTAATACGTCAATCAGCGTCCTGTATTCAGGTACTATGTCTGCGGCGATTGAGGGTGCTATCGAAGGTACTCCGGCAATTGGATTTTCGCTTGCTGACTTTGGTCACGATGCCGATTTCTCACACATTGAAGAATACATCCGTAAAATAACCCTGAAGGTATTGGAAAAAGGACTTCCAAAAGGAGTTGCCCTGAATGTAAACTTTCCACCGAAGAGAAACGAACCACTGAAAGGTATTCGCATCTGCCGACAAGCTAATGCAAAGTGGGTGGAAGATTTCGATCAGCGGGTGGATCCAAACGGTCGTCGTTATTTCTGGATGGTGGGCAATTTTGTAAACTTTGACAAAGGCGAGGATAATGACGAATGGGCTATTGCCAATAATTATGTCGCTGTAGTTCCTTGTCAGTTTGATCTTACCGCGCATAGCGCAATCCCGTCTCTTAACGAAGATTGGGACATCCTCTTGAGTTAGTTGGAATAATTCATGGAATTAGTTTGGCTGAATCGGCCGGAACATTGTAATTTTTCATGTTTGATTTATCACTATGAAAAAAGTTTTGATACTCGTTTGTCTCGCCGCTTTGTTTATCGAAGCCGGTAAAGCCCCTAAAAATATTCTTATTTATACGCACAATGGCAAAGGGCCCAATGGTAAAGGTTATGTACATGATAACATTCCTGCCGCTGTCGAGGCTTTAAAAAAATTATCTTCGGAAAATGGCTACAAAGCCGAGTCCACTGACGATCCTGCTTTCTTCACCGAGGCGAACCTTAAAAAGTTTGACTGCATAATCTTTTCCAGTACTAATAATGAGGCGTTTGACACAGAAGATCAAAAAAAAGCATTTGTCGATTATATCCATAGCGGCCGGGGATTCGTAGGTATTCACTCTGCATCTGGTTCGGAGCGGCAATGGCCCTGGTTCTCCGCGATGTTAGGTGGAAAATTTGTACGACATCCCGAGCTTCAACCATTTACGATTAAAGTGATTGATAAAACACATCAGTCTACTAAGTTTCTTGGTGATTCGTGGGCATGGGAAGACGAATGTTATTACACTAATCAGCTGAACCCTGACATCCATGTCTTGCTTGCTGTTGACCTTACAACTATTAAGGACGAAAAGAAAGGCGAGTATCCGGGCGCAACCTTCGGCAATTATTTTCCCCTTGCATGGTGTCATGAATTTGAGGGAGGACGTCAATTTTATACCGCGCTAGGGCATAAATCTGAGTACTACAAGGACGAAAAATTCCTTAAGCACCTCCTTGGTGGCATCAAATGGGCCTTGAACGAAAAGTAATCGCCAACTACGGTTGGTCTACTGAAAACTGAATGGCACTTCCGCTGCCGTCGTATCCCAGGCTAACCGCATTACACCTTGCTTATCACCCTTGCCCTCGAATTGAATGCTGAAATTCTCCAGGGGCTCCGTTAACGAAATGACCGAGGCCGGCACCCGAACGACGTCATTCTTCTCGTTGTATTTGTACGCACCCCAATAATCGAGGTCTGTGTTGAGGACCACTACCCATTCTTTTTCGCCCGGGATTGTAAACAACGAATACGAACCGGCTTTCACTTTCTTGCCCCCAAAGTCAACATCCTGATAAAACTTTATTTCGGTGGCTTCATTGGCACCCGTTCGCCAAACCTTCCCATAAGGCACCAGCTTGCCGAAGATCTCACGTCCGTTTTTTAATGGTCGACTATACGTAACGCGGATTATTGCTTTTTCACCCTCTTTGCGGTCGTGCGCATAATGATCGGGAAAGTAAGCCATGTCCATCGGGCTCTGGTCAGCCTTGCGAAATTTTTGCGCTACGGAAATGTTACATACAAGCGCAATCAGTATGGTGGAAGTAACAATGGTTTTCATACATAGTCTATGGTTTAGTGTGTTGTCAGCCTTTGCGTGTGACAAGAGGCGGAAACGAATTTAATGAACCCGAACTAGTTTCCCTCAAAAACTTCCGTCAACGGTTTATACAGGATCTACATCGATGACGACGCGCACACTCCTGAATGATTTTTCCTTCAGGACATTTTGTACAACCTGAACGAGGTTTTGTTTTATGGCACCTAACTCCGGATTGTTCCTCGCGATTTTGACCAGCACACTCATGAGATATTGATTTCTGATCTTGGATATCATAGGCTCCCCGGGACCAAATATCCGTGTTCCAGCAAGTGAGGTTTTAAAGGAATCAAATATTACCTGCGCGGCTCCTTTGCAGGTTTTCTTGTCCGTGTGTTTGATGGTCACCTCTATCAATCGGTAGAACGGTGGATAGTTGTGCTGTTCCCTATCCGCAAGCTGGGAGTGATAAAACTCTTCCAAGCTCCGATTAAGGATCGTAAGCAGAAGTGGATGATCGGGACTGCTGGTTTGAATCACTACTTGTCCAGGTTTATCTCGTCTTCCGGCGCGCCCGCTTACTTGTGTGATTAATTGAAAAGCTCTTTCGTAAGATCGAAAGTCGGGAAAATGAATCATCCGGTCAGCGTTGAAGATGCCCACAAGGCTTACGTTGTCAAAGTCAAGTCCTTTAGTTACCATTTGCGTTCCCACCAGAATATTGGTCTCACCGCGTTCGAACTGATCGATGATTGTTTCGTACCCAGTTTTTGATCGAGTGGTGTCCAGGTCCATCCGTTGAATCGACGCATCCGAAAAAAAGAGATTGAGTTCTTCTTCGAGTTTTTCTGTTCCATAGCCTACCGTCCTGATTCGCGCCGAAGAACAACTGGGACAATGTTGGGGCAAGGGCTGCTTATAGCCGCAGTAGTGACATACAAGGGCATGCCGAAATTGATGATAGGTAAGGCTCACGGCGCAATTCACGCACTTTGGTACCCAGCCGCAGTCCTCACAGTTCACCATAGGAGAATATCCGCGCCGGTTCTGAAAAATTATAGCCTGCTCTTTTCGTGAAAGCGTTTCCTCAATTTGCTTTAATAGCACGCTTGAGAACTCGCCCTTCACCGTCTTTTGCTTTCGTTCTTTACCCATGTCCGCAAGGATGACTTTCGGCAATTGTGCCTCGCCGAAACGTTTGTCGAGTTTTATCAAACCGTATTTTCCGCGAAGAGCGTGATAATAGGTCTCAACGGATGGTGTAGCGGACCCTAATAATACTTTCGCATGGTGTTGCTGGCCCATAACCATCGCCACGTCGCGCGCATGATAACGCGGTGCTGGTTCCTGCTGTTTGTATGACGCATCGTGTTCTTCGTCGACTATAATTAAACCAAGGTTGTCAAAGGGCAGGAATATGGAGGAACGCACACCAACGACAAACTTAAATCTTCCGTTTAAGATGCCATTCCACACTTCGACGCGCTCATTATCAGAGAACCGGGAATGATAAACTCCCATCGTTGTCCCAAAGATTTTTTTCATCCGCTGGACAATTTGTGTTGTCAATGCGATCTCGGGAAGAAGGTACAGTACTTGCGTGCCGCTTTCGAGCGCCTGCTTTATGAGATTAATGTATATCTCAGTTTTACCGCTTCCGGTGATGCCATGAAGCAGGCTTATCTCATGTTCCTTAAAGCTCGCCAGGATGTCGTACTGTGTTTGTTGTTGCTCAACGCTTAGTTGCACCGTTGCTTGAAACTCCGAGGTGTCGTCCTCAAACCTTGACACGATAACGTCAAATTCTTCGAGCGTACCGTTTTTTATTAGAGTGCCCAACGAGGATTCGGAGATGTCGCCTTCAAGAAGCTTTTTCTTTGAGAGCCCTGCTTTATTCTTTTCCGGATGACCGAGCAAAGGAACTTCCTGCAGATACTTAAGCAGTACGGCTTCCTGCTTGGGTTTCGATTCCAATACCTTGAAAAGAGATTCAAGCGCTGACGAGCTATTGTACTGCTCAGTAAGTCTTATTTTTCTTTCGGTCTTCGGCTTGAATTTTTCCTTAACCTCTTCGTATAAGATCACGGCTTCCTTGCCGACAAGAGATTTTAATATACTGTAAAGATGTTTAACACCGAGTAGTGCGACTATTTGAGAATAATCAAGTGATTCCTGCATTAGCCGTCGGATGAGGATGACCTCCTTCTCCGAAAACGCTTGGTCATTTTCCTCGAGATTGAATGCGGGATGAATCTGAACCCGTGATTCGCTGGAAAGTTTCAGGCCACTGGGTAAGGCAGCGTTCATTACCTCTCCCATTGTACAGAGGTAGTAGTCCGCTATCCACCGGAAAAGCTTGAATTGTTGCTCGGTGACAGATGGAAACTCGTCGAGAATTTCGAGAAGATACTTTGCTTCATGGTCTCTTGGGGGCTTGTCGTGTATGTTGGCAATGACGCCTGTAAGAATCTTCCGGTCGCCAAACTGAACAATAGCCCTTTGACCGATAGAAATTTTTTCATTCAGAGTATAGGGCACGCGATAGGTAAAGAGCTTGGGTATAGGGACAGGCAAAAGCATCTCTGCAAACAGAGTATCTCGCGTATTATCGTCAGAGTTATGCTCCATTGTCATTTCTATTCACCCGTATTAACTCTGGTAAAACTAAGTTATTTTTCGCGGCGCCGTGTTGACAGATGTAGATTATAAGGAATATTTTGTCGAAGGCTGTCAGGGCTTTACCTTACTCAAGATCTCGCGAATTATTTGGAGATTTTTTAGCGGCGCATCTTGTCCGATGCGTATGGACTTTACTGCGATTTCCTCTTTGACGGCAAAGACACAAATTATTTCACTATCAACCACCAAAGCAAACTGTGTATTAGGCAACGAAGTGTAGGTTCTCTGCAATGTGACCATCGCTTCAGTAGAGAACCCTATATCGATGTAATAAGATTCGATAATTGGGTCGTACTTGATCGCTGTAATATAGGCGATTTCATCCACCATCACGATGGGTTTCTTTGATATACAGAGCTTCGCCTGGTCGATCACCATTTTTAATTCATTCTCACATGCAGTCTTTTTCAGTGGTTTCAGCACGATGTATATACCCGAATTCTCTTCCTCCTGGAAGGACGTAAAGGAAGAAAAGAAGTATAACTAGTATTTTATTCACTATGCTCAGTAAACTTCAACATTTGAAATTAGCGGGCAAGCTTTTGCGTCGGTAATGCTCACCCTTACCTTGTTGGCTACGATGGGCTCAACTCGTAATATTCGTTTATAACCAATAGTTGTGCCAGTCGCTATTGGAATCCAGTTATTATCCACCCAGGCGTCAACTGTAAACGACCGTATTCGTTGGCCGAGTTTTATATATTCTTGCAGAACGACGTATTTGACAGTCGTTTCATCATCCAATTGCACTTCTATCGAAGCATTGGTAATTCCATCGTCGGTTGCCCAATAAGTCTCTTTATTTCCGTCTGTCGCGTTGGCGGGCGCAAAGATGTCGAGCCTTCCCCGGTGATTGCTTGCCTTGGCTTTGGCTTCTGACGCATAATTGGTTTTGAACTCCTTGTTGAGTAGTTCCTTCCATTCCTTCAATGCTTTCAGGTCATTTTCGTGAATAAGTCCACGGCGGTCTGGCGGAATATTTAATAGCAGTGTTGATCCGCGTCCCACAGACGTGAGATAGATTTCAAACAGCTGTTCTCCGCTTTTTACCAGGGTATCTTCTTTTGAATGATAAAACCATCCTGGC
>CAVZFT010000011.1:0-60351 GCA_963774615.1 uncultured Cytophagales bacterium
GATGTATTGCTGGCTTAGGTATTGATCTGAATAAATATGAAGATTCAATTTTTAAACTCTTCAAAAGGTTCCATACGCACGTGGAAGGTCGAGGCTTGGGTTTATTCCTGGTGAAATCCCAAATTGAAGCGTTACAAGGATCGCTTGAAATACAATCCGTAGTGGATCGAGGTACGTCTTTTAAGATTACAATTCCATATAGGGTAGAAGCCAGTTCCACACATCTGATCCACGCCTGAGCATCTACCTTTCAACGTATCATCCTGAGCGTATTCTGATCTTACAAAAAAACTTACTCATAAAAAATGCAGCACGCATTTGCTTAAGGGCGCTTTAACTTTTATCGCGAAGATCTCATTCAGGTTTCTGTGCTGCCTATTAAC
This sequence comes from uncultured Cytophagales bacterium, assembly GCA_963774615.1. GTDB lineage: Bacteria > Bacteroidota > Bacteroidia > Cytophagales > Cyclobacteriaceae > Chryseolinea. Next base: position 384 of record CAVZFT010000011.1, read on the forward strand.
TAAGGTCGCCTTGAACGGAGTTAGATCCTTGTCGCTGGCACACGCTTAATTAGTCGCTCGTCCTTAGAATCATCGTTGAATATTCCTTCATTTTTTATCTTGAGCTCAGGATGACGGTTTTAAGAATTTGGATCCCGAAAGTCTGCATGTTAATGCCCATGTAGAGTCCTTTATCTCAAAGTATGTATATTTAATCCATCTTGATTGATTTACACGATAACAGATAAAGATTAACACTTTGAAATATGATCAATGCAAAAGGATATGCCGCAGAGACACCAACTACAAATTTGGCGCCGTGGAATTTTCAGAGACGTGAAGTAGGGCCCCTCGATGTTCAGTTTGACATTTCATATTGTGGCGTTTGCCATTCTGATCTTCACCAGATCAGAAACGAATGGTTCGCCGGAATTTTCCCTATGGTGCCGGGCCATGAAATTGTTGGTACAGTTGTAAAAGTGGGTAAGGATGTAACAAAATTCAAAATCGGAGATCTTGCCGCCGTGGGCTGCCTTGTTGATTCCTGCAGGACATGCGACAATTGCAAGGAAGGATTAGAACAGTATTGTCTTAACGGGGTCGTTGGAACGTACAACTCTCGTTCAAAAGACGGCACTCCAACATACGGAGGATATTCCAATACCATTGTTGTGCACCAGGATTTTGTACTGCATGTATCGGAAAAATTATCGCTTCCCGCTGTAGCTCCACTTCTTTGTGCAGGCATCACGACCTATTCTCCACTGCGGTATTGGAAAGTAGGTAAGGGTCACAAGCTTGCCGTGTTAGGTTTAGGCGGGCTTGGACATATGGGCGTTAAATTCGGTGTTGCATTTGGCGCTGAAGTAACCGTGTTGAGCACTTCAGCTTCAAAGGAAGTAGATGCAAAAAAACTTGGAGCACATAAGTTTCTACTTACTTCAGATCCGAAGCAAATCAAAAATGCAAAGGGATCTTTTGATTTCATTCTCGACACCGTTTCAGCACCACATGAACTTAAACCGTATTTATCGCTGCTTAAAACAAACGGTACACACATCATGGTGGGTATTCCTCCCGAACCCCTTCAAGTACCCACATTTAGTTTGATGGATCAAAGAAAAAGTCTTGCCGCTTCAGGTATCGGTGGCCTACCCGAAACGCAGGAAATGCTGGACTACTGTGCCGAACATAACATTGTTTGCGATATTGAAATGATTGACATCAAAGACATCCACAAAGCGTATGACCGCATGGTAAAAGGAGATGTACGGTACAGGTTTGTTATTGATATGGCTACGCTGTAGGGTTAATCTAAAAGTCCCACGAAATGACGGATTGAGCTGCATTTACTTCGACATTCGGAGTTCGAAATTCGACATTCCTGTCTTAGCCCTGTTAGCAATCGCGACTAAGTAATACTCTTTAGATCAATCGGAAGCTTTCTGATTCTTTTACCCGTAAGATCAAATATTGCATTGACAAGCGCAGGAGCAACCGTTGGTAATCCAGCTTCTCCAGCTCCATCAGGTGGCGCATCGCTGTCGAGAATAAAGGTTTCAATTTCCGGGCATTGACTTATCTTCAGGAGGGGATAGGTATCAAAGTTCTGTTCAACAATACTGCCGTTGCTCACGGTGAGTCCAGCATACACCGCACCTAATCCCATCACGATCGAACCCTCGGTCTGCGCACGAACGGTGTCGGGGTTAATACAAATACCCACATCGATCACTGTTGTAATTTTTATGGGAACAATTTGTTTTCCCTTTTGTGATACCTCAATAACCTGTGCAAAATGGGCTCCTGATCGTTCGGCGATTGCAACTCCTTTTCCAATACCTTTTTTCCGCGGAGCGCTCCAATTTGTTTTTTCTGCAACCGCCTCAAGAACTTTGCGATACCTGGGATTCTCTAACATATCAAGCCTGAATTGCACCGGATCTTTTTTCGCGGCCCGCGCAAGCTCATCGATAAAAGATTCGTGCGCGAAAACGTTGGTGGAATGATACACCGACCGCCAGTAACCTATGGGGATGTGTCTTTTCTGAAGCACACCCTTGACAGAAAGGTTAGGTATCGTATAATCAGTGGTAATTCCTCCCATTATCTGGCGACCGGCTTTCATGTTCGGTCCGGTCTGATTCTGAATTTCCTGAGCAACTACTTTATGTTCAAGGGCAGTAACTTTGCCCTGTTCGTCCACGACCGCGCGGCACACGTTAAGACTACACGCGCGGAAAGGTCCCTGCGTCTGATCTTCTTCCCGTGGCCAAATTAATTTTACGGGAGCTCCGCATTTTTTGGAAAGGTCAGCTGCTTCTTCTGCTAAATCTATCTGGGATCTTCTCCCAAAGCCGCCACCCATAAACGTGTAATTGATGAATACTTTTTCCTCCGGAAGGTTATAGGTTTTGGAAAGGAATGTTCGTATGCCATTTGGATTTTGTGTGGATCCCCAAAATGTAACTTCAGTATCACGTCACACTAACAATAGCATTCATAGGTTCCATAGGAACGTGTGCCTGATACGGAGTTTCATACGCAGCACTAATGACGTTCTTTGGCACTTCGCCAATTGAGCACCTGCATCTCCTTTGCCAAATAATTCTTCGCCCGGTGTTTTTCGACTGCTTCGTAATAATCTTTCAGGATGGTTTCCCCTGAGATCGTTTCCAATCCCTGCGTATCCCATTCGATCTTAAGTGCTTTTGTGCCTTGTGAAGCATTCCAGTAATGAGTCTGCAACGACAGCGACGCCTTCCACCTGGTGTCCAAATACCTGACGTGATGTCTTCAGCACTTTTCGCACACCTGGCATTTTCAGGATTTCTTCTTCGTTGAAACTCTTTACTTTCCCAAGAAACTGTGGAGAGTGCTTAATAGATGCGTATAGCATGCCCGGTACGGTCATATCAATACCGAATTTTGCTTCCCCATTCGTTTTCAGGGGAACATCCTTCCGGCTTACCGGTTTACCGATGATTGAAAACTTATCCCGGGACTTCAAAGGCGGCTTCTCCGGAGGAGTTAGCTTCGCCGCTTCCTGTACCAACTCACCGTATGTAAGCTTGTTACCGGCGCTATTTACAACTGTTCCATTCTTTGCAATACACTCTTTAAGTTCTACCGACCATCGATTCGCAGCAGCCTGACGAAGCATCTCCCTTGCAGCAGCGCCCATAGTCCTCAACTTTTCAAATTCCGTCTGGATACTCCGGCTGCCCACGACCATTTGACTCCCATATAATTTTGAATCGGCGATTGAAGGTTTGATTTCGATTTTGGTAATATCAACTTCCAATTCTTCTGCGAGGATCATTGGAATTGATTGGTATGTGCCCTGGCCCATCTCAGGCCGGTGATTCAAAAGGACAATACTGTTATCGGTACCTATTAATATAAATTGATTGAGGTTTAGCCCCGAATGGTCTGAAAGTGACTGGGCGACTAGTTTTTCCCTGCCTGCTTCCACCGTGAGATAACCGAGAGCGAGATACGATCCCGTCATCGAACTCAGCTGAATGAATTTTCTTCGTGAGATAGGTTTCATTGTCGATACTTTATGTTCGTTTTTTGCTGTCCTGAATTCCGGATTGAATCCCTATCCATTCATGTTTGTTGAATTTACGAAATCCATCACCCGGCTGCAACAACTATGATTTAAGTGAGTGGGAGTGGGTGTGGATGTTTTCACCGCGGAGGCACAAAGGCGCAAAGATGCGCGAAGGAATTTCAAAATTGGAACTTTGCGTCTCGGCGACTTTGCGGTAAAAAAAATTGAACCCCAAACAATTATTATACCTGCATTTTCTTTGTGGAGGTCATTTCACTTGATGATTATTATTTCCCCAAGGATTTACTCATAAAGTATCATTCCTGTCTCAGTAATTATACATATTGTTGTGGCATGGTTTAGTTGAAAATGTATGAAGAACGAAACTGTTAATTAAAAAAGATATTTTATGAATACAGATCAGGTAAATGTTCGCTACATGGTCGAGGACGTTAATGCAGCGATCGAATTTTATACAAAGTACCTTGGCTTCACGATCGGAATAAATGCAGCTCCTGCTTTCGCTGATGTAACAAGAGGCAATTTGAGATTACTTCTCAGTGGAAGAAAAAGCTCTGCGGGAAGAGCTATGCCGGATGGTACATTACCATTTCCGGGTGGCTGGAATCGTATCGAACTTGTCTTTGAGAATTTATCCTCGGAAGTTGAAAAACTAAAAGCACAAGGGTTGCATTTTCGGAACGATATTGTGACTGGCCCTGGTGGTTCTCAAATATTACTTATCGATCCTTCAGGTAATTTTATTGAGTTATTCGAACCGAAAGAGGTGACTGAAGCTCATAAAAAGGAGAGAGCTACAAATGCGGTAGGCAGTTCTCATAAATAGAGTTTTGGCGTTCGAACTGTGTAGTGTGGGAGTGGATGTGTTCACCGCGAAGACGCGAAGACGCAAGGAATTTCCCGATGACTAAAACGAGCTTTGCGTCAATTGCGCTCGGCGACTTTGCGGTTAAACATCAGAGCTCCGCATCGATTTGCAAAATGAAGGCCTGATCTGTTTGAGTAGTATCGCACTATAAAAGTGAGAGAGCCACAATGAGGCAGGCACTTCTAATAAAAGAATTTTAGTCCATAGACTGCTCCGATGCCCCGGATGAAAGCCTCTAAACCGGTACTTGGAGTTGGTGGTCATCTCTCACGGAGGTAAAGTTATTAGAATCATTGATAAATAAGTCAAGTGTGCTATCTTATCACTCCCTAACTCCTTCCAACAAAATACGCATTAGCTCCTTTGTGAAATAAGGCAATCAAAACCACAACAGTGAGCACAGCGTGCATCGCCAGTTCTGCAGTGGAGTGGTAGAAGCTAAGTATAACATGATACACAATCCACGCGACTAACAACCACCTTGCCCAGTTGGCACCACGTAGCGCATATAGTCCACCGACGATGGCGAGCAGCCTCACTGTAAGAACCCAAATCACTTCAGGCGGGTAGCAATCTCCTTCAACTCCGAGGCGTGATAAATAATACCGACAGCACCTGCTATTATAAACAAGTAGCTGATCAGCGTAACAGAGAGAGGGCGTTTCATGTGTACAAAATAACAAACTTTTGCAGAGATCGCCTTCCCTTCAAATTGTCGTCCAGAGCGTCTTCTCATTTTATAAAGACCTGCTCAAGAAAAATGGAGGCACGGATTTGCGCTAATGACATCGAGCCTTTATCGCGAAGGATCTCATTCAGGTTAGCTGTGCTGCCGATTAATGGCAGGCGGCTTGAACTGAGTCAGATCCTTCGCGCAAGCATTCACCTCTTGTTACTCAGCTTGCAAAACCCATTCCTTTAGCCTATTCCTTTGACTGAACGACAAGCGCTCTGGATGACATTTACAAAGGAGCATAAAAAAAGGTGGCCCTCCCGATAGCATCGGGACAGACCACCTTATAACCAAACAAAATCTATGATTAATCAGTATCCGACTCCGCCAAGGCTACGCCGGACTAAGCAAGATCAAACCGATCTAAGTTCATCACTTTGGCCCATGCGGCAACAAAGTCCTGCACGAACTTCTTCTCAGATCCTTCCCATCCATAAACCTCGGCAATAGCCCGAAGCTCAGCGTTGGAACCGAAGATCAGATCGACACGGGTACCCGTCCATTTAACTGCGCCAGTCTTACGATCGCGGCCCTCAAACAAAGTTTGCGCCTCTGTTGTAGCCTTCCACGTCGTTCCAAGATCAAGAAGGTTAACGAAGAAGTCATTGGTGAGTGCTTCCGGACGCGTGGTGAATACACCATGCTTTGATTTATCGAAGTTAGTGTTCAGCACACGCAAACCTCCAAGAAGAACAGTCAACTCCGGGGCAGTGAGCGTTAACAATTGAGCCTTATCAACCAGCATTTCTTCTGTTGATGCTTTGTGCTTACTCTTCGCGTAATTGCGGAAAGCGTCTGCACCTGGCTCGAGCAGTTCAAATGACTCCACGTCAGTTTGTTCTTGTGTAGCATCTGCACGTCCGGGAGTGAATGGCACCTTCACATCATGACCTCCGTTCTTCGCTGCCTTCTCGATTGCAGCACATCCACCTAAGACGATCAGGTCAGCCAGCGAAACTTTCTTGCCACCAGACTGCGCAATGTTGAATGCTACCTGAATATCAGCAAGCGTCTTAAGTACTGTCGCCAGTTGAGCCGGATTGTTCACTTCCCAATCCTTTTGTGGTGCAAGCCGGATGCGTGCTCCGTTAGCGCCTCCACGCTTGTCGGAACCGCGGAATGTTGATGCGGACGCCCATGCAGTAGACACTAGTTGCGATACCGACAGCCCTGAAGCAAGTATCTTTGCCTTCAAGTCGGCGATGTTTTGATCGTCGATAAGTTTGTGTGTAACAGCAGGTATAGGGTCTTGCCATAACAGCTCTTCTTTAGGTACCTCAGGTCCAAGATAACGGGCAATTGGACCCATGTCACGGTGCGTCAACTTATACCATGCTCGCGCAAATGCATCCGCAAACTGATCGGGGTTTTCAAAGAAGCGACGTGATATCTTTTCGTAGATCGGATCAAACCTTAATGAAAGGTCGGTGGTCAGCATCGTTGGAGCGTGACGCTTAGAAGCATCATGCGCATCCGGTACAGTTCCGGCACCAGCACCATCCTTCGGCTTCCATTGGAATGCGCCCGCTGGACTCTTCGTCAACTCCCATTCGAAGCCGAACAAGTTTTCGAAAAAGTTATTGCTCCATTTTGTTGGCGTCGTCGTCCATGCACCTTCAAGTCCACTAGTGATAGTATGAACGCCATGACCATCGCCAAAAGAGTTCTTCCATCCCAGACTTTGTTCTTCGAGGCTTGCAGAAGCAGGCATCGCACCTACATATTTGTCTGCATCGGCAGCTCCGTGAGTCTTGCCAAAGGTGTGACCGCCTGCAATCAGTGCCACAGTTTCCTCATCATTCATTGCCATCCGTCCAAAAGTCTCGCGGATGTCGCGAGCTGCAGCGACGGGATCCGGTTTGCCATTAGGACCTTGAGGATTCACGTAGATCAGTCCCATCTGCACAGCAGCAAGGGGATTTTCCAGTTCGCGATCACCGGAATATCGCTTATCTCCCAACCACTCTATTTCAGAACCCCAATAGACATCCTCCTGCGCCTCCCAGGTATCTTCACGTCCACCAGCGAAACCGAAAGTTTTGAAGCCCATAGACTCAAGCGCGCAGTTACCTGCCAGCACCATCAGGTCGGCCCATGATATTTTGTTTCCATATTTCTTTTTGATCGGCCAAAGTAGCAAGCGAGCTTTGTCGAGGTTTGCATTATCTGGCCAACTGTTGAGTGGTTCAAAGCGTTGTTGTCCTGCACCTGCACCACCGCGACCATCAGAAACGCGATAAGTTCCCGCACTATGCCATGCCATCCGAATAAAGAACGGACCATAATGACCATAATCCGCTGGCCACCAGTCTTGTGATGTAGTCATCAGACTGTAGATTTCCTTTTTTACTGCAGGCAGGTCGAGCTTCTTAAACTCTTCAGCATAGTTAAATGCCTTATCCATCGGATTTGATAGAGAAGAGTGTTGACGGAGGACGTTCAGTCTTAACTGACTCGGCCACCAGTCAGTGTTTCTCGTGCCGCCACCTGCGGTTTGCTTTAAAGATCCACCGTGGAACGGACACTTTGCTTCACCGTTCGTAGGCTGAGAGGTTGCAATCGGATTTGTTTTGTTGCTCATTTTTTTAACGATTTATGAATTGTTTGTAGTGATACACTTTATATGATCATTTCGGGGTGCATTTTCTTTCTTCACTCCGCATATCGACACTTTGAAATCCGAAAGGAGTTCAAGTTTACGGTTTGTAAGTCAATAAATTAAATTGATTGTCTTTATGAGGATATAGGCTTTATCTATGAGGATTTATACTGTTGCATGTAATTATATTGCAGATCGTCCCGTGAAGGGGATCATGCAAAAAAAATCACAGTGTCACTTTATCTCCCGCAACAACAAGCTGAAACGAATTCGCGTACGATGAGCCCATTCCAGGTTTTTATGGTAGCGGTTTGTTTCATTCTAAACTTTTGCGATGGAATTGATGTGTTAGCGGTCTCTTTCGCCAGCACTGAGATCATAAAGGAATGGGGATTATCAAAAACGGAAATGGGCTATGTATTCAGCAGCGGTCTGGCAGGGATGACATTGGGATGTTTCTTAATTGCACCACGTGCCGATCATGTGGGTAGAAGAAAAATTCTTCTTGTTTCTCTGGTACTTATCACCATCGGAATGCTTTTCGTTTCCATCTGCAATTCATACCAACAATTGTTATGGCTTCGATTTCTTACGGGTCTTGGCATCGGAGGAATTTTACCCGTCCTGGCCGCTACTGCTTCAGAGTTTTCCAGTCCTAAATTCCGCGACTTTAATGTTGGCCTGGTGCAGGCGGGCTGGCCGGTCGGAGCCATATTAACTGGATTCGTCTGTGCCTACACGATACCGCTATACGGCTGGAGGACAATATTCCTGTTAGCTGGCGTCGTTTCATTTGTTTTGTTGGTATTGGTTTATTTTTTCATGTCAGATTCTCTTGACTATCTGATACGGAAACAACCCAAAAACGCATTGAACAAAATAAATACGCTGCTGCAGAAAATGAATCGCGAAACGTTGGCGGCGCTGCCTGACACACCAGAAATAAAAGCTGTAGCTAGCCCGTTGTCGTTATTTAATGACGAGTACCGGGATTCGACGATAAAATCGTGGGGTGCTCTTTTCTTTAGCTTCATTACTTTATACACGCTGATGAGCTGGGTGCCGACAATAGCAGCAGAATCGGGATTATCATTGGATGTAGCGATTTATGTTGGAATATCATTAAATGCAGGAGCAGCTTTGGGTTCGTCTTCAATAGGGGCGATCGGAAGCAAATTCGGACTGCGACAAACGGTTTTTGTTTTCATGATCTTCGCGTTTGCCGTGATGCTTTTGTACGGCAACTTTTCGTGGCCAACCGTTATGCTGTTCATTCTGATTTTTCTGATCGGAGTTTTTGTTCAGGGAGGATTTAATGGACTATTCCCCACATTGTCGCGAATTTATGAGTCGGAGATTCGTGCAACCGGCATCGGTTACGGATTTGGAATTGGTCGCCTGGGCGCGATTATTGGACCAGCACTATTTGGGTTACTTGCAGATAAAGGACTGACTACTGCGCAGCTATTTAGTTTGTTCTCCATTCCCGTATTGATTTCAGGATTTTGTGTATTGGCTCTTAAATCGGGAAATCTAGTCGTAATGAAGGAACAACGGTTATAATCTTACATCGACTTGAATTACTGATTGCAGTTCGGCAGCTTTGTGGTAACGTTTTAATTAAGCGCATGCCGTTTTTTTCTATCCCTGACCGCTTGCAACAGGGAAGTAGCGGGACTTTCTTTCTTACAAAACTAATTGGTGTTGCCAGTGCATTGGCATTTGTAACAATTGGGTTGAAAGCGCAGCAATGCACGTTACCAAGCCGTATTTTTTTGCCCACGGCCGACGAGGTTAGATTTGAACAATTAGGCCAGGCGATTGACGTTGACCAACAGTATATGGTAGCCGGCCTTTCGGAAAACTCTAACCTGGAAGCCTTGTCGGGACGTGCTCTGGTTTACAAACTCAATAGCGAAAATAAATGGGTAAAGATCGCCGAGCTCTCTCCTTCAGATCCAGGAAAATGGCGGAATTTTGGGACTAGAGTAGCAATACAGGGAAACTCAATCGTTATTTTTTCCAGCGAGTACAATGACGGAGGGATAGCCCGTGGAAAGCTCTATATTTTCGAAAAGGGCGATGGAGAAGAGTGGGTGTCGGGCACCGAGGACTACACGATTGCCAAGCCATTTGGAGCACCATTGGAGAACATCGGTTACGGAGAATTCGAGCTTTATGAAAACGAATTAATCACGATCGGGAGCGCCCTTGGAAAAACGCATATTGAAGTATACACCAAATCCGGTGGAATCTTTACGTTGTCACAATCCATTGAGACTCCAAAAAGCTTTAGTGGCTACGAGAACTTTGAATGGCATCTTGCAGTTGGTCAGGATTTTTTAGCCATATCCTCCGAACAGTTTGAGCTCGCAGACAGATCAAATGGTGTAGCATATGTATATGAAAAAAATGCAGTCTACACCACAACGCCAGTACTACTGAAATCCTCCGAACAAACGCAGACAAGCCACCGTGGATTCGGCCTTGCCATTGCCGCCCACGAATCAACTCTGGTCGTCACAGGATTGAAACCACAAAACGACACCTACGATCAATCATTATACATTTTTGAAAGACCAACAAATGGATGGGGCAACGCATCGCAGCCCTACATGCTTGAATCTACGGGCTATGTTTATTATGATACACAACTGGAGGCAAATGAAAACTACATTTTTACAAATAGCGCCGACTACAAATCAATAGTTGGTTTTAAGAAACCCGCGGGCGGTTGGTCTTCAAGTGCAACGCGTTTTATCATTGACGATCTTAACGGAGAAAAAACTCTGGTCGGTGCGCAGATAAAACTGACTGATAACCACCTTGTAATCGGTTGTGGTCCAAGATTCCTCTTCACAGGGATTCCCGAGGAGTCCATTGTCGATTACTATTCTGCCGCGGGGACCTTTGAAACGGTCGGCCAGAATCAACAGATCCTGGAAACAAGCATAAATGCCACTTACGATTTCTTCGGAGAAAATTTTAGCGTTCATAACGATCAGTTAGCTATTGCAGCAAGTGGTGATGATGAAGCCGGATAAATGCGGGGGTTATTTACGTATTCGACACACAAAAGCAAAGCACAGTTCCTGATCAGAAGATATACAATCCGGAGAACGAGAACTACACTGGTTTTGGTGAAAGCATTGCGATGGGGGATCGCGTGATGTTCATAGGCGCACCGTACAAGGATTCAGTAGGAAACGATGGAGTAGCAAAGTATTATAACATCGGAAAAGTCTATGTATATCGCCAGACCTCCATGGGCTGGAGCTATTCTTCACAGATCATTGCCCCATTTGTCCATTCCGAAACCACCTTCGGGCAACAAGTAGTTTGGAGTAATGGATATTGCGCGGTAACTGAATTCTACGGCGGTAGTTCCGAAAGCGTTGGGCGAGTACACATTTATAAAGAGAATTTGTCGAACGGCAAGTTCGAATACATTGCCACGTTGGACCCTGCAACTCATCTGCGCTTCGACTATTTTGGTCAATCCATGGTAATGACAGATTCGATGATGGTGATTGGAACAGGGAACTACGCACCCGATGCAAGTTATCGGACGAGTGTATATGTTTTTAAAAGGAAAGGTGAGTGGAAAAATGCCACGGAAGACGCCAGTTTACGAGCATCAGATAGCGGCTGGAGTGACCGTTTTGGAAAAAGTGTTTCTATGTATGGCGACTACATTGTGGTAGGTGCTCCCTACGCACCTGGCTTCGATAACCGCCCGATACCCAGAAGTTATATCATCCCTGGTGCAGTCTACATATACAAAAAGCCCGCGGGTGGTTGGAAAGGTGTGTTGACAGAAATGGCAAAGCTGACACCAAGTGATCCTATGGACTTCGGCACTTTCGGCAGTAGCGTTGTGATAGATCACAATGATATTTTTATTGGTTCACCCAATGTGTACGAACAATACAATGTCACTGATAAGTTGGTGGACACGGACAATTCGCTATTTCCCGGCAAGGTGTATCATTTCAAAAAGCCAGCAGGCGAGTGGGCGACAACCAACAAGGAACAGAGACAGATCTATTCCTTCGAGCCAGAAAAAATCGACGGTTATGGCGCGTCTCTATTCTTATCAGATCGGTACCTATACGTGGGGGCTATGCTGGACGACACACAGTCGGGATTCAGAACCGGAAGTGTTCAAACCATGATGCAACTCCCGATCATCGATGAGCCGCCCGTGATATGCTCGGATCAACCAGTAGTGAAGCTGTTTGGATTTCCAAAGAACGGACAATGGTCTGGCCGTGGGATTACTCCCGCTGGAACGTTTAGCCCTGAGGTTGCAGGACCAGGAATCCATACGATAACTTACGAGCGCTCGGGTTGCAGGGACACAGTACTGGTTGAAGTAAAACCCGGTGTGCTGACCATCACTGAAAAATCCGAAGACATTCAGACGAAGTGTGTTCGTGCGAATATTCCAATAACATTCGATTCGAACGAAGATCCGACAAGCTACAAATGGTATTTTAAGGAGACGTTGGACGGACAATTTTCAAAGATAGACTCCCTTAAAGAAACTATATCTGCGGGTAAACCAGGTTACTACGAAGTAAGAGTGGAACGGGAAGTTTGTCCAGCGCGCAGCTATACTTTCAGCATAGTAGATGAGGATCCCGTTTCGATTCAGCTCGATCCTGTAACGTCGATATGCGATGACAACGAAATGCAACTATCCGCCACTCCATCGGCGGGTCAATGGAGTGGACCTGGGATTTCCGGGGATGGTAAATTGAACCCCAAAGGTTTGCAAGACGGTAATTACAAGGAGCTGTATAGCATAGTCACTCCCCGGGGGTGCCTTTGGAAAGACTCTGTAGATGTTAACGTCGACAAACTGAAACAACCAGGGTTGCAATACAACGGTGATCAAGTATGTGACGATAAACCGGTAACACTACAGCTCGCAAATGTTGACGATCGCACATCCATCAAATGGTATATTACCAACGGTAGTGAAATAGCTGGACAGAATGGACTAACATTAGCTGTAGCTGAGGCCGGTGAGTACTATGCTGAAGTCATTAAAAGCACGTGCACCTTCAACACTCCTTCTGTTGTTGTAAAAGCTGTTGTCGACAGTCTTTTTGTACCCAACGTTTTCACAGCCAACAATGACGCCTTCAATGATTACTTCGAAATTGTCTCAGAGGGTATTGACAACTTTCATCTTTTTCTCGTTAACCGTTATGGCCAGTTGATATTTGAGACAACTGATCCTGCATTTAAGTGGAATGCGGAAAATGTACCCTCAGGCGTTTACTATTGGAAAATCACGTACGTAACCTGTTCAAGCGTAGGGAAAGAGGAAAAAGGCTGGGTGAATGTAATCAAGTAGGCAATTCATGGTCTCATGGGTATTTACGACCTACGATTGGATTCGCTATTGCATTGGTTTAGCTACAACATGCGATGCGTTGGCCGCGGGAAACCCGGTTTAAAAGCGGAATGCCGTTCGGTAACTATTGTACACGCTTCCGACGATTGCACGTCTTCAAGCACATTATCAATCAAGACCTTTAACGTTGTTGGATCCGTTTGAATCCGTGCATTGATAAGTATCTTAAGTCGATGAATATTTTCTTGAGGGATTTTAATGTCCGCACTGGTACTGGCGGTTGTAAAACTGATCTTATCACTCCATCTATCCGTTTCTACAAAAAACTTCAGATGGCCGATGGTTAGCTGTTGTTGTTTTAATTGATTAAAAATCGATCGGATGATCTGACGCGCAACAAATCCACCATTTCCAAGAGGTGATTGAATGATAATGCTTTTATCCAACCAGGCCAATTGGGCCTCGCCTTCGCCGTACACGTCGTAGTCGATCGTAAGTGAGTCCCCTTGTTTAGGAGACGTAAGTTGGTCCAACATATCGAGCCATGCGACAATGTCTTCGTCCTTAAGTGAATTTTGATAAACTATTGTTTTTCCGGGATACTCATTTCGAATTACCTCATCAGCGACGGCAAGCTGCTCCTTCGTTATCAGGTCAACTTTGTTGAGAATTATCAGGTCTGCCTCCTCAAGTTGCTTTTTGTAAATGTATCGAACAGACTCTTCCAGGAAGGACGCCCGTCCCTCAATTAAGGAAACAAGCATATCAACATCAGCAAAAACGGAAACGACGATATTGATATCAGACTTGTAATGAAGAAGCGGTCTCGCGACCGTTGCAATGATGTCGGTACACGAGCCCACCGATTCAGCAAAGACAATGTCTGGTTGTTGTTCTTCTTCCAGAGACTTCAGTTGGGAATCCAACTCATCATAACGACAGCAAAAGCATCCGTTGGAAACCTCTCGTGTGCTGATGCCCAGACTTTTCGCGAAAGCGCTGTCCACTTGCTGATCGCCCTGGTCATTAGTGATCATCGCCACTCTTTTTCCTTCTGCCATCAGAAGTTGACAAGCATGCACGATGGCCGTTGTTTTTCCACTCCCCAAAAAGCCGCCAGCCAGAATTAATTTCATCTCCACCTATTTTTATTTGAATATAAATATTTGAGTTCCTAATTCAACCAGTTTTCTAAAGCGGGCTAAAAGGTTAAATTGACTTTATCAACCACCGTATTATGAAGAAAGACAGCAGAAGGACCTTCTTAAAGAAATTAGGAACAGGTGGCGCGGCTGCCATCCTCCCAATAACTCTGCCAGCTGCTACTGCATTGGGCGCGGAACAGATAAAACACAATCGTGCAAAAAACTCAAAAGCTGGCCGGAACTACAATGAGGCTTACGAGGGCGAACATCTCAAGCGGGTGGCGTTCCCAATCGGTGGACTGGGTGCTGGAATGTTCTGCCTCGAGGGCACAGGCGCTATCTCGCATATGTCAGTGCGAAATAAGCCAGATGTTTTTCACAGTCCGGTAATGTTCGGGGCCATTGCAGTGAAGAACCTGAAGAATGGAGCCAAACTTGTCGAGGGTCCTGTGCCCGACTGGAAACGATTCGGTCAGCCCGACACAGGTAACGGTGCAGGTAACTCCACTTTCGGTCTGCCGCGTTTTGAAAAGGCGTCATTTCTGACACGGTTTCCGTTTTCAACCATTACACTCACAGAAGAAGACTTTCCTCTTGTCGCAGAAGTAAAAGGATGGAGCCCATTCATTCCGACGGATGGCGATAACTCTTCGTTACCGGTGGGAGCCCTTGAATACAAATTCAAAAATAACTCTACGCAAGCTTTGGAATGTGTATTCTCTTATCACAGCAAGAATTTCATGAAGGCGAAGCAGAACCAGGATGACAAGAGCGGGAAGGATTTTATCCAAGCCGATTAGCGGTGGTTTTGTACTATCGCAGTCTGAAAAAGAATCGCTGCCCCATGAGCTGGGCGACTTTGCAATATTCACGAATGATCCAAGCGTTGTGGTTGACCATTGCTGGTTCAGAGGTGGATGGTTTGATCCGTTAACTATAACATGGGAAACCATTCAAAAAGCAGAAACAAAAAAAGTGGATCCCGTTGACGCGGGTGCACCAGGGGCATCGTTGTACGTTCCTTTCAATCTCGCGGCAGGGCAGGAGAAGATTATCCGGGTTATGATGTCCTGGTATGTTCCCGTCACGGATCTGCGTTTTGGAAATGAAGCTTCCGAAAAAGATAAGTGCGATCCCTCTACAGGCTGCTGCGGCACATCGGACCAGCTCGGAGAGAAGATTGCAAACGAAGAGTCTTATACTTCCGGAAAGTATAAGCCCTGGTATAGCAGCAAATTCAAAAGCGTAAAGGAAGTCGCCGAATATTGGACTAAGACTTATGATGACCTTCATCAAAAGTCGGCTTTGTTCCGCGATACTTTTTATTCCAGCACACTGCCCGCCGAAGTAATTGAAGCGGTTGCAGCGAACCTCACAATTCTCAAGTCACCGACGATGATGCGTCAGTACGATGGACGGCTGTGGAGCTACGAAGGTTGTGGTGACAGTTGGGGTTGTTGTCATGGTTCATGTACGCACGTTTGGAACTATGCGCAGGCGGTTCCGCACCTGTTCCCTTCATTGGAGAGAACACTTCGGCATACCGAATTTTGCGAGAGCCAAAGCAGGGAAGGCCACCAGACATTCAGGGCTGCGTTACCTATCCGTCCCGTTGATCATAACTTCTATGCCGCAGCTGATGGCCAGCTAGGCGGCATCATGAAAGTGTATCGCGACTGGCGCATCCTTGGAAACTCGGATTGGCTGAAGAAAATGTATCCCATGGTGAAGAAGAGTATGGATTACTGTATTCAGACGTGGGATCCAAAGCTCAAAGGTGTTATAGAAGAACCTCACCACAATACGTACGACATCGAATTCTGGGGACCGGACGGTATGTGCACCAGCTTTTACCTTGGCGCGTTAAGCGCGATGTTGGAGATGGGCAAGTCCCTGAAGCTAAAAAAGGATGTTGAATATTATCAGAAGCTTTATGACAAGGGGAAAAAAATTCATTGAAACTGAATTGTACAA
The DNA here is from genome assembly GCA_963774615.1 of uncultured Cytophagales bacterium. Classification (GTDB taxonomy): domain Bacteria; phylum Bacteroidota; class Bacteroidia; order Cytophagales; family Cyclobacteriaceae; genus Chryseolinea. The sequence continues at coordinate 16,624 of CAVZFT010000011.1, forward strand.
TGGTGAATACTTTTATCAAAAGATCACAGTAGAAGGATTAAATGCGCCGAACCCGATCGAAGCGTCTGCGAAGTCAATGGGTGGAGAGTATTCTGAGGAAGCGCGCAAGCTTCTTGAAAAGGAGGGACCTAAGTATCAGTTCGGTACCGGTTGCTTGTCCGATGGAGTACTCGGTGCGTGGATGGCAAATGTGTGCGGATTACCAACTCCATTTGATACGAATAAAATAAAAAGTCATCTGCAGGCCGTACACAAATACAACTTCAAGAGCGATCTCAGTGAACACGCCAATCCGCAGCGTCCGTCATTTGCTATGGGTAAAGAAGGAGGACTGTTGCTTTGCTCATGGCCAAAAGGTGGCAAGCTTTCACTTCCATTTGTTTATAGTGATGAAGTTTGGACGGGCATAGAGTACCAGGTAGCATCGCACCTGATGTTGATGGGGAATACTGAAGAAGGCCTGGAAATCGTTCGGGCATGCCGTGATCGATACGATGGTCGGGTACGGAATCCATTCAATGAATACGAGTGTGGCCATTGGTATGCACGTGCGCTTTCCAGTTACGGCTTACTACAAGGATTAACAGGAGTACGACTTGATGCAGTAACCCAGACGTTATACGTCGATTCAAAAGTCGGTGACTTTACAACGTTCCTCTCAACCGAAACAGGATTTGGATTGGTGAGCCTGGCAGGAAGTAAAGTAACGGTTAAGCCAGTGTTTGGAAAGATAACAGTGGCTAAGGTGAGCATGGGAGGGAAGGTTTCGGATTATAAAGGATAGGCTACATTTAAAAATGTCATCCAGAGGATATATACAGCAGATCTGCTGTAGTGATAATGCAATGAACTTGATATTATCTTCAGAGTTAAGTTTTGCAAATTTGGCTAAAGTCCTAGCCATGTTTTATCAATTGCCCCGAGCTTAAGCTCGGGGCAATTGATGCAGAAACTCTTGGGCTTCAGCCCAAATGGAGGGTCAGCGAAATAGAAGTTCATTGGGAGCGCTTGCTGCATTTTCATCGACTGGCTCAACGGAATGGGTTTTGCGAGTTGAATAAAGACAGGTGAATTCTTCCGCGATCCCGAGAATTATGGGACTGACTCTGTTAAAGCCGATCTTGATTAAGTGCAGCACTAACCTGAATGAGATCCTTCGCGATCGCGTCTGATGGTAATTAAATATCTTGCCTCCAATTTTTTTTGGGAGGTTTTTATAGAGGCGATGGCGCCTGATGGTATTTAAATAATTCGTGACTCCATTTTCGAAGAAGTTGTTGATAAGTAGAAAATACGCCAGACAGTGCATGACAGTTGACGAGTACTAAATCCTATTTTTGTTTTATCATGAACGCCATGCACTATTCTGAAATGCCAACAATAAAAAGAGTCCTTTGTTTCATTGCCTTCCTTTCGATAAGCCTGAACGCCTTGGCCCAGGTTACAGTCCAGGGACTAATGACCGAAGCATCTGTAACACCGTTAGGTATCGATGAAAAAAAGCCAGCTTTTACCTGGCAGATGAAGGCGGCCGGACGTGGCTATCAGCAAACTGCTTATCAGATTGTGGTTACCGATGCCGGCGGAACAGTAGCGTGGGATTCAAAAAAAATCAACTCGTCTTACTCTCTCAACATTCCTTATGCTGGCAGCCCGTTGCGACCGGCAACACGCTACACTTGGAAAGTGACGGTTTGGGATCAAACAGGAGCACCTGCATCTGGCATCATCGTGGTTTGAAACCGGACTTATGAATGCCGACCCAGGCCTTAGCGCGTGGGACGGAGCGACCTGGATCGGTGGTGGCGATGAAGACCTGGTCTTTTACTCCCACTACATGTCGATTTACAAACTGAAATATACACTCTCAATAAATGAAGGCAGTACAAGAGCAAGTTTTGTGATTGGCGCCAATGATTCGCGCTTAATGTCCAAAAACAAAAACATCCATCAGCTGGAAAATAAAAAAGATGAAAGTTATGTAAAGCTTGAGCTCGATATCTCGGCGGTAGGAGCCTCTCCTGACGGTAAAGCGAAATTTAATGTTTATCGCGCAGGTTATTCTCCGAAAGATGTATGCAGCCGTACCGTTGGCCACTTTCGAAATTGTTCCTGACCTGATCAACGCCACCAATAAACACAAGGAACACAACATTGAAATCATCAGCAAGTTTGGAAAAATAGCAATCATCGTTGATGGCAATTCTGCGTTTGATGGAAAAGCAAAACCGCTGACAACCGGTCCGTTTGGGCGGGATACGGGAGGGATCATGGTAAATCTCAATCCCGTTGGCGACGGTGGTGACTATGTTACCTTTGGAATGTTAGCAGATATCGGATTCGCAGCAGCGGCAGGGCAGAAAGCAAGCTTCTCCGATGTCAGCGTATCTTTTCTTCGCAGTCCTTCCAATACGTTATTCAAAGAAGACCTTTCAAAATCAGTATACGAAGGACTCTTCGCGGGAAGCGCAGGACTTAGCGTAAAACAAAACAAGTATAATATCGATGGTGGTGCGCAGGGTGTTCTTATTACCAGAGATCCAAGCCACAATTCAACGCCCATGTTGCGAACACAATTTGCAACTGGCACCAAAAACATCCGACAGGCACGTCTTTATGTAACAGCCCGCGGTATATATGAATTGTATCTCAACGGAAAACGCGTGGGTGATGATTACTTCAATCCTGGCCTTACCCAGTACAATAAAACTCATATGTATCAGACTTACGATGTCACAAGCCTGATAACTAAAGGAAACAATGTCTGGGGAGCTATGCTTGGCGAAGGATGGTGGAGCGGACTGCTGAGCTTCGGAACGATATGGAATCACTTTGGCGACCGGCAGTCGCTTCTTGGCAAACTCGTAATCACGTACGAAGACGGCACAACTGATGTGGTTACAACCAATGATAACACATGGAAATATTACAACCAGGGGCCTATTGTATACAGCAGTCTGGACTTAGGTGAGATCTATGACGCAACACGCGAAGCAGCAATCGCCGGATGGAACACAACTTCGTTTGATGACTCACGCTGGAAGAAGGCTCGGAAAGTTGAACTGGAAGGTACGGCATACCTTGATCAAGCCTCAGGGTTTGATTACAGCAAGATGCAATTGATCGGTCAGATCGGTAATACCGCAGGAGTTTACAAGACGCTAACAGCTCAAAGTGTAAAGGAAGTTCGTCCTGGAGTTTTTGTCTACAACATGGGACAAAATATGGTAGGTGTTCCCAGGGTTACATTTGCCAACGGTATTGCTGGGCAAAAAGTCACGTTGAGGGTAGGTGAAACCCTTTATCCCAATCTGCCGGAGTCGGGCAACAACGTCGGCATGGTGATGATGGAGAACTATCGTGCTGCGTTATGTCAGGATATCTATATTATGAAAGCGGGACCACAAACCTATCAGCCTCACTTCACTTTTCGGGGTTATCAGTATCTGGAAATTACCGGCATTGATGCAGCGCTACCTCTTGATGCCGTTCAGGGTGTAGCGATCAGTTCCGTGCTTAGCTTAACAGCTGATTACGAGACGTCAAATCCGGGGGTGAACAAGCTGTGGTCAAATCTGGTATGGTCCAACGTGGACAACTTTCTCTCCGTACCTACGGATTGTCCTCAGCGTAACGAGCGCATGGGTTGGTCAGGGGACATCAATGTATTCTCGCATACCGCTACTTACGTATCCAATGCTGACCAGTTTTTGAAACGTCACCTCTATGCGATGCGTGATGTTCAGACTCCAACAGGCAAGTTTACCGATATCGCTCCGGTAGGAGGTGGCTTCGGGGGAATTCTCTGGGGCAGCGCAGGAATTGTTGTGCCCTGGCAAACCTATTTGCAATACAACGATGTGGTTGTACTGCAGGAACATTATCAGGCAATGGTGAGGTATATCGATTACCTGCAAACAACGATCAACAAAGAAACAGGGTATAGCTCAGATGCTCAGCTTGGCGATTGGCTCGGGCCGCAAAACAACATGTTGGGTAGCGCGTTTCTTGCAACTGCCTATCACATCTACGACCTCGCTATCACGACCGAAGTGGCTCGCATCCTTGGCAACACGACGGACGCAGAACGGTTTTCAAAATTACATGACGAGCGAAAGGCCTTTTTCAATTCCAGATTTGTCAGCGCTGATCATAAGACCATCGGGCTGGTCGGAGGTATGCGATTTGGTGCGCCACCATTGCCACTTGAATTGAAGTTGGCCGATACACAAACTTCGTACGCGGTGGGCCTCGCACTCAATGCGTTTAGTGATGAGAACATTCCATACATGGCGGCTAACCTTGCTGAAACCATAAAGCGTAAGAATGCAGATGATGCAGGTGTCACGCGAGGTGAATACGCATTGATGACCGGCTTCATCGGTACAGCGTGGATCAACAAGGCCCTTTCTGATCATGGGTATCCCGATCTTTCATACAAGCTGTTGCAGAACAATCAATATCCATCGTGGTTGTATGCGATCGATCAGGGAGCAACCACCATATGGGAGCGCCTGAATGGTTACACGGTTGAAAACGGATTTGGAGGTAACAACAGCATGAACTCATTTAATCACTATTCGTTCGGTGCCGTTGGCCAATGGATGATCGCTTATTCGTTGGGTATTCAGCGTGATGAAAAGTCTCCAGGCTTCAAACATTTTATTCTCCAACCTCAACACGACCCCACAGGACAGATGACCTACGCCAAAGGATTTTACGATTCAATGTATGGAAGGATCCAAAGCTAATGGAAAACAGATAACAATGTGCTGACCTTACCAGGCCACGGTACCCGCAAATACCACCGCGACGCTCTACCTGCCCGCGGCTTCTGCAAAAGCAGTGAAAGAAGGCGGCAAGTCTATTTCTTCGAAGAACAAGGCGATTACTTTTCTGAAGTATGAAAAGGGCAAAGCGGTCTATGAGCTTACTTCCGGTAATTATGAGTTTACAGCGACTTTGAAGTAGTGAAGTACGTCAAGGTGTGTTAAAGCGCAGATCGAAAGGCGACAATTCGCATTCTGACAATGGCGATTGATAGACGGATTGCGATTAAATTTACGCGGATCAAACCTTAACGACCATGTGGAAGAAGCGATTGTATGAAATCATCTTCGAGGCTGATACTCCAGCTGGAAAGTTATTTGATGTCTGTCTGTTGATTGTCATTGTCCTCAGCACGGTAGTGGTGATGGTGGAGAGTATACCTTCGTCCATTCGTTACGCGACCCTTTTTACAACGCTAGAATGGATATTCACCATTCTTTTCACGATCGAATATATTCTACGTGTACTAGTGGTGAACCGGAAAGCACGATACATCTTTAGCTTTCTGGGCATAATAGATTTGTTGTCAATATTGCCAACCTATCTCGCCCTGGTTGTTTCAGGAGCACAAGTGTTGATTGTCATACGCGTCATCCGTCTATTGCGGATTTTCAGAATATTGAAACTTGCGCAGTTTGTCGGTGCGGGTTACACGTTGCGTACTGCGTTGGTAGCAAGTCGGCATAAGATCGGCATTTTTCTATTTACCGTTATTATGTCAGTGATTATATCGGGAACGCTAATGTATTTGGTTGAGGGAGCGGAAAATGGATTTACCAGTATTCCCGTTAGCATCTATTGGGCCATAGTTACCATGACTACCGTCGGATACGGTGACATCCACCCGAATACTGCCCTCGGTCAGACATTAGCATCATTTATTATGATCCTGGGATATGGAGTTATTGCTGTACCGACCGGTATTGTTTCCGCTGAGATGTTTGAGCTAAAGTCAAAGGAAAAATTAACTACACAACATTGTCCCCATTGCCTGAAGGAAGGGCATGATAAAGATGCAAGTCATTGTAAGTTTTGCGGCGCTAAACTGAATCCGTAACTGCGTTAGACTTCGCTCGAAGTTGGAAAGTTTGTGCGTGTTTTTTTTATCGCAGAGAACCACAGAGGAATGCACGCAGAGCACCGCAGAGTTTTACAAGGGACGTAGCGTAGTCAAAACTTGTCAAATTCCTAAACAGTCTTTGTAAACACCAACCTGCGTCCTCTGCGTTTGCGCACTTTCCAGCCCTACAAACTACGTTCTCCAAATGCGCACAATCAATTGCCACTCATCAATTCTCTGCGTTAAAAAAGAAACTTTCAAGTACAGGATTGTCATCCAATGAAATGCAAAACTGAGTGGATATTTGAAAAATATTTCACTTTTTTATTGATTTACTTTGAACTACAAAGTACTTTTGATTCATACAGAGAGAGCAGGACCCGAATAATCGCTAATGCGGAAATAGGGGATATGGTTGTTAGAGTCGGAAACCACTTAAACACTACTCGTCATGAAAAGACAAGAAAAATTCTATCGGTCGATCATTGCCGTTGCGCTGGTGACCGTGCTCATTTTAATGATACCATTGGTTGCAATGCAGTTCACCGATGAAGTAAAATGGAATGCCTCGGATTTTGTTGTCATGGGAGCTCTCATCTTTAGTACAGGCATGGGATTTATTTTGATTACAAGAAGTTCGCCAAATGTCGCTTACAGGATTGCTGCCGCCTTGACGTTCGCGACGGCTTTCCTTATGGTATGGGCGAACCTTGCGGTTGGACTCATTGGTTCCGGTCCAAACCCAGGTAATCTCATGTACATGGCAGTACCAGCTGCGGCCATGGTTGGCACTTTCCTGTCTAACTTCAATCCAAGTGGAATGGAGCGCACGATGTACGTCACGACCCTCGTTACTGGTGATAGTCACATTAATTGCCTTTTTGGCTAACATGGACGAGTATCCAAGCAGTTCACCAATAGATATTTTAGCCGTGAGCGGGTTCTTCGCTATGCTGTTTATGGTATCAGCTTTGATATTCCGTTTTGCTGCGCACCAAGGTCGTCAGGAGTCTGAGAAATCAAACGGTTAGCCAACGGTATGAGTATCTCGATGTGTATCCGGCAATTCAGGCTGAAGATACATCTGTGATTTCTCATGAAACTGATCCATGACGCTTCATTTGATTGCTTCTGCTCGCCTGAAGCGTCTCGACGTAGGCGAGAATGTTGAGTGTTCTTTCGGAGGCACTGGCTTTCTAAAAACACCCAACAATCAACACTCTTGCCTGCGGTAAGCAGGCAATAAAACAACACTCAAGTTTGACTGCGTTCAATAATGGGCTTGCAGTTTTTTCTCCCGCAGCTTAACTTCCCGACAATGACGAAGCTCTATACCGAATACGCTGACCTCTATCATAAGATGTACCAGTCGTTCATTGATTATGATGAGGAATATCAGTTTTATAAAGAGTTGCTCGACAAGCATGGGGCCAGGAATATTCTGGAAGTTGGATGTGGCACCGGCCAGCTTGCCAAACGATTTTTGAAAGACGGGTACACTTACACCGGGATTGACGTCAGCATGCCCATGTTGGAATACGCACGAAAGGAATTGCCAGCACAACATTTTCACCAAATGGACATGCGTGACATAAAACTGCCAACCACATTCGATGGTGTCATCATCACCGCACGTAGCATCTCTTACATTCTAACCAACCAGGATGTCATGGCAACTTTCCAGTCTATAAAAAAAGTGTTGCAAAATGGGGGAGTGCTGATCTTTGATTTTATCGATGCCAGAAGTTTTATTCCATCGATCAATGAAAAAGAAATCATTTCGCACGAGGTGGTCATCGACAACGTGAGGTACAAACGCGATAGTATTTTTGAAAAACATGTCGACACCAACTGGAACTGGATATGGAAGTCAACATTCTTTAAAGAGGAAAAGAATGGCTACAAGGAGATTGGCTCAGACGAAGCCGAACTGCGCACCTTCACCGCTGACGAGCTGGAAATCTTTTTAACACTGTCGGGATTCAAGATACTAGCAGGTTGTGGATCGAAGAGTTTATGCTTTCGATACGAAGGTGATAGTGGCGCGGTAGTCAGGCGAATCCGACGTGCGTTACCACGCATAAAAAGCGCAGAGTCCCTGAGACAGGAGACTCTGCGAGGACGTGCCGCCGCCACGCTTTTAAAAATGTCATCCAGAGCGCTTGCTGCATTCTCATAAGGACTGCGCCAATGGATTGGGTCTTGCGAGTTGAATAACAACAGGTGAATTCTTTCGCGAAGGATCTACTCCGTTCAAGCCGATCAACAATTAAATAGGCATGCACAGCTAACCTAATCGAGATCCTTCGCGGGACGAACCCATGGTTCTTTAAGTCAATCCATGCCTTCCATTCTGCAGCGAGCAAGATCTTTATGACAAAGAGAACGACGCTCTGGACTGACAATTTAGCTAAAAAGAGCGACTCCATTTCATTGACAAGTCGTGATCAAAGGTTATAGGCGCTCATAGATGAAAACATTTCTTTTACTGCCGGCCTCGGATTTATATTCGTATTATTGTAACAATGAAATGGTATTCTTTTCTACTACCGACCCTTATTTCATTTTCTTCCTTCTGCCAAAGCAACTCGTCCAGTTCTCCTGCTACTGATTCGATCACGGCAGATACAGCACAGGTACAAAACCTCATCCGGCTTAGCAAAAAGAATCAATGGATTGATCCTAATCAATCCCTGCACTATGCAGACCAGGCGCTCCTGCTGGCTCAAGAAATTAACTACAAAAAAGGTGTGGCCATTGCCAATAACCTGAAGGGATTTTGTTTTTGGACATTTGGCGATAACGACCTTGCCATTGAGGCTGCAATGCAAGCGCTCCAAATAGCACAACGGGAGGGCTATGATCTGGTTCAGGCTGAAAGCTACTATATCCTTGCGCGTGGATACATGGATATGACAGAAGGAGCAAAAGCACAGGAATCCATTTTGAAGGCGGAAGAATTTGCTAATAAGGGTGAGGATTGGGAATTGCTAAGCAGCATTTATAACCTGAGAGGCGTCATTCTCTTTATTGCAGACAGGGTAGACAGTGCGTTGTACTTTTACAACAAAGCCTTTGAAACGGGTAAAAGTCATGCCGTTGACTCCGCTCAACTTTCCCAGGATCATTTCGAACATCGGTGAATGCCATGAAGTTGAAAACCCAAAGCTGGCCCTGACTTATTATAATGAAGCCATGGCATTGGCGAAGCGAACCGGCAACCAAATCGCCGAGGCTTCCATTTCCGACGTCATCGGACATTTCCACCTGAGAGGAAAGGATCTTAAAAGTGCAGAAACATATCTCCAATCCGCATTACAATTAGGGCGCTCACTTGGTCTGCGAAGAGTGTTGCGGCATGCCTATGCAGGACTGGTAGATATCAGGCTTCAGCAAGGAAGGGGTGAGGAAGCCGTTGTTTTTCTGAGAAGATCTTACGCCGTTCGCGACAGCCTGCTGAACACTTCCAAAATGAGGCAGATTGTGGAGCTAGAGGCGAAGCATACGCTTCAGCTTAAGGAGACAGGAAATCAAAATTTTGGAGAATGAAAACAGAATCCAAACCATCTCGAAAAACCTGCTGATCGCTTTGGTGAGCCTTTTGATTTTGATTTCAGCAGGACTGTATCAACTCCAGCAGTACCGGCATCGCAAAAACCAGGAGATGCTTAATCTTGAAATTGATTATTTGACACGGCAGCACCGCGAAACGGAGGATAAGTATAAAGCTTCATTGGTAAAGGAAACGGAGGAAGAGTTTGAGTCGCAAGATCAGAAGGTGTTAAGGGTGGCGATTTCAACGGTCGAAAACAACATCGGCGATCCCCATTTTGGCGTGGAGAAAATGGCAGCGGAAATGAACATGAGTCGAACGAATCTCCACAGAAAACTAAAATCTATTATGGGTCTTCCCCCCAGCGAATTGATTCGAAGCATCCGACTACGGAAAGCCGGCAGACTTATACTCGGAAAGGTCGATTCCGTTTCACAAATCGCAATTTTGGTCGGCTTTGATGACTACGCCCATTTCTCAAAGTCTTTTAAGAAACATTTTGGGGTGTCACCGTCCAGCTATGAAGACCACGTTAAGAGCCAGCAGCACGTACAGCAAGAAGCCTGAATCTGAAAAGGTTTGATGCTTCACCTGCTTGTCGTTGTCGATAGGTTACAAATGGATAGTCATCAGGTCCAAAACCACCATTTTCGAGCCTGTTGAGACCTGTGCACATGTTATTGGTGCATTTCGACAAGCTTTCAACCCAGCCTGACCCGTCAATTTCCCGTATGACCAACAAAAGAAATAGGGACAATCCGCCGCTTACGCACAGACAACTACCAATCGTAATTAATATGAGCACAACAACCAGAAGGTTACTGACATTAATGATTGGAGTCTGTATTGCCATATCCATCATCATGAAAATACTGATCGATGGACTAAACTGATCAAATGCAGGGGACTGAAACCATTTAAACAAAGTTATATATATGCAAACGAACGTATCGATTAAGGAGAATGTAAATCCAAACAAGGCATTATGGGAAAAGGGTGACTTCACCCAAATTGCTCAAACCATGCGCGAAAGCGGAGAATCCCTGGTCGCACAATTGGGAGTAACACCGGGCTTGCGTGTCTTAGATCTGGGATGTGGCGATGGAACCACCGCCATTCCCGCAGCCAGGCTCGGCGCCAAAGTATTGGGAGTAGATATAGCGAGAAACCTGGTGACCGCAGGAAATCTTCGCGCCGACGAGGAGAAACTTGACAACATCAGCTTTCAGGAAGGCGATGCTTCAAATCTCAACGGGCTGAGCAACGATTCATTTGATCTGATAGTGAGCATCTTCGGTGCCATGTTTGCGCCACGACCTATGGACGTTGCAAAAGAGATGGTAAGGGTTACAAAGCCGGGAGGAAGAATTGTAATGGGGAACTGGATTCCAGGTGATCCTACACTGGTAGCACAAATACTTAAGATCAGTTCATCCTTCACACCTCCACCACCGGAAGGATTTGTCAGCCCGATGTTGTGGGGAGACGAAACTCACGTGATTTCACGTTTCGAAAACGCCGGAATCGCGCGACAAAATATTTCCTTCAAACGTGACACCTACACATTCAACTTCAATGGATCACCTTCAGAACTTGTCGCCATTTTCAAAAACTACTATGGACCAACGATGAATGCATTTGACGCGGCGGAAGCAAATGGCAAAGCACCTGAGCTTCAGCGTCAATTGGAAGAACTGTTTGAGCGGCAAAACATCAGTAAGTCCCCGGGAAAGACTTCTATTCCGGCCGCATTTTTACGTGTTACGGTTAACGTGCGGAAATAAGCAACTGCATTTGTTAGCAGTGTGCAACAGAAGCGGACGTCAAAGCAGAGTCTCTCAAGCCTCAAACGGGTCCCGTAGGGACGTAATACTGGTAGCACAATTGAATCGACGAAAACAAATCCCGTAGGGATGACACAAATGAATGTCGTAGAATAATGATAGAAAGAAAAATTGTACACGACCGCAAGGGGATTTAATGTTAAAAGATCTTCAATGTCAAAGCAGAGTCTCTCAAGCCTCTTGAGGACTCTGCGTTATTGGATGGTTGTGCTTAGTAAGTATGCGGCATTCGTTCAGTAGTCTGCAACAGAAGCGCAGAGTCCCTGACAGGAGACTCTGCGTCGACGTGCACGTCTACTCGCGACGATTCCTTTCAACAGTATAACAATTGAAGTGACAACGTCAAAGCAGAGTCTCTCAAGCCTCTTGACGGACTCTGCGTAAAGTATACGGCATCGCTACGCTGTCTGAGGCAACCAAAGCGAGAGTCCCGATAGGAGACGCGATGACGTGACGTAGCGACGATGGATTCGATCAAAAGGAATCCCGTAGGGATGACACAAATAGAAGTCGCAAATGAAACTGATGAAGCATCTATGACGAGAATTTCTGCACACTAGGACGCTGCTGGATTTAATGCTTAAAAATCTTTATGGGTTTTTCCCCATCAATTATCAGAATATGAACACCAGCAGAAAAATTAGATAGGTCGATTGTGTAATCAAGAAGCTCACCATCCGCTAATATTCTACCCGCGTTGTCGAAAATGCTGAAATGGTTTCCAATTAAATCCTTTGACGGACGTATAGTTATTTTACCATTTGTCGGATTTGGAGCAAACGTAGTTTCCTCGTAAAGTTCCGTTTCAAAGAGCACAGAAACATACGGTGCAGTTTCGCTTGAGCAGTTGATATGAACCCTGACTTCATACTTAGTGCCAGGTCTTAATTCAGAAAGCGAAATATTGGTTAATGCAGTTTCGGTTGTTACCCAAACATTACTGCCTGAAATAGAATAATCAATAGAATAAGGAAGGCCACCGAAATTATCATTCCACGATAATTCAGCTGTGGTGTGAGTTATGCCGTTAACCGATAGATCAAAAGGTGCATAACATACGGTACTAAATGTTGTTGACCTGAAATCTTTGGCAGCAATACATTGCGGGGCAACAGCCACTGTATATTGAGTACCCGGGTTCAGACCATCAAGAATGAAAGAAGTTGAACTGGTTTGCACCGTTGTTACCGTGCCACTCTCGGTTAAAGTATAAGTCAGCGTATAGCTGTCGGTATCTGATTCATCCGTCCAATTTATCTTAGCGCTGAATGGCGTAACAGTATCAACGTATAACGTCGATACAGCAGGACAGGGAGTGTTAAACGATATCTGAATAAAATCAGAATTGATGTCCGTGCACGCCATCCTTCCCCTTACAAAATATTTTTGTCCGGGGAGAAGCGGGGACATTGTCCGGGTTTCATCAATTATAGTCCAGGTAACATTATCCGGGCTGTACTCAAGAATGGCATTGCCGGCATAATTGCTATTCCAACTGACAACAGCCTTGTTGTAGACTAATTCGGTAATGGTGAGCGTGGATAATTTAGGGCAAAGGGTTGTGAACTGCTTATACTTAAATTCAGCAGGTATGTAGCACCACCGCCCTCTGTAACGCAGATCGTATGTGGTGCCTGGTAATAGATTTGTAATCTGATTGGAATATTGGGGAACTATTGTCCACTGATCTTTTCCAGCTAATGAATATTCCATTTCAAAAGAACCAATGTCATATGCGGTCAGAGAAACGTTATCTACCCCGATGCTGCTTATCGTAAAACTGTTTGTATCCGCACAATCCGTTGTGAAGTCTATATAATAATAATCGGTAAAGCTGAGATAACATTTGGCGCGGGCTCTGAGCTGATAAGGGTAACCGGACGAAAGGTTGGACAACGTTGTTGAGTTGGCTCGCTGCCAATAGGAGTTGCCGGAAGGAGTATAGTCAATCTCGAATTGATCCAGCGTTGTATTCGGCTGGCAGCACTATAGTGGCCGAGTATTTTGATACTTCGACCTTTATAAGTGAAGGGTCAAGGCAATCACTACCATTGGAGTTCTGCCAGATTTCCATCTGGTAGCCATCATGCGGCCCATAATAATATAGAATAAGTGTTAATGACGTCAGGCCTGCCGTCTCCATTTAAATCATTAATGGTCATTTGCGGTTCAATCGTGCCGGTTTCACCTGAAGGCAAGGTAAGACCAAATTTCCCGAATTTTTCAAAAGACAAATTTGACAGTGGCTCACCGGCGCCTCCGTTGTTTTTGAGGAACAAAAATTCTCTTCTGTCAGTACCCACCAGCAGATCTACTTTTCCATCGCCATTAATATCGCCCGGCTGAACGGCCGGCTGTTCATAGTCACTTAAAGCAACAGCAGGCATTGCCATGGTGATGTTTGGTGAGGTGCCTTTGTTTTCGAAGAGGGCCAGATTGCCAGGTTCATACGGTGACTGTGAGATTATATCCTTCCATCCATCCTCATTAAGGTCGTTAGCACCATATTGAGCAAATCTTCCTCGGGTCGAATCCTGCACAATGGTTTCATCAAAGTCAAATGCTCCCGGGTGGCTGGTATTTGTGAGTATCACCAAAAAATCTGTGCCATAGGAACTAATCAGTAAATCGGATGCGCCGTCATTGTTCACGTCACTTGTTGTCAAAAAATAGAGATTGTAAGGTATGGTCTTCACTTCATACAACTTGAAGTTATTTGCTGATAGAGATCCCTTTGGGTTTTGATTTCTGACTATGTTTAACTGACTACTTTCGCTGGAAAGAGACGTTGTGCCTGCAATATCAACATGGCCATCCATGTCGAAGTCTCTGAATGCCACGTACTGAAAAGTAGCGGTGACAGGTAAATCCACGGGAGCTCCGAAAAAAATATAACCAGGGACAGATAAGTTTGGATATATCCGGTAGCCGTTCTGATAATATCCAACGATGTCTTTTAGACCATTTCCATCAAAATCGACTAATGATAAAGTTGATGGACTAATATCTGAGTTAAACGTACTCCTGAAAAATGACTCCTCTGTTATATCACCACCCTGGTTTACATTCATGAAAACTGAAAAACCCAGGTAGTGGCGAGCGACGATATCGGGCTTATTATCGCCGTCCATATCTTGCACTAATGTCTGGTAGATGGCATCAGTGCTACCAACCCTGAGTTGCATACTTCCTTGCTTAAACTCACCTGTAAATGTGGGCACAAATTCTTGTACTGATTCAGTGGTCAGGCCTGACTCGGCATCAAACACGGATATCGGCCCAAAGGATGCGCCTGCTGGTACTTTTACTTTTATTTCAGTTGTGCTTGAAGAAAGGACAGCGGCACGCGTGGCACCAAAGCTCACTAAATTCTTTGCAGCCATTGAATTAAAATTCTGTCCGGTAATCGTTACCTCAGTGCCTATGGGTGCCGTTGCCGGAGTGTAGGAACTGATAACCGGTTTCACTGCCGTGAAAAAACTTACTGACTCGGTTGCAGACGATGCAAAACCATTGGTGGCTATTAACCTGTAATAATAGGTCTGCCGCGGCTGAAGATTTATAACCGGCTGCGGAAACATTTAAAAACTCCGTGGCATCTGACAGGGGGAGAGTCGGCGTTACCAAACCCAGTGCTGGCGTAGTTCCATACTCAAAATAAAATGAAGTGGGCAAACTGTTGGGGTTTACCTGGCCATAAAGTGTTGCCGTGGTTTCTGTTACGTCAACTGTCTGTACTATTTTTACCAGCGGTGCAAGTGATAGCGTAGTGAATTCCGTATTGGCATAAGTACTTCCATTCACATTCGTTGCTACAAGTCTGAGATAGTATTTTGTTTCACTTTGCAATCCGGTCAGGATACCTTCAACCTTGTCTGTATATTGATAAACTGAAGATGAAATCCCAAAAGCCGGTGTAGTTCCATATTCGAAATGATACGTAGCATCGTCGGCTCTCGGCAAGAAGTTGCCTTTAATCTTTACCGTAGTGGCGGTGATGTCATAAAGTTCCAGGTCGGTGATGATGGGCTCATCTATTACGCCGACAGCATCCCAGGCTTTGTCCACTTCCTGATAAACAGTAGAGTTATTACCATACAAGTCGGCTGTGGCTAACATGGATCCGATGCGGCTATCGAGATAATCTGAATTATTACTCAGATATTCCGTTAAGTTTCTGTAAGCGATCTTAGCTGCGACATCCATCCCCACTGGATTTACCGAATAGCTAAAGTCATGATCGTTTACTCCGCTGCCGCCTTCACATAAAAGATAAAACCAAAAGTTTTGCACGCCCGAATTGGTATGCACGCCACCGTTATCATCATGACCGGTATACCACAAATCTCCTGCATATGTATCCGGTTGATTCTTAAGATTAGGATTGCTGAGATCGCGCAAACCGCCAGTTTGGTAATGTTTCGCTATCTGCCAGGTGGCGGTATCACCAAATAGATCGAACTCAACAGCTTTACCAAAAATGTCTGAGAACGATTCATTCAGTGCCCCAGATTCATAGTAATATTGAAGGCCGGCTTCGAATTGCGTCACGCCATGCGTTAGTTCATGGGCTACCACATCCAGCTGAACAAGCGGGTTGTTATTGCTGCCGTCTCCAAATGCCAATAGGTTGTGGGTCCAGAAGGCGTTGTTCAGATTCTGATCAACATGTACATAAGATTTGATCAAACTTCCATTGTTGTCAAAGCTATTGCGGTTGTGTTTTGTATAATAGTATTCATAAGCCTGCTCTGCCGCCCATTGAACGGATACAGCGGGCCTATGATAGGGATCGTTATACGTATTATTTGAAGAATAAAAATCGTACACTTTATGCCACTCAAAAAACCAAAACAACGATAAAACGTTAACATTCCGAAAATCGTACGTTCCAATTTTTCCGCCGTGTTCTGTTTCGCCTACCATCCGCGAGGAACCGTTTTCATATGTTTCAACCCGGATAGTTTGGTTTCCATAATAGTTTGTCAATCCGGTTCCTGTACCATAGGGGAGAGGTGGTTCTTCTTCTTCGAAGCAAGTATTTACTAAACTTACTTTATTAATCACATGCCCGTTGCGTGCGTCGATGGAAATTCGCCATTGTTCGATAAGCGACACATCTATATCAAACTGATATGCGATGGAAAAACTTTCAGGCGCAAACGTAAAACCTTTGGAGACGATCAACTTCTTGCCATGTCTGAAAACAGTATCCTTTGAATTGAGATATTTTAGAGCCAGATGAAAAGCCTGTTCTTCGCCGATTACCGTTTGTGCATCAAGCTTAATATTTCGGACCGCCTTGCCGTTTGCCGATGTGACAAAACCATTCTTCTCATGAACCCGGTAGCCCATACCTTCCATCGGAATACCTTTATAATATTGTTGCATAAGGCGATGCCTCATCCCAAGATTATCCGTATTTGATTCCGCTTCTATGAAAGTGAATTCGGCAGGTATATTAAAATAGCGATTGATGTTGGCCAGGAAGTATGAGGCAGCAACGGTTTTCTCCTTAAATTCTATAGCACGGGGCGGCTCATTCCGGTTAGCATAGTAAAATTTACCTGTGCCTGTGTTCGATACACTTACAGTATTAGGCGTCACCCCTAAAGCTTTGCTGTGCAACGATATGGTCGACAGAAAGAAAGCCAACTAAAATGAAAAGTAGAATTCGCCTGAGCATTTGCACAACTATTTATCGAATCGTTGTTTATGTGTAATTAAGACTGCAATCAAAACTGACTATTGTCACCTAACATGGGCCACAAGCCGCAAGCTTCAAGCTTCAAGCCCTTAAGCCGCTAGCAGCCTCAAGCTTGCAGCTTGTAGCTTGTAGCTTGAAGCTTTTATCACTTCACAACATGCACCCAGCTTTTACAGGTAGCCAGGTCCCCAACCCTTAGACTAACATAGTATACACCACCTACCAGGCCCTGCGCATTCCAATCATTTTTGTAGTCTTGTGATTCAAAAACTTTTTTACCCCACCGATCAACCACAATCAAATGTACCTTCATGCCAGCATCGGCCGGACCTAATTCGTCGGAGCCAAAGGCTATCTCAAAATTATCGTTGTAACCAGGTGAGCCATCAGGCGTAAATACATTCGGAACCGATAACTTATAGACCGGCAGTTGTACTGTCTCTACAAAAGAGCAGAATTTTCTTTGTGCAATAAGCTTGACGGTATACGTGCCATCCTTTTCATAAACATGCTCAACTTCCGGGTCTTCTGAAGTTGTTCCATCACCAAAGTCGAAACGAAAGGTTACGTCATCCTCAGGGGCGTCAGGTTCTGAACAGAGACGGAAGGGCGATCAACGCAATTACCTTCCAAAAGATGTTGCCATTTCAAATCCACGCTATCCAACACGTGTACCTGAACCGTGTCTTTCCTGACGCAATTATTCGCATCCGTTACAGTAACAAAATATTTCGTAGTGTGTGCCGGGCGTTACCTGGGGAGTACGATTAGATGAAGTAAACGTATTGTCTTCTGATAACCAGGAATAAACATTTCCGCCGGTCGCGCTCAATTGGAATGTCGCTCCTGCACAGATCTCACCATCATCGGCTACTTCAATTTGGCCTTTAAAATAGTTGATTGTTTTTATTGCAATATCCTCCAGATTACAAGTATTAGGGTTGAGGGCCTTCAATTTTACCTGGTAAACTCCCTGTTGTTGATACTGGTGAGTTATGGAAAGGGTGTCGGGCAATTGGAGGGGTACTGATCCGTCACCAAAATCCCAGACATAGTAAACACCGTTCACACTTAGGTTCCTAAATCGTATGCCGTTAGGATAGCAAACATTATTATAACCGGGTTTAGACTGATCCAGGTCATAGGTTTGAAAAGCAGCACGAACATTTGGAATTACGTCTACAGTTGATCGTATCTTTTTTAGAGCAGCCATTAGCATCTGCAACAGTAACAAAGTAAGGTGTTGGCTTTGGTCGGCTGAACAATGGGAGACTGTTGCGAGGAAGAAAATGTTCCATCTTCGCTGGTCCAGCTATAGCTAGCACCTCCGGTTGCCGTGAGTTGAAAACTAGTTCCCTTCACACACCAATGTGTCTTCACCTACTGTGATATTGGGTTTAAAATAATTAATCACCTTGGTTGTGGAATCGGTCTGACTACACGTACTCAGATCGAAGATCTTAAGCTTTACACGATACTGACCCGCTTGTTGGTATTGATGGATGACCGATCTTGGGTCTGTGTCCTCTTGTTCAAGAGTTGTTCCGTCACCAAAATCCCAGGTAATAGTTTTGCCTCCCGTGCTGAGTATTTTGAAATACGATGGAATCAGGATAACAAACATTGTTGAACCCAGGCATTGTTAACGCTGTGTTATTAGTATCGAACATTGCCCTGAGGGAAGACAAATCGAATTTGAATGCCGCGTTGTTACAATTCGCGACTGCGGTTTAGTCGCGATTTGGCATTCGGCGTGGTTGGAAAATCTGAAGTTGAGCCGCCGGTTGTATTACCAAACTGACAACCTGAACATACGGCATGATACACTATACCGTACTTATCGAAGCGCGAGGTTCCTCCATCTACGTGCGTTTTTGAAGAATTGCCGCCCAGATAAGTTGAATACACCAGCTTAGTAGCATCGCCGTTAAGCACCATAAAATAAAAATCAGAACCCGATGTCGTTTTTTGATACGCATCGGTAGTGATAGGCATACCCCTGGTGGAACTTTGCCAATAACCCGTTTTAAGGCTTGAGTTAACAAAGCCTCCCCAACCTGCCATGTAGATGTTATCGCAGTCGTTCACTAAAAAAGCCGTCGGAGAAATATTCGGTATTACCAGCCCGCTTGTAGATCCCGAACCAAACACTGTTGAGAAACCCAGCGTGGTTAGATCGGGAGAAAATTTTTGCAAAAACTGCCCGCTGTTTACATTTTTGTAAACCCCGGACGTTATCGGCATGTGGCCCGCTGTCTGTCCATAACAAAACACTTCTCCATTGGAATTAAGGTCTACAAAGTAAACCTGGTCGAACGATGGGGTGCCGGTGAATGTGGCATTCATTATTGCGCTTCCATCGGCAGCGAGCCGGGCAATCCAACCGTCCACAATGCCATTAAAAACTGTTTGATAGGAGCCGGGCGTTACCGGAAAATTGGCGCTGGTAGTTCCGCCGGCCAGCACAAGGTTTTTATTGTTATCAAATTTTATCGAATAGGCAGCATCAAAACCTGATCCACCCACGTAGCTCGACCAAACTATGGATGATAAATCGGGCGCCAGTTTAACGACAAGCCCATCAGTAGTGCCTCCGTTAAAAGAATTATCGAATCCGTTAACGATCGGAAAATCATTGGATGAGGTAACAGAACTTATATACACGTTGCCCGGTCTCATCAGTGATTACATCTCCTCGCATTTCATCACCATAGTTTACCACCAATGGACCGCCCGATTGTTTAGGATAGTTCAGGCCGTCATTATCCGATCCTCCGAGAAATGTTGACCCAACCAACTGACCTCCGTCGGGCGACAATCGGGTAATTACAATATCCCACTGGTCTTCAGTGAAAAGTACTCGGTTAAAAATGGTAGTACCGTAGATTAAACGTATTGTCGAATGCATTGGCACTTGTCGGATAATCTGGCGAAGCTGGAGATACCCAGCACAATCAAGTCACCTGACGCTTTATCAACCACAAGGCTTTCGGGAGAATCGTTATTGATACCACCCAGGTGCGTGGCGTACAAAAATCTCGTTCCCGCCGAATCATATTTAATGATGGCCATATCAAAACTTCCGTGATTGGTAGTCTGAAACGCGCCAGGAGTAGCAGGGAAAAATCCTCCCAGATCTTGTCTTGTTACACCAGCCGAATAAAGTGTGCCATGCTCACCAGGGGTTGCCGTACTTCCCCAATTGTCAGCCGTGGAGCCGGAGTAGGTTGAAAAGATCAAGAGCGGATCAATGACCAGCTCACGGCACTCATCATAATCATCTGGAAATGAAAATGATACGACGTTATTATGAAGCCGATATTCGCTTGGTACGGTTTGTTTGTTTTGGCCATCGACTTGATACGAAAACGGTTTTTGTTCAGTAACCAACCCCACAGCCGTTCGAATTTCCAATTGGTCATCGATATTTTCAATGCCATCTAACTCCGCAGTATTCAATTTTGATTTGCGATGGATCGGCGCCCGGTCTTACGATAAAATCGTATTTCAAATTTTTCCCGATCGATGACACGCGGAAATCGATTCCATCATAAACATTCTTGATACAAGATTGATGCATATGCCAAGGCGTTGCTAGCCCATCGACAGGAATCATTACCGAGAAAGTAATTGTAGTGACCCTCCAAAGGCATCTCCACAATTGGCTTTGCTTGCTGGTTCGACCCTAAGAGATTTATCTGGAAGTAGTGCCCATCGAGGGGTTCACTCGCCGGTTGGCCAGTGGATTCATTAATTGCCTCATGACCTGCCAGGTGGCGGCGCTCCATTTCCTCCATGTCAAGGAGCAAAACCGAAAAACCTTTAGCTGAAACCCCAACACGGCCGCCCGGTACCTGGGCTTGAAAATCAATACCCTCATTCCATTGGCCTTTGTTCTGGATAAACCGCAGGCCCTGAATATCCTGGCCTGTAGCACCGAGTGAGATCAATAAGAACAGTAGAGCTAACCGCATAAATTGCGAAATATACTAAATTTTGGTGGCTTGGCTGCTTGGCCGTTGGCTATTGATAACAATCTGATAACTAACCGTTTAGCACCTTCAATGAAAAGCTTTTTTTAGGACACTTGTTTCCGGCGTTGATACCACGAGAGGACTTAGGTAAGCAAGGATTTCCTGGCATGTCAAATTTAAAAATGTCACCATGTTTGTGGATTGATGATAAGGATCAATGACAGTTTGAAAGCGAATATGAACCCAAAACACGATGGAAGTTGCCTGCCAATTGGCCTGAAAGTTGGTCGCCCTTTGGAACACGTTTATTGCTCAGCCTGAATCTTATTCCGGTATTGCGCTTCCAGGTCGGCAACGGCCTTCTCATATTCCTTTCGATCAGAAAACGCCTCGGGATTATAGGCATCACCGATCTTGTGTTTACTATGAAGTCCAAACTGGCTGGCGTGCGACGAAAGCCATAGATCAAATGAAAGTTTTTTCAACGCATCCAGCGTGTATGCATAATCTTTTGCGATATCGGGATATGCCTGAATGTCAGAAAATTTTCTCTCCGTGATGATAGATGGCATGTTAACAATGAGAACACGATAAGTTTTTCGTTCATCCTTTGCGTCGAACAAATAACTGCAAGAACCTTTTGTATGTCCGGGATGATGTAACATAACAAGTCGTGTGTCTCCCAATTTTATCGTGTCACCATTTTGCATACGACGGTCAACCAGGATTGGCTCAAAACTTTTTCCGTATTTGCCCAATTCGTAATCCGAGCTACCACCATCTTCCAATGCGGCGGCGTCTTTAGTGTCGGCCATCATCCTGGCGCCCGTTTGCTGTTTGATGGCAGCCATGGCGCCACATGATCGATAGTGCGCTTGCGTCGTTAGCAATATCTTTGTGTCTGACAACTTAAAGCCTAACGCCTTGATGTTATCACTGATCAGTGGGGCAGAGGCAGCCAATCCAGTGTTGATGAGAATGTTTCCTTCTCGCGTTACGATCAGATAACACGCGAGGTCATACGTACCTACGTAATACAAATTGCCAACAATACGGAAAGGAGGATATGATTGCGACCATTGCGGGTTTCCGTTTTTAGGTTCATTTATTTTTTGTGCCGACGACAGATTGAGTAATGAAACGAATACTAGTGTCATCAACATTAACTTGCTATTGATCATGGTTGAATTGTTTAAGGCCCGAAGCCAAAAATACTATACTTCATTCCATTCGATACTCACCAATCCAACCTTTTCAGTTTTGCCCTTCAGTAAAATTGTTCCCAATGGCTTGATTTAATGTTTTGATTCTCTCCAAGTTTCTTGAATAGGTATTCCGAAACAAGAAAGCTTTTATTGTATTCATTGCAAACACTCTGAATTCGTGCGGCAGTATTCAATGTATCACCATGGTAGGCAATATCTCTTTTAACTTCGCCTATCTCAACTGCTGTTACTTTGCCTGAATGGACACCTGCTTTGAAGTCGGGAAGAAGTCCATAGTTTGTTCTGTAGTATTCGGCCCTGTCACGAAACTGCATTTGACAGGCAAAATAAAAGTTAATACAGAAGTTGTCTTTTAGTCCCTCGTCCTCCATCCACGTTACAACAATTTCGTCACCCACGTACTGATAGACCTGAGCACGAAAGGGTAGAAGAACCTGGTTGATATCCATAAAACAATCCCTGATAAAAGCGCTGTATTTCAAGTGACCTAATTTCTCAGCCGTAGTTGTGGATGACTTTAGATCCATGAACATAAAGATCCTTTCCTCTTCCTTTGGATTCCGATAACGGCCTAACAGTAAGGGACCAACACGCCGGGGCCATATTTCTTATTTACCTGGTTGATGAAGCTGATCAGGAACGTCATGAAAGAATAATAAATGAGGAGCAGATAGAACAGATATTCCCACGATTGATCGCTCATCGTAATCTCGAGCGTTGGCGCGATCAAAAAATCGAACAACACAAACCGCATGACAACTAATATAAGTATGAGCGTATTAACGAAATCAAAGCTTTCAATAACGATTACTCTTCCGAGCGCCGGACTCCTAAAGAATTTTCTATCGAGGTAATAAGTGGTTAGGCCAAGCGTAACACCATATATGATGCCAAATACAATGGCTACCACGATAACTGCACCAAGCTCTCCGGACAATTGGATACCTGTTGCTTCGGTCATAATCAGAGAATGAAAATGAATGATCAATGCCACCAAGGATATTTGCAATGATCCAAAAGTTTATTTGAGTGCCGACGTAGGTAAGCACCGGGAACTTGGCGGTGTATTTCTGAGCCCTTATAGTGTATTTAAAAGGTTTTGACATTGGTTTATTTAACTGACTAAGTGATGCCTTCGTAATTGAACATGTCGCAACCCCTTTGCAGATGGCCAAAGCTGCCGGGAATGGTTAGAAAGTCAGGCTCTCCTCAGCTGAAACGTTTAGCGTTTAAAAATCCAATCGGTAAAGCAGTTGAACCCTTCATTGCGAGGTCAGCCATAATTTCACCAACAACACTGGCGAACTTGAATCCATGACCGCTAAAGCCAGTTGCAATCACGACGTCTTTATCATGATCGGGCAAATAGTCAAGTATGAAATTCTGGTCAGGGGAATTTGTGTACAAACAGGTCTTCATTACCAGCGTGGCCTCGTAGCCATTTGGCATAAACTTGTTCAATGCTTGTATCAATACTTTTTCATCCGATTCTTTTGTATTTCGATTCACAGCGTCAGGATCTGTGGTTTCCCCTCCAGGATAGTGCAAGGCAAGTTTTAATCCCAGCGGTCCGCCAAATTTCCCCACAGGCAAGATCGGAAATCCATAAAAGTCATTTCCTTCATCTTCGAGTATCCAACAAGGAAACTTTCCAAGGGTGAAGTCATCCCACTTTTTCGGCTTCATCCACCAACCGCTTGTCTTGTTATGGTTAGCTTTGGATGCATAGCCTGGGATCATCTTTCCTGCCCATGGGCCTGCCGTTATAACTAACTTAGGAGCTTGGTAGGTGCCACGATTCGTTTTGACCGTGATGGTTCCATTCAGCGCGTTTCCATTCCAGTACTTTTTCATTGGTTCGAATCACGGCTCCTTTAAGTATCGCTTGCTCAACAAACAATGAGTATACAACGCTCTGGCGGTAGCAATCCTGCGTCGGGCTCTTCCAATCGTTCAAAATCTTTTGGTAGTTGAAACTGCGGGTACTTGCGTGAACATTCTGCTTCAGTGAGTTTGTTTACCGGAATCTTGTATTTCGCTGACGAAACCTGAACTCCTTTTACGAATGGGTCCGTCTTTACACCAAAATATACCAATCCGGTTTTGAAATAGAGCTCGGCACCTGTTTCCAACTTCAAGCGTTTTCCAGTTATCATATGCACGCTGCAATAGTGGTACATAATCAGGATGCTCCGCATATGCTTTTCGGATGATCCGACTTTGTCCTGCATGAGAACCAAGCTCGTGCGGAATATCAAATTGTTCCAGCCCCAAAACGCGATAACCTTTTTTCGCCAGGTCATAGCAGGCCGCAGATCCCATACTTCCTACACCTAAAACAATGACGTCATAATTGCTTTGGCTGGGTACACTTTCAATTTCCTTTTGCACATGGGCGTATAGTTGTGAATAGGATAGAGAAGCTGCCAGGCTTCCGGCTGTATGACTGATAAAGGTCCTGCGTTTCATTGGTTGGGATGGTGAGCAATTCCAATTTAGTCATTCTTAGACAGTACCAACACTTTCATTGGTTGCTGAGAAATTCTACGAAGCACAGACTCTCAAGTATCCTTGAAACGCTGCGTTATTCGCCACTTTTTAAAAATGTCATCCAGAACGCTTGCTGAATTCTCATAAGGACTGCGCCAATGGAATGGGTATGCTGAATGACAGTTTGAAATAGTTTCAGAGAAGCACAGTCTCGCTTTGACGCGACTACCAGGATTTAAGGGGGATTACTTTCTCACAACTCGCGTAAACACCGAGTGATCTTTGAACGAAAGCTTTACAAAAAAAACGCCAGCTTCGGATCTTGTAAAGTCAATTTTGTGGTCCTGCCATGTAATGTCACTTCGAATTCGTCCCAACTGATCGAATACTTCAACAGTGTTGGGTTCCAGGTTATGTAAAAACACGAAATCAGTAGTTGGATTCGGGTACACATGTTTTTTTAGATCGAATTCTTCAACGCCTAAAATAACGTTGATAACCTGCGAGCGCACTACATCATCCGCGGCTTTATAGTTCTGATTTCCAGACTGACGAGCCGTGATATTCACAATTCCATCCTTGTGAACAGTGGCCACCTTTTCAGCAATCGAAACAATTTCATCATCTGAAGATTCAAACGTAATACCCAAACCTGAGCTGCTGTTTGCTGAAAGTGTAAACGAACCTGCATCGCTCATTTGGTCTGCTAAAGCATCAAATGAAATAACTTGTGCAGCTTTTTCAATGGTCAGGCTTTGACGCACCTGTGTTGCTGCTCCGTACCAATTATTACCTGGCTGTTCGGCAATGATTTCAACTACACCTGCTCCGTGGATGGTAACCGTATTTCCACTTACCGATGCAATCGTCGGATCGGATGAGGAGAGAATAACACTTAAACCAGCAGAAGAAATACTCTCAACGGAGAATGGATCGTCACCAAATGTCCTGCCTGTCAATGAGCTTAATGTTATAACCTGAGGTAAGTATAATTGAGATGCTTTGGGGTAGTTACCATCCGCCCTTAGTTCAAAGTTGAGTTGCACGTTTTTGTCAGCAATATCAACACTATAAGGACCCATTGATTGAGGACTATCCAATTCAACGCTCAGCAGGATTTCGTACGTCCCCCTTGGCAAATTGTTAAACTCGTAGAATCCGGATTCATCGGTATAGGTAATTCCGACAACCTGGCCCGATGATAAAAGAATGACGGGAAAGGATGAAATTGATAGGGGGGAAGTCGGTGAATGATCTGATCTTCCGGAAGGACTTTCAGATGTAACGATGCCATTGATGATTCCGGGACCCGTACCTGATGAATTTACTTTGAGGATCTCAAAGGTCACATTCATATTGGCTGACGCAGTAAAAAAGTTACCGGGCTGAAGGGAAATAGTCTCGCCATAAATGGTGGGAACGTAATCCGGATGTTCTACCGGATCGGGAATGAAATAGAGCGTATGCGGATGTGTATCAATAGGGAACGAAAAAGAAATGCCTTCATACGGTACGATCTTTTGAATGAATCGTACATTTCCCGAACCGTCATCCTGATAGAGGAATAATTTTCCTTTTGTTATAGCTCCACCATCTTCGCCTTGCACCGTGCCCGCTACCGTGTATTCCGTCGGAGATACTACGAGGCTCGTGCTCCTTGTCGACGGCGATGTGTTACATGAACCTGAACAGGAAACCGAGATCTGATATGTACCCACCGGTAATGCCGAGCTTAAATTAAGGGTGACGGATTTGTTTCCTGTCGAGCCTACGCCAAAGTCCATGTAGACATATTCTTGTTGGGAATGTACCGTGGTGTTGCCGGCATTCTTTATAAGGATAGAGTAGTATTGATAAAACCCGGAGGTATTCCCTGTAATAGTTAGATCGAGATTTAAGTTGATCTGTTGGTCAGTATCGTCTACAGTTCCGCTGATATTAAGGTTGTTAAACGCCACACCAAATATCGGCGGCGGAGCAACATAGATAGGGTGTGAATAATCGATAAAGGTATTGTTTGAAGTATTCGACTCTGATACCCCATATTCATTGACAATCAGTTGGACATAATATGTTCCGGGAGGGGGCTGAGCAATAGTAAAAATCTGAAAGAAAGATTTCTCTTGGCCAGGGCCAAGGTAACTGTCGTTTACATCGGGAGAGTTACCGGACATATAGGGTTCGTATGATACGCCACCGTCAGGAACAAGTCTTGCACGGATCGAATATCCTGCTACACCAGTCGTTCCGTTGTTACGGGTCGTTACATCTACTTGTACATTTCCAGGGGAGGACGAGAGGACATAAGCACCCGTGATTAAAAGGTCGACATTGGACGATTGGATCGTAACTGGAGCAACGAAGACGTTATTGTTTTCATTGGATTCTTCAAATCGTTGTGTTCCGGATGAATTGTGGTCTACCCAGGCTATAACATAATAGCTACCGTTAGCGACGGTCGGCAATGCAAATGCGGCCGAGGCGTCCGACGCAACATTGTCAGGACCGGTTAACCTTTCAACCTTACGATTAAGCTGCGTATCATTGGAACTAAATGTAGCATCAGCGCTCAGTACAAAATGAATTTCTACGTATTCACCTGCATTTGTTGATCCCAGGTTCTGCAGTAAATAATTTGGTTTTACGAGATCGTTTTGGGTGTATGTGGCTTTGTCAAGTGAGAACGACGCTAGCGTAAAATCGACATCGGGCGCGCTAACCGTAATATTCGGAACGACCAAAACATTGTTTGTCTCATCTGTTTCGGTTATGCCATTTGTATTGTCGGCTCTGATGATCAAGTAGTAGGTACCGGCCGCTACATCAACGCGCCTGACAAATGATGGTGTTGAAGTAAAGGACTGACCCGGTGCCAGCTCATATGGAGAAGAAACACGTGATATTTCAATGTCAGAAGCATCCCATTGACTATCGGTTGACAGATATGACGTAACATCAAAAGTGGTGTTAATACCCACGATGCCAGTGTTTTTAGCGGTAATGTCAGCCGAAAATTCCTGATACCGGCTGAAGGTTGTAAGACCGCCATAGTTTGTGATGATAATGTCTTGCGAAAACGCGGCTGCCTGTACCAGAAAAGCCACAACGAATAGAATTTTCCTCATTTCAAACAACCAGAGTTAACAATACCAGACAGCCTTCAATGATTAAGTAATAATTAGACTTTATTAATATAATACTGACAAAATTAGTAACCGTTTTCAACTCTCAAAATCTCCATTTCCTTCCCGATTTTAATTTTCACCATCACCTACCTTATACCTTATACCCCTATACCCTTTACCTACCTGTCGCATTTCACCTCCACAATTGTCGTGATCACACAACTTATGCAATAAAAACCGATGCAATTTTATCGAAGGATAAATGTGATACGTATGAAACTAAAAAGAAGAGGAAAATGCAAAATATTGAGCAGCAACAAGCCCCACAGGCTGGACGCAAAGAATGGATAGGCCTTGCAGTGATCTCACTGCCTTGTTTGCTGTATTCTATGGACCTGACTGTATTGAATCTTGCCATACCCTCGCTCAGTGTTGAACTTAAGCCAAGCGGTACACAACTCCTTTGGATTGTTGATATATACGGTTTTATGGTAGCCGGGTCGCTCATCACCATGGGTACATTGGGTGATAGAATTGGCAGACGTAAGCTGCTGATGTTCGGAGCCATTGCATTTGGAGCGGCCTCGGTGTTGGCGGCATTCTCAACCAGCGCCTCGATGTTGATCGTTACATCGCGCAATTCTTGGGCTTGCAGGAGCAACGCTGGCGCCATCCACATTATCACTGATTCGTAATATGTTTCACGATCCAAAACAAAGATCCGATTGCCATCGGCGTATGGATCAGCAGTTATTCAGCAGGTGCT
Source organism: uncultured Cytophagales bacterium (assembly GCA_963774615.1). Lineage (GTDB taxonomy): Bacteria > Bacteroidota > Bacteroidia > Cytophagales > Cyclobacteriaceae > Chryseolinea. The sequence goes on from CAVZFT010000011.1 coordinate 45,199, forward strand.
GCAATCGGGCCACCGCTTGGCGGATTATTACTGGAATACTACTGGTGGGGTTCAGTGTTTCTCATCAGTGTTCCGGTTATGGTGCTCTTGCTTGTATTGGGCCCGGACTTGTTACCTGAGTATAAAGATCCGGAAGCAGGCCGACCCGACTTACCAAGCGCCGCCCTTTCCATTGTGGCTGTTCTCGGCAATTATTTACGGGCTCAAGCAGATTGCAGCCGAGGGTGTTGGTTTATTGCCTGTGCTTTTTATTTTGTCAGGCATTGGCATTTGTATTCTTTTTATTCGAAGACAAAGACTGCTGGCAGATCCTTTGATCGATCTGCGCATATTTCGAAACAGTGCGTTCAGTATCTCCTTAGTAACGTATTTGCTCGCAACCTTTGCTGCATTTGGACCTTATGTTTTTATTTCACAATACCTGCAGCTGGTAGCTGGGCTTTCACCGCTGAAAGCTGGTCTGTGGACAATGCCGTTTGCACTCGCATTCATTCTTGGTTCTATGCTTACGCCCTGGATCACAAAACATCTTCAGCCTGCAAAACTAATTGCAATTGGATGCTTCATTTCAGCAATTGGTTTTGGTCTTTTAAAATTCGTTCACGGTCCTTCCGAACTTTCGTTGGTAGTAACCAGCACGGTGGTATTTTCGCTGGGGCTATCAGTGGTATTTACCTTGGCAAATGATTTCATCCTCAGCGCCGCACCGCCCGAAAAAGCTGGCGCGGCCTCGGCGTTATCAGAAACAAGTTCGGAATTTGGAGGCGCACTAGGCATAGCAATTCTTGGAAGCATTGGCACTACTATTTATCGGTCCGCATTGAGTCCTTCAGTCACCGGCAGCATCCCTGCAGACATGGCTGATACAGCACGCGATACCCTTGCGGGAGCGTTAGCAATATCCGCGCAACTGCCAGGGCAAATTGGAAGTACGCTCCTAGTGAATGCACAAAATGCATTTACGTCCGGACTACAAGTCATCGGACTGACAACAGCCGCAATCATGCTGATAACATCCGCAGTGATCTTTTCCAGGTTTGGAAAAAATAATCAAAGTTGACCTGGCTGCTGTTCCAATGTAGCATGTACTACCCCTTATACCTTATACCCTTATACCCTTATACCTTATACCTTATACCCTTATACCCTTACACCAACTACCTGCTCCACACGCTTATCAGTCTTCGGAAAGAATTTCTTAATGTACCACTTCCCCACTGTGAGCCTCAACAGCAACGCGAGTAAAATGATAGATGTCTGCGAGAACGTATTGAACTCTGGTGAATCGGGAATGACAGGAATCAGCTTGGTCAACCCAAACCGCAGAAAGGAACCATGAGTTGCGGCAAACAATAGTGCAACTCCATTCAAGTGCTGCGCAAGATGCCATCCAGGGCGGACATCTTTTTTAATGATGATCCACCACATGCTTCCTGCCAGCGTAAGTCCGGTAGAAGCGAAAAAAGCGTACAGAAATGACCAATGAATAATATTGAGTACAAGGATCAGCAATCCAAACGCCGACAACACAAGCGCCAATACTACAAACGTCCTGTTGCGATAGGTTTCGATGTCGCGCTTGCGCGCAATTGCCTGGAACGCGATCCATGCCTGCTACAAAAGTCATCACTGAAAGAAATGCGAGACCAATTGCTTGTTTGTTATTGTTCCGTTGTAACGCTAAGACAATCATCGGAATGACTGAAACGATAATAATAAGAATTCCCACGAGGTAGATCTTTCCCGAAAAACGGTGTACACGTCCGCCTTTTTTTGAAAAGGCAGTGATCCAAAAGGAGGTCAGCACAACAGCACCAATCATGGTGTGAATGTGCAGGATTGTTGAGTAGTTCATTGCTGCTGAATTTGTTTCAGAAGCAAAGGACGTCCCCGGGAAATACAGAAAATTGTAAAAAAATTACCTGCTTTCTTTCAGCAGCACCCAGTCTTTGGGCTGTTGTTTATTGAGCGCTTGAGGTGTGAAGCCTGTGAATTGTTTAAAATCTCTGATAAAGTGGCTTTGATCTGTATATCCACCCTCATGGCTAAGAGATGTCCAATTCATGCTCGATTGCTGAAGGGCTTTGATCAATACTCTATTGAAACGAAAAACACGCTGGATCATTTTCGGAGCAAGTCCGCATTTTTCTTTGAACAGATGTATAATGTGCTTATGACTGTATCCCATTGCAGATGCGAGATAATCTTGTAGTGGGAGGGAAGTGCTAAGTGAGTGTGGGCGTTAGCTTCTTCCAAAAAAGTGCATCACGTACGTCGCGCTTGCTGATAATAGACTAATGATCCAATGTTCCACAAGTCTCATCACGTTTGCTTGGGATCGCTGTGAATTTATCAACTGTTCGTGCAGTACTGACATTTCGCTAGTCCAGACATCCGAGCCGTCAAAATTATCTGTCCGTAAATTCGCTAGCGGGTATTTTAAAGAGTTGATTGAAAGCCAAAGATATTAAAGCGCACACCTGCAAGACTAAAAATTCCTCCTGGGAGTGATCGTTAGCTTTCTCACTTCTCAAGCCTGATACAATAGTCTTCGGTAAATGTTAAGAGTTGTTTCTCATCCCCTTTAAAGGCATAATTGATGTCACCTAGGTTAAAAAAGATCTCGGCCTCGTTATTAGGAAAGATATACTCCTGCTTGAATGCGGGCACCCCCTGACAGGTCATGAAATAATCGACATAAAGATTGACCGGGAACTGGGGAATTCCAATCCAATAATGAATACCGTCTTTTGTTAGCTCGCGCAGCGTCATTCCAATTACAATATCAGATATCGAAGGCCGTCTTCAAAAGGTTTTCCATAAATATCAGTTGATTGATCTATGCTCCGACAGCTAATTAAATCCCTTCGATGGTTTAAATCGGTTTACACTAAATTCATCCGCACATGTTGTACTCTAGTCCCAATTCTTAGCCATTGCCAAATGTGACAATCAGGGGAACATGATCGCTATACTTTATCCAAAAATCGAAATCTCCTATGTCGACCGATTGAAGTCTGTCCAGCATATCAGTCGAGACAAAACAATAATCAATGTGATATGGCTTGCTTTTGTGTCGATACATGTAGAAGGTCGGATGTTATGGCTTTCAAGAATTCCCGGTTTTTCTAAACTTTTGATTTACCGTCAACACTCCACATTTTGATTTATGAGAAATAAACTTGTATGTGTTGTTATCAATTCTTGCATGGATCCTTTTAGCCTTTCTGGCATATTATCAATGGCTTTTTGTTTTGCTTCATAGTCGTTTTTGTCTTGATAATTGCTTATTGAAACCAATAGATTTTTATCTTGAAAAACCGGAAGCCTTGGAAAATCATTCTCCGTCATTTCACTAACCCAAAGTGATATATCTTCAACATTTATAGTTTTTAGAAACAGAATATATTCAGTATCAAATAATTTTATTACTTTCTCAAGTGTGCTGTTACAAATGTAAAAATCAACTACAGTAATTACTTTGTCAGTTTTAAGAAACGCTTTTTTATGCACTGGTTTCAATAAATGAACATTGTCCGAGTTTACCATCATTTCATTTGCTTCCTTGCCGTGTTCATGCCAACTAGTGCTATTGATATAAAAATCGTTCAAAAACTTTACTCTTGTTTTCATATTTGTAAAGCCACGTAGCCAAACAAATCTGTCATTTACACCGCTAATTTTAAATTCGCCTAATGTGTAACCGCCCAATTCATTCATTGGGGCTACAAATTTTGAGTGAAAATATTGACTGAAAGTATCTGCTAAATTTGATTTTAATAAATAGTTACGAATTTCTAATACATTAATATTTTCCCAATATTCTGGTCTTGCAGATGCCATAATATTCTTCTTTACTTGGTTGGATGAGTGCAATGCTTCATAGCTTTTGTTAGAGAACGTGCCGCTGCCCCTATCATTTCAAGTCAAGTTCGTTCTCCCAGTAGTCCATTAGAGAATCACCATAAACAATTACGTCATCTCCCTGATGGATGGAAATAACTGGCGATAAAGACTTGTCAGTGAAAACAGCCATAGCTCTGTGCGAGTATAAAGGAACAAACCTAACAACTTCATCAGTGTCGAATCCGCTTAATTGCAGCGCTTCATTAACATACTTAATGTTGTCTCTTATTTCTTGCCGTAAAGAAAAAGTTGTTTCATAGTCTCCTGGATATTTATACATCGTCCGACCAAATTCATTGGCCTCTTTACCATCTGGATCTATGGCTATTTGATCCCGATCAAGCCCGTTTATCGCCAATAACATGTCCTTGTAGTCAAAGGGAAATTCAAAGCCAAATAATCTTTCTAAGGCTTCTATTTCATATTTATTCAGTCCAGGGTTCCAAGTAGTGCCAGGTTGAATTTGAAATCCCCAGCAATTTTTGATTTCTAAGCTTCCGAATTTACTCTCGGACTTGCCTTTAAATTTTTTCCAATTCATAACGTGTGTTCCAAGCGGCATGTTCTCTAACAATTTAATATAAGAATTGAGCATATTCCCATAGAGGATATCAGTATTGCCGATATTTTTCTTTAGCGCTCATGGAAACTCAATTTTCAACTTTTCTATCGGTGCCGTTGATGAAGGCGTGTGGTTCTGATAGCGATATTAAACCGCAAAAGGCGCAAAATGAATCCGCGCAAAAAACACAGAAAAATACAGGCATATATCAAGTGAGGTTGCATTCGTCGTCAGCGCCTGCCTCATTTGAAACTAATAACAGTATTCGGTCCTGGGCGCTCATTTTTTACATTAGACTCTGAACCGGGGTCTTTGGCTTGCCACTTAACTTTTTCAAAATCGCTAAAGTCCGGATAATGGCCCAATAAGGTGAAGCGTTCAAATACAAAAGGAATTCCTTCCGATCCTAATGGTGAATCGCTGTCCGCGACATGAAGGTGCAAATGTGGACCCGTAGTTTGACCTGTAAAACCCAGGCGTGCAATAACGTCACCCTTTTTTACTTTTTGACCAGGCTTAACTCGAATGCTTCCGGGTTTGAGATGCTCATAGAATACAAATTGATTTTTACCAATTTCCATCGAGATATAATTGCCGGTTGCCTGATTTGGAAAATACTTTGGATGATCGGATAGCGTGGCGCTTTCAGAAAAATCCTCACGGGTTGTATGAATAATCCCATTTGCCACTGCCAACACATCTTCACCATATCCATACCAGTTATTGATCACATTCTTATCGCCCTTTGCCGTTCGTCCGTCATTGTCTAATTTGATAAAATCAATAGCAAACCTTCCTGGTATCCGAGCTTGCCCACCAGCGGTATAAATGACTCTGCGATGTCCCCTTTCCCACGAATGCTCATAAACAGCAGCCCATGGTCCTCCCAATACAGGAGCCCCTAATACTAATGGAGCATTTTGAGAAACCAGAGTAATAGCGACTTTATCGATTAGCAATTGTTCTCCATTTTGTCCAGGCTTTTGAAAGGTTACCCTATGAAACAATTCTGCGGGCAGCCTTAAATTTTCAATCACTGCTTCAATGTAAACAACTCCGATGCCTCCAGAATCAATCGTAGTTGTTTGAGATTTTCCACCTGGTATGTAAAGCCGTTTTTTAATTTCTCCTTTATTAAAGGCTAAAATAGAAACTGAATTTTCTAAATTAAGAATCTCTATTCTTTGAATTGATAACGGTCCACTGGAAAAATTGGAGATGTGTAGTTCGTAAACTAAGTTCAACTGTCCGTTTATCACTACCGTCATAGGCGCATGAGTAATCCGGATATCAAATGATGGTTGAATCACCGATTTATCCTGGCCCACGCAATAGATAAAAGCCAATGTGGGAATGATAAAAATGCAAAATTTCATAGAAGTCATTTACCTCTGAAGAGAAAACTGAGACTGAATCACTTTTTTAAATACGTTTCAGGTCATCTAATTACCGACGCAGATTCTCCTCCTTCCGGGCAAGCGTAATCAACACCGCGATGTCGGATTCATTCTATTTTCCTTTATCAGCGCTTCTATTTTTGAACAAAACAAAGACAAAAAATGAAAGTAATCCCATCCAATCGAAAAAAGTAGATGGGGGTAATGTGAAGAAGGTTGTCTTAAGTTGGAAATCAAGAAAAAGACCCATGAAAAAACTCCTCTTATTCGCGGCAGGCTTTATCGCGCAGCTGTCACTAACTTCAGCACAACAACTCAATCAGACCATTCGGGGCACAGTATTGGATCAAGATAGCCGAAGTCCCCTTATCGGTGCTACCGTGGTGGTAGTGGGATCGGATCCTTTGATCGGATCAGCTACCGATCTCGAAGGCAGTTTTCGTCTCACCAATGTACCCGTAGGCCGCGTAACCTTGAAAGTATCGTATCTAGGTTATGAAGATCAGATGATACCCAATTTGTTGATTGGCTCGGCTAAAGAAGCAATTATCTCTGTCACGCTCACAGAGTCAGTAAATCAACTGGAAGAAATTGTCATTCAAGGAAATAAGACAAATGGTGAAGCGCTTAACGAAATGGCCATCATCAGCGCTCATACTTTCTCGGTTGAAGAAACTCAACGGTACGCTGGCTCTTTTGATGATCCAGCCAGAATGGTATCGTCATTTGCCGGCGTGAATGGCAATGTGGAGGGTAACAACGATATCGTTGTGCGCGGTAACTCTCCGAAAGGAATTCTCTGGCGCCTGGAAGGAATTGCTATTCCTAATCCCAATCATTTTGCGGGAGAAGGTTCCACGGGCGGGCCCATCAACGCATTAAGCAGTAAGATGCTGGGCAACTCTGATTTTTTTACCGGAGCTTTTGCTGCAGAATATGGAGATGTGACATCCGGAGTATTTGACATGAAATTAAAAAGCGGCAATAATGAACAGCACGAATACACAGGAACATTAAGTACTCTCGGCCTTGATGTAACAGCCGAAGGACCATTCAAGCGGGGAGACCGCGGATCATACTTAGTTAATTACCGCTATTCGGCACTTGACCTCCTCGACAAAGCCGGTATTGTTGATTTTGGAGGAGTTCCCCGTTACCAGGATTTGTCCTTTAAGATTCACCTTCCTGTAAATTCACGTCACCATTTTGCATTATTTGGACTGGGGGGAATGAGTGGAATTGACACCGAGGACACCGATGAGGAAAATGAGGATGTGATCATTGGGAAGTTTAACGGGAGATTTAAACTTGGTGTGATCGGATTGACACATACATTCCAGGTTAATGATGCCATCTACTTTAAAACTTCGCTCGCAGCTACAGGTTCTGAAAATGAGTATAGTTATGCCATACCCGATAATAACAACCTGTTCTACGAAATTGAAAAAGGAAATATCAACAAGTCCTCATTCATCGCTTCCAGTTCATTTAATTACAAACTAAATGCGAATCACAAAATTGAGTCCGGTATTATACTTACCCGTTTGAATTTCAACATGAAGGCCGATGAATGGGATTTCGACAATGACCAAATGGTGAACGAACTATCCGATAATGGAAGCTCTTCCACGTGGCAGTTATATGCAAGCTGGAAGTACCGGATTAACGAAGAAATAACGATGATCAATGGTTTGCATTATCTTCAATTTGCGCTCAATAATAACTATTCAATCGAACCACGAACAGCCTTGAGGTGGCAGTTGAATGATCTGCAATTCATTACTATAGGCGCAGGGCTTCACAGCAAATTAGAAGGTATTTCAACTTATCTAGCCAAACAATACACTGGCGATGGAACTTTCACACAACCCAATAAGAATCTTGAGATAACAAAAGCCGCTCACTTTGTAGCGGGGTATGGAAGGCAGATTGCACTGAATACGAATTTCAAAATTGAAGCCTACTACCAGCATTTGTATGATGTGCCCGTAGAAGACTCCGATACAAGTACCTATTCAGTGCTCAATGCTAGTGAAGGATACACCACGCGTCACCTGGTAAATGAAGGAACCGGAAAGAATTATGGAGTGGAACTTACGCTTGAGCGTTACCTTCATAATGGTTTGTACTATATGGGAACTTTATCACTGTTCCGTTCTTTATACACCACTAAAGACGGCATTGAGCGGGAATCAACATTTGATAACAATTATGTAGCTAACCTCATTGGCGGAAAGGAGTTTAAGTTAGGGAATCCTTCTAAGAATAGGATATTGTTTATAAACACAAAGCTTGTTTTTATTGGCGGGAAAAGATACTCACCTATCGACCTCGATGCGTCCATTGCCAAGGGTGACGAGGTGATTAATGAAAGTGATCCATTTTCTAAGAAGGGGGAGGATATTTTCCGCGTAGACTTTTCGTGTGGACTCCGAAGAAACCGAAAACGCACTACCACCGAATTAAAATTTGATATTCAGAATATTCTGAACGCCCAAACGGTCATCGGTGAAGAATACATTCATGCCACACAATCGATTTATGAGGATACACAATTAGGTGCACTGCCAACGATTAGTTATAAAATCAGCTTTTAATGCGACCACGGACGGCGCCGCGTTCTAAAAATGTCACCAGAGGGTATATACAGCAGAGTTGCTGCAGTGATAATGCAATGAACGTCTATTGACGTAAGGAGCGTTGATAGCAGCGTCCTCGCAGTGTCTCCCGGGCCCCCCGGGGACGCTGCGTATTCGTGTGTTAAATTATTTTCGAGGCCGCTTATTGCAGCGTCCCTGAAACAGGAGACACTGCGACGACTCCCAATCGACGTACTTTTCCGTAGTTCATTGGGAGCGCTTGTTGTATTCTCATAAGGATTGCGTCAAGCTTCTTAAAGACTCCGCATTTTATGACTATTTTTTAAAAAATTTCCTGAAAATATTTGCGTAACTCAAAAGTTACCTATATATTTGTGTAACTTAAAAGTTACCTATTATGACAAAAAGTATTAAACACCAATTTTTCTTTCCTCATCCGCCTGAGACGGTTTGGGAATACCTGACGAAACCTGAATTGATGGAGCAATGGCTCATGAAAAATGATTTTCAGCCGATCGTAGGGCTTGACTTTCAATTCAGGACAAACCCCATACCCAGCCTGGATTTCGACGGAATCTTCTACTGCAAGGTATTGGAGATCGTTCCCTTTAAAAAGCTTTCTTATTCATGGAAGAGCGGTCCCGGTGAGGGCAAGATCACGCTTGATTCCGTCGTTGTATGGAAACTGCGAACCAACGGATAAAGGCACGGAGCTTTTCCTGGAGCATAGCGGTTTCGCGAAAGAAGAAAACCTGGATTTCTTACAATGGTTTGACTCATGGCTGGGTGGAAAAACTCCAAAACATCGCCAAACTTTTAAACGCTGCACAACATGGCACATACCAACGCTTGATGCATTCCAGGTGATCGGAGACCCCAGCAGGAGGAAGATGCTGATGCTGCTCTCAGAGGATAGTTTGACGATCAACAGCCTGGCAGATAATTTCGACATGAGCCGTCCCGCCGTTTCAAAGCATATTAAAATATTGCACAATGCGGGGTTTATTTCTATCCAGGACATCGGCCGGGAACGGTATTGCACGCTGAAAAAAGATGGCTTCGAAGAACTGCAGGACTGGATCTCCTACTTTGACAAGTTCTGGACATCGAAACTGAAAAAGTTAGAAACCTTATTAAATAACAAATTATCCAACTAAAAAAATCAAAGTTTTATGACAGCAAACAAAACAGCCAATGACAACACACGGAAGTTGCAGCCCGGTTCAACGAGCTTGCTCAGCAGGAAAAATGGTTTGAAATACAGGATGAGTTTTTTGCAGACAATGTAAAAAGCATAGACCCTCCAAATTCTCCTTACTTCGGTTATGCGGAAGGCAAATCTCCGGTTCGCAAAAAAGGTGAAGACTTTGTAAAACGGATAGAGGCAGTTCACAGAGCTTACACAACCGAACCCATTGTAAGCGGCAATCATTTTGCAGTCGGAAGAGAGATAGATATTACGGTGCAGGGATTCGGAAGAATACAAATCAATCAGATAATGCTGTATGAAGTGAAAGACGGCCAGATTGTATTAGAACAATTCTTTTATTAAGTAATCCTTCACTTCCGTAGCAGGTCAACATTATTAAAATATTGAGTAATGAATATAGGAATTATCGGTTCAGGCGAAATGGGAATCTGCCTGGCATCAAAATTTGTTAAACTGGGACATGCTGTTTCGATTGCCAACTCCAGGGGCCCAGCATCCTTAAAACAACTTACTGAGGATATTGGAGCTGAGGCAGCCACGGTAGAAGAAGCTATAAAAAATAAAAAAGTGATCGTTGTTTCAATCCCTCAAAAAAATGTACCGGATCTTCCAAAAGACCTGTTTAAACAACTTCCAAAGGATGTGGTTGTCATTGACACGGGGAATTATTACCCAAGCCTCCGCGATGGAGCCATACCGGCACTTGACCAAAGTGGCATCGATAGCTTGTGGGTCCAGGAGCAATTAGGCATTCCTGTTGTTAAGGTATTTAACTCCATCCTTGCGACAAGCCTAAAAGAGTTGGGCAGACCTAAAGGCGAAAAAAACCGCATCGCTATAGCGGTTTCAGGTGACGATACAAAAGCAAAGGAAGTTGTGTTTAAGCTGGTAGAAGAATTAGGTTTCGATCCTTTTGACATGGGTACATATTGCCCAATCATGGAAGCAGCAGCCAGGTATCTCCATTTATTGCAGGGACATCAACTCTTGAAGAATTAAAAAGAAGAGTTGATGCCATGGGAACAGAGTGGTCTGATATGCGTGACGTGATCATAGCAAAACGGAAAGCCGACGAAGCATTAATGAAGGCAGACTATCCTGCCTATCTGAAGGGCTTACTTCTCCCGACCACCAAAGTTGGCCTCACCAGGGACTCGGAATAAAATAAATCAATGAGATAATGTTGTATGAAGTGAAAGACGGCCAGATTATACAAGAACAATTCTTTTACTAGAAATATTTTCTTCTTCTGAAATAGAACAATAACCACAAAAAAAAGCCAAATGACAACATCCGATTTTACTATTACCCTATTGGTAGACAAAACTCCAAAAGACGTGTTCCGTGCTATTAATAATGTTCGCGAATGGTGGACAGAAGATATGGAGGGCAGTTCCCAAAAGCTGAATGATGAATTTACCGTTCGTTTTTTTGACGACATCCACGTGACAACGCAAAAATTAGTGGAAATAATACCGGACAAAAAAGTGGTTTGGCTTGTTACGAAAAGCGAGCTTAACTTTTTGAAAGATCGGCACGAGTGGAAGGATACAAAAATCAGTTTTGAAATAACCGAAAAGGGTAATAAAACGCAACTTCGCTTTACACATTTGGGCTTAGTTCCCAAAATTGAATGTTACAAAGACTGTTCGTTAGGATGGACCAGGTATATAAATGGAAGTCTATTAGAATTATTAACCAACGGAAAAGGTAAGCCCGAGTTGAAATCAAATAACCAAACACAGAACATTGCCGATGTGTCATCGCTGAATAGGACATAATGGGTTCAGGAAGTTAATGAAGAAGATGTGAGAAACCGTTGTGAAACGCAGTCCGTTCTAACGGATCCAATTCCCCGAGAAACTGGGGAGAGACTCTGCGAAACGACGTGCACCGTCACGTTCTAAAAATGTCATCCAGAGCGCTTGTTGTTTTCTCATAAGGACTGCGCCAATGGAATGGGTTTTGCGAGTTGAATAACAACAGGTGAACTTACGAAGGAACGTGAGTAGCCTGATTCCTGCGGTGCCCAGAGGTATTCATGGGTTGAAACCCCAGCTCACACAAACATGGACCATCGACCGGTTGCACAAGAATATTCGGATTCTTTTTATATTTGATGAATGGTTGCTCCGCTTGAGAAACATGACCTTACTACTCTTTCTCCTGTCCAGCCTCGCTATCCAAGCACAAACTCGGCCCGATTCCTTATTAGACACTTGGCAGAACGAAAACCAACCCGATTCCCTCCGGATGTCGGCTCTATACCAAATCGCACACGAGTACATATATAGTCGGCCTGACACGGCTTTCTATTATAGCCAACAGCTGTATGACATTGCCACCAGATTGGGTGATAAGAATTATATGGCCCGTGCGTTAAACTTGCAAGGCTCGGCCTCATGGCAACAAGGTGACTACCCCAGAGCAATGGACAATTTTTATAGGAGCCTGCAGCTGTTTGAAGAAACCGGAAATGAAGATGGAATCGCCGCGGTCACTGGAAATATCGGTGCTGTTTACATAAATCAATCCAGCTACCCAAAGGCGCTGCAGTATTTCAAGGTCAGCCTGCGTCTGAGTGAAAAGGTTGGAGACAAGGAATCAATCTCAATTGCACTTAGCAACATCGGGGCGATTTATTTCTACCAAGGAAACTACCCGGTGGCGCTTGATTACTACCAGCGCAGTGCAGCCTTGAGTGACGGAACGGAGATACAATCCGAGGGTGCAGCGTTAAACAATATAGGTGAAGTCCTAATGGAACAAGGCGACATGGAAGGTGCTGTTGACCATTATAAACGAAGCTTATCGATCAGCGAAAAGACAAAAGATCTAGCCAGCTTTTCTTATACGCTAACGAATCTGGGAAAAGCTTACGCCAAGGAAGACAACCATCCCTTGGCATTGGAGTATTATCAACACGCCTTACAGATCAGGGAGGAAATGCGGGATAAACTAGGGATCGTGTCCACGTTGAACCAAATCGGCCAGTTGAACATCAAGCAGAAGTATTATCAGAAAGCAATCACTACCTGCCGGAAGGCGCTCGCGATGGCTCAGCAAATGCATGTTACCGATGAGAAAATGAATGCCTGCAAATGTCTGTATGATGCCTTCAAAGTATTGGGGGATGAAAACCAGGCGCTGGCTTACCATGAGCAAATGCTCGTACTTAATGACAGCCTGAACATGGAGGAAACCGCAAAGGAGCTTCAGCAGATGGAGTTCGTAAAGCAAGTACTGGCGGATAGCCTGGCGCGCGTGGACGAAAAGCGTCAGATCGAAGAAGTGCACCAGCAAGAAGTGCAACGGAAGACCAAAGCCAGAAACCTTGCAATAGGGATTGGGTTGGTTTTTTTAGTGCTGGCGGGTGGGCTATACAGCCGCGTTAATTATATCCGGAAATCAAAAGCCGTTATTGAACGAGAACGGGACCGTTCAAACCATCTTTTACTAAACATCTTACCAGAAGAAATTGCGCGTGAACTCAAAGAGAAGGGACGTGCCGATCCACGTGACTTCGAGATGGTTTCCATATTATTTTCTGATTTCAAGGAATTTACCCGCACGTCAGCAACCCTAAACGCCCACCAGCTAGTGGCAGAAATAAACACCTGCTTCGAAGCCTTTGATGCCATCATGGAAAAATACGGTATCGAAAAAATCAAAACCATTGGCGACGCGTATATGGCAGCCGGTGGACTCCCAGTATCTGTGCCTGAATCAACAAAAAATACAGTTATGGCGGCGCTTGAAATGCAAGCCTTCATCAAAAAACGCAAAGCAGAGAAAGACGTCCTGGGTGAACCGGCATTTACAATGCGCGTTGGTATTCATACTGGTCCGGTAGTGGCGGGAATCGTGGGAGTAAAAAAATTTCAATACGACATCTGGGGTGACACGGTAAACACAGCCAACCGTATGGAAAGCAGCAGCGAAGTTGGCAAGGTAAACATCAGCGAGACCACGTACGAGTTGTTGAAAGGAGATGATGCGTTCGTTTTTGAAAACCGCGGAAGAATTGAAGCGAAAGGAAAAGGAGAAATAGCGATGTATTTCGTGGAAATGACGCAGAAGGAAAGTGTTATATAATGTTCAGGCGTGATGTTAACACAGCTTAGGCTTAAGGCCTAACCGAATCTTCATAGAAAGTTTTTTAGCTAGGACTTGGCTGCGTAGGTCAAGCACTTTCGGGAGGCCGATTGGGGACCTTCATTAACCTCTATTTTTTCTGCGCTGCAAGCCATTCATATACTTACCGGTTTGCCGTTGACCATTGTGTCGTAGCAGAGTCTCTCAAGCCTCTTGAGGACTCTGCGTTTTAAGAGTGTGTGCCGCGTAAATGTATGCGATAGTTTGTTACGATTAGCGTAACGGAAAACGCAGAGTCCCTGAGACAGGAGACTCTGCTACGACATGCGCATCTCCGGCGACGAGGTACTTTTAGGGGAGGACTTGTTGAATGTTAGTTTGTACAGACCCACGACAACTAATATTCGCTATTTTTTCTGCGAAGCAAGCCATTCCATAATACTTACCGGTTTACCGCTGACCATTACGGGAGAACCATCAAATCCATTCTCGGTAAATTTTTATGCAAGTACACCCACGACCAGTGACCATTGTATTGGTATCCTTTTCCTCCGAAAAAATCCGTGACATCGTATACATGGTCATAAAACGTGAAGTGAACATTTTTTGCACCTGCTGCAATAAGTCGTTTGTAAACAGGAACAACAGTCTGGTCAGCGACCGTCACCCCGTCGTCCTTTGAGTGTACAAACCAAATGGGTACTTTTTTAATCTTAAGCAATTCCTGGTCGCTAATATATTGGGACTGATATGCCAACGAGCTAATATAGGCCGCTGCAAAATAATCCGGATATAATAAGATCAATTTCAATGCCATGTATCCACCGTTTGAACAACCTCCGACATAAATACGACTGGCATCAATTTTTGGATTTGATTTTACATACTCCTTGATCAACGCCATCAAGCCTTCATTATATATATCATTCTCTTTTCCATGAGTTGTTACGCCCTGGCTATTGTGCATCCATGCGCCGGGGCATTGGGGAACAAGAACGTAAGCGCCTTCAAAAACTGACTGGATTTCTTCAGAAGCATAATTCGCTGCCTTATTTCCTAACAGCGGAATAGTAGGATCAACACCTCCTTCACCACCACCATGAAGCCAGATAATCAAAGGTGATTTTTCTTTCTTTGTCTTTGGCGTATACGAAGCATACGACATAGTCAATTTTTCGCTGTCTGTTTCCTTTCAACTAAATTGATTCACCAGGGGCATAATCTTTCCAATGGAATTACAAATTTGTATGGTTCCTTCTGATGATATCTTCAGCTCGGTGATCCACCCATTGATTTCCTACCTCTTGAAGTATCAATCTCAGGGAGCCTCGGTAGATTCAATTTTCAACAGCCGTCTCACTGGTATATACTTACCGGTTTTGA
>CAVZFT010000012.1:0-370548 GCA_963774615.1 uncultured Cytophagales bacterium
TAAAAAATCCGGCTTCAATACCACAGTTAGTCGCAATAATCAATCAAGAGCTTCCTGCTATCGACTCTGCCGTTCATAGCGGGCTAAGTAATAGAGATGGACGTGGAGAAGCTTGGCTTTAAAGTGGTCGAGCGCCTTGCCGTATCCGAAGACCCTCGAGGAAAAAAATTTGACCTTAAAGGTGATAGCCGTACACAACTGTAGCGCTGTCAGATGAGCTGGAATCGACGCGTCCCTTTTAATAATGGAGACAAAGGAAGCAAAAAATATAGGTTTTGAAAAATTGTAAAGTAAGAGGATAAGCCACTTATCGACCGGCGTCAGATCTACAGTAATAGGGGGATGGCAGTACCTTTTAATGCTGAACTAAATTGATTTTATGAACTAAATCCCAAAGAAGTTGGAAATAATCGAGGTGAGCCGAATGAAAAAATTAAGCAAAGCGACTCCTCAGAAATGGAAAATCGAATGACTTCCACCTAAAAGGAAACAAAAATGATGAACCACAAAACTGCAAGCTTTCTGAAAATGTAATTAACTTTTTCAAATTGAAAGTTGTTTATCGGTTTTGCTTTTCAATGTTCAGGTACACGCACAGTGCAATGATGGAACTGTTCAGGCAGAACGTGATCTCTGAATGACTCACGATTGTTGGTGGGATTTTGTGCTTTGGGAATATCGAGCGTACAGAATGGGCCGATCCGATTGGGAAAACTGGGGATATGATGACTACTGCAATACTGCGTTACCGTATCCGAAAGCTGTAAACGCGTCGTATCTCCTAATGTATGGATTGAACGAAGACCAATGATTTCAATGGTATGGCACAATTGATTACTGCCGCGCGGGGAAGCATGGAGCTGAGCAAACTATGGTGAAATGTATTAGGTGCGAGAACCAGTAGGGAAGGCTGGCGTAGGCAAAAAAAATCGGTCGCCTGAAGAAGATAGAACCAGGATGGGACGCCTGTCGTTTGAGACCGATTCGGGTAAGGGTAATCCTAGTGCGCGCGCCGGAGACGACGTAGATGAAGGATGGAATCATTGGAGTACAAACGAGGAGTACTCCGGCGATATGAAGTACTAGTGGGGTACGTGTATATTAACCAGCAAGCGATGCGATTGGTATTATTGGCATGGCGAGGTACTTATGGTTTCGGCGAGATGCATAAATATACAAGTGATGGTAGCTTTTTTATTCACCGACGCAGGCACAGGTCGAATTTCTATGCGATTATCAGAATCATCCGAATTGTTGTTCCAATGAGCGCTGAGAACACTTGCGAGGGCGGAGGAAAATCAAGGTTGGTAAATGGTTCAGAAATGCCGTTGCATATCGTTGCGGTGATCCCAGGCCGTGGTAATAGACTATCGATCTCAAATTTTAGATTTTTTAGCCGGTTAAAACCTTGACCGGGCAAGACCATTGTGCAGCCAAACAGAATATTCACTTTGTTGTGCGTACGTAGGGTCAACTCGATGAAACGTGAATCAAAGTTTAAAACTGAATCCGACTGGCACGACGTAAAGGGGTGGATTAGATTTTTTCTTGCAATAAAGAGCGGTGTGATACCTGGAAATATCTGTATGTTAGTATACCGAGTATACGCTTATGAAACACCAGGTACATGTTGCTATTCAGATCGTTCCCATCTCGAAGGAGCACCCCTATCCTATTATTGATAAAGCTATCGAGGTGATCAAAAGCTCAGGTGTTGATTACCGGGTAGGCGCAATGGAGACGGTAATGCAGGGAGATTATCGGCAGCTGATGAATATCGTTGAAAAAGCGCAGGACGCCTGCCTTAACGGTGGTGCTGACGAAGTAGTGGTAACGCTAAAGGTGCACGTAAAAAAGGATGGAGATGTGAGCTGGGAGGAAAAGCTGGAGAAGTACTCCTGAAATTATCCGTACAAATAGGCTAAGCGTTGCTGATCATCTTGTTTGGGATCAATACTTCAAATTTGGTTTGTTCGCCAAATTCTGATTCGACGCTGATATTGCCGCCAATCTTGTCGATGACCTCACTGACGATGAAAAGTCCAAGGCCAGAGCCTTTAGAAGTTTCCGTCGCCCGGAAGTACATCTTGAAGATCTTGTCAAGGTATTCTTTCCGGATGCCAATTCCATTGTCGGTTACGGTTAGTTGACAATCGTTTTCAATTGGTTTGCATTCAAACTTCAGCCAACTGGTTTCTTTGTTCCGATCCGAATATTTGATTCCGTTCGTAACAAGGTTGAGAAGAACTATTTTTATACGCGCTTTATCATTCATGATCATGAGGTCTTCCGGCACCAGGTTAAAGTAACTTATCTTGGCAGCTTCGGGCCAAAAAGATACTTCGGAAACAACATCGTCGATAAGGTCTTTCAAACAGAATTTTTCTGTTTTCACCAGCGCGTGTGTATTTCGTGCATAGTCAACCATACTTCGGATCACCGTTTCGAGCTTGAGCACGGTATTCTTAATGTGAGTTGAATACTGAAGTATTGTGCCTGGGTCCTTTTCAATGTTGATGAGCTCAACCAATCCCCGAATGGATTTGAGAGGCGCACTCAAATCGTGAGACGCACTATAGACAAACCGGTCCAGTTCGAATACCGTCTTGTTCAAATCCTTAATGGTACGCTGAAGCTCTTCCGTGCGAGCGTTCACAATATGCTCGAGATTGACGTTGACCTCTTTTAATTGCGCTTGCGCACGCGATAGGCTGTCATGTTGGACTATAATCTGTTCGTTCTGCGATACCAGTTCCTCATTCTGTGCCTGTATCTCATTGTTCTTTTCCAGGATCTCCGTCTGATGTGCCTGGAGCATGTTATTCATTGAGTTGATTTCCCCGATCTGGGACTGAAGCAATGAGTTCAGCTTGTTTAGTTCCATCGTTCTTTCCTGAACTTTTTGAGCAAGCTGTCTGCGCTGATTGATAAGGAAACGCATTCTTATCCTGAATACTCCCAATATGATGGCCGCAGCAAACGCGGCTACCAATAACTTAAACGAAATCGTCTGCCACCATGCCGCGACGATCACGATACGAACATCCTTCCAACCCGATACCAGCTCATCGCTGTTTTTTGCAATCATCACCTTGAACGTATACTCTCCAGGTTCAAGATTGGTGTACGAGATCAGTCTTCTGCTATTGTCGGTTCTATTCCACTTTGTATCATATCCTTCAAGCATGTAGGCGTACTCGCGGAACTGGGCGAAATCATATTCAAGTGACGCGAATTCAATTCCGAATGAATTCTGGTCGTACTCCAGCCGGATTTCTTCGATGGTCGTGATATTTTGCGGAAGCACTACAGTACCGGCGTGTTGTTCTACATTATTCAGCAGGAACTTGGTAAATACCATGGGGATCGTCTTCTCTTGTTTCCTGAACCTTGCGGGATCGAAAAAATTCACGCCGCGAATATTACCAAATGCAAGACGTCCATCGGACATTCTCACCACAGAATTCCGGTTGTACTGACTTGCCGACAAACCGTTCGACCTGCTGAAATTCGTGAACGTTTGATTTTTTTTATGGAATACACTCAACCCCATGTTATGACTGATCCATATCCGTTGAAGGCTGTCTTCCTGAATAGCCTGGACGTAACTATTTGCGAGTCCTGACTCTTCTCCGAAGTAACTGTGATGTTTTGGTTTGAGGATCATATCGAACAAGGCCCTTGCTGGCAACTCCTACCCAAACGATTCCTTCAGCATCGATATACAAGGATAAAATTGTTGTTCGCGGATTAAGATGTTCTGTTTCTATAAAAGTGTACGCGTCTGTACCCGCCTTTAGAAATCCTAACCCTCCCACCTCACGGCCGATCCATACATTATTGTTGCGATCCACGAGGATTGAATTGATACGGTCAACAGGATTTTTACCTCCGTCTGCACTCTTGATTCGTGTAACATCTTTTCCAGTGATGTTATACCTGTATAAGCCCTGGTCGAATGTGCCGATCCAAAGATTTCCCGAAAGGTCGGCATTCACCGATAGTACTTCCCGGCCGATCATCCGGTTAAGGTCGGAAAGCAGACTACATTTTCCTGTCTGGCGCATCAATACGTGACACTCCATCTCCCCATGTGCCAATCCATAGGTTGCCCTGCTCATCAACTTTCAGGGACTTTATTTTATCGGTGTTCTGCATGCTGTCACAGCTTCAACGGCTGCGTCGCGCGAACCAAGTTTGCCTTTCGTGTGAAAGAGTCCACCGCCATCGACACCCAGCCAGATGCCTCCATGCTTGTCTTCCTGGATAGCATTTATGTTGCCGTATTTTATGGACCTCCGGTCTCCTATCGCGATGGGCAACGATCCGAAGTTCATCGCCTTCCGGTCGTATACATTGATCCCTTCATAGTACATTCCAACCCACACGAGGTCCTCCTGATCCACATACACAACCTTTACAATTGTTCCCTGTATTCCACTTCGGTCTTCCTGATCCTGAAGGAAGGTGTCCATGGTTTCCAGTTTCCATGGGTCTGCTTCGGGAGGAATAAGCGTCAAACCATGATCTGTTCCAATCCAGATATTTCCTTCGGAGTCACCCGTGATGGAAGCTATAAAATTGCTTTTGAGTCCGCCGGGTTGATCTGCGCGGAAGTACCGGTGTTGTTTGGTTGCAGGGTTGTACACCAGGAGTCCGTTGCGCCATGTGCCGACCCAGAGAAGATTCCGTTTCCTGTCGAAGTAGAGGGTTTGTATTTCGCGCTCGATTTCCGTGATAGGGTGAACGCTTGAAATGCCTGAAACAATATTGTAATTGTAGCAGGCCTTTGATATTAATACCCACCAGGATGTTTGGTCCTTCTCCCTCTGTAACCACAAGAACGCGTGGCCCCGTCATTGGAGAAGGATCGGTCTGAATGGTAACCCGTTCGAACTCCATGGATGCAAAGGATCCGGCAATTTCGCGCGGAACAAATCATCGGAACCGACGTAGAGATAACCATCTTTTGCCTGCATAATATTCCGGACGCCTCGGCTGGCCGTTTTAGCTTCGGAAGCAAACGTATATCCGGCGGAACGTATCGTTGTGGCGATCATAGAGGCACAGGCCTCCATCGAGCGTACCTACCCACAGGTTATGGAATGTAGTCTTCGAAAAGGCCAAGAATAAAATTGCTGCTTAAGCTGAGAGAATCGGAATCACGGTGGCGGTAGATCTTCATCTGGTTGCCGTCGAAACGGTGCAGACCGTCTTCAGTTCCGATCCAGACAAATCCCTGGAAGTCTTTCACGATGGCCCGGACATTGCCGTTGCGAAGTCCATCTTCCTGGGAAATCTGGTTGAAGAAAATTGGTTGGCTGTTAAGGCATCTCGGGCGCGAGTAAAATAACTCCCAATAAAAAACCAAGACACACGCGATGACGGCCACTTTTTTTAAGGTTAAACGTTGAGGTAAAGGATTTTAACATAGATCAATAGGTACTCGCACAGGGAGACACAACCCTCGCCTCTTGATAAAATGTCATGGCGTCTGTTATATACAATTTAACGATTTCCGGATAATGATTTGGGGAAATTTTAAGTGAATTAAAGGTTCGCTACGGAAGCACGTAAAAAGGATGCGCACCTAGAGGAGCCTGAGTGTTAATGAAATATGGGCAGGCTATGATAATCCGTTCTTGTTTATGCCAAGGGTTCTGTGGATACCGGATTGAAGATGGTCTGATGCTCTTTCAATTTTATCGATGTATTGGCCCGGCGTTGACCACACTAGCGTCTTGAAGGCTCAGCTTGCACAAGCCTCTAATGGTAGCCATAGAGCTTTTGACTTCCGCAGAAATCCGTTTGATTTGTTGGTTGCGTTCTTCCATTGATTTCAACAGTTCATTGTGATTGACTTCCAGTTCCATCGTTCGTTCTTTCACTTTTTGTTCAAGCAACATGTTTGCGCGCTTCTTATTTTTTACATTTTGGACAAGCACAAAGACCAGAGCAACACATAAGGCCGCGACAAGACAAACAACGACGTTTAGAATTCTTTGCCTGTTGATAGTATCAGTGCTTAGAATAAGTATCTTTTCCTGAGCTTCGAGTTTTGCTTTGTTTTCTTGTTCCATATAGTCGGCCTCGACTTTCATCAGATTTGTTGTGTGTTCTTCATTAAATGTGCTGTCTTTAAGCTGTATGTACTTCGATTGATAGAAAGACATTTTTTGGGAATTCTTTAACCACTCGTATGCGTCAAAAAGTTCGTGACACAATTTCATCGAAACAAGTCGATAAGGAACATCCTTATCTAATAATGCCTCGGCCTCGGCTAGCAAACTCGCGCTTGAATCCAAATGACGGGTAATTCGCGCTAATTCCAGAAGATAGACAAGATTTTCAAGTTGGAATCGAACGTTGCCTAACTCTTTTGACAGTAAAAATGAATTTGAAAATTCACGTTCAGCATCATCCAACTCATTCACTCCCTTTGAAATTAGCGCCAGATTAAAATTTGACAACATTAAGAAACTTTTTGAACAATTATTTCCGCATAGCTCATATGCTCGTTTCACATATTCATTTGCCATCGCGAATTGATCCTTGTAAGCATAGCATAGGCTTATGTTTAGTAGCATCAAATCAAGTCCTTGCTCATTATTCCTCTTTTTGCTTTCTTCCGATCTGCGATAAAATGATAAAGCTTTATCGTAATTCTTAAGGGTGTAATACACAAGTCCAATGTTATTAAGCGTCACACCGATATCTTTCTCTTCTCCGTTCTTTTCACGAAGGGAAAGGGATTCAAAATGATAAATTAGAGAACTGTCATATTTACCCTTGTGTAAATATCCCATTCCAAGTCGATTTAATATGTACTTTAATTCGCTGTCGTACATGTTCCTTCGTGCAACGGGAAGAATTTCCAAAGACAAGTCAATGGAAGAATCGCCTTGATTATTTCTCGCAAGGGCAAGGGCACCGATTCGGCCTGCTTTCACAAATAATAAGCTATCACCGCGTATCTTCGCATCAATAAACACTTCTCGTCCGTATTTTTTTGCCTGCTCGTAGTCAAAATCCACGTATTCATAGGCCAATTGATATAATATATTACTGCGTTCGACTCCACTCTTTTCAGATAGCAACGACATTAGTGAGTCAACTTTCTGACAGTAGCCATCAATAGACCCAACGGCTAACAATACAATCAATAGGGCGCTAAACGATGTCACGCCAAATTTAGTGAACCCGTCATATCGGGCATGAATCAGGATATCCTTATTGGTCATCATATAACAACATTGTAGGTTTTGATTAATTTAAGGTTAGTAATCAAATAATTCAATGCAGCATGACACCCTTCTTTGTCTCTCCCCAAAATCTTGAAAAAGAGGTTTCCCGAAGAGTAGCCGAGGCGTGCGATCAAATAACCTCCGAAATGGGTGCGGAAATACACGACGACCTCATTCAGAAATTGTCGGTGTTCCGCCTATATCTCGACCGGCTCGAGCTCTCAATGAATGACCATGATGAAGTTGAACGGTTGTTAATGGGCATGCGAACGGATTTTGAAAATGTCATCCAATCAATACGAAGGATCTCAAGGCAACTAATGCCCGTGCACACAGGCGGTTCATTTGAAGAAGAGGTGCAGCTATTGTCCCAAAATATGGAAAGGCCAGGAGCCGGTACTATACACCTGTCTTTTAAAGGCGAGGAACTACAAATCGTCCCTGCTGACCGATTATATATTCTGCGCATAATTCAGGAGCTGATCCACAATGCTTTTAAACACTCAGCTGCCTGGCACATCTGGATACGCGTGGAGTGGCTTCATAACGTGTTGCTTGCCGAAGTGGAAGATGATGGTGCAGGATTTCATAAAATATCCGAATTCATTGAAAGACTAAGGAAAAAGAATAACACACTCAAAATGCGATCTCAAACTTTAGGCGCATCCCTAACCTACCATCAGGGTCAGAAAGGGTTGTTAGCCAGACTGGAATACAAACTTAAACATTCAAACCGTCCACCCGCCTAGTCTAGAGGATTCCATTTCGATAAGCATATGCCAGCAGCCCTGCCGTGTTATGGACTCCAACCTTTTTGATCAGCCGGATCCGGTAAGTCTCAGCTGTCGAGTCGCTCATTTTTAATTCCGACGCGATCTCTTTTGTTGTGAGGCCGCTCGCAATTGCCTTAAGCAATTCCCGTTCAGGAAAATTTAGCACGACGGGCGGGACAATATCCCATCGATGGGCGTTCGCCTGAATCAGTTTTAGGATCTTTTCAGAAAAATAGCTGCCCATTTCCCGCACTTTTGTAATCGTCTTAACTATCTCTTTGTAGCCGTCAAGTTTATATACTATTCCGTGAACACCAGACTGCAATAAGTTCATGATGAGCTCAGTGCCTTCAAGCCCAGTCAACACAACCACTTTCGGATAGGCACCCTTCTTGTTTTAGCAATCCAAGGAGTTCAAGCCCATTGGTATCGAGCAGCCTAAAATCCATCAACACGATGTCGATGTTTTTATTCATTTGCTCTCGAAACTCAGCACGGTTACTGGCCTCAAAAACGTTCTTAGTAAAGTTTTCCTTTTCGAGGAGGGATCGCAAACCTTCCCGAATTAGTGCTTCATCTTCAACAAGTAAAAAATTGAGCTTCGTCATGACAGAATCGATATTTGATGCGCCTGAATCATTGAGAGCTATAAAGATAAATCTTACCGCAGACAAACCTGATCACGATGATGTCCGGTTTTCCAGATAATCGTTTTACACTCTATCCTCCTTCAAAAGATTATGCTGACATTTCCCTCGGGAATTTAATCCTCTTTCCAAAAGGGATTTAGGTATTGAGGATTTCCTGATCTTTTCGAAGAGACCGTAAGTGCAGGGCGTTAAAAAGAACCTTTCTTTTGTGCGCTATCCCCCCAGGAAGGTTTGCCCTGCCTTATTTTACCACTGAGCCCGGAAACACAACGTCCGAAGGTTGAACCAATTTCAACTGGCCATTGGAATCTTCCGCCATCAATATCATGCCTTGCGACTCGATACCCATCATCTTGCGGGGAGCAAGATTAACGATCAAGGTCACTTGTTTTCCGATCATTTGTTCAGGCGTATAGTGTTGGGCAATACCGCTTAATACCGTTCTTTTGTCAACGCCGGTGTCAACGGTAAGCTTAAGCAACTTATTGGACTTCTCCATTTTCTCGGCTGTTAATACCTTTCCCACGCGGATATCCAGCTTGTCAAAATCATCGAACGTGATCTCTTTTTTCAACGGTGCAACAGGAGTCGGTTCCATACTTCTTTTTTTGTTGTGAAGTTTCTGCAGCTGTCTTTCAATCACGTCATCCTCGATCTTTTCGAAGAGTAGTGACGACGCTCCTAACGCATGACCTTCTCTAAGGAGATCCGCGGCTCCGGCCTCGGACCATTTTTTCGTAGGCAGGTTGACCATCTCATTGATTTTTTTTGCGCTGAACGGAATGAACGGTTCAGCAACAATACCGAGGTTGGCCACGATCTGCAACGCGATGTTAAGAATGGTGCCTACACGTTCGGGCTGGGTCTTGTATAACTTCCAGGGTTCGGTATCCGCCAGGTATTTATTGCCAAGCCGCGCAAGATCCATCAGCCCTGCCGTTGCCTCCCGGAAGCGGTAAAGCTCCAGCGACTGCGCAATACGCGACGGCAATACTTTCAATGACTCAATTGCTGCGTCATCAATCGGCTCCAATTTTGCCCGGTGGGGGACCTTGTTATCAAAGTACTTTTGCGTAAGCACCAGTGCCCGATTCACAAAATTCCCAAGGATCGCCACCAGCTCGTTGTTGTTCCGTGACTGAAAGTCTTTCCACGTAAACTCACTGTCCTTCGTCTCCGGAAGGTTGGTGAGCAGGCTATAACGAAGCACGTCCTGTTTGCCCGGAAAATCCTCCAGGTACTCGTGCATCTCAATGGACCATCCCCGGCTGGTGGACATCTTATCTCCTTCCAGGTTCATGAACTCATTAGCCGGAACATTGTCAGGCACAATGTAGTCGCCATGAGCGTGTAGCATGATCGGGAAGATGATACAGTGAAAGACAATGTTGTCCTTGCCGATGAAATGCACCAGCTTTGTTTCCTCATCCTGCCAATATTTCTTCCAATCGTCGATGCCTACTTTTCCAAAATCACGCTGAGGCTGGGCGAAATCCAACTTACCGGAGCTCACTTCCTGGAAGAAAGCTCTCGCTGCGGAAATGTAGCCGATCGGTGCATCAAACCACACATACAACACCTTTCCTTCCGCATCAGGCAAGGGTACCTTGATGCCCCAGTCCAAATCCCGCGTCATCGCCCGTGGCTGAAGGCCGGCATCGATCCATGATTTACACTGCCCAAAAACATTCGTCTTCCAATCATCTGCGTGATCCTTCAGTATCCATTCTCTTAGCCACTCCTCGTACTTTTGAAGCGGCAGATACCAGTGTTTGGTTTCTTTCAGCACAGGTACATTGCCCGTTAAAGTCGAGCGGGGATTGATAAGGTCCCTCGGACTCAATGAAGAACCACATTTTTCGCACTGATCGCCGTACGCATTCGGATGTCCGCATTTTGGGCAGGTGCCGATTATATAACGGTCAGCAAGGAAAGCCTTGGCTTCGTCATCGTAATACTGCTCGGATATCTCTTCATTCAGCAATCCTTTATTATACATCGTCAGGAATATCTCCTGCGACGTCTGGTGGTGGATCGGTTCGCTCGTGCGATGATATATATCGAAGGCAATGCCCAGCTGTTTAAAACAATCGCGCATCTGAACGTGATACTTGTCGATGATGGCCCTGGGTGTGGTATTTTCCTTGAGGGCCTGGTTGGGGATAGCCGTGCCGTGCTCGTCGCTTCCGCTGACAAAAAGAACATCCTTACCCTTCGAGCGAAGGTACCGGACGTAGACATCGGCCGGTATATAGGCGCCCGACAAATGCCCGATGTGCTTCGGACCGTTGGCGTACGGCAATGCGGCTGTTACAGTATATCGTTTGAACTCTTTCATAAGGTCTCATTACAGACGGAGCGCAAAGATGATAATAGAAATGGAGGGAAAAAAATTCCAGCACAGGTGGAGTGACGACAAAAAAGGGCAGCTTATCCCTGCTTACTCATCAGCTTTTCCCATTCCTGATAGGGAGCAGTTGGGAGAATGACGTAAAACTCGGTGTATCCTTCCGGTGTGGTGAGCAGGCCTATTTTGCCACCGATCTTTTCGACTGCAGTTTTTGTGATGTATAGACCTATGCCACCTGTTTCAGATCGTTCCGACGCTCTTGAAAACATCTGAAAGAGTTTTCCAGGACTGGATTCACTAATCCCGATACCATTATCGATGACCCTCACTTTCACGCTGCCGTTTTCAACGCGGCTAATGTGTACATTCATAAATGAATCCACACGGTCGGAATCGTTGTAAAATTTGATGGCATTGTCGATAAGATTCTCCAGGACAATCCTCACCAGTTCCTTGTCGGATTCGATGGTCGCCTGTGGATCAATAAAAGTTGTGATCTTAAGATCCGGTGGCAGACCTTTTTTCTTCTCAAGCATCAATACTTCGCTCACAATCATTTTGAAATCGATAGGTTCAATCGATATCTTAGAATTGTTAATCTGATTGATGATCACCAAACGTGTAAGTATAGAGTTGAGCCGTTCTGCTGTTGCGTCAAGTTTCTTAAGGTATTCCAATGCAATTGGATCTTTCACGTCCATGAGCGCAACGTTACACATGCCTTTAAGACTGGCAAGGGGCCCCTGATGTCGTGCGATGTTTTATAAATGAAGTTATCGAGCTCGTCGTTTACTTGTTTCAGCGATTGGTTCACACGAGCCAGGTCGATGGTCTTTTTGTCAACTTCAATATCGAGTTCCCGGTTCTTGTTTTCCAACTCCGCGTTCTGCACCTGGATAACTTCTTTGGCTTCCGAGAGCTTTGCATTAACACGTTTGATGTTCCGGTTACCAAATTGAAGAACAAGCACTAATAATCCGGCCATAAACGCAATGACAATCCAGGCAATATTCAACTTTCGTTGTTGACTGAGTAGATAGTCTTTATCGGCTATGGTAGCGATATTCTCACGTTCTTCGTAGTTAGCCTGAATCTTCGCAATGTTTTTCACAAGATCTTGTCCAATCAGACTATCGGCCAGCTGAATATATTTCTTTTGGTATATTGCTGCGTTCCTATAATCCTCGGTCTGGTTGTACAAATTTGAGATATGCTTATAGGTCTCAATCATTATTTGATTGTACCCTGAACTTTTTGCAATCGAATCCGCCTCCTGTAAATATCGTTCTCCATCTCCAAACTCCTTCAATTCGATTGACACACCGCCCAGGTAGACGAGGTTCTCTGCCTGCCATCGTCTATCACCCGTTGTACGTGCGAGTAACAGAGACTTATTCAAGTGTAATTTAGCGTCTTCATATTCTCCCAGCCAATATGACGCCTCACCAAGACCAAACTCTCCACTGATGGTTACAAGGTTGTCACACTTTGTTTTACAAATCGTCAATGCCTTAAGGGTATATTCCTTCGCTTCTTTAAATTTTTTCAGGTGCAAATAAGTCAATCCCAAGTTTAGATACGTTAACTGAAGACTCGTCGTATCGTGGACTTCCCCCTTAAGAGCCAAGCACTTTTCGAAGTATTTTTGAGCGCCCTCATAGTTGTGCATTTTAAAATAGACTAATCCAATATTGTTGAGTGTTATACTAATCTCTGCCTTATTACCTTCCTTTTCGCGGAACACTAAGAGATTGAAAATGATGCTCTAAGAGCCTTATCATATTCGGCTTTATAGGTATAACCAAGCGCCAACGCCATTCAATATTTTTTGTATGCTCTTCGACGAGCTGATTACGCTTCGCGATTGGAAGAACTAGGGAAAGAATATCTATTGACTCTTGTAACCGATCAAGTCGTCGCAGTGCTTGACCTGCGATCCTTCCCCCTTTTACCATGTTTGCAGTGTCGCCGTACTGAAGCGCCAAGGTGATAGCCTTCAAAGGAGTACTTGTAAGCTTCTACATTATTTTGATCAAGATAATGCCAGCCCAATTCAACTTTCACTGGGCATTGACTCCTTATCATCCGTCACGCCCACTAGTAAGCTGTGCAACGAATCAATCGCGGCCTTATCTGCCACCCTGAGCCAACGCGTCGACAAAACATGCTAACCAGAAGATTATGACATGCAAGGACTTTTAGAACTTTAAGAAAATTATAGTACACGGGTAGTTTCCAAAATTTTATTGCGCAAAAAATATAATAAACGATATGCCACCTTTGACTCAACAATTTAATTCTAAAGAAGACCATTTCAAAAACCTAACCATTAATATTCAAAAACCTAAATCCCACTAACCATGAAAAAGTTAATCTACATCGCGCTATTCGCATTTGTTACTGCTATGTCAGTTACTGCTTGTACAGAAGAAGAAGTTAAACCTAGCACTGAACTAAATGGTGGAGGCAGACGGAATAACGATCCTAAATAATCAGCTACCTGAAAAGTCAAACATTTACAACCTTACAATTTAATTAATATGAAAACCAAAATATTCCTTCTCATCGCTGGTGCAGCTGTAGTTACATTGTCCTTTACTTTTGCTTCAACTTCACGTGTCTAAAAGAAAGAAGTTGTTACTACTTCAACTGCTGCCGCTAACGAGCCGGTTGGTGGTCTAGCATTAGAAGACGAAAAGTAATTCGTCTAAAACTAGGTCGCGCAACGAGCCGCTGGTGGTTTTGCTCTGAAGACAAATAGCCAGTAAGTTGCTGGATTATTGATCTTCGGCTAACCTTCGGCTTCTGCTTTAACCTTCTGTCGAACCTGGTCTGTTGGTCCAGCCGCTGGTGATTGTGTCCTATGCTTTATGGCAAGGCTACAGTCCGGTGACTGTGGAAAAAATTCAACACTCGTGTTTTTCAGGAATTAGTCAAAGCGCCGTTGAGAGTTCGGCCAACATTATTAGACAATTCAAATCTCCTAAAAGAATGGGAGAATTAATATATCATTTGAAGTCATAATCTTATTCGAAACTAAAAACAGAAAAATAGAATCCAGACAACCAGGTTACCTATGTCTATAGTCGGTGAGGCAACAAAAATTGCCTCTTAACAGGCGTTAATCTCCACAAGCTGTCAACAGACAGGTACCAAAAATCTCCAAAATCGTATATCGACTGCTGTAATAGTTACCCCAGAAAAGGGGGAGTTGCTACTGTTTTGTTTAAAAACAGGAGCAAACCTTACATGAAAAAATTGATCATTTTCACCCCTAGGCTACCGCTTCTTATACGCTGGTCTTGGTTTTAACTCAAGAACCTGAAACATCTCACGATCTCTGGACCCCCCTGGATTCGGGGTGGTCAATAACTTGTCTCCGGTAAAGATACTATTGGCTCCAGCCATGAAACACAACGCCTGTTCTTCCAAAGTCATGCGTACTCTTCCTGCTGATAATCTCACCATCGCCTTAGGCATAATTATACGCGCCGTAGCAATCATGCGCATCATATCCCACACAGAAACTTTTGGTTGTTCTTCGAGCGGTGTTCCTTCAACAGGCACTAACGCATTTACAGGAACTGATTCAGGATGTTCCGGCAATGTGGAGAGTATATGCAACATACCGATTCGATCTTCTGCGCG
This sequence comes from uncultured Cytophagales bacterium, assembly GCA_963774615.1. Taxonomy (GTDB): domain Bacteria; phylum Bacteroidota; class Bacteroidia; order Cytophagales; family Cyclobacteriaceae; genus Chryseolinea. The sequence goes on from CAVZFT010000012.1 coordinate 14,666, forward strand.
TTCTCCCATACCAATGATTCCACCGGAACAAACAGAGATCTTTGCCTTCCGTACACTTTCCAATGTATCGAGTCGATCATCGTATGTTCGTGTGGTGATGATCTCTCCATAAAACTCTTCGCTCGTATCGAGGTTGTGATTGTACGCATAAAGTCCCGCGTCCTTCAACTTCTTTGCTTGTTCGCCGGTGAGCATGCCTAATGTGCAGCATACTTCCATTCCCATCGCACTTACACCCTTCACCATGTCGATCACTTTATCGAAGTCGCGATTGTCGCGCACTTCACGCCATGCTGCTCCCATGCAAAAACGCGTGCTGCCTGATTCTCTCGCTTCAGCAGCTTTCTCCAACACTTCGCCCACTTCCATCAGCTTCTCCACCTTAACGTCTGTATGATAACGGGCGGCCTGTGGGCAGTAAGCGCAATCTTCAGGGCAACCTCCGGTCTTCACCGATAACAGCGTACACACCTGAACTTCCTCAGGATCATGAAACTCGCGGTGAACTGTTGCAGCCTCGTATACCAGGTTCAGAATAGGTTTATTGTAGATGGATGCAATCTCTTCGCGCGTCCAGTCATTTCGGATAGCTGTCATCTCTTCGTAGTCTCTTGTTAATGGATCTTCATTTCAAAGGGCATGCGTGCCTGTACGCCTTCGTAGGACTTCACGCTCTTCCACTGCTGATACAGATAATAGTTCTCACCCAATTGCTCTTTTAATACTTTCACCTGCGCGTCTTCGTCAAACTGATCCACCAGCTGTTCAAAAAATGATGGAGTATATTGAGGATAGAACTTAACCCGGTAATCATCCTTTACATCTGCTGCAGCTGCTGCCACCTCGACGGCATCTTCAAACGAACCCAGTATATCCACCAATCCTCTTTCCTTCGCCTGAACTCCTGTCCACACCCGTCCTGATGCAACCTTCTTGACATTGTCGACGGTCATCTTTCTTCCTTCCGCAGCCTTCGATGTGAATGTTTCGTATACTTCTTCCGTTCTATTCTGCCAGATCGCTTTCTCGGCTTCCGTCAACGGCCGGCTTACTGTAAACAATTCACCTATATCTCCCGTCTTAAGTTCTTCCGACGTAATCCCGATCTTGTTGTTCAGGAAGCCGCTGGCGTCATAAAGCACACTGAAGACGCCGATGGATCCTGTGATCGTGTGCGGCTGCGCAACGATGGTATCACAACCCATCGCCATGTAGTAACCTCCTGACGCAGCATAGTCCGACATAGACGCAATCACAGGTTTCACTTTCGTGGTGAGCAATATCTCGCGCCACATCACATCCGAAGCAAGGGCACTTCCTCCAGGCGAATTAATCCTCACCACGATTGCTTTTACTTTTTCGTTCTCTCTGGCTTTCCGGAGTTCCTTCGAAAAAGATTCTGAACCGATTATCTCCTGGCCACCGTCTGCTTTACCAGGAAGTATTGTTCCTTCAGCAACGATCACCGCGATCTCATTCTTCGAATCCTTATATGTAGAGAAACTTCTCTTATACTTAGAGTATTTAATGAACTCGATATCCTTATCAGCTTCCAGCGATAGGCGCCGCTTTAGCTCGTCTTCCACCTGGTCCTGATACATCAATGAGTCAACCAGTCCGTGTTCGACGGCAAGGGACGCGTTGCGCACGAGCATCTTGTCCGAAATTTCTGTGAGCTTTTCCTTCGGAATGTTCCTCGACTCCGAGATGCCGGTGAGCACATGATCATAAATGGATTCAATCAACTCCGTAAGCTGAAGCCTGTTGGCATCACTCATCTTTTCCAGCATAAATGGCTCGACAGCGCTCTTGTATTCACCTACACGGAAAATTTCAGGTTTGATATCAAGCTTATCGAATAAACGCTTGAAAAAGCTGATCTCGATAGCCAGACCGTTGAATTCCATTTCGCCCTCTGGATTGAGATAAACTTTGTCGGCAGCGGATGCCAGGTAGTACGCGGGCTCTGTCATCACTTCGCTGTACGCAACGACCCATTTTCCTTCGGACCTGAAATCAATAAGGGCCTGACGGATCTCTTCGATCACCGAATAGCCTGCCAAAGGATAACTTACCGATAACAAAATGCCTTTGATCTTTGAATCGGTCTTGGCATTAGCAATGGTTTGCCTCAGCTGGGCAAGTCCTATAGGTTTTGGTGTGGCCGTTCCAAATATCGGCAAACCGCCAAACGGATCTTCCTTTTCTGTTTCAATGATTTGCGCATCGAGGTCCAGCCTCAGCACAGAGTTTTCATTTACTATGATCTCGTCCCCGCCGGACATGGAGATAATTAACATTATTCCTCCAATGAGCACCACAATTGCCACCAGTGTTCCGAGGCAGGACGTCAATAAAGCCTTTACAAAATTCATATACGAAAATTTTAAGTTTTCAAAAGTACACAATAGTCATTCGAATAAAAAAGTAAGTTTGTGCGCTCAACGCACTATGAAGAAACCGGTATTTCTATTGTTAGGAACTAATCTCGGGAACCGAACCAGCAACCTGACGCAGGCCTTGCATGCGATAGAACAGCGCGTAGGAAAGGTCACGAAAGCGTCTTCTGTTTATGAGACTTCGGCATGGGGAAAGACCGATCAGCCCGCATTCTTAAACCAGGCTGTAGAGATCACGACAGATCTCGACCCCGACGCGGTCTTAAGAAACCTCCTGGCCATCGAAGAACGTCTGGGCCGGGCACGTAAGGAAAAATGGGGTGAACGGACCATCGACATCGATATACTTTTCTTTGGAGAGGACGTCTATGAACGGCCACACCTTGTTATCCCCCATCCTCAGTTAGCTAACCGGCGGTTTACGCTTATTCCGCTCAGCGAGATCGCGTCCGACTTTGTACATCCTCTCTTCAAAAAAACCGTAGCCGAACTGTTAGCGGCTTGTCCCGACGGACTTAGTGTAACAAGGTTTGCTGATGCGCCGGCTCTTTGAGTTAAAACGTCATCATGATGCAAGGAAGTCCAACGCGTCGTCTACTGAATCGAAGGGATGGAGTTTATCTCTTATACCAAAGGTTTATACCTTTCACGATCCACTGTTGCACAGCGGAAATTCCTGTAACGGCATTTTTCACGATCAACGGTTCCGCTGCTCTTAGTTCTTTTTCAATATGACGAACGAACTTCGGCGTAGCGTAATTTTTATCATTATAGATGCTTAGCAACAATACGTTCTTATTTTCTCTCAGGATAAGTTCTTTCGCAGCTGTAGCAAGCTCGATCATGCCCTGCTCTTTACAATTAGAGTAGTCAATGATCAAGATCTCCTTATTCTTATGGACGATCTTTTTGAGCCTCTCCTTCATAATCATCGATTGAAGTTTACAAAGCAAATTCTCTAAGCAACGGTGCTCACAAGCTCATCACTTCCGATTGTGGTGATATTTTTTTCACGAGGCCCTGCAATACTTTGCCCGGACCGCATTCAATAAATGTTTTCGCGCCGTCGCTGACCATACGCTGCACGGATTGCGTCCAACGAACAGGACTCGTGAGCTGTGCAATAAGATTTTTCTTGATAACGTTCACATCCGAAGACGGAAGGGCGTTGACATTCTGATAAATGGGACATATTGGTTCCTTGAACACCGTGGCATCGATCGCCGCTGCCAATTCAGCTCTTGCAGGCTCCATCAACGGGGAATGAAATGCGCCACCTACCTGCAGCGGCAATGCCCGCTTTGCTCCCGCCGCCTTTAATTTTTCGCAGGCAATCTCGATACCCTTTATGGAACCCGAGATGACCAGCTGACCAGGACAATTATAATTCGCGGCCACCACTACTTCATCTATTGATGCACAAATGTCTTCGACCACCTTGTCATCGAGGCCGATGATGGCCGCCATGGTTGATGGATTGATCTCACAGGCGTGTTGCATCGCTAGTGCTCTTTTGGATACCAACAACAATCCATCCTCAAAGGAGATGGATTGATTCGCCACCAACCCGGAAAATTCTCCCAATGAATGTCCAGCAACCATATCGGGTGCAAAGGACGGAGCTGACAACGCAACCGCTACTGAATGAAGGAAGATAGCCGGCTGGGTGACCTTTGTTTGTTTTTGTTCATCAGCAGTTCCGGCAAACATGATGTTCTTGAGATTGAACCCAAGTATATCATTTGCATGGTCAAACAACTTTTTGGCTTCAACGTTGGACTCATAAAGTTCCTTGCCCATGCCGGTGAACTGCGCACCTTGTCCAGGAAAAATGTATGCTTTCATATGGCTCCGGATAAGTGGCAAGTTTAGTGCTAAAGTTTGAAAGATGAAATACCGCGCAGAAGCTATTCGTCTGAATGTACACGCTATCTGTACGAGCGGTCAAGCGATTCGACGCCGAATTATTTTGCCGCTTCAATCTCATAATAGGCCTGAAGGCACCCGTAGTGAAACCGGTTATCAATGTATTTCATGCCGATTTTTTCCATCACCTTTCTAGATGGCGTGTTGTCGACATGAGCAGATGAAACAATTTTTTTTAGCCTTAGCGAAGTAAATCCGTAATTGAGCAATCCAAAAGCTGCTTCGGTGGCATAACCCTTATTCCAATGCTCCTTCAACATCCGGTAGCCAATCTCGATCTCGGGAGTATTATCGTAGTACACCAATCCGCTTGCCCCGACAAAAGTGTTGTTTTCTTTAAGGATGGTCGCCCAGATGCCAAGTCCCGGTTTACGGACATAATGGGACATGAGCATGTCCAGCTCCCTCAACATCTGATCGTGATTTCGCGTTGAGCCGTCGCCCACGTATTTCATGACCTGCGGATCGCTGTTCATCCGAAATAAGTCATCAAAATCTTCCTTTTGAATTTCGCGAAGAATAAGTCTGGTGGTCTCAAGAACTTTTTTTATTGCCATTAGCAGTCATTACGGTGAGAACAAATGTAAAGTTGCTATTTGGCGCGCGAAGTTCAGATAATCAATATTCGTATTTGATCAACGTGATATCTATAGTATTGCCGGGCTCGTAGGCAGGATATGTGTAGACTTTTTTCTCATCCAGTCTTCCATCCTTGTAGAAGAATTCTTCCTTTAGCATATTCCACCAGGGTGACACCTCGGAAACTTTGATGAGCTGTCCCGAATCATTGTATTCATTAACAACACAGCCCTGGACGAATTCCCCCGTTTGATCAATTATCACGTCACACGACTCAGCAAGGTTATCGTTCAGGTAACGATACATCGTTGCGTATTGTCCTTGCTTGTGATAGGTCCTTACCACGCGGCCTAGCGGATCGTAATCATACAATGTCGTATTTGTGTAATGGTACAGGTTGTCCTGCGTCGAATAATAGGACATGCGGGAACTGTCGATTTCATTACCTGAATGGAAATAAAGGACCTGGTAGCCAGTTGGATTTCCATCGAACGTCATTGATTCTGATTTCTTCAGGCCGTCCACATAGGTATACTCGAGCGCAAAAAATTTGCCGTCACTCTGCGAGTCCATGGTCATTTTCTTCAGAAGATTACCCTCGCTATCGTATTCGTATCGGATCTCCTGAAAATAGTCAGAGATATCGCTGGTGAAATACTCCCTGGTGATCAACCCGCGGCTATCATAGCTTAGCTCCTTTTCGCCGATCTTAGCACCTGTTTCAAAGTTGTAGTGGATCTCTTTTGAAGGTAGGTGATTCACAACGGGTGGTGGCTCTTGAAAATATTCGTTATTACACGAGATCAGAAGACTGCAGCAAGCAAGTCCACGCATTAAAACGGTCAGCAGCTTTTTCATACAACAAAGTTCGCCTATCAATTTACGAAATTTGTTCCGGTCGTTGGAACGTGAAAATCAAGAAATCAAAGGGAATAGATAAGGCGGCATTAAGACCAAATGAAGGCCTTGATTCTGCCGACCTAAGTCAGTCACTGTCATCTATATCGATATCATATTTCTCCAGCAGGCCAGGGATTCCCGCGAGTGAGAACTTCGCCTTTTTTAACCTGTTAATTTCAGGATCTATGGAGTAGTTAAAAGAAGTCCTTAAGTCGGCTTTTTCCAACACGGTATTTTCAAACGTTGCTCTGGTAAGATCACAACGATCGAAGACCACACTTGTGAGGTCGCTTTCCGCGAAATCCACTTCCTGCAACTGTGAATTCTTAAAGGTTGTCTTTTTGATCTTCGTCGTGGCGAAGCAAGAATGGTTAAGTACACAGCCATCGAAAGAAAATGCCAATCCGAAATCGTGGCAAGTATCAAACCTAAGCCCCAACATTTTGCATTCTTTGAACTTCACATCGCGAAAGGCAGTTCTATGGATCTTTGTCAAACTCAGATCGCAGGCTTTGAATTCACAGTCAATGAACTTAATCTCTGAAAGGTCGCTGTTTGAAAAGTTGCATTGGTTGAATGTGCAGTTCTCGTATTCACCTTTCGGCAAGGGTGCTTCCGTAAAATTGACTTTGTCGAAGCTTTTATCGGTGGTATAGTCCATTTGGGATGAAGGTTCTTAAAAGCTCAATCAGCGCACATTAGAATACCAATTACAACTTCTTCTTCAAGAACCCCTGAACATCCAACCACTCACCAAACCGTTCAATCCATGTGTCCGTTGGCAGATGCTGACTATCCATTCCAAAACCGTGACCGCCGCGTGCATACATGTGAAGCTCTGCGTCGTGTTTAGAGCTAATCCATTGCGAATATAACTCAACACTATGCGGGGCGAGGCCAAATCCATCATCTGAAGCTGCAACGATAAACACTGGAGGCGCGTCGGTTGGAATCGAACCGATCATAGGCTTTGGAAAGTATGGATAGATCGGTGCCGCAAAGTTGGGACGGTTCTCAGCTGTGTAGTCAAACAAAGTTGAGGAGGTAACGGTACCGCCAGCTGAAAATCCCATGATACCAATCCTGTTTGGGTCAACTTTGAATTCGGCGGCATGGCTTCTCACATAAGCAATAGCGGCGCGTCCATCGGCAACGCATAGCGGGATCGCAGCTACATTCTCGTCCTGAAACTCCTTCTTCCCTATTTTCTCATTGAATTCGGCTACAGGATTTGTTGTCTTGCTGTGCGCTACCCTGTACTTCAATACAAAACAGGTCACTCCTTTTTTCGCCAACCACTTTGCCACGTCATATCCTTCCTTGTTGATGGCTAAGAACTGAAAGCCTCCACCTGGACAAATTACGATAGCGGAACCATTCGCCTTGCCGGCCTCGGGAGCAAAGACTGTCAACGTCGGTTTGCTGACATTATAGACCACACTGTTTTCATTCGCTAATGCTTCAGTCCAGGTCCAGGTTTCGGAGCCAGGAGCAGGACCATTGTACAATGGTATAACTTTCTCCTGCGCCGATGCGATAGCGGCGATAAAAAGCAAAGCAGTAAAAATGCTGCATATCCTCATGGGAGTCTGTTTGAAGTTTATTGGATTATTTCAGTGACCTGTAACCGATGATCCTTATCTAGTTAAGCATTGATTGTATCGCAATCTTTGGGTACATCACGACCACGGCTACTTTCCACTTCCCTTCTTTATCTTTTTTCCAGATCTGCAATGCCTGATTGACGACCTTGATTTCTTTTCCTGCGGAATCGGACCGGGTCAGTTCATTCTTTGCGAACAGATAGGCCATTTGCCCGTCCGCTGAGATCTGAATATCTGTAGGTTTTTCATCCCACGTCATTTTAAAGCCAGGCATCTTCTGCATAAAGCTCATCAGTTGTTTTATCTGATCTTTTCCCTTCATAGTTGGCTGACCCTGTGCCATGATCATCGCATCATCAGCCCAATAAAAGGAAGCGGAATCGACGTTTCCGGTCTTTACTTTCTCAGGCCAGTCCGCCCAGGTCTTTAAGATCAATTCTTCTTCCGCTTCAAGATCAATGTCACCATTTTTATGGCCGGATTGATTTCCGCAGCCGCAAAGTGATAGCAGAAGTAAAATGGGCAGGAATTGCTTCATGGTCTGATTGAGGTTATTGGGGTATTACCTTTATACCGATTTACCGGTGTTGGTGACGTATTTGTGAACCAATATGTAAAAAATTCTGGCAAGTACAAGGATGGGATGCATTAAACAAAGCATCAGGTGCAGATACTGATTTATTCATTTTATTCTTAGACCCATTAATTTCTCAACACATCGTTAATCACATCCCGGTAATAACTACTTAAGTCATCCAGGGCGCGGTCTTGAAATAGTGGAAGTACCCAAAACAAGAATCCCTCGATTGTCAGCAGGCCCAGTAATATCCGAAAATCAAAGAAGATAATAAGCGTTATCACCCCTGAAATTCCAACTATAATCCCCACCAAGTATTTGATCACTTCCACCATGGCGGTGTCTAATTCAATTCTGGCTTTTACAATTGTTTTATCGCCGGATGGAATGATTTCGCATTCAATTGCTCCGGCAACACCCCTGTAGCGCGAAAATTTATCAAGGGGTTTGGCTGACTTTTCAATGAATAGTCTGTTGCCAGTCAATTTTACGTTCTCCCATTGAATGTAAGGCGGAAAATCCAATAGATTGTCCCAGGTCCCCATCTCATGGCTCTTGATCTTACTGATTACTTTACTTTTGAATAAATCCGCGGGGATATTTATTTCATCGACTTGTTCCTGAGGCTTCATTACTGAATGCAATTATAAGGCGGTCCTTGTATTCCCGAGATTGTTGACACAAACGGGTACAGGGCGCTCGATCATAAATAATTCACAACTTAGTCCCCTGGATCATGATGGAAGACTTTATCGACTGCTCTTTGAGGTGTAAAAACTTCTTTCTCTCCTCGTCCTTCTTAAAGTTTTCGAAATCCTGTTCCGAGTCGAATTCGACCAGATGTATTTCGTAGGGTTTGTCCATCTGGTGCTGAATATATGCACCGTTATCGGGACGCACGCGAAATAACATCCGGCCGTTGTACTTTGAAATTATTGGGATTGCTACGCTTTCGAATTCATCGAACGTCTTCTCCTGGCCAGGAACAATGTAAATAAGCTGCGTTACGTAAATCATGATGTACTTTACTTCTCTTTAAGATTGTAACTACCAGGTCAAGGCCGTTGACCAACGAGTTCCTTGTTTTCTTCGATCAAGTTTTTAATTTTCTCCACGGCCACTCTTATACCGTTGAAAAAGTCACCCTTCCCGAATCGCGGCCCCATGTCCTCTCTGACTATTCTGGCGGCTATTTCGTCTTTGATAATTTTTTCGAGACCAAAACCGACTTCGATTCTCGTTTTCCTGTCGGCAACCGCCACCGTAATCAAAATTCCGTCATCATAATCCTTACGCCCCAATCCCATTTCATTAGCCATACGTAGGGAAAAGCCCTCTATAGAATCTCCATTGAGTGTGCCTATCGTTAACACAGCGATTTGCGACCCAATGTTCCTTTCAACGTCCTGAATTATCGAAAAAATGCTGTCCTCTTGTTGTAGGGTTAACAAGTCAGCATCGTCCATGATCCTCTGCTCCTTCTTTACTTCAAGGACGGCTTCAGCCTTCTTCTTTTCACACGCGTAGGAAATCGCGAGCGCAGCCAGGACCGCTAAAACCGGAAGTATTCTCATGAGCAGGACATTCGTAATTTAGCCCGAACGTTAGAACCCGAAGTTAAACGTTTACACCACACCTTGCAATGGTCACATCTAATTGGATATACTGACGGCCTTCCTTAGATACTCATTGGAGTCCATTTGTTGTAACATAAAATCAGCCACATCCGCCCTGGCAATCTTTAGATTCAGGGACTTGTAGTTGCCGTCAAAACCAATATTATAATTCCGCGTAATGTTGCCATCTGTAAATGCGCTAGGCCGGACAATGGTGTAATCCAGGCCGCTCTTTGACAGATGATTTTCCTGGAGCTCGTGGTCATGAAACGCTTTCTTCAGCAAGAAGCCAAACATGATGTACTTCCATAAGAAATTGAGATTGCCACGACTTTCGCCCAGTCCTAGTGTGGTTTGGCAAATGAGCCGGGTGACACCTGTACTTTTCATGGCAGAAATGATGTTCCTTGTACCTTCTGCACGCACAGTTCCTTTGTTTCCGTCACCGATGGCGCACAATACACTATCCTGCTGACGCGATTGCTTTCTCAACAGCTATAGAATCAAAAATATCACCTTTGAAAATTTTCAAGCCTGAATGGTGAAGTGACGATAATTTTTCGGGAGTACGTGTGAACGCCGTTACGCTATGCCCTCTCTGTAAGGCCTGTTTTACAATTTGCAAGCCTACGCTACCGGTGGCTCCGAATACGATTAATTTCATAAGCATAAAATTTAATTTATGCTTCAAAGTTGGGCACATCGTATCCGGCAAAATAGAAAAAAACCGACAGTCCCTATTTTTTTGAAAAAACTTTTGGCGTTTTGCCTGTGAAGGCTCTGAAAACTTTTATGAAATGCGACTGGTCCGCGAATCCATTTTGATAAACAATGTCTGTAAGCTTGTCAAAATCCTTTACTGTTAGTTGTTCAAGGGAGGATTGGAACTGAATGATCTTTGCAAACTGCTTCGGTGAAATTCCCGTTTCACTCGTAAACTTGCGTTGCAACGTCCTTTCATTCATGTTTGTTACTCTGCACAGTTCCTTGATGGGCAATTGTCCTTTTTTATCTATCGCGATTTGAATTGCTTGCTTGAGCTTTAAATCGAGGGCCTGCCTCTTTGCTTCAAAAACCGACGACAGATAGGCGGTGATCAATTCAATTCTATTTTCGGAAGTTGAACTCAATGGTAAGTGATAAATGGTGGAATTTATGTCCTTATTATTCAATTGTTGCAGGTCGTAACAGTTGTCGTTGATGGTTCTGGGATCGATGTTAAAGAAACTTTTCAGAATAAAAGGATAGAGTTGAAATACAATCATCCTGTAACTTCCCTTAAACACAACTTCAATAGGATTAATGGTTTGCCCGTAAATGAAGAAAGAAGGCATTATTTTATCGTGAGGAAAAACCGTCATTCCTTTAGCGGCTTCGTAATAAATCAATCCTGGGAAGCCGTCGGCAAAAAATGGAAGAATGGTTTTCTGGTCGTCGTTATCTTCTTCAAAGATCCAGATGCACTTGACAAAAAGGGAAACAGATTTATCGGGAGTGATATTTTGGAAGTTCATCGGAAACTCAACGCTATCTAATGGTAATTTACGCAAATCTTTTCGTCTACTATTTTTCTTGGCGTTCATAGAGTGAGCGCACAATTGAGTGAGTGTGTGTGGGCATGTTCACCGCAGAGGCGCTAAGGGCGCAGAGGTTACGCAGAGTTAATAGTCCCTAAAGTTTTTCTCCTGTCTTTCCTTCTCTATTTTATCTTAAGAAATGCTCTTGCGTTGTCTTACAAGATCATCTTCTTCTCCGTGTTCAGTGAGAAATGAGAGTGAGTTCAATCTGGACTTTATTCGCGAACTGCGCAAACTTATCTTGGCGCCAAATAAAAGATCCCTATTTCTTACTTTCAGATTTCTCACCTGTGCCTAGAGGCAGTTCGACGTTCTCATTCCATAGGTACTTGTTGAACCATTGCCAGTTGTGCCAGGTTGCAGCAAGACGTTCTTTAGGTTTGTTGATGCCGTGGCCAAATCCTTTGTACACGATCAGCTCGCTCGGCACGCCTACGTCTCGAAGACCTTGAAGAAGCTCGTATGCATTGGCGATGGGCACGCGCTTGTCGAATTCCCCGTGTTGTATCAATGTTGGCGTCTTTGCATTGTTGATATTGGTCATGGGAGAGGTTCTTTTGTAAATCTCTTCATCACTCCACGGAGTGGCTTTCAGATATTGACGAGTGAACGGATGAATATCCGTGTTAACATAATATGTCATCCAGTTTGAAATTCCGGCACCAACGGAGATCGCTTTGAAAATGTCGGTATTCGTAGTCAGGTAGGCAGATATATATCCGCCCTGGCTCCATCCCATACATCCCATTCTCGACTTATCGATCATCCCTTTTGATTCAAGATACTCTACTCCTGTAATCACATCCCATGCGTCGCCCACACCCAGATTCTTAACGTTGAGCGAACGGAACGCCTCGCCATATCCGGCCGAACCACGGTAATTAACGCGCAACACCAGACTGCCTTTGTCCAGCCATTGCAATACGGGATATACAGAACTAACTACGGGGGTAGGCGTGTCGATGCCTGTAGGACCACCGTGGATCAAAACGAGAAGAGGATATTTCTTTGATGCATCAAAATCTTTTGGTTTATGCAGAACGCCTTCTATCGTTGCTCCGTCTTTGCTCTTCCAGCTTACGACTTCACTTTGTGCCACTTTCCATCCTGCAAGCTGCGAAGTCATATCGGTTAACTTCTGCGGTTTCGGCGACGCAACATTTGTTACGAAGGCCTCCAGGAGCTGGTCTCCATTTCTTGCAGTAAAAGCAAGCTTGTCACCGGATTCAGAGAATGCGGTACCATAGATCTGCTCTGGTGTGCTGAGAAAGACAGCATGTGCTCCCGTCCTAGGGTCAATCTTGTAGATAAGTCGCCTTGTTTTATTCCAGATCGTGCCATAGATGCCAGAAGGCAACCAATCAAGTCCGCCAATGTTCTCATCAAGATCCTTTGCCAGTTGGCGCGTCACGTTCGACTCCAAATTCACTGCATACAATTTCGAATTCATGTAGAAATTTGAAACGCTGTCGTCGAGGTTTGTTGAGTAGAGGATTTCCTTTCCGTTAGGTGACCAGTCTTCGAGTCTGTCGGAACTTTTGTTGGAAGCTACTGCAGAGATTTTCTTAGAGGCAATCTCCACGATTGAGACATCCGACTTCATTGACGAGTTGATCAGTGGATCTGGTTGCTGCGTGAAAGCCACTTTCGTTCCATCCGGAGATACGAGAAAATTGTTCACTGTAAATTTCCCTTCAGTGAGCCTGGTTGCTTTTGGCAGCTCCAGGCAGCCAGCTTTCACTTTCAATGAATCGGTGGACTCATAACAAGGTCGCTCTGAAGGATCGGGGAGTTCCGGTTTAAACTCCACCTGCCAAATATGTGAAAGAGTAAAGTCTCTATCGTCAGTTTCAAAGCCACCATATCTCTTTTCTCTTTCCTTTTTATTCTTATCCTCTTTCTCCGGCTTCACAAGTATGAAGCTCCTGCCGGATGGATGCCATTCGTATGAAGTAATTCCCTCCTCTTCTTTCGTGATGGCACGGGCCTCTCCGCCGTCTGTCCTTATCACGTAGATCTGATTTTTATTGCCACGATCCGAGAGGAAGGCAATCCATTGACCATCGGGAGAGAATGATGCCGCATTACTGCCGTCCTTCGGATTGTTTGTGAGCCGGAATGGCACCTTTCCATCCTTGCTTAACCAAATTTCCGTATCGTAACGATTATCATTCCAGTCCGTTGTTTGAATTGTAATGGCCACGTGGCGTCCGTCATTTGAGATGGTTATGCCATTTATGCCGCGCAGCGAGATAACTTCTTCAAAGGTGGGAACATGTTGAGCATTTGCCGCAGTGACGACAAGGAACAAAAGCAAACGAAGGTGTTTCATGGTCTGAGATGTAATTTACAAATAAGAAAATAATTATTGGTTGCCAAGCTCCTTTCATCGGTAAATCTTAACGCGTAGAAAATCGCGAGTCTCGCAGAGAGTCTTACTTCGCTAAGAGATTTCCACTCAAGAAATATGTCATTAATGTTAATCAGCCATGTGTCCAACGAAGTTGAAATGGAAGTGAGTATTGGTTCGGGAGTTTGCTGGTCAACATAAGAGGTAAAGTTTGCGACTAATACACCTGTAAGTGCAAATCCTCTTACAACGTCAACAAATACTACCCTGTCCTTTTGTGTTATCGGTAAAGGTTTTGTCATGGACGGATGTAAATCTGTTCAAGATCAGAAATAGCTGCGTTGGCTCTATGCTTCATTTTAACTGTACCGATGCCGTTGTTCGGTCGAAATAGATCAACCGATCAAAAAAACCGACATTGAACTTCGAATAGTAATTCAAGGGTGTATTGTTATACACTGCTCCCATCTGAAAAAATTCGATACCATCGTTGAATGCTTTCGTCCATTCATCGTGATCTCGCAAATCTGAAACTGCCACGGTGAATGCAGCCGCTTCGGCCCTGGACATCACATCATTTATAGAGCCCAATTTTGGATCCTCTTCCAACGTCTGGGTATTGAGTCCCTGAAACTGATCGCCTGACTGCGTGACCGCTGTGAAGTACCCCTTGGAAAAAAGGAAACCTATGGTTGTATAATCACCGGGGAAATCAACTTTAAGATGATAGCCCATTGAACTGTAACTTGCAGCAGGGTAGTCAGACACGTGGTAGTTATGTGCCCACAAAACGATCTTCGCGTTGTTAAAATAGTTATGCAACCAACCTGTATTTTTGGCCATGTATTCATCCCGATAGTTTTTTTGGGCGATACTATTATTTTCAGAGTAATAAATTACTTCTGACACCTGCCCTATCACTTCCACAAGTTGCAAGGTCAATCCGGCGTCGATGATATCCGCATCATACTTCGTCACCGAATCCTTTAACGCGTCGATTTTTTCCATGTATGTATCGAAAGCGTCCTGCGTGTAAGACGAAAAGCGATTCTCCGAGGCGGACTTGGCGTCGTTGAGAACCCCTTCGGCAAAAGAAATAAAAGGAACGCCGGATGCCTCCAGGTTGTCGATGACCATATCAGGATGATAGGTGTTAAACTGACAATCAACACCCCAGTATTGCACCTTTTCCGCCTCAGCCTTGCCGAGGTTATAGTCACACATCCAATACAACAGGTCGCGTACCTCGATTGTTCTCCAGGTCCAGAAATGCATTTTTGTTTTCATCAAACTTTCTATTTGACTCTTGTCGCTGTTCAGGACGGCTTGATTGATGAATATGGACTCGCCGAAGTCCGCCTCGATAGCAAAGATTTTAAAACCGTGATTTTTCACCAGATACTCAAGTATCTCATGCTTGGCTTTAAAGAATTCAGACGTACCGTGTGTGGCTTCTCCTAAGCCGACGATAGCGTGGTCCGAGACGGCGTCGAGAAAGTGCAGTTGCTCGTCGATCCATTGGCTTGGATCCGGATTGAGGTGCACTAGTTCCTGATTGAGTGTTTCTACTAACGAAGCTGTAACAGGATCAACCTTTTCTTCATCTTCTTTGCAAGCAAAATTCCAAGCGGCCAGGCTTACAATCAGGACAAGAGCAGATGGGTTTTTCATAACGGTTAACATGATTTGCATAGCGGGTGTGAAAATCAAATCCCTTACTACTTTCAATGGTGCACCCGATTATAATTTAAGCAAAAATAAAATAAGCCGCACAGAGTAGCGATAATAGACGAAATGCCAGCGTAAGCGGTTCGTCCGTTCGCATAATCAACGTTCACTCCTTTGCTTCGTCTTCATCCTCGTCCTCTTCTTTATTGTGGGTCATCTCTATCTTTATCTCGTTATCCATGTATCTCTCCCGATTGTTTACGTTTCCGGTAACGGCGAGTCCAAAACTTGCCATTATAACTAACAGGACTATGAACAAAAATCGTAGCCCTCTCTTAACCTTTTCCATTTTGTTAAAAAAGTTGATGTCGGTCACATGATGACCGCCTTTGAATAATTTATGATTTGTTGATGGGTGAGCCGAGGTGATGCCTGGCTCATGAGGAAAATTATCCTCTTGGTCTGTCCGTGTCGGGCACTTCGGAATTGTAAGTGAAGTAGTGTATGAGGAACGGCTGATCCTTAATTGTGCAGGTTCCTATGTTGCCTTTGAGTTTAACCTCTATTTGGTTTTCAAATTGATAAAGGCGACAAGTAAAATTCTTTAGTTGATCAAAGAATGCAAAATGACTGGAGGCGTCCTGAATGACTTTAAATCGAACAGTCTTTTCGTCATCTGAGCTGGTGTTCTGCTTTAATTCAGTCCTGGCTGGCTCGAAAGAGGGGGATTTGGATTGGGGAACATGTCCAGAGAACGCGATGACACTTAATACCAAAGTGGCATTCATTAACCACCTTAGAAGTCCTCTTTTTATAGCAATGTTTCCTGCTTTCTCCATTCGCTTCAATATACGTGTTTTCGCCCACCTAAGTTTGCGCGTTGCCAAAACGTTGTATGCCTGTATCCTTCTCTGGCTACGTCATCTGGAATACCATGGTCAGGATCCTCGGAATCAGCGTTTTGTTATTGTCGTCAAAATATTCGTTGACATCCAGGATTGAGAATCCATTTTTCCTGGCAGATTGAGTGAAATCTGACAAATTGTGGGTAAAGCAAGGAACAATCTGTTCTCCGCCCTCAGTTTCAAATCTTGCTTTTGAACCCGAATATTGTTTGAATGGGTGTAGTTCACCGACATAGACATACCCACCCTTTTTAGTCTTTTCGGATGCTTTTTTAAAAAGACTTACAAGGTCTTCGATGTGCTCGAGCACAAGACTAAATGTTATCAGGTCGAATTGCCTAGTTGTGAAGGTCCACGGTTGGTTTATATCTGCCTGGATAAAGTTTACCATGTCGGACTGGATCTTTTCCTTAGCCTTTGATAACATTTCAGCAGATATGTCTACCGCGGTTATACCCTGAGCTTTGGTTAGCAACCAGCCAGTGTTTTTACCAGTGCCACAACCAATTTCCAAACACGTCTCAATGGAAATACCTGTTAAGCTTTCTTTTAAGGCTAGTGCCTCAAGGTCTCTTGTTTTATTGGAGTTGCTATCGTATTGGTCTGCCCAATTGTTGTATGATTCTTTTACATCCATGATAAGTTATCATTTCCCATGTCTACCCCTCGCGATTTTATTCATTAGCTCCGTACATCTGACGAATGTATTTCACCGGTGCGCTGCCATAGCTGAGGAATTTTTCGTGAAATTCTTTGAGGTTGAATTTATCACCCATCTTTTTCTTCAACTCCTCCCGGAATTCAAAGATCTCCCAATAGCCCGTAAAGTAGGAACACAATTGCACCTGCGTAAGCGACACACGACGCCACTTTCCTTCGGCTTCTGCCTGCTGCTGAAAAGCTTCATTTACCAACAAATGCATCGCATCGTCCTTGCTCATGTTGCGGGTATGTACGCTAATATCTAAAATCGTGTTGCACGTAACGCGGAGATTCCACTTGTAATACATCAGCCACATTTCGGGAGAATTATTTCCATAACCATTCTCCAACATCATGATCTCGGTGTATACCGCCCACCCTTCCACCATCGCTCCGTTACCCAGGACAGATTTTATAATGCTGGGCGACTGGTTACTGTACACCAGCTGCGCATAGTGCCCAGGTATCGCTTCATGTATGTTCAGAATCTGAAGGGCATAAGAGTTATACTCACGGAGATAACTTTCCGCGCGCTCGGGTGTCCAGCCGTTAAGACTTCCCACATTATAATACGTGTTGGCATTTTTATCGTAGGGCCCAGGTGCAGATATCGAAGCGCCAGCTACGCCGGCCATATACGCAGGTTCCTTGCGTACCACAAGAGGCTTTGACGGATCGAGGTAAATAAGATCCTTTTGTTTTACAAACTCTGTCAACTCCGGAATTTGTTTTTCAATCGCAAGCTGAAACGAATCGCGATTCACGTGCTTTAATGAGATCTTGTCTATAACCGCCCGGATTAATTTAAGACTGTCGGTTGGTTTCGAAGCTTTGCCCATATATTTCGGCCATAGATCATTAGCAAGCTTCACCATTTTCTTGTGAAGGTCTTTTTTGTGTTGCACCGCTATATCGTAAATAGCGTCCACGGAATAGCTGGACTGAATATCCAGGTCAAATTTCCGGGAATGCAACTCCTTCCCTAAACGAAAACTGCGTGGTTCCTTGTTATCCAGCTTTTTCAGCCAGTCAGCATATCCTTTAACTGCGTCAGCACAAACTTTCGCCCTTGCAAGTATCTCCTGCTTCTCTCCTTCCTCCATTTTCGCCGTATCAAGTGCATTCTTCAAATCACCTTCAAAGACCGTAACTCCGCCAAGATTTTGCTCGATCGCCAGCTGCGTATGTTCAAGCGTAGGATTTTTGATGTTGGCTTTCGCAGCTTCATAATACGCGGGCACGTATTTCATTCTGAGGTAAAAACTACGCAAGCGCTCTTCAAGCGGCGCATAACTGCCATTCAGCATTTCTGCAAACGGGCCGTTAATATTGTACGAGGATGGATCCCACTCGAACCCTTTATAACTTGTGATGTACCATGAAAACAGGTTCAACTGGTCGCGTATCATCAGATAGTCTGTCCGGTTATTGTCTGAAAGCGCTTTCTCGTCTATTTTGGCCAAGGCATCAAGATGCGTCTTGGCAAAGGCAAGTTCTTTTTCCCTGGACGAATTGTCTGGGACGATCAGTACGCTGTCATACTTGTGATAGCCCACACTGCTGGCCCATACGGGAGAATGTTTCCATAGATCCTCGATGAATGACTCTTTGTATTGATTGAATGCGTCATCGGGAGAAACGCTCTCCGAGGGAGTTGTCTTGCAGGAATAAAGGACGGTAATTACAAAAATCCATAACACGGATTTAAGGCATCGGGTTGGTAGCATAGGTCGTTAGGTTTGAATAGCGTGAAGATAGTAGAAGAATGAGGAATGAGGAATGAGGAATGAAGAATTGTGCGCAACTATTAGATCGTGTTTCTCCCTAGAAGCTAAGTCCCGCGTTGGACCTGCTTCTTCATTTAGATCAGAAGCGTATTGTGACCTGCAACAACAAAATAATAACATGACTAAAATCTTTGGATCATCAAAACGTGTATTTGAAAAACATCAATTTAATTGGAATTACAGAAAACAAAATCGTCACAGAAGTTAGTAGTCCTATATACAATATTTTTCCAATTCTTTTGTCTCCTGATATCGTTGACCATTCCCTTATCGTCAAATATATAAAAACAGTCAATGAAATAAATCCGAAAAAGGCCAGTCCTATGGTCAAAATAATCAAAATCATTTCCGGCATTATTAGTCTCATGTAATTCATTCCTAGTAGCAAAAAAATAAATAAAGACGCCAGCCAAACATTCCTGGAAGCCTTCGACGTTGAGTTAAGTCCCACCCTGTTTAAAAATCTCGCCATATAATTAGTTAGTTTTTCGTGACACCTGTTACTGGTTGCGCGTAAATTACAACGGATCCTTCGCGTCAGGAACCACAGGTAGTAATTAGGTTTGCAAGACCCATTCCATTAGCGCAGTTGTTTGATAGCGAGAACGCGCTCTGGATGATGGTCAAAAGGTGAATTAGTTCCAATCATTGTTCGATATTAGTGGCTTGTATTTTTGTTAAATTCCTTGACCAACACGGGAATAGGCGTCTCGTCTTTTTTATCCATAATTTTTGCCAATAAATCAGGTCGCTCAGAAAAATACTCAGAAATCTCTTCCCGTTGTTTATTTATGTTCCAAATACCTAAGAATACCTTGTTATCCCTTGAAATAACAAACTTGTCATGGTCATAACTGAATTTCCCATCACTACTGGAGCTTTTATGAACAAATAGATTTATACGTCCAAGCTCAATCACTTGAGCAAAATCCCGTGCATACTCGCCATGTATTGAATTAATTTTGATGCTCTGAACAATTGCAAAACTGTCTTTTTCAATAACAAATGCTGAGATATCTTCAGCAGTCAATTTTACTGTGCCTGAACTAGAGTTGGCCTTGAATTTTATATTACTTGGTTTGCTTCCAAATGCTGAAAATGTCGCCCTGCCAAATTTGATCAGCCCCTCTACTCTCTTTCCATCATTTGTATAATAGTGTCCCTTTAAGAAAGGTGCTGCCAGTACGCTCTTTGGTTGAAGCGTCAAAATTGACAGCAAAATAAAAATGGATGTCATTGATTATTTAGTTTAATTGATTGTTTTAGTATCGGTGCCTCTGCATACCGCGGGGCAATTTGTTCTATGTTCCTACAGATCCTTCGCGTCAGGACTCACATGTAGTAATTCAGTTTGCAAGACCCATTCCGTTAGCGCAATTCTTTGACGACGAGGAACGCGCTCTGGATGACAATCAAAGAGATGTTGTTGCACTCACCATTTCAAGGTGTCAATATTTTTCATCCACAAATTCCACCCAACCTTTTTCAAAGTCCGACTCACTTATTTTCAGAACGGCTTCAATATCAACATAGGATGTAATCAAAGCGGGCAATTTGTCCTTACCCCATTTTTCCACTACATATTCAATAATCGTGTATCCAACATTGTAGACTTGATTGCTGTTGTTCAAAGATTTGAGCGTAGGGTTTTTACTCATTCCATATTTGACGCTAACACTATTTACGATACCTGCCTCATAGTCACAGATAGCTTCCCAAAACCATTGTGGGTACTCCCTGATAAACTTTTCCTCAAATTCTTTTTCAAAATCTCCTTTATCAATATTCGCTAATTCCATTTGTGCATCTTTAATGAGAATGTTCAACTGAACACAGTGCGTAAACTCATGAATTGCTGTTTTTATCGGATCATCGGGAAAAATACTGTTAAACCAGTTTGTCCACATTAGATGGAATTCGTTCGGACCCCGGCTCGTTCCATTCGCAGTACTATTAGGAAGCCCAGTTACCTTATTGAAGTCATCCTGCATCGGGTGCAAAAAGACGCGAATGGTTTCGTGGACGGGGTCACCTAACTCCGACCTTATCCTGCCATAATGCTTTTCAAGGTTATCTGCAATGTCCCGTGCTTCCCGCTGGTAGATCCCGTGATACGAAATAACGAAATGATCGGTTCTTAATTCTGTAACATTGTCCTCGACCGAGACACTTCTAAATATTTTTGCTCCAAGAAAGACTACTATGAGTCCGCCAACTATTAAAACAATAATCGTAACTTTTTTCATTACCTGCTCTATCGGCTTATCCTGCCTAAGTACTTTTATATATTCTCTTAGCGCACTCTCACCAATTCATAGTCCTCTCCATGTTCACGCACCATAATCTTCAAAACTTCGTTTTTCTCATTAGTAACGAATTTATACTCTGTGTTAAAATTCTGGAAAATAAAAAACGGTTTCGCTCTCAGAAAATAATTCAATCGGAGGAAGTCCAGGAATTATTACAAAAATACGGTCGTCTTGCAACTCAAATGTGAACTTCCGCTTATCACCTTTTAGCTCATATACACCAGCATATCGAGCGAGAATTTCTCTGTCAAGCTTAATTGATTTTCGAACCTTCCAATTGTCATGCGGCATGTTGTGAGCGATAGAGGCGATTCCCATACCCACCGCCCAAATCATCTGGTCATAAGTTCCGAAGTTGTTCAGGAGAATTATTGTGAGGTCTTCCTCCGGATAGTAGATAAACTCGGACATGTACCCAGGGTATCCACCTGAATGCCTTATATAATTGTGTTTGAAAAATTGATCAATCATCCAGCCGTACCCATAGCGGTTTACTTTAGGAGTGCGAGCAAGTTTCCATGAATCCTCGCTTAGGATTTGCTTACCAGCAATAGCTTTGGCCCATTTGTACATATCCCCCACTGTGCTATAAATGCTTCCGGCTGAATACGCATATGTTGAATCGTAATGCTTGTACGGAACAATTCTTTCGTCATCTAAAAATTCGTACCCCTTGGCCTTCAACGAATCAGGCACACCGAGAAAATCAAATCCCGAATGAGTCATTCCGAGAGGATCAAAAATCAATTCCCGGATTACCGTTTCGTATGGCTTTCCTGTGACCTGTTCGATTATCAGTCCCAATAGAAAGTATCCGGAATTATTATAGCTATATCCCTTTCCCGGCGCAAATTCTACGGGTGCAGTTACAAAAACGTCCAATACCCTTTGCCTTGAGATAGGATAATTTATAAGTGCGGAATCTTCAATCCCAACAGGCTCTGTGTAATTATAAATTCCAGAGGAATGCGTTAACAAATGGTGGATCTTGATTTTATGACCGTTAGGGTAGTCAGGAAAATATTTCGTCAATTTATCCTGTACGGATAATTTGCCTTGCTCCTGCAATTTCAAAATAGCGATTGCAGTAAACGGTTTAGTAATCGATAAAATTGGAAACCTTGTGTCAGTTTTGTTGGGAGATTTGGTCGTTACATCCCTGAATCCATATCCCTTTTGCAACAGAATCTCTCCCTTCCGGGCAACCAAAGCCGTGCCGTTGAATTTGAATGCCAGATGGGCTGAAGTAACATAGTCATTCAATTTTTTCCGTATAACTTCATCCTTTCCGTCTCCTTGCGCAAAGGAGTTAGTTCTCCATGCAATCTGAAAGATTAGCAAGATGAAAGTGAGATAAGTTTTCATCGTTGGTGTACTATTTGAGTCTTAATCTTTAAGCAGCATCCGCTCCATTCGTGGACGTCGATTTTCACTTATGACTATTAAATGTTCCACTCATCGCCAATAACCTCCCCATTTTCCTGATCATCAATGCCAACTGTTCAATGGTTCGACCTTTTGCTTCGCCTTCTTTTCTGCTCCTTGTGGTATCAGCTTAACAGCAAACACTTCTTTTGAATTGGCTGGCAACTCTATCTCAAATCCGACAAGCGTTGTTCCTGGGTTTGGTGCGTCGTACGCTGTAGTCGGCTGCGTGCTCCAGATTTTCAATGTTACTTTCGCGGGACTATCAACACGAAGGGTGAGCTGCCTCCCATCTTTTGTGAGCAACGCTTCGTTATTTTTTTCGATGGAAACTTGCGCAGTGGTTAGCATCGTCCACCGGACTTTCGTAAGGCTATCCAACGTCGTCAGTTCATCCTCGATAACTACGTAGCTCTCCTCAACGATAGCCGCACCTCTGTTTAGGTTTGCCAGCTGGCCAGCGTACACTGTTGACAGATCGGACATAGCAAAAGTAAAATCAGGTTTGTCTGAGAAACGGTCGATTTTAGAATAACCACTCACAAGTTGCAACTGACCATCTACTGTAAGCGTGTTATGAACTAAATTATTCAAACGAAAGACAGTCCATCGCTGCGCATCCTGAGTCCTTCCAAAAATTTGGATACCTTTTGACTCCAACGATTCGTAATCCTGCATACCAAAATCAGACGCCCAGCGTATGCCGTCAGACTCCATGATAAAAGAACCAATGTCCATGTGCGCATGATTAACCGACGCAGAGCCCGCTTTGAAACCGAGGTAGATTCCGTTAGCGTTGTTCCACGATGTACGCATCAGTGCCACCGGACTGGGACCCTGACCAACGTACACCCTGGAAGTCGGTTCAGTAATCTTGTCTAAGCGAATCTCTTTTCCCCAAATGATAACTGCTGGCAACAACCGGTCGCCTGTGAAACCGGAGTAGTCGGCTTTATCAAGAAACTTCTTTTCCATCCACAAAAGCGAAGGATCGTTATTCTTTTGCGCAAACCAGAACATTGCCGGACTAAGACTCGATCCCGGGCTACAGTCTCCCCAGTTAAAGCAAGCACCCGTTGAGCCTATCATATGCTCCCGGAAGGCAGGCGTTTTCAAAAATCCAGGCAGATCTGACAATCCGAAATCACTGCCGAATGCTTTCTCCATGGCACTGAGGAACATGACGTTGAAGGATGTGCCATAGCCCCAATAGGAAAAACCCTCAGGGTAGGCGCCATCAGGTTTGTAATCCTGCATGGGCAAAGAAATCGTGTTGAGGGCACGATCGATAATTTGTTTCGCAGTATCGGGATACTCATCGGCGACGGCCAACGCGCCGAATGTCATACCGGCGTTGCACACCTGGTTCCAGTTATGCGTTGCTTTCAGGAAGCCGTTGTATTTATCATCAAATGACGGTTCGAGTCCTTTTTTTAGTATCGCGACGCTTAAAAGTTGTTTTGATTCTTCAGACAGCTTATCGTTCAACCAATCGTAGCCAATGGCCATTCCCATGGTCATCTCCGCCACGTCCAGAAAGTGGGACGGATTCCAGTCGCTGAAAGCGGCAACAGCAAGCATTTCCTTTTCCGCTCGCTGAAAATATTTTTCTTCTCCCGTCATCCTATAAGCATAGGAAAGATAAAAGACACGGCGGATGCACTCGCGCGACACACTCAGCAATCGTCTCCCAATCTGAATCCTTTCTAGCGGTGGTAATCCTTCTATTTTTCCACACTCCTTCAAAATTGCTTCGTGCATTTTTTTCCATACAGGATTAGAGGCAAGGGAAGTCCGAACTGCTGCCTCGTCATCCTTTAATAATAAAATCCGGGGATGCGCCGGCAGGTTGAACGCTTCTGGAAGTTTTCGTTCCTGAGCGGTAACGGTGTTGACTATCAGGGAAACGATAAAAAGGAATAGATAAGGCTTCATCAGTCAAGGAATAAGGCTACGACTTACAAGTTACAAAGCGACAGATTGACTCGGCGCTTTTTCTTTTAATTTCGACATCGTTAACTTTAGTCATCAACATTCCCTATGGAGACGCTAAATCAACTGGGTGTTAGTAAGGATACCCTCACGGAAGCCGAAAAGGATTTTCTGGATCAAAACGGATACTTGAATCTGGGACAGTTATTGTCGAGCCTTCAGGTGGAAAAAATCAACGACAGAATTCACTCGCTGATGAATTCGGAAGGTGACAATGCCGGTTCAGAGTTGTTAGACTCGCCGTACATAAGACATCCAAAAGAAGCGGGTGCAGACCGTTTGGCAGACCTTGTAAACAAAGGAGAAGTCTTCGATATTTTTTACACGCATCCTCGCGTACTGGCTGGTGTGGCACACGTATTAGGCCACTCGATAAAACTTTCGTCGCTTAATTATCGCGCTGCAAAGCCTGGAATGGGACTGCAAAAACTTCACGTAGATTGGCACGAAGCAGTTTCACCGGGACACTATAAAGTCTGCAATTCGATCTGGCTGTTAGATGACTTCTCAAAGGAAAACGGCGCTACACGTATCGTTCCCGGAACACATCATTCGGGTGTATTACCACAGGATGTTTTGCCCAACCCCGAGGCATCACATCCCGATGAAGTGATCATCGAGGCGCCTGCAGGTTCTGTCTTTATCTTTAATTCTCACGCGTGGCATGGAGGCACAAACAATTATACCGCCAAAAGCAGACGCTCTATTCATAGTTATTTTTGCACTTCGGATCAGCCACAGCAGGTGGACCAGTCCCGCTACATCAAAGATGAAACGTTGAAGCGGTTGTCGCCGGCGGCGGTGGAGATATTGGGGCTGGAGAAATAGGGTATAGGGGTATGGGGGTAATAAGGGCTATTGAATAGGTAGTAAAAATTACTTGAGTGTTGACTTATTGAGTGTTGAATGTTGAGTGTTTTTGCAGAAACCTACTACCTATGATCAGAACACTCAACAATCAATATGTCAACAATCAACACTCAAGTGGTGTTAGGTACCAATAGGGTATAGAGGTATAAGGGTATAAAGGTATAAGGCATAAAGGGATGGACAGGGCAGCAGAATATACCTGAGTGTTGAATGTTGTTTTGTTGAATGTTGAGTGTTTCATTTGAAAACTTCTAGCCGCCGATCAGAACACTCAACAATCAATATGTCAACACTCAACACTCAAGTGGTGTTAGGTACCAATAGGGTATAGAGGTATAAGGGTATAGGGTATAGGGTATAAGGGCTAATGGATAGGTAGTAAAAATTACTTGAGCGTTGACTTATTGAGTGTTGAATGTTGAGTGTTTTTGCAGAAACCTACTACCCATGATCAGAACACTCAACAATCAATATGTCAACACTCAACACTCAAGTGGTGTTAGGTACCAATAGGGTATTGAGGTATAAGGGTATCGGGACACAGTCTATTTCTCATTCACACTATTTACCTCAAGCCAATAGCCATCGGGATCCTGAAAAAAGACCTGTTTCATACCATCTGCCCTCACATTCACTTTGTTCGGAGTACCGGGCCAATCGGAGTAAGCTATTTTCATTTTATCAAGCATCGCAACAAAGACGTCAAAGTTGGCGGTCGTAAAGGCCAGGTGAATCGCTTTGTTTAATGTGACATCTTCCTTAACGATCGAGATAAGGTGCAATTCTTTTCCCTCCCCGACCGAGAACCACCTCACACCCTCGAACTTTGACCTGTTTGTTATTTCCTGAAACTTCAAAACATTTCCATAGAATTCGGCTGACCGGTTTACGTCTTTTACCGAAATCGCCAGGTGATTGACTGTCAAATTGAAGGTGCCGTTGTCTTGCCCTTTTAATAATTGAACAGTAGATAAAATAACAAAGGAAAGTAGAATGATTTTTCTCATTGGGCTTGGTTATGTGGTGGTCAAATATTCACTTCATTTTTGGGATTGTTTGCCAACGGTGCATCAGTTCAAGGCAACGTTTTATGTTATTGGTTTAGCGAACAGGATCTGCTCTTAGCAGTTTCCAGGCCCAGCCAAAAATTGTCGCGGCAAAAAAAGGATAGGCGAAAAACGGCAGCGGCTTTGTTAATGCATTTATGGGTTGTCCAATAAATATTTGAACAGCTACAATAGCAAATAAGGCTGCGGCAATGAATCCGGTACTACGTACAAATAGAGGGAATACTTTTTGAAAACTGATTAGGGCTAGCGACGCTGCCCATAGAGCTGTACCTGCACCAAAAGATGGGACATTCGCGTCAAGGTCTATTCCGGACGACGAAAGTATTAAGGCTTCTCCCAGGATAAATATTGAAAAACCAGCCGCAGTAGCATCCTCACCTTTTCGAAAGTAGTAAATAGCCAGTAAGGCTCCTGCAACGATGAGACCAACGCCATCAAGACCCCATGCAAGACTTCGAAGGGACGCAGATGGCACAAATGAACCGACCATGCCAAGAATACCTCCGATGAGGAGTCCTATCTGATGCGAGTTAGCTTAATGGATTTTTCTTGCATAACGGCACGAGTCCGAAACTAAATTAGTAAAACTTCTTCAACAACCTCGTTAGAACTGTCCTCACAAAGGTTTATACAATTGAAAATTTAGAGCGATACTCAATGGGTGTTAGCCCTGTTTCCGATTTGAATACTTTGTGAAATGAGCTTATGTCATTGTATCCGACTCTCCACGTGATTTCGTTAAAAGAAACTCTTTTTGATTCCAGTAGTCTCTTTGCATTTTCAATCCTTAATTTCTGAAGATAAGTCAAAGGAGTTTCTCCTGTTACTTTTTTGAACCGCCTGACTAAGGTCTTCTCGCCAAGATTGCAAACGCTTGCCATTCGTTCCAGGGTAATTTTTTCACTGTAATTTCCTTCAAGCCAATCCTGCACTTTCACAATCTCCTCATCTCCGTGATTTTTTGGAACCTGGTACATTTGGTAAGGAGTTTGAAGTTTTCTTCCAGAGTCAACTAAAAATACTTTAGCACTGGTAAGTGCTAATTCCTTGGATCCATATCTTTCTACGAGAAAAAGTGCCAGGTTAAAATAGGCAGTAACACCCGCAGCCGAGATTACGGTGCCATTGTCGACAATGATTTTTTCAGGCTCCAGAGTGATCTCTTTATATCGTCTTCGAAAGGCATCGGCCAAACTCCAATGCGTTGTCGCTCGTTTTCCGTTAAGAACCCCTGCCTCGGCCAGTAGAAAATTCCCGTTACAAGCTGCAGTCAACATAACACCATTTTGATATTGCCTCTTCAGCCACTTTATCAGATTCTTTTGTTTGGGTAACAACTCCTCCAAATCTCCCACAAACCCGGGTACGTAGATTAAATCAAACTGCGATTTTGTTTTAATACTTCGTTGGGCCTGGATAGGGAATTTGCTGAAGCCGTTGGCTGCTGCTCCTGTTTCAGTAATAATTTCAATTTCAAACAAGTCATTTTTACTCCTCGATTTGTACTGACTGTTTGCAAAAGAAAGGATATCCAGCACTCCCACTGTCATGGAAGCTGTACAGCCGTCATAGGCGAGAATTCCGATTTTCATATGTGATTAAGCTAAAATTAATAAGTTAACCTTGCAATTGGCAATCGCAAGGTTAACTTTCAAACAGTACAAGGCCAGTGCTTACTTGAGTATTTCCTCCTCCACTGTTACTTCTCTGAATACATTTTGAAAAGCATCAACAAAGTCCTTTTTTACCTCTCCGGCAATACCCCGATCATCCATAGCCTTAACGAGAATTTGCATAAAGATATCCCATTCGTCAGCCGTAATGTTTAAACCTTTATGAACCGATTCAAGTGGCCTGCCTAGATATATTGTCGGTCCCTGAAGGGTATTCGATAGTTTGTCAATGATCAGTTGTCTTTGACGGTATTTACTATCATCGGCATGACCTTTAAAGTATTTATCCAATTGAGGATGTGCCGCTACACGGGGAAATGCCAAATCGACAAAGCCTGCAATCGCATCGTAACCACCAATTCTTTTATATAATGAGGATTGGAAAAATCCGTTGTCGTGCGCCATCTTATCAGGTATTTCCTGAAGTACGTCCCAGTGCTCGACAATGATGCCATTGTCGACCCGGAATAAGTCAAAGAAAGCCGTGTTCTTGCCTGCAAATTTTCCTTCCGAGCATACCAACACAAAATTACCTTCACCGAGGACTTTAAAGATTTTTTTAATCTCAATCGACATACCTTGTTTTTGTAACTCTTCAAATCCCTTCAACAGACCGGCAACTGTGTTGTCGACAAATGGGTTATGCTGGATTATTTCCGGGTGATAAAAATCCAATAACCTGTCGAACTGCCCATTGATCAACACCGTCTGGACAAATGACGTTACAAAGTCTTTATTCTTCTGAGTAAGGTTTTTGTCTTTAATTTCTGTTGCTCCATCCAGCATTGAATGACCATTGGCAGTCGTTTCAGGATGGTCTGCGATTCCGCTCCAATGCTCAGCGGCTAATCCGGATTCAAACCTGAATATTTCAAACATTGCTTTCCTGTTTGGCCAGTTAACGTCATGATGCAAAACAACAAATTCACCGTCCTCGAAGCTTCTTATGTTGTTGATCTTAGGAGCAGGAATCTCTTTGTTTTTAATTTTTGTGATTAGCATTTGTAAACCCTCTTTTCCATCAGCAACAACTGGTGTATGCTGAATATAATTCTCTGTTACGAGACTCGCTGCACTTTCTGCATCTCCGCTTTGAACTGCTTTATTGATAGCAATTGCCCTTTCCGTGTTTGTTTTCATCTTGTTGATTTTAAATTGTTTTTGAATTGAACATTTTGCTTTGAAGGCTAATGCTAATAGCATCGGCATTCAATGAATCGCGATTGACTTCATATTGAACGTTGTTTACATAACAAAACTAGGCTAGGGCGAGATACCTCACACTTGTCTAAATGGACAATAAATTGGGTGAAACGGACATAATGGTGATGCCTCTTATTTTGGGATAGAATTTATCCCTGGGGGATTAGTGCAGGAGACCGATCACACTCTTCGTTTGGCTTTGGGCTAAATGCCAGGAATGAGTATTCGTTTTATTTAACTGCAGGCAAGATGTATTTTGGAAGATATTCGATTTCCCAAAGAAGGTACTTTTGAAAATCTGTGTAGTCACCACCGGTAAAGCCAACGACCAGATCCAATTCAGGAACTACAATGATTAATTGTCCGCCATTTCCACCAGCCCAATAGTAGCTTATTTCTTTGTTTCCAAGTTTTTGGGTACGGAAATGCCAGGCGTATCCGTACCCGTGATTCACATCGGCATCCATTCTTGGTTTCATAATTCCCCGGCTGATAAGGGATTCTTTCACCCAGTCTTCACCAATGATGTGTTGACCATTCCAATTGCCTTTGAAAGAAATAGTTGACCAAGTTTTAGTTGGTCTCTTGACCGCATATACAGGCCACCGCCCATGTACGCTTCACCTGACGGCAACAAGTTCATATGGTAGGTGTGGATTTGTGTTTCAAACTGATTACATATTGTTGTACAACAATATTGTACAAAGGGTTACATTTTATAACGCCATATTTTAAGTTTGAAAATTGATTCTCGTTCCAAAAGTAATTCGATTTCCGTCGATCGTTTTTTAATGAAAATTCGCACTGTTGTTGCGGACAAATGAATGCTTGCCAAACTACGACGTCTTTCAATTTACATTACTGCTCCCGCCGTCTTAGAACCAATATAAGCGCTCAGAAGTATGATGCATAGTCCAATACCTGTCACTAAGAATAAAAACGAAAACTGCATTTTTATTCCAGTCCGTTTTTTAAACAACAAAGCTGTAAACGAAAAAGCAGTCATGACAAAAGTCAATGTTGCCAATACAGGGAATACGTATTTGCCAACATGGTTTCCAATATTTGTCATTGTTTGTTCACTGGAAAAAGCACTAACTAAATATAGCATCACGAACAGACCGATAATCACGAGAGAGTATGCCGATGAAAAAGTTTGAAAAAGATGAATACTTTAAGAATAGAATCAAAACGGCCAAAATTAAAAGAAGTGCAAGTCCAACCGGAATTATTGTATAATTAATGGAAATTCCACCATCCGAATAGTTATGGTGAAACCAATGAATGTGTCTGTCTTCATTTCCGAATGTGTCGTAGTGAGTCCAGATCCCGACTTTTTCCCAGTTGTCAAATTGCCCTTCGGAAATCAATTTGCCATCTCGTTCAAATTTTTGATAAGCACCATGGCGGTTGCCTGCCTGGTAGTTTTCAATTTCCATTATTGGCCCGTTGCCATAGTGCTGATATAAAGTATAGTCAGGACAATGGCTTTTGAAGTACTCAGCAAGAGTGTCCGTATAGTTTATTGCGTCAAAACTCTTTAATTCCTTTTTTTCAATATCCCATTGATACTTGACTTGCCCGTCAGATTTGTAGGCTGTTGCTTGGAGGATTTTGTCGCCTTGAATAAGTTTAATTTCTCGTATTTGTCCAGTTGGATAAAATGTAGTGTCAGTAACTTGTCCGAATGAACTTAGTCCTGTAAAAACAAATACAATCAGTATGCAAATTGTTTGTTTCACTGCTCCATTTTTCTACTCCACCCCTACCCCACAAACCTTCCCTTCAACTCGGGCGTCGGTATCATACAACTCTCTCTCTTACCAAACATCTTGTAGCGGTTTTTTGCAATCAGATCGTAAACCCAATCCCTGAAAAATCGCGGAAGGATCCTGAATACTCCTAACATCGACCACGGTTGAGCTAAGCCTGAAGCAATCTTCAGGGCAGCATCGCTTCGTTCATAAAACTTTCCGTTATCAAGGGCAATGATGCTGTGAAGTTTCGAGGGATCTAATCCGAATTTTTGCAACTGCGACTGACCAAAGTCGGACTGAAGTGAGGCAAAGAGGAATTTCGATGTCTTATCCCTTTTGATAATAAACTGCACTGCCCCATTGCACAGGTTACAAACGCCATCGAAAAGAATTACAATTTTGCCACTGGTATCTATCGAACCAGGTGAACCCATCCTTTGATCTTTTTAGTCTGGTTTGCGGGATCGACGGAATCGAAGGTGACTTCTGCCACATAATAATACACACCTGATGCCAGCTCGGTACCTTTATCATCTCTTCCATCCCAGTCGATGTAAATGTTATTTTCACCGTCACCGACCCGTCCATCGTAGTCGTACACTTCCTGGCCCCAACGGTTATATACTGTGAAACTCACACTCTGAACAAATCGCGCACACTTCAACGTGAGTTGCGGCGGTACATCAGGACAACCTCTTCGCCGCATTCATAACCCCGGATGCTATATGCGCTGAAGAAATCATTATTCAGATCCGTGTTCGGTGTAAATACGTTTGGCAGCTCGTAGTATGGGCAGTTGTCGATACACAACTCTTCACTGAGCTCTCCAATATTACCAGACCGGTCAACGGCCGCGATCTTATAACATCGGGCGAAAGACAACAGGTTATTGTCGATGTAGAACGTATCTCTTACATTTTCCGCTATAAGCGAGAATCTTCCCCTTTCCGTGTAGCAGCGTAAACGTTGTAACCGCGCACATCAGTGCGACAATCCGCATCCTCCGACCTGTTCCAATAGACCGTATTACTGTAGTTGTCCTTTTGACAGAACTTCTGATAGTAATCTTCACAGTCCGTGAAGTCAAGCGCGCTGCGCATTGGCGGCTGCAGTTGACATGGAGGTATCGTATCGCCGGGCTGAGCACACATGATCTGCGAGAAGTTCTCTAACGGCTGGGCTATCTTCGGATTGCCATAACCACCCCGTGTCATCACGCGGTAACAATACACCTGGTTATCCACCAGCGGAACGCCATCCGATTGTCCTTCATCCAGGTAAATAAATCCTGTCGATGATACGTCCACCTCGGCGATGAGTACCAGGTCTGCTTCCGTTGCTCCTTCGGGGCCGCGGTAAATAAGATGTTTATTGGGGACAGTTTGAATAAAATTCGACCACGGAACAAACGCGCTCCAGGTAAGTTCGATCCTCTTCACCTGCGACTTCGCATCCAGTCTTACGGACGAAGCGGCGGCAGACGTTCCAAGAAAACCTCCGTTCGAGGCATACGCCGCTATGCTGTAGTTGTAAACATTTTCTTCTGTATTCAGTCCCTGATCCACGAAACAGGTATCGGTAAAGATGCCGGGCGGGCTAACATTGGTAGAGTCGCCTCCTCTTGCAAATCCAACAGCTCTGTAAATCTCATAACGGTATGGCGGCGGGAACTGCACCGGATCTGCGTCGAAAGGTCTTCTCCAGCAAATGCTGATCTGTCCAACTGCGATATCAGTCTTATCCACCGTAACCTGTGTGATCACCGGTACATCGGCGAGGATCGGCCCTACACAAGTGTCTTTGGAAACATAACTTTCACCGCCTCGAGGCAGCGGGAATATAGCCACGAGCCGGTAACAGTATTTCGCTCCAGGCGCTAATCCTCTTCCATCATTGTGTCTGGTATGTTGTTATAGGCACACCGTTGCCATCCTTAATGCCCACAACATCAATGAGATCATAACCGAGGAACTCAGGCATTCCTGTCTGGCAGTTGTCGGGCTCAAATGGCGCATCCATCTACTTTTCTCCACACCTGCATACTTTCCGCTCCCTGGCAAAAGTAGGGTTCCCACTTAAGGTTTGTCTGTCGTTCTGCGAGATCAAGCTCCGCATCTTCCCATTCGGGTTCCGGTCCTACCACTTTGATGAACCACGTCTTGAATGTTACCAGCCTGGGACCATTATCGGGTTTGTCCGTAATCTTGAACACTACCTGGTAAGGTTGATCTTTTACGTGAAGGCATTGTGTTGCCCATTGAAAGTTTGTGGTCGCCGGAGATGGACGAAACTGGTCCACGCTTGGCACCGGACTATATTTCGCGGGAGATTGCGCTAAAGGGAGATTGAACAATTCTGAAAACGCTTCGATCTTCACGTCATCATCGTTGGGGTCAATACCCTGAATGATTACATCCAGCAAGGTACCTGCTACCACGCACGTGTCAGCGGGAAGGATAAGGTCCGGCCGATCGTTGTTACAGTCATCTGCAACAATGATCTGCATATCTCGCCGGACGTAACCGACTTGATACCAGACGCCATTCTTTTTTCTCCACTCTATAATATGAAACGCAATGTTGTATTCTCCCACCGCTCCAGGCGCATCCCAGGTTATCGTGCCGGTGACCGGATCAATTTTAAAGGTCGGGGTGCCCGGTGCCGGTTTCATTAGCGGTCCCGTGGTTGGTATAAAATTTGGGATCGTTAGGATTCTTGTAGTTGATAACTTCGGTATTGCGATCACTGTAAGGAACTGCTAATGCAAATGAAATGCTGTCACCATCGGGATCATAAGCACCGGGGTTGTGTGAAAAAGCAACTCCGGAGCATGCCTGGTCTATGGGGGCAATCAAAAGTCGCGGCGTATTATTACATCCAAGGAATGGATCCACGCTCACCACCGTCTCGAGATAAAATGTAGTGTTGACGGAGGCGTCCATGTTAAGCACACCTTCATTTCGATTAGGTTCCTTGTAACTGATCGTGTACGAACCGATACCGGAATAAGTGTGCGATATAGTGAATGATGCTGTTGCTACGCTACCGTCGGAGTTAAGATCGAGTCGTATCGTGTTCTGTGTTTCAGGAACAAGCATTGTTTCGCCGTCGCCGAAGTTGAGAATATCCTGGTCGCCACCAAAAAGCACGGTGGTGTTCTTTGTATTGGTGTAAACGGTTACTGTAATGATAAATGTAAGACTGTTACAGTTCACTCGGGTCGCCACGATCTCACCTGCTCTCAGGTGCGTTGCGTTTGAGTGGATGATTGCGCAAACAGTAAACAGGACCGCCAGTAAGCCCCCCCTCCTTATTTTTCGCCCAAATGGGAAAGAATCCATGTTTTTTTGTAAAAAGCCTCGATTTAAGACCAATTCAGTTCAGTACACAATATATGACATGTTTTGAATCCTTAAAATAACAAATATGCTAACGCATTAGACACAGAATTAGTCTCAGAAGATGGAAATTCTTTCGGACAGGGATAGTGGGAATAGGGCAATAGGGAAATAGTGGAAATAGAGGTATAGGGGTATAAAGGTTTAGAGTGTAGAGGTATACGTTATAGAGGTAGAGGTATACGTTATAGTGGTGGAGGTATACGTTATGGAGCGTAGAGGTATACTTTATAGTAATAGGTAAAGAGGCATAGAGTTAAGGCCATGTTGACTAGAACGTAACATTGTCTACATGTGACAACATCTGCCACATTACATATCCTTAACTTCCATCATTGCTATCCTACTCCCTTTACACTTGTCTTATTGCTACCAACAGTACATGAGTGTTGAGTGCTATCGATGTAGTAAGTCATCTGACACACCATTCACTTATAGTCACCTCAAGTAATTTACGCCTTATACCCTATTTCTTTATACCCTTATACCTCCAACATACCCTAGGCGCACCGTGATACATCATCGGTATTTTAAATGATTTATTCTATAGCACTTCATGCAATACTTTAGGTGAGTAAAAAAATTCTGTTTGATGTGTGGGTATGGGTTTCATTTAATCTGATATCTTAGCGTGCCAAACCACTCAAACCTGTTCTTCCCCTAAATGAAACCAGAAGAAACGACTAATGCCGCGCTTGTCAAACGCGAAATGGAAATCAAGCGTCTAATGCGGCAGATGGAACTCGACAAACTTCAC
Organism: uncultured Cytophagales bacterium; assembly: GCA_963774615.1. GTDB lineage: Bacteria > Bacteroidota > Bacteroidia > Cytophagales > Cyclobacteriaceae > Chryseolinea. Next base: position 49,710 of record CAVZFT010000012.1, read on the forward strand.
AATAGCACCGTCTTTAAGAACCTGGACCATGAACTGAAAAGCATCAGACACAAACTGATGGTTCAGGAGTCAGGTGATTCCAAAAAGTAATTTCAATTTATGATACACTTCTTGATTACCTTTGAAGGTAAATCGAGAACGTATGCGCGTCGTGGGAGAAATTCCTCATAGTGATTGCAAGATCACAATCTTTTCATGGAATAATCGCTACCTAATTAAACTGGAACAAGGACTACTGGAACAGACCTTCAAGGTCAATGAATTCGATATTTCCGGGGAGTCCGAGCTATACCGTATCGTTGATCAGCCCTTTATTCAAGAGGCCGTTCAACGATTTGCTGAGATGAGCCGCAGTTTGCGGCAAGCAATGCAAAGGGCTTAAAATCAAGTCTTTTAAGTGTCGATGCAGGAAATTGTCTTATTTTGCACCCTCCATGGAAGTAGTAGAGAAGAAAAACAAGAACAGGCGATATGAACCTATCCTGGACGGTATTCCCGACTGGCCGGTTTACCAGCTTAGCAAGAATCGTAAGGAATTTATTGAGGAAGTAGCGCTGGCGGCTTACAATCAAATAAAAAAGAACCGTCCCACTATAAAACAACTTACTGACGAACTAGAAGCGACGGTCTACCGCGAGCAGCAGCGCATGAAGCGCAACCGTTGGCGGGTGGACCCGGCGGACGAGCCCAGATTTTGGGCCAACTTGAAAGAAGAACTGGTGGCGCTGGCAACGAAAAGTCAGGAAGAAATACAAGCCAAAGCAGATGAACTGCTCCTCCGAATCGTTTCGCGCTATGCGAATGAAATAGCAGGAAATTTTAAGGCCAGCTCATACCGACTTACGAGAGAGATCGTCAAATTCTGGTTTGCGCGTCTGCTTAATGGCGCACGTGTAAAAAAATTCGGCGCCTTCTTCCGGAATCGTTACACCCTGCGCGACAAGATCCAGATCGTGGGAAAGGTCAAACAATTGAGAAATCTTGCGAAAGAGGGAACGGTTGTTATGGTACCCACTCACTTCAGCAACCTCGACTCTATTCTTATTGGATGGATCATCCACTCCCTGGGGCTGCCTGCCTTTATTTATGGCGCAGGCTTAAACCTCTTCAACATTAAGATATTCGCTTACTTCATGAATAGCCTCGGGGCCTACAAGGTCGACAGGCGCAAGAAGAACGTTCCTTATCTGGAAACGCTGAAGTTCTATTCAATGCTGGCAGTTCAGAAAGGCGCGCACAGCATTTTCTTTCCAGGAGGTACTCGCTCAAGATCGGGAATGATCGAAAAACATTTGAAGCTGGGATTGCTCAGCTCCACTATCGAAGCGCAACGCAACCTCTACTTGGCCGCAGCGCCAGGAGAAGAAGTACGCAAGATCTTTATCGTGCCAGTCACCCTCAACTATCACTTTGTACTTGAAGCACCCGACCTTGTCGATGAGTATCTCTCCTCGAAAGGACAGGATCGTTATCTTCCGGAGCAGGATAAATACGGAAGCTGGCAACTTCTTCAATTCTTGTTCAAATTCTTTACCAAGGGATCGAATATTTCAGTTTCTATCGGACGTGGTCTTGATGTAATGGGCAATCACGTGGATGACCAGGGTAACAGCCTTGACGCCCACGGACGAATTATCGATACACGGGATTATTTTGTCTCCAACGGCGATATCAACGCTGACAAGCAACGCGAGGATGAATATACGCGGATGCTCAGTCACAAGATCGTCACTGAATATCTTCGAATTAACAGGATCTTTGCCAGTCATCTCGTGGCATTTGTCGCTTTCGAGATGTGGCAGAAGAAACACCCGAAGCTGGATCTATTCGGATTGCTGAGATTACCTGAAGAAGACCAGATTCTTGAGTACGAAGAATTCCGCACAACATGCAAGCGCGTTCGCAAACAGATCTATGCGTTGAAAGATCAGGGTAAAACATATCATGCGACCCACCTGAAGGGAAAGATCGACCTTGTCATCCGACACGGGCTCGATAACGTAGGCATCTTCCATTTGAAGAGGCCATTGCTGATGAATAAAGACGGGAACATTATTACGAAAGACTTCAACACGCTCTTTTATTATCATAACCGGCTAGTTGGGTATGACCTCGAAAAGTTTATCTGATAATGATAAACCGGTCGGCGTAATCGGAGCCGGGAACTTCGGTAGCGTGGTGGCCAACTTACTTGCCCGGCAAAAGAAAGTCCTGCTTTACGCGCGCGATGAGAATGTCATCCGGCAGATCGTTAACACAAGGATCAACCGCGGACATATTATTCATCCGAACGTTACTCCGACCGATGACCTCGGTTTGCTTGGCGCGTGAATGTGATGTTATTTTTCCCATCATTCCTTCAGAACACTTCCGTTCGTTACTAAAGCAACTTTCTCCTCACCTGCATCCGTATCATATTCTCATCCATGGAACGAAAGGTTTCGACGTAACTCTTCCCGATGGTCAGTCCATCGATACAATACCTACGCTGGATCGCAGCATGGTGAAGACCATCAGCGAAGTTATCCTTGAAGAGAGTGTGGTCGTACGTGTGGGATGCCTTGCGGGACCTAACCTCAGCAAAGAACTTTCCGAAGGTCACCCTGCCGCTACTGTAATCGCGAGCCACTTCGATGAAGTGATCAATATCGGCAAACGGTTGCTTAGAAATGAGACGTTTCAGGTGTATGGAAACAACGATGTCGTTGGGGTAGAACTTGCCGGGATCCTGAAAAACATCATCGCTATCGCTGCGGGGGCATTGAGCGGATTGGGTTTTGGTGAAAATGCTAAAGGGCTGCTGGTCAGTCGCGGCATGGTGGAAATGGTTTACCTGGGCCGCGCGTTGGGTGGCAATACGAAAGCGTTCCTCGGTGTTGCCGGTATTGGTGATCTTGTCACTACATGCAATAGTTCGTTGAGCCGTAACTTCACCGTTGGCAACCGTTTGGCCAAAGGTGAAACCTTACAGGATATTCTTGCGAGCACCGACGAAATCGCAGAAGGTATTAACACGGTCAAGATTGCCAAAAAGTGCGCGGACCATTATAATGTGCAAGCGCCAATAACAAGTACGTTGTACCAGGTATTGTTCGAAGACATGACAGTTCAAAAAGCATTAGGGTATTTGATGCGTTATCCGCTTAACGTCGACATCGACTTTCTCTGATCACTGCAATAATATTTCTCTGACGTTTTCGCGGATCTTCGTTGCCAAATCATCCAGTGGCAGGTCATTAATGTCGCGGCCGAACGGATCCTCGATCTCCTCTGCAATAAGCTCGACGCTGAGAAGCACGTATGAAATTAGCACTGCGATGGGTATGGTCATGTAACCCGATTGAGTTACAAAACCAATGGGAAGAGTGACGATATAGATCGTTATAAACTTCTTCACGTACATCATGTATGAGTATGGAATCGGCGTGTTCTTGATCCGCTCGCAGGCACCCATAAGATCAATAAAATCCTTTAACTCTTTGTCCAGGTTGATTAGTTGATCACCAGTGATCTTTTTGTCGGCATAGAGTTGATTGACCTTGTGATACATCAACGATGCGATGCGGTTAGGTTTATGTTTGTACCGTTTCAGGTCGTTGAGAAATTCATCACTAAAAGGATCCATTTCCGCGAACTGCACGCCAGTGCGGAGATTTTCTTTTGTCGAAAAAATAAAATTTGCGATCATCTTGGCGAACCAGTCGCGGTCTTCATGATTTTCCCGCGAGATCACCGCATTCAGCTTCATGGCAAAGTTTCGGGTGCTGTTCACCAGTCCTCCCCACAACCTGCGACCTTCCCACCATCGATCGTAGGCGGTATTCGTACGGAAAACCAGAAAGAGACCCAGTACGATTCCCAACAACTGGTGCATTGCAGTGCTAGGTTGAAAATCCGCCTGATGCAGCTTGAAAAAGTCTAGAAAAAAATAACAAAGCAACGTGGAATACACCGTCATAAAAGCCAGCGCTGGCCAGAGCCTGGACATGACCCTGCGGCTATAGGCGTGGAAAATGAGAGAAAGCCATCGTTTGGGGTTATACATCACCATGGTGTCGCGCTTTTTGTTGCAATAAGCCCAATCAAAAAATTATTTCCAAAACGAAACTAGGAAGTGCCACGGTCCGTAAGTAATATTGTAATGATATCATTTTAATATCACTCATATGAATACGGAAAAAACCTACAGCCCCCTTTCTGGCTACGTGATGCTTGCCATCATACTTGTCTGCCTGTTTATTGGAATCGGTGGATTTGTTGCTGCCCGTGTCCCATTCTTTTTAGTGCTGGTAATTGGAAGTATTTTGCTAATGCCGGGGTTCTTCTTCGTTAATCCGAATAGCTCCGTGGTATTGGTTTTATTCGGAGACTATAAAGGAACGGTAAAATCAAACGGCTTCTTCTGGGTAAATCCTTTGTTCAGCAAAAAACCAATTTCACTTCGTGCCCGGAATTTCGACAGCGAAAAAATCAAGGTAAACGACAAAGTGGGTAATCCCATTCAGATCGGCGTTATCCTCGTGTGGCAGGTACGCGACACGTTCAAAGCCGCTTTCGAAGTGGACAATTATGAAAACTTCGTCCGCATACAAAGCGATTCGGCTGTAAGGAAACTTGCCGGCCTCTATCCGTACGATAATTTTGATACAGACACGGAGTTAACGCTTCGCTCCGGCCATGAAGAAGTGAACAGAGCATTGGAAGAAAATCTTAAGAACAGGCTGGACATCGCCGGTATACATGTGATCGAAGCGCGTATTGGTTATCTTGCTTACGCCCCTGAGATTGCCAGCGCCATGTTAAGAAGGCAGCAGGCAACGGCCGTGGTAGCTGCACGATTCAAGATCGTTGAAGGTGCGGTAAGTATGGTGCAGATGGCTCTTGAGCAACTGTCGCAACAACAGATTGTCGAACTCGACGAAGAGCGAAAGGCTTCTATGGTAAGCAACCTCATGGTGGTGCTTTGTTCCGATAAAGATGTAAGTCCTGTGGTCAATACGGGTACCCTGCATCATTAAAAAATACTTTTTCCAATCGAATACCTGAGTATTCTTTTGAAGACATAATTAATGGCACAGAAAAAACCATTCGTTTTACGACTTGATCCAGAAATACTGAAGGCAGTTGAGAAATGGGCCGCCGACGAATTCCGCAGCACTAACGGGCAGCTCGAATGGATGATCAACAAAATGCTAAAGGATTCAGGAAGGGTCAAGACGAAAGGAAAATCCGAGTAAAAGTTTTCAAGTATTCACTTATATTTCGGCAGCAAAACAACACGACCTTATGAGAAGCTTCGGCGTCATTCATATCTTTCTTTTGATAATAATCCTGCTGGTATATAAATGCGCAGATGCGCAGGACTATGTGGTCACATCAAAGGGAGATACGCTAATGGGCGAGGTTAAGCCATTATTTTACGGCGTGGACAAGAAAGTGCAGCTGAATCAGGAAGGCAAGAAGAAGGTTGTTTATCCTATGTTCCAGGTACGGTCATTCCTTTACAAGGGAGAATTCTATCAGCCGGTAAAAGGACCGGAAGGATACACATTCATGAAGCTGCAGAAATCCGGGTACCTTTCCCTTTACAGTTATCAGTTACCCAACCAGGTCACTTTTGATGGACAATACCTTCTCAAACTTGATGGCAAGGGAACAGAGGTACCAAATATCAGCTTCAAAAAAGCGATGGAAAAATTCCTATCCGACTGTCCAGCGGTTGCGGAAAAGCTTGACAACGGTGATTATTCTAAAAAGGACCTTCACAAGATCATTGATGAATACAACGCCTGCATCGATGCTAACACTGTCGATCACGGGAAGATCATAGCAGAACAACAAGTGAACCAGGAAGTGATCGGCGTCTGGGACGTTCTGGAAGGTAAGGTAAAAGCGGAGCCTGACTTTGAAGGAAAATCAAATGCTCTTGACATGATCTCAGAAATTAAGGGCAAGGTCGCCCGATCTGAAAAGGTTCCCAACTTCCTTGTTGAAGGACTGAAAAGCACGCTGACGCAGGAAACATTCAAGGCCGACCTTGAAAATGCGCTTAAAACGATCAATTGATCTTCTCTCGCATCAAAGAAACTATCGCCGTAATTTTATCAAGGTTCTTCGTCAACGTATAGGCGCTGCAAATTGTCACGATCAAAGCCAGGAAAAAAAGGTAACCGCCGTCACCCTGTACGTCGATTCCAAGTAAGGTAAGGTGCATTCCTATCGCGCCTGCCATCAACCCCAGCGCAAGGGCTGCTCCCATCCATGCGGTTCGAGGAATGATCAACATCATGCCGGCAATTAGCTCTAGTATTCCGACCAGGATCCGGCCCCACGGTTCCATTCCCACTTTTGTGAAAATATAAACGGACTCCGCGGACGCTGTAAATTTGAAGAACAGGGTTTGAAGAAGGATCAGTGCCGCCAGCAGCCTGGCACCCCAATACAAAATATTTGGAATTGTTTTCATAATGATAAGGTCTTATTACTGGCCAAATTAGCCGAATAATTAGAAGTGCACTGTCAGCCATGCGACAGGTATTTAGTATTTTGCCGATGTATCGATTTTTACTATGGGCGCGTTTGATGTACACCCTGATATCGCACATGCCAAAACTATTTCAACGGATTTTTATCTCAAGCCGGAATATTTTGAAATAGCGAAGGAGAAGATATTTGCGAATACATGGCATTTTGTAGGCGACACCGATCAGGTGAAGGATCCAGGGTGGGTGACTCCAGTGAACTTATTGGAGAAATATCTGGATGAACCCTTGCTTCTTTCACGCGACAAACAAAACAATCTTCACTGCCTTTCCAATGTGTGTACACATCGCGGAAACTTATTGGTTGAACGGCCGTGCATGCTCAATGATATCCGGTGCAAATACCATGGTCGCCGCTTTCAGTTGGATGGAAAATTTCAGTCCATGCCTGAATTCAAAGAAGTGGCAAACTTCCCCAGCGAAGCCGACAATCTGACAAACCTTCCGCTCTTTCAGTTGGGAAAATGGTTATTCACATCCCTTCATCCTGCTGCAGCTGCGGAGGATTTTTTCGGCGGTATTATGGAACGGGTCGGCTGGATGCCTTTTGAAGAGTTTCACTTCAGACCGGAGCTCTCGCAAGATTACACTGTAGATGCTCACTGGGCTTTGTATTGTGAAAACTACCTCGAAGGATTTCACATACCGTTCGTGCACGCCGGATTAAATGCCGTGATAGACTATGGCAAGTATTCCACGGAGTTATACAAATTTTCAAACCTGCAACTTGGCCTTGCTAAGGAAAATGATACTGTCTTTGAGTTTCCTCCTTCTTCACCCGACTACGGCAAGAACGTTGCAAGCTATTACTTCTGGGTTTTCCCAAACATGATGTTCAACTTTTATCCGTGGGGATTGTCTATTAACGTTATCCGGCCATTAAGCCCATCAAAATCAAAAGTATCGTTCCTCTCCTATGTCTGGGACGAGAACAAATTGCGTCAGGGTGCCGGGGCCAATCTCCACCAGGTCGAAATGGAAGATGAAGATGTCGTTCAGCACGTACAGAAGGGAATCCGTTCGAGGTTCTACAAACATGGACGCTACTCGGTGAAAATGGAAAAAGGAACACATCATTTTCACAGGTTGTTGGCGGAGTATTTGAAGTGAGGTAACCGTTAATCGTTATCCGTTAATCGTGTGTGTGGGTGTGGGTGTGTGATTCACCGCAGAGAGCGCGAAGGCGCAAAGTAACCGCAGGGTCTCTAGCCTCATTCATCATTCATCATTGTTCATGTTCATTGATCATTGCCACATCCCATTTGAGTTGGTTGTCTAAAAAGATCGACCCATCATCAACCGTTAACGGTGAGGGTATGTTGCGTTCATAGATCATACCGGTACCGAGACCTTGATGCATGGAAATCGGATAATTGGCAGTGAACTGACAGATCGCATTAAGTCCAATGTTTGATTCCAGCGCTGAAGTAATCCACCATCCGATGGAGCGATTTTCGGCAAGCTGAATCCATTCGTCCGCCCCTGAGAGGCCACCGTGCAACGATGGTTTGACGACAATAAATTGTGGCCTCAGGCGGTCAAGCATTTCTTCCTTGCTTTCGCGAGAATGCAACCCAATTAATTCCTCGTCGAGAGCGATGGGTATTGGTGACTCAGAACATACTTCCTTCGTTAGTGGAAATCCGGCCTTAAGTGGTTGTTCGATAGAATGGATTCCAAACTGTGACAACACTTGAAGCCTTTGCAGGACGTTTTGAGCATTAAACGCTCCGTTAGCGTCCAGCCTCAGGGTGATGTGGTCCCTGGAAAATTTTCTCCTTATGCGCGCGAGCAGCTCACACTCAAGGTCAAAGTCTATTCCACCGACTTTCAGTTTAATGCATGTGAATCCTTTTAAGATTTTCTCCTCGACCTGCTGAAGCATAAAATCAAAATCTCCCATCCAGACCAATCCGTTGATAGGAATTCTCTGGCCTTTGATGAATTGATTGTCGAGAATTATACGTTTGCCGCCCTGAGCAAGATCCCGAAGGGCAGTTTCCAACGCAAAAGTTATAGAAGGAAATGCCTCCGGTACGATTTCACTTAGCCGTATCCCGGCAATATCCGTCGATGTAAAGTGTTCCAGCTGATCAAGGGTTGTTGAGAGTTTTTCCTCAAAGTCCGGCCGGTGGTCAATACTGAGACCTGGAAGCGGTCCACATTCGCCGATCCCAACAACCGTCCGATCTCGTTCGTCCCAGACCTTAATGAACCAGCTGGTTTTGTCCTTCATCTGTCCGCGCGATGTCCGCGCGTCAAAGTTGAAGTGAAAGGTCTTTTTTATATAGGTTGCTTTCAGTCTCATTTGTGCCGGGACGAAAATAATGTTTTACCGTTAACTTTGTGCTTTGTGATGATGCAGCTTAATACAGACGATTACACTTATTCACTGACCCCTGACCGTATCGCCGTATACCCATTGGATGTCCGCGACCAATCAAATCTTCTGGTATACGATAAGGGGCAGATCACACACACGAAGTTTAATTGCCTTGCAACCCATCTTCCTTCCCGCTGCTTTCTCTTTTTTAATGATACAAAAGTTATTCCTGCGCGTCTTCACTTTACGAAAGATACCGGGGCCGAGATCGAGATTTTTCTGCTGAATCCTATTGAACCATCTTCACTAATGATCCAGGCTATGCAGGCAGAACGGACGTGCACCTGGAAGTGCACTATCGGAAATCTAAAGCGATGGAAAGAAGGAACTGTGCTCATTAAGGATCTCTCAGGAATAAGCCTCGAAGCCACTTTGCTCGACCGGAATGAAGGTTACGTGAAATTCAGTTGGAGCACTTCTGACACTTTTGCCGAGATCGTTAACCGTTCCGGGGAAACACCCCTCCCACCATACATTAACCGGAAATCAGAGACTACAGACCGCGAGCGTTATCAGACCATTTACTCGCATTACGAAGGGGCTGTGGCGGCTCCAACGGCTGGGCTACATTTTACATCCAATGTATTCGAAGCGCTGAAGGATAAAAGCATTCAAACAGATTTTCTGACCCTGCATGTAAGCGCAGGAACGTTTCAGCCTATTAAGGTGAGAAATGCGGCTGAGCACACGATGCATAACGAGCAGATCGTGATAAAACGACATAATGTCGAAAACCTGCTAAATAACTCATACATCATCCCGGTTGGGACAACCTCCATGCGCACCATCGAAAGCATTTACTGGTATGGAGTAAAACTCTTGTCGGACCCTGATGCGCAATTGCACATCAGCCAGGACGATCCATACGGCAACAGGACGGAGTTACCCACGAAAGAAGAATCGCTGTCAGCCGTACTTGATTATTTCGATCGTTATAAACTGAATGAGGTCACAGGGCAGACGTCGATTTACATTGTTCCTGGATACCGCTTCCAGGATCTGCAAGGCGTTGATCACAAATTTCCATCAGCCGGGATCAACGCTGATTCTGTTGGTTGCTGCTTTTATAGGTCACGACTGGAGAAAAGTCTATCAGTCGGCACTCGATAACAACTATCGTTTCTTGAGCTACGGAGACAGCTCATTGCTGATCCCACAATCATAAGCAGCCTTAACTTTATTTCTTCGCCTCCATTTCGGTCAGGTCAACAATTCGCACCTCCACTCTCCGGCCTTGTTCCTTGGAAACATTCAGATCTTTTGTTGCGCCATAACCTCTCGCAACGATCCTTCTCCTGACGATGCCTTTGTGATTGATATAATCCAATACGGAGATCGCGCGCTTATTGGATAAGTCGCGGTTCATTTCCTCGGTACCTTCAGCGGACGCAAATCCGGAGATCTCCACACCAAGATCCTGGTGAACCTTGAGATCATTCAGAATTCCATCCAGCTGTGTATTGTATTGAGCCTTCAGATCGCTCTTGCCCGCATCAAAATAGATCATAGCATTCTTTGAAAGCACCGTCTTGTCGTAAGCCGCTGATTTCTTTTCGGGCTGGCCTTTTTGTTTCTTGATCTCTTCATGCACCATAAAAGTAGGAAGTGAAAAAATCGTTTTCCCATCCACCTTCTTTTGCTCAAACTTGCTTTCGTCGCTTTCGTCGTAATAATACGTCCGTGTAGCTACATCGATCCTTGAGTTTTCCTTTTCATTGAAATTTACCTGCTCTATAGGATTTTTCATTTGAATAAGATCCGTAAGGTAGTTGATCCCTTCCTTGTCCCCTGAAGCCATCAGATCAAGCATCATATCATAAACATCGAGAGATCCGCCCTGAACGAGCTTTGCTTCGTGTGTTTTTCTGAGGTCGGCTTTAACATCCTGGTCTGTATCATAAAAGGCGTTTTTCACCTGCACCTCCTGCCCCACGACAACATCAAATTGTTTGATAGTCTTCAGGCTCACCAACTGATACAGTTCATAGAAGTACGTCTGATTAGGAACGTTGATGTTCAGAGTATATGGAAGGAATCCTTCCGATTCTATAACCATGTCATAATTCTTTGACGGAGGTAAGATGATTAGATAGTTGCCCGTCTCTGGATCCGGGTCATACACAAAGTCAAGTCTCTTATTTGTTTCATTGTCGATGAGATAGATCTTCGTAGGCATTGGTTTACCCGTTTCTGAGTTCAGGATCTTTCCTTTGATCATCGTAAGCGGGATGTTAGCAGACTCTGCAGGCAGGTCGATGTAATAAATATCCTGTCCGCCCATTCCACCTTTTCTGTCCGAAGAGAAATATGCTCTTGTTCCGTCAGCTATGAGGGTAAAGTAGTTGTCATTCACCGTGGTGTTAACCGGATAACCCATGTTCTCCGGAGAGGTCCACGTGTTATTGATCAGTTTCGTCACAAAGATGTCGCGGCCGCCCATGGTGTTGTGGCCGTCTGATGTAAAGAACAGTGTCTTTTGATCGGGGTGAATGTATGGCGCATCTTCATTGTACTTTGAATTCACTTTTGTACCCAGGTTAACGGGTGCGCTCCACGAACCATTAGCCTGCAGCGTTGTCTTAAAAATGTCCAGCCCACCCTGGCCGCCGAGACGGTCGCTTGCAAAGTAAATGGTTTTGCCATCGGGGGTAATGCTCGCAGTTGATTCAAGGTACTTTGGAGTATTTAACGTGGGGGTTATAAGGCTTGGCTTGGACCATGTCTCTCCCGCTTTTGTGATTTGAAACAAACTTCCCGGGTCTGATGCACCGCCCATGAAGATCAACATCTTTTGACCATCGGCCGACATACCAGCAGTGCCTACGTTGTATTCGTGCGCAATAGGAACAACTTTTGGTTCTGTCCAACCGCCGGAATTATTGTAAGTGATATAGATCTCTTCAATGAACTTGTCACCTGATCTTGTTTTACCTGTGTTTGGTCTAAGTGCCGTGAATGCCATTACGCTTTCGTCCGCAGAAACCACTGGATTGTATTCAGTGTACTTTGAGTTGATGATCGAATTGAAGTGAGTAACCTTAAAGTTTCTGGGCACGGACATCAGCGCCAATGCGTTGTGACAAATTTGAATGGCTTCATCGGCCTGGCTCATCGCTTTCTTGTCTGCTTTACTGCTTACTTCCTTAAACTTATTAAAGTTCTCTGTGGCCTTCTGAATGTTTTCATCCTTCAGATATATGCTTCCAAGATCATAATAAAGGGAATTAGGCATACCCTTCCCGTTCTTAAGAGCGTATTCGAAGTATTGGATTGCCTTGATTTGCTCGTCGGTTTCCGATGCTTTCTGGTAACAAACTGCGGTCTTGTAATGAACCATCGGATCTTTTTCACCAGCCTGAATAGCGGCCAGGAATTTTGGCAATGCGACATCATAGCTTCTCACGCTAAAATAATGTTCAGCATCCGCCAGCGACTTACTGTCTTGCGCCCGGAGGGTTAATGCAGAACTAAGCAATACGAGGCAAAGAATAGTAAACACTCTTATCATAAGGGGAATATTTGATGTCAAAACTAAGATATTAATGGGGCTGCGAATGTGACTTTTCGCCTGGAATCTTACAGAGGAATTTTGTTTGAACAATTTTGCCATTGGCGTCAATCGTACCTAAAAAAGCCGGGGTAAGTTTGAATTTTAGAGGCCCCTCGGGCAGTCTTCTTAGGATTTTTGGTGGAATATAATCAATTTTAAGGGTAATGGAGCTTTGTAGTAAGTACATTCATGCCGGCTTGACAAAATCCTCTGAACCCGGAAGTTTTTAGACAGATGAAGATTTTTTCGTTTCCGATCATTTCCACACCAGGTCACGTTATCATAACCTTAACTCTACATCATGGCGTTTGATATTGATGTACTCATAGTCTTTGCGGATCGCGATAATGAAACCGCCTCTCAAAACGAAATTGGATGGGTATCTCAATTCAAAAATTTTCTTGAACCAATGGTGGCTCAGGTCCTGGGAGAAAAGCCAAATATTTTATTGAAGGGAGAGTTCGACACCATGACTTCGCCTCGTCTTGACAATGTTGCTGTTATAGTACCATGTGCTGTCAAAAGATTTCGTTCAGTCAGGTAGGTGTTCTGAATATGTCGAATCGTTTTACCGTTCACTTGACTCGACCGCAAAAGAGACCAATAGGATCTTCAAGGTATCTAAGAGCCCTGTTCCATTGAGTGAACAGCCTCCCGTTCTGCAAAATCTTTTTGGCTATGAGATGTATCAGCTGGATCCAGATTCAGGTGAAGTATCAGGATACAAGGATTATTTCAGCGCCGAAGCGGAGCGGCAGTATTGGATGGAAATGGTAAACCTCTGCTACGACATCTATGAAGCGCTCATCATTCTAAAGAATGGAAGTAAATCTCGTGAGGTCAAAAATATTTATCGGCGCAAAACTGTTTATCTCGCGGAAACCTGTCATGACCTGTCTGTTCAGCGCGATATCCTTTTCCGCGAGTTGCAACGATCGGGTTATACTGTTTTGCCTGATCACAAACTTCCTGGAAATATTAATGATGCTGAGAAAGTTATCCGTAACGACCTTTCGACAGCAAGTATGTCAATCCATCTTATCGGTTGCGCTTATGGAGATATTCCGGAAGGATCTGACCGGTCACTGCAGGAAATTCAGAACCGCCTCGCCTGGGAAAAAAGTAACGCCGCCCGTGAGCACAGTGAGGATTTTTCAAGATTAATATGGATCACACCCGAGTTGCACCTGGCTAATGAGAGGCAGAAGCGATTTATAGAAACATTACGTCGGGACGTTGAGGGACAGGAAGGCGCTGAGATCCTTCAAACAATGCTCGAAGATTTCAAAAACATCATCCGCGAAGAATTAGAAGATGCCGGCGAAAAGAAGGCGGTGGAAGAAACCGGAGGGCGCGCGATCTATCTCATACATGATAAGGTCGATCACAAGGAAGTAAAGCCATTGATAGATGTTATAAAGAAGTCAGGGTTTAGCGTGCTGATGCCAACCTTTGAAGGCGAACTGCTTGAACTCCGTCAGAAGCACATCGAGAACCTCCGTAACCTTGACGGAGCTATCATTTACAAAGGTAAAGTGAATGATCATTGGGTAAGAATGAAAGTCCTGGATCTGTTGAAGGCACCAGGGTTTGGCAGGAAGAAACCCATTCTTGGAAAAGCAATTGTTACTGCATCGGGAGCTATAAGCGATCCCGAACCTTTCAAAAGCGAGAACCTCCGCGTCATACAGGGAGACGAGACACAATCGCTGGACTCGGTGCGTTCCTTCCTCGAGGAGTTCAAAATTTAAAGTGGCAAGGCGCGACAACCTCTTACCAACTTTCCGGCAGCTTGGTAAGCAACGATTCCTATAGGGTTACGGCCGCTTGCTCATGGCCAAAAAACCTTAAAAATCAAAGTTTTATATAATTTCTAAGCCTTTTGGAGGATACTATTACTTATTCTATTTTTAGCGGCTAAACAACCACCCATCCGGTACATGGAAATTTTCCTGCACGCAGAGGCATGGCTCGCGCTCTTGACACTCACGTTTTTTGAAGTCGTTCTTGGTATTGATAACATAATTTTCATTTCCATTGTATCAAATCGTTTGCCCATTGAAATAAGGGCACGGACCAGAAACATGGGGTTGCTACTGGCTATGCTCGTAAGGGTGCTGTTGCTTCTCACTATTACCTGGGTAATGAAATTCAAAGAGGCTCTTTTCACCATTCCAAGTACCTGGGTTTTTCAGGAAGAACTTCCTATTAGCGGGCGCGATCTCATCCTTATCTTTGGCGGTCTGTTTCTTATTGCCAAGAGTACGCGGGAAATAAACCACGAGATGGAAGGCGAAGATGATACAATTGAAGCATCCAGGGGAGGAAAGGCGAACGTCACGGGAATAATTGTACAAATAATTTTGTTGGATATCATTTTCTCTTTCGACTCGATACTTACAGCGGTTGGCCTTACGGAACACGTGATCATCATGATCATTGCCGTGGTACTTTCGATTGGAATAATGATTATTTTCTCTGGCGCGATCAGTAACTTTATCCACCGCCATCCCTCGATGGAGGTGCTTGCGTTAGGTTTCCTTATACTTATCGGGTTTATGCTATTCCTGGAAGGTCTTCATAAAGAAGTACCCAAAGGTTATATCTATTTTGCAATTGTCTTTTCCATGATAATTGAAATGGTCAACATCAGGGTTCGCAACAGACGGAAAAAAGCAAAAGAAGAATTCCATGAATAACGACGACTTACTTCGCTATCCGATTGGAAAATTCATCGCCAGGGATTCTTATTCAACGGATGAGCTACAGCACTGTATCGAAAGAATAGAAAACCTGCCAAGGGAAATTGAAAAGATTATCAATTCAATGACCATAAAACAACTTGACACTCGTTACCGCGAAGGTGGGTGGACGGCAAGACAGGTTGTTCATCACATGGCTGACAGCCACATGAATGCTTACATCAGGTTTAAATGGAGCCTCACGGAATCGACGCCAACGATCAAGGCATATGATGAAAAGGCATGGGCAGAAACACCTGAGACAAAACTTGATCCGGTCATTTCCATCGAATTGCTGAAGGCGTTACATGCCAAGTGGAGTGCTTTACTGCGAAGACTAGCGCCTGCCGACTTTCAAAAAGAATTTCTGCACCCAGATACCAAAAAAAATATGCGGCTGGACAGGATGACCGCCATGTATGCATGGCACGGTGAACATCACTTTGGGCATCTGAAGATTGTGGCGAACAGGTCATAATTGTATCCGCATTGGTATTATCATATCACAGACCGGCATTTCTTTTTTCGGCACATCTTGAAACCATGTATCCTGCCTTGCTGCGAAAGGTTTCCGGAGTCGTTTATGATCGCGAAAGAATCCAAACACCAGACGATGATTTCCTCGACCTTGACTGGCTCCGGCAAAGTGCAGAACGAGTTGTGATTATTTCACACGGGCTTGAAGGCAATACAAGCCGTGCATATATGAAGGGAATGGCTCAAGCCTTTTACAATCAAAACTTCGATGTGCTCACCTGGAATTTCCGCGGATGCAGTGGAGAAGTGAACAAGCAGCTTCGCTTCTATCATAGTGGCGCAACGGATGACCTGGATTGTGTCGTTGAACACGCAACACGGAAAGGATACAAGGAGATCTATCTCGTTGCCTTTAGTCTCGGCGGCAATATGACGTTGAAATATCTCGGGGAAAAAGATCGCCGTCCCGAGATAAAAAAAGCGGTTGTGTTCTCCGTACCCATGGACCTTCACGCAAGTTGTATTAAAATATCAAAACCTTCCAACTGGCTATATTCCAACCGGTTTATGAATAGCCTGAAAGCAAAAGTTATCGCAAAATCGCGCGTGAGGCAGGAGCTGGATGTAAAGGATATCCACAAGTTGAAAACGCTAATTGATTTTGATGATCGATATACTGCCCCATTACATGGCTTTATGAGTGCGGTTGACTATTATCAACGATGTAGCTCGTTAAATTTTGTAGAGTCAATCAGGATTCCCACGCTGATCGTCAATGCACAAAATGATCCGTTCCTAAGTGAGACGTGTTATCCCCATCGGCAGCTTAACATGCATGCTTGCGTAAGATTAGAAGACCCGGGATTTGGTGGCCATGTTGGATTCGCCCAATTCACTAAAAATGGTTTATATTGGTCTGAGGAGCGAGCGTTGTCGTTCATAACGAATGGTTAGAATTTGTCGTGGCATTACTAATGACCTTTACTATTAACTGATGATCGATCGATATAGCATAGCTGCCCCAAAGGCAAAAATTCATGAAAGATTTCATTCAGATGTACTGGACAATTACGCGCCAAACTACAATGCATCTCCAACGCAGTTGCTACCAGTGATCATGCACACCTATCCCCAGGGTGTATCGACTTTTTATTGGGGAAATCTTCCCAAGTGGTCCAAGAACAAAGCATTAGCTGAAAAGATCATTAACATTCATGCAGAGAGTATCCCGGAAAAATCGGCGCTCAGGCGAGGTATAATGAAAAGCCGTTGTCTTATTCCCGCTGACGGGTTCTATGCGTGGAGGAAAGTCGGAAAAAAAACCACTATTCCGTATAGGTTTGTTCTAACCGATAACGAGTTGTTTTCATTCGCCGGTATATGGGAAGA
Source organism: uncultured Cytophagales bacterium (assembly GCA_963774615.1). Classification (GTDB taxonomy): domain Bacteria; phylum Bacteroidota; class Bacteroidia; order Cytophagales; family Cyclobacteriaceae; genus Chryseolinea. The sequence goes on from CAVZFT010000012.1 coordinate 66,792, forward strand.
ATTCGAAGACGACGATGGAAGCGAGCAACACACTTTTTCCATCATAACAACTCCCGCCAATGAACTGGTAGCATCCGTTCAGGAAAGGATGCCAGTAATACTGACGCCGTCATCAGAAAAGATATGGATGGATAAGGAAAGCAACGAATTCGCGCTGCTGAATTTACTCTTGCCCTATCCAGCTGAAAAGATGAGCTACTATCCGGTGTCGCCCAGAATCCTCGACAGCAATATAAACGTACCTTCCCTTATCATTCCCACTCCTCCGGCCGACCAGTTTGGCAACCTTACTCTTTTTGACTAGAGAAGTTTGAATGTCTAGCATTCAGAATCAGAATCCATCATCATCCTCGTCCTGCTTTTTCGGTTCATCTTCGTAGTCTATCTTAGGTTTTTTTTCCTTCTTTTTCTTCTTTTCTTTCGCAGGTTGCTGACTCTTCAGCACCTACCTCGTCTGTTTTTTGTTTTTTCTTAAAGAGGCCTTTCTTCTTTTGAGGTTCTTCCTGTATCTGCTCGTCGGCTTGCACTTGCTCGTTTTCATCGATGTAATCAAATTCATCCTCCGACTTCGGTGGAATTGTTATAGCTGTCGAATCAACTTCGTCTTTTTTCTTACGTTTGAAGAGGTTCTTGAAGAATCCTTTCTTCTTTTTCACTTCCTTTTTCTGTTCAGCCTGCGCTGCCTGTGAAAGCCTTACATCAGGAAGAACAAGGTTCTTGCGCAAATACCACATGTAGTTATCCTGCTCCACATTGAACCTTACGTCAGCAACTCCATACTTTGGAGTCTTTGGAACATACCGGCCCGTCGTTTCATCGTAGACAGCACTATCAGGTGTATTGTATTTCAACAAGCGTACTTCTTTGTCTTTTGAAATGACATAGACACTGTCTCCAACTGCCTGGGTTGTATCCTGCGGTACGTCCACAATGTAGGTGCTGTCGATGACAGAACGCGCGGCGAGATCCAATTCGGCGCCAGGTACCACTCCATCTTCACCCATAAGACCCTCTTCGCCGATCTTCATGGAATCAGGAAGGACAGGGTTAACGTCTTTCATAGCCACCGTCTGCATGCTTCGCAGTTTTTTCCGATAGGAAACCGGCTCGGCAATGAGGTATTTCGTTTTGCTTGCAGTGAGGATTTTGGGCGTAGAGTCTTCCAGGAAATAACTGAATTTTTTCCGGAGTTCGTCCTTATCGTAAATGTACGCGCTTTGATATGCAGGGCATATCAATCGCTGTGTACAGGCGCTCAGGAGCAGGCTAAGACTAAGTAAAACAAAAAATGGCCTTGCCATGAATAGGGTAAATCGGTCAAAAATAGGGAATATTTTCAAAAATATTCTTTGGTAACCGTTTGATTGTCAAATTATAGGAATCTAACGTCGATTTCAGCCTTTTAGTGAGTTGGAGCTCGTATTAAAAGGCAAGGGGTCGACCATTTACCAGGAGACCGGTTAAAGGGACGTTGAGGTTGATTTCCCGGCCAGCCAGTCATTCTTCCTGCTTCCGGCGGAAACCAATTCTTCGAATAGCTTCAGTTTTTGGGTTGAGCAGGCCCCTGAGGCCGTTATGCCGTTAATCGTTATCCGTGGGCACGAGGTTGGGGCAAGGGTGTGATCCTTTAATTACGGAAATAACGCACTCACACACACTATTAACTAATAACTATTAATCGGATAACGTATCGTGCGGGTGAATATTCTGACGATCTGAACGTTGACTCGGGTGGCAATTTTGCTCGGATATATTCAGAGTGAATCCAATTTCATACGGATACTCTTGCTTAGACCTGCTTTTACCAGGTCGTATGAGTTGTCGATCCACTGACGAATTAATCTATCCGGAATTTTTCCATCCACCAGAACGGTGATCCAGTGCTTTTTATTCATATGATAAGCTTCCTGTACGGATGTATATCTTTCCCTGAGTTCAATACCAATCTCAGGATCCACTTTAAGGTTAATGCTGGTGAAGTCTTCCAGGTCAGCCAGCGCGAACATCTTGCCCATCACTTTATAAACCAAAGTATTCTCGCCGAAGGGAAACTCCTCAGTAACCCCTTTCTTCGAAATGCAATGACGTCTGAATAACTCAGTGTCCACCTACAAAAATCTTTTCAGAATAAGGAAGATTATTCCCAGGAGAAAAATGATTATGGATATCCGGTTTATCCCATGCATCATCTTAATATTTATGTTCGAAGGCCTTGAAGGATCTTTCTTCCGGAAAAAATATCCTCCCACTTCACCCAGCGTAAAAAATTCTTTCCAACCATTCTTTTTCGCCTTCTCGTCAGAGGCATTTCCAACCGGCTCTATGTTCTTATTTAGATCCATATTTTCATCATAGCCTTCTTTTGCATAACCCTCATCCTGCCGGATTAAGTTCCGGCTCGATCCAATCTCCATGTTCTTGAATCAGGTTGATCAATTCGTCAACAGCTTGTTCTGTGGGTACATTCTTCCTCACAACTTCTTTGCCCTTATAAAGCGTAATACGGCCCGGCCCTGATCCCACATAACCATAGTCAGCATCCGCCATTTCACCAGGTCCATTAACGATACAACCCATGATACCGATCTTGATGCCTTTCAGGTGACTTGTCCTCGACCTTATTCTTCCAGTCGTTTCCTGCAGATCAAAAAGTGTTCGCCCGCATGACGGGCACGAGATGTATTCCGTCTTCGATATACGCGTACGCGTAGCCTGCAGGATATTAAATGCAGTTTCGTTAACTTTTTTGTCAGGGCCGCAATTCTCAGCGGCAATAAAAATTCCATCGCCAAGCCCATCCACAAGTAATCCTCCGAAGTCAGTGGCTGCATAAAGCTGCAGGTGTTCCAGTGAAATATCCCTGTAGGCTCTTCCAATTATGACGGGCACGTCGCACTTTCCGTTCATCAATGTGACAAAAAGCCTGCGCTGTTCAGCCATGCCATGTTCGTTATAAGTATCGATTAGTAAAACGGCAGCCGGATCATTTTTAAGTTTATCGATCAAAACATCATTGACATCTTCAAGGCAGGCATATATAAAATTCGCCTTGTCGGATAATTCAACTCCAGAAATATAAAGTTCCGCGCGAATGAAAGGATAAGTGCGGTCCTTTGAACGTTGCTCCAACCATGTGCGGTGATTGTAAATCAAACCCAGCGTGCCGGGAATCTCAAAGTCGATTAACTTGTCACCAAGAAAAATAAAATCGCACGCCATGTCCGTTATATTCCATTTGTCCAACGGCTTGGAGTATTGATATCCCAGCGCAAAAAGGGACGCCGGCTGTGATTTTTTCCTTTGCTGAAAAGTCTGCAACCACTCTGGGCACATGATGCTCCCCTCCAATATTCAACACCTGACGTGTATTGCGGCGGTTGTATTCAAAGGGAGTTATCGGATAATTCCCGATGGGTGCGATAGGTTTGTGACCAGCACGCTTGTCATATCTTTTTACGAGATCATTGGCTACTGGTACTTCCGCTTCAGGCTCTTCCGTGAGGGATACTCTTATCGTATCACCAAGTCCGTCTTCCAGCAACGTTCCAATCCCTACGGATGATTTTATTCTTCCGTCCTCGCCGTCGCCTGCCTCAGTCACGCCGAGGTGCAGCGGATAGGGCTTGAATCCTTCTTCATCAAGCTTCTGGACAAGTAACCGGTACGCCTGCACCATTACCTGAGGATTACTTGACTTCATGGACAGAACTATGTTGTAATAGCTTTCATCCTCACAAATTCTCAGGAACTCCAGCGCGGACTCAACCATTCCAACGGGGTTGTCGCCATAACGACTCATTATTCGATCTGAAAGTGAGCCGTGATTCGTACCAATGCGCATGGCGGTTCCGTACTCTTTGCATATCCTGATTAGTGGAATAAACTTCCGTCGGATGCGATCCAATTCCGCCTGATAGGAAGACTCCGTGTAGTCGATCGTTTCAAAGCGTTTCTTATCGGCGTAGTTGCCTGGATTGATCCGTACTTTTTCCACAATCCTCGCTGCAAGCTCTGCTGCATTGGGAGTAAAGTGAATGTCAGCGACCAACGGTGTCTTATAACCGCGTCGCCGAAGTTCCTTACGTATCTCTTCGAGGTTTTGAGCTTCCTTTACACTTGGTGCCGTGATCCTGACGTATTCACAACCTGCTTCAATCATTCGAATAGACTGCTCGACCGATCCAACTGTATCCATCGTATCAATAGTCGTCATCGACTGAACCCTTATGGGGTTTTCGCCACCTATTGGAACCTCCCCGATCTTGACTTCAATGGTCTTTCGCCGGCTATACTGGACAAGGCTGTTACAATACTGTTTTAAAGCATCAACTTGTGCGTTCACGGTCTGCTATTTCCTGCAAATTTAACCTTAAAATGGAGATAATAGTTTAGCAATCCTGCGGGGTGATCAATAAATAAACGGCCAACGGCAGCGAATTAAAGATCGCCAAGCTGAGGCCTGATGATGATTTCTTCAACTACGCTATTGGGTGATAACGCGTAAGCCGCGTAGACAGCATCAGCGACATCTTCTGGCTTCACGAAACGTTCCGGCGGATGGTCTGTACCCTCCCAACTCTCGGTGAGCACCGCTCCAGGCATGACGGCGGTGACCTTTATCCCGAAGGTTTTCACTTCTGCGCGCAGGCATTTTGAGAATCCCAGCAACGCGAACTTGGAGATCGCATAGGATCCTCCGTTAGGATAAGCCATGAAGCTGGCTATCGAACACAAATTAAAAATATGACCGGACCGACGCTCGATCATCGTCGATATAAGTCCCCGGGTAGTATGGTAAGCACTATAAAGATTCGCATTGATCATTTTCTCCAGCGTGTCGTCAGGTTCGGAGACGATTTCACCTGAAATGAAGTAGCCGGCATTGTTTACAAGTACATCAACCGGTGGTCCAATCCCTTTAACAAATTGGCAAAAAGAATCAACATCCGTTTTCCTGGAAAGGTCCGCTGTCTTAATATGGACTTTGATCGACGGGAAATTCTTTTCAACAACGTTTTTTAGTTTTTCCAGGTCGGAGGCAGTACGCGAACACGTAGCTATATCAAAACCCTGAGCTGCAAACTTCTCAATCACTGCGCGGCCGATACCTTTCGTTCCTCCGGTCACAATGACAAGCTTGCTCATGATAATTAAATGTTAGATTTTTGGGTATCTTTCGCAAGGTAGTAATTGCATTGCTTTATTACATTTTATGATCAAAGAGATTGGTAAGTATTTCATGTTTCTCGGACAGTTACTCGTTAACCGCGAAAGATTTAAAACCTATTACAAGCTAGTTCTGGATGAATGTCAGGGAATAGGAATTGGTTCCTTGTTTCTTGTAGCTCTTGTCTCAACATTTATGGGTGCAGTGACAACGGTTCAAACTGCGTTTAATATGGTGAGTGAGTTTGTCCCTGACTATGTGATATCGCAGGTGGTTAGGGAAATGATAGTCCTGGAACTTGCTCCTACCATCATTGCAGTTATTTACGCTGGCAAAGTTGGCTCAAGTATGGCCAGCGGTCTTGGGACGATGAGGATTACGGAACAGATCGACGCACTGGAAGTCATGGGGATCAATTCCATTTCTTATCTGGTTCTGCCAAAGATCGTCGCTTCACTATTGATGTATCCGTTATTGGTAATTGTCGCGGGAGTGTGCGGCATGGTAGGCGGATACCTTGCCGGAACATTAACTGGCGTTATAACTCCAAATGATTACGTTTACGGCTTACGCTCCTCTTTCAATGAGTTCACAGTGACGTTCGCCCTTATTAAGTCTTTTGTGTTTGCCTTTTTGGTAGCATCTATTTCATCTTACAAAGGTTACAATACGCAAGGAGGCGCCCTCGAAGTTGGTATTTCCAGTACCGAGGCAGTTACGTCCAGTGTGATTGCTGTGTTAATCGCAGATTATCTTTTAGCTCAACTTCTATTGTCGAAATGATAAAGATTCAAAGCATCTCCAAATCGTTTGGTGAAAGACTCGTTATTAATGAGATCGGCGGAGTCTTTGAAAAAGGAAAACCTAATCTTATCATCGGTGCCAGTGGTACAGGTAAGAGTGTATTGCTGAAGTGTATTGTTGGTCTAATCCATCCTGATCAGGGCCAGGTATTTTATGATGGCCGTGATTTTTATGGAAGCGACCGCGACTCTCAGATCGAAATTCGACGTGAAATGGGAATGCTCTTCCAGGGCGGTGCATTGTTTGATTCAAAAAATGTCGAGAAAAACGTGATGTTTCCGCTCGATGTTCTCACGAAAATGACACTCCCCGAAAAAATGGATCGCGTGAATTTCTGTCTCCAACGCGTAGGCCTCGAGAACGTAAATACAAAGATGCCTTCGGAAATCAGTGGTGGAATGAAAAAGAGGGTCGGTATCGCCAGGGCTATCGTAAATAATCCAAACTATTTGTTCTGCGACGAACCAAACTCGGGACTGGATCCTCAAACGTCAATTGTGATTGACGATCTGATTCAGGACATCTCCGAAGACCTTGATATCACCACCATTGTTGTTACGCACGACATGAACTCAGTGATGGGTATTGGCGAGCACATCATGTTTATCTATAAGGGACAAAAGCTTTGGGAGGGTACAAAGAACGACATCACTCATTCCGGGGTGAAAGAACTCGACGACTTTGTATTTGCCAACAAAGTCATGGGAAGCCTCAGAACGAACCGCTAGCTCCCAGGTTGCACTGAAGGAAACACTGTTTCAACAGCACTCGTTTTTTTGAATGGCTGAAGTTTCCAATATGTAAGGCTTCTCCATATCCACTCCATTGGTCCAAAGCGGTAGTAGCGAAGCCAGATGTGGCTGACGATGATCTGAAATATCCACACGCCTCCCACCACATAATACAACTCATAACGCTGAAGTTGTCCAAAATACCCGAATCCTATACCGTAGAATATCAACCCACAAATTAATGATTGCATGAGGTAATTCGTAAAAGCCATTTGTCCAACCGGACGCACAAGCGCAAACAGCCAATTAAACCACTCCGTTTTGTACACCACCATTATCAATCCGAATATGCCTACAGAGCGGAATGTCCGTGGTATTTCATACAAAGTGTACGAAACCTCCTTAGTGTAATCAAAAAAGTTGAATTGCATTTCGATCAGGGTCTTCAGTCTCATGTACGACAACACACCACCAATTCCCAACCCGAGGACGGCGATTATCAAATATGTTTTTAACGTGTGATCACCCTGCATCAGGCCCATTTTGAAAAATGCCAGGCCCAGGAACATGAATATCAAAATATCCCACGGGTTGAAATACATAAATTCTGTCTCCATCCAAACACTGTCGTTACTATTGTGATCGTAAAGTTCAGCGTAACTCCCTCGAACGGCTTCAATGTCTTCCTTCGCTCTTTTCTGTTTTTTCTCAAGCTTCTGCCTGTTCTTAAAGCCGTTCATTGCTTCAAGCTGCCCTTTTTGTTTATCACTTAGTTTTGTTTTAGTGGTGTCGATCGCTGCAACGACTTCACCTTTCTCTATTGTGCTCTTATCGCGGTACAGGTCCCTGTTTTCCCTTCCGGTCTGGAGTACGAGACAGATAATAGCGGCTATGATCAGGTATGATGGCTTCATCCTCCTGAAGGCAAATAGAACAATACCCAGGATGGCGTAGTGATATAAAATATCACCACTCCATAGCAACACAAATGCATTAAAAAGTCCAAACAGCAAAAGCCAGAGCTGACGTCTTAAAAATAATTCGGCCGGCATAACACCATTAACTCTCTTTTCCAGCCGGGTGGTGAATACTATGACGCCACACCCAAACAACATAGAAAACAAACCACGCTGACTACCTTCAAGAAATCCGTCCACGACATACCAGACTTGAAAGTTAATGGTCCCCATTTCATTTGCAATCATAGGGTTGCCAGCCTGGATGACGGGAAAACCAAAGAAAGGAATGTTCATCATCAGAATACCCAAAAGCGCAATACCGCGGAGGCTATCGATGATCGTGATGCGTTCTGATTCGGAGAGTGGTTCTAGCGGCGGCAGGACTGCTGATTGTTCCATATTATTGCCTTTTTGTTTGAAGCCGAACTTGTCACCCAGCGGTAATCGCTCCAACTCATTCTCAGCGTGGGCCCAGGTGAAAGTTAACAAACAAAAATAGATTATACCTGGCGCCGGACTGAAAAACAAACGGAAGAAACCTGGCTTCTTGGACAAGTCCCCCCCGAAATCAGTGATCTGACTATTTGAAATATTCCCTCCACATGCAGGACCGGCCACCAGGGCGTGGGTTGCCCCGCGCTACAATCTGGTTAGTCCGATAAGCGTTAGCCTGCTTTGCTGCGTTGAACGGTTTTCGACTTAGAGCGCGCCTGTTTGCTGTCGGCCGGCAACGGAACACATTGTGTTACATCTGGTGGGACAACTTTATCCAGTACGATTACTTTTGGTTGTTCCGGTGCCTTTTTACTTGATGCCGCCGGATTGCGGTCGAAGAACCCAAATGGCATAAGTGAAAATCCAATAGTATGAACATTCATTACGGGCCAGTCTTCCGGTCGAACAATGTGAGTGATGCCCATATTGTACCACACTACTACATCCTTGCCCTCGATGTTTTCGTTATCGCTTACCATCTTCGGAAGTCCATCCTTAATTCCCCGCGTATTCGGGTAATCGCCAGCCGGGAAAGACTCATTTTCTTTATAAGACGTGACCCAAAATTGACTTTCCAGGAAGTCGGCCATTTTGCGCGGTCCGGACCCAGGTGCTGCCAGCGGTGACGCATTGTGACCTGGCATGATCACGTAACTCTTCTGTTGACCCAGCGAATTTACCGCTTTAGAATCCGCTACCATCCAATGACGGTTTGTTGATACGTTTAAATTCCGTTGTCCTTCTGATTCGTTCCTGATCAAGGACATTTGTCGCACAAACGCATTGTTCCATGGATTTTTATCGCTGGCGGCGAGTGCCACCGTATTCATTTCTTCCACAATGTTCTCGGTTCCATCAACATCCAAGTCGAGGCGGAATGAAAAGAAGTGCTGATGATTTACTGCTTCAACATGTGGTGCTACTAATGTTCCGTAATAAACCCCGTTATAGCTCTCATCGTCGCCGCCTGGCAGATCCGTTGTCCGGTTCACGGCTTTTATTCCAACAATGCCAGTTAGCTCGGCCTTAAGGTCGATCGTTCCATCCTCGCGAAACACCCACTTGAAGCCGTAATCATAGTTGCCGATCTTCGTGAAATACTTAACGGCAAGGTTACGCGCATCGTGCGTAAACTTACCATGACGAGTGATCGGACCAGGATATTCTTCAAATATGGCAACCATGCTGTCGATCTGTACCGGCTTTCCCTTTTCGTCGTGAAAGAATCCCGGAAGGAATGTTGAATTTTCGGGCACATCTGATCCTGCCTTTAATCCATTCATGAGCTTGGGCCACATTTGCCCCATACGATATGCACCGCCATCAAAATAATTCCACGATGCATGTGTAAGGTCTGTCGATCCATAAGGAACATACATTTCTGCCAACGATGCCCGGTACAACACAGGGCGCATCACTCCATTGTCGTTGTACTTTGCGTCATATATAACTAATCCCTCCCGGTTATCAACGGCTACCCTAAACGACCATGTCTTGCCGGTGACCTGGAAACCGTCTACCGTATATGTTGTCCCTTCTGGCTGCGATATCTTCATCGGCTTGGTTTCAGGCAATAAGACTTTGGCAGAATCTGAATCCAAATATTTAATGTCCTCCGGTTTAAAGAATCCCTTACCTCCGTCATCCAGCACTTTTAGTACCTTCTGGTCGGTGAGGTCTACATATGCCACTAAACCGTGTACCAGCATTTCTTTGTATTTTTTATTCTTGTACTGCGGCGTACAAATCAGTTCGCGATGATCTGGCGGAGCGATGCCCAGATCGCCAGCAAAAACGTTGGAAACACCGACGGAATCCGGATGTATACCCCTCGACTTCAGACCGGCAAGCCATTCAGTGTTCTTTTTGAGCATTTCATCCGTAACAGAATCTTTCAGGAAAGCACCTGGTGTTACTCCCGGCACATTGTAAAATGAGAGAGACTTCCTTCCTATGAGATCAATAACCGATTCATATGTTTTATTGGTGCCACGATCATAGACCGAAACAATTGCTTCCCTACGGAACGGTTCACCGACTTTATACTTTAGCATTTCCGCTTTTGGCGGCTCGTTGAGATTGATGAGATAGAAGCGATAAGTCGTGTCGATCTTGCCTTCGTCCAGCAGAATCTGTCTTACAAGGTGGATTTCGTTTGTATCCAGTGGATTAAGTGGATGAGGTTTGAGCTGCTGCACAGTTGCTACCTCGTTGGTTGCAGATTTGTTGGTGCAACTGGTCGCGAGGAACAGGCAAGCGAACAAGAAGCTGAAAGTGATCTCCAGAAGCTTCGGGTATTTCATGTATTTCGGACATTAGGTTTCGGCAGAATCAAGGTGCAAACCCAGGAACCCCTTCAACATCATTCACCTTGTACAACGGCACCGATTCTTTGCTCACAAGTCATCCTTATTCGATGCGGTTGCTGAAGGTAATTATTAAATCGCTTATCGACAATTCCTCATATCGATAGATAATGCCCCGGATGAAATCCTCCACCTTCGATTAATTCGAAAACGATTGTAAAAGTCATTGAACGTCAGGATTACGTTCATGGACAGCACGCGGGAAGCGATTTTGGACGGAAAAATCTGAAATTTTCCTCTCTGGCTACACCTTCACAAATGCCGCTGAGGCATTATGTCCACCAAAACCAAAGGTATTGCTTAGGGCTACACGTACGTTCTTTTTCACCGCGGCGCCGGTGACAATATTGAGACCAGTCGGAAGAGTTGGATCAATGTCTTTGGTATTGATGGTTGCCGGAATGATACCTGTATCGATAACTTTAATACAGATAATTGATTCAATCGCTCCCGCACCACCCAGCAAGTGACCCGTTGCCGATTTGGTGGCACTTATTAGAAGTTTATCCTTGTGTGGTCCGAAAAACCTGGACACTGCTTTCATTTCGCTTTCATCACCCACGGGGGTGGAAGTCGCATGCGGATTTAGATAATCCACATCAGTCGGGTTTAGTCCGCCGTCTTCCAAAGCCCACTTCATTCCCAGCATTGCACCTGCGCCTTCGGGATGTGTTGACGTGAGATGGTACGCGTCCGCAGACATTCCACCGCCTGCAACCTCCGCATAAATTTTTGCGCCGCGTGCCTTGGCGTGTTCGTACTCTTCCAATATTAGCGCTGCTCCTCCCTCTCCCATGACAAAACCATCCCGCCCCACATCAAAAGGTCGTGAAGCTGTGGCTGGATCATCGTTACGGGTTGACAAAGCCTTTAACGCTCCAAAGCCTCCAATGCCCGCCTCGTTGACAGCGGCTTCCGATCCACCGGTTACGATAATGTCGGCCTTGTTCCAGCGTATGTAATTCATAGCGTCTATGATTGCCGTTGTGGAAGTAGCGCAAGCGGACACAGTACAAAAATTCGGCCCCATAAATCCATACTTAATAGAAATCCAGCCTGCCGCGATGTCGACTATAACTTTTGGAATAAAGTATGGGTTGAATCTCGGTGTGCCATCGCCTTTGGCATACTCCATCACTTCCTGCTGAAAGGTATAAAAGCCTCCATTGCCCGATCCCCAGATCACCCCTACTCTTGTTTTATCGATCTTCCCGAGATCGAGTTTGGAATCCTTCAATGCTTCTTCAGAAGAAACCAAAGCGAATTGAGTGAAGGGGTCGATCTTTCTGACATCCTGTTTTTCAAAATAATTAAGAGGATTGAAATTCTTCACCTCGCAGGCAAACTTCGTTTTGAATTTGGCGGTGTCAAATTTAGTAATGGGCGCCGCCCCGCTTTTTCCTGAAATAAGATTACTCCAAAATTCCGGAACCGAGTTGCCTAGCGGAGTTACAGCGCCCAGGCCGGTTACAACTACTCTTCGTTGTGGCATAAATTATTTACTGATTTGTTTTAAGAGGTTTCGATTGAAACTCGCGACACTTTTCATCGCGGCATCGGACGAGGATACGCGGGAGACGATAATTGCTCCTTCGATGGAACAGAAAAACAAGTTTGCAATCTCTTTTTCGTTAATAGAATTTTTGAACTCGCCTTCTTTTTTTCCTTTGAGCAGAAGTCCGGCGATAACGTCGATTGTTTTTTTTATCTCCGTAGCCACAGCTTTTTTCATAAACACGTGCTGATCGTCGGCTTCAACGGCATTGTTCATCAAAGGGCATCCTCCGGGAATGGGCGAGCTAAACACGTATTGTGAATAAAAATCAAGAAGGGCGAGCAATTTATCTTTTGAGGATTTGGCTCTTTCAATTTTCAGGCGGGCTGTTTCGCGTACCCTTTCCATAGAATAATGGAAGACAGCGATGGCAATTTCCTCTTTGTTGTCAAAGTTGCCATACAACGAACCTTTGGTAAGGCCTGTAGCTTCAGTCAGGTCATTCAACGACGTGCCGTTGTATCCTTTTGTGTTAAACACGGGAGCAGTCTTGTCAATTATGAATTGACGTGTAACAGTCGCTTTACCCATGCCCAAAGATAGGCAAAAATTCGGCCAAATTATACCGATCGGTATAATTATTAAAAAAGGATAAAAAAACAGACCCGGACTGTATCCGGGCCTGCTAACCCAAACTATAGAAAAATTGACCTACGCTTTAATATTGTAGAGAGAAAACAGAGAGGGTCTTCTCTATGCTGCGATAATCTGATTGACCAACGCCAGCTGAACGAGCTGCGCTGAATTTTTGGCCTCACATTTCCTCAACAGGTTCTTTCGGTGAGTCTCTACGGTGTGGTGACTGATGTTCAATTTGCCCGCAATCTCTTTAGTAGTTAGTCCCATAGATATCAGGGATAGCACTTCTTTTTCCTTAAATGTGAATGGATACATAGCTAAAAGTTTAAAGGTTTTTTTGAAATACGACCTTTATGTACATACCTGAACAAAGTAACCCGTGCCTGAAAAACTTTTTTTGCAATCGACCAATAATGCAGTTAGGAGTTAGGAGTTTAAGTTAATAAGTTATGAGTTATGAGTTATGGGTTGGGGCAAGGGCAAGGGTGTGATACTCAGTTTCCACACTAACATGCTCACACCCACACACGAACCTGTCTGCCGACCGTGTGCGTCCCGATACTTATCGGGGCAATAGAGGTGGCGCAAGCGGCTACCGAAGGCGATGCAGGCAGGCTCTTAACCCGTAACTCATAACCCCTTTTGACGCTTCACAGACGTTGCATCCCTATTTTCAGTGAAAAATACTACCTTACCATTAAGAGAATTTGCATATAAATTCAGATAAAAAGACCCGTCGGATGGGTTACTTATTTATTCATTATACATAAAGACCGGTGCTGAAATGAGCCAGGATGAGATAATACAGAAGATAAAATCAGGCGGTCGAACGGAACTCGGCCTTATTTACGAAGAGTACCGTGAAGAATTCCTGAGATGGGTGGTCAAGGAATTTAAATGTTCATTGGATGATGGGAAAGATTTCTACCAGCTTACTATCCTAATCTTTCATGACAACATTAAACAAGGAAAGCTAGAGCACCTGGTAAGCAGTGTAAAAACTTACCTTTTCGGAATTGGAAAAAATATTGTGAAAGAAAATTTCAGAAAAGAAAAGCGATTCACACCCGTCAGCAAGGAAAAATGGCTGAAGGACACCCTTATTGACGAGCCCTCGAACACAATCGAGGACGCCGTGTTTGAAAGGGCAAGAAATGCGCTTTCAAAATTAGGTCAACCGTGCCAGCGATTAATAGAGTTGTTCTACTATGAAAAAAAGAGCATCCCGGAAATAACAATTGAGATGAATTACAAAAATCCAGAAACGGCGAAAAATCAAAAATGTAAGTGCATGGCGAGACTTCGAAAATTATTTGAGCAGGAAAACGAACAAAACACATTTACTTTAAATCATGAATCACTCTGAAGCTGACATCGCCTTAGTCGAAAAATATTTTGATGCAGAGCTTAATGACGCTGAGTTGAAAACCTTTACAACGCGACTGGAAAGCGACGACAATTTCAAGCTATTAGTAGAACAGGAGAAAGCATTAATTGCCGCTGTACGCTATGAAGGGGCAGCCGCAAACCTTCAATTTCTTGAAGACCTGGAATCAAAGCTTCAAAAGGAAACACCCATCCGGTTAAGTTCGGCCCCCCTAAATGGTATTATTATGCGGCAGCTGCCGTGATCGGAATTACTGTTGTGGTGGCCGTATTTATGAATTCGTTCAAAGAAAATCCGGATCAGCTTTTCCAGGCTTACTTTACTCCTTACCCTAATATGTTCGAGCCTGCCCTTCGTAGCAACCAGTCCATCGATTCAAAAAGAGCAGAAGCCTTTCAGGCCTATGAACAACGTAACTATCAAAAGGCAGCAACACTTTTCACAGATCTTCTGAAAGACAACAAAGATGCGCCCATGTTGTTGCTTCTTGGAAATTCCAACCTCATCCTGGGCAACCTTGAAGAGGCAAAAGCCAATTTCATTACTTTGAACCAGGACTTTGATGACCTCGACATGCAAGCAAAGTGGTATCTGAGCCTATGTTACTTAAAAAGCGGTGAAACCGAAAAAGCCCAGGCCATCCTCAAAGAGTTAGGCGCTACGGAAATTTCTTATGCAACCAAAGCACGGGAACTGTTGGAGAAAGTAAACTAAACCTGAATAAACGAACCAAAAAACCCTACCTATATGGCAAATACCAATGAACCTATCACCAAAAGTGAAACTCAAATTAATTTCACCCTGACTGTCTCCGCCAACGATGTTGACCCGGAAAAGGACAACGCCAAAATAAAAGTCGTACTTGATTTTGTTCCTGCGCTTAACAATGGCGCCAATTCGGGCTTGTCAACCTTTCACGCAAACAAAGTACATCGATTGCTGAACTTTATTTCAGATCGTGTTATCAAAAAGGTAATTGAACAAGTGTATTACGATCGCGACAATGAAAGATACGAGCCATCTGAACTTCCAGCCAATTTTCAGAGCGCGATTAGCATTTACAACAAGAGACGGGACGAGAAAGAGAAGAAAGAGAAAGAGAATGAGAAGAATAAGACAAAAAGCAGTGATGATTATTCGCATCTTGATCTCTATGAGCGAAAGCCTGACAACGGCGACACGAATTGTATAGAATGTATCGTCAACGATTTTTTTAACGATCCCGAAAGGCCTGTTTGGGACGAAGAAACTAACGTAACACGAATAATTTTCGAGCAGAAGAGCCCGCCTAGCCTGACCGTAGAGTCACGTACTATAGTCAACGGCGACAAGCGGCCTAAGTAGGTCTGCGACGCCGTGCGAAAAAGATAATCGCGAATACAACGGCAAGCGCTACAGCTCCATAAATAAACAGACGATCATTCGACTTTTGGAATATTCGCTCGTGGCTACCATAAGCCACGAGCGGTGCCCATATCTTTGGATCCGACGTCAGCTCGTCGGCCGCTTCCAAGTAATCCAGTTTCGACTGACGCAAGGCATCATCAATAGTCCTGCCTTCCAGCAGGTGCCCATAAAAATCATCCATTAATACGGTGGACGCTTTATCATTTACCTTCCAAAGGCTCATCAGAATGTTTGCACATCCGGAATAAGTAAATGCGCTTGCCATACTGATCATACCTTCTCCCTTGTAACCTCGTCCTAAACCGGACTCGCACGCGCTCAGTACCGCCATAAGCGCATTAAGCTTTATGCCGTATAGCTCGTAATCATGTAATTCCCCGTCGTCAAGACTATCATACCTGGTCCTGAAATAAAGACTTGACGAAAAGTTGCTTTGAATATCACCCCGTCCGTGAATTGCCAGGTGGATGATGTCATACTGTGGGGACAGGATTTTGAAATTAGCCTCGGTTGCATCGGGTCCAACAAGGAATTTTCCCGTCTTGAATCGTCTTGCCAGCGCCTCGAGCTCCTCTTCGGCGCCAATGATCTCTTCGAGCTCTGGCTGCGGAGCACGGAGACGTGAACCTCCAGTAAATCCAACCGCCAACAAGGATGGTGCTTTACTTGCTCTTTCGCTTTTGTGCATAATCATAGCCGATGAATAAGCATAGCCTACGGAATGCGATTTAATCAGGTATTGGAGCGATCGATAGTCAACGGTGTTCATGGTCTTGGCCTCGCGCAACAAAATTTCAAATGGCACCTGGTTAATGGGCCCATCCGGGATAATGAGAATGCGTTTATGACCTTCGATAAGAGATGCAAACGGCTGGACCATTTTTTTATATAAGGCATGTGAATACGTCACAAACGATCGATGGTTGTCTGCGTGTATACCTGAGGTATTTTCATCGAAATGATTTAGTACCTTCCCGATTTCAGCTGCAATGCTATCTGGTCGGCCGATCTTTTCAAATGCTATGGTATCCGCAGAAATGCCAAGGCCGTATACCCACTCTGATCCCCAAAAGAATTCCAATGCAACCTGATCACGGTCTTTAAGAACGCTCCGGACATCCTCCAGTGCCGGCGTGAGATAACCGTACTTCACATTAAAGTAACCTGGATATTTTTCTTCGATGGCTTGCTTGCAGTTCTGTATCCGTCGATCGATCCTCACCATTTCTTCACGCAACGCTATTATCTCATTTGATGAAGGTGATTTTTCCAATTCATGATTTATGTCATCCTGTACTGCCAATAATTCCCGCCTTAGATCTGTATGAATTCTGAAAAGGCTGTCTTTGGCGCTAATCTTTTTTGTTTGTTCGGCTTGTGCCAATGCGTCGGCCAGTGATCGGGACTTGCTTTGTTCAAAGTACCTGAACGCCAATTTGGAGATCGTGTCCGCAGGCAGTATCCCTTTACCCTGGTGGAGTCTCGCGATAATGTCTTCATAGAGATCATATCGGTCATCCAGAAATTCCCATTTCGACTTGTCCATGTCAATGTTGCTGCGCTCTTTTGAAAGAATTTTTTCCGCGAGTCTCAGACAGAGAAGCGATTGAGTGAGGTAAGTGGCGTCTCCGGTTGTCGAGAATTTCGAAGTGAGTGCGGAGGCTTTCTGTGTTAATACAACGTACGTGTAATAGAAAAACCCGATATCCTTTTCTGTGGGATTGTATTCAACTTTTGACGACGTAAAGGACGGAAGCAGAGACACAAGTGCTCTTTGATAATAGCGAAGAGCAGAGTCATAATTGGTTCTGGAATTGTAGAAATCACCTAACAGTACCATTCCCTGTGATGCAAAAAAACGACTCTCTGCTGGCCGCTGTGAAAGCTCACGAAAGAATTCCCGCGTCGTCTTGAAAAAGTTCACGTCGTCGTGTACTTCCGAAAACACTTCCCCCGAATGAAGAAGAAGGTAAAGGAAAAGGTTTCCGTCCGTGCCTTGTGATGACCGATAAAAAGGATAAGCCTGGCTGAAACAATTTAACGCATCATTGTAAAGAGAATCGTTCTTATAGGTTTCACCCAGACACAAATAGTACCATGCCCTGTTCTCGGCAATTTTTGTTTTTTTGTTAATCGCAATAGCCGCCAGATAGTATTTCTTCGCCATCTCTGACTCGTTCATATCGCGGTATATGTTTGCGAGCATACCGGTAGTCGTTTCAACCCTTAACGGGTCCAGTGAATTGGCAAGATCCATTGCCTTCGTTCCATAAGAAAGTCCCTTTTCAAAATCTCGTTGGGACCTGTTAGTGGCGGCAAGGCTATAGAAGTTCCGGTAAAGGATTAGTGTATCCTGAAATCCAATTTTTTCCCTGATGCTTAACGCTTTTTCATAATTCACTTCGGCCTCAAAAAAATCTAGCTTATTGTATTTGTTTACGTCGCCGAGACCGTGGTAACACTTAGCCACTTCCTTGGTCCACTCTCCTGTGAGTGAGGTGAAAATTTGTTTAGCCTTATCGTAGTGATAGATCGCGCTATCAACATCGTAACTTAAATTGTAACATTCTCCTAAGTTATAGTGTAGTTCCGCAACGGCCGCCCTGGACTTAAACTTATCAGTGAGGTTGAGAGCCTCTTTTGATGCGATGAATACCTCACCGAAGTCCTCTTTGTCAGCTAGCGCGAGGGCAGATGACTTGTTCAACGCATCGATGTACACATCCCAATCACCGTTTTTTCTCGCGAGGTGCATAGCGCTGATAAACACTTTGTAAGCTTTAGCCGGATGTTTTTCGTAAAGATTGAGACCGCTCTCATATAGTGCAGACGGCGTACTCACCGGCTGGCAAAATACCGTCACACTTAGCACCGTAGCATATAGCACAAGGAAGATTCTTTTCGATAGCGCCATCATCCCTGAATATAGGGATAGAATGTGCATTTTCAAGGGTTAGGAGTTAGGAGTTGGGAGTTAGGAGTTAGGAGTTAGGGCATGAGCGAGGGTTTGATGCCATGCTCACACCCACACACTAACTCATAACTCATAACTCATAACTATTGGGCGTTTTGCGCTACCTGCCGCTGCTCACCGAGTCCTTCAATTCCCAACTCGATTACATCCCCAGGCTTTACAAAAATCGGAGGTTTGAATCCAAGTCCAACACCAGCAGGAGTGCCGGTGGAAATAATATCACCGGGCAACAACGTCATAAACTGGCTGATGTAGCTCACCAGGTAGGGCACCTCGAAGATCATATCATCAGTATTATTATCCTGCATCGTTTTTCCATTCACCTTCAGCCACATGTGAAGGTTATTATAGTCACCCACATCGTCTTTAGTAACCAGATAGGGTCCAAGGGGTGCAAATGAATCGCAGCTCTTGCCCTTAACCCACTGACCATTTCTTTCCAACTGAAATTCGCGTTCGCTATAATCATTATGCAGACAGAAACCCGCCACATAATCCAAGGCATCTTGCTCTTCAACATAGGACGTTCTCTTGCCTATCACCACTGCCAACTCAACCTCCCAGTCGGTCTTGACACTATTTCTCGGTATGATAAGAGGATCGTTGGGGCCCGTAACCGCCGTAGTGGCCTTGAAGAAGATGATTGGCTCTTTCGGCAATGGCATATTTGACTCCAGGGCGTGCTTTGTATAATTCAAGCCCACGCAAATTACTCTTTGAAGGACGGACGACCGGACATCCCATCCTTACGCCTGCCGCCACTTTGGGAAGCGAAGAGTTAGTTCTTAAGCCATTTGCTCAACCGGTCGAGGCCATCTGTTCCAAAAAAGTCTTCGTTAAAATCCTGTCCGAAGGAGGATATATCAAGGATTTCGCCGTTGACTAATACTCCAGGTTTTTCTTTACCAGGCTCACCGAATCTTAAGATCTTCATATGAATTGATTTATAGTATTAGATGTGTGTAAACTTTTTCGGTGTGGTTAAGAACTTGTTCTTCAAGTATTCAGCCGGGTAAATCCGCCATCGATGGGGTAGTCACAGCCGGTAACAAACGCCGCTTCGTCAGAACACAAGTAGAGAGCAAGCGATGCAATCTCATGAGGTTTTCCCATTCGGCCAATGGGTTGCGTTCTTGATAACTTATCAAACATTTCTTTTTCCTGGCCGGGATAGTTTTTCGCAAGGAATCCATCGACGAATGCGGTATGTACCCGTGCTGGTGACATACAATTGCACCTGATATTATGCGTGATGTAATCTTTGGCCACAGATAACGTCATCGATACAACAGCTCCTTTGCTCATCGAATAAGCAAACCGGTCCGATAGACCAAGGCCCGCTGCCACGGACGCGAGGTTAAGGATCACTCCCCCACCCTGTACTTTCATATAATTAATTACAGCATGCATCACGTTGTAAACACCCTTGATGTTTACCTGAATGATCCTGTCAAAGTCCTCTTCCAGTGTATTCTCAAGTCTTCCGATGTGAGAGATGCCAGCGCTATTTACCAGTATATCGATCCTTCCCGCTTTTTGTGCTATGTGTGAGATCACCTCTTTTACCTGGGCCTGGTCGGCAACATTAACTGCAAATGCTGTGGCTTTTCCTCCTTTACTTATGATAGTGTTAACGGTCTCGTCTGCACTGTTCTTGTTCAGTTCCAGAATAAAGACCTCAGCTTGTTGTGAAGCGAATAACTCGGCAATTGCTTTGCCGATACCACTTCCACCCCCTGTAATGATTGCAGTTTTGCGTTGAAGACTGAACATAGTTGATTGACCTATCAATGACTGTGATGCCCACTTAGAAAGCTATCCCACTCGTCAGCCTGTCCATTCATATGGTCTTTGAGGAAGATCGCGTAAGAAGGTTTATAAGGTTTCTTACGGAGCGGCATGTTAGCTTCCTCAGGAGTATAATCACCTTTTTTGGCATTGCATCGCTTGCAGGCGGTGACGAGGTTTAGCCATGAATCAAGTCCGCCCTTTGCACGGGGAACGACGTGGTCGATTGTGAGGTCGCGACGAGTTCCACAATATTGACACTCAAAACTGTCGCGTTTAAATATATTCTGCCGCGTAAGATTAACGCCCTTGTAAGGGGCGTTAACATATCGATTCAAGCGGATGACTGACGGCATCGGATAATTTTTCGAGACAGAATGCAATCGGTGACCGTTAGCAGGTCTGACCATCTCGCTCTTATTTAAGAATACCAGAATAAAGGCGCGCTCCACCGAACATACCATCAGTGGGCTGTTATCTTGATTAAGCACCAATACTCTGCTGTTCATTTCTTAAATAAACTCTTTATCGGTGATACCTTCGCACGTCCTTATTTGTATGGAACTCGGAAAGGATACCCGGTTTTATGAATGTAAGATAAAACCAATCCCGCTACTTACAAAGCGTGATTCCAGAAGTTTCGGCGCCGAATTATGCCGCTATTCGGAAAGAATTCGTCGGATGTGTGAAAATTGGTGGGAATAAATTTTTGTTTCCAGATTAAGGATTCCCTCTTCATTCAAGTGATCGACCCTAATCTTACCAGATGCATGGATGATCCTATCGCCTTCCAGCATGATTCCGACATGGTTAACTTTGCCTTCCGGATTCTTAAAGAAAACAAGGTCGCCAGGTCTTACCTTGTTCAATATCCCTGAATGACTTACCCTGATTTGATTGCTGCCAGCTGTTCCGAAATAAACGGTATCCACAGATTTTAAAAACCATTTGAACAAACCCCGAACAATCAATTCCAAAGGGACTCTTTCCACCCCATAAATAAGGAGCGTTCAGGTATTTGAACGCTACATTCTTCATGTACTCATACTCCCGCTTTTGTCCCAGATTCTTTGCTTCTCCGTTAAACGCAAACTGTTCCTCCATTTTGAATAACTCCGAGCTGGAAATCGGGATCATACTGCCCATAAGTATAATCTGCGGGCTCTTATTATAAAGAAGACTTGCCGTGACATCTGTTGTGATCTTGAACTCTGCGCGATTTAAATACTCATAATATTCTTGTGAAACAGGATGATTCTGTTTTGCGTCCAGCCATCCATCGAACTGATCAAAATTGATCCGGATTCTTAACCACTTCTTATCTTTCGTTGCATCAGTGACCTCGTAATGATCCCCAAAAAGAAGTTGAGTTGTTAGCTCTGACTTGTCACTTGCCTCTGCCCTTACAGGAACAATGCTCAGCCGGCAAACACCATAATCCAATATTTCCATCTATGGTTAAAAAGTTGTTTTAGATTCCTACCTTATCTTCAGCCTGTCCAACTCACGTTTCGCGTCGCGCTCCTTTATACTGTCACGTTTGTCATGAAGTTTCTTGCCTCTTGCTAGGGCGATCTCAAGCTTTGCAAGACCCCGCTCATTTATAAAGAGCCGTGTTGGAACCAGCGTATAGCCTTTTTCATCCATCTTGCTTTCCAGCTTTTTAATCTCCGACTTCTTTAAGAGAAGTTTCCTTTCGCGCGTAGCTTCATGATTGTAATGGGTACCTTCCGCATATGGTGTAATATTAATTCCTTTCACAAAAAAATCACCATTGTTTGCATAACAATAACCATCCTGCAAATTGACTTTTCCTTCCCTGATCGATTTTATTTCGGTGCCCATCAGCACCAAGCCGGCTGTATATTTGTCCAACAGTTCATATTCAAAACCCGCTTGCCGGTTCCTGATATTTATTGCATTTGAAAAACGTTGTGGTTTCATACTACATTGCTCTAATCTGACACTCTATTTTTGAGGTTGAAATAAGCGATCAATTTTTTCTTTCTTGAATATCTTCTGTCCCGTTTGACCCGTCGCGATCAAACGGTCATTAATAGAAGCTTCGTATGAACAAATCAACTCGTTTCCATTGATCTCCTCCACCCTTGCGCTAATCGAAACTTCCTGTCCCACAAACGCGGGACTCCTATGGTGGACGGTCAGCATCGTTCCGATACCTTCTTCGTCATCGTCACACATCTGAAGCACAAACAACCTCGACGTCCACTCAATATCCCTGGCCAGCGCAAATGTAGCGCACACCTGGTGAACAACCTTACCGTGAAAAGCCGCAACGTCGTCAGGACCGATAACCCTTCGATATTCCTTTCGATCACCAATTTTAAAGATATTCTTCATATCCGTTTGCGTTGTTTGCTAAAAAGGCATACGCGCCAGCGGCACAACATCCAGGCCGCAGAATTCTCCCTTTATAAACTTGTAATGCGCCGCCATTGCGATCATTGCCGCATTATCCGTACAATATTCAAAAGCGGGAATGAATACATTCCAACCAAGTTTGTCTCCTGTTTCTTTTAGCGCTTTACGCAGTCCTGAATTTGCGGACACACCACCCGCGATCGCGATCTCTTTTATTCCAGTCTTTTCGCTTGCCTGCACCAATCTTGTAATCAGCATATTTACTAAATGTTGCTGAAGGCTGGCGCATATATCGTTCAGATTCTGCTCCACAAAGGAAGGATTCTTTCGCTTTTCATCTCTTAAAAAATAGAGGAAAGCCGTTTTGATGCCGCTAAATGAAAAGTCCAGTCCCGGCATAACCGTCTCGGGGAATCTGAACGCATTGGCATTGCCGTCCCTGGCGTACTTGTCAATTAATGGACCGCCTGGATAAGGAAGACCCATTACTTTCGCAGCTTTATCAAATGCTTCCCCAACCGCATCATCCTGCGTTTGTCCGATTACTTCCATATTCAGATGATCACGAACCAAAACGATCTGCGTATGGCCTCCGCTAACGGTGAGGCAAAGAAAGGGGAACTGGGGCTTGGGGTCGTCTATGAAGTGCGCGACCACATGCGCCTGCATATGATTTACTTCGATGAGCGGTATGTTCAGACCGAGTGATAATCCTTTTGCAAACGATACTCCTACCAGCAAAGAACCCATAAGGCCAGGGCCACGCGTGAACGCAATAGCAGTTAATTCCGTTTTTAGAATACCGGCACTTTGAAGTGCTTCATTTACAACAACAACGATATTTTGTTGATGTGCGCGTGAGGCAAGTTCAGGGACGACTCCACCGTATTTTTGGTGAACGCTCTGTGTCGCGATAATATTATTAAGTACCTTGCCGTTTACAATTACGGAAGCGGATGTCTCATCGCAGGAGGATTCAATGGCAAGTATGACGGAACGCATCTGTTAGGAAATGAACTTGCAAGTTATTAAAAATAGGATAGCTAAAATATTGGCGTATACCGTCACGGCCATACTTTTTTTCTTCATTTCCTCCTTTCTCATTCTTCAGATTCCTCCCGTTCAAGGTTACTTTATCACCAAGTTCCTCAAAAATTTTACAAACGTTACGGGCTTCAGGACCACTGTGGGCGGTTTCCGTATGTTATGGTTCGACAGACTTGAGCTTGAAAACGTTGCCGTTATTGACCCTGAAGGAAATAAGATGATTTCGGCTAAGACTATCCTCATCAACTTTAAGCTTTCACAGTTATTTGAGAAAAAGAACGTCAACATTGATGGGGTCTACCTCGATAGTGCCCACGTGTTGCTGACTAAGGTCAACGAGATTGACTCATTGCGCGACCTTAACCTCAATGTGTTTATTGCAAATATCAACGCTCACTATGGCGGAACCGGCGGAGGTGGCAAGCCACCAAAGATCAACATCGGCGAAGCGTTTATTAACCAAAGTCAATTCACTTATATCAACCAGGACCGGGATACAGTTCCGCAGGGATTTGACTATAATCATTTTTCTCTCAGTGTCGATGAGGGCCAGCTGAACAGTTTCGTCATCCTTGGTGACACTACTGAATTCAACCTGCGCACACTCATTGCACAGGATCTAAAGACGAAGTTCAAGGTGAACCAACTATCGACTTTTTTCCGCTTGTGTCAAACGTCTATGGAGTTCGTTGGCCTGGACCTTCACGCGGGTGAAAGTGTTATTACAGATACCATCCTCTTTAAATTCCAGGGGCTGAGAGCATTAAACGAGTTTGTGGAAAATGTGGGCATACACGCAAACCTTATCAACACAACTATCTATCCAAGTGACCTTGAATTCTTTGCCCCGGGTGTAGAGCGTATAGCGCAGCCGCTAAATCTTCAGGGGGTTTTCAACGGACGCATCAACAAATTCAAATTCACCCAAATGAAAATTGATGTTGGTAAAACTCACCTCGCGGGTTCCATCGATATGGATGGCCTTCCTAACATCAATGAAACTTTTATGATCATTAACCTGCGAAAATCACAGGTAGACCCCAACGATCTCGCTTTTCTTTTTAACGAGAATACGTTCAAAAGACTGTTACCCATGGGAAGGATGGAATTGGATGGACAGTTCCTGGGCTATCCTAACGACTTTGTAGCAAACGGAAAGTTCTCAGGTATACTGGGTGAAATAACATCCGATATAAACTTTAAGGTAAATGAAAAAGATATTGATCGTTCAATGTATAGCGGGCACCTTTCGCTAAGCAACTTTGACTTTGGACGATACCTGAACGATACAGTTATGTTTCAAAAGGTTAGTATGGATGGCCAGGTGATAGGTTCCGGTCTTACCAAAACTACCGCTGACTTCAGATTGGACGGCCACGTTTACTCAGTCGGTATTAAAGGTTACAACTACAGGAATATAATTACCAATGCACGATTAACGTCCGAACAATTTAACGGAATGATCGACATCGATGATCCAAACCTGCAGATCAAGGCGAAGGGCTCAATTGACCTGCGAGAAGGTAAGAACCTTGTCAACATAGAAGCGTCGCTCGACACGGCAAACTTCCACAGACTGAACCTTTCAAGGGACAGCCTTTTCCTTCACGCAGATTTTGTCGCCAACATAAAGGGACTTAGCCTCGATTCATTGGAAGGAACTGCAGATTTCCAAAACTTCCGGATCGACCTATATAAAGGAGTCGATTCACCTGGACACTATCCATCTGTATGCCGAACGACACGATAAGGAGCGTGTCGTCGTCCTCAACACTCCATTGGCCGATGCGGAAATATCGGGTGTTTATTTGCTGACGGATTTGTATAAGAACATTCGTACGCTTACCCAGGAGATCTCGTTAAATATCAAAAACAACGAGGTAGCTACAGCAAATTATTACCAAAATAAGACTTACCGACCGCAACCTTATCAAGCGAACATCAGCATCAAACTGAAAGATATCAGGCCGATCACCACGTTGCTTGGAGTCGACCTGAGCCTCTCGCGGAACACCCTCATCCAAGGTAGCTTCACGAGCGGTTACACAACAATTTTTCAGGCGTATACACACATTGACTCGGTGAAGTACAATAACAATTTGCTCTTAAACACTGACGTGGATCTGACAGCATCCAAAATAGCGGACAGCACGAGCGTGCTGGCTATGGCGTCAATAAACTCTGAGCGTCAATCCTTCGGACGGAACCTGAATACAAGCAACCTGTTGGCCGAAGCAATTTGGAACAAAAGTCACATTGATTTCGGACTCGATGCGGATCACGTTGGCCAGACAAATAACATACGGTTGAAAGGCGGAGTTGATTTCTCCAAGGATAGCACCACTATCACAATGGCGCCATCAGCACTAAAGTTGCTTGAGCGCGAATGGAGTTTTGCAAGCGACAATTTTACGTCGATACGCGGAAACGAATGGAGGTTCCACAACCTGGCGCTGATCAACAACGAACAATCCGTTGGGCTGGACGGTCAGCTATCCGATGACCCTGACAAAATCCTGTCGATGGATGTCAGCAAACTGGATCTTTCATTGTTGAATGTCATTACCGGAAAGAAATTCACGGGTGTACTTGATGGGAATCTTAAGCTCAGTAATTTCTACAAGGACCCATCGCTTCAAAACGACATTACCATCAAGGCGCTGACAATTGATGAATTTCTCATCGGTGATGTGAGTGGCCGGAATCAATGGGATACGTTGAACAGAAAGTTTGACATTAATATCTTCATCGACCGTTTGCAAGAAAGGATCGTGAACCTCACAGGTGAGTTCAATCCTGCAGACAAAAAATCGCCATTAAACGTTGTAGCAAATCTCGAGAAAGCCAACTTAAAGATCATCGAACCTTTTATCGACGACATCTTCAGCAACATTGGAGGAACGGTATCCGGCGATTTCGGCATCACGGGGCGGCTGTCGTCTCCACTTATCCGCGGTGAGGGGACCTTGAGCGATGCGCAGATTATGATCAACTACCTCAAGACAATGTATCGCTTAACCGGAAAGGTCGGGCTTACCCCGAATTCAATATACTTTAAGGATATCGAGTTGACTGATACCTTCAAGAATAAGGGAAAACTAAACGGGGCTCTAACGCATACGGACTTTCGATCGATGGCTATCAATCTTGAAGGCAGTTTCAGAAATTTACAGGTCCTTAACACCAGCATAAAGGATAACAGCCTCTTTTACGGACAGTCTTACGCAACGGGTACGGTGTCTATCAAAGGCCCTATTGCAAACCTTAATATCACATCTTCAGCAAGGACGGAAAAGAACACGCGTGTATACATTCCGATAAGCGGTAGCTCGTCAACCGACAAAAAGGAATTTATTGACTTTGTAAACTTTACAGATACCACGTACACAAAAACCGTTGCCACTCAAATCAACAAAAAAGTAAACCTCACAGGGGTCACGTTTGATTTGAATCTCGACGTCACGCCCGATGCCTATTGCGAAATTATTTTTGACCTGAAAGCAGGGGATATTATCAGGGGAAGAGGCAACGGAGACCTTCGAATGCAAGTTGATACAAAAGGCGAATTCAACATGTTCGGTGCTATCGAGTTTACTGAAGGCTGGTATAATTTCACACTATACGACATCATAAACAAAGAGTTTGAGATCAAGAAGGGAAGCCGAATCACATGGCTGGGTGATCCGTACCAGGGTGTGCTGGACATTGATGCCTCATATAACCAGCTCGCATCGTTACTTCCATTGGTGCAAAACACCAACTCGGCGGCGGAAAATACTCCTCAGATACGAAGAAAGTATCCTGTGCAGGTACTTCTGGCGCTCGACGGACCAATGCTTAACCCAGCGATCAATTTCGATATTCTTGCCAAAGATCTTCCACAGAACATACAAGTCGAGAATGGTCCACCCGTAAACCTGGATCTTGCTTTTACCGCATTCAAAAACAAACTCGACGAACAGGAATTGAAACGGCAAGTATTCAGCCTTATCGTTTTGCGCAGATTTTCTCCGCCAGAATCATTTGACACCAGTGGTTCCGTTGTAAGCAGTCTTAGCGAATTGTTATCCAATCAGCTTAGCTACTGGATGAGCCAGGTGGATGAAAATCTTGAGATCGATGTCGATATTGCTTCGATGGACCAGGAATCGTTCAATACGTTTCAGCTTCGTTTTGCCTATACATTCATGAATGGAAGATTACGAGTAAGCGGCGACGGTACATTTAACAATACAAGTAATCAACCAACGACAGGCACGCAGTCGAATCCTTCCAGCGTTGCAGGAGACTGGACTGTTGACTATAAACTTACTGCAGACGGAAAGTTAAGAGTGAAGATGTATAGCCGGACAAATACAAATCCTCTCTTAAGCTCGGTTAACAATCAGACAGCGATGACAACCGGCGCGAGTATCATTCATACCCAAAGTTTTGATGAGCTTAAAGATCTTTTCACCTCCTCGCGTAAACAAAGGAAGAAAGAAGAAGAAAATGCCAGACTAGCCGACGACGCCATAAAAGAGGATGATGGCAGTGAATAAGCTCGCAATAATTTTAATTGTCCTTCCGTTCCTCGCTTTTGGCCAACAAAGTGATACCTCCCAGCATGTAAACAGGAAACGCCTGAATACCCTTATCATAGGTTCAACGGTTGCGTATGGTATTACCCTGGCAGGTCTTAATGAGTTGTGGTATGAAGATTCCCCGAGAGAACCTTTTCATTTTTTTAATGATAATGGTGAGTGGAAACAAGTCGATAAGATCGGCCACATCTATTCAGCTTATTACTTCAGTTATGGAGCATCAAGGGCATTACGATGGTGTAATGTAAAACCAAAGAAATCAGATCTTATAGGTTCATTGGTTGGCTTTGGCGTGATGTTGCCTATCGAAATCATGGATGGCTTTTCTTCATCTTATGGCGCTTCAGCAGGCGACCTCATCGCCAATGCGGCCGGGTCTGCTTTCTTCCTCGGACAAGCATTGCTCTGGAAAGAACAAAGGATCCTTCCAAAGTTCTCGTTTCACCAGACAGAATATGCAGCGATGAGACCATCGGTATTGGGCGATGGCGCGCTTAGTGAAATGTTTAAGGATTACAATGGACAAACATATTGGCTATCGGTTGACATGGATAAGTTCATAAGATTTCCAAAGTGGTTGAATCTTGCAGTAGGCTATGGTGCAGAGGGTATGGTGTACGCAAGGGACGAACAAAACATTGAAGCCGGATATCCGCCGGCTTACAGGCAATATTATCTCTCCATTGACTTTGATCTAAAGGCAATTAAGTCTCGCTCAAAGGCAATCAACACTCTTATCTTCTTTGCAAGCATGATTAAAATACCAGCACCAACGATTGAATTCTCTTCGAAAGGAACAAAAGTCCACGCCTTTTACTTCTAAAAACTAAATTTTTGAGGCCGTTGATAGTTAAAGAAGCTGCGTTTTTCATAACTTCATTGTAGCTAACCGATAAACCCCCTATGAATATCATGAATTACGTGCAGCAATATGCTGAGCAGATTGGCGGACAGTACACCGATTACGATCATAGCAAGTCTGTTGTTGTAATCCCTATCACTGGAAGTCGTTTTCAAACCGTTCTTGCCGTTACACAAACCAGTGCCGTATCCGGAAGGAATCAGGCACTTTTTTCGTCCAAGGTTTGCGAATACACAAACGCTCTTGACCTTAAGAACCTGCTGGAGCAAAATGCGAACTTTGATTACAGCAAGTTTGTGCTCGAAGAAGGTTTCCTTAAGGTTGAAGCCTCCTGTCTTGCAAACAGCGTATCGCAGGATCAGATCAAAGAAATGATCCAGGAAGTAGCGCAATTGGCGGACCATTATGAGCTTAAGCTGACAGGTAAGGACGTCCACTGAGCTATTCAAGCCTAATTGCCGTTACTTTTATAGCTCTTTAGACGATTACGTCGTAACTTTGTTAGTGGCAAGCCGCCTTATCGCCTCATCCCGCCCGATACATCGGGACGGGACGGGGAGGAAAGTCCGGGCAACACAGGGCAGCGTACTTCCTAACGGGAAGGCCTCGTCCGTCCCGATAACTATCGGGATCGGGATCGGGGACAGATAGTGCCACAGAAAACAAACTACCACGCTCCGACTTGTCGGGGTGAGGAAAAGGTGAAAAGGTGAGGTAAGAGCTCACCGGCCTGATGGTGACATCAGGTGCTGGTAAACCTTACGCGTTGAAAAGTCAAATAGGCCCCGATCTTGAATGGCTCGTTCAACTTCCGTCCCGATACAATCGGGATGGGAATATCGGGGTGGGTAGACCGATTGATCTTATCAGCAATGATTTGACCAGATAAATGATAAGGGATCACGCGAAAGCCTGATTACAGAACCCGGCTTATAAGCTTGCCATTTTTATTTGAACCTGTCTGTTGTTAGAAAACAGGCAGGTTTTTTTACTTTTAAACCTTAACCCACTCGCGATGTCAAAGATTTTAGTTATTGAAGACGACAGCAAGATAAGATCTATCCTTAAGGAAATACTGGAAGAGAAGGACCATGACGTGGAAGAAGCATCTGATGGTCAGGAAGGATTTAAAAAACTTGAAAGTGGCACCTTTGATCTCTGCCTCTGCGATATCAAGATGCCAAAGATGGATGGTCTCGAAGTGCTTGAAAAAACAAAGGAAGCTGGTATACCAACAAACTTTATCGTCATCTCGGCCCATGGAACAATCGATGTGGCTGTAGAAGCAGTTAAAAAAGGAGCCTTCGACTTTCTCCAAAAACCCTTTGATCTTGGACGTCTGGAGATCACGTTGCGGAATGCATTAGACAAGTCATCGCTGGTGAAGGAAACCAAAACGTTAAAGAAAAAAATATCGAAGAAGTTTGAGATGGTTGGTGATTCTGAAACGATCCAGAACGTTAAGGCAATGATCGAAAAAGTGTCAGCAACGGATGCACGCGTACTTATTACCGGACCAAATGGATCCGGCAAAGAACTGGTAGCACGATGGATACACGAAAAGAGCAAGCGTGCAACGTGGTGCTTTAGTAGAAGTTAATTGCGCTGCAATTCCCTCTGAGCTTATTGAAAGTGAACTCTTCGGACATGAGAAAGGATCGTTCACGTCGGCAATAAAACAACGAATCGGCAAGTTTGAACTCGCTGAAGGTGGTACTCTCTTCCTGGACGAGATCGGTGATATGAGTCTTTCCGCGCAGGCAAAAGTATTGAGAGCCTTGCAGGAGAACAAAATCACCCGAGTAGGTGGCGATAAGGAAATAACTGTACATGTCCGCGTTATCGCGGCGACAAATAAGGATCTGAAAAAGGAGATAGAGGAAAACAGATTCAGAGAAGACCTCTACCATCGGCTGAGTGTTATTGTCATTAAAGTTCCGGCCCTGAATGAACGGAAGGACGATATACCATTGCTTTCAGATAAATTCCTCGACGACATCGCTGAGGAATATGGAGCGCGGAAGAAGAATATTCAGCCCGCAGCATTTGAGGCCCTGAAGAAACACAATTGGACAGGAAATATCCGCGAGCTCCGGAATGTCATTGAAAGACTAGTAATAATGAGCGGCGATGAAATCACTGCCGATGATGTCGCTAAGTACCTTTGAGTTATGAAGTCAACAGAATACCTTGACGCTCTTGTAAACACATAATTGTTACCGCTAAGACGCAGTGACGCTAAGCTATTGCGACTCTACGCCTTAGCGGTTAATTTCATATCCACACCACCCCAATTCGCAAGAAAATATCAAGCCTATCCGCACAAGTCGTCAAGTAAAAGCAACAGATGGTCATAGCCGGGGATCATTGCCTCGCCGGATGCGTTAATTTGTGTAGAAGGAGATCAAACAGGTCTCTTCACAATTTTAAACCAACGATGATATGAGACCATTAACTCTTAGATCAACAGCTACAAAACTGTTTCTAGCTATTGCGACAGTTGCTTTATGTTCGTTTGATTTGGTGCCCGGAGCAGCGAGCTACGAGGTTTATCTTAACAATCAGTCCGTAATTAAGGAATATTTAACCGGACAGAAGGAAGCTCCTACCCTGCCACTAAACACGAGCACTGCAAAGGATGAACTTTCGGTAACTTTTAACAACTGTGGAAAAATTGATACTGGAAGAAAAATTTCTTTGAAGGATGAACAAGATAAGACCTTAAAGGAATGGAGTTTTTCCGACAGTCCCGACATCAAAAATAAAATGGTGATAAGGGTAAGTGAGATAACTGGTTTCAGGCAAAAACATTCAACGGCAAAACTAGTGTATTCATCACGGGAGTTCTCAACCGATGCACATTTGATCACGCTTCAACTTGCTAATGCGACGGCGCAGAACTAGCTACCTGGGTACCTGGCTACCTGGATACAAGCCACCCAGGCACCTAGGTAGCCAGGTACGCATTTTACTTACCTAAAAATTAGGCTTTCTTTTTTCCGCAAACGCTGCCACACCTTCCTTGTAGTCGTCTGTTCCTCCAGCGATTTCCTGGCAATAGGCTTCATAGTCGAGCATTTCGTCAAGCGAGGATGTAGCAGACTTTTGAAGCATTTTCTTAATAAGACCGATGGCTTTGGTTGGAGCGGCTGCAAAATACGCAGTATACTCCATGACGGCCTTGTCGAGTGATTCCGTCGGCACCACTTTGTTCACTAATCCCATTTGCAAAGCATCCGTTGCTTTCACCTTATTTCCCATTGCGCATAACTCGAAAGCTTTCGCGCTTCCCACGAGACGAGGAAGGAAATAGGAAGATCCTGAATCCGGAACTAAACCAATATTGACGAAAACTTCAATCAATGAAGCCTCCTCTGATGCGATGATGATATCACAGGCAAGAGCAATCGAACAACCTGCGCCCGCCGCGACGCCGTTCAACCTACAGACTATTGGCTTTGGCAGGTTTCGCATAGCTCGTATTATGGGATTATATCGCTTGTGCAACGAATCCATGATCGACCGGTCCTTCTGAGAGGTCGATGACTTTAGATCCTGCCCTGAACAAAAAGCTTTTCCTTCGCCCGTTAACACTACCACGCGCACCTTATCTTCCTTCGATACCACTTTGAATGCATCCTGAAGTTCAAAAGTGATCTCATCATTCAAGGCATTGTATACTTCGGGCCGGTTTAGCGTAATGGTAGCGACACCGCCGTCAAGCGAGTACTTTATGAATTTATATTCCATAGAATATGAGTTTCAAAACATGACGACCATGGAGGCAAAGCTGATCGCAAATCCGAGCATGCCGCCTACCATTACCTCACGAGGAGTATGGGCGTTGAGCTGAAGCCTTGCTGTCATTACAAGTCCCGCAACCGCTATCAATGCAAGCGTCGGATAAAATAATCCTCCGTCTTCTGAAACTTTGTTCAATGGCAGAATGATTCCAATGAATCCCCAGATGGACATACTGTGGACGCTCACCTTATAGAAAATCGTAACCAGCGTTGCCACGATAACCAGGAGGTCTATTATTATAAGGAACTTAAGCAGGTTATCGTTGAAGCTTACCCGTGTTCTGGAATAAAACAAATAAGTAACTACGGTATAAAGTATCGCTACGAATGAAAACGGAATGATTCTTTCCTGTCTTTCCTCCATTGCAAGAGACTTGATCGATCCAAATGTTTTGAAAATGCCAATGTTAAGCGCCGGTAAAAGGAACGTGACACAAAAGATAAGGAACACAAAGTTTAAGTGACCTTCTTCTTTTAATGGATCGAGCCCGGCGGGAAGGGAAAACATAAATAACCCGAACATGTAGGTCGCCAGGAGAAGGGGATGAAACAGAAAAGAAATGATCCTCGCCAGTAAATTCACCGTCACAACTCCTTTCTAAGCCTTGCTACCGGTATATTCAGTTGTTCGCGATATTTGGCAACTGTTCTCCTTGCAATGTTGTATCCCTTTTCATTGAGGATTGTCTCCAGTTTGTCGTCGGAGAAAGGTTTGTCCTTATCCTCGCTTTCGATAATGTCCTTGATGATCTGTTTAACTTCACGGCTACTAACTTCCTCACCCGAATCAGTAGCGATACCTTCGGAGAAAAAGTATTTCAAGGGATAGATGCCGAAGTCGGTTTGTATGGCTTTACTGCTTGCCACCCGCGATACCGTCGAAATATCCATGCTGATCATGTTGGCGATATCCTTAAGAATCATTGGCCTTAACTTCGTCTCATCTCCTTCCAGGAAAAAATCATACTGAAAATCGATGATGGCTTTCATAGTTTTCAACAACGTCTGCTGGCGTTGCTTTATCGCATCTATGAACCACTTTGCCGCATCGAGCTTCTGCTTTACAAAGGTCACGGCTTCCTTCATTTTTTTATCCTTCTTATTGCTTTTATCATAAGCCTTGAACATGTCTGCGTATGATCGGCTGATTCGAAGGTCGGGGGCATTTCTACTATTCAGCGTAAGCTCAAGCTTCCCGTTGTTGTTGGTTAAAATGTAATCAGGAATGATGTATTGATTCTTCGTCGCTGTGGGACCACTGCCACCACCGGGTTTCGGATTAAGCTTTATGATCAGGTCCATGGCATCGCGGACAAAATCTTCATCCTCGGTGTCCAGCTTTTTCTGGATCTTTTGATAATGCTTTTTGGTAAACTCCTCGTAGCATTCCGCGATGATCTTTTTTGCAACGGCAACATCAATGTCGTGGCCATTGTCCATACGTTCCAATTGAAGAAGAAGGCACTCTTGCAGATTGCGTGCGGCGATACCGGGAGGATCAAACGTCTGGATCATTTTCAACACGGCTTCAACTTCCTCAATGGCGGTCTCAATACCTTGTGAGAAAGCTAAATCGTTCACAATAGCATCAAGGTCCCTCCTGTATGTATCCATCGCTTTCGATACTGCCGACTAGCTGTTTGCCAATTGAGTAAGGCTTTTCATCCAATCCCAGGAAATCGAGCTGACTCATCAATTGCTCATGAAGTGTGGAGGACATCGGGATGGGCATTTCGCGGTTCTCTTCATCGCCATCGCCATCTCCTTGCATCTTATAGCCGCTATAGTCGTCGTCCTGAAGATAGTCCTTGATATCTACATCCTCATCCTTTGACGCTTGTTCCTGAAACTCCTCTGACTCGCTCGGCTCGGCCTCGGCTTCGTTATTTGATTCCTCTACCCTTTCCTGTTCTTCACCTTCTTC
Organism: uncultured Cytophagales bacterium; assembly: GCA_963774615.1. GTDB lineage: Bacteria > Bacteroidota > Bacteroidia > Cytophagales > Cyclobacteriaceae > Chryseolinea. The sequence continues at coordinate 101,605 of CAVZFT010000012.1, forward strand.
AAGGGCGGGGTTTATTTCCAGCTCTTCTTCAATCCGACCCTCAAGTTCAGCGGTAGGCACCTGCAGCAGCTTAATAAACTGTATCTGCTGTGGAGATAGCTTTTGTTGTAAGGACTGGTTTAAACCAAGTTTTTGCATTGAATAGATAGTCGACTTAGAGTCTTATGAACTGCCCAAATTTAGAAAAATAAAAGTAATAGTCGGCAGACCATCTTTGGCCCAATTAAGGACAACAATACCCGCCCGCCGTATCGCTCTGTAAATTGCTATAACTGAAGGTGAAGCTATGAAAATCGCCAAGTTTTTTCGTTTTTTGCGAACCTTTATCACGCCAGGGAACTAAAATATCAACCGGCAGACAAGCAATCACAGCAATGAAGCGAACGAAGATCAAAGAACTCCTTACACTCACACCGACAGGACAGCCAATCGAGTTGAATGGCTGGGTGCGCAGTTTTCGCAACAATCAGTTCATTGATATTAACGATGGATCGACCATTAAAAATATACAGGCCGTTGTAGAGCTTAATTCATTAGACGAAGCAACGGTAAAAAAAATAACGACCGGTGCCTGCGTTTCTATCAAGGGTGAGCTGATTCCTTCGCTCGGCAAGGGACAAGCCATGGAAGTCAAGGTTAAAACGCTTGAAATCCTCGGCGAGTGCGACCCTGAAAGTTATCCACTTCAGCTGAAGAACAGGCCAAGTCTGGAGTACCTTCGCGAGATCGCTCATCTCCGCTCAAGGACCAATACGTTTGGCGCCGTGATGCGTGTCCGTCATGCCATGGCCTATGCCGTTCACAAGTTCTTTAACGACCGGGGGTTTTATTACATCCACACACCAGTAATTACGGGTTCTGACGCTGAGGGCGCGGGTGCGATGTTCCGGGTAACTACGTTGGCTCCCGAAAATCCTCCGCGAAATGAGTCAGGTCATGTCGACTTTAGGGAAGATTTTTTTGGGCGCGAGACCAATCTTACGGTTTCCGGCCAGCTCGAAGGAGAGACCTATGCGTTATCGCTGGGCGAGATCTACACTTTTGGTCCTACTTTCCGTGCCGAGAATTCCAATACAACCCGGCACCTGGCCGAGTTCTGGATGATAGAACCCGAAATGGCGTTCTATGACATCAATGACAACATGCAGCTTGCCCAGGATTTCCTTCAGTTCCTTGTGCGATATGCCCTGGAGAATTGTGGAGAAGATCTTGAATTCCTGAATAAAAGGGCGCTTGACGAAGACAATGCGAAACCGCAGGATCAGCGTAACGAACTTAGTTTATTCGAAAGGTTAAAATTTGTAGGCGAAAACGATTTTCAACGGCTGTCCTACACGGAGGCAATTGATATCCTGAAAAATTCCAACCCGAATAAGAAAAAGAAGTTCCAGTACCTGATCGAAACGTGGGGTGTTGACATTCAATCAGAACACGAAAGGTACCTGGTTGAAAAACATTTTAAGAAACCCGTTATCCTTTACAATTATCCAGCTGCGATCAAGTCATTCTACATGCGTCAGAACGACGACGGCAAGACCGTGGCCGCAATGGATGTCTTATTTCCCGGAATAGGTGAGATTATTGGAGGTTCACAGCGTGAAGAACGATACGATCGCCTCATCAATCGGATCCACGAGCTAAACCTGCCGGAAAAAGACCTTTGGTGGTATATTGAATTGCGCAAATTCGGCTCTGCACCTCACAGCGGATTTGGACTTGGCTTTGAACGATTGATGCAGTTTGTCACTGGAATGACGAATATCCGCGATGTGATCCCATTCCCGCGTTATCCTGGAAGCGCTGATTTCTGAACAAAAGTATTTAAAGCCGGAAACGCTACGCTACTTGAGTGTAGAGTGTTGATATATTGAGTGTTGAGTGTTTTAACCGAAGGCAGCAGTCTCCGAAAACATTCAACACTCAACAATCAATAAGACAACACTCAGGTATTGTTTGCTATACAAATAGGGTGTAAAGATAACCTGTATAGGGGCAATGGGTATGGTTTAGATGCCTAGGAACCTAGGTAGCCAGGCACCCGATAAGGTGCATCACAATGTTTCTTGTACTACGTTTATCGCTGCCTGAAAGCCAGCAGCGGCACTTTGCTGTGGAAAGCCATCTTGCGAGTCATGCTTCGATCGAACAGTTTTTCATAAAAGCTGCGCTCATGGGTAAACATGGTCAACAGATCAGCCTTTATCACATCGACGTAGTGATCAATAGCTTCATCTACCTGCTTGTTAACCATAACCCTGACGACAACATTCTTGTAGCCTGTCTTTTGTACTACACTTTCAATCTTCCTTTCAATAATGGAAACAGTCTTTAGTGACTGAGCCACGTGGATGAGGTGAACCGTCGAATCGAATTTTTCCAGATAAGGAATTAGAGTTTTTAGTTCCTTCTCCAAATGCGTGAGGTCGCTTGCATAAACTACATTTCTAAAATTCTTGAATGAACCCAGTTCGGGCACCGCAAGAACAGGCACATGACTTATTTCGATAACGGAGGCGGTATTGCTTCCCATTACATACTTCTTCAAACCGCTGGCACCACGTGTACCCATTACTATCAGGCCCGTGCGTAATCTCTTTGCTTCCCTTTTGACCGTATCATTAAAGGATGAACCCTTAACTATCTTAAGTTTGATCGGAAGGTTGGTCTTCGCAGTCTTCGAGATATCTTTTACCAATGCTTCAAGGTCTTCTTTTGCTATATCCAGCAATTCCTGCTCTAACGACTTCAAACGCAGCCGCATTGTGGCGCGCGTTGGCTGAATGATGTTGATAACGTGTAGGAGCGTGATGTTGCCATCCATCTTGTTGGCAATCTTAATAGCATACTGAGCAGCAACTTTGGAAAGCTCCGACAAGTCAGTCGGCACGAGAATGTTAACCATGTTTCTACAAATTGTTTTTGAAATATAGCTCTAAATTAAGGTTCTTTGATTTCCCAACAACTTATTTTCAGGGGAAATGAAACGCACATTTGCGAGTGACAACTACGCCGGCGTACATCCAGAGGTGATGCAGGCTTTACTTGACGCCAACCACGGCCACGATGGCTCTTATGGAGCCGATGAACACACTGCAAAGGCAATTGAAAAATTCAGATCACTCTTCGGTGACGACGTCGAAGTTTTTTTTGCCTACAATGGTACCGGTGCTAATGTACTTGGCTTAAGTGCGCTGACACGCAGCTACAATTCAATAATCTGCTCCGACCTTGCGCATATCCATGTGGATGAATCAACAGCTCCTGAAAAATTCCTGGGATGCAAGCTGGTAACAATAAAGACCAAAGACGGCAAGATATATCCGCCCGATATTGAAGAAAAGATCCAACGGGTAGACGACCAGCATCACCCGCAGGTGAGAGTGATCTCGATATCTCAATCCACAGAATATGGAACCGTTTATTCGCGTAAGGAAATCGAAGCTATTTCAGCCGTTGCAAAGAAGCACAATCTATATCTGCACATGGATGGCTCACGCATCTCGAATGCGTGCGCTAGTCTCGGAGAATCATTTCGAAGCATTACGCGGGATGCTGGCGTGGATGTATTGTCCTTTGGCGGGACGAAGAATGGAATGATGTTCGGAGAAGCAATCGTTTTCTTTACCACTACGCCTGCTGCGGACTTCAAGTTTATACGAAAGCAGGGGATGCAGCTTCATTCCAAAATGCGCTTCATCAGTTCACAGTTTAATGCATTGCTGAGCAATGACCTTTGGAAAAGGAATGCAGATCACTCTAACAAAATGGCGAGACTGCTGGCTGAAGAGCTACGGAAACATTCGCAGATTAAAATCACGCAGGCCGTAGACGCCAACGGTGTATTCGCAACATTCCCTCCAGAGATAATCCCCGAGCTTCAGGAAGAACATTTCTTTTATATGTGGACAGAAAAAACATTTGAAGCACGCCTGATGTGTGCATTTGATACCACTGAAGATGAAATAAGGAATTTTGGAAAACGTGTTCGCGAGCTACTCGCTGGAAAAAAGAACTAGCGCTTTAAAAACTTATAAGTGCCGATGAATTTGGATTGTTCATCTTTGAGAGCGATCAGATAATAACCAGTATCGAAATCCTTTACTCTTATCCGCAGCTCATGCTCATCGATGTGTTCAGTCTCGATGTTGATCTCGTTTCCAATGATATTATGCATGGATACTTTAACATTGTTCATATTCACATTCTCCAGCTTCACGTGAACGTATTCTATCGCAGGGTTGGGGAAAATATGGACAGACTTTGAAATATCTTTGCGTTCAGGCTGTTCAGCATCATAGCTAGCCTGAGCCCGGAGGGTCAGGGACCCAGCGATCAATGCACAGAAAAGTATGATTTTGTAAAAATTTCGCATTCCTGAATTTATCTCGTACTAATATACGACAACTTTCGCACCAAAGTTTTTGTCCTGCAATCTGTTTACGAATGTTTTGTCCCCTTTAGATGGCCGAAACCGCCAAAAGGTTTAAAATGGCGCCAGAATATTTTTGAGCTTCCTTACTCTCTGCGGATTCGCAAAAAGGCGGAAGGCAGGAAGTTTATCAGGTCGGAGGCTATGAGACTGTGAATTCCAAATTCGGGAACCGCCAAATCGGCCGCAAGCCCATGAATATATACCCCCAGCTGGGCAGCTTGAAAACAATCGTATCCTTGGGCCATTAATCCAGTGAGAATACCGGTCAGGACGTCACCGCTGCCTCCTTTTGCCATGCCTGGGTTTCCCGTTGAATTGAAGCAGACCTTCCCTTCCGGGGACGCTATGGCGGAATTGGCACCCTTAAGAACTACAACAGACTTAAGCTGGACAGCCAGCTTTTTCTGCATTTCCATTCGTTCAAAGTCGTTTTGCCACTTTCCAGCCATTCTTTCAAACTCCTTGGGATGTGGTGTCAGGATACTACCCGGTGGGACCAAACGAAGAAGTTCCCGGTCCTGACCAAGCATATTCAGACCGTCTGCATCGATGACCATTGGCTTTCCGAAATTTTTCAGGATTGCCCCATAAGCCCTGGCAGTCTCTTTAGAAGTTCCAAGCCCCGGACCAATGCCAATGGTCGTAAAGCTTTGCAGGTCTATCTCGCTAGTGAAGTATTCTTCGTGTTCATCCACATTTGCCATTGCTTCGGGCACTGCGGTCTGAATTATTTGATAACCGCATTTTGGTACGTGTACAGAAAGTAACCCAAGGCCTGAGCGCAAGGCCGCGCCTGCGGCGAGAATCGCAGCTCCCATCTTACCTTTGCTTCCAGCCACAAGCAAAGCGTGACCATAGACCCCTTTATGGTCAAACTTTGACCTTCTTTTCAATATCCTGCGTATGTCCTTTGGGGTAACGTAAAAGTGATCACTATCAGCTTTTTTTATAAAATCTTTGTTCAGTCCGATATCAACAACCGTCCATTCCCCAACGACGGAATGATTTTCCGGAAACAGGAATGCGAGCTTTGGAAGCTGAAAGGTGACGGTAAAGTCCGCTTTGACTACTGGACCAACGGATGGGCTATCTCCCATCAGTCCGGACGGAGTGTCCACTGCCACACGTATCGCATCAGCTTTGTTCAGACACTCGATAACGCGGCCATAAATCCCGGATACCGGCCGCGTAAGTCCAGATCCAAAAAGAGCATCAATAAGGACATCTCTGTCTGCAAAGAATCTCTCATCGGATTCATCGGAGACCTCAAGAATCTCAATCCTGCTTTTTCTTGCGCGGTCGAGGTTGAGTGTGAAATCAATTGATTCTGAAACTGTTCCTTTCACAACCCACACTTTCACGGTATAACCGTGATCATTCAAGAGCCTGGCAATACCTAATCCATCGCCACCATTGTTGCCTGTGCCGCATACAATACCTATTGCGTGCTGGTCATTGAAGTGTTCAACAAACCAGGCTACAAACGCCCGGCAAGCTCTTTCCATCAGATCGATGGAGGCAATTGAACCTTGCTCTATCGTATAAGCATCGAGAGCTTTTATCGTTCCCGTTGGGAGGATCTTCAGCATGAACGAAGATACAAAAATCAACGGTCCACTTCGCCCATCACAACGTCAATCGAACCAATGATCGCGATGAGGTCTGCAACCAAAATTCCTTTTGCAATTTCCGGTAGTACGGAAAGGTTCACAAAGCTACAGGACCTGCATTTGCAACGGAATGCCACATCGCTTTTGCCGTCTGCCCGAAAGAAAAATCCAAGTTCACCTTTTGGTATTTCAGCCCGCACGTAGAAGTCCTGCGCCTTAGGCCTGATCTTTTTAGGGACCAATGCCTGAGGATCGAAATCTTTATTACGCTTGAGATCGCCGGTCAGCTGATCCAGGCACTGGTTAATGATCTTAATCGATTCGTGAATCTCAAGCATCCTGACGTAGGTACGGTCCCAGCAGTCACCGACCGTTCCCATTTTACCCTCGCCAATGGGTACGTCAAAATCCAATTCTTTATAAACAGAATAGCCATCTACTTTGCGAAGATCAAAACGGAGGCCTGATCCGCGCAGCATCGGCCCCGTAACCCCACTATTGATTGCAAGGTCGAGTGGAAGCACGCCTACCTTTGCCGTTCGATCAATAAATATCTTGTTGTCGATCAGGACAGTTTCAAGTTCCTGCAGCTTGGGCGTAATGTATCTCACAAACTCACGGCAGCGTTCTTCAAAACCAACGGGCAGATCATAAAACAATCCTCCGATCCAAATGTAGTTGTAGAGCAATCTTGCGCCGGATGCCCATTCGAGTAGTCTCAGAATGTGCTCACGATCGCGCATGAGCCAAAAGAATGGTGTGAATGCGCCGATATCCATCCCATACGTACCGATCGCTATAAAATGCGATGCTATACGATTGAGTTCTGCTACCAGCACTCGAACGTATTCGACACGTTTTGGAATCTGGTGATCGATACCCAACATCCGTTCTACTCCCATTGCATATGCATGCTCGTTGTTCATGGACGCTACGTAATCGAGCCGGTCAACAAAAGGAATGACTTGGTTATAAGGCATGTTCTCAGCATGCTTCTCAAAACAACGGTGTAAGTACCCTATATGCGGAACGACTTCTTTAACAATCTCACCGTCCAATAATACTTCAAGTCTCAGAACACCGTGAGTCGAAGGGTGCTGAGGACCGAGATTAATGATCATCTCTTCGGCACGCAAATCACCCACGCTGAACTTGTTGGGTGCTGACCGGAGCAGGTCCCCCTCCTTAAACTTATATTGAATACCTTCTGTCGGCATGATCTAATAAGCTACTTTGACACTCCTGTAATAGTCCTGGTGCTTGTAGTCCTTGCGCATAGGATGGCCTTCCCAATCGGCGGGAAGCAATATTCGCCTGAGGTCAGGATGATTCAGGAATTGAACTCCAAAAAGATCATAGATCTCACGCTCGTGCCAATTAGCTGTTCTCCAGATGGAACAAACCGATTCGACTTCAGGTTTGTCGCGCGGAACAGTGACCTTGACCATCAAATGATGATCAAATGGAATTGAATACAGGTTGTAAACTACGTCAATGGTATTTGCTATCAGGACCATTGTCGACTCCTGTAACACAAGAAAGCATGTCGAAATATGCATTCGGATCATTCAACAGATTACTCATCACGGAGAGCAGATCTGCCGGGTCAATCTTTATACATTTTGGCGTAGCATTCTCATCCACGGCACAATCGCCGTGAGCACATGACGCCTTAACGAGCGATAAGATCTGATCAAACGTTGACATTGTTTTCTTCTTTCTTCAGTAACTTTTCAATAGCAACCGGCGCCATCAGAGTTTCATTCCGGATCTTCTCCTGTAGCTTCAGGAATCCTCCGATCAATGCTTCAGGTCGCGGTGGACAACCGGGCACATACACGTCCACGGGTATGATACGATCCACTCCTTTCACCACATGATAGCCATGCTGCCAATACGGTCCACCACAATTGGAACATGAGCCCATTGAAATAACGTAACGAGGCTCGGCCATTTGTTCATACAACCGCCTGATCCGGTCCGCCATTTTAAACGTGACGGTTCCAGCTACGATCATAACGTCGGCCTGACGTGGGCTCGACCGCGGCGCCATTCCAAATCGATCCATATCGTACACCGTCGTGCCGGTGCTCATAAACTCAATAGCACAGCAGGCAAGACCAAAAGTCATAGGGAACATTGAAGACAACCTCGCCCAATTCAGGAGATCATCCAGCCTGGTAACTATCACTCCACCACTCTCAAATCGTTGATCCAAAAGACCACCCATAACAACAGTTTTCAGTTATTTTTTCTTAAACTTTTCGTTTATCGCTGTGTAAAGTTCAGGCGGAATCTTCGACTTGTATTTTGTCGGCGACGGATCTGGCTTGATCCAATCCAGGTATCCATTCACCCACGCATAAGCAAGTCCTAACGCCAGAACACCGATAAAGATTAACATCTCAATCAATGCATACCATCCCCACGCTCCCTGCGTTTGATTGTTCAATTCTTTGTCAGCAAATACCGTTGACCAGGGAAAAAGAAATACGATCTCAACTTCAAACAACAAAAAGACCAGCGCAACGATATAGAACCGGATGTTAAACTGACTCCACGCATGACTGACTGGTTCTTCCCCACTCTCATACGTTGAAAGCTTTTCCACGCTGGGGCGATCGGGACGTATAAGTTTGGAGACAAGAAGCGTGACCAGAATGAATAATATTCCGGCGATAATGAATAGCAATAATTCACCGAAAGCCGACAGGTAAGTGTGCTGGTCCATAAAGACCAAAGATAAGCATGCAAACTTATTTCACATCATCGATCAACAGATGCCTACAGATTAGTTGTATTAAACGTATCACCTTGTGCGACATCGCCGCTTTCAAAACCTTTTTTAAACCATCGCATTCTCTGCTCCGATGTTCCATGAGTGAACGAATCAGGCACTACCTGACCCTGCGTTTGCTTTTGCAGCCGGTCATCGCCGATAGCGCTGGCGGCGTTCAATGCTTCATCAATGTCGCCCGGTTCCAGGATCTTGCTCATGCTATTGGCATGATGAGCCCAAACGCCCGCAAGAAAATCGGCCTGCAGCTCCAACTTTACCGAAAGCTTGTTGTATTCTTCCTGACTTAATCGTTCTCTCGATGCATGTACCTGGTCAGTTATGCCCATCAGGTGTTGTACGTGGTGCCCAACTTCATGCGCTACTACATAGGCCTGTGCAAAATCCCCAGGCGCATCAAAACGATTCTTCAAATCCTCATAGAAGCTAAGGTCGATATACACTTTTTCATCTTCGCTACAATAAAACGGGCCCGTTTGCTGAACTCGCCACTCCACAACCCGACTGCACTCCACCAGTAAACATCACCAGTGTTGGCTCCCGATAATCTTTAAGCAGTGAATTCCATACATCTTCGGTATCGGCCAACACTACCTTAACAAACTGACCCAACTCCTCTTCTTCAGGAGTAGGTTGGTAATTAGTCGTCTGTTCAGAAGTAGCGGGCCCCGACTGCGTTTGCATCTCCTCCAATAAGGCCAATGGATTCTTGCCGAGAATAAGGCTTATTAACAGCACAATAACAATCGAACCGATGCCACCTTTAAATGCCATACCGCCGACGCCGCCGCGACCACGCTGATCGTCGACGTTAGAGCTTTGTCTTCTTCCTCTCCATTGCATAATATTTATCTTTTAAATACAATAGGAAAGTACGAAAGCTAGTGCCAGGATGCAATTGCTCTCCAGTTAAATGAATTTCAACTTTTACAGGTTAACGGCGGGGCGAGAAATCCACAATAACACATCATTTCCATGCCGCAAGTATCACACCCATCACAGTGAGTGCAACGATACTGTAACCGGCATTGATGAGGAATAGCTTAAATGATCTGCGTTCGAATAGATAGTGCGTTCCGACAAATGTGGCCACCCATCCAAATCCAGCCAGGAACCCCCAAAGAGCTCCCATCTCAGGTTTGTTCTCAGGTCCCATAAACATAGCAAGGTTTACTGCGGCGATAATGGCAAGGAAAAATGCAAGACCGAAGATCTTACCGTTGTTTCTGCCCTTGAGGCTCTCTTCGGTAAAACCGTTTTCGCGCATCCATGCTTTTCCAAAAACAGCCGGTGAATACCATAATCCTCCGATAAGGAAAGTGGAAAGGGCAGCGACCAATACGGCCCAAAAGTTTAACTGTGCGTCCATAGATAGTTGTGGGTTTAAGGTTGGTGAATATATGCAGATGACAAGCCACGTCCTTCGGCTCGTCTGTAATTTATTCCTGATACATACTGCAAGTGCAATCTGAAATTGTCAATTTTATAAATACAAAAGGAGTCCGTTATTCTGAAACGGAATAATCATTGACTGAAACGGAAAACAATATCGCTAACGGAGAAATACAGTTGAACGACAGGACTATGCGTTTGATCGGAATTCCATTCTTTGGCATCGTCATTCCAAATGTCACTGGCCTGTTTGGTTCATTAAGTATTCGGGATCTAAGCTATTGGCTAGGTTATGTCTATTTTATTGGGCTGGCATTTTTGATTTGGCAAGGCAACCGTTATCTCCTTTTCCGAACACGCAAGCGCTTCACCTGGTTCGACAGACCTATTGAGAAGCTGATCCTGCTATTCATGAACAACATCTTCTTTACCTCTCCTCTGACTATCGCCTGGTTATGTCTCTGGTACAGATCGACGGGCATTTCCGCAATTAAGTGGGATAACATTCTGATTGTAACGCTCGTGAATGTCATCTGTGTTCTTTTCGTTACCCACGTTTACGAAACGGTGTTCATGGTGAAAGAACAAGAAGGCGAACAGCTGAAGAATGCGCAGCTTTCGAAAGCAAAGGCGGAGGCAGAACTTGAGGCATTGCGAAGTCAGATCGATCCTCATTTCATGTTCAATTCGTTGAACAGTCTTTCCTACCTCATTTCAACCGATACCACAAAAGCGCGACTTTTTACGGAAAATCTCGCAGACGTGTTTCGCTATATCCTTGCGCAGAAGGATCAGAGCCTGGTTTTGCTGGAAGATGAATTTATCTTCATGGACAAATATATGCAGTTGGTCATGTTACGTTTTGGAAAAGCTTTTCAAATCAAACGCTGTTTTAATGGCAGTACGGAAAAAGAATTCCTGATCCCTCCCATTTCAGCTTTTGTTGCTTTGGAAAATGCGGTCAAACACAATGAAATCTCGGAACAGAAACCCCTTCAGTTAGAATTGCGTATCGATGGAAATTCGCTTGTCATACAAAATAACTTACAGCCTAAGCGCAGCATTCAACACTCTTCGCACATCGGCTTGCGAAATCTGGACGAGCGTTTCAAGATCATTACAGGAAAAGGTATCGATGTTAAAAAGGAGAATAACTGCTTCAGGGTAGTAATGCCGCTGACTCCGATTCATTCATAATGGCCGAAATATGAAAGTAATAATTATTGAGGATGAATTGCTGGCACAAGCCAAACTTGAGGCCATGCTTCATGCATTGGATAAGTCGATCGAAGTACAGGCGAAGATCAACAGCGTAGAGGAAGCGTTGCGCTGGCTTTCATCACATCCGTCCCCTGACCTTGCTTTTGTAGACATCCAACTTTCCGATGATCATTCTTTTGAGATATTCCGAAAACATCCCGTCAGTTTCCCCGTGATCTTTACGACGGCCTACGATAAATATCTGCTTGAAAGTTTTGAGTTTAATTCTGTGGATTATCTATTAAAGCCCATAACGGAGGAAAAACTGAAACGATCGCTCGACAAAGTAAAAAAGCTCGAACAACATTTTCTGCAGGGAAATATTTTGAAGTTGATCGAGCATACTTCGTCGCCTTCAAAGACAAGGATCGTCGCCAAAAAGGGAAATGAGTATATAGCCCTGGAGCTGGATGAAGTCGCCTATTTCTTCACGGAGCATAAGCTGGTATTTGTTCGGGATTTCTCCGGGCGGCAGTTAATTGTTGACAAGAATCTTGCTGATCTGGAATCTACGCTGGACAAGAACCGGTTCTTCCGGCTTAACCGGAAGTTCATTGCACAGCTAAAAGCAATCGAAAGGTTCAAGCCTGACAAGGGAAAAATCCGGATCTTTTTAAAGCCTGAAATGAAGGAGGAAATTCATGTGAGCAAGGAAACGGCTCCTGAGTTCAGACATTGGGTGGGGATGAAGAATGAGGAATGAGGAATGAGGAATGTAGGTTCACGGAATAAGTGTGCAGAGGGAAGCGTTAATCGTTAATCGTTATCCGTTAATCGTGGGCATGGGATTTGGGTGTGGCTTTTACCCTGCGAAACCTAGCGTTCCTTGCGTCACTGCTTGCCCGCCGAAGCCTTGCGAAGGAGGGCGGTGAACATGCTCAAACACACACTCACACCCACACACGGATAACGATTAACGATTAACGGTCAACGGACAACAATCTCCGGTTACGTATTAGTTTTTAGAAACACCAGGTTCACGTTTCAAGAACTCATCATAAAGTTCCGTCTGACGGCTGACCATTGGGACTTTCCAGCCATCGATGAACACGTACTTGATGTTTGTCTTAGTCTCGAACGGATCGCCATCGGATATCAATAACGTGGCGTTCTTGCCAACTTCAATAGATCCCAACTTATCGGCTACACCCAGGATCTCCGCCGCCACAATAGTTACCGAACGCAATGCTTCCTCCTTACCCATACCATAAGCCGCCGCAAAAGCCGCATGGTACGGAAGGTTCCGCACGTTTTCCGCACCTCCTGTGCACAGGGCAACTTTTACTCCGGCTTTCTTCATTAGTCCAGGGTTAGCATAAGCCTTGTCGTATCGGTCGTAATCACGGGCAGGTAACGAAAGCACGGGACCAGCAATAACGGGAATTCCAGCCTTTGCAATCGCGTCGGCGACACGCCAGCCCTCCACTACTCCAGTGAAGATTACTTTTTTTACTTTCTTTTCGGCAACCCACTTCAACGCCGACTGAATGTCTTTCGAAGCATTCACCTTTATCATAAGGCTTCGTTCACCTTTTATTACGGGAAGCAACGCCTGCATCTCAGGATAGTAGCCAACCCCCTTTGATTTGGTTGCGGAATCGAGCTTGCAGTACTGGATAGCCATGTCCCAAACTTCATTGAGTTTTTTTAGCGCATTTTCAGCAGCTTTTTTTATCTCGTCTTCAGTTCTCCGGTCAAAGAACCCTTTGCGCCCAGTATTGGGGAACGTAAGTACTACACCTTCAAAGCCGGCATACATTTGCTCCGGCGTATAGCCATAAAGGTTGATCAGTGCAGCAGTACCAGGAATCAGGTCGCCTTCAGGCAATGAAACTACAGTAGTAACGCCGCTGATGCGTGTAACGGGGATAAGCGTTGAATTTGGATTAACGGCAGACAACGCCTTAATCTGTGGAAGGATGTCGCCCACTTCGTTAAAATCTTTTGTGCGTGCATCGGAGCCAACCTCGCTTAATCCTAATTGGGTTCCACCGTCAATCATTCCGGGATAGATCCATAGCCCGCGGCAATCAATCACTTTAGCTCCTTGTGGAATTACAACATCCGTTCCGACAGCGGTGATCTTACCATTGCTGATTACGACTGTACCATTTTGAATTGAGCCTTTCGTTACCGTCTCAATTGTTGCGTTGGTAAGTGCAAAAGTTCCATATTCTCCCTTCGGAGACTGAGCGAAACCATTACCTGCAAGTAACAGACAAGTGATCAACGTGATAATGCTCTTTATTTTTATTCTGAAATACACAATTCGTTCAGTTAAGGTCAAACATATAATTAAAAGCTTCCTCCGCGCCCTGCAAACAAGTCTCAACGTTGGTTCTCCTTCGTGTCCGCCGCGGTAGATACATCAATGGCGACGGTGGGATCAATATAAATCCGCATATCATCGGCGTCTTTTTCGCGATCAAACCGAACGACACCATCTACTATTGTTATCATAGGAACCGTGTAAGTCGAAAGAGGATGTCCTTTGAAAATTGCGACATCAGCTTCCTTTCCGACTTCCAACGACCCAACGCGACTTTCGATCCCTAGTTGCTTCGCAGGGTTTAGAGTTATAAGCGACAAAGCCTCATCATCAGTAAGCGCACCATACTTCTGAGTCTTCGCTGCTTCATGATAGAGGTGGCGCATGAGTTCGCCATCGTCAGAATTGATTGATGTAGTCACTCCATTTTTTGTCAGGATTGCGGCATTGTACGCAGTTGAATAATACACTTCAAACTTATATGCCCACCAGTCAGCGAAGACAGAAGCCATCGCACCAAACTTTGCCAGTTCGGGGGCAACCTTGAATCCTTCGTTGACGTGTTGAAACACCAGCTTCTTTATCCCAAAATCCTGACAGACTTTTAAGAGCATAAAAATTTCGTCGGCACGGTAACTGTGACAATGAACAATTATATCACCTCTAAGAATATCGGCCAATGTTTCCAATCTTAAGTCGTATGCCGGAGGTGCACCTCTGAATCCTTTCTGCGTTTTTGATTTATTATACCGGTCCCACGCATCCATGTATTCCCTGGCCTTGGAAAATGCTTCGCGAATCACGAACTCTACTCCCATTCGCGTGCGCGGTAAGATGTTATTTGCGGCGCCATGCACCCGCGTGGGATTTTCACCAAGTGCAAACTTCACTGTGCGAGGAGCCCCCTCCATTCGCAAACCTTCAGGGTCTTTCACTCCATAACGCAGCTTGATGGTTTCACACTGACCGCCAATTGCATTTGCAGATCCATGCATCGCATGAATTGTTGTTACCCCGCCACCAAGAGCCTGATACAACCCGATCTGAAATGGATTTATCGCATCTCCGGTGAATACTTCAGCAGTAACGGGACTTGTGGCCTCATTAATGGCATCAAGACCTGCATGCGAATGGGCATCGATAATCCCTGGCATTACAAACATCCCGGCTGCGTCAATCACCTTTACTCCCTGCGGCGCAGGAATGTTTTTTCCAATTTGTGATATTCGTCCGTCCTTAATCAATAGGTCGGTACCCTCTAGCGTTCCCTTTGTGACAGTAAGAACTGTTCCACCTTTGATAAGGACACTCCCACGTTCCACCTGCCCTATCGCATTAAGGGTAGCAATTGTTAATAAAATGGTATAAAAAAGTTTTCTCATGTTCTATTCTTATCGTCAGTTACACTTTCTCAATGTTTTAGTTAAGGTTTATCTGCTTTTTTCTCAGCAGGCTTTTCTGGTTCCTTAGACTCAATCCTATACATAACCCCGTCAACAAAAACGTATTGTACTTTTGATTTTTCGTCAAAGTAAGGTTTCCTGCTTATCACAAGGTTTGCCACTTTGCCCGCATCTATCGACCCTAAACGATCAGACAGTCCAAGCAATGACGCAGGGTTAGTCGTCAATGCAGCAAGTGCCTGGTCTTCGGTCAGACCAGCTTTAATAATCCGTCGGAGATTTGACGGGATGTCTTTAGGTTTTGCAGTTAAGGTGCTGAATCCAAATGCAACGCCGGCCTTTTGAAACGATGAAGCCTGACCTGTATGTAATGCAACAAAGTCCGCCCTTCTCTTTTCAAGCGCTTTACGTTCAACGCTGTCGGTCAATGCAGATTCAGCCGGTGACTTGTTGTCTTTTTTCTCGTCCTTCTTTTCTTCAGGCAATTCGAGGCTGAGGAAGACCTTTGTACCGGACGACTTAATTTTTGGAATCGCATCCCATCCTTCTTTCAGGTTTACAGCAATCAATGAGAACCCGAGGTCTTTTTGGAGGGACAGAACCCGATGCAGGTCAAGCGTTTTGTCGGTCCTGAACAACACGGGTGTTCTTTTATCGATTACAGGATAAAATGCTTCTAGTACACGATCAGTAGAAGGGCGATCTATTCCTGTTCGGTTCGATGCATAAGTTGACTCATATGATTTTGTAAGGGATGCCTGACGATAAAGCTCTCGCCATTTTGCCATAACACCTATCACTGTATTAGGATATACCTTTTCGGCCGGAGTCAATTCTGAATACAGAGAAGACTTCGATACGACAACCATTTCATCAGCGGAACTACCACCTAGAAAAATGATAGAACCGCTCCCAGGAAGCATACCTACATGAGGGACAACGTGCGCGGCAGTGAAACCAAGCGCCCTAAACTCTTCAATGGATTTATCAGCTGGATTCAGGAAGTTTCGAACATCATTCTGCGGCGTAATTCCCGCACGTTCCGGAGAAGGGTTTCCAGGATCTTTAGCTTTTTCCTTCGACACATCCTCTTTGGGACGAGAAACAGCAACCCTGGAAAGTCCATCGATGAAGCCGGCATAGACATAAATGCTATCACCTTTTATTTGGATGGCGTCGGCAGGTATCGTGAGGTTTTGTCCTACGGCGGTGATAAGTCCGTCCTTTATCAACACGGTTCCTTTTTCAATCTTTCTTCCAGGTCCCTGGACGATAGTCGCCTGGGTGATGGCGTACGACCGCGTCACAGGTCCAAGCTTTCGCTCTTCCTGTGAAAACCCAAGAGTGGATAAACACATCAGGGTTAACACAAAAATTCGCTCTACATACGTCAAGTACGTCTTCTTCATTCGGAATTTGTTTAGGAACTAAAGCGGTCAAGATAGGAAGGTTTCCCTCAGACTTTCAAATCGAATACATGAGTGGCTGGAATTCGTTGTCCGTTATCCGTTATCCGTTAATCGTTATCCGTGGGCGTGAGCGTGGGTGTGAGCATGTTCACTACCAGACGCGAAGAGCGCTGAGTTGCGCAAAGTAAAACCAACACCCGAAACCCATGCCCACGATTAACGGATAACGATTAACGGCTTCAGTGGTAGACTGACCCCGGACAGCAAACATTCCTTATTTACTACAGACCACAAAGCCACGCACTAACCTCCCACCTTGTCCACGATTCAATACATTGGTCCAACAGTTCGTTACATAACCCTTTTCCGGAGGCATCCAAAGGGCATAATTGCGCCGTATTACGTAATAAAAACTTAGTCCGATTATGAACCGACACTTGAATTCGATCTTATTCGTCCTCTTCATTGCAAATTTTCAGATTCCGGCTTTTTCTCAGGAAGAAAGCGCCTCGCAAAGCAGGGAGACCAGCGTTTCCCGATCTTCTAATGGAGTTCACCGCTGGAAGAATTCGACGGGAGTGACAAATTTTAATGTTGAATCAAGAGGTAAGATCGAAGTAACGGATGACGACAGGGATATTAAAAGTCTATCGAACGATGGCTACCTCGAGATCACCAAAACTGTCTTCGGTAGCAGGCGTGCTATTGTTATAGAGTCCCTCGGTGGCGGAAAAATAAAAAAGGAATATTATGAAGGACGTACGAAGATGGAATGGGACCCTAACGGGAAAAATTGGCTGGCAGAAATACTTCCCGAAATTGTCAGGTCAACCACTTTGGGCGCTGAAGGAAGGGTCAACAGGATTTATGCAAAGGATGGTGTCCCGGGAGTTGTAGCTGAATTATCAAGGCTCGAAGGAGACTACACGGCTTCCCATTATGCCAAGCTTCTATTAGAGAAAAACATATCCGCTTCTGAACTCCCGCGCGCAATTACAGGCATAGCAGATGCGATAAACTCAGATTACTACCTTTCGACTGTCCTTCAAAACAATGTCTCGAGGCTGTTGTCAACGCCCGAAGCGGCAAAAGCATTCCTTGAGGCAACAGAAAAGATAGGTTCAGCTTATTACAAATCCGTCGTCCTGAAGGAAGCGGCAAAAAAATTGGCTGGATCTCCTGCTCAAGTGAAGATAATTCTTCAATCGTCGGCTGAGATAGACTCTGACTACTACCTCTCCGTTGTGTTGATAGCTCTGCTGGAACAAAGTGAATTAAAAGAAGAGTCAGTCAAAGAGTTGATCCTCGTTTCCAAAAACATTTCCTCGGATTATTACCGGGCCCAGGTGTTGAACAAAGCGTTAGACAAGTCACCACTTTCGAGTGAAGCGCTGAAAAACATTGTCAATGCACTTGAAGATCTAAACTCAGATTATTACAAAGCAACAGTATTCAATACAATGGCTGAACGAATGACGCTGGATCCTGAAGTACAGATACAAATGATCAATCAGATCAAGGAGTCTATGAATTCAGACTACTATGCCGCCGGAGTACTTAAGAATATGCTGGAGCATCAGCGTGTTTCTGACGAATCGTTCAAGCTGCTTGTGAATGTCGGCGGCAACATGAACTCTGCAAATTATGCGAGCGACATCTTAAAAACAGCTTCGGAAAAGGACCTTAATAAAAACCAGCTGATCGATATCCTGAATGCGAGCGCTAACATTGACTCGGACCATTATCTCAGTGAGGTCCTGATCAGCCTGTCGAAACAGGTGAAGACAAGCGATTCAGCTGTTAAAGATGCTTACCGCAGCGCTGCCAAGCGAATTGACAACGAGACATATTATGGACGCACAATCAAAGCCATTGACTAAGACACACATTTTTGTAAGGATGCCGGACGTGCAAAGTCATTCTCGATCAAGGATTTTTCTGCCTAAATTAGAGCATGATAAGGCTCAGCTCAGCGTATCTTGATATGAATTCATCTCTACGCAGGATTGGGACTGTTATACTCATCTCCGCTTCAGGAGGCGCATTGTTGTATACTTATCTTCATTTCAGCGAAACAGGGAGCATCCCCTCCGTTAAAAATTTCTCGGGCTTTGTCGTCAGCGCAGTTATCGGATGCTTCAGTGGTGTGGCTCTTTATTTCACTAATAGTGCCCTCGACAAATGGATACCATGGAGAAACTTCTTTGCGAGCCGTTTTGGATTGGGATTAGTGATTGATTACCTAATTGCCGTGGCGTTGTGTTTCATCCTTGCGTCAATCGCGCTCACTACCTTCGGCCCATCTGTATTTTGGTCAACATTTTCAGGGCAGGACGAGGACCTCAATATCAAAGCCCTCATTTTAATAATGACGGCGATCTTTATTTATAATATTATTTATGCCCTGCTGTACTCATACCAACAATATGCAGTCGCGCAACTTGAAAACCTGCAACGTGAACGCAAGCAGCTGGAGCTTCAATTCGAAGCCCTAAAGAATCAACTAAGCCCTCACTACCTTTTTAATAGCCTGAACACAATATCATCCCTGATCTATAAAGACACCCCCTCGGCCGAGCAGTTCATCAGGAGACTCGCGCAAACTTATCAGTATATTCTATCGACACAACAAAAACGATTTGTTACCCTGAGGGATGAAGTTGATTTTGTTCAATCCTATTACTACTTGCTCAGGATTCGATTCCAACAGCAGCTCAACGTTGAGATCAACCTGCCGTCAAACATTATGAATAGCAAGATCCCGCCACTAACCCTCCAGATCCTGGTAGAAAATGCGGTCAAGCACAATACAATCAGCTCGGACAGAAAGTTGTTCATCTACATTACTGCGCAGGATAATACATATCTGAAGGTTATCAACACCAAGAATGCGCTTTCATCAAATGTCCAATCCTTCCGGGTGGGGTTGGAGAACATTAAAAAGCGCTACGAGTTTTTTACAAACAAGAAAATCGAAATCAGGGACGATGAAAAGTTCAGCGTATCTCTGCCCGTCCTTCACCAGAAGGAATGGGACCATGAAATAGAACACAAGCATATTGCCTGACGATGAAAAGGTATTTTATCCATAATCCCTTTTTCAGATTGCTAGCACCCGCAGTGTATGGCGTTCTCAGTTACTTCCTTATCCTTCTCATCAATAATAACGTAACTCAAGTCAATGATTTTTACAGCAGCGAAGAAGTATACAGCAATATTGCTTTGACTTATTTGTCATATGAATCGATGAGGATAGTAATACTGCTCCTTGACCGATTTCTTCCCCAGCAATACAGCAGAATGCGAATGGCTTTTCAGCTGATCCTCGCCACAATAGTCTCCGTCGGACTTGTGCTCATCGGATTGAATCTTTATTTTAAATACATAGTTGGATTCAGCATAAGCAACACGCAGGTATTAACGTTTGGTATCATTTACACTGTCACGTCTCTCCTTTACAATATCCTTTACTTCAGCAATCACTACCTGCAAATGGAAAACACTGTAAAGATCAACGCGGAAAAGCAACATCATGAAGTACTGGAAATGGAAATGATGGAATTCAAAAATGACATAAATCCGGATCTTTTGTTTGAGAGTCTCGAAAGCCTTATCAATCTCATCTATCGCGACGTAGAACAAGCGGAGGAATATATCGATTGTCTTGCCAGTGCATACAGGTATGTCCTGACGAATCGCCAACAGGAACTTGTTCCCGTGGCCGTGGAGTTGGATGCGGCGCGCAATCTGGTAAAGCTGCTAAATGAAAAACACTTTGGTCAGCTGCGTTTCGAATCCTCCCTCGTGCCGGACGAACTCAAGGCAACGCTCATCCCCGGATCTTTACCTGTGATCATCGAAAGTCTCGTCAGGAGCACAATCGTCTCCCGTTTTGAGCCAATGATCATCCGTTGTTACCTGGAGGACGATTATATAACTATTCAAAGCAAGCTCAATGACCGTCTCATAGTAAATCCAAACGCTGAACTCGCCTTAGCTCGCTTGCAAAAATCGTATTCCCTGTACAGCGATCAGCCCATGATCAAGGTGAAAGCATACGAGGAAAATTATATTAAATTGCCCGTCATCCGCGTGGCTGAAGAACTTACGATTCAATAATGAAGGTTTTAATTGTTGAGGACGAATTGCCGGCAGCTGAAAAGCTTGAACGTTATCTGTTAAAATACGATCCTTCCAGTAAGGTCATCGCTACAGTAGATTCGGTAGCAAAAAGTGTGGAATGGCTTTCCGCCAACCAGGACGCGATCGATCTTATCTTTATGGACATCCAATTGCTTGACGGCCTCAGCTTTCAAATATTTCAGAAGGTCAACGTCAGGAAGCCCGTGATATTTACGACAGCGTTTAATGAATTTGCCCTCGATGCTTTCAAGGTAAACAGCATTGATTATTTATTGAAACCCATTACGTTTACCGACCTTTCGGCAAGCCTGAAAAAACTTGAAAACCTGCGAGAGCAGCTTCAGCCGGAACAATCCGAAAGAATTCAGCAGGCGTTTTCCTCATTGAAGACTAAAGAATATAAGAACCGTTTCATGGTAAAGCTAGGCGAACATATCCGGTCAATTACAACGGATCAAATCGCCCTTTTTTACGCAGACGGGCGTGATGTCTACCTCGTAACTAATCAACCCAGAAAGTTTATCGTGGACTATACGTTGGAGTCGCTTGAAAACATCCTTGATCCAAAGATCTTTTTCAGGTTGAACCGTACATTCATTCTCAATATCAATTCGATCAAGGACGTGCTCGTGTACTCGAACAGCAGATTGAAGATTACGCTGGTTCAGGAGTTTGACAAAGAGATCATCGTGAGCCGTGAAAAAGTAGGTGAGTTCAAAGATTGGTTCGACGGATCGCGGGCTCACTAGTGTAGCAACAAATTAATTATGCAATAAGCCTTAATGCAGGTCACAATGCTTTAAGGTATAAGGTATAAGGTAAGGTAAGGTATAAGGAAAGAGGTCCACCAGGAACCACAAAGCATACGACGTATTTTTAATGGTTCACATAGTGGTCTCCCAATAGCTATCGGGAGTGCTTCCTTTGTGATCGTCGTGACCCTGCATTTATAAGGCTCCTATCTCCACTTTGGGAGACGTTGTTTAGTCTTCTTAATACGCTTCACCTTGGCATTTCTTTTCTTGGCAAGCAGCGTGCATGCATTTGCATAGTTCTTATTGTTCTTCCTCCTCATCTCCTCGTCTTTGGAGGTTACGTGTGGAAAAGAAGCTGCCGTCGAATTCAGAACAGGGACGTTCAGAAGAATGAAGAGGGCAAATACCACAACGGAATTAGATCGCGCGTTCAACTAATAGACAAGGGTATCGAAATTTCCCTCGCAACAAATATCCCCAAAGGCATTACGCGGGAATTCTTTAAAATCCACCAAATCCTACATCCGTGAACAAATGAATTTGAAATCGATTACAAGAGCGTATTTGGCTCAAATTATGGCATTTGGTAGGCCGTCCGTTGTTCCTTTGCCCATCAAAAATGAAAAATAATGACAACAGGTAAGCCGTCCGTTAGCGGACCTTACAAGTAGCTGCCTAGCTACCTGGGTGCCTAGGTACCCAGCTACCAAAGCACCTGCAATGAAGTATGGATACACCGCTCCAATCAACAAATCACCAAATATTATCACTAAATAACTAGCCCGACCGTTTGGCCTTGTAGCCTTCCTTTTGCAGGATCGAAACAATCTTATCACGGTGATCACCTTGAATGATCACTTCGCCGCTCTTTACAGATCCGCCTACTCCACATTTCGACTTCAACAACTTGCCTAATAGTTCAAGATCTGCAGAAGTGCCGATAAAACCTGTTACCAATGTTACCTGCTTGCCAGCCCTCATGCTCTTGTCAAGACTAACTCTCAGCTGTTGCTGTTGGGGAGGCAACGTAGCCGATTCCTGGTCTTGCTTGTAGTTGAACTCAAACTCAGACGACGTGGAATACACCACCCCGTCCCTCTTCTTCCAATCATTGTTTTTGGCCATGGCTATAAAACTAAAATTATGGCACCCAAAAATATGAGCACGACAAAGCTAATGACCCCAAAGTTAAAACCATACTCTAAATTTTTTCGAAAGACCACCCCGAAAAATGAAATGAGCAGCAAAGCGGCGGGTGCAAAGACAAAATTTCCATAGATCGAATTTTTTATGGGAACCACTGCTGACCGACATTGTACCCTACGGGGGATCTCAAGAAATTTTGAACTACTGATTGTTACACATTTCACCTGGTAGAAATATTTCACTGACGGCAAATGGCAAATCCACGGTTCTCCCCTCTGATGTATGTATCACCCACCAGGTTGTAGACGAATTTCGCGTATAAGTACGCCGTAAACTGGTGCTTTCAATTTGCTCATTGGAAACGGCAGCGGGCCATAAGTAATCAACTAACAGGCAGCTGCATAAAGCAAAGCAGCCAATCGAGATCCATTGGAAAAATGGCAGGTATTTCGCCATCAATTCACGCAATTCGTCGCGTTCGCTTTTCCGGTGTGCTCTTGGTCCTGGCCGATATTTTGGGTCCCGATGCCTTGGAGGCGGCGGCGGTGCATCAGGTATGTTAACAGAAGTCGAGAATCTGAGATCATATGCCCTACGCTTATCCGGATCGCTGAGCACTTCGTACGCCCGGTTTATTTCTTTGAAGAAGCTCTCAGCTTTTGGATCAGGATTTTTGTCCGGATGATAAATAACGGCAAGCTTGCGGTATGCCCGTCTAATTTCCGCGGCGTGTTGAGTTTTTTGAAATGCCCAGTATTTGGTAGTATTCCATTCCATTAAAAATATAGAAAGCCCGGCAATCACCAGGCTTTCATCGAGGAGCAGGAAAGATTTTTTATTTTCTCTGTTTGGTAACGAAGGTCAGTACCGGCCGCCTGGAGTGACTCACAACATCTTCGGCGATACTTCCCGCAAGCACGTGCGCGAAGCCAGTCCTTCCGTGAGTTGACATCGCAATAAGATCAGCATTGATGCTGTCGGCAAAGTAGATAATACCTTCTTCTTCGCTGACGTCATTGAACACGTTAAGTGTGTAGTTCTTCAGCTGAAGCTTCTTGGCAAAATCCAGCATATATTTCTTTACAACCACATCACGCTGAAAATTTCCCGGAGTATTAATGCGGACCAGGTGTATCGTGGAGTCATACAATTTTTGAGTACTGCGTACGATGCGTGAGAATACTTCCTCTTCCTTGTCCATCGACGTTGCGTAGACGATTTCTTTAAAGTCTTTGCTCGCTGGTTTGTTATGAACGGTCAATACTGGGCAATTTGCCCTGCGAACAACTTTTTCAGTGTTCGATCCGATAATCATTTGTTCAAAATCTGAGCGTCCGGATGTTCCCATCACTACAAGATCAACTTTTTTCTCCATAATGATTTTATTCATGCCATGGTAGGGAGATCCAACGCGAAGCTCTTGCCTGACTTTAACGCCCTCAAGCTTCGGATCTTCAGCAAGTTTTGCCATTTGCTTCTTTGCTTTTTCAATAAGCTTCATGGTGTAAGAGCTTCTCTTCCCATCCGCTATCCGCGCTAACCTGACCTTCAACATTTATTGAATTGCCGATATCTTCTTCGATAACGTGCAAGAGGGTAAGCTCCGTGCCTGCTTTCCTGGCTATGTCCGCGGCAACTTCCGTTGCAATCATGGCGGGTTTTGAAAAATCAGTGGGAACAAGTATTCTTTTCATATGTGAAGTTTATATGGTAACGATTTGTTTTCAGCGTTCTAAAATTAGAAGAAATCCACCACAAACAAACATCCTTTCATTCGTTTTCCGGCGGAACATCAAAGGAATCGGAAAGCATAAACGGCAGATAGGGTGGTCTGCGACCTCTAAGGGACCGTCTTGACTGACAACGGCTTAATCGCCTTAAAAACAATATTTTACAACATAAAGCCATTGCAGCCGCTCAACACAAATCCAATGTATTTATCCGAGCAATATCCCAGATGAAAACCTGTTGCATGAGTTCCTGTTTTACTTTTGTAATATGACCCACAGTCATCACGATAACGATCATAACCACCACCATCACCAGACTGACTTTACTCATGTCAGTCGGTTGTTCCTGATTGGAATAGCTTTAAACTCTGCCTTTGTGCTTGTGGAGTTTGTCTGCAGGTTTTTTCTCAAACTCTCTGGCGCTGATCTCGGATGCAGGCCATAACCTGAGTGACGTTGCAAGCTTAGCCCTTGCCCTAGGCGCATTTAAACTCATCGGTATCAGAGCAACAAAAAAATTCACCTATGGCTACCGTAAAGCGTCAATCCTCATTTCGTTGTTAAATGCAATTATTCTTTTAATAGCCGTTGGAAGCATTGGTTATGAATCGATTTTCCGTTTTATCTCCCCACAGCCGGTAGTGAGCAGTACAATCATCTGGGTCGCCGCTATTGGTATTGTGATCAACACACTTTCTGCACTGCTGTTCTTGCGAAACAAGGAAGATGATCTGAACATTAAAGGAGCTTACCTCCACTTATGGTTGATGCCCTGGTTTCCGTTGGCGTCGTGATATCTGGCGTTGTTATTTCCTTTACGGGATGGTACTGGGTCGATCCGTTTATCAGCCTTTTAATTATGGTAGTGATCGTCGCGGGTATGTGGAATCTGTTGCGTGATAGCTTGTCACTATCGCTTGACGCCGTGCCTAAGAACATCGATCTTGAAACGATACGCAAAACAGCGTTGAAGCTGACAGGTATTAAGGATATTCATCACATCCACGTATGGGCTATTAGTACTGCGGAGAATGCACTGACCGCACACCTGGTACTCAATGATCCCATCTCGCATGAAGAGATATCAAAGTTAAAGAATGAATTCAAACATCAACTCGAGCATCTCGGGATACAACACGCAACGCTTGAAACGGAGGTCGCTGAATGTAAGGATGATGAGTGTAAATGAACGGAATGTTTAGCGCAACCTACACATCACAGTCAACCCAGACCAAACGTATTTTGAAAATCCAAACTACGAATTTACTCAGAACCCGCCATTGCACAGACCTTTTGTTGCCAGCCGTTTTATTTCACCGCCTTTCTCCATGAGGCCCCATATTTTTTGTCCAAATATTCCTCAGCTATTTTATTGTACGCTAGATATTTTTCTTGTTCAACAAATGATTGTCGGCCTAGTACCAATAAGCAGCTTACTGTTTCAATTTGAAAATCGAATTTCTTCTTTAGTCTTTTATTTCTTCTATCAAATCCTTTTGTCTGAATCACTAGTCCGGGTGACAAATGATAAAGTTTTAGATTATTTTTATCAATATCATCTTTGGCTTTGTTAATGAAAGTTGTAAGTGTGTCCTGTGGCACTGGTCTAAAATCATTGTCCACGCATATGATTATGTCGGTTATGTCCTTGTCGACCTTTACAATTATGTCGCTTGTTTGAAATAGGTAGGTTGAAATTTTGTAATTACTAGCCTTTAAATTCTTGAGAGCAAATTTTCCTGATTCGGTCACCAGAATTTCTTCTTGTCCAACTCCATAGTGGGGTTCAATGTCATCAATTTTTACTTGGAAATTTTTAAAGTTATCCGTCAAGGTTTCATAACAGTATTTTAATTGTCCCTTGACTGTGAACGTATCCTGTCCAACGCAAAGTATGGTTATAAGAGTCAATCCGTATGTGAAAATTGGTCCCTTCATAAAATGGCCGACAACGGTTCGCGGGTTTAAGAAGGGGCGGATTAAATGCTCGTCACTGCCCACTGCTACAGAAGTAAATTTATTGCACAAACTTTCATTTTTGCTCGTCAGCCGCCATTTCTTAACCCGCTGTTACCAGCATACCCTCTTTTCTGTCGTACTATGTCGCGCCCGCATGCTGTGAATTTTTAGTTATACCATTCAAGTCCATTACTCAATTTTATTCCAACATAGTCAATTTGTAACACTCTTCTTTTTTTATCAGTCATTGAGTATGGCGATTTGTGTAATAGCAACGATGTAATGAACATGACCCCACCTTTTTCGACTTCACAACAAAGTGCCTCATTAGAGGTGATTTTTTCAATTTCGAACTTGTCTTGAAGTATTCCGTTTTTATGAGATTTGGGTGCTACAAGTATTGCTCCATTGCTAATGAAACAATCGTCCAAATGAATTCTTACAGAAAGTCGTTTTTCCAAAACTTTTTTTGGCGGTATTGCGTGCGGAATTCCACTCTCTACTGTCCAATTGCCGTAACCAGCGGTCTCAATTTTATTTTTAACAGCAATTTTCAAGTCCTGATGCCAGTCAAGCCCCCAGTTGTTGTCTTGCGTTTTGTCAAGGACAAAAGCATTTATGGGAAATGAATTGTCTCCCAGCACTTGCTCTACTAATGAAGTTAATTGTCTGGAATGAACTAAACTGTTTACAAAAGGTATGGAATTTATAAGATTGAAGTCTGAAACAATTTGCTTGTCATATAGTAAAGCATTATGGCTGTCAAGTTGCTCAATGATATCATCAATGTATTTATCGTTAAAAAAGTGTCGGATAATATAAAACCCATCCTGTTGAATACTATCCTTAATATTAGCCATAAATGCTAAACTGTTTGTTAATTGCTCTGTGGTCATAGGGTTGCTGGTAACAAGCTAATATACGCATTGCGTATATCTTATAGAGGATATGCGTATTGCCGATATATTTTTCTTATATATATAGGAACCTACTCCTCTATTAACACTTACATCTACATATGGTCTGCACTCAAAACATATCACAACAACCATTAAAAAAATCAATTCAATTTCGCAAACAACTGCTTCATACCCTGATCGATCATGCCGGGAACATTCGATTCTTTAGTTGGCAATACTCCTGCGCTGCTCCTTTCCACACCATCTTCTTCGCTTCAGGCTCAACTAAATGAACGGTGACAGTGCCATCGCGATAACGGCCAACTTCGACTTCTTGTCTTTCCCAGCTATAATTGCGAGTGCCCATATACGTAGGATTCTCACCTAACTCGCGTCTCACGTGTCTGCACTTTTTCTAACACCACAACGCCGATATTAACTAACAGGTCAGGATCAGTAGAACTTTGACTGATACCCTTCGCCTGAAGTTCCTTCGTGATTGCTGTTTTAATCAACTCCAGGTTTTGTTTCGCGTTCGCACTCAGTGCGTCGCCGCTTGCGTCAATCTGATAAAAGTCAAATGTTTTGTAATTACTGATCTTGAAGTTATCGGCCTTGTCGACTCCGATAATCGAAATTCCGCTGCAAGCGAACGCCAGCAGTAAAAGAGTGCAGTTAAGCGTTTTTGTGATTTTCATTTGATTAATTCACTGAGTTTAACGATACAAAGTAATCAATCTCGTTACTTGGCCCAATGTTGGCGACCTAGATTGGGTAGCTAGTTTGAAACGAACTTCAGACCGACGATAGAAAGGATCAGCGTCGTGATGAAAAACAATCTCCAGAAGTCGGCGGGTTCCTTAAAAAGGACGATACCCACCAGAACGGTACCGACAGCACCAACTCCAGTCCAAACCGCATAGGCTGTTCCGATAGGTAATGACAGTGTCGCCTTATATAAAAGGAACATACTTATTGAAAGACTAACCGCAAAGCCCAACCACCACAATGCAGCAGTCGATCCTTGTGATTCCTTCGCCTTGCCCAAACAGGTTGCAAAGCCAACTTCAAACAGACCAGCGATAATTAAAATAAGCCAGTTCATAAAGCGATTACATTTATTTGTAAAAGTAATCTATAAAAATGTTTTGCCAGTACCGTTTAAGTATGGGGCATTTCATCCACATCAAAAGCCTGTAGGATTTTCCTGGTCGATACGGCTGGTGAAATTAACTTTATTAAATTTGCGTAACATTTTGAGGTTAGCCTTTCTGCCCCTTTGCAAGGGATGCACAATTCCTGCCCTCTTACATTTAAAACTTAATTTTCATTCGTCATGCAAATCACAAAAAACAAAGTCGCCGGGATACATTATACCCTCCGCGACAATACAGGAAATATTATAGATTCGAGCGAGGGGCGCGAGCCGCTTTATTACTTACACGGGGCCGGTAATCTTATTGTTGGTATGGAGGAAGGGCTGGAAGGAAAAATAACGGGAGATAAGTTTCAGCTGAAAATATCACCTGAAAAAGGATATGGAGAAAAGGATCCTTCCATGACACAAAAAGTGCAACGTTCAGCGTTTGGTGACCAGGAAGTACAAAAAGGGATGAAGTTTTCGACGAATAGCGGCGCCGTTGTAACGGTTACGGAAGTTGGACTTGAAACCGTTACTGTTGATGCCAATCATCCGCTTGCGGGAGTCGAGCTAAACTTTGCTGTGGAGATTGTCGAGGTCAGGGATGCTTCGGATGAAGAAATGGCACATGGTCATGTGCATGGTCCGGGAGGGCATCATCACTAGCCGACTAGATTTTAGGCAGCCGATAAATACTTGAGTGTTGACTTATTGATTGTTGAATGTTGAGTGTTTTCGAAGGCGTTTATTTCCGGCATTGGCTGCCTCCTGCGGAATAAAACACTCAACACTCAATAAGTCAACAATCAACACTCAAGTAGTGTTTGCAGCCGTTATAGGGAATGTCCAACGCCCAATGTCCAATGTCCAACGCCCAATAGGAACTACGGATAACGATTAACGGATAACGGATAACGTCAAATCCCCAGTGAATCGCGGAGCTTCTTGGTGAGCTTTGCTTTTATCAGCTCGTATGATCCCCTGATATACTTTTCGCCTTCCTTTTGTTTTACCCTGGAAGGCTGTTCGGCATAAACCCATTTTGCCCTGGCCAAATATGGAGCGGGAATAAATCCTTCTCGCGTGGACATCTCATCAAA
Source organism: uncultured Cytophagales bacterium (assembly GCA_963774615.1). Classification (GTDB taxonomy): domain Bacteria; phylum Bacteroidota; class Bacteroidia; order Cytophagales; family Cyclobacteriaceae; genus Chryseolinea. The sequence continues at coordinate 131,050 of CAVZFT010000012.1, forward strand.
ATCCTCATCACTGACTTTGAATGAAAATGTGTGCGGCGATACCAGGCTGATCACAAAAAACATTTTTCCACCTACGGAAAAACAAAGATCATTACCCCACTTGATATCTTCCGTTGCGCCGGGCAGTGACTTACAGAATTTTCTGCAGGCTTCGATATCCATATTTAGTCCAAGAGATCAGTCTAAAAATCAGGACAAGGAATTACAAGCTTGTCTTTAGGCGGCTTCCTCGGATTGCGCATCGGCCAGGTATATACAAGGCTGAATTCATGCGCTCCGCCGCTGCCAGACCCTAGTTTTGAAATAGTGTAATCAAAACTATAGCCAATGTTAATAGCATCCTTGGCACCAAGCTTCGTAAACCCAAGCAATAAGACAATGGATTCATTATTGACGAAGTCGTCAATGTTTTTGAATGGCACACCCCGGTACCACACTCCTAATACCATAGGTTCAGCAGTGAAATATAAGCCGACATCCATTTGGTCGAACTTACCCTGATGACGATATTGAATTGCGGGCGCTATGCTTCGTTCCGCTTTCCTGGTGTAAATACCACTTCCTGTTGCGCCCGGTTTCAGATAGAATTTGAAACCACCATGGAATGAATATTTTATCGGTAGTGGACTTTGTTCATCAATAATACTTTGATTGGGTTGTGTTAAATGCCATGCGGAAACACCCAGCCACGCCGTTCGAGTGAACAATACTCCACCAAACGAGATATCGAAAAATGTCTTGCTAAAGTTCGTGTTAAAAGTCTCGGCGGTAGGTTGATCTAAAAATTGACCCGTATTTGCATCGAACTGATCCCCAAATGTCAGCTTATCAAAATTTATGTCCCTGTTAAAAACGGCGATCTGAATACCGGGACGAAAACCAAGATTTTCATTGATCTGAAGCTCGTACGCATATTGAAGTCCAACGCTCAATGACTGAAGGCCGGCGAGACCTTCTTTGTCCCGTGTAATTATCATCCCGACAGCGCTGTTCTTGTCCTCGATAAAGTAATCGAAGTACGCTGACATTGTCGTAAAGTTCGCATCAATTGCGGGCCATTGGTTCCTGTAGTTGATACCCGCGCGAGCCTGGCCGGTCGACCCCGCCATCGCCGGATTAAGATACAGAGGTGCCGCGTAAAACTGTGAAAATTGAGGGTCCTGAGCAGTTACCGTACCGTCAATCGCAAGCATTAATACGCAAAAAATCAGGGGTATCCTGTTCATCAATATCGGTGATTTTAGTGTATGCAATCAAGGCAAATTAACGGTATCTCGGAAATTTACGAAATAGTTTATCTGTGATTCACATCCGTTGGCCATTAATCCGTGTCTAATGAATAGGTAACACACATTTAAATAACACGAAAAAAGAATGACTTGCCGTTAGTGCCTTTACAATAACTATTAACGACAATTTTATGCAAATTGTATACTTTAGGTGAACTTGGGCGTTTTACATTTGATCCAGTACAGAATTTGAAAGTATGTTGAGGGAGTTTCGTATGAAAATGCTGATAACTAAATTATTACGATCGTTTTTAGTTGTGATGCTACCGCTGGGCGTAATGGCCCAGAATTTCTCTGGGTATAACTGGTACTTTGGAAATAGTCCACAGGGCGTCCGCTTCAGTCGTTCCTCAAATACAGCCTCACTAACTTCCAGCATGGCTACACCATTTGGGACTGGTGGCAGCGCCGTCGCCAGTGACCAACTCAATGGCAATCTTCTTTTTTATACCGATGGCTCAAACATTTATGACGTGTCTAACACCGTCATGCCGAATGGAACGGGGTTAGGCGCTAACTCTTCAGCTAATCAGCCGGTTGTTGTTGCTAAAGTACCCGGACAAGACAATCAGTATTATGTTATAGTAAACAATGGAAATTTCACTACGGGTGGCACTGTCTCCTATCGAATCGTTGATATGTCACTCTTTGGCAATGCAGTGTTTCCAACGCCCGCGTTAGGTGACGCGACAACTGCGGCAAATACTGCGATCACCGGGCTAACTGGCAGGTCAGAAGCGATGATCACAATACCGCATGAAAATGGAGACAATTTCTGGCTGATCACTCATGCGAATGGATCGCCCGATTACACCGTAACACTGTTCACACCAACGGGCCCCACAACATCGACAACTTTTTCAGGCCTGGGATTGATCGAAGTCGCGGCGAATTTTTCGTATCATGAAGCATCAGGGATGATTGCCGTATCGCCACAGGAAGATACCCGGGACGTCGAGATCCTGACCTTCGACCCAGCCACAGGCGCACTGAGCTTTCAGCAGCGCATACTTAATTCTGGGGTACTGAGCACATCGAATCAAGCGATCTACGACACGGAATTTAGTGCCAATGGTCAATACTTATACATCTCAGTTGCAGGTGAAGCTGGAATTCCAGCGGATGTCCTCCAATTCGATTTTCTCAATCCAATGAACTCGCTGGCATCCGTCTTGCCACAGCCAAATAACATCTTCAGAAGTTTTGGAGTACAAGTTGCGCCCGACACGGCGATTTATCACTTATATCAAGCAACTTCAGGAGGCCCGCTTCTCCTGGGAAGGCTGACGGATATCGATTCCGTGGCGGCCAACGTTGTATACGAGCCGCAGGCGTTCGCTGGAAACATAAACTTTAATGGTACACAATTTCCTTCCTTCGCACCGAGCGATACAGTAGCCATCGATATCTCTTTTGTTACGGAAGGTTCGTGCGCCAACGCACCGACTGGTTTCTTTCCCACTGTTTCGCCAGGGGCCGACAGTTTAAATTGGAACTTTGGCGACGGGTCCGGTTCAAGGGACTGGAGCCCTGTTTATACTTATCAGGCGGGCGGGACTTATAACGTTACCGTAACTGCATTTCTTAATGGGCAAACAGACTCAACAACCCAAGCGGTTACGATCACGGATTTTGACACACAAATAGATCTCGTACAAGATACCACCGCGTGTAGCTGCGAACTGCCTTTCCCTAAAGCTCCTAATCCTCCGCCACAATGTGGTCAGTTTAGCGTCCAGGCGACAGTGAACGGTAGCGGTTCCGCACAATTACAATGGTATGGTCCTGGCGGCCTTATTGCAGGCGCAACCTCAAACACACTTCAACCTGATTCAGCTGGTTATTATTACCTCGTTGCTACTGTCGGAGGATGTTCTACATATGCAGGCGTTAACATAAAAGAGTATGATGTAGAGGATCAACGGGCAAATATTTGGTATTTCGGAAATCATGCGGGGCTGGATTTCAACCCTCTGCCTGAAGATCCGGTGGTAGCAATCTCAAACCCGGTTATGAATGCACCAGAGGGATCAGCCACGATAAGTGACAGGAACGGTCAGGTGATTTTCTTTACAGATGGTGATAAAGTGTGGAACAGAACTAACGTTGAGATAGCCAGCGGCATCGGCGGAGACCCCGGGTCATCACAATCAGCAATAATTATTCCTGTTCCTGGTGATGAAACGTTGTACTATATCTTTACAACGCAGGAGGTACACGGTACAGGCACCTATGAGCTTCGATATTCACTTTTTGATCTCAAGCTCAATGGAGGAACAGGTGGCCTGCTTGAACAGAATGTGCTCCTCTTTGCCCGCTGTACCGAGAGGATTACCGGAAATGGAAACTGGCTTATCGCACATGAATACGGTAATAATTCCTTTAGAGCTTACCAGATCACCAATCTAGGGATCGGCAATCCGGTAATTTCGAGTATTGGATCTGATCACACAGTGACCTCCGCGGAAAATGGCCAGGGTTATATGAAGCTTGGAGGCAACAACATGATTGCGGTAGCGCTATCTACGCCAGGAACCTCAAACGTGGTGGAGTTATTTGACTTTGCCGATAGTACAGGTGTGGTCAGCAATTTCAGGACCGCCGACCTCGATAATCCCAATGGTCAGGTCTATGGAGTTGAATTTTCTCCCGGCGGAAACAAGCTTTATGCAACACTGAAAGGCGCCACGTCGCAGGTCGTAGAATTTTTTATCGATTCTCTTGGTATGCCTTATTTGATGGATCCGCCTATCCCACCCGTTAATGAAGAATTAGGCGCAATACAGACCGGCCCGGATGGACAGATCTATGTCGCCGTGAATGGTGAATCTTTCTTAGGAACTATTCAGGCTGATGAGGACACAACACGGGTCTCTACCTTCCTGTTGAATGGATTTGGTTTGGTAGGAGGAACGAACAGCAATCTCGGTCTTCCTAACTTTATTCAAAACCTTGCTGATCCGGCTACGGGTCCCGGCATTTCCATTGCGGGATCATGCGTGCAGGACTCTGTTCAATTCCAGGGAACTCCCACAGATCCAATTGATAAATTCGCCTGGCAGGTGCGGTTTGGGGCCACATTAATTCATTCATCGACTCAACAGGCATTCACCCTATTACTATCGCAGCCGGGAACATACACCGTGTCGCTACGACTTACGAACCGATGCGGACTTGACACAACGATTACGCAACAACACCAGATGTATGGCAATCCTCCTGATCCAACCACAGCTGTGGCGCTTTGTACGGGCGCAGAGGTGCTCGATGCAAACCCGACGAATTTACCTGACCTTACGTACTTTTGGCAACGGGGAGATACAACTGAAACTATCACGGTAAATCGGCAGGGAATTTATCTTGTTGCAGTTTTTAATGATGCGGGTTGTATGACCGTTGGCGCTATCCTCGCCGCCGAAAATCGACCGCTAACAGAGCTTGGCTCCGACGTCACGATATGTCAGAATACACCGATATCACCGCTTAATGCTCAAAATCCTGGTGCAACATACGCATGGACCATTAACGGCGTGGCTGCTGGAACCTCACAAACACACAGTGTTGATACTTCCGTGCCTAGTCCACCAACATTTGAATATGAAGTTACCGTCACTGACCCTTTAACAACATGTTTCTACAAGGATTCGATCATATATACGATCAATCCGATTCCTGTGATCACTAACCCAGTTGTAGCTAATCCGACAAGTTGCCTATTAAGTGACGGAACTATCGATCTTAGCATTACCGGACCAGCAAATACGCTGTTCTCATATTTCATAACCGGACCGTCAATATCAGTGTCGGATATCAACCTTGGAACAGGGCCAATACCTCAAGCCACCGGGTTAGATGCGGGAACTTATGGAATCACGGTAGCCGACCAGGTATCCGGATGTGCTGCTATTAGGACAGCCACCGTGAACGACAATGCATTCACCGTGGCCGGTGTGGCAAATGCCGCATGTGATCCTATTGGCATTGCAGTTACAACGAGTGTGCCTCAGGGAGCATTGACCTATCGCGTTATTAATAACGCCACCGCCGCAGTGGCCGAAAGCGGGAACAGACCTTCGTCACCATTTAGCACCAATCGCGGCAGGATTAGCCAGCAACAACAACAGCTACATTGTCGAAGTGACGGCGGCTGGTTGCACGGCTTCATCCGCTCCAATAGTAATTAACCAGGCGGCTACACTACCCATAACGTTTGATGTTACCGATATCTGTAATCAAAATGTAACAGTGGTATCTGCGGGGGCGACGTCATTTGACTGGAGCATATCTCAAACGGGTAGCGTAAACGCTCCAACGAATAATCAAACAGTAAATGTAAATGCCGGTAACTGGTTACTACGCGTTAGGGTAGATGATGGCGCAGGACCAAGTTGTCCGACTATTGACTCCGTAGCCGTGACCATCGAAGCGCCGTTTGTACCAGACTTCACGCAAACTGATGCTTGTTCCGACCAGGTGACACTTAACACTACACCGGCAACCGGTCCGTACTTGTACAGGTGGTTCCGCAATGGAACGCTTGATTTGGCGCTGGCTGGTCCGCAGATCACTGCAACTACAGCCAATGACGGCCAACAATACTTTGTCCGCTTAGTAAGTACAGTTACAGGATGTCCACGCGATTCACAAACGAAGACTATCCAGGTCGATGGCCTTCTGGGCGTAACGCTTACATCATCGTTGGCTTGCATCGGCTCACCATTTACACTTACGGCGGCACCAACACGGACTGCAGCCTTCCAGTGGGCCCTTGACGGATCGACGATCGCCGGCCAAACGACAGCAACACTTACCGATGAACGGGATGGCACTTATACAGTAACAGTAACCGCGGCGACATGCTCAACCAGTGCAGATCTTGAAATCATCGCTGCACCCGTTACTCCCGGATTGCTTACCGAAGAAGCATTCATCTGTCCTGATCCAGCCAATCCTGATCCAAATACCCGTCAGGTTACTTTGCGTCCTGGAGATTTCTCGAGTTATGACTGGTTTAAAGATGGCGTCACGCTTGGAATCGTAACCCCCACCCTGGTTGCTGATGAACCGGGACTATTCTCTGTGAATCTTATTAATTCATTTGGTTGCGCTAGTTCCGATAAGACCGATGTACTGGTTCAATGCGATCCGGTAATTGTAGGTCCAAATGCTTTCCGACCAACCAGTGTACTACAAAGCCAAGGCGACTATGTAAATCAAACGTTTAAGCTCTTTACTTTCTTTATCGACGATGAAGGATTTCAGATATTCATCTTTAACCGATGGGGCGAAATGATCTTTCAGTCGTCGCAGCGCGAATTCAGATGGAATGGAGGTTACAATAACAACATGAGTCAGCTTGCGCCCCCGGGAACCTATTCTTACGTGGTTCGGTATAAGAGCTCCTATCGCCCTGAGCAAGGTATACAAGAGCAAAGAGGCGGCGTAGTACTGCTCAGGTAGAGCACCAGCATCAATGCAATTCATAATAAGCGAGGTGACAACATCTCGCTTATTTTTTTAATTAACCGCGTCAACCGCCATCCGTCGAATAGCGTAAGAAATTTTCAACTGCAAATTTTGAGGGAATTTCAAAAAGTAGGTACTTCAAACCGTAATGTAATTCAACTGATATGAAAAAGTCTTTTGCCATTCTGATAGTTGTTGTATTGACGGTCGTTTGTTCTGCGTTTCAAATTATGAAGACCTCTTTGGGTATCACTGTTCGTGACGAGGTGGGCAATATCGTTGTCGGTGCCACTGTTCAATTGTTTGAAAAGGAAGAGGATTATACAGCAGAAAAGAATATCGCCGTCGAGGGCGTGACGGATGACAAAGGATATATACGTTTCAAGGAGTTGAAGGCTATCTCCTATTTTGTTATTGTCAGAAAAGATGATAAAGATAATTCTGGTGGTGGAGAAAGGACGGGTAAACTGGACGAAAAGAAGATCAACAAAGTGACTGTTGTCATCCAATAGATGAAGTGGTCAGCGTATAGACATATTGCACAAAATACCAGCCCATAGCAAAGCAAGCTACCAGCTTCAACAACGTCCCGAAAACAAAGCCGATAAAAGATCCAAAGGCTGATTTCATCGCTGTCGATGAATTGTTGTTCGCGATTATTTCCCCAATGAACGCTCCTATAAACGGTCCAATAATAATACCCCAGGGTCCAAGGAAAAGTCCCACAAATAATCCAATCGTACAGCCCCAAACGCCGTATTTACTGCCGCCGAATTTTTTTGTTCCATACATGGGTATCAGATAATCCAGTAAAGTAACTACCAGCGTGATACCACCCCATATCAGAAGAAACTTCGTTGAGAAAGGATTAGGAGAATTTAGTTGCTGAACAAGCAAAGCGAGGAAGCTCAAAGGCGGCCCAGGCAACAAGGGAAGCACACATCCTGCGATTCCAACCAGCAGGAGAATTGTCCCTAATATCACTAGCGCCGTTGCCATTTTTTAAGTGAAAATAACATAATTTGGAACATGCTTTCATTGAACTCGATACATCACGTTGCAATTATTTGCTCCGATTACGAGGCTTCCAAACGATTCTATACAAAGGTTTTGGGATTCACCATAAAGGATGAAAACTACAGGGCTGAACGAAGGTCTTTCAAACTTGATTTGGCGCTGGGAGAACGTTATTGCATCGAACTTTTTTCTTTTCCCGATCCTCCTGCCCGAGTATCCCGACCAGAAGCATGTGGGCTCCGGCATCTTGCTTTCGAAGTTGAGGATCTTACCGAGGCCACGGCATGGCTAATCGAAAATGGGATTTCGCCGGAACCAATTCGGGTGGATGAATATACTGGCAAGCGATTTACCTTTTTTGCAGACCCTGATAATCTACCTTTGGAATTTTACGAACGCTGACATGTTTGTGCTCTCCAACTATATCCAAGAATTACATTCTCTCTTCCCAGAGCTGGAATCAATTGATCCATGGAAGATGCCAGCCTTGATCGAACAAACTTTGATGAAAAGACTTCAACTACTTGGAAGCGAGTATTCGATCAACGGACTGATTGCTATCCACAAGACTGCACGGGTGGAGGATGACGTGGTGTTCAAAGGACCGGTTATTGTTTCTGCCGAATGTTTTATCGGCGCACATGCTTACATCCGGGGTGGGGTTTTCCTCGGCGAACAAACTGTCGTCGGTCCTGGATGCGAGGTTAAATCGACGATAATAATGAGGAACAGCGCATTAGCTCATTTCAATTTTGCTGGCGATTCATTGATTGGCTCCGGCGTGAATATGGAAGCAGGAAGCATTATTGCGAATCATTTTAATGAACGAGAGGATAAAACGATCCACTCAATGATCGATGGAAAGAAGACTTCATTGGGAGTAACAAAATTTGGCGCAATCGTAGGAGATCGGTCGAAGATCGGAGCCAATGCAGTACTGACTCCTGGTACACTTCTCCTTCCATCCACCGTTGTGAAACGTCTCGAACTTATTGAGCAGTGTTAAAAGGAAATATTCTACCAGCCTTTACCGGGAATATCGTTTCTGAATTTTTCCATCCCTTTCCTGTCTTGTAGAGTTACAAAGATCAGCTTGCCGTTCAATCCACCGAAGACGAGGTTGCTACAGCTTTTGCCCTTAAGCTCGACTTCGCGGATCAGGTGGCCTTTCGTGTTCAGGACAGCGATGACTCCTTTTCCATAACGCGTCACATAAAGGTTACCCTGGTTGTCACACTTCATCCCATCAAATCCAAAATCCTGAAATTCTGCAAACAGAGTCTTATTAGACAGATTTCCTTTTTTGTCTACCGCGAAAGACCAGACCTTGCGTTGTTTACTTTCGTTTACATAGAGAGTTTTCTCGTCCGGGCTAAGCGCAATTCCGTTAGTGGTTCCCATTTGGTCCGTCAGTAAGATTGCTTTTCCACCCTTGTCTATTCGCCAAAGTTTGCCGGTTCCATCCTTCCAGTTGGGGTCGGATGCAAAAAGCTGATCCTTTCTGTTGATACAAATGTCGTTCGGCTGATTAAAGCTATCGTTATGGACATACACGTCAACCTTTTTTGTTTTCATATCCACCTTAAGCACATTGTGGCCAGTGAAATCGGCAAGGTACATGTTCCCTTTGCTGTCGAATTGAATGGCATTGGCTGTGCTGCCTTCCGGCAATGTGATAAACAATTCAACAGAACCATCCGCTTTCACCAAACCAATAGTTCCATCCTTTTGAAAATTGACAACATATAAGTTGCCATTTTTATCAAAGGCCGGCCCCTCAATATTATTGGTAAAGAGATTTTCCGCGGTGAAATCTTCGGCTTGAAAGAGTCGTTCAAGGTCCTGACACCTGGAGGTCGATACCGACAGTATCAAGCGCAAGAGACAGCAATAATTTAAGCATAGGAAGTAGTTTAAGGTCTCAAGTTATATTACTCACTGCAAATAACGAAGAAAGTATCCTTCAGGCACCTGACCGCCTGTATAAAAAAAGAGGCTGCCAAGATTGGCAGCCTCTGCTATAGGTAGTTTTTACAGAGATTAAAAGGTAGTTGTATTGATCCGGCCAGAATTATTGGACACTTCAAATGTCACTGAGCCGACCACGTTCTTAAGGCTGTACAGTTTAGCGAAGTCGCCTGCGTCCGATCTGGTGTCAGTGAAGATGAGGTTATTTGCTTCGTCAAAGATCCTTACAGTTACGATTTCGCCATCATTTTGAGCAACCGACAAAAGGTATTTACCACCTTCTGCCAATTTTGAGATGTGGACCTGGCTTTCATGTTTCACAGGTTGGTAGTTAACCTTCTCGCTCTTCTTTCCTGATGCGTCCGTCAGTTCGATAGTGTACTCTCCGAACGTAAGACCCTTAAAATTCAGCGGGCGGATGAAACCCCCGTTGCTGTTTACGGTTTCAGAAAAGATGACCTGTGATGAAGAATTGTAAATATTCAATTTTACTTTGGTTGCACTTTCGCCTTTATAAATAACCTTGAATACTTCAGATCCTTTTACAGGTACAACTGCCAATCCGGCGTTGCGTGGTTCATCCTTTCCGACTGCCGTTACTGCGCCAGCCATTACTATAAGGGCTGCGATGTAAAGTGATTTTGTTTTCATAGTCGTTTTGTGTGTTTGTTATGTAACAAATATACGGGTGGGGTACACTACGAAGCCGGACGTTGTAAGAAAACCTTTTTTCTTAGCTAAAAATCGTTTGCATAAAAAAATATGAGGAAAATGGAGAAAACACAGTGGAGATGAGCAATGCAAACGCTAGCATAATAGATTAAAAATTTACAACGTTTGCAATAGGCGAAGAGGTAAGAGTATAGGTATAAGGGATAAGGAGATAAGGAGATAAGGGGATAAGGGTAGATCCACTTAAGTGTTGAATGTTGATGGTTGTCAGAGAAATATATTGCGGAAGAAACGACGGTCTGTGGCAAAGAACACTTAGCAATCAACACTCAATTTTGAAGGAAACTCAACAGATAATGATCTGTATAAGTTTTAGGATATAATGGAAATAAAGAAAGGCAACACTGAGCTGTTGCCTTTCGATGAGAATTATAGTAATACAGATGATTTATCGATGGACGGATGTTGTTCCGCTGGCATCGGTAACTTCGAAGGTAAACTCGCCAGCAATTCCTTCAAGGTTATATATTCTGGCAAAGTCGTTTGATACCGTTTCCTTCTTATTGTAAATCACATTATTAGAGTCGTCGTATATCCTGATCGTGACATCGCCTTGTTCCTTGCTCGCAACCGTAAGGAGATACTTCGCATTTGTTCCGGCAACTTTAAGCAAATGAGCCAATGCTTCGCTCTTTTCCTGCTTATAGGTGATCTTTTCAATCATACGTCCGTTTTTATCGGAAATTTTGATTGTGTAATCTCCTTCAGGAAGGTGTGAAAAATTGTATGGCCTCACAAATCCTTCGACGTCCTTTATAGTTTCCGAGAACACCAGACGGTTTCCGGCGTCGAGAATAGAAACTTTTACGTCCGCCTGCTGAGAACCTTTATAGTATAACTTAAAGGTGGTTCCGATCTTAACTACTGCTGCACTTGGAGTAGCACCAGGATTATCCAATCGACGCGCAAAAACTACACTGCTAACTACCATTAGCACCGCTAAAACAGAGAGGGTCTTTTTCATAAGAGTATTTTTTTAAACTCATAACTTAAGACGGCCACTGTTTAACCAAGGTTGCAATTCAATTGTTAATTTATGTTAACCTTTAGGTTACAATTCAAACGATTTCAATATTCGGAGGAAAATTCGGAAGAACGTCTATAACGAAAACAGGTTCAAAGTAGATGCGTAATTATCTGAAACTTTCAACTACGATTTATTGATACAATAGTTTCGCATAGCAATGAAATGCTTAACACCGCACACCAAACGAGTCCCGTTAGGGACGTTATACTGGTAGCTTAAATAAATCGCCGAAACAAAATCCCGTAGGGATGACACAAATGAATGTCGCAGAAATCATTGAACAGATACGGAAAATTGTACGCAACGATCGCCAGTTCGCCGAGGCCGTTTGCTTCTTCGATAGCTCATCACACCGCCGTTGTGTCATCCCTAAAGGGATTTAAATACGCTGCTACCATTTTTCTACCAGTGTGCAGTCAGTCCCTACGGGACAAATGACCCCCAACACAGCACGCCAAAACGAGTCCTGTTAGGGACGCAAAATTGGCAGCCAAAACAAAACGTCTAATTCAGATGATAGTTGTCTTTGCTCCGTTCTTCCTGATGAAGAACATGCATCTGGAACTTAACTCGATTGATAATGAAAGCTTCCCTCTTGTCTTCGGCGGAAGTGAGGAATTTGTAACGATCGCTGATATCCAGGCTTAGTTCATTAGCGATCTGATAAAGGTTAAAAATCGTTAAATGCTGATTTATATTCCGTTGTTTGAGGTAAGTCAGAAAGAGGTCGTACAACTCCGGTCCAGGAAATGTGTTCTTTTCGACATTCCAAACCGTCACATCACCTCCGGGGTACATTTTCGATTTATACTTCCTTAGAAGCAGGTTCATATTGAATATATCCTCGCACTTTACGATGATATCCGTCTCTCCACCGGGATATCGCTTAATAACGCTTTCGAGCTTCATAAGGGATCCGATCTTTTGCTCGTTGCTTTCGTGGCTGAAATATATTCCGAACTGAATATCGTTTATCTCAGCATCCTGCAATAATTGCCTATAGCGCGGTTCAAAAATATGAAGGGGCACCAATTCTCCCGGAAGAGGAAGGATTGCAAGAGGGAACATCGGGATTTGCACTACGTCCGACATAGGTTATACAAAATAACAGTATCGTTAATAACTGACCAGATATTGAGGTTTAAGACCAAAGCGTTCTGTTAAATATCGTTCTCCGGGCAGGAAACTTAGGTTGATCAGGAACGAAAATCCTGCCACCACTCCTCCCAGATCCTGAATCAAACTTGCGGTTGCACCTGCTGTACCACCTGTTGCCAACAGATCGTCATGAACAAGCACCCTTGATCCTTTTGAAAATGCATCCTCATGCATTTCTATCGCTGCCGTGCCATATTCGAGGTCGTACTTTTTGGTACGCGTTTGATACGGCAACTTACCGGCTTTCCGTACCGGTATAAAACTGCAGTTCAATTCGTGAGCAAGGATGGACCCGAAAATGAAGCCACGTGCTTCAACTGCCGCAATCGCATCAATCTTTTGCGGTCTCAGCGTCACAACCATTTCGCGAACTACGTCCCTAAACAGCGAAGGGTCGGCGAGTACCGGGGTAATGTCCTTAAAAACTATTCCAGGCTTGGGGTAGTCTTTGACGTCTCTGATTGTCTGCCTAACCTTTTCCGAAATGTGCATGCGCTTTAATATAGCTTAATATAAGTTGTATTCATCAAAAATAGAAGAGTCATTACTGTAATCAAATATGTTGTTAGTTTAGCGGACGAAAAATACACCTTCATGAAAATTGTCACCCGAATGGTAGAAGAGGAGCTGTACGAAGCTACGAACAAGTACGGAAACAAAGTGATGATCGACATGCGCGAACAGGGGGTAAAACAAGGCCAATCTCCCGTTGAAGTATTACTCTCATCGCTGGCTGCGTGTGGTGCGATCGATATCGTGGTAATGCTGAAAAAAAGAAAGAAGCAGGTCGTCGAATTTCAAATCGAAACAGAAGCCACCAGAAACGCGGAAGCACCGCGATGGTTGACTGCGATTCATTGCAAGTATATAGTTACCTCGCCAGACGTGACAGAGGAAGAGCTGTTCAAGGTTGCGCGGTTGTCGTTGGAGAAATACTGTTCTGTTGCCTCGTCGCTCAAATCAGAAATCACGCATTCTGTGCAAGTAATACGTCCCTGATATTTTCAGGCAACCAACTTACCGTTTAAGATAACTTTGTCTACAAGTGTAGCTCCGAATGAATAGGGAATATATGCAAGAGATGGGATTGGTCGGGTAATAAACAGGTTTGCGATTTTACCTCGTGTAATGCTTCCGAGTCTGTCCTGAAGCTCCAACGCACAGGCTGTATTCAACGTTGCTGCGTTAATAGCTTCCTCCGGGGTCATTTTCATCCTGATACACGCAAGGGCAATAACGAATGACATATTTCCGCTTGGAGCGCTTCCAGGATTATAATCTGATGCAATTGCCAATGGCAGACCGGCGTTGATCATTTGTCGTGCTGGCGGAAAAGGAAGTCCAAGAAAAAATGCAGCACCTGGCAACGCCGTGGGAATTACACCGCTTCCTGTAAGCGCTTCTATTTCCTCTTCACCGATGTTTTCCAGGTGATCCACGCTGATGGCACCTGTCCGGACTCCAACCTGAACCCCACCCGAACGATTCAGCTGATTAGCATGAATGCGAGGTTTCATACCATAACGTTTACCCTCATTTATTATCCTTTCGGTCTCATCCGGACTGAAAAAACCCGTTTCGCAAAACACATCGATATAATCCGCAAGTTTCTCGGCGGCGACTGCCGGAATCATCTCTTTAATAACAGACTCAATATATTTTTCCTTCGTGGTCTCCTGCGGGATGGCATGAGCGCCAAGGAAGGTTGTTTTAACCGTCAGAGGTGTCTCCACACCAATGCGTCTGGCAACTCTGAGCATCTTAAGCTCATCAGCTGTTCTTAGTCCATAGCCGCTTTTTATTTCAACGGCACCGGTACCGGTTCGCATGATCTCGTCTGCTCTTTTTAATGTGCGTTCAAACAACTCGTCCTCGGAGGTGTGCTGCAGTTTTCGGGCAGAGTTCAGAATGCCACCTCCTTTTGCTGCGATATCTGCATAGCTTGCTCCTTTGATCTTCATAACGAACTCTTCTTCCCTGCTGGCGGCAAAGACAAGGTGCGTATGCGAGTCCACAAATGAAGGTAAAACGAAACAGCCTGAACCATCAACCTCAACGGAAGCCTTAGCTGTTGGCATCTCGTTCATAGCGCCATAGTCAAGGATTATCCCATCCTTAATGGTGATGTATGCATCGGACAGAATTGGAAGCGTTGCCATAGAAGCTCCGGCAACGACGCCTTTATGGTTCTCTCGCACCTGGGCTATTCCACTGATGTTTTTAATGAGAATATCACAGGACATGAGACCTAATTAGCTGAGGCGCTCAATACTTATTTTCCAAAAGATTCTACCTTGTAGTCAAGGTTGGTTCCAAATACAGGGAAGGCAATCTTCAACATCACGTAGAGACCACTTCCGCCAACAGTCGGGCGATAACCAATTTCACCGCCATAGGACCAGCTGAACATTCGGTTAAATCTACCGTCTATACCCGCACGGAATCCAAAATCCTTTATTTCAATCGGGCTTACGTCATAGGTATGCGTTCCGGAAGTGGGACTAGTGGGATCGTCATCGACATATACTACATCGTCTAATTCCAGCGATGGCGAATACAGCGCATCAGCATATACCGTAAAGATCAGATCATCTATTCCCTCTTCGAATTTGTCGAAGTTTACCGCCACGTTTTTGATCCACGTCATCGATCCCCCTAAATAGAGCCCTTTTGAGGCAATGTTACTGAATACGTCGAACGACTCGGACCTTCCGCTAACGAATATTGTTTCTGGCAGGCCCACCCCTTCTTCATTTTTCAAGTCAGCGTTTGTCAAATCTTGTTTGGCCAACGCCCTGCCCAGGTCGGTTGAGCTATCCCAAATTATACCACCCAACCGCAGACCATAGATCTTACGAACTTTACACGGCACCTCGGCATTCAAAGGAACTCTTGCAGCCCATTTGTTCCCTTTATAGCTGTTCTTATAAAGGAACATTTTTGTCTTTGAGCTTTCTTCGAAGTCCTTGATATGATAGGTGCCTCCGAATTCATAATAATTGTAAATCTCGGCGTGGTTATCAACGTCGCTCTTTTTTGATGCCAGATCGCGGGCAAAATCATAGAATTGCTGGCTGTAGGTTTTCCGGAAATGCACACGGACGTCAAATTTGTCCTTGTGATAATAAATGGCTTCCGCTCCATATCCCGCGTTGACGTTTGTTACGAACATGTCGGCATATAAGGGAATAAAGCCTACAAAAAGCTTGTTAACCGAGTAAGGCTCGTCATAGAGCTCCTCGTACGTAACTGCAGTTTTGTCCTTTCGTTCACCCTGCGCAAAAAGGCTGACGGAGACCGCCAGAGACGCAGCTATTGAGATTAAAAAACGATGGTTCATAACCTAATTAGTTGGGTATTAGATAGTAAAAGTAATAAATCTCCCGTTAAAAAATGTTTACCCTGAATACGGTCTACCTGACAGAGGTAATACTTTATCCAAAAAATCGGCTAATTGTTACTTTTTAGCCGTCAATTTCCTCAACTCTTCGAGCTCCTTGAGGTTTGCCGCCATCTCCGCTTCCTTGCGTTTCCGTTGCGTAATATCCTCAAACATTCCCAATACAGCTACCACTTCGCCATGCTTGTTCATAACCGGCACCTTGCTGACCATTACCCACGATTCAACGCCCTCGCTATTTACATTTCGTTCTTCCAGATCGAGCCTCGCCTTCCGGCTATTCATTACTGCCACGTCATCTTCACGGTACGCGTCGCCATGTTCTTTCCACGGCATTTCATAGTCAGTCTTTCCAACAAGATCCCGCGGTGACTTCAGACCTGCAACGTCGGCGAAGATCCGGTTACACCCCTGGAACTTCAATTCCTTATCCTTCCAGAAGACCGCGCGAGGTATGTTATCGATTATGGTCTGCATCGTCTCCTGATCATCGCTTAGCTGGCTAAGCATCTGATTAATTTTCGCGGTATTGTACGTCACCGTTATCAGGTCAGCACAAGATTTGAGGAACTCTACATCCTCATCTGTCCAGTCTTTCTGTTCATTCTGATGCTCGCAGCAGATCACACCTGAAATCTTTCCTTCATTAAAGAAGGGAACATTCAGCATGGATTCTATTTTCAAAGGTCGGAAATAACCTTCTGAAAACTCGCGTGTAGCCACGTGGGTATGAGCATCCTTGGCTATGATTATCGCTTCGCTTGTCACAGCTTCAAAATATCCGGGATAATCACGGCCCGATAATTCCAAACCGGATTCAAAGCTGGCTTTCCCTTGTTGATACAGTTTTTCGCAGCTCATCTTATTCTCCCGTGCCTTGTACATCCATATGCTACAACGCGAAACATTTAGCTGCCGTGAAATCGAACTCGTTATCTTTTCAAGGGCACTATCCCATTTTCCTTCCTGTATATCTTTGTTTTTGGTCAGTTCCATCACCACCTGACGGTTCTTATTGCTGACGTCATTTCGTTTCTTTTCACCATCCAGCATATTCTGGATGTGCTTTTCCTTGCGTCGCATCTCTTCCTGGGTAGCTTCCAGCTCTTCCATGTTCTGCCGCATTTCCTCTTCCTGAGCGCGCATTTCTTCGGCCTGCTGCTGAGTTTTCTCCAGCAGTATCCTGGTGCTCTCGCTCACGCGAACTGACGAAATGGTCGATGCAATACTTTCCGTAAGTTTCTCCACTAACTCGACCTCATGATTTTCATACTTCCCAAACGTGGCGAGTTCAAGAACGCCAAAGATCTTTTCATTTATCTTCAGCGGAACAAGCAGCAACGCGTTTGGTGCCGCTCCTCCAAGGCCAGAAGTTATAGTGATGTATTCCTGTGGAACTTCCAATAAATAGATCTTCTCTCCCTCCAAATAACATTGTCCGACCAATCCTTCGCCAAGGCTGATCTTTTTAGTGAGATACTTCTTTCTTTCAAATGCATAACAGGATACCAGTTCGAGAAATTTATCACTTCCGTTCTCTTCGTTAAGTATGAACAGTCCGCCCTGATTGCTCTTTGTATACTTTACTACAAACTTGATGATATTGTCATAAAGGTCTGCAATCGACGCAGTGGATACACGCAAGATTTCTCCCACCTGCGCTAATCCTGAGTTTGACCAATTTCGTTTGCGATCATCTTCAGCATTGACCCTGAGTTTGTCTCGCATTGTAACCAATGTATTGCCAAGGTTGGCACCGTCATCTTCAAGCGTAAGCTCAGCACTGTAATTACCCGCGGAAATCGCCTCGATAAACCCAGACAGTGAAGCAACCGCCCGTCCCTGTTGTTGAAGTCTTCCTTCATGCTCTACTACCATTTTGCTTGAGTTGTCCTGAAGCCTATAGATCAATACGCATAAGGCAACGAAGGCGACGACCAACAACGCAATCGAGATCCAGGAAATAAGATTCAAATAGGCCGAGTCGGATTCTAAGTTTTGATCGATACGTAATCCAAGCCGATCCATTGTCTCTTGAAAGTCTTCAAAAGAGGCATCGAACTGTTGATCAAGATTATCTCCTGCTTTGCTCGCGACAACTGCCACGGTACTATCAGTGGCGGATACAGTAGTCTCATTTTTAACTTTCCAACGACCATCAGCCGCTTCAATCAATTTTTCCAGGCCGAAGATCGCTTCCTTTAGAATTGCTCTTTTCTCCTCATCATCATCGCTAAATGTGCCTAGCCCGTTAATTTTTCCGTCATAAGCATCCTGAAGATTGCTCAGCGAACCTGTGAGCGGTTGTTGTACGTCGCGCTCGTAGTTAAGGCTGGCATCACCTGCGATCAGTTCTTCCAACCAGAGGTGTGATTTTGTTACCTGGTTCTTGACATTGTTAAGCAATGTCAGATACGGAACATTTTGCCGGTAGGTGTTGAACATCCCGCGTTCGACATAAGCGATAAGAAGGGTGATGATAAGTCCGGCAGTAGCAAAGATTATTGTAAACTTAAGCGCACGATTTCTCATTGCGGTTACAGGTGGTTTAAGGATCCAAGAGAGGAGTCGCTGAAAAGTTAAGTAATAATAGGTTGAAAAGAAAAGTAATGAAGGTAGCGCCCTTACAAAATCAAACGTTATCAATGTATGAAATTGCGGGTTTTTGACACAAATCCGAGTCAGTTAACTCTCGCTACTTTCAGTTTCCGATTCAGTCGTTCAGACTTCAGCAAGCGCGGTTCTGCTCGCGGTCAAAATACGTTCGATTAATTGGTCATCTAATAGCCGCGGATATGAACATGGCCTCAAATTGCGAGGGCGCCAGGTAAATCCCCTGACGTAACATTGATTGAAAATATGAAGCAAATCTCTTTGTGTCACATGCCTTGGCGGTATCAAAATCTGTCACGGGCTTATCAGCAAAAAAAAGCGTGAACATCGAACCAACCTGATTCACTGAACCGTTGACACCTGCCTCTTTCAGTTGCTTGCGGAGTTCAGTAGCTAACGATAATCCTGAGTTGTTAATGGTTTCATAAACCGAAGGATTACTCTGAAGTTGTCTGAGCATCGCTAATCCCGCTGCCATCGCCAGCGGATTTCCCGACAACGTACCAGCCTGATAAACCGGACCCAGCGGTGAAACAAAGTCCATAATTTCTTTCTTACCACCATAAGCGCCAACAGGCAGGCCGCCTCCGATAATTTTTCCAAGAGTCGTCATGTCAGGCAGTACGTTATAAAGTTCCTGAGCTCCTCCCAATGACAACCGGAATCCGGTCATAACTTCATCAAAGATCAGTATGATCTTATGCTTGTCACATAAATCCCTAAGACCTTTAAGGTATCCGGGATCAGGAGGAACACAACCCATATTTCCTACCACCGGCTCGAGAATAATAGCAGCGATCTCATCCTTGTTATCGTTAATGATTCTTGGAGATCATCTGAAGATCATTGAACCGCGCAAGGAGAGTATCCTTTGCTGTACCCTTAGTTACACCTGGACTATCGGGAGTACCAAACGTCATTGCGCCGCTGCCGGCCGCAATCAAGAAAGAGTCACCATGTCCGTGATAACATCCCTCCATCTTGATGAACTTATCACGGCCCGTATATCCGCGCGCAACACGTATTGCTGACATGGTTGCTTCCGTTCCTGAATTAACGAGCCGGACTTTCTCAACAGATGGAACCAACGAACATATAAGCTCGGCCATTTCCCCTTCGCGTGCGGTCGGGGCACCAAAAGACGGAGATCCTGACAATGCTTCTCTCACTGCTTGCTCGACGCCGGGATTCGCGTGTCCCAAGATCATCGGGCCCCATGAGTTAATCAGATCGACGAACTCATTTCCATCTTCGTCATACAGGTAAGCGCCTTTTGCGCTCTTAATGAACAAGGGGTTGCCTCCTACTGCGCGGAACGCTCTAACCGGCGAATTGACACCACCGGGAATAAACTTTTTCGCTCCTTCGAAAAGCGTATGACTTCGGGAAAAATCCATCATAATGAAATTTTGTTGCTGAGATCTGAAGAAACAATTGTGGCTACCTGCGCTCAATCACTTTCATGCTTCCTTCATCGAATTTGATAAAAGGAATAAGCGCGTTACTGCGACTAAATTGGTAATCGTATCCTTCAGTTAGGTGGCCCGGAATGACTCCATCCTTGCTTAATCCATCCTGAAAGTATACACCGTGCTTCTTAAGTTGGTTTCCCAGGAATAGCATCAACTCATACCCTATACCCGCATACGTCGACGGAGGCCTTCCATGAGTCTTAATGAACTTTTTTGTAAAGGCTTTTGATGTCTGTTTCTCAAGGCCGGCAAAATTAGGAGCAGTGAGAACCACTGGAAGATGTTGATACTTTTCCAGGTCAACGGTGTGCTGATCCAACCAGGCTTCCGAACCTAATACTGTGATCTGGTCGCCGCGGGTTTCAATACTGCTGATAACTTTTGCATAGATCAGGGCATCATCCGAGGCCACGAAGATGCAACCCAGGCTGTCCTTTTTTAATGTAAACTCCTTTGGATATTTGAACTCATCGTACTCTGTCGGGTGTGGCAAGAATTGTCAACACTGACTTGGATCCTTCTTTTGTGAGTCTGTTCGCCGCAACAATAGTGAGACCTTTTTCAGTAGCGGACTGAATGAAATTGGCAGCGAGCACTGAATCCCTTCTCGATGTCCCATAAAAGACCATACAGGTCTTCTTTTTCGCATAGTTAGCGAGGAACTCTCCGGATTTTTTTCCAATCACTTCCAGTGACGGCTGATACATGAACGCATAAGGATTTATTCCGATCAGGTCGCTATTGTTGTGAAGAGGATTGAAAGTATTTATCTTATTAGCCAGCGAAAAGTCTACGATCGGTTTGTTTTCTTCCTGGAAAAATGGTCCGACGATAAGGTCAGTGTTTTTTAATTCTTCGTAATTAAGGATGGATTTAATTCGTTCCACACTGCGCTCGGTATCATAAGCGCGGAGACTGATCTTTGTTCCTTGCTTACCAAGAGTATCAACAGCAAGCTTCATCCCTTCATACAGGTCCAGCACGCTTTGGTTTCTTTTCAAAGTAGGTGATGGATCCAATGTATTTACCATAAAAGGCAGCACAACAGATACGGTATAGATGTCTTTATAGTAGGTTTTAGGAGCCTCAGGTATGAACTCTGTCCGCTGAAGATTGAAGTCTTTTATTAAAGATTCGAGCAGGATTTTGTTTTCCGGATTAGCCACGTCTTTGGCCAGAGCCGTAGCCAGTACCTTTGCCACGACTGCATCTTTCGGGTACTCGTCATGCATCATCTTCAGCGTTTCAATATCAGTTACTTCGCTGATGCTTTTTGCCTTCATGGCTTCGATAGATGGCTGAAGGTTTTTATCCTTAACCGTCGACAGAACTTTTAATCCTTGAAAGTAGTCCTTGTCTTCGAGATTGATCTTACCGATCCAAAAGTTTACTTCATCCATTTTGTCCCATGTGGGATGAAGCGTTTTGATCTGGTTAAAATTTGTTTTTGCTAACGATTTGTATCCAAGATTGTATGCGGAAAGTGCGTAGTAGAAAGTAGCGTACTCTGAATACTGATTGCTTCGATCAGCTGTCATCAGCGGCTTGAAAGTCTCCATGGCCAGATTGTACTTACCCTCACGGAACAGACTCTTTCCATTAGAGAACTGTTTACCATAATCGATCTGACCATACGACGAAATCTGCAGTGACAGGAGAGTCAATAATATGTATATAACTTTTCGCATCTTAAAAATTATGGGTTCAAAAAGTTTTTGCATTGCGATAACGGTACGGCTGTCTATTCCCACTCAATTGTGGCCGGCGGCTTTGAACTTATATCATAGACAACGCGGTTAACGCCTTTAACCTTATTGATGATATCGCTCGAAACACTAGCCAGGAAGTCGTAAGGAAGATGTGCCCAATCTGCTGTCATTCCATCGGTACTTGTTACCGCTCGTAAATTGACCACGCGCTCATAGGTTCTTTCATCTCCCATCACACCCACGGATTGAACAGGAAGCAGCATCGCCCCTGCCTGCCATACTTTATCATACAAGCCGTGCTCACGCAATCCAGAAATAAATATACTGTCAACTTCCTGGAGTATCCGAACTTTATCAGGGGTGATATCGCCAAGTATACGAATACCCAGTCCAGGCCCCGGAAAAGGATGGCGACCTAAAATTGTCTGATCAATTCCAATAGTCTTTCCGACGATCCTTACCTCGTCTTTAAATAAAGTATTGAGCGGCTCTACAACTTTCAGTTTCATCGTGTCGGGCAGTCCCCCAACGTTGTGGTGTGATTTAATGGTCTGAGATGGACCGTTAACTGAGACGGATTCGATTACATCAGGATATATCGTTCCCTGGCCAAGCCACTTCACGGCGCTTATCCTGTGGGCTTCCTCATCGAACACATCAATGAACGTTCTGCCGATCGCTTTTCTTTTTGATTCTGGTTCTGACAGCCCCTGCAGCGCTGAGTAAAATTTATCCTTTGCATCGACACCTTTGATGTTAAGGCCCATGTGCTGATATGAATCCAGCACCTGCTGAAATTCATTTTTACGAAGAAGGCCGTTGTCGACGAAAATACAATGGAGGTTCTTTCCAATGGCCTTGTGGATTAAGACAGCGGCAACGGTAGAGTCTACGCCGCCTGATAATGCCATCACCACTTTATCGCCGTCGAGCTTGCCTTTCAGGTCGGCAATGGTTGATTCCACAAATTGGTCAGGTGTCCAATCCTGTGTACAGCCGCAAATGTGGACTACAAAATTTCTCAAAAGGTTCTTTCCTTCCGTAGTGTGGGTCACTTCGGGATGGAACTGAATTCCATATATGTTTTTGTCATGAATCTTGAAGGCAGCAACAGCAACAGACGGGGTGGTGGCGATAATCTCAAAGTTAGCAGGTACCGAAGCAATGGTATCGGCGTGCGACATCCATACCTGCGTATCAAGAGAAATTTCCTTCAACAATTCGTTATGGTGATCTACAGTTGTGAGGCGTGCTCTTCCGTATTCGCGCTGATGGGAAGGAAGGACATTTCCACCGCTTTGGTGAGCGATAAGCTGAGCGCCGTAACAAACTCCCAGCACTGGAACATTCGCAAACGTGGCCAGGTCTACGGATGGTGCACCGTTATCGCGCACTGAGCACGGACTGCCGGAAAGAATAACACCTTTGATTTCCTTTGTCAGGGGTGGTATTTTGTTAAAAGGATGGATTTCACAATAAACATTGAGCTCCCTTACCCTTCTTGCTATTAACTGAGTGTACTGAGAACCAAAATCTAGAATAAGTATCTGTTGCGACATGCCGCAAAGATAACAGAAGGCCCCGCGTGGGAATGCGAGATTGATAAAAAATTGTCAGCTATTAATCAGCTAGTTACATCACCACTGCATCAGCATGATGCCGAGCTGAAAACCGGCATTCATGAAGTTATTGTAACCGTAGGATTCGCTCTTGCTGGTCGAAAAATCATAATGCGCTGCCGCCATAAGTCCCAATTTTCTCCGAGTACCGATCCGGACCAGAATACCCGCTTCCGGGCGTGCAAGAAATCCCCAGCTGCTTTCTTCCTCTGAATAAATATTGTACGAGACAGTATAGTTATTCCCTGAGGCTCCCAGTCCAATCCCTGCATAAGGAAAGAAGTGCTCACGATTTCCCAGGGGAAAATAATATTGACCACTGGCGGCTATACCAATCTGAAAGATATCATTGAAATAGTCCGTAGTGATTGCGCCTCCGGGCTGCTGGAAGGTTTCCGTCGGTTTGTACTCCTGATAATATGCCCAGTTTACATCAAGGCCGACAGAAAACTTGCTCTCTGTGCCGATGAATTTCCTGAAGCCAAGCTTTGCTCCGCGCGTACTCGTAGAGCTGATCCACGTCTTATTTGCAAGCGGATAATTGACATCCCAATTAAAGTAGAAGTAATTATCCTGCGCATGGGCCGCGCCTGTTACGCAAAGGAAAAATATAAACAGATATCGCTTCATCATTTGTGCAGATATGGAGATTGAATAAAAGCCTGATCGATAGCTTTCTCAGATTGTTTAATGAGATCAATGGTGCTGTACACATCACCCATATATGCACCCCAGATAACTTTCACCTTGTTATCGGGTGTTACATTTTTCAAATCAAGGATCTCCACTACGAGGGATCCCGTATTCGTTGCATAAGTATTTACGTAAGGATAGATAGAGATCCATAGCCATAGCCGTAACCGTAATATGACGGATAATAGTAGCTGGGATAGACCACTTGCTGAAAGAGGTTATAATCGTTTACCACGTAGACGTTAATCCTCATATCAGGATTGTCACTCTTGTTTACCCTTGTATACCCGATTGCATTTAGATTGCTGATCACTTTTTGTAATACTGGTCGCGGGAAGTCGCTCTCCTTCTGTATTAGAATTGTGTCATTAACCCGGTTGGACACGAACCCTATGGTATCCGTGGCAATTGAAAATGTCGAATAAGTCTGAAAATTCACATTGTTCGTCATAACTGGTCGAAACTACCAGCTCATCCAACAATTTAATGGAGTCTGGCTCCGGCTGACATGACCACAGCAATGAAAGAAGCCCAACACAAATCGCCCAAAACCCCTTTGTCCTATACGTGTACATAAAAATAAAACGAATCGTAAGAGTTGAAATTGTTTTAACACTTACGGCATAGACACACTTTTACCCCATTAGGTTTAATCGCGTTCTTATAAAATTAAGCCGATACCAAATAGTACAACAAAAATCAGGGTGGAAAGTGCCATTTGACGAAGGTAAGGATCGAGCTCGTGCGAAGGCTTTCTGGTAACTGCGAGAGCGCCGTGGAAAAACAAAGGTGCGCTTATGAGAAATAAGAATTGCCAGGGGGAGTGAAATGTCACGGCATTGTAGATGATCGCGCACAATAATCCGCTTATCACGAGAAACCAATGATAGCGGATGGCGTTTGCGCGGCCTATTCGAACAGGTATCGAAAACTTGCCCGCCTTTCGGTCGGAATCAATGTCTCTGATGTTATTTACATTTAATACTCCGATTGAAAATAATCCACAGCTCAATGCCGGAAGCAGCTCGTTCCATGAGATCTCTTTTGTGAAAAGGTAATACGAACCCATCACTCCCACCAATCCGAAAAAGATCAATACTGAAAGGTCACCAAGGCCGATATAACCATAAGGTTTTTTTCCCACCGTGTAGGCCACAGCCGCCAGGATGCTAAGTACGCCTAGACCAAAGAAGAAGAGAAGAGCATTCCAGTTCATTCCGAACGATACGAGCAATAAGGATATTCCACTGCATAGGCATAGAAAAACGAAAATGATGACGGCCGTTTTCATTTGTCCGGAAGAAATTGCGCCGCGTTGAACAGCCCTTGATGGGCCTACACGATCAACACTATCTGCGCCGTGAATGGAGTCGCCGTAGTCATTAGCAAGGTTAGAAAGGATCTGCAATGAAATCGTGGTCAGCACGCACAGTAAAAACACATCGAGACGAAATGCGTTTGCGGACGCCGCGAGGAAACCACCCATTGCAATGCAGGACAGTGCAAGTGGTAACGTTCGAAGGCGGAACGCCTGCATCCAAACTCTAATAGCCATGGCCATCTGCATTAATGCCGAAAGATAAAATGAAATTCCATGCAGCCGTCAAAAAATCTCCAAAACGGTATTTGGCTTGTTGTTGAACGTAAACTCCATGCCTGCTTTAAGTCCAAACAGAATCTTTCCTAATGGTGACATGGGCGTTATTATAAAATAATCCTCGCCCTCAACGTTTAGTTTGCCAGGGCCGACAGCCACAAAGGATTTGAATGTCTTTGTAATAACTATACTTCCCAATGACACCACATTATGGTTCTCGGTCGCACTGATCAGATCCAATGTTTTTTTCAACTTCAATGCTTCATCCAGCTGCATTGCAGCATTGTCCCTTTCAATCTGCATCATTGCCCGACCGGTTTCGTATTTGTCGCCGGCAGAACTTTTGTCCTCCTCATTCGCAGCTTCCTGGGCATTCCGCATGGCTTCAGCGGCGGCGCTGATCTTTTCTTCAACGTGCCGAATACACAACGCCAATAGTTTTTCCTTGAGGGATACGTTCTTCATAATTCACATCCGACGGGAATCAGGGGTCAGTCGTTAAGGAGGCTGAGTATTTTTTCATCCAACGGTTTGACCTTTGACGAAAAAAACTTTACATCATTTCCATCCTTACTCACAACATATTTGCAAAAATTCCAGGACGGTGTTTCGCCGGTCTTTGCTTCAAGCCATTTATAAAGCGGATGCTTGCTCATTCCTTTCACTGAAATCTTCTCGAACATCTGAAAGCTCACACCATAGTTCTTTTCACAAAATGACGCTATGTCCTCGTTCGAGCCTGGCTCCTGCCACAAAAAATTGTTTGCGGGGAAACCGAGAACGACGACGTTGCCTCCATAATCGTCATGAAGCTTTTCAAGGTCTGCATATTGCGGCGTATAGCCACACTTGGATGCTGTATTTACGATCAATAAATGTTTTCCCCGGTACTGTGAAAAATCGATGATGTCGCCATTCAGGGCAGTAGCCTTAAAGTCATAAATGGACTGCTGTACCGAAGCCTTGCGGCCATGGGCTAACTTGCTGGAAATAAAAGAAGCTAATCCCATAACGATAACTGCAAAAACCAAAAATAGACTAGTTAATTTCATTCACGATCTGTTTATCCAACGGACTGACGTTAGAAGGAAAGAACTTCACAGTCCCGTCGGCCTTCACAAGATATTTGCAGAAGTTCCAACCCGGCTCCTGTCCTGTTTGTTCCTTCAACGCTTTATAAAGGGGATGCTGATCATCACCTTTCACCGATATCTTTTCAAACATCTGGAAAGTCACGCCATAGTTCTTTTCACAGAATTGGGCGATCTCAACGTTTGTACCTGGTTCTTGCGCACCAAAATTATTTGCGGGAAAACCAAGTATCGTTACTTTCCCTCCAAACTGCTCGTGTAATTTTTGAAGGTCAACATATTGCGGAGTGAAGCCGCATTTCGATGCAACATTGACGATAAGTAAATTCTTTCCTTTGTACTGTGAAAAGTTTATCTCAGTGCCATCAAGGGCCATCATTTTAAAATCATAAATCGAAACCATAGGAGTAGTAAATAATAGGAAAGAAAGGATTAGGAGTGATTTCATAAAGAGTATTTATTTTTTTAAGTAGTCGATGGTTAGTCGGTTTATCGGTCAATGGTCGATGGTTAGCTAGTCCCATAACTATGGACTATGGACATTAAACTATGGACTAATCATACAAAAAACCATTTACAGAGGCCATAGGTTCACCAAATTACATTTTATCCGGGACGACGATACCAAGCAATGCCATCGCTTTTCGAATGGTGTCGGCAACGGCTCCAGAAAAGGCGATCCTGAATTTCAGTTTTGCCTGATCCGCTTCGCTGAAAATAGGAATGTTCTGATAGAATTTATTGTATTCTTTCGCAATCTCGAACGCATAGTTAGCGATAACAGCAGGAGAATATTCTTTCGCGGCTTCTCTCACCTTGTTTTCGTACAGACTCAACAAATTTAACACATCGCGCTCTGATGGCTCCAACGAAGGCACCAACTTAAGATCGGAAGCAGTCGGTAATATTCCCTGGCTTTCCGCCTTTCTGATTATTGCGCGGATCCGTGCATGAGTATACTGAATGAAAGGTCCCGTAAATCCCTGCAATTGGATGGACTCATTGGGGTCGAACAACATCCGTTTCTTGGGATCAACCTTTAACAGGAAAAATTTTAAAGCACCAAGCCCAATCATTTCAAACAGACGTTTAGTTTCATCTTCACCCCAACCTTCTATCTTACCTAATGTCGTCGTTTGCCTCCCGGCTTCATCCACCATCTCTTGCATCAGATCATCAGCATCCACTACCGTACCTTCCCGCGACTTCATTTTGCCGGTGGGAAGATCGACCATTCCATACGACAGATGGAAACAATGCTTTGCCCAGTCAAAGCCCAGTTTGCTGAGGATCAGGAACAACACCTTAAAATGATATTCCTGCTCATTTCCCACGGTATAGATCTGCCCGACAATCTTTGGAAAATCTGTAAATCGAAGTATAGCCGTACCGATATCCTGTGTCATGTAGACCGACGTTCCGTCTGACCGCAACAATACCTTTTGATCTAACCCATCAGAAGTAAGGTCCACCCACATTGATCCGTCGTCCTTTTTAAAGAACACTCCCGTCTCAACTCCCTTCAAGACTTCCTCTTTGCCGAGGAGATAGGTATCCGATTCGTAATAGAGTTTTTCGAAGTCAACACCCATTCGGGAATAGGTTGCGTTAAAACCTTCGTAAACCCACGAGTTCATCGTCCTCCACAGATCCACGGTGTCGGGATCTTTCTGTTCCCACTTGCGGAGCATGTCGACGGCCAGCAGCATTATCGGCGCCTGTTTACCTGCCTCTTCTTCGGACGCTCCCTTTGCCGTTAGCTCAGCAATCTGTTCCTTGTACTTCCTGTCAAAAATGACGTAGTATTTTCCAACCAGATGGTCTCCTTTAATACCGCTGCTTTGCGGTGTCTCCCCGTCGCCGAAGAGTTTCCACGCAGCCATCGATTTACAAATGTGTATACCCCTGTCGTTAATGATCTGGACCTTGTGGACTTTATAACCGTTTGCCTTGAAGATCTCCGCTACGCTAAAACCTAAAAAGTTATTCCGCAAGTGTCCGAGGTGTAACGGCTTGTTGGTATTCGGAGATGAATATTCGACCATGATCTCCTGACCATTCGAAGGCAATTGACCATAATCTGAATTCTTCCATATCTCCTCAAAAGTTTCAAGCCAGATTTTATCCTTTAATACCAGATTCAGAAAACCTTTTACCACATTATATCGCTCAACGAGGTTGGTATGCTGAACAAGTTGTTCGCCTATTAACCGCGCGGTTTCCTCCGGACCTTTCTTTGAGATCTTTGTTAACGGGAAACAAACAAGCGTATGTGACCCTTCAAACTCCTGGTTTGTAGGTTGCAGCTGGATATTATCAACGGATTGGCTAAATAAAGATGAAACCGCTTTCTGTATTTCTAAACGTAAGGTTTGATCAAGACTCATGTATAAGCTATCAACGCGTAAATAATTTTTCTGCTGGATTGATTATATCAACGCGACAGCACAAGCAAGCATTAGTTCTTCTTCGTGTGTCGAAATTGAATTCTACCGACCAGGAATCAACTCACCACTCCAATATATAAGCAAACATCAGTGGCGCTACGATTGTGGCATCACTTTCTATGATAAACTTAGGAGTCTCGATACTCAGTTTTCCCCAGGTAATTTTCTCGTTCGGTACAGCGCCGGAATATGATCCATAGCTTGTTGTTGAATCGCTTATCTGGCAGAAATAACTCCAGAACGGAACGTTATCCATTTCAAGATCCTGGTGAAGCATGGGAACGACACAAATCGGAAAGTCACCAGCGATACCTCCGCCAATCTGAAAGAACCCGATGCCATCCTTGCCTGAATTCTTGATGTACCAGTCGGCCAACCACGCCATGTACTCAATGCCGCTCTTCATAGTCGACGCTTTGAGCTCGCCGGAATAAACATAGGAGGCAAATATGTTACCCATCGTAGAATCTTCCCATCCAGGAACCACCATTGGCAGATTGCGTTCTGCTGCTGCAATCATCCATGAATTCTTTGGATCGATCTCATAGTATTGTTTGAGGTCTCCACTGTTGAGCATTCGGAACATAAATTCATGAGGAAACAATCTTTCGCCTTTGTCTTCAGCATCCTTCCATACTTTGTATAGATGCTTTTGAAGTTTACGAAACGCTTCCTCTTCGGGAATACAAGTATCAGTTACCCGGTTAAGGTGATTCTGAAGAAGGTCCCATTCCTGTTCCGGAGTAAGGTCGCGATAGTTAGGAATCCTTCTATAATGAGTGTGGGCAACAAGATTCATAATATCTTCTTCTAGGTTGGCACCTGTACAAGAGATAATATGCACTTTGTTTTGGCGGATCATTTCCGCGAAGCTGATACCGAGCTCGCCCGTACTCATCGCGCCTGCCAGGGTTACCATCATCTTCTTGTTTGCGGCAATGTGTTTTTTATAGCCCTGCGCCGCATCTACCAATGCAGCAGCGTTAAAATGCAAAAAATGCTTTTCAATGAAAGACGAGATAGGTTTGTTTTGACTCATGATATCTACTGATTGTCGTGAAAACTCATTTTCCGGGCGAAATTAAGGAAAAAGGATGAAGATTAAGGACTATTTTTATCCAGCGCACCATCATGTTAAAAATATCAATGCAACCTTGAACGTTAATCTTTTGTCTCTAAAATATGTTAGGTAACGGATGACCCATATTCATTTCATCACCCTATTTTCGATCGGAACGTTCTGTCCGGCAATTTCCGCGTGGGCTCAGGAGAAAGGTGAATTTAACCTTGTCAAAAAAGAAGGGACAACCTGTCTCTACGAAAGGTGGATGACTTATCCCTCATCTGATCCTCCGGTAAAATCTCGCGAGGTGAAAGGAGTGTTCTATTATAATAACACAGTGACTGAAGGATTGCGACTAGTGAGGGACGACAAAAGAGCACAGCAGTGGCAAAGCAGTATTGCCGAATTCAAAATATATCTTTCTCGCGATACGTTGACATGGCACGAGTATTCATATCACGATATTCCATGGCCTATGAGCGACCAGGATCATTTTATGGAATATAAAGTTGCAGGTAATCACGCGGGAAAGATGGTGACGATATCTTTTGAATCGAGAGTGAACAATAAGCTTGCACCCGAGCGGGAGGGAGTGAACCGAATTCACCTGACCGGAAGCTGGACGATGGAGCAGATAAGTCCCACTAAAGTCAAGGTAACATATAAGGTATTATCAAAACCTGTGGGTATCCCCAAGATCTTTGCAGACCCGTTCATTCGCAGCAACTTTATCACCTCGTTTCAGGAGTTCATCGTATTGATGGAAAAAACGGCATTAGCGGAAAAAACAAAGTAGCACCTGCTACTCTGCAAGCACTGGCCTGTTCACGATAGACTTTGCCGTTGCCTCGAGAATTTCAAATGCGCTTTCGGCCATTCTATTTTCTGTATCGAGAGTAGGGTTCACTTCCACGATCTCCCATGCGCAGACTTTGGGGCTCTTCGCCAGTTCAGCGTTCAACGTCTTCGCTTCTTCAACGGTAAGGCCATTGGGCACAGGTGTTCCCGTACCGGTCGAAATTCTGGAATCCAATGAATCGACGTCAAACGAAACGTAGATCAAATCACAATGGTCGAGCATTTGCAGGGCTTTCTCTGCGATTTTCGCACCGCCGGCCTTCTTGACGTCTTCCGTTTCGATAAAGTTGACGTTGTATTTGTTTACAAGATAGTTCTCAGGCTTCTCAAGGTCGCGTACAGCGATAAACACAATATCCTCCGGATATATTTTCGCTCCGGGAAGACCGACATTTTTGATTTGTTCCCAATACTCGAGCGTTTCACCGCGGGGGTCATTTACTTTGCACTCGAGATTATCTATTCCGCAGGCCATTGCCAGGGCCATTCCGTGCATGTTACCGGATGGTGTGGTGAATGGAGTGTGGAAGTCCGCATGGGCATCGATCCAGATCACGCCTAATCTAATCTTCGGATCCGCTTTCTTTATTCCGGCAATAGTTCCATAGGCCGTGCTGTGATCGCCGGCAATTATTATAGGGAAAATACTCTTCCCAGATAGTTTCATACACTTCGAGACAGACCCGCTCCTCCATGATCATTACTCCGTCGATGAATTTCGCATAGGAGTGCTTGGCGCCGTCAAACAGGAGTTCGTTGACATTTTCGACCTCTACAGACTCAAATTGCTTGAAGAAGTCGGAATTCAAATCCAGACTGGCAATTTTAATGGCTTCCACGCCAAGGCTGGCACCTCGGGTACCGGCACCGATCTCAGACTTCACTTCGATGATCTTCAGCTCTTTCACGGGACAAAAAATTAATAGTTAAATAACAGTGGCAATCGCAACTAGTACAGACAAGGAATGTCTGTCGCCTTAGAGGTCAGGCAAGGTTCTCAACCCGATCCCGATTAGTATCGGGAGGCGGGGGAATATGCAGGAAAAACGATTTACCACGTGTTCTGAATGTATTGCAAAGATGGCAAATTTATCAGAATATTGCACCTCTTTCATGGTTGGAGGTTGATCGTTGAAGACGACTGTTGATCGGAAAACTGAAAGAATTGGGAAAATTAATATTTTAGATTTTCACGGTTAACCAACTACGATTAACACTTAAGGACTAAATGAAGAGTTACCGCGAGCTAATTGAGCAGACTTTCGAGTTTCCCCAAAAAGAATTTAAGGTCCGCGACCACGAGTTACTGTTCAACGACGTTCCGTTGATGGATATCATAAAGGAATACGGAACGCCTTTAAAACTCACCTACCTCCCCAGGATCAGCGAAAATATCAGGTTTGTTCAGGCCACCTTTAAGAGTGCCATGGAACGATTCAAGTACAATGGCAAGTATACTTACTGTTATTGTACCAAGTCGTCGCACTTTTCTTTCATCATGCAGGAAGCGCTGAGGAATGAGGATGTGCATATGGAGACCTCGTCGGCATTCGACATTCCCATCGTGCGGTCGCTTTACGAAAAAGGAAAGATCTCGAAGGAAATAAATATACTGTGCAACGGCTTTAAAATGCCCTTGTACCGCCAATATATCAGCGAACTGCTGAACGACGGCTTTGAAAATTGTGTACCTATCCTCGATAATCTTGGTGAAATTGATTTTTACGAAGAGAATGTAAAGACTCCCTTTAAAGTGGGGATCCGTGTCGCTGCGGATGAAGAACCCAAGTTTGAATTCTACACCTCAAGGCTTGGCATACGCTACAGTGACATCAATAGCTTTTACAAGGAAAAGATCGAAAACGGCGGCAAGGCAACTCTTAAGATGTTGCACTTCTTCATCAATACAGGGATCAAGGATACCGCCTATTACTGGAGCGAGTTGAGCCGTTTTATTTTCAAATACTGTGAATTAAGAAAGATCTGTCCTACACTCGACTCGATCGACATCGGCGGCGGCTTCCCGATTAAGACCTCGCTGACGTTTCACTACGACTACAAATACATGATCGAGCAGATCGTTGAGAATATCAAATGGATCTGCGATAAGAACAACGTTCCTGTACCCAACATTTTCACGGAATTCGGCAGCTACACCGTCGGTGAAAGCGGTGCCGTGCTTTATTCGCTTGTTGATCAAAAACTGCAGAACGACAAGGAGCTCTGGTACATGATCGACGGATCATTCATTACACACCTTCCCGATGCATGGGGCTTAAATCAAAAGTATATCCTCTTAGCCTTAAATAAGTGGGACGATCCGTATCACAAGGTTAACATCGGGGGACTGACATGCGACAGCATGGACTACTACAATTCTGAAGCCCACACTGGCGAGGTGTTCTTGCCCATGATCACGGATGAAGAACCGCTATACATCGGATTCTTCCATACCGGAGCTTATCAGGAATCTTTAGGAGGATACGGCGGAATTCAACACTGCCTGATTCCGGCACCTAAACACGTTCTCATTGATCGCGACGAGGATGGCGTGATATCCACCAAACTATTTGCGCCGGAACAAACCAGCGTCAGCATGTTGAAGGTGCTGGGATATTAACAGTCTGAGGTCCGTGGCTAGTCCATAGTTTGATGGTCATAGTCCATAGCTGTTTGGTCCATAGTTTGATGGTATGTATCAATAAAGCCACCGAGTATTGACCAATTAACCATCGACCATCGACTAATTAATAAATCGAGAAGGGCACTTCTTTAAAGCCAGAAGGGATTTCAAACTCCGATGATGGTAACGACTGCTTTTTTATTTCAGCAACTTCCATTGTCATCTTGCCTTGTGGTGATGTCATCTCCGTTTTTAAAGGCACACCTTCGAGCTTCTCGTAAAAATTGGTTTCCTGATTACCCATCCGCTGACGGGCGAGCGCTTTTAAATCAAAATCCTTAATGGCCGTCGTTGTCCAAACAAAGTAGGTGATAGTATGTCCCTTTGATGTAACGTCCACAATATACTTGCTGCAGGGGTACTCCAATACCTTAGCCGTCTCGCCGGTCTTGGTGACTTTTATATCCACCTTATTATTGGGATCCTCCGTTAGGCGGCGGAAGTATTGAATACGTCTTTGCGTCCCGATTAATTTTATAGGAAGCATTCTTGCCCTTTAAATACAAGGTCTCCATCTTCATCATTCCATCCATCAGCATCACGGCATTTTCGTTTTTTATCT
Source organism: uncultured Cytophagales bacterium (assembly GCA_963774615.1). GTDB lineage: Bacteria > Bacteroidota > Bacteroidia > Cytophagales > Cyclobacteriaceae > Chryseolinea. The sequence continues at coordinate 165,514 of CAVZFT010000012.1, forward strand.
TTACGACCATCTTCGATGGCGTCATGCTATTCATGTCCCCGCCCTGCATCATTTTCATTGCTGCCTCCATCTGCGCCTTTAGCTGGGGATTGGATTCCATCATGGCCTTAAACTCAGGGTCATTCATCTTTTCCTGCATTTCTTTCATCTGGGCCTGCGTTGCGGGATCATTCATTTTTTTCTGAGCTTCGGCCATTTGCGCTTTCATTTTAGGATCTGTGATCTCCGTGGATGATTTTCCAGGTGATTACGCCTTCAAAATTTTGCGCTTTGCCTATTGAGACAGAAAGGGTTAGAAGGAGAAAAAGTATTTTTTTCATGCTTTTTTAATAAGGATGTTCTATTAAATTCTTCCGCTAGTAAAACGGAAACCAATATAGGAAAGAAATTGCCTTTCTTCCCTGACTTTTTGCTTTTGGCTTTACGCTTTTTACCCTATATTCATTTCAATTTCCTACCAAGTTAATTCATTTCTTAACCCTCGCCTTATGAAATGCTCATTTGATGTAAGGGATTATCATCTGCATCTTTTTGCACGGGCATTCCATGTGACGACAAAACCATACGCACATGAAAATCTACGACGAAAAACGCATTAAGAACATTGTTCTGCTGGGGGCGCCAAAGGCCGGCAAAACCCTGCTGGCCGAAGACATGGTTTTTGAAGCCGGCATTGTTCACCGAAGGGGTACTATCGAAGGGAGAAATACGGTGTCCGACTTTCATGAGATTGAGCAGGAACGCGGGAACTCAGTGTTTGCGTCCTCTATGCACACCGAATGGCGTGACTACAAAATAAATATTATTGATACTCCGGGCTTTGATGACTTTGTCGGAGAAATGATATCATCGGTTCGGGTTGCTGATACGTGCGTAATGGTTATAAACGCCCAGCACGGTGTTGAGGTCGGCACGGAACTAATCTGGGATTATATAGACCAGTTTCAAAAACCGCTGATCTTTGCCGTCAATCAGGTTGATCATCCAAAATCAGATTTTGATAAAGCATACCAGTCGTTAAAGGAAAGATTCGGCAACGCGGTCGTTCAAATGCAGTATCCCGTAAACCAGGGCGAAAATTTCAATACCATTATCGACGTCCTGAAAATGGTGATGTATAAGTTTCCTGCCGAGGGTGGAAAACCCGAAAAGTTACCTATTCCTGCTGATGAAAAAGAAAGAGCAGACCGCCTTCATAACGAACTGGTCGAAAGGGCTGCCGAGAACGACGAGCAGCTGATGGAAAAATATTTTGAAAAGGGAACACTTGACGAGGACGAAATGCAGGAAGGGTTAAGGCTCGGAATGATACATCACGATGTTTTCCCTGTGTTCGTGATGTCGGCGAAGAAAAATATGGGCAGCGGCCGCATGATGGGATTCATCGACAACGTCGCACCCTCTCCTCTTGATGCAAAACCAGAGTACACCTCCGAAGGAAAAGAAATCGCCTTTGATCAGTCAAAACCTTGTGTACTTTTCGTTTTCAAAACCCATATCGAGCCAAATCTCGGCAAGCTGACCTTCTTTAAGGTAATTTCAGGAGAAGTGACCACAACATCCGAATTGATCAACAGCCAGACAGGCTCATCAGAACGTTTCCACCAGTTATTCATTATGGATGGAAAAATCAGGAATCCTGTTGAAAAGTTAGTGGCGGGCGACATTGGCGCAACCCTTAAGCTTAAGGACACTTATACAAACCAGACCCTCCACGCAAAAGGATATGACATCACCGTAAGTCCCATCCAATTCCCAGAACCACGTATCCGCACGGCGGTAATTGCTCTTAGCAAGAAGGATGACGAAAAGATTGGCGAAGTGTTGCATAAGATACACCAGGAGGATCCGACCCTTGAGGTGGAGTATTCCAAAGAGATCAAACAGCTTATTATATCCGGCCAGGGAGAATTACACCTCGCAGTTTGCAAGTGGTATCTGGAAAACGTCTACAAACTTCAGGTTGAATTTGAAACGCCCCGGATCTCCTACCGCGAAACGATCCGTAAATCGGCCATCGCGAGTTACCGCCACAAAAAACAATCCGGCGGCGCTGGTCAGTTTGGCGAAGTCCATTTGAAGATTGAACCCTATGTCGAGGGGATGCCTGAGCCGACAGATTTCAGTATCCGCGGAAAGGAAGTTATCGGATCTGGAATGGGGAGGAAAACTGGTGTTTTACAACTGCATCGTTGGAGGAGTTATCGACACGCGCTTTATACCCTCGATCCTGAAAGGGGTGATGGAGAAAATGGAAGAAGGGCCAATTACAGGTTCGTATGTTCGCGACGTAAGGGTAATGGTATACGACGGCAAAATGCACCCCGTTGATTCCAATGATATTTCTTTCAAGATCGCCGGCATGATGGCATTCAAGGATGCGTTCCTGAGATCCGAACCTCAACTGCTCGAGCCAATCTATGACCTTGAGGTGATGCTTCCTGAGGACGTGATGGGAGAAGTTATGGGCGATCTCCAAACCAGGCGTTCGCTGATCATGGGAATGGACAGCAAAGGCAATTTTCAGATCATCAGGGCGAGAACGCCGCTGGCTGAGCTGGACCGTTATTCCACTACGCTTCGTTCTCTTTCTCAGGGGCGGGCGCGGTTCACGCAGAAGTTTGCCGAATTTGCACCCGTGCCGTTCGAAATTCAGCAAAAACTCGCAAAGCAGATCAGCGAAGTGGAAATGGTTTAAGCTTTTCGAAACGATCATCTTTTTTGACATACAAGGGTCCGGCAAGCGTATTGCCGGACCTTTTTTTTGTAAAATCAGTTCACCGACGCCTGAACTCCCACCATGCCCGAGGCCAAGGAAAATTTGGTCGGCGCCGGACCGACGCCGTAAAAATTTCTTTAAACTGAAATTTTGGAAAACCAAGTTTTGGCAACGATTGTTTAACTAATGACTTTTTCTAGCTTTGCCTTATCCGGTTTGAGCCCAGTGAACAACGCAATTGTCATTATCCCCACCTATAAAGAGCGCGATAACATCCGTGCTATTATTGACACTGTGTTTGGCCTTCCGAAGGATTTTCACATTCTCATAGTGGACGACAATTCCCCGGACGGGACACCAGAGATTGTGGAGCAGATGCAGCGGGATTACAATGAAAACGAGATCAAGCTGCACCTGGTAAAACGAAACGGAAAGCTCGGTTTAGGTACCGCTTACATCACTGGATTCAAGTATGCTATTGAAAAAGGCTACGACTTCATTCTTGAGATGGACGCCGATTTTTCACATGATCCCAAAGACCTCGTGAGTCTTTACTTGTCCTGTGCGGAAGGTGGCAGCGATGTGGCTATTGGATCCAGGTATGCAACCGGCGTTAATGTAGTCAACTGGCCAATCGGCAGGGTACTGCTCTCCTATTTTGCCAGCAGCTATGTACGGCTTATAACCAGCATGCCGATCCGCGACACCACTGCAGGCTTCGTTTGTTACCGGAGAAAAGTCCTGGAAACAATTCCGTTGGATCAGGTCAAATTCGTGGGCTATGCATTCCAGATTGAAATGAAGTTTCTTGCCTGGAAGTTCGGGTTCAATCTCAACGAGATACCGATCATATTTACAGAACGTACTCGTGGTGAATCAAAAATGTCCGCAGGTATTTTCAAGGAAGCATTCTTCGGAGTCTTACAGATGACAATACAAAGCTGGTTCAAAAAGTACATTCCTTTCGGACAGTCTTCTTGAAAGAATTTCTCCGCCTACCAGTAAGCCACGCTTATTCCTGATATCCAACAAAAGTAATAGGACCTACGTGAGACTTCACCAACTCCAGATCTGGTTCGGTGATCTCAGCTTCGTAACCATCCTCTTTGAGCATGTTCAGAATATCCTCTGCAGCCTCACGTTGTTTGTAGATGTGATAATCTTCGCGGGCGAATACCGGGTAACGTCCCAGCTTTTGTTCGCGATCGACAAAGTTAAAGCCACATAAAAACAACTTGCTGTCCTTGTGCTGGATGCGATATAAAGGCATCTGAGGATATTGTTGTAACCATTCTACAACTTCTTCACGCGTTCCCTGGATGACTTCTGTAAGCTTGTAAATCTTCATCACTTCGCCCTGATTGGGTTTATCCAACATCCGCAGATCGAAATTATGAACATAAGACGATAAGCCTACACAACCACACAGGACCATGAGCGGGTTCTGAGCATCACCGTGGAGTCTCACATCCAGGTTCTTCGCATTAAAGAACGCCTGAAGTCTACGGTTCCTCTTTTGAATTGTGCTGGTCAGGTCGGGCCTAACCGGGTTTTTGAATTTTAACTGCATAACATTTAAACATTTCGAATAGGGTGGGCTCCCTATTAAAACAAAAATATAAAAAACTTTGTGTATTGCCTTCGAATACTAATCAAAACGAATGGTTTTAATTGGATTAATGCGCGCAATCACCATTGTCGGCAAGAGCAGCACAATTGTAACAACACAGAAGGTTAAAATGTTTAGAATCAATACTATCTCCCAATGCCAACCGATGGGAACAAAGCTCATATAATAATCATGTGGATTTAACTTCACAATTTTGAATTGATCTTGAAGGAAGCAAAGCCCCAAACCGATCACATTTCCGAGAAGCAATCCTTTAATTATTAAACTAATACCGTTAAAAATAAATATCGACCGAATAAACCGATCATTTCCACCAAGAGCTTTCAGCATTCCAATCATTTGTGTGCGTTCCATCACAAGGATCAATACAATTGAAATCATGTTAACACAAACCACAATAAGAATAATTCCCAGAAGTATTTTTACCTGCCTGCTTAATAGATTTAACCATTCGAATACCTGAATAAATTTGTCACTGATCCGTTCGATATTGAGGTCGAAATCCATCGTTTCACCGATCGCGAACCCTGCTTCATCAATCCTGGCCACGTCGCTGACAAATACTTCCAGTCCTCCGGCAATACTGTCAGACCAATCATTCAGCCGTTGAATCATGCGTATGTCGCTGATAACAACCTTACTATCAAAGTATTCGGAAAGGTTTGTTTCGTAGATGCCAGTGACCTTAAGTCTTCTGAAACGCGGAGGGCTTTGAAAAAAATGTATGATGATATCGTCTCCCACGTGAGCATTAATCTTATTCGAAATGGTCCTGCTGATAACTATTTCGTTGGCGTAACTGGAATCAGGGAAGTGGATAAACTCGCCTTCCACCAGGTTGTCCTTAAAAGCGTTAAGGTCAAAGCTTTTTCCGACACCTTTTACGAAGACACCCAGGACATCATCATCTTCCGTCTTGATCAGTCCAGGCTTGTGGGCATACTCCTGGATGTGATTGATAAACGGAAACTCATCATCATGATCGTAAACAGGAATATGATAATTCATCGGCTGTTCTTCCGGTGAATTGTTCATTGTAAACTTTGTGATGACGAGGTGTCCGCTGAAACTGTAGACTTTATCCTTTACGGTCTGTTGAAACCCAAGCATGACCAGGAAAGAAATAAGCACAGCTGCCAACCCCACTCCAATGCTTATCACGGCGATCTTGTGAATCGCGGAAGAAAAACCCTGCTTTTGTTCGAGACTGATTCTTTTAGATATGAAATATGAAAGGTTCAATGGTAATTGCTAACTTTTCAGCTGTTAAAGATTATTTGCAAAATAAGACAACATTGGGCCACTGTCAACTCTTACTGCTGTCGTGCTTTCGGGTATCGGCACTCCCGCCGAATTCTTCCACCATACAAATCAAGTAAATAAGTCATGAAACGCACTATAGCGACGCTGTTTATCCTATTCGTTTATCTGCAATGCAGCAGCAACAAAAATTCTGATCATCCTGCTGCAGATAGTTCCCTGACCTCAAAACAAACTGTTGCTGTTTTGCGGACAGGTGCGGATCAAATCGATGTGATCCTTGCAAAAATTAAAGGTAAGCGTATCGCGTTGGTTGTGAACTATACTGCCGTGATTGGAAAAACTCATTTAGCAGATACCTTGAAAAGTTATGGCGTGACGATCAAAAAGATAATGTCACCTGAACATGGGTTTCGTGGAACAGCTACAGCTGGTGAACACGTAAAGGATGGAATCGATACAAAAACGGGGCTGCCGATAGTTTCCCTATACGGTGATAACAGAAAACCGACGGCAGCACAGTTGGCAGACGTTGACGTTGTCATTTTTGATATTCAGGATGTCGGGGTGCGATTCTTTACCTACCTGGGTACACTGCATTATGTAATGGAGGCATGCGCCGAATCAGGAAAGAAAGTAATTGTGCTCGATCGGCCCGATCCCAACGGTAGCTATATTGACGGACCAGTATTGTTGCCCAAGCATAAGTCATTCATCGGAATGCACCCCGTTCCTATTGTCCACGGCATGACAGTCGGCGAATATGCGCAAATGATCAATGGCGAAGGATGGCTTGAAGGGAACAAAAAGTGTGACCTCGAAGTCGTCACCATGAAAAACTGGACGCATGCCGACAAATATTCATTACCGCTGAAGCCGTCACCTAATCTTCCCAATGATCAGTCCATTAGATTGTATCCATCTATTTGTTTTTTTGAGGGAACGGCATTAAGTCTGGGTCGGGGAACGATGATGCCTTTTCAGGTGATCGGTCACCCAGACTTTAAGAATATGCCATTTCAATTTACTCCTGTTGATGTTCCCGGGATGGCTGTTGATCCGCCATTAGAAAACAAAGTGTGTTTTGGACTGGATCTGCGACAAGTGGACGTACCGAAAAAAGTTGATCTTCACTATTTGATCGACATGTATAAAGCATTTCCTGATAAGGAAAAATTCTTTGTGCCTCATTTTGCAAGGTGGGCAGGCAATGAGCTGCTCGCGCAACAAATCAAGGATGGTTTGAGCGAAGAACAGATCCGCGAATCGTGGCAAAAGGAGCTTAATGCGTACAAGGAAATAAGAAAGAAATATTTGTTGTATCCGGAATAGCTTCAAGCTGCAAGCTACAAGCCACAAGCAATGGATCACAAACCACTTAAGCGGCTTGAAGCTTGAAGCTTGCAGCTTGCAGCTTTTTATGACGAAAGCAGAAAAAGTAAACGACATCCTTAATATTCTCAATAAATTTTATCCTGAACCCGAGGTACCTCTTCGTCATAAGGATGCATACACGTTGTTAATCTCAGTGCTATTGTCGGCACAATGCACTGATGAGCGCGTTAACAAAACTACACCTCTGTTGTTCAGCCGTGCTAATAATCCATATGACATGGTAAAGATGAGTGTTGATGAGATCCGGGAGATAATCAAACCGTGTGGATTGTCGCCCATGAAATCGAAAGGTATTTATGGATTGTCAAAAATTCTGATTGAAAAATATGAAGGCAAGGTTCCCAAGACTTTTGAAGAGCTCGAGGAGTTGCCCGCCGTTGGTCACAAGACGGCATCCGTAGTGATGACGCAATGGTTTAATCTCCCGGCTTTTCCAGTCGACACACATATACATCGGTTGGCCTACCGGTGGGGATTAAGTAATGGAAAAAATGTTGAACAAACGGAAAAAGATCTCAAGCGGCTGATCCCTGAAAACAAATGGAATAAAGCTCATCTGCAGATAATTTATTTCGGCCGTGAATTTTGCCCAGCCCGGGGGCATGCTTGGCAGGAATGTCCCATTTGTAAAAAATATATGCGCAGAGAGTTGAGGGATTAGCGATACATTCAAGCGCGACAATCCATTCGGGATCAATGAATGTCGCAGAATGAATGAACGGATGCGGAAAATTGTACACAACCATCGCCGGTTTGCCAGGGTTGTTTATTTCAGCGAAAGCTCATCATATCGCCGTTGTGTCATCCCCAAAAGGGATTTAAATAGCGCTAATACCAATTTTCTACCAGTGTATTGTCCCTATGGGACAAGCCGACACAAAACACCGCACGCCAAATACGAGTCCCGTTAGGGACGCCATACTGGTAGCTACAATGAATCGACGAAAACAAATCCCGTAGGGATGACACAAAGGAACGTTGCAGAAATGAATGAACAGAGACGGAAAATTAAACACAACCATCGTCGGTTTGCCAGGATTGTTTATTTCGACGAAAGCTCATCATATCGCCGTTGTGTCATCCCTAAAGGGATTTAAATAATCATAGCTGACCATTTTTTCTACCAGTGATATTGTCCCTATGGGACAAATGACAAAAAACACCGCACACCAAATACGAGTCCCGTTAGGGACGCCATACTGGTAGCCACAATGAATCGACGAAAACAAAATCCCGTAGGGATGACACAAGGAACGTTGCAGAAATGAATGAACAGATACGGAAAATTATACACGACCATCGCCGGTTTGCCGGGGTTGTTTACTTCGACGAAAGCTCATCATATCGCCTTTGTGTCATCCCTAAAGGGATTCACATAATCGCGCGACAATTTTTTCTACCAATATGTTGTCCCGAAGGGACAAAATCTATCAGGAAAACACACGGGCAAACACGAGCGAGTATCGGACAAAAAAAATAAATTGATTTTGATCAATTTATTTATCCGTTATGGCCAACAGCTATACACAAATTCATATTCACACGATCTTTGCTGTGAGAACAAGAGCTGGATTGATCCAACAGCAATGGCGAGATGACCTTTATAAATATATCGTTGGTATTATCCAACGTAATCAACACAAAGTCCTATCCATTAACGGAATGCCAGATCATATCCATATTTTGTTCGGGATGCGACCCGTCCAGTCTCTGTCGGATTTAATGCAAGACGTGAAAGGAAGTTCTTCCAAGTGGATAAATGATCAACGTTTTGTGATCGGACATTTCGAATGGCAAAGTGGCTATGGCGCATTCTCCTATAGCAAATCTGCAGATCCCTCAAATAATTTCGTACATAAGGAATCAGGAAGTTCATCATCGCCAAAAAACATTCCTGGAGGAGTACCGAGAATTCCTCACTCTATTTGGTATTGAATATGATGAACGTTACATCTTTAAACCACTCGAATAGTTCGAAACCATTAACAGAGGGCAATGTCCGGCATCACATTCGCCATGAAATAAATATCGCATTGGAGATAATTTACCTTATTAAATTATTCACCAAAATGCGTTAATTCGCCCCAGCTTTTTTACTATATGCAAGAACTCCGGATCATTTTTATGGGAACACCCGAATTTGCGGTTCCGAGCCTGGAGGTTTTGATTGAAAATAAATTCAACGTCATGGCCGTGGTAACGGCTCCCGATAAACCACAGGGAAGGGGCCAAAAAATTTCGTACTCTCCCGTTAAAGAAACAGCGCTTAAATACAATATTCCAGTTCTCCAACCTACCAACCTTAAGTCACAGGACTTCATAAACGAACTGAAAGTGTTCAATGCAAACCTTCAGATTGTGGTGGCGTTCCGAATGCTGCCCGAAGCTGTTTGGGCGATGCCTGCCATTGGAACATTTAATCTTCACGCTTCCCTCCTTCCTCAATATCGTGGGGCCGCGCCGATAAACTGGGCTATCATTAACGGAGAAAGCGAGACAGGTGTCACAACTTTTTTCCTGAAACATGAAATAGACACAGGTACGATTATCTTCCAGGAGAAAGAACCAATTCTTGAAAATGACACCGTCGGAACACTGTACGAAAGGCTGATGAAGAAGGGCTCGCAATTGGTGCTTAAAACTGTAAGGGCAATTGCTTCAGGAGATTATCCCACCGTTCCTCAGCAGGAACCGTCCGCGATGAAGCATGCGCCGAAGATCTTCAAGGAAAACTGCGAGATCGACTGGAAAAAGAAAAGCGAAGCGGTGAGAAACTTCGTGCGTGGACTCAGTCCATATCCGGCAGCGTGGTGCAGCATCAATGGCAAGACGTACAAAATATTCAACATCGCCATTGAAAGAAAAGAAGACAAACAAAATGATCCCGGCACCATTTCGACTGACAACAAAAACTATCTTTATATAAGAACGCTTGATGGGTGGGTATCAATTGAAGAACTTCAACCCGAAGGCAAAAGAAAAATGAACATCCTGGATTTTTTCAGGGGAAATAAAATATAGAAACAGCTTCAAGCCGCAAGCTTCAAGCCGCAAGCTTAAGAGCAGTCGCTTTTGAAACTTGTAGCCTTAGGCTTGTAGCTTGCAGCTTGCAGCTTGAAGCTTTATGATTATATCACTTATAGCCGCCCTTAGCAAAAACCGCGTCATCGGAAAGAACAACGATCTGCCATGGTATTTGCCCGATGACATGAAGTTCTTTATGCAGACCACAAAAGGGCATCACACCATCATGGGAAGAAAAAACTATGATTCGATTCCAGAGAAGTTCAGGCCACTTCCAAACCGGACGAACATCGTCGTGACGCGGCAGCCTTCTTTTAAGGCGCCCGGGTGTATCGTGGTGAATTCAGTCGAACGCGGGTTGGATATATCGCGAAGCAATGGCGAGCAGGAAACCTTTGTCATCGGCGGTGCTGACATCTACCGGTTAGGTATGCCGTATGCAGATCGTCTGTATCTTACAGAAATTGATGCAGTCAATCGAGGGTGACACATTTTTTCCCGATGTTGCTAAGGACGAGTGGCATGAGGTTTCAAGAAAAAATCATCCTGCGGACGAAAGGCATCCATATGGTTTTGATTTCGTGGTTTATGAAAAGAATGTAAAAAAGTCCTGACAATGAGACAGAAACTAAATCTGATAACATTCGGTGTTTCCGACTTTGAAAAATCCGTTGCCTTTTATGAAAAAGGATTGGGATGGAAAAAATCATCAGCAAGCGTTGAAGAGCTTGCCTTGTTTCCGTTAGGTGGAATGGTTCTGGCTTTACATCCAAGAAAAGCACTGGCGGAAGATGCAACGGTAAGCCCAACAGGTTCGGGCTTCTCTGGCATTACCATTTCGTATAATGCCAAAAGCGAAGATGAAGTGAATGAGGTTCTTGAGAAAGTAAAATCCGCCGGTGCAACCATTGTCAAGCCGGCACAAAAAGTTTATTGGGGCGGATACAGTGGCTACTTCAAAGACCCTGATGGACATCTTATTGAAGTAGCGTTTAATCCTTTCTGGGAATTGGACGAAAATGACAACATTAAATTACCATAGTTGCTGACATGTCTGAATTAAAAAATAAAGTCATCTGGCTCACAGGCGCATCGTCCGGTATAGGTGAAGCTCTTGCCTACGAGCTTGCTAACAAGGGTGCAAAACTAATACTATCGGCACGTCGCAAAGAGGAGCTTGAAAGAGTGAAGGGTAAATGTAACGAAGCTGTCCGCAAAGATATCCGGATTCTCCCGCTCGATCTCTCACAACCTCAATCACTGGAAGGCGCAACTCATGCGGCAATACAATTCTTTGGACACGTCGACATCCTGATCAATAATGGAGGAATCAGTCAACGCAGCCTTGTTCAGGAAAGCACAATGGATGTTTACAGGAGATTGATGGAAGTAAATTTTTTTGGCGCGGTTGCACTGACAAAATACATTCTGCCTCATTTTGTGAGCCGCAAGCAGGGACATATAGCGACGTTGAGCAGTGTCGCTGGTAAGTATGGCACTCCCTATCGCTCTGGCTATGCGGCATCGAAGCATGCGCTGCATGGATTTTTCGATGCAGTCCGTGCTGAACATTTTAAGGATAATGTCACCGTTACCCTGCTTTGTCCGGGCGTAATTAATACCCCAATCACTATGTCGGCGCTTACTGGTGATGGAACACCTATGAATAAAATGGACGAATGGCAGGCTAAAGGAAAACCAGTTGAATGGTGCGCCAAAAAAATTGTAAGTGCTATTGAAAGGAAAAAGGAAGAAGCGTACATCGGAGGAAAAGAAGTCCTTCTTATCTATATCAAACGCTTCATACCATTCCTGTTTTACAGGATTATTCGAAACGTCAAAGTGAAGTAATTCTACTTCACAAAGAAAGACATCCAGGCAACCTCATCATTCAAGGTAGGAAATGAGGAAAAATCGGCTACATTTGTTAAACAAATCATAAACAAATGGCAAAGGAGTATCTTGGCGAACTTGAGGAACTCATGCTAACGATGGTTGGAATATTACAGGACGATGCATACGGCAACGCAATTGTAAAGGAGATAAGAGAACAACTCAACCGTGACGTAAGTTTGGCATCCACTCATGTCACCTTATATCGCCTCGAAGAGAAAGGGTACATCCGGTCGCGTGTGGGAGGTGCCACGAATATTCGGGGAGGACGGCGAAAAAGGATCTTCACCATAACGAGCGCCGGATCTAGCAGTGCTCCGATCAATGAAGGATAAGCAGAACGCAATTATGGAAACAGTTTCCTCAGTTAAACTAGCATTAAATGCAACGAGATAATGACAGGACTTCCTCGTGAAATGGGCACTTCGCCTTTTGAGTTGGTGCTGTCCACCGCGATTTTATGAAACCATTGAGGGCGACCTGTTAGAACAGTATGAAATAGACAAAAGCGAAGCTGGTGATCCCGTTGCGCGAAAAAGGCTAATTATAAATACGCTAAAATTTATTCGACCAGGGATTTTGCTAAGGAATAAATTTTCACTTCAACCGGTTCAATTCTTTATGCTACAGAATTATTTCAAAATCGCTTACCGTCATTGGATGAAAACCAAAGTCTTTTCATTCGTAAATGCCACGGGGCTCGCGGTTGGAATGGCTGCATCGATAATGATAATGCAGTATGTGATTTTTGAGTTAAGCTATGACCGATTTCATCAGTATAGTGATCGCGTTTATCGGGTCTGCCACAATAGGTATCAGGACGGCACGCTCCAATATGAAAAAGCGCAGAGCTTTATTCCAATGGGCGAGGCATTGAAGAATGATTACCCCGAAGTGCTTGATTATACCACGCTGTTTAAGATAAGTGAACAAGCTGAAATCATCATCAGTTATGCTAAAAGCCCCGGGGAAAGTATAAAGTTCAGCGAAGAAAATGTGTATCATGTCAGGGGGAATTTCTTTAACGTTTTTCCAATTCACATTGCAGAGGGTCCCACCAACATAAGATCAATCGAGCCAAACACTGTTTTGATTTCTGCAGCAGCGGCAAGAAAATACTTTGACAACGAGTCTCCTCTGAATAAGATCATTCATCACACTTACAATGGAGATTTTAGAGTTGCAGGGGTTTTTGATAACCTACCCGAAAACTCACATTTAAAAATCGATTTTCTCTTTGCCTGGAAACCTATAACTGAGGACGCTCAGGGAGGCGATCTGAACAACTGGCATTGGGATGGGTTTTACACGTACGTTCTTTTGGCGGAGGGTATAGATGCAAAAGTGTTAGAGGCCAAACTGCCAACGTTCGCAGCCAAGTACCTGGGCGGGGCCGAAGATCGTATCGGAGAATCAAAGTTTTACCTGCAGCCGATAAAGGACATTCACCTTCATTCCCACCTGCTTGGAGAAGCCGAACCTAATGGCAACAACACGATTGTTGAAATTCTCAGAGTACTTGCATTCTTCATTCTGATAATGGCGTATATCAACTACATCAATCTCTCATCGGCTAAGGCAACTGAGCGGGCAAAAGAAATTGGAATAAGGAAAATCGCTGGTTCGGAACGACGACAGCTCATTGCGCAGTATCTTTTGGAATCGCTAATGATGAACATCGTTGCTGCGATATTGTCTTTGGTAATCGTATGGAACATAACCGCGTTTTACGGCGATGCATTAGGCTTCCCAAAATCATTCTCTTTATTTGACAAAAAAGAATTCTGGATCGCTTTTGCCGGTTTGATCGCGGCCGGCAGTTTCGCAGCCGGCTTATATCCTGCGATAGTCATTTCATCCTTTAAACCCGTTCATGTCTTGAAGGGCAGGCTCGTAACCGATAGGAAGGATTTCACAGTCAGGCTTCGAAGGGGTATGGTAACATTTCAGTTTGTGTTATCAATTATTATGATCGCGGTATCCTCCATCATTTATAAACAAATCAGGTTCATGAAAGACCTGGACCTGGGAATTAATATTGATCAGACGTTAGTCCTTAGAACGTTTGTGAAATTCGGTCCTCCTGGATCGGACTCACTTTTCATGAAGAAACTTGAAGCATTGAAGACTCAATTGCATTTGAACAATCAAATCAAAGGAACCACCGCGTCTTACGACATCCCCGGAAAGGAACACTTATCTTTGTTTTCTCATTTCAGACGGTTTGGAAACAATCAGGAGGCAGTGTCTGTTTATTACAGCAGAATTGACACCGATTTTATTCCACTTTTTGACGCAAGGATAGTTGCGGGCAGGAATTTTTCCAAGGACTTCCCAACTGATGAGCAGGCGATAATTATTAATATGGAGGCGCTCGAAACCTTGGGATTTCGCACAGCCTCGGAAGCCATTGACCAGGAAGTCAGCTTCGGCAGGGAACCGAATCTCAGTAAGGTTAAAGTTATCGGCGTGGTGGATTTTCGATCCCGATCATTCAAGGAACATAATTATCCGATCGCCTACCAAACACACTGGGCACCACTTCGATTTCTATCAATTAAGTTCCTGCCGATTGATAGACACGACTTAAGTGAGAATCTCGCATCCATTAAGGTCCAGTGGGAAAAGTTATTCGCAGACGAGCCTTTCGATTATTTCTTCCTTGACGATTTTTTCAACAAACAGTATGAGGCTGAACAAAAATTCAGCAGTTCGATTCTATTATTCACAGGGCTCGCCGTTTTTATTGCCTTTCTCGGGCTTTATGGACTGGCTACTCTTATTACTTCGCAAAGGATCAAAGAAATTGGTCTTCGACGAGTATTAGGCGCATCGGTCTCAAATCTGCTTTTCATGATGTCACGGGATTTCGGACTACTGATCCTTGTGGCTGGAGTTCTATCACTGCCGCCGGCTTACTACTACATGTCACATTGGTTAGATAATTATGCCTACCGAACGGAAATCTCCTGGTGGGTGTTTATTGTGCCAATTTTGGTATTGATTTTCGTTGTGTTTGTTACTGTTGGCCAACAAGTAATTAGAGCTGCAGCGATTAATCCCGTAATGAATCTCAGGAACGAGTAACAGATGTTGTTACGTCTTACGGTGAAAGTAAAGTAAAAAACTTATCTTTCCGGTCGTACATTCTTACAATTACTCCGCTTGGAACTTTATCAAATACCATTAATAATTCTGCTTGGTTTCGGTGCTGCTTTCCTCAACACCGTAGGAGGCGGCGGATCCCTTTTCACCGTGCCGATACTTACTTTCATGGGTGTACCTATCACAATGGCCAATGCAACTGCACGCGTAGCGATACTAGCGCAAAATGTGACAGCTGTTGGAGGGTTCAGAAGTAAAAAGGTTGAACTACCGCTAAAGTACAGTCTCTATCTTGGAGCAGTATCCCTTGTGGGCGGTTTCATCGGATCAAGGCTTGCATCCACCATTGATGACAAGCTTTTCAGCAGGATCTTTGTTGTAGTAATGTTATTCTCGATTTGCCTGGTAATATTCGATCCGTTCAAATCAACTAATAAAACAGAACGGCTTGGAACAAAACAACAGATCATCGGAGCCATTTGTTTTTTCTTTATTGCGATATACGGGGGTTTTGTTCAGGCAGGAATCGGATTTCTCGTGATCGGCGTTCTTACCCTTGTGAACAATTTCAATCTGGTTAAGACTAACTATATAAAGGTGTTTGTCGCAATCGTCTATACAGCCGTCTCAGTAGCCGTGTTCGCGTGGGAAGATAAGATCATTTGGACAACCGGTTTTATTCTGGCAATCGGCCATGCACTCGGCGGATGGTATGCCAGCCGTTGGAGCGTGGATAAAGGTGAAGTATGGATAAAACGCGTGATGATCATATCCGTAATTGGTATGGCTATCAAGCTTTGGTTCTTCCCTCAATAGTTCATGTCGATGCCCGGCGTGAGATTTTTTCTCGTTTGTTCCTCATTTCTCCAACGTTCATTTGTGTCATCCCTACGGGATTTTGTTTCGGCGATTCATAACGGCTACCAGTATGGCGTCCCTAACGGGACTCGTTTTGGTGAGCGGTGTTTTGTGTCATTTGTCCCATAGGGACAATACACTGGTAGAAAAATGGTGAGCTGCATATTTAAATCCCTTTAGGGATGACACAACGGCGATATGAGAGCTGTCGAAATAAACACCCGGCAAACCGGCGATGGCCGTGTGACAATAAACCTTCATTGTTTGTGACCTCTAATTCGTTCCCAGAACATGTTTATAGATAATTTCGGACACGTGTCGCCATAACAGCGGTTGCTGCATCTTCATCCTTAAGATTTTTTGACAGAATCACCAGCACATATTTACGGCCGTCAGGGAGAAACACAATACCGGAATCATGATGGACTCCATTGATACTTCCTGTCTTGTGGGCCACCTTCACACTATTCGGAAGCTTAGCAGGAATAATCGTATTGAAACGTTGATCCAACAATATATCTATCATTGCATCTGAAGCTTGCTTACTAACGGTCTCACCATTCGCCATTTTTTCGAAGATAAGCATCAAATCATACGGCGTTGTGCTGTTGATCAATCCTTCAGCAAATGCCTTATCATCTTCAACACCTCTCAGTACCTGGATATCTTTAGCGCCAAGATCGCGCATAGATTGCGTGACCTTTTTTGCGTCGACTAACTCTATAATAATATTTGTCGCGAGGTTGCTGCTCACGATAATCATGTCGTAAACCAAAGAATCCAAGGTCCGCTTCGTGGAAGTTAATGTGTACAGTTTTTTCTCACTGTCTTCGGCAGAATCAAGAGAAAATTCGCTGCCATCCACGATACTCTTAAAGGTATTCTTAATAACAATGGAATCAGAAAGCGAAAACCTGCCTTCGTTTGCTTGCTTGAAAACCTCGATCATCACCGGAGTCTTCATTGTGCTGGCAGCGTGGAAGACTTCGTGCTCGTTTATGAATAATTCTTCGCCCGTGCTGAGATCTTTGAAAGCCAGCCCATAAATGCCAGGTTGCTTTGCCAACTCCTTCTTTATTTCTTCCTCGAATCGCCTTATTTTTTTCACCACAAGAAAAAAAGACACAGACTTAATACAATGGAAATGAAAATAAGTTTAGGCAGGGACCGAGTCATACTACAGAAAGACTATTTGAAAACGGAGCAATTTAGCAATCCATTTCAAATGCCTATATTCCGGTAGAATCAAAATCCTCCCGACCCTATGAAATTTCAGCTTATTATTTTGCTGGCTACGGCCCTCGCTACCAGTTGCGGCGTAAAGACGAGCACGGTTGCCACCAGTGCTGCGGATGAGAAAAAAACCCAGGAAGTACTCGATCACCACTGGAAGGCATTTCAGGCAAATGACCTTGAGGCTACAATGGCTGATTATTCCGAAGAGTCTGTTCTGATCACCCCTGACAGGACATTCAAAGGGCTGGCCGAAATCCAAGAAAATTTCGTGTTTGCTTTCTCCCTTTTCCCAAAGGGCTCTACAACATTTCAGCTGGATAAGTCAGTTGTCAACCAGGATGTCGGTTACATCATCTGGCAGGCTACCTCTCCCAAAATAAAGATCACGTTCGGCACCGACACCTTTATTATCCGCGATGGGAAAATTGTGCGCCAAACCTACGCAGGTGTAGCCGCTCCGTGATCATAGATGCCAAGGGAAATTTTTGTTAAGTCCGTCCTGAACAAAACCAAGCGGAGAGATCCCTGGTTCCTGGATGACTACACTGTTAATCCCTATAGCGCGTGCTCGTTCAATTGCTTGTTTTGTTACATCAGGGGAAGCAAATACGGCGAACACATGGAGGAAAAGCTAAGCATCAAAAGCAATGCGCTGGAAGTCCTCGACAAACAACTGAAGAGCAGGGCACGTAAGAATCAATATGGAATTATTGTGCTTTCATCGGCGACGGATCCGTACCTGCAAATCGAAAAGGATACACTACTGACAAGGAAAATCCTTGAGCTGATACTCCAACATCGATTCCCTGTTCACGTCATTACCCGTTCAAATCTTGTCGTTCGCGATTTCGATCTGTTGAAAGAGATAGATGAAAAAGCAATCTTACCTCCTGACTTAGCTCTAACGCTCAGACACGGCGCAATAATTACATTTTCGTTCTCAACTACTAATGATGTCATTCAAAAGGTATTTGAGCCCGGTGCTACTCCAGCAAGCCAACGACTTGAAGCCGTAAAACAATCCGTAGCATCTGGATTTCACACAGGCATCAGTCTTATGCCGTTACTCCCCTACCTTACAGATACGCCAGAGCATTTGACAGAAATGTTTTCAATCTTCAAAAGCCTGGAGGTTAAATACATTTTACCGGCATCACTCACACTATTTGGAACCAACCCATCCGACAGCAAGACGCTAATGCTGGCAGCGATCAGGAAACATTATCCGGAGCTTGAAGCCCAATATTTGAAGCTTTATTCCTATGGATTCCAGCCACCGAAATGGTATCGCGATTTGGTGGATAATAGAGCACAAGCGTGTTGTCAACGATTCAGCATCAAAAGCAGCATTCTTTAGTCCTTGTGTAAAACAGTCCGGCAGCGCACGCATTCGACCGTCTCTGGACAAATGGGATGACCAGATCATTTATTTAGCGCGGAACAGGGTTTTTAAGATTGGCCCTCTATTTGGAGGTCCAATTTTACTAAACAACCACCTATGCTTCTGAATTACATCAAGATCGCGCTGCGAAATCTGCAGAAGAACAAGCTCTTCTCCGGTCATCAACATCAGCAGCATGGCCATTAGCCTTGCTTCGTTTTTCCTCATTACCCTCTTTGTCTGGGATGAATTAAAATTTGACCAACACCATCCGGATGGCGACAGAACTTTCCGTGTCTACAACATCCGCCAGGGCGACGATGGTATCGTTAGTCATCTTCCCATCGTACCCTATCCGTTCGCCACATACATGCAAAAGGATTTTCCCGAAATCGAGAGCGCAGTGCGTATAATGGACACATACGGCGAACAACTTTTTGATATTGACGGAAAAAAAATATTACAAGCAAACGGACTATTCGCTGAGCCCGGTGTGTTTGATATGCTTAGCCTCGACGTAATTTCAGGTGTAGCAGAAACCGCCCTTGAAAAATCAAACAGTGTCGCGTTGTCGCAGTCCGTCGCAAAAAAAATCTTTGGTGACATCGATCCGGTAGGTAAAACAATAATAATCAATGAGCGTGACTATCTCGTTACAGCCCTGTACGTTGATCCTCCCGTTCACTTTCACCTGAAGGCAGATTATTTGTTGTCGATGTCAACACTTGAATTCCTACAAACCCGAATAGAAAACTGGCAATGGCAACAGATCTTCACTTATTTGAAATTAAAACCGGGAACGAATGCAAAAAACCTGGAGTCAAAGTTTCCCGCTTTTGTGGAAAAGTATGCATATCCCAAAATCAAATCGATCGGCTTTACTTATGTGCCTTACCTCCAGAACATAAAAGACATACATCTCCATTCATCGAACTTCGAATGGGAAATCGCTCAACGCGGGAATGCACAGACCGTTTACATTCTTTCTGTTACTGCTCTTGCGCTTTTGGTGATTGCCTGCCTGAATTTTATAAACCTTTCCACTGCACGGGCGATCAAGAGGATGAAAGAAGTCGGCGTTCGTAAAGTAATTGGAGCCGTGCGAAACCAGCTTGTTCTTCAATTTATCTCCGAATCCGTAGTGATCACGATCGTCGGTTTGGTTTTCGCAATTGTCGTGGCACAACTAGCACTTCCGTATCTGAATGTGCTGGCTGACAAAGAACTTTCATTACCACTGTCATGGGAAATTGTAATTACGGTGCTTATATTTTGCATTGCACTCGGTACAATTGCCGGCAGCTATCCAGCCTTTTACTTATCGAAGTTCAGGCCCGCCGCCGTTCTTTACAACAAACAAACACGAACCGGAGGAACAGCAATATTAAGGCAGAGTTTAGTGGTTCTGCAGTTCGTCTTCTCCTCATTCCTGATAATCGGATCTATGATCGTTTTTTCACAACACGATTTGTTGTTAAATAAGAACATGGGATTTAACAAGGAACAACTCGTAATGATCCCGTTGCGGGATGCTCAGCTTCAAAACTATGAAACGACGAAACGCGAGTTCGCCAATCACTCAGGTGTAGTAAATACGACGGTTGGTTTTGGCATTCCTGGCGACCTCATTGCAGGAGACGAGATCATTGACCCGGAAAAAAATAAGACCGTTCCCGTCAATTTGTTCTGTATCGATCACGATTACATCCAAACCATGGGAATGAAAATAATCTCAGGGCGTGATTTTTCTAAAGAAATTCCTTCGGACACCAGCGGAGCATTTATCATTAATGAAACAGCTGTCAGCGTAATGGGATATAAATCGCCCGAAGAGGCTATCGGAAAGCCCATGCATTGGAATATGTGGGGAAGGAATTCATTAAAACGCGGTCAGGTGATCGGCGTTGTGAAAGATTTTAATATAAAAAGTCTTCGCGATAAGTTATCTCCTGTTGTCCTTCACATTTATCCGCAAGCTTTTTGGAAACTTACCGTACGCATTAAACCCGATCAGGTTCCTCAGACAATGGCTCACCTGAAGTCGACTTATGAACGTCTGGATCCGGCCTGGCCTTTCACTTATTCATTTGTAGACGAAAAGTTCAGCGCGATGTACACAACAGAGCAAAAGCTGACAAACCTTTTCTCTATATTCACCGGCCTGGCTATTGGTGTCGCGTGCTTAGGCCTCTTTGGTTTAGTGGAATACAGCGTCAATCAAAGGACCAAAGAAGTGAGCATCCGAAAAGTTTTCGGCGCAAGCGTTGGATCGCTTTTGATGTTACTTACGCGGAGCTACTTCATACTTGTCCTGATAGCTTTCGTGGTAATCATTCCGTTAAGTTATTTGGCCGCTGGGGAATGGCTGAACAATTTTGCCTATCACATCGAGATAAGTCCGTGGATGTATCTAAAGGCATGTGGATTGATCCTCGTTATAACGCTGCTTACCGTGAGCTTTCAATCGATCAGGGCGGCCTTGTCCAACCCGGCACGGGCATTAAAGAGTGAGTAGAGTCGATAGTCGATAGTCCATAGTTTGATAGTCGATAGTCCATAGTTTGATAGTCGATAGTCCATAGTTAGCAATACTCGTTGGTTCACGTCAACCATTTGAATATCGACCAAACAACCATCGACTATGGACTAAACAATCAGACCATCGACCATCGACCATGGACTAAGCATTGACACCAATTTAATGCGCGTTGTCCAACTGAATTTCCCGCTCAAATCTGTACTTTGTCAGTCAAACATCCAGCAATGAAAAGGAGACAATTTCTAAAAGCCAGTTCAGCATCATGGCTGGCCATCACGACTTTAGATCTTATCTCGTGCCAAAGTAATTCTTCCAGCATCAAGCCGGATGAGAATGCGCAAGCTTTCGCGCTCGAAGAAGTGACTATCGATGAGCTGCAACAAAAGATGGCAAGCGGTGAGCTGACATCGCGTTCGATAACGGAGATGTATCTCCAACGAATTGAGACGATAGATAAGAATGGAGCTGCATTAAACTCTGTGATTGAATTGAACCCCGATGCGCTTTCAATAGCTGATGCCATGGACAAGGAACGCAAGGACGGAAAAGTGAGGAGCGCAATGCACGGCATACCGGTGTTGATCAAAGACAATATTGATACAGGCGACAAGATGATGACGACAGCGGGCGCACTTGCGTTGGAAGGGAACCGGGCAAGCAAGGACGCATTTATTATCAGCCAGCTGCGTAATGCCGGAGCAGTCGTCATGGGGAAAACAAACCTAAGTGAATGGGCGAATTTCAGGGCTGATCGGGCAAGTAGCGGATGGAGCAGTCGTGGCGGTCAAACCAAGAACCCATACGTCCTCCAAAGAAATCCGTGCGGCTCGAGCTCAGGATCGGGCACCGCCGTTGCGGCGAACCTTTGTGCCATAGCGATCGGAACAGAAACCAACGGATCCATTGCCTGTCCCTCGTCAATAAACGGGATTGTCGGAATAAAACCAACCGTCGGCCTATTGAGCCGGTCCGGTATAATTCCAATCTCACATACCCAGGATACAGCTGGTCCAATGGCCAGAACGGTTAAGGACGCTGCTATAATGCTGGGAGCTCTCACGGGGGAGGATGACGAAGATCCCGTAACACATCAGTCGAAAGGAAAAAGTCATACCGACTACACATCGTTTCTCGACCCAAACGGACTTAATGGAAAACGAATCGGCGTGGAGAAATCGATGCTCCAAAAACATGAGGGCATTGACAAGCTTTTGCGGGAGGCGTTGGACACAATGAAATCACGTGGAGCTACGATCGTGGAAGTGGAGTTGATAAAAAAACTCGATGGCGTTTATCCTCCCGAATTCACCGTCTTGCAATATGAATTTAAGGATGGTGTGAACCGATACCTGGCAAAAGCAAATGCCCCTGTGAAGTCGTTGGCGCAAGTGATCGAGTTCAACCGTAAGAACGATTCCAAAGCAATGCCTTTTTTCAAACAAGACATATTGGAAAGTTCCGATAAAAAGCCAGGACTGGACCACATAGAATACCGGGATGCCCTACAGAAGATCCTGTCCATCGCAAGAAGTGCATTGGATAGCACGATAAAAGAACACAACTTAAATGCTATCTGCGGACCAACCACCGGCCCTGCCTGGTGTACGGATCTGGTCAATGGAGATTTCTTCACAGGGTATGCTGTGTATTCATCAGCGGCCATCGCTGGATATCCTCATATTTCGGTACCGATGGGTTTAGTATTCGACCTTCCCATTGGAATTTCTTTTTTGGGCCAACCGTATCAGGAGCCTGAACTATTGAGCATCAGTTACGCGTATGAGCAGGCGTCAAAGAAGAGAACAGCTCCCAGGTTTTTAGATTCTGCAAGTTGACCTAGGACCCTTGCCTGAGTTGTATGAATTATATCCAAATTTTTTACTTTTAATTTTCTAATCATTTAAGCCCCGAAGGGATGCCTTCGGCAGATCCCGATACTATGAGACATTTTGCACTTCTGATCACCTTTACACTGCCATTCATTCTGTATGCTCAACAAGGCGTATTAAAAGAAAGTCTTAAGGTCAAGAGTTCGACGCTGGGCAAAGACGTTGAGTATAGCATTTATCTACCGGCAGACTACGATAAATCAAATCGTCGCTATCCCGTGCTGTACTTGCTTCACGGTTATACGGATGACGAGACGGGATGGTCACAATTCGGCGAAGCACAAATCATTGGCGACCGCCTGATGCAAAACGGCGAGGCCGCACCGATGATCATTGTTATGCCTGATGGTGGCGTAAGTTGGTACATCAATAGTTACGACGGCAAAACCAAGTATGAGGATTTCTTTGTCAAGGAATTTATCCCCCACATCGATGCGACGTATAGAACGCGGACGACGAAACAGTACCGGGCTATCGCAGGATTATCCATGGGTGGATATGGAACGCTGATCATGGCCACCAAACATCCGGAATTTTTTGCTGCAGCAGCTCCGTTAAGCTCCGGTGTATTCACCGATGAAGAAATCATGAAGGCAGAGGAAAGGACCTGGAATGTCGTGCTGGGTGAATTGTATGGCAAGAAAGACCTGACAGGCAAGGACAGGCTTACTGATCACTACAATAATAACTCAATACTTAAGATCATTGAAACCGGCAATGCGGATGAATTGAAGAAGGTACGCTATTACATCGACTGCGGTGATAAAGACTTTCTGATCAAGGGTAATATGGCGCTTCACAGCGTGATGATCGATAAGAAAATACCACACGAATTCCGTGTTCGCGAAGGTGTACACAACTGGACCTACTGGCGCACTGCTCTTCCAGAAGTTCTTAAGTTTGTAAGCGAAAGTTTTCATCAAAAATAACACAGGATCACATGTTGGTGGCCATTGAAATTCGGTTAAAGGGAAGTGCATCCTTACGTTCAACGTTATAAAGAATATACCAGGACAGTGAAATATTTCAATTTTGTTGTTGCCATACTGCTGTCGATCGTTTATTTAAGTGGACTAATTCCACCTTCGAAGGGATTCAATCTCTGGATTACCAGTTTTGTAATTCCAGTAGCGTTGGTGGTAAATCACGTATTGTTAATTATATCACTTCTCCTTAGAAAAAAATCCGCGTTTTATTATTTCGCATCACTCCTTATCGGAATTCCTTACCTCACCGGTACTATTGGCATCAAACATCTGCTTCCGAAGAGAGACATGAACGGACAGACACTAAGCGTCATGAATTATAACATTGGATCATATAAAATGCGTCCTTATTATTATAAAAATCGTGACAGCGCAAGAATAGCTTTAAAGAACTGGATCTTAGAATCAGAAAGTGATATTAAATGCATTCAGGAATTTGCTAACGTCCCATGGTCGAAAGAATTCAATTTGATTGACCAGCTTAATAAAAGAGGTCAACATTATTATTTTTCAACAGATGCTCCGACAGAACAAGATAGTCGTTTCAAAAATGGAACCCTTATTATTTCAAAATATCCCATAATAAAATCCGGTGATGTTCTTTCAAGCACGAATGGATTCAACAGAATTGCCTACGCAGACATCAAGGTTGATAGAGATACTATAAGGATCGTAAATGTTCATCTCGAGTCCATGGGATTAACATATACTGATCCACGAAGCGCAAGAGAGCCTTAATACATTGAAATCACAGTTGCATACGATTCTGAGGAAATTGAAGGTCGGTGTGTTTGAAAGAAGCAGGCAAATAAGGCAACTATCGGATTTCATAGAGCAGTCGCCACATCCTGTGATCTGCGCCGGAGACTTCAATGACCTCCCCTACTCATATAACTACCGTCAGATGAAGAAACACATGAAAAATTCTTTTGAAGAATCGGGTAAGGGTTTTGGATTTACCTACAATGGAGGGACCCTCAAAGTTGTTAAGGATAGACAATCAATTTTACACATCCGGTTTCCGGGCCGAAGGATTTGAAACCCTTGACACCATAAAATTCAGCGATCATTTTCCGCTTCGCGTGCAATACTTAATTGAGGAGGCTCAACTAACTATGCGAAAGGAACTGGCCGATAAAGAAGGGGAAAGAAGAAGTTTTCACGCCACGTTCGACCGGTTTGGATCCAAACGAGGATACCAGGGATATAAAGAAGAGACCATTCTCTTAAAGAACATTGTCGACGTAGAGACCAATAAGGTAGTTGCCGATCACGCCTGGTTTAATTTCACTAAAAGCTTTCAGCGTCTCAAACTGACTGAGGGTATGCATATAACATTCGACGCCCGGATCAAAGAGTATAGCAAGGGTTATGTTAACAAACGGTATGGAATCGATCAACGGAAGAAAGATTATCGACTCAGTCATCCCACAAACGTGTCAATAACCCACAGTACCGAAAGAAACGACGATTGATAGAATGCCAAAGAGAAATTTGCGTGACGACTAAGAACTCCTTTTTTATTAGGTGACCTTGCGTTGTTATCTTTATGTTCGCAGTTGACTAAGCCAGATGATCACTAAGATCCACAATGTATTAAGCAGGCCAATCACTTATTTGCAGGCAAAAATTTCTCCTCGTCAGTTTTTTGTCCTTTCCAGTATCCTGGTTGGCCTTTCATCGGGATTAGCCGCCATCGTCCTAAAATATTTTGTACATAGAATTGGAACGTTTGTCACGTATTATTCCACACATTTCGAAGAGTTTCTGGTCTTTGCCTTATTTCCGCTGATTGGCGTCCTTCTTACTGTTATTTACATCCGCTATGCGCTGAAGGATGAATTCAAGAAAGGTACGTCTGATGTTGTTTACAATATTGTAAAAAAGTCAAGTAACCTTCCTCGCCAGCCAGATGTATTCGCATATGGTTACAAGTGCCCTTACCGTTGGTTTTGGGGGTTCAACAGGATTGGAGTCACCAATGGTCAGCACAGGCTCTGCTATTGGTTCGAACTATGCACAAGCATATAAATTGTCGTACAAAGACCGGACGATCCTATTGGCATGTGGGGCTTCCGCCGGTATTGCAGCGGCTTTTAATTCACCGATTGCCGGCGTTCTTTTTGCCGTTGAAGTTTTGCTGACGGACGTGAGCGCTGCGGCATTTATTCCGTTGATCATTTCCGCAGCGTGCGGAGCGCTGTTGTCAAAGATCATCCTGGAGGAAGGTGTAATTCTCACTTTCAGCCTGCAACAGCCTTTCGACCATAGTAATGTACCGTATTACATAGTACTTGGAATTCTTGCCGGGTTCATTTCATTGTACTATGCAAGAATGTTTACGTGGGCAGATAAACAAATCAGGCGAGTGACAAATACCTGGACCAGAGTTCTTGTCGGTGGTGGATTATTATTTATTCTTTTAATAATCTTTCCGCCTTTGTTTGGCGAAGGTTATGAAACCATTAAGGTTCTCGCCGCGATCAAGCCGGAAGAACTTATCAAGGCCAGCTTGTTGCAGGATTTTATCAACAGCGATGTCGAGTTACTCCTATTTCTAAGCGCTCTAATGCTATTAAAGACTTTTGCCGCAGCAATCACTATTGGCAGCGGTGGGAATGGAGGAAACTTTGCTCCGTCCCTTTTTGTGGGGGCATACATGGGTTTCATTTTTTCCAGGGTTATTAACCTTGTTGGATTCTCCCAAATACCGGAAACCAACTTCGCTCTCGTCGGTATGGCGGGTATTTTGAGTGGCGTTTTTTATGCACCACTTACGGCAATATTTCTTATCGCGGAGATCACAGGGGGTTACGGGTTGATGATACCACTGATGATCGTATCCGCACTAAGTATGGTTGTGACGCATTATTTTGAACCCGTATCGATGGAAGGCAAGAAACTTGCAGGTATGCTTAACCTGACCGTTGAGAACCGGGACAAGTTCCTTCTCAGCAAGCTGGATCTGTCGACTTTGATCGAAACAAATTTTTCCATCATAAAGCCTGATGAACCTCTCAGTGCGCTTATCAAAGTTATTTCATCCAGTAGCAGAAATACCTTTCCGGTGGTAGATGACAAAGATGAGCTGGTAGGTGTCGTTCATATGGACAATATCCGTGGCATCATCTTCAATCCCGAAAAACACGAAGGGACAATAGTGAGAGGGTTAATGACCAAACCCGCAGCCGTGATCAAGATGGATGAAAACCTTCACGCCGTGTTAAAGAAATTCGATGATACCAATCAGTGGAATCTTCCCGTTGTTGAAGGCAATAAGTATGTCGGATTCGTTTCCAAGTCGAACGTTTTGACGAAGTATCGTTCCGAGCTATTGAAGTCTATGTGAGGGACGTTAATCGTTATCCGTTAATCGTTAAGTGAGTGGGCGTGTGAGTGCTGCACATCCTTGAGGGTTGTTTAGCGTAAACCCCTAAATCCCCTAAAGGGGACTTTAAATACAGTGTTATCTAACGGTGGCTATCTCCCCCGTTAGGGGGTCTGGGGTTGAACCGGAAAGCCACGGATAACGGATAACGGATAACGATTAACGATCAACGATTAACGGTTTCAATCTTCCTCAAAAGGATTATACAGATACTTCTGCTCGGCGAAATCATAAAGAGTCAGCTGCCGCAGATCGAAATATGCTGTCCAGAAAGACTTGAGAGCCTCTATGTAGCTTCGTTTCGCATCGTCTTTTTCTCTTAGCGCTATATTAAGATTGGTGATATCTATTTTGCCGATAAGATATCGGTTCTGTGCTACTTTGTATCTCTCAAAGGCAACTTCATCTGATTTTTTTGTGATCTCTATTTGAAGACGAAGCATTTCAAATTGCCTAACCTGAGTCAGAATCGCCTGCTCAAACAGAACCTCGTCCTGAGCAATCAGGTAGTCATTCAATCGCTTTTGTGCGTATGCGCTTTGCATCATTGCCTTTCGGCGACCCCAATCGATGATAGGAATCATGAAGCTGAAATTGACATACTGCTGACGTGCGGGGTCCTGGTACAAATCGCTCACGCTTGTACCCACATTGTTCAAGCCAAAACCACCCGAGACGTTAACCATATAGCGATTGCCCTTTCGCTTCGGCCACCAGAGCATCCGCTTCGCTTTTCTTCGCTGGAAAGCGATATACGCTGAACTTGTTTCTCTGGCATACTTTAAAGCATCGTCCTCAGTGACATTCATCGCAGGAATTTCTTCAGGCAAAACGAGTTGGAAGTTTTCGCCCGTTTGGAGACCGATAAAAGTCCGTAGATCTAGGCTGGACGTTTGAAGATTCAGCTTTGCCCGCGCCACGTCCTGCCTGGAACGGAGCAACTGTAGCTCTACCTGCAAGAGCTTGTCCAGTGAAGTGGTACCGATGTTATAGCGACCCTGCTCTATTTTATAGATAGTGTCGTTGTTGGATAAATTAAACTCGGCAATCTGCTGATCGATTTGCGCCTGGAATACGTCGAAAAAATTTTCTACCGCATTTCCGGAAATCTCCTCCATCATTTCAGCATAATCACGCTTGGATTCTTCGTAGCGGATTGGCTCAATGCGCTTGTCCCATTTGTAAGAGTTGAAAGCAAAAATCGGCTGAACAAATCTTAAGTTCAAGACGGAACCATTCCATTGCGAGGTATTTGCTTCGATATCCTGAAAATAATTGTAAACCGTG
This sequence comes from uncultured Cytophagales bacterium, assembly GCA_963774615.1. Taxonomy (GTDB): domain Bacteria; phylum Bacteroidota; class Bacteroidia; order Cytophagales; family Cyclobacteriaceae; genus Chryseolinea. The sequence goes on from CAVZFT010000012.1 coordinate 194,104, forward strand.
TTTACGGACAACGTTCCTCCCGTCCATTGTATAGGTTGTTGTAAGCGCAAGGTTTATTCCGGGATTAAACTGGTTGACCTGCAGATATTTTACGGAACCATCTGGCTGACGAACCGGGGTAAAACTGTTGTTATAAAGAAAGCCCTGATTATTGTCCAATATCCTAACCTGCGGAATGTAGTTGGTCTTGTAAAAACGATAATTCCAGTATCTCAATTCGCGGGTAGTCTCCGCTTGTTTAAATGCGGGCGATTGAGATTTAGACCGTTGAATTATCTCGTCGATGGTTAGAGTATTTTGGGATTTACATTCCAGTCCGATGGACCAATAGGATAAGTACTGCGCATAAAAATTTATTCATAACGAAGGGATGTAATTGGGTCCTGGCTCGCGGCTCTTCGCGCAGGAGCAATTCCGAAGATCAGCCCTACCGTTGCAGCCACGCCAAATGATAAAATGATTGATGAGAGCGTGATGATCGTTGGGATACCGGCAACCTCTGATACTATATATGCCATAGTGACTCCCAGCACCACTCCTATTATTCCACCGGAAACGCTGATCATAATGGCTTCAAACAGGAACTGCTGGACTACATCGCTCTTCTTCGCACCGATCGAAAGCCTCAGCCCGATTTCCTTTATGCGTTCAAGTACCGACGCCAGCATAATATTCATAATTCCAATTCCTCCTACGAGTAATGAAATACCAGCAATCGCGCCAAGTACATAATTGAAGATGTCGTTTGTCCGTTGTTGTTGTTTCAAAAGAAGCTCCGGGATCTCGATTTCGTAATCCACCACTCCGTAATGTTTCCGTTCAAGCAACCTCGAGATAATCTCAGCAGTTGATGACAACCGATCGGTGGCGCCAACCTGAATAACCAAACGGTCCAGCTGGTGGTAGTTCTTCTTGTCCTCGTCATTTTCAGTTTCCGTACTATTCTGGCTCCTGAAAACCATTCCCTGGCTTCGCATTGACTGCAATCGAAGCTGCTCAGCCGTAATCTTATCCCTATTCTTGTAACGAATGAGGACGGATTGCAACGGAACGTAGATGTCCATATTAAAGTCGCGTATGCCAAGCTTGCTTATGCTGGCTGACGAAACGAGGCGCTCGTTAAGAAGACCGATAATAGTAAGCCAATGTTGACCGACTTTGATACTTTTTCCTATGGGATTTTCGGTGGGGAAAAATTTGGCCTTGATCGAATATCCGATAATACATACCGGTGAGCCTAGTCGCTGATGTTCTTCATTGAAGCTCTGACCCTCCACCAGGCTAAAGTTGTAAATATCAAAATAAGCCGGATGCACGCCCACAAGTTTGGCCGATCTGCGAAATCCATTCCGGATGACATGTGTGTCAATAATTATCTCCGGACTTATCATCGTTATCCCGGGAATGGCTGATTCGATGCTTTTCACATCGCGTATGGTGAGACCCGGAGAAAACTTCTTCTTTTCACGCTGTCCCACCTGCTCTTCGATCTTTTCCTCCTGCTGCTCGACGATGGGTTTGATTACAATATTATTGACACCAACCAGCTTTATCTGCTCAAGTATTTCCTGTTGCGCTCCGTTCCCGATTGCAAGCATGGCAATGACGGCTGCTACGCCGAAGATTATGCCTAGCGCCGTAAGCAGGGATCGTATCTTATTAGCAACGACTGCGTTAATGGCGATATAAAGGTTTGCTAATAATCGCTGAGATATCATGATGCTTATCAGTTAGCGGGTGCGACGCCAGGAACGACCGCGGCTGATGCTTCTTTCTTTGGAGCCTCTTCCTCGGGCTGGGCTTTCTTGCGCTTGCCATTCATCTCCTTAAGAAGTGTAATCTCTTCGTCTTCCATGCCCGGTGGAATCGAAAGGTGAATGCGGGCGTTATCCGAAAGGCCGCCAAGTATAACAACATCATTGGCGTTAGTATCGCCGACCATCACTTCCTGTTTGACGGTCTTCACGCCTTCCTTTCATAAAAACATAAGTGATGGTATCGGATTCGTTGTGAAGGCATTCCAACGGGATGAATAGAGCATTGTCAATTGTTTTTGCAATGATCTTGTTGCTGGTGGTCATTGATGGTCTTAACGTGGGATCCGTCCCGTTTATTTCCACGGCCACTTCGAACACTTTCGCATCGGAGTTCGGTCGCTGTTCACCTACGTTGGCAACACGGATAACAACACCGGCAAGTTTTTTATCGGGATAAGCATCCAGTCCAATCTCTACATTCTGACCCGGCAAGACCCTCCTTACATCTACCTCGTTTACATATGTCTTCGACATCATCTTGGTCAGATCAGGTAATGTAGCTACCGTCGGTTCCCACATTCGTATTTGTGAACCAGCCTTGATGGCTTTGCCATCCCATCCCTTCGTGTAGATAACCATGCCGGGCTCGGGTGCCGTGATCGTAAATGCCTGAAGTACCTGTGACATTCTTGTACTTTCATTCTGAACCTTCCGGAGTTCGGCTGCCGCCTCTTTCATCTTTTCGGCGTTCTGTCGCTTTTTGATCTGATAGTTTTCTTTTGCCTGCTGAAATTCACGGGCAGCGCGCTCCATGTTCATTTCATTCTGTTTAATAGTGGCTGGCGGTTCAAACTTCGATTGTTCCAAAATGATCCTCTTCTCTTCAACGGCGTACTTCAAGTTGATGAGTTGATCGCGGGCTTCGCGAAGCAACAACGTAGTATCTAGCTGAGTCTGAACAAACTCTGCGTTCTCCTTTTCAAGCTCAATCTGCCTGGAATTGTATTTATTTTGGAATTCGGAAGGATCAAGGCTAGCTACCCAATCGCCTTTCTTAACTACCGTGCCCTCATCGACAATCCTCTCAATAGCTACTTGCCAGATGTCAAAATCGCGAAGCTGTGCCGGACCGAGTATCTTGACGGAGTTCTTCGCTTCGAGTTCACCGGTGGTTTCGATCTCGACTTTAAATGGACCTCGCTTCACTTCTGTAATGATATCAGTTATATCACCAGCCTGATTTCGTCCGAAAATGAAATAACCGGTCAACAGTACCACAAAGATACCAGCCCCAATAAGTAATTTTCTTTTCATTTTAGGTATCGTTTAGACTTTGAAGATTAAAAATTCTGCTATCATCTTGCTGTAGCATTTAGTCCAGATCTACAGCCTCATCCCAAAGCGCTCCCGTCAGATATGTACTTAAAACTAAATAAATCGTTACAATTCGAGGGTATAATGATTGAATTTTGTGACCAACGGCACAAAAGACAACGTGCCGGCATACATATTAATTGTGAATGCCGGCACGTTAAATTTTATTTTTTGACTTTATTGATTAGCTCCTTTTTTTACATTGATCTTGGTCATTGCAGTGCTCTGATCAACCTTTCCTGCGTTGAAGTCTTTCAGAACCGATCCCTTTACCGTCAACTCCAGCGTGGAAGGAATGTTGCATCCCTTACATTTGGTTACTGTCACTTGTATAACCAATGACTCCTCGTCCTTTAAACTTTTTATGGTCCGTCCGTATTCGAGCATATTTTCCTTTAGCTCTTTTTCAAACTTCGGATACAATTCCTTTACCTTTTTGTCCTTTGTCTCCAGATCGACATCATCAAGTCCTAATGTTGGCATTACATAGCGATTGCTGAATTCCCCGCGTCTCAATTCCGCTGTAAACCTGCATGTAATAGATTGCTCCAAAGTCCTTAAGCCGTTCGAAGTAGACCTGATCACCTATAAAGAATGTCTTTGAAAGATCCTGACTGTATAACCGTCCGATAATACTCGAAAACAATTCGAGGTCCGGCTCAACTTCACTTACGGTTTCGGTATTAACAACCTTGATCTTCGCTAACGCCTGGTCCCGTGTGATCTTTCCCTGACGAAGTTGTGTCAAATCAGATTTGACTGCTTCAATTGAGAGGTGTGTACGCTGAGGTGCGTCAAAATAACGGCCTACCCACATGCGTGGCTGATTACCTTGATTTGATATTACGATTTTCTCTCCTGGTTGAAGCTGTGCGATCATGTCCCCATAATCGACGATAAATGTTTTTGAGGCTTCAATCACGTGCTGATTGTAAACATCACGAATACTGTCCATGTTTATTTGCTTTCGATCAGCGCGAGTTTTTAACCTATACTCCTTTTCATTCGTGATCTTCACAGGATCGTTTCTGTCATTACTGTTATCATAATTGAATGATTGCACCTGAACACCTGGAGCATTGGGCGTATTGCCCCAGATAACAACGTCACCATTCATGCCTGGCGCTGCCATAAACGAAATTGGCGTTGTGAAGTCGGCCGGCAAGTTAAATGTTACACCGTACCCCGGTTGATAATTACCCTTGATCTCTAACGGAAAGAATGTACGCTGATTGCTGACCTGTTGCTTGATCAACGTGCTTAATACGTTTTCGGCGACGGCGATGTCGCGAGTCATCCGCTCCTCATCCAACTTCTGTGCGAAAGAAATCTGAACCCCAAGCATCATCGCAATTATCACACCTGTCAAGATTTTAGTCTTCATTTTCATAGTTACTCTCATAATATTTTTCACTTAATACTTTGTGCCAAGGGAATTTTTGTTTCCCACCGTTGTAATAATACTGGTGAGGATCTGCTCCGTTTCCTGTTTAAATGTGTCCGTGTTCTTTTGTAAACTATTTAGTTGTGTTTGTACTACCTGCAAATCGTCGTTGCGTTGCTGTTGAAGGTATTTCGCAAAATCCACAAGCAGACTCTCTACATATTGTTTCTGTTCGGAGGAAGAAAGCTGAAAATAGCTTTTAACTACCTGGGCATTCTCCGCTTGCATGGTCGCAACAAAATCTCTGATCTGTTGCTGCGACGCTGCTGATGACTCCTTGACGAGGTTGTCGATTTTTGCCGAGTTTGACGCCAGGTTCTTTACAATAGATGCATCCAACTTCCTTTGCGTTTCCGCCCATGTTTCCTGCATCGCAATATTGTTTTGCTTGCAATGTGGCATTGATCATTTGTTGCACCTCACCCGAAGAAAGCGTTTCAACCGGAGTGATAGTGACAGGGCCTGCGGTTCTGATCTGTTTTCCAAAACTGATCCTCAACTCATTGTCGGTGTAGCCAATCTGCAATCCCGAAAATTTACCCACGAGCATGATGATCAACAACGACGCTGCAATACTTACGATGGTTTTAAAGTAAGGGGCATTCCATATAAATGATGGCCTCGAATCGCCCACAAAAATCGGTGGTGCGATTACTTCCTTGTCTTTGACGTTACTAAGCGCATGCCGCAGTTGTTTTAGCTTTTCCAGCTCAAGACGTGCTTCGGCATTTTCGAGAAGGTATTGTTCCACCATCTCCTTTTCCTTGCCTTCAAGCTCACCATAAAGGTATGCCATCAGATCCTGTTCGCGTTGCTTTATATCCCATAGCCAATTGTATCCTTATTTATGTTCTTGCGTTCCAAAATCTTTTTCAATCCATCAAGCCCGTAATACATTCTGGACTTCACCGTGTTTTCCGAAATGTTTAACACTTCGGCAATTTCTCTGAACTTAAGTCCTTCATACTCTTTCATAATAACCACTTCGCGCTGTTCTTCATTGATCTCTAATAAAGCTTCCTGCAACACGTCCGCCAACTCCCGCTGTTGCAATTGACGCTCCGGGTTATCGATTCGATGCCCTGACGACTCCCACTGCGGAGAATCTTCAGCATCACGATTCCAAACAAGGTCAAATGAAAGAGATCTGCTTCCTTTCTTCTTGCGCGATTCCTCCCGGCAATAATTGACAGCGATCTTATACAGCCAGGATTTAAACCGCGAGTTGTCCTGCAGTGCGGGAAGATTTTTGCACATGGATATAAACGTCTTTTGTGACACCTCCATAGCAAGGTCGTGATCAAGGAAAAATTTATAGCTGAAGTTGTAGATGCGCTTATACCACAACTGCACAACTTTTCCCTGTGCACCCTGGTCACCCTCCTTGGCACGGGCTATCAGGTTGTCAGAATGCATCATCGCGATGTCCAGTAGAGTTTCGGTCACAGATCAATCCGTTATATGATTTAGGGCTTCTGCCTTTTAGATGGCAGCGCCCCAAAAATAGTTTTAAGCTTTCGCCACTAAAGTTCGGAATAATCATCCCAAAAAGAGCGAAAAATGGACGCAATCACGTTTGCTGGTCTCCATCCTGATGCCTGTTATGCCGGGTTGTCCATGAATTGCCAAGGATTTACCTTTGCCGCTCATGAAAAAAGTCATTTCCTGGCTGATCCGTTACGTACCTCGAAGATACCTTCAGCTGGTGAGCGGATTGGGTCTTAAAGTCGTCAGCTTATTTTACAGGGGCTCTACCGTTACCTGCCCGGTCTGCGATAAAAGCTTTCGACAATTTCTTCCCTATGGGCGTATCACGCCCCGCGAAAATGCGCTCTGTCCAAACTGTCTGAGCCTGGAAAGACACCGCCTGATATGGTTATACCTGAAGGAGCGAACGACGTTCTTCACCGGGAAACAACGCGTGCTTCATATCGCGCCCGAGGCATGTTTTATTCCCCGTTTTGAAAGGATGCACGGCGATGATTATATAACGGCAGATATCGAATCTCCTTTGGCAAAAGTGAAGATGGACATTCATAATATTCCATTCGACCAAAATTCATTCGACGTAGTATTATGTAATCACGTACTTGAACACGTCACGGATGACATACGTGCTATAAATGAAATTCATCGTGTGCTGAAACCGGGGGGATTTGCCATCCTGCAAGTACCATTCTTTTCACCGGTACCTGATAAAACCTTTGAAGACCTTTCGATCACAGACAAACGCGAACGCGAAAAGATGTTCGGACAGGACGATCACGTTCGAAAATACGGGAAGGATTATCCTTTGCGTATCGGTAAAGGTGGATTGAACCCTTTTGAAGACACGTTTGCTTCTGAATTGCCAGATTCTCTTCAGAAGAAATTTGGATTAGTAAAAGAAGAGGTGATTTATGGAGGAACAAAGAATAAAAGGTATAAGGTATAGGGTATAGTTAAGGGTAGGCTTAGAGGATTATAAATTATAAAGTGTTGAGTGTCTGTTGGAAACACACTCAACACTCACATTCAATCTTGTCAAGATAACTTTACGGATAATCTACCCAAGCTTTTCAAGCACATCCATCACTTCGCGGACGGCGACGCGACTTGACTCAAGCATAGCTTTTTCTGCAGGGTTCAGATCGAGTTCAATGACCTTTTCTATTCCATTCTTCCCGAGAACGACAGGCACACCCAGGTAACAATCTTTTATTCCATACTCACCATCCAGCTTAATACAAGCCGGGAACACACGGCGTTGGTCTTTTACAATAGCTTCAACCATCTGAGCCGCCGCCGATCCGGGTGCGTACCATGCAGACGTACCCATCAGTTTAACGAGCTCGCCTCCACCTACTTTTGTGCGCTCAAGGATTGCATTGAGTTTGTCGCGGTCGATCAATTCTGTAACAGGAATACCAGCTACCGTTGTGTAACGAGGAAGCGGTACCATAGTGTCGCCGTGACCTCCCAGTAACATTGCCTGAATATCTTTTGGAGAAATATTTAATGCTTCAGCAAGAAATGCCCTATAACGCGCAGTGTCAAGAATACCTGCCATACCCATTATCCGTGTACGGGGAAACTTCGACGTAATGTGGGCTTGATACGTCATAACATCCAGAGGGTTCGATACCACGATAATGATCGCATCCGGGGAATGTTTAACCACATTTTCTGTTACGGATCGAACAATGCCAGCGTTAGTACCGATTAGATCATCACGGCTCATCCCTGGTTTACGTGGTAATCCTGATGTGATAACCACCACGTTGGATCCTGCAGACTTCGAATAATCATTAGTGACTCCAATTGTACGGCTATCGTAGAGATCGATCGGTGCTTTTTGCCAGATATCAAGCGCCTTACCTTCAGCAAGACCTTCTTTGATATCGACCAACACTATTTCATTTGCAACCTCACGGTAAGCCATGACATCGGCACATGTGGCGCCCACATTTCCGGCGCCCACTACAGTTACTTTCATTTTGATAGATTTTAGTTATTGACCAAGCAATGCTTAATATTTTGGAAGCCTTTGATTAGGCGCGGCAAGTTATCAATAAGGCAGGATTTTGAAAATAATTTCTCACAAAAGCCATCAGCTGGGGCTGAGGGTGAAATTTGCGCGCAATTCAACCAATTGATGAACCGAACCATGGTCAGGCTCTGGTCAACGTGAATTTAACGATGGAGGTGGTTTTCGATGTTACTTTGAACCTGTCGTCAATTCTGTGACCGGCAACCCAAACAATTTTACCGTCCGATTCGAGCAGGGTAACGAGTTCCTTATCCGCCATCGAGACCTTCCTGTCTATAAAAAAATCGCTGAGTTTCTTTTTATGCTCCATTCCTAGCGGAACAAACGAATCGCCAGCTTTCCACTTCCTCCAGGTTATCGGAAACGTAACCATGGATTCTTCCAGATAGGCCTCATTTTCATTGATAAGTTCGGGCAGCTCACTGAACTATTTCCATTTGCAAATGCCATGGTCCTAAGATCGGATTGTAATTGTCCTTTTTCTATCAGGACTTCATGCCAGTCATGCTGAATCGAGGTAATGATCAACAGGTCACGATCCACAACGAGCAGATGCGAAGAAGAAAAAAAACGTTTGCCCGGTTGACCATATAAAGACGAGATTATTTCTTTTGATTGTTCAAAGTTGAAACCGAAAGACTTGATAAATCTCCACAGCAAAGAGCCCCCGTCGCGGAAACGAAACGAAAGCATTCTTTTGTATCGTTATTCGCTCTACCGACTCCGTTATGAATTGTTTTTTCCAATCTGCAAAGGCGTGATGCAGTAAGGCCAGGTCGCCATGTATTTTCTCAATACCACTTTGCCAGGTGAGTTCAAGGGAAGGATTCAGTTCTTTAAGCTTTGGCACCACCTGGTGCCGAATGAAATTACGCTGATAGTCGTCGGTCATGTTGCTAAGGTCTTCACGCCAAACGAGGCCCTTCATAGCCGCATACTTTTCTATTTGTTTCCTGGAAGCAAAAAGTAACGGCCTGATGACATTGCCGTTTTTAATCGGAATACCCGCCAGGCCATCGGTTGCAGATCCACGGGTAAGGTTCAGTAGTATCGTTTCCATCGAGTCATCAAAATGGTGACCCGTTGCAAGGCACCGGTACTTATTCTTGATTAACAATTCTTCGAACCACGCGTAACGCAATTCGCGGGCTGCCATCTGAATCGATAGCGTGTTTTCCCAAGCGAACGCTTCCGTTTCGAAACGACGGGAATAAAATGGTACATCAAGCTCTTTGCAAACCTGCGCGAACAAATTCTTCGTCAGCTTCAGATTCCTTTCCCCTAAGCTGGAAGTTGCAATGAGCCACACCAATGCGAAACCCTGCCTCACGGAACAGGTATAACATCGCCATTGAATCCACTCCACCACTAACCGCCAGCAGTATTGCGTCGGATTTGTCGCAAAGATCGTTTTGCTCGATATGGTTCAAAAATTGCTCAAGCATAGCCAAATGTACAATTTCCGGGTCCTATAAGCTGACGGAAGTTCGATTTTAGCATTAACCATCGTAGCTTGCAGGCTGATGACCACAGATTTTAAATCATATTGTTTGTCCCACCGTAACGTGCTCATCAAATGCATTTTACTGTTTTTCCTGATAAGCTGGATCAACACCGAAACAGTTATTGCTCAAAAACGGGTTAAACTGAAGCAGGCGGACCAGCTTCGAAGCGGAGATAAGGGAGGGGTCAAATTCGAGAGGGTGATTGGCAATGTGATCTTCATTCAAAACACTACCACAATCTATTGTGACTCAGCTTATTTCTATAAGTCAAAAAATTCCATTGAGGCATTCGGGCGGATCAGAATTACGGAAGGTGATTCTATCACGATAACCGGCAACAGGCTCGAATACGATGGTGACGTAAAAAGGGCAAAGCTCAGGAACAATGTCGTGTTTACAAAGTTGGCAACGTCAACATTGTATACCGATTATCTGGACTACGATCGGCCCAAGAATCTCGCTTACTATTATAACGGAGGAAGATTAGTCGATAGCATTAATGTTCTTACCAGCAAGAAGGGTTATTACGATGTAAACTCGAACATGGCGTCCTTTAAGCAGGAAGTTCATGTAAAAAACCCCGACCGCACGATGACATCAGACAGCCTGCAGTACAATTCGGGCACCAAGGTCATTTACTTCCGCACACCAACCACTGTTTTGGAAAAGGACAGCTCAACGTTTGTCTATGAGGGAGGAGAGTATGACACCAAAACACAGCGCTCAGACATACAGTCGGGTGTCGGCGAATCGCCGGAGTACAAACTTGAAGGGCTCGAATTCAAAACCGACGATATCCGCAAGATCTACGGAGTTCGTGGTAATGTTGTTTTGACGTCGAAGAAAGAAAACCTCATTATTTACGGTCAGGCTGTGGACTATTATAAGCTCAAAGGCCTTTCGAAAGTGTATAACAACGCTTATGTGGCGAAGATCACCGACAACAATGACACCTTGTTTATCTCGGCCGATACGCTCGTCTCTATAGAAAATGCCGACCCAAAAAAGAAGAGACTGCTCGCTTACAATAACGTAAAGATCTTTAAGAGCGATATGCAGGGTGTAGCCGATTCGTTAGAATATCGCGACGCTGATTCCACGATCTATTTCTATAAGAATCCGGTCTTGTGGACGGAGGGGAATCAGATGACGGCAGATTCAATACGTATGCTTATCACGGGAAAGAGCATCGACAAGATCTTCATGAATGTCAATGCGTTTGTGATATCGCAAGACTCTCTGATCAACTATAACCAGATCAAGGGCCGGAAGATGACCGCGGAATTCAAAGATTCGAAAATAAGTCAAGTCATCGTCGAGGGTAATGGCGAAAGCCTCTTCTTTGCCCTGGATGAGGACGACGGTTCGTCTATGGGCATGAATAAGATCATCTGCAGCAACATCACAATAAGGTTCAGGGACGGAAAGGTGAACAACTTCAGTTTTTACGTTCAACCGGAGGCCAGCTTCATACCCCCTCATGAACTCAAGACAGGAGGATATAACCTTAAAGGGGTTTTCGTGGAAGGAAAAAGAGAAGCCAGCCAAATCGGATGTCGTTAAACAACCGTTGCGATAGCAAATCTTCAAAAAAATCAACAAAAACGGCCGCCCTAAAAATAAATAGGGCCCGTTAACGAAAAACATTGCATTCTATTATTAAAAACCGGCGAAATGTTTAAATTTTGTGAAACAGAGCGGGTTTTATGAGGAAACTGTTGTTGTTGGTGATGGGTATGATAATAAGCTCTTGCGTTTTCGCGCAGAGCTTCGAGGTGACCAGTCTCCAGGACTCCTACAATGGCTTTATTGGTGAAGCAATCAAGGCGCCGCTTCGATTAAAGAACACGTCCGATAAAGCCATCACACTGATCATTAGAAATGTTGATGCACAGATCGGCAGCAGCCAAAGAAATTATTTCTGTCTTGATAACAACTGCCTGGACCATAAGGTTGAAGATTTTATTGTTAAGATCGAGCCGGGACAGGTTATGAATAATTTCCAGGTGGTACTGGAGGCCGGCCTGGTGTCAGGTGAAAGCTCACTTCGGTATGTAGCCTTTAACAAATACAATCCGGGTCAGGCGGTGGAATTCGACCTTAATTTTATTGTTGAAGAAAAGCCCGAGAAGCAAAACCTCTACAGCTCCAGGTTTATAACCTTGCACGATGTTTATCCCAATCCTGTTGTGGATCAGGCTGTCGTCGATTACAAAATGAACAATGATCAGGTTAAGGCCAAAATCGTCGTTCACAATATCCTTGGCAATGTCGTGGGTGAATATTCGCTTCCTCCCTCGGAGAATTTTGTCAGAGTCAGAACGGACGATCTCAGCGCCGGAATCTATTTCTATACCCTCTACGTCGAGAATGAAGGGGTTATCACCCGGAAATTAATCGTCAGGAAATAGACATTTTTAGAGGTTCCCTACATCTAAATGTTAAAAAGTCGCGTTTTCCAGATACGGCTTCTTGTATTATATTTGCGGGCTTATGCTGAGAGCATCAATTTACTTCTGTTTGTTTTTGGTTCTTCTGGGGGGATTTTCCTGCAGTAAGTTCAGAAAAATCGAAAAAAGTCAGGACTGGCGGGTTAAATACGACGCCGGCCTTAATTATTACGCCAAAAAAGAATACTACAAGGCTTCGGTGCTGTTCGAGCAGATCATTCCGATCGTGCGCGGTCTTCCCGAAGGCGAAAAAGTGCAATTTTACCTTGCATACTGTCAGTTCTATGACGAGCTGTACTTGCTGTCGTCCGAACAATTCAAGACTTTCTTATGAGACGTACGGGCGCAGCGCTATGGCGGAAGAAGCAAGGTTTATGTATGCTTTTTCATTGTACAAATCGTCGCCCGGAGCAAATCTTGACCAGACAAGCAGCATCGATGCAATGGCTGCAATGCAACAATTCCTGAACCGGTATCCTAACAGCAAGTTCCGCGATCAATCCATTGAGGTAATAACGACCACGCAGGTAAAACTCGAAAAGAAAGGATTCGACAATGCTTATCAGTATTATAAAATGCGAAGCTACAAGGCAGCTATCGTGGCCCTCGATAATTTTATCGATAACTTTCCTGATTCCAAGTACCTGGAGCGGGCTTATTACCTTGTGATCGTATCCGAATTCAAGCTGGCTGAACAGAGCATTTACACAAAACAACTCGACCGCTACAAGGAAGTAGTGGAGCACTATAAGGAGTTCGTAGACAAGTATCCAGGCAGCAGCTTACCTTTCTGATGCGGAAAAACTTTACGCCTCAAGTCTGGCAAAAATCAATAAGTCAAAAATCAATAACAATAATACCTAATACTATGGCAGTTCAATCATCTGTAATTACGCGTGACATTGAAAAGATAGCAGCGCAAACGGGTAACATCTATGAGTCAGTCGTTGTGATCTCCAAGCGCGCCCGCCAGATAGCTGTTAATCTCAAAGAAGAACTGAACAACAAACTAGCTGAGTTCGCTACAACGGTTGATAATCTTGAAGAGGTTTTTGAAAACCGTGAGCAAATAGAGATTTCTAAATTCTATGAGCGGATGCCAAAACCGACAACAACCGCTACTGAAGAATTCCTGGAAGGAAAGCTCAATTCCCGGCTCCGCGCTGACGCAAGCCAGAAGCAGGATCTTTAAAAGTTGCTCAAGCCAATGCTTCAGGGCAAGAAGATCGTTCTGGGAGTTTGTGGTGGGATTGCCGCCTACAAGTCGGCAATTCTAACAAGGCTTCTTGTCAAGCAGGGCGCGGAAGTAAGAGTGATCCTCACTCCTTCGGCCGAGAGTTTCGTAACCCCCCTTACGCTGGCAACGCTCTCAAAAAATCCCGTGTTATCTGCCTTTTCAAAACCTGAAACCGGCGAATGGACAAATCATGTAGACCTGGGGTTGTGGGGTGACGCTATCCTGGTAGCGCCCGCGACAGCAAACACCATTGGGAAAATGGCCAATGGATTGTGTGACAATCTGCTTCTCGCCACATATCTCTCCGCCCGATGCCCGGTTTTCATCGCTCCTGCTATGGATCTTGACATGCTGGCACACCCTGTCGACCAAGTCAAATCTCCAAAAGGTCGCCGGCTTTGGTAATCATATTATCGAACCCACACATGGCGAACTGGCCAGTGGTCTGATCGGCACCGGTCGAATGGCTGAGCCCGAAGACATCGTGAAATTTGTTGAGGACTTTTTTTCAACACGCCAACAACTGAATGGGTAAGACCGTACTGGTAACAGCCGGACCTACCTATGAGGCCATCGACCCGGTCAGGTTCATCGGAAATCATTCGAGTGGAAAAATGGGATTTGCAATAGCCGAAGAACTGGCCAACCAGGGAGCTACAGTAAACCTGGTCACTGGTCCCACCAATGAATATACTAATCATCCGCGCGTAAGCGTTAAAGCGGTAATATCGGCCGAAGAAATGTTTAACGCCTGCACAGCCTTGTTCCCTAAAAGCGATATCACCGTGCTTGCTGCGGCTGTCGCTGATTATAAACCCTTGAATGTCGCCGATCAGAAGATCAAGAAAAAAGATAACAGCGTGACACTGGAGCTGACGAAAACCCATGACATAGCAGCATCGTTAGCCAGTCAGAAACATAACGGCCAGATCGTCGTGGGCTTCGCGTTGGAAACTGAAAATGAAACAATCAATGCGATAAAAAAACTCGAATCAAAAAATTTCGATCTTATCGTCCTGAACTCTTTGAACGACGATGGAGCAGGATTCGGCCACAACACAAATAAGATAACGATCATTAACAAAAAGCACGAGGCAACAACATTCGAGCTTAAGGAAAAACAGGAAGTGGCGAAAGATATTGTAGAGGCGATAATAAGGAATGCAGAAGCGAAATAATTAGCGATGATCTCCGTGCGAAATACTTGTCAACTGATACTATTACTTCTCTCGTTCTCCATTACAGGCCGGGCACAGGAACTCAATTGCACGGTGACTATTAACTCCACGCAAATCCAAACGTCCGACCGTGGAATTTTTCGCGATATGAAGACAGCCGTCGAGCAGTTCATGAACTCGCGCAAATGGTCTGGTGACTCCTACAAGCCATACGAAAAGATCAACTGCAACATGTTGATCACTATTACCAAAATGCCTTCTATTGGTAATTTCTCCGCGTCTGTTCAGATACAGGCCGCACGGCCCGTTTACAACACCAATTACTCAAGCCTCATATTCAATTTTGCTGATCGCGATTGGGAGTTTGAATACATTGAATCGTTGCCGCTGGAGTTCAATGACAATACATACACTACCAACCTGACGTCTATGCTTGCGGTTTATGCATATATAATCATTGGCGTCGACTTCGACACCTTCGTCGAGCTGGGTGGCACACCATTCTTCCAAAAAGCGCTGGCCGTAGTGAACAATGCACAACAAGCAAACCGGCCGGGATGGCAGCCCCTTAACAGCAACCGAAACCGGTACTGGATAGTAGAGAACTATAACAACGGTCAGATGACGGAAATGCGCCGGGCAATGTACTCTTATCACCGTCTTGGTTTGGACACGTTCGATAAGGATCCTGACAAGAGCAGGGATGTCATACTGAAAGGACTCAGGGAAGTCAAAAAAGTACGCGACGTTAATCCGACATCTGTATTGGTTGTCAGTTTTTTCGATGCGAAGAGCAAGGAACTCGCAAATATATTTTCAACGGGAAACATCCAGCTGCGGCGCGAAGCATACGACATCATAACCACGATCGATCCCTCCAATCGCACAGCTTACGAGAAAATGATCCAGAACTGAGGAGTTATGGGTTATGAGTTATGAGTTATGAGTTGGGGCAGGGGTGTGGGTGTGATGTCGTACATTCGAAGTACACACCCACACTCGAGCCCCACTCTCCCACTCCCACTCCCACTCCCACACACTAACTCATACGCATAACCCTAACCCATAACTCATAACTCATAACTTATAACTCCCATGGGTACAAAGCAATTGCGCATTAGCGATCCCGAACAAATTAAAAGCAAAGCAGGTACTTTTTTGGGTAAAAAAATTAATATTGTGCTATTGGACAATACCGTTGTGTTTGGAAAACTCAAAGAAGTAAGCAGCAATGAAATCCTGTTGCTGAATATGCGTATGAAAAAGGTAAAATATCCCTTCAGTTCCATCGCCGAACTTTACATCGATTCATTGACCTGATGCTCAAACATCTCACGATAAAAAACTACGCGCTCATTAAACACCTGGTGTTGGACCCTTCACCCCATCTCAATGTGGTAACGGGCGAAACTGGCGCAGGCAAGTCGATTATGCTCGGCGCTATGGGATTGCTAATGGGTAACCGTGCTGACTCGAAAGTACTGTGGGATGAAAACCAAAAGTGTGTCATTGAAGGAACATTTGATATTGGAAATTATGGACTGAAGTCCCTGTTCAAGGCTGAAGATCTTGACTACGACAACAGTACTGTCATACGAAGGGAGTTAAGTCCGGGAGGGAAATCGAGAGCTTTTATAAATGATACGCCCGTTACCCTGGAAGTTATGAAACGGGTGGGTGATTTATTAATGGACATTCATTCTCAGCATGAAACTTTACTTCTTGGCCAGCATTCATTCCAGCTGAAGTTAGTGGATGCGTATGCGTCAAATCAATCCTTACGCGAACAATACAATGAGCAGTGGAATGTTTACCTGAAGTCAAAAAAGGATTTTGAAAATCTATCGGCAGAGGCGGAGACGCTGCGGCAGGAAGCTGACTATACTCGTTTCCAGCTGGAAGAACTTTCAAAGCTCGAATTGGAAGAGTCCGAACAGGATTCAATGGAGTCGGAACTTAAGATTATGGAACACTCGGGCGAAATCAAGAACAGGTTTCAAAGTGTTCTGGATCTTATCAACAATTCTGAGTTCGCTTCAAGGAACAGTTTGGTAGAAGCCAGGAATCATCTGCAAAACGTTTCATCTTACTCGTCGACCTACGCTCATCTTTTTGAAAGACTTAACAGCGTCATTATAGAATTGGACGACCTCACTCACGAAATTGAAAAAGAAGGTGACACGATCGAATTCGACCCGGAAAAGGCCGAACGGATCAAAGAGCGGTTGAGTGCTATTTACCGGTTGTTAAAAAAACATAAGGCTGTTGATCTGAAGGCGTTGCTGGTTATCCAGGAAAACCTGATGCAAAAGAACAACATTACCTCAAACCTCGACGAGAACATTGAGAAAGCAAGAGAAGCTTTCGAAACGTCGCAAAAGAACGCGAGAGCTGCGGCTCAGAAGTTGAGTGCATCAAGGAAAAAAGTTCTTCCGGCACTTTGTAAACAGATCACGCAACTGCTTCAGGAACTCGGTATACCGAACGCAACTTTCCAGATAGATATCATCGCTACCGAACTCAGCGCTCAAGGCAACGACAAGATCGAAATACTTTTCAGCGCAAATAAGGGTATAGCGCCAAGACCTTTAGCACAGGTTGCATCAGGCGGCGAGTTTTCGAGATTGATGTTCTGCATAAAATACGTCATGGCCGAAAAGACGGAAATGCCGACCTTGGTCCTGGATGAGATCGACAGTGGAGTTTCAGGTGAAGTTGCTTTTAAGTTGGGAAGCATGATGAGAAAGATGTCCGAAAATCACCAGCTCATTGCAATCAGTCATTTGCCTCAAATAGCTGCGCGAGGAAACTCACACTATTTTGTCTATAAGGACAATACGGCGGCAAAAACCATAAGCTCCATAAAACATTTGCAGGATACTGAAAGGATAGAAGAGATTGCCAAGATGATCGGAGGTGACAAACCGTCGAAAGTTGCTTTTCAAAACGCGCAGGAATTACTTGCTCAATAATAAATTGCTTGAAAAAGCTCATTCTCCTTGCATTCCTACTGAAAGTTACGCTGGCGCTCGGCCAATCCGAAGTATATCACCAAAGTCTGTATTGGGTTCGTTATCAGAATCAGCTTAATATCACTCCAAACTATTATTGGATCAATGAAATAGACAACCGGCGGTTCTTCGCTCCGGATGTAGAGAATCAGTTGATCATGCATTCAAGACTACATTATCTCAAGGATCGATGGGCCTTTGGAGCAGGGCTGACCTTTTCGTGGATCTACGCGCAGATACCCGAGAATGGATATTCACACTCAACTGCCGAAGTCCGACCTGTTATAGAAGCTGCCTATGAATTCCCGGCCAGGAAAGTCCTTATCCAACAGCGCCTACGCATTGATAACCGCTTTATCGAAGAAAGCCAGGACCAAAGCGTGTGGGAAGATTCATTTTATGTTTTTCGTTTCAGATACAGGCTGCAGGCACAGGATACCTCTTAAAGTCAATCACGACGGTGCTCCTACCATAACGTTAAGAATCTCGGAAGAGATAATGTTTAACAACAAAGAAAATACATTCGACCAGAACAGAATTTATGCTTCTACGGAATTCTCAATAAATAAAAAACTCATGCTGGAAACAGGATATATCTTCATCTATCAACAACGTTTTGGAACAGAAGACTTTTTCTCAAGACACGTCGTCCGGTTCTCCATAATCCATAATCTCTGGCTTAAATCAGCACTGAAAAGTTAATTGGCTGTAGGAACTTTTTTGTTTTTCTGATCCCTTTTTTCTGCTTTCACTTCATCCTTTACACGTAGTCCCAAGGTTCCTCTGAAGCGTTGCCAGAAGGATTCCCGATCCATGATAGAAACGAAGTCATTCTTGAATGCTGCCGTGAGGTCAATAATAGGCAACGGGCTGTCGTCAATTTGCAGTCTGTCAAATACGATCGGTATCGCCTTTACGCCGGGGCAATATTTTTTAGTAAAACTTCTCAGCAAGCGGGATTGAAAAGGATCGGTCGCCAGGGCTATTTTTTGAAAACCCATCTCCTTTGCCATCTTCCAGGAGTAGTACACGTTCTCCGAGCTATGTTCAGCTTTTGTTTCGGAGAATGTATGATCCGATGGAATACCAAGAGAATCTGCGATGACCTTCATAGCGATACCTTCAACATAAGGACTGTAAACAGCGGATCCGGAAAAAATTATATTTTTTGTAAAGCCGCTGTCATAAAGTTGTTTGGCCCAGAAGATCCTCATCTTCATCACTGAAGTTGTATTTTCCTTTTCATAAGGCACACCAGGAACAATAATCACATCGAATGGCTTTTCTACGGCTGCTTTTTCATAAGATTTTTTTGCGTAATGCTTAAAGCTGCAATGGGTCAACAGCAATGCTACCGCGAGAAATACATGAACATAAACGAAAATACGAAGGAGTCTCTTAAGCACTTTTCTCATAGCCACAAATGTTAACCGCTTCTGTTTAATAAGACTCAATTTCCACACACTATCATAAGTGAGAACGCCTTCATCGACCATTTCCCTTACAACATCCACAAACAGCTCGTGATCTTTCGGCGCGATCAACTCTTCTACTTGTTCTACCGTTAGCGATTTTTTCTTCAACACACTGGTGACTTCATCTCTCAATTCATCAAACGCACTTCTATTATCCTTTTTCCGTTCCTCGATACAAACATCACAAATTCCGCATTTTTTATAAGAAACTTCATTAAAGTAATCCTGAATAAGCTGCATCCGGCATCGATGCGTTAACGTTACAAATGAAACCATTGCTTTCATTTTGTCCAAGATCAATTTCTTGCGGGCCTCGAGCCGTTTCAGGTTTAACGGCAGCCTTTCCGCATCTTGTCTTGGCATCATGAAGGTAACTTGCGGTTTCTCTTTGGCGGGTTGATAAGCTACTACCTGAAGCTCATGAAGATGTTTGAGAGTACTTACAACTTCTTGCGTTGGGATCTTCAAACCCTTTGCGATGGAGGACTCAGAAACCTTCGGAAAGCCCGAAATCAATTCGCCGCCATACAAGCGCAGCAGCATTTTTATAATTGGGTCAAACTTCGCGTGAGCGATCTGAAATTCATAAAGTTTTGCCTTGTCCATCAATAGATGCACCGTCGATGGACTATAAAAACTTTCATTGAATTGAATAAGCCCCTCTTCCTCTAGTTTCTTCAACGCGATATAAACCTCGTTTGGATGAAGATGAAACCGATCCGTAAAATCATTTAGGTCAAAATCATAACTTTCACCTGCACTGCTTCCGAGGGCCAGCTGGTAAAAGTTACACAACGCCTGATATACTGTCTTTAGGAATTGCGGACTCGGTTGTGATTGCTCAACCTTGAGCTCAAGGTTTGATACGTCGGCTTCCTGATAAAGAACGACGCCGTAACAGCGCAATCCATCACGACCTGCTCGTCCCGCCTCCTGGTAATATGATTCCAGATTCTCCGGAAGGTCAAGATGTATGACCACGCGGACGTCGGGTTTGTCGATGCCCATTCCAAACGCGTTAGTAGCGACGATGACTCGAATTTGATTTTGTATCCATTTGTCCTGGCGCTTAGTTCGTTCATCAAAGTCCAGGCCGGCATGGTAGAATGAGGCTGAAATGTTTTTTCTGACAAGCCATTCAGCGATCTCCTGCGTTGCTTTTCTTGAACGGACATAAATGATCGCCGACCCTTTTACTTTCTGCAATATCTCAAGCACTTTCTTTTCCTTGTTCTCAGTCTTTCGTACAACGAAGGAAAGATTATCGCGTGCAAAGGATTTTTGGAAAATATCAGCATTCTTCAGTTCAAGCTTTTCAACAATGTCGACACGAACCTCAGCTGTTGCCGTTGCCGTCAAGGCCATTACAGGAACATCAGGCTTCAAGGTTCGAAGGGAAGCTATCTTGAGATAAGAAGGGCGAAAATCATAACCCCATTGTGAAATGCAGTGTGCTTCGTCCACGGCTATCAAACCGACCTTCATTTGTTTAACACGTGCGATGAACAGCTCCGTTTGCAACCGCTCAGGTGAAACATATAAGAAATTTTACACTTCCATAAATGCAGTTGTTAAGTAGAACGTCCACCTCGAATCTGCTCATAGCAGCATGTACGGCGGCCGCATCGATACCTCGTCTGCTTCAATTGTTCGACCTGGTCTTTCATTAGACGCGATCAGCGGGGTGATCACAATACAAATCCCTTCTCTCAACAATGCAGGTACCTGAAAACATACCGATTTGCCTCCGCCGGTAGGCAGTAATGCAAGGACATCTTTTCCCTGTAAAGATGCATTAACAATATCAGCCTGCAGCGGCCTGAATTGGTTGTATCCCCAATACGTCTTTAATATTGAAAGTGGTGTTTCCAATAGAAACGAATATTAATGAAACGTATGCGCAAATAAAAAGAATCGATGCCCGCTTGCCCCGATGCATCGGGGCCTCCGATGGAATGAGGCTACAATTACCAGGCTATCTTTTGCTTATCCAGAAATGCACGTATTCCTTTTTGGCAATCATCACTTGATCGTGCACGGGCATTCATTTCAGCGGCAAAGTTCAAGGCTTCTTCCAGCTGCATCGATTGAACTTTTGCGATCATCTGTTTAGTTGTTGCCATCGCCTGTGAAGAATTTTCTACAAGGAGTTTTTTTGCAAAAGTTAGTACTGACTCTTCAAGTTTTTCAGAAGGCACAACCTTATTCACCATGCCCATGCGGCAGGCTTCATCCGCAGATATCAACTCACCGCTAAGCAACAGGTGACTGGCATGGCCCTCTCCTATTTTTCTAAGCAGGAAGACCATAACAATGGCAGGTATAAACCCGAGCTTTACTTCCGTATAACCAAACATTGCATCAGGTACTGTGAAGGCAAAATCACATACCGAGGCAAGACCGCAGCCGCCGGCAATTGCATTACCTTGAACCTGGGCCACGACAACTTTTTTCAGCGTGTATATCGTTAGAAACAATTCCTTAAGATGTTTAGAGTCCAGAAGATTCTCTTCGTAAGAAAACCCTTGTAACTTTTGAAGGTAGGCCAGGTCTGCACCGGCGCAAAATGCCGGTCCTTTCGCTTTCAGCACAATTACCTTCACGTTTTCGTCGTGCTTCCAATGAAGTAAATGCCTCTTTCAATTCAGACACAAGTTCAAAATTCAAAGCGTTTCGTTTCTTCGGGCGATTCAAGGTTATAGTACCGATCCTTTCTTTTACGTCAAGCTCTATATATTCCATGATCTAAATAATTTTTGTATACGCTCCCTGATGCAGAAGCGACGTAACCTTTATATCGAATGATTGTGATTCATCAAACAAGCGACCGGCATTCCTAAAGAGTTGCTGCTGTCAATAACAAATTCCCTTGCCTTAACCCGCGCGACCAGGCCGCTCAGTGACTTAACTGCGTTGTTGCTGATAATAACAACGTCAACTTCCAGGTTGGCCGGAATAGAAAACGCCGGGTCTGTGATCTGCACAATGGTTTTTTCATTCCAAACCATCAATGCACAACCCTTTAGCTTCCTGCTGACGGCGGCACCTTGCACTACATTTTTTACGCCAGCCTTCAATCGTCCAGGCAGCACGTGAAATTTGATCTTCAACGCGTCGTGCTCCAACGCTGAGTCTGACAGGAAATACGATCTTCCCGACTCCATAAAATCCACTGCTGTATGGCCGGGGATATTGTAGAACGTCACTTTGCTGGGTTTAACGTCTCTTTCAAGGTGTATCCATTCATCCATTGAGTACAAAATACAGAGTGATGAAGCAACGACCAATGGTAAAGATTTTTTTGTTTCGATCCACATATAAACCAGGACCACAAGCAGAATAAGTATACAGCATTGAAGTTTGCTGATGTAAACGTTTTCAAGTACACTGAAGGGAAGTCTTTCAATAAGAAAAACACCTTCGTTCATGATCCTGATGATCCATTCCAGCGTCCACCCCAATACAAACGCAATACCAGCTAAAATAACCAAGAAGTATTATCCCGATACCCATTAGCAACACGACAAACGAAAGTGGGATCACAAATAAGTTTGCCAGTAGAAAGTAGTTCGGGAACTGATGAAAGTAAAACAGACCCAATGAATATGTAGCAAGCTGTGCGGCGATGGAGACTGAAGTGATTTTCCAGACCTCATCCAAAAGCCGGCTGCCCGGTTCCCAAAGCCTGTAGAGAGGAGGTTGCAATCCAACTATACCAACAACAGCCAGAAATGACAGCTGGAAACCCACCGACATGATCATGTATGGATCATAGACCAGCAGCAGAAACGCTGATGCTGCCAGTGTGTTATAGATGTTTGTTTGCCGGTTTAACGGTCGTGCCAATGCAACGAATGAAAACATCGTCACTGCGCGTAAAACCGACGGCGACAGTCCGGTAATGAATGCATAAATCCACAACACCGGCAGACTTGTTGCCGCCAAGGATCCACTGAGAATGCTTTAGGCGTTGAAGTGGCTTGAAGATGTATCAGTATCACCCAGTAGATAATTCCAACGTGAAGGCCAGACACAGATAAAACATGCATCGCTCCGGAAGCGGAGTATGCGTTTAGCAAATCATTATCCAGTCCATCGGTAACACCCAGCACCAGCGCTGAAGCAAGGGATTGTTCACGTTTTCCATGAACATGCGCACGTAGTACACTGTCAGCCCATAAACGGGACATAGTCGCGTAATGCAAAAACTTGTTGGCTGGTTTGTTCCCAAGCCACCTTACTTCGTCTATCCCTGACAAAATGTTGATGAAATATGTTTTTATAGGCCGAAAATTTTTGATGGTCAAACTCTCCCGGATTCGCCGGTGGCTGGATAAGACGGGGAGCACCTTTGATAAGAAGATTGTCACCAGGACGGAATCCGCCTTCGTAAGACTTCGGCGGACGAAGTTCATCGTCGGTCTTCCTTCGAAGCGTACAGTAGGATCTTACCTTTTACATGTTTCCATCCATGATTCGTGTTCACTTCAAGAACGGTGGCCTCATATTTCCATGTCCGTTCCTTTTCTTCGCGCAGGTTTTGTTATCACAACGGTATAATGTGATATCGAATCGTTTATACTGATAAGGTGATCACTTCGTCTTGATTCATTCTTCCATTGTACGTTGATATAGCCCGCCATAAAAATGGCGAACATCCCAGCAAAACCAGGATTGATCTTGAATTTTGAATAACAGAATGTCAGGATCAGATAAGCGATACCTGAAATACAAAAGAATAGTGACGCAGTAGTGTCTTGAAAAAAGTCCGGATAATAGATTGCCAGTAGAACCCCGCCACTAAAAAACACAACGATGCGGACGAACGCGTAGGGTATCCAACGGAACATGTAGAAAGTTAAGAAATTCTATGCAGAGTTTTCCTTGCCGTAAGCTTCGATGATGTCTCTTACCAAACGGTGACGAACAACATCTTTTTCGTTTAGCTCAACAAAGCCTATTCCCTTTACATCCTTCAATATCCGGACAGCTTCTTTGAGTCCCGAATTTTGTTTTGATGGTAAGTCGATTTGGGAAATATCTCCCGTTACGATCATTTTAGATTCCGGGCCCATCCGGGTCAGGAACATTTTCATTTGCATAGGTGTGGTATTCTGCGCTTCATCCAGCAGAATAAATGCATTGTTCAATGTACGTCCCCGCATGTATGCCAACGGTGCGATCTCAATGATTTCACGCTCCATATAATAACCGAGCTTTTCGAACGGTATCATATCGTTAAGAGCATCATAAATCGGACGAAGATATGGATCGATCTTTTCTTTCAGATCGCCGGGAAGGAATCCCAGATTTTCGCCGGCTTCCACGGCCGGACGTGGTGATGATGATTTTCCTGACTTGTTTATTTTTCAGTGCCCTCACAGCCAATGCAACAGAAATATAGGTCTTACCTGTACCGGCCGGGCCAAGCGCAAAGACCAGATCGTTGTCTTTTACCTGTTGAACCAACTTTTGCTGATTGGCAGTTTTCGCCTTGATCGGCGTTCCTTTGGTTCCATATACAATGACATCCTCACCCGACCTTGCTGGCCTTCGGGAGCGAGCATTTCGTGCTCGCGATCAATATATGACTGTACGTTTTCCTCGGTAACTCTGCCATATTTGTGGTAATGATCTACCAGGGAACTCAGGATATCATCAATTTGAACGATCTCGGCGGTGGTTCCTTTTATGAGGATCTGGTTACCCCGGGAGACAATTTTACTTTTTGGAAAAGCGGCGGACAAGGTATCGATTGTCTTATTTTCTACCCCCAGAAAGTCAATCATGGAAATATTGTCCAGTGTTACTACTTTTTCGATCAACGTTAATTGTGGTTTTTAGCCTAAAAACAATATGGTTTAAAAATGTTTATTTTGTCAAACAAAATTAGCGAATATCTGCGGCAGCATCAACCATGGCCATAGTTACCCTTCTTACAGACGCAGGCGAAAGTGATCACTATGTTGCTTCGATCAAAGCTAAGATCATCAGTCTTAATCCCGGTATCCGTATCGAAGATATCAGCCATAGTATAAAACCCGCCGATATCGCGCACGCCGCATTTGTCCTGCGGGCAGTTTTCCACGATTTCCCGAAAGGCACCGTTCACCTGGTTGGTGTCGACTCGACGGGTAATCGCGGCGATGCTTTTATAGCACTGCAATTAGAGGACCATTTTTTTGTTGGTTGCGACAATGGGCTCTTTGGATTGATCAGCGAAAAGCCTCATCAGCAACTCGTCGAGTTGAATGCTATTAATACAATCAGTACCACGTTCCCGGAACGTGATGTTTTTGCACATGCTGCTTCAAAGCTAGCCAGTGGTATATCAATTACGAACCTCGGCAAACCCATGCCGGCTTTCAAAAAGATGATCGACCGTCAGATGAAGGCTACGCGCAAACAAATCATAGGAACGGTCGTGAGAGTTGATTCAATGGGCAACCTCATCACAAACATCACCAAGGATGCATTTGACACGCTTGAGTAAAGGAAAAGTATATACAATTCAATTCGGAGGAGAAAAGTTCAGACGTATTCAGACGCAATACCATCAGACGGAACAGGGCGAGTGCTTTATCGTTTTCAATAGCCTTAATCTTATGGAGATCGGTATATATAAAGGCAACGCAGTCTGAGCTGTTGGGCCTGGATTATGACAGCAGCGTGAGTATCAACTTCGAAGAGAGTTAGCACCAAGATCTATGCTGATACGTATCGTCCGAATGCATTTTACTGAAGCCGGTGTAGAAGAATTTCTGCAGATCTTCGATCAACACAAACAATTGATCCGGGATGTACAGGGATGCACGCATCTGGAGTTATTAAAAGATGCAGACGATCCACTTACTTATACAACGTTGAGTTATTGGAAGGATGAAACATCATTGGACAACTATCGGAAGTCAGAGTTATTTGCTCGTGTCTGGGGTTCCGTGAAGACTTTATTTTCAGAGCGATCGCAGGCGTTTTCGCTGGAGAAATTTATCGAGCTTTGAGAATTGCATGACGGCGAAAGATTGAGCATATTTGCACCCCCAATGGTCAGAAACGCAGTTTTTGGTGCCTGATTTACCAGCATTGGGGATATGAGATGCCTGAGTGGCGGAACTGGTAGACGCGCACGACTCAAAATCGTGTGCCTTCGGGCGTGCCGGTTCGATTCCGGCCTTAGGTACAAAGCCTTCAGAAAACTGAAGGCTTTTTTTGTTTCTCATGATTTCGCAACCCCTGATGAAAATGGTCAATAAAAATGATATCCAAATGTACGAGTTCGACCTTGCCCGCCGAAAGACGGGTTCCGGCTTTAATAGAAAGAGCTTTCAAAAATGAAGCTCTTTATGTTTGCTTTGAAAACTATTATGAATTTCTACTAATTGATCATTGGTTCTAATTTCCAGTTGAACCCCTTCCGGGGTTCGCTGGATAACGTGCTGCTATGACCCGGCGTTTCATGCCGGGCTATTAAGCTTGAATCCCTTCGGGATTCGTCAATGCTGAGATTATTCACCCCTTTTCACCATTCGGTGTTGCCTATAAATTCTATCACTTACTCCTCGTCGTCTTTTCATCATCTCATATCTTCAACTCCTCACATTCTCGTCTTCTCATCTTCTCAACTCCTAACTTCAAACTTCTCATCACTGGCAGCTTTTTCTTCTTTTAGAAAATCTGTCTTATACTCAAGCACGCTCAATCGAAAAACATATCAAGAACATGAAGAGTAAAGTTTACATACAGAATCTTGTAAAGTATCCTGATATCGTAGTCAAGCTGAAAGAAAGATATACCTGAGTAGTGGCCCAAGATAATTATCGGCAGTCGTGAACGACTCAATCCCGATAGCTCCCGATGCTTATCGGGACGGGACGTGTGCCTTCGGGCGTGCCGGTTCGACCCGATGGCTATCGGGTCCGGCCTTAGGTACTTAGGTAAACTTTTAGCCATCTGGTTAATCGGATGGCTAATTTTTTCAGTCATAGTTTGTGGTTAAACTACTCGTCAAAAGTATCTCGAAAGACCACCTCGTCATTACCATCTTTCAACGTTGCATGATCGATTGATCCTGTCCCGTCAAAGATGTAAATGAGCGCCATGATGTTTCCAAGGTTTTTCCGATAGTCTTCATGGTATGCAGGTCGGCCGTTAAGGTAGATAGTGGCGCTTCTGTTTTCGACAATCAACTCCAGGTCTTGCCAGTCAAACAGATCACATCCCAGGGCTGAAAGATCATTGTTACTGCCAGATCTGATTATCTCGCCAAGTTTATATCCAGCCTTGGTTTCACATCCTTTTCCGGTCAACGATACCGAGAATGCTTTGACGTCCGTCACTATAATTAAATCCATCCACGGGCATAGCGCATGAGAAACACGGTCAGCCTTTAGTCGTGTGGAGAACCTGAAATTATCCGAATGCAGATTGAACGGTTGACTGTTTGTAATTCTCGTATGAAACCTTTTTGTAAAATCGATATGTCGCCGAACCAACATGTTGCTGTCGATATGTAATTGCCCATTACTAATAAATCTCTCATTCTTAAGATCAGTGATTTCGGGATCTGAATCGCTTCGATAGATATGCGGTTCCCATCCGTTGCTGATAATATGTATAGGCTGAATGGCTATCACGGAATCATTTGCAACTAGTCTTGCCCTGTGAAATCCAGACTCGTAGTAGATGCTTGTAAGAACACTCTCTTTTGGATCCAGGGCGAAACGGTGATGCAAATTCCACGATTGTTGTATATAAAACGAGTCCGCAACAACGTTTGAAACGTCATACTTGAATATGACCGTGCTGGGTATTCCAGCCGTGACAGTTTTTGATGCTTGGAAAGCAACATCTCCTTTTACGATAGGCTTGAATGTACTTTTTGTGGATGTTCTTGTTGCGAAGTTGAAGATTAAAAAGCCCGCAACTATCGCTCCGCCGGCCACCAGCATTATCACTTTCTGTGAGATCGTTCTTGCTGGCTTCGTAGTAGCCTGATTAGCCGACTTGAAATCCTTCCAATCCTTAAAATCCAGCAATGCTGCCAGGGCATTAAGTGTTGCCAGTTGCGGGCTTTGCTTGTAGTCGCCCTTCCAAAGACGTTTGAGGGTCGAAAGACTTATGACAACTCCGGTTTTTGTCTCGATTTCGGAACACAGAACTTCCAGGTCTTTTTGGGTGTAGCCGCGACCTAAACCGAAAGAGAATTTTTGCTCGATCTGCGTTTTGCAAAGGTTTATAAGTCGCTCCTCTGACTTGGCCATGGCCGGAAATTTAGCCAAAAATCTCGTTTGCAAGGGCTTTGACCGGCTTTTGACCGCTAAATGACTGTGTTTTCGGAATGGAGCTTCGTCACTTTGGGAAAAAAAGATTATGAGAGATTTTTTAATACTTGGAATTGCAGTGCTGCTGTTAAACTACACCACGGCAGCCCAGACACGGATCAACCCTTCCGTGGGTTACACGTTTGCGCAGGATACTGTAAAAGATAAAAATCAACGACCCAACATCGTTTGGATCGTTTGTGAAGATATCGGCTTGTATATCGGAGCCTATGGATACAAAGGTGTAAAGACACCGAACATCGATAAGCTGGCAAAGGAGGGAGAGTTGTATACTCGTGCCTACACAACTGCTGGTGTGTGCGCGCCAAGCAGATCTACTTTTATCACAGGAATGTACCAGACTGCGATCGGAACCATGCACATGCGTACATTAAACGAAGACAATCTGTCGAACTCACTATTGCCAAGTTGCGCGTAATGCCCTAAGTAAACAAAATTAAACACTATGAAAATAAAGTTAATACTCGTTATACTCTTGCTTTGTAAGCAATTTGGTTATGCGCAAGAAATCAAAATAACACTTTTAGGAACAGGAACTCCTTTGCCCAGCATTGAAAGATTTGGTCCAAGTACGTTAGTTGAGGCCAATGGACAGTACTTTCTTTTTGACTGTGGACGAGGCGCAAGCCAGAGACTGTGGCAACAAAAAATTCCACTAGGGAAAATTAACAATGTTTTTTTTACGCACCTCCATTCCGACCATTTAGTTGGATTTCCTGATTTATGGCTCACCGGTTGGCTTCCGGCAAATTTTGGAAGAAGGAATGTTCCTATGGAAGTTTGGGGACCTAAGGGGATTGACCAAATGACACAAGGTCTTCAAAGTGCTTTTGCTTGGGACACGCAAACAAGAGTAAAAGGAAAACATGAAATTGACAGTGCAATTCTCATTACCTCACATACTATTAAAGAAGGAGTTATCTATGATAAAGATGGAGTTCAGGTAATTGCTTTCTTAGTTGACCATGCTGATTTTATTGATAATGCATTTGGATTTAGATTGAACTATAAAGGCTATTCGGTAGTAATTTCAGGTGACACGCGATATAATCAAAACTTAATTAAAAACTCAAAAGGTGTGGATGTATTAATACATGAAGTGGCGCTCGCTCATCCTGAGTTGATTAAAAAGTCAGAGATAGCAAGACAAATTCAAAGTTTTCATACCACACCCGAAGAAGCAGGTAAAATTTTCTTGACCGTTAATCCCAGGCTTGCAATCTATTCTCATATTTCCATGATATTAACTGATCCTACAATACCACCAGCAAATATTAATGACTTAACAACAAGGACAAAAACTTTTTATAATGGTAAAGTAGAAATAGGAGAGGACCTTATGATTATTGAAGTTGGAGAAAAAATAACGGTAAGAAAGACAAATTAGATAGGCGCTACGCACAATAGCTCAATGATCACGTTGACGCTTGTAGTTCGGTAATCTGCAATTTCTCTATCATACAAGATACCTTGAGGGAACAGGATTTCTTGAAGCCTTATCTTGCTATCATAGTCCGTAGAAACCCAGAAATTTGAAAGATTCGTACTACATCGCTAACGCGCAATGATTGTAAAACAGCATATCTAGAAATCTAGTGATCGCAAGCGTTCTACGTCGTCCATCTGCATATCTGAGATAATACCTGAGATTTATTCCTTAATGAATCTTGTTGTTGTCTGATGTCCATTATTAAATATGCGGAGAACATACACACCTGGATTGAGACCTGAAGTATTGATGCTCTCCGCTTCAGAATAAGTTCCGTTGTAAACACTACGCCCCTGGTTATTAAAAATTGTCACTGAAGCATTTCGAATCTCACCATCACGAATGATTAAAAATAACGCATTGTCTACCGGCACGGGATATACCGAAAGATTCAAAGGTGTACCACTCGTTGCTTCGAACCCTGATAGCATCGTATTACCAACACCGTTTACAACATCGATCTGAATGGTTAACGATTTTCCAACGTCGCCCGTACCGAAGTCATTGGCGTAGGGTGTCGCGGACAATGTATAGTGGCCAACCGAAGGAACCCAAGGTGTGAAGTCGTCATTATTATTACCAGTCAACGTATAAGGCCATACATTCTCCGTCCGGTAAAACTGATTGTTCAAATGAAACGTGACACTACCTGCCTCTCCCAGCACATTCGCAATAACGGTCATCTCGTGAAATAAGGGGTCATTTACATCGATGTCATCGCCGTCCTTTAACTCTCTCAAAATCCTTCCTGCATTATCCACAAGTTCGAAATTAAAAATTGACGCAACCATGTTTTCTGATAAAACCTGGAAATGTACCTCCAATGGTTTTCCTGCATACTCAGTAGTGCCAATCTTAATATAGGGTATTGCACGGATCGTGTAGTTCCAAGGATTGACATTCCAGGAATTATACACTCCATTTACATCGCCATTAAAAGCGTAGGGCGCAACGTACTCTACTCTATAGAACTGATTGTTCAACCAAAACTTCACGCTGCTGACAGCATCTGGATTGGTGTTTGCCCGAATACTAAATGACTTGAAGGCGGGATCCTTGATATTTATCTTACCACCCTCACTTAATTGCATTAAGAAGTTGCCCGACGTATCCACTACATCAAAGCTTACTACTGCTGCCGAATTGATAATCTTGATGATGGCTGATTTCCCTATACCTTTCACCCCGCCCTTTGTGTCCTGGGAATAGACGTCGGCAGATAGCGTGTATATTCCTGGTGTATGTAAAGGCAGCTGCACAGCAAATGGTGGTTCGTTATCCAGGTATGCATGAATTTTATCAAAAATAAATTCCACGCTACCTACCTCTGCCGGAGTCGTATTGGCACGTATAGCCCAATAGTGAAAATCAGGATGGGCTAAATCCAGGGTCACTGAGTCGTTATAAAATGAATTGACTACATTTCCTGTACGCTCATCAATTATTGTAAAATACGAAATTGAAATCGGTCCGGATGACATAATATCCTCGATGGTACAGCCGGCGCCATTGTCGGCTATTCTAATGACGTCGCTGTTAGCGCGTCTTAAAACTTCCTCTGCGCCCAGGCTCACAAAATATGGGTATAAACCATCACATTTGGTCAGAGATGCATTTTGGGTCACGGTAATATACAGAAACGGTCCATACACGCTACCCTTCAGCGCGGATAGTCCATCTATGTTTTCGAGACCCGCATTGTCGTTGATATATAATGAGCCGCCACTTCCTACATTAATTGTAGACAGCGATGAAAACCCATTAACGTTTTTGAGTGAGGGGTTGCGATAAATCGCAACATTGATTCCTCTAATACCCGCGGATATGGTTGTAAGGTTAGACAGCCCGTCAAAATTGGTCAGCAATGGATTATCGCCAATCTCTAAAAACGCAGTCGTGGATCCGTAAATAATCTTTAACGCAGAAAACCCGTTGAACGCTGCCAGCCTTGGATTTTGGTTAACGATGATACCAACGCCGAAACCAGACTCTGAAATCTGAGTCAATTTATTAAATCCGCTAATTGAAGTTAGCACATCGTTGTTACTGATTTCGGCATGGCCATTAAATTGTGTAACGGATGAAAATCCATCGACTGATTCCAAAGAAGGATTGTACTTGATTGCCACCGGGCCTCCAATTTTATTCACCGACGAAAATCCATCGATATGGGTAAGCGCATCATTGTTAGAAATCCATATGGAGCTTCCAAGCCCAGCACCAACCTGTTGAATATTAGAAAGACCATCAATACTGGCTAAGCTTTGGTTTTCATAAATTGAGATGCTCCCAACCCTTTGCAGAGAGGAGAAAGCATTCAGATTGATTAGCTTATCATTATTCTGAATTCTCAATTCGCCCGCAATTGAGTCAATGTTTGCAAATGCATTAATCTTTGACAACTTTGGATTATCAGTAATATAAATGCCTGAGACTGCCCGAAGGGAAACAAAGTCATCCAAGTCGGAAAGCTGACGGTTGTTTACAATGTTGAAATAATTAGTGCTTTCTAAAGCTGAAAAGCCCTGAAGATTGATCAAAGCGTCATTACCTTCGATTGTGAAATACCCTGGGTTTCCTAAATTATCTGCTACTTTTACAACGGAGTTGAGCCCCTTAACATTCACAAGCTTGGGGTTATTCATTATCGCTAGTCCGCCGACAGCATTCAGATTTACCAAACCATTTATACTTTTGAGCTCGGGATTGTTTGCAATCCGCAATTCACCATTGACAGAGCGAAGGGATGACAAACCATCTATGCCGACAAGGCCGCCATTATATTGAATCGATATTAGATCATTTACTTCCGTCAATGAAGAGAACCCATCGAGGTTCCTTAAGTTATGATTTTCAAGGATATAAAGGGCGCCGGCATGTTTCAATGCCGATAGTCCATTGAGATTTTGCAAAATGGTATCATAGCGAATATAGAGAATACCTTCTATCCAGGTTAGCGCAGACAAACCGTCCAGGTTGTCGAGATTGACGTTAACTTCTATACTGAGATGACCACCCACACGTTGCAATGTAGCCAAAGCATCAAGGTTCGTAATATCATCTCCTGAGATGGTTAAGTTGCCAGACACCTCTGAGCAGGTAAATGCGTTCACCTCGGCTTGTGAAGAAAGGACGACATCACCATTGCACACAGCCGCTGAGATTCTATAAGAGCTTATTAGAAGAAGGAAAGCGACCAGAATTGAGAGAGTAGAAGTTGTTTTCATAAATCGCGATTTAAATTTTTTCCGGCATTTTTTGTCGGCCTCAAATGTATCCCGCCATTTGCTCAATAAAAATGATTTAAATCATGCCGAGGGTTAATGGATAGAATTCCCGAGAAAAAATTAAGCAAGGTCAAAATGACAAGCGTGATTCGCCATAAGGTTTTCTAGAGGGATAATCCCACTTGCAGCAGCTTTCAGTGATAATTCCGTTAATAATTTGCATTTCCAGATTAGCATTTTCTAGTATGTTGTCATTGGTCAGCGACATCAAGTCGATGGGCGAAATCCTCGAATCTCGCCAAATCGTCCAAAAAACTGTTCGATATTCGGGACCTGTTGTACAATTAATCACACGTTGCTATCAACTTGTGATTTTTTTGCCTCAAATTCGTATAGGTCGCGTGCCATCATTACAGAACTGATCATAACGATCACCAGTACCTTGATAACTGCACGGGATTTCATGACTGAAAAATTACTTTGAAGACTAAGGTAGATTGATATGGAAAAATAAGGCGATGGGAATCTATTGCTAAGGGACTCTTACACTGATTTCCTGTTGCCTGTCGCTCACGATGAACGAATGAAGTTTCATTTTACTGCGAACTACAAGCGACTAGTGATTTGACGTTTTCCTCTACTCCGTTCTCAGACTGTTCACCGGATTCGCCAAGGCTGCTTTGACTGCCTGAAAGCTTACAGTCGCCAGTGTTATCACCAGCGCTCCACCGGAAGCGGCAGCGAAGATCCACCATGCGATCTCTGTACGGTAATCATATCTGCTTATTCCATTGTAAAGAAAATAGTATGATGCGGGCACTGCAATGAGACAAGCCACGATGATCAATGCCACGAATTCACCTGAGAGCATTCTCCACAGATTTGGGACGGATGCGCCTAGCACTTTCCTAATTCCAATTTCCTTTGTGCGCTGTTCAGCTACGAACGACGCCAGGCCGAATAACCCCAGGCAGCTGATAATGATTGCCAGCACGGTGAATACAACGGCAAGTCTCCCGACATTGTCTTCGGTTGCGAACTTTGCGGCATACTCGTCAGTCGCAAATTTATAATCGAAGGGAGCGCCCGGGATCACTTTATTAAATATCACTTCTATTTTCGGTAACGCTTCGGCTGTGCTCATTTCGGGATTAATCCGCAAATACATCCAACCGCCGCCTCCCATATTAAGATAAATAGCGGGTCTCACAGGTTCGAAAGGAGAGTTCATTACCATGTCGTGAATGACGCCGACAACATGGAAGTCTTTGTCCATATTCCACGCCAGGTTTGTCCAATGCACAGTTTCGCCCACGGGATTTTCAAGCTTCATTTGTTTGGCAGCCGATTCGTTGAGGATGATTGCTGAGGAGTCGCTTGCGATATCCCGGGAAAAAGTCCTGCCATCGATCACTTTCCATCCAACGGTCGTTCCGAAATCTGCGGAAACGTTTAACGTGCTGAAACTATTATCTGCCAGCGGATCAAATCCTTTCCAGCTGAAACCGCCGTTTCCCGACCAGGTTGTGGTGATGGGCCCACCGGCGTCTGCGATTTCTTCAACCGCTCCGGAGCTCTTGAGTTCACTGCGAAGCGTTTCAAATTTTTCGTAGAACTCTTTGCCCTTCTTCTGCATCATCAACAAACCTTCTCGCGAGTAACCCACCGGACGGTCTTTTACAAACATCAACTGATGGTAGATGCCGCCGGTGGAAGCGATGAGCATGATCGATACAGTGAACTGTAGCACAACCAGTGCTTTCCGAGGTATCGACGCCAGACGACCAGCGCGGTACGAGCCCTTCAGGATTTTCAGCGGATTGAACGACGACAGATAAAGCGCGGGATAACTTCCAGCCAGCACTCCGGTGACAAAAAGGAATAGCGCGCTGAAGATCCAGAATGCGGCAGTCTGCCAGGGAAGTTGCATCGCTTTTTGTGAGATCGTGTTGAACCAGGGAAGCGCTGCAAATACCATCAACAAAGCAAAGCCAAATGAGATGATTACCACGAGAAATGACTCAGCAAAAAACTGAGCGATGAGTTGCTTACGAACCGACCCGAGGGTTTTACGGATTCCAACTTCTTTGGCCCTTTTTTCGGAACGGGCGGTGCTAAGGTTCATGAAATTGATGCAGGCTAGCAATAGCACAAATACTCCGATCGATCCAATGAACCAAACAAGCTGGATAGGACCGTTCTGTAAAGTGCCTTCCTTGTAATCTGAATACAAGTGCCATCTGCTCATGGGATTAACGTGAACTTCAGCTTTAAATTTCAACCAATCCTTCATGTACTCAAGGTTACGCGTTGCGTTGATTTCGAGGTCCTTGATATTTGCATCAACGCTTTCGAAGCTTGCCGTGGGTTGTATCTGGACATAGATCTGGAAAAAGTGATTTTGCCATCCCTGATCCTTGACCCAGGGGTTGTTCAGGAGATAAGCTTCCCAAGGCGAGCGAACTGGAGTCCGTACAGATCCGAGTTCTTTGGAAAATCCTCAAAAACACCAGAGATCGTGACCTCTTTCTCATTATTAAGCTTTACAATCTTTCCGACAGGATCACCTGTACCAAACAACGCATCCGCTGTAGACTCCGAGATCATGATCGATTGTGGGTCTTTCAATCCCGACCGGTTGCCATATATCATCTTCCATGTGAACATTTCAGGCCCGTCTTCCCCGATGTTGGTTCCTGTCTTGGAGATTTTCTTGTCATCGATAGAAAGGATGGCATCATACGTTCCCTGTCGTGGGACGACATACGTAAAATTCGAGCCGTACGTCGTCTGAAGTTCATGCAGCATCGGGAACTGAAGATAGTTTTGACCTGAATAATGTTTTCCCTGGAATGTGCCAGCCTTCATGACCTGCGCAATTTGGTCATAGTTCTCGTGGTACTTGTTGAACGACAGTTCATCATTCACCCAAAGACCAATGATTAACGCCACCGACATGCCCAGGGCAAGACCGCCGATATTGATAAACGAATAACCTTTTGTTTTAACCAGGTTTCGCCAGGCGATCGTGAAATAGTTTCTTAACATGACGTAGTTGTTTGATGTATTTGAGACGTGAAAGCTGGGTGATGAGTTCCTGACCATTAAAATACAAGCCCGCCTGGCAAAGGTTGCATCTTAGACACAAGAAAATCTGAGACGGTTACATTAAGGGACGCCCGCAGTGGATTTTGTGCGCAAGGTCGTGACGAGTCAGCACGGAGCGGATTATTGGAATTAAACATGGATGGATTATTTAAAAGAAGGCAACAGCATATGATATTATCAACATCGTTGCGTTTGAGAAGGACCATAAGAAACACAGAATGATTCACTATTGTAACTGTAAATCATTTTAGCGAGAAATTCATTTCACGGCACATTTAGGATACAACAGAATCAATGTACGGATTACTGTTGATGACAGAAGTGTAAAAAAATCGCTATTCTAACCACAATTGACACGCCCATGAGACACCCAAACCTGGCGATCCTCCTTTTCTTTTATTGTGCATGCGTTAGCTTCAGATGATGCTTTTGACAGTCACATGATCACTTCTCATATTCAACCTTTATGATAGTAGACATCATCTTAAAACGGACGATACCAACAATGGAATTCCGGGCATGAGCAGAGATACCAACGCTTAAACTAACTCTTTACATTCTTCTTGCCGATAATAAGATCAAAGATTTCTTTCTGCGCTAATTTTGCCTCCGGAAAACTTAAAAACATCCAAACGTGTACCATGCCTGGATATTCCCTGTAATTGACGGAGACACATTTTTTCTCTGCAATACTTTTTAATTTTCTGGCATCTGCAACCAAGAGGTCGCACGTTCCAATAAAGATTGAAATTTCACCCACTTGTTCCAACTCACCGTTGATCGGACTAAGCATAAAACAGTTTGGATCAGATTGTCCTGCGTAGGCCAATCCAGCTCTCCGCAAACCCCTCACGCTTAAGAAGGGATCTAAACGGTCGATTTCTGTTATTGCGGGATTTGTCAGGGTTATATCAAGCCATGGCGAAAGTAAGATTACTTGATTTGGTGGAGGCAATTTTTCCAATTTGATCTTCTGTGCCAATGCAAGAGCAAGACCTCCGCCAGCGGAATCACCCATCAGCATGGTGTCTTCTGGTTTTACACTTAATAATATTCGCTGATACAAAGGCATAAGCATTTCAAAAGCATGCTTATAAGTATATTCCGGTGCGAGTGGATAGTCTGGGGCAGTTACAGTACAATTCGTTTCCCTGACAAGCATCGATAAAAAACTCCAATGCTGCTTCACGAAATTCTGGACATAAGCCCCTCCATGTAGATACAATATATGATTCGATGAAACGTGTTTCTTCGGACTTAATATAAAGACATTACGACCTTCAACTTGACTTTTGTCGACATTGCACACCTTGTAAATATCTTTGGGAGGTTCTTTGCAGTTATTGAAATCAAATCGCCCGAAAGCAAACTGCATATCCAGAAACCTTTTCTTGCTGATGAATCTGAGAAAATGATGAAACAATCTACTTTCTATGCTCGGTATAGACATTTCATTTCTTCAATTAACGAAACAATAAATTTCATGTGTGAAATATCTTTTTAAGATCACTGTTGTTCCTGGTTCGAAAGTACATGAAAAGTATCGTAGCAGTTACCGGTAGCAGACAGGCGGAGACGATCGCACTCCATTGTAGTCTTATCACATTTTCGAAATAAGATGAAATAATTCCTTCGATGACCAGGCAAAGAATCGCTATGCCCAGGATGACTATGACAAATACGTTCAGGCCCTTTGTTGTAAGGTTCTTTAAAACAAAAATCAAGACTATTACCATGATATTAACAGCGCATAAGATAGGAAGTGCAAGCGTCAGTGGCCAATCTGCTGTGATAAGTACATTCACGAAAACGAGCACCATTGACGAAACAACCCAGCCGACTGCAAGCTGATAGATTATCCTTGTCCGCCACAGCGACATTAACGAAACATAGGAAAGAATCATGAGGCATATTGATATCGGATACACTGACCACGTAATCTTGCCCTGGATTGCCAGATTGATAACTAATGTTGCTGCAATACCAGATAGTAATAGTATTGCTGTGATCTGCCACAGTATCTGGCTTAAGAGATATTTCTTCTTGGCTTCCGGCTTATCGCTTTCCCTGCTCTTCTTCAATATGAAAGGCTCAGATCCATCATTCGATACAGGTGTATCGCAAAGCGGACAGGCCCGCATCTTATCCTCCAACTCTACGCCACACTCTTTGCAGATGATCATACTGGATAAAAGTTAATAGGTGATTATTTTTACATCGATTCCGTGTTTCACCAGAAAGCGGAAAAACTCTCTTTCGAGTTCTTTCGATTGTGTGATGTTGCCAAAGCTCATGATCAAACTATCCGCAAACCCGAGCACGCCACAGTTAACCCGTAAGGCCTTATTTGGTGGCGGCGGAATGAAGACAAAATGATCTATGTGCTTGTCGGCTTCTCCTCCCAAAGAAACTTTCCCCAGGTTAGTTATCACGCCACTATACCGGCTTGGTCCCCCAATGCTATAGCTTAGATAAAGGATCAGTGATTTGATGAATAATGGAGTGTTTTTGAGCAAAATGTTTCTCTCGGCACCCACGTTACGGGCAATCATTTTATTGATCAATTTTTTATCTGTTTCCAATTGCATCAAATGATGAACCGTCTTAACAATCTCTTCAAATGAATATGACCCAAGTGAAAGATCAACCTCAGGAGTAACAAAAAGCGAGAAATTTCGCATCGTCCTTGGAGCCATAAATCTTCCGGAGATTTACAGGCACCTGCACCCTGAAAATCTTCCTTGCTCTTCGCTTTCTGAAGTTCGATAACCGATCATAGATTACCTGAAGGGCATATAGATAAACAGCAACAAGATATTCTGTAATAGAGACGTTGTTCTCTTTCGATCTCTGATGAACGGCGCTAAGAGAAATTTTTGCAAACAATACATTGAATCGGGGCTCACTATTAAGCTTGAAAGGAAGATGAAATGCTTTAGGTTTCTTTTTAGGTGAAGGAATCTCTTTCTGAAAGTACCTCGAAAAGCCATCTTCAAATTCTTCACTCTGCGGGAATGTCGTCGGGCTTTATGGCTGCGACTTCAGGACCTGGGGAAACACAGCAGTGATCAAGATAAGTCAGTACCAGTGTTTTGAGAAATTCAAAACCGCCTCCACCGTCCGTAATGATGTGTGAAAATTCGACACTTAAGATGTTGTTCCTTGCTAGTATTCTAAAAATCAGATCATCCTTTCCAAATGCTCTGCATGGGGTCCCAATATCAGGCCTTAGAGGAATCGGTTCATCGTGAAATTCCAGGTAATACCAAAAAAAACCCTTCTTCGGCTTCACTTTGAAGTATGGAAACCGATTTTCGATTTTTTGTATAGCATCAAGTAACTGCTGAATTTTTACAGGATGTTTAAGGACACACGAAAGCCTGAAAACAGCAGTTAACTCATCATTTTGAACAGCCGGATAAATTTTAGCGGCATTATCTAACCGCATCCAGAAATTCTGGCGTTTATCAACATGCATTTCATGTTGGGCCGCATTCATCATGCTTCCGGTTTAACAAGTATTAATCTATATAAAAATCGGTGCCCAATCAATGCTTCCCGGCGAAGCATTATTATCAGATTGGAGTTTGTCGAATGACCTCAAAAACCCACTATCTCCGATGAAGCAGCAGCCGATAATGCAACGGCGTCATTCTTCACAATTCCATTCTTTCGAACGTGGAAGATGAATTTCCCATCCAGCATAAGCTCATAGGTCGAATTTTCTGTAAGTCTAACTGCGCGGCCGGTAATATTATCTATGTTAAGATCTTTCATATTCCGCTGCCTAGTTTTCGTTTGATATACTTCGCGCTTTGGCAGCCTTCTTTGCTTGTTTATCGGCTTCCTTACGTGCCTTTTGGGCCTTTCTCTCTGACCGGTAAGCACTCCGTGATTCCTTGGCCGCATCATTCGCCTCGCTTTCAATTCTTCTCGCTTCTTTTGCCTCCTGTTTAGAGTCAGACTTTTTCGATTTAAGGTCGGAAAGATTTTCTTTATCCTTCAATTCCTGTGATTTGATCTCTTCAGCATCGAACGACATCTTCTGTTCTTTCGTCAGCGGTGTCGAACTTTGTGCAGCAACTTCGCTCCCTATCGACAAGGAACAACAGGCAAACAGTAGCAGAACGTAAATCATTTTTGTTTTCTTCATTATGTTTGGTAAAGCATTTGAGCGATCACCATGCATACAACAAATAGAAAAAGATTAACGTTACATGATGCGCTATTATATTCACTGTCTCGAGTGATTAATATTCTCACAGCAATATTGTAATACTCCCGTTGGTCTCTCAATCGAGCAACTTTTTTCCCACCATGGGCATTGAGATTCTCATAACACGTATTGAATTGCCCAATGGAAATATATATGATGCGGTCGATCGCTTAGGGGCATAACTGTCTAAGGGTCCTCCAAAAGAGTATAACCCGCCTTCGTTATTGTTTCCTCTTTTGCGTGCGATTAAATAGCAGTTTCTCCGCGTCTAAATTTTTCTCTCGAATTGCCTGATTGCAGCCTGCTGTAAACGAACCTGTTTGGTGATATCCTATCAAAAGTTTTCGTTGAAATTTATTGATCTCCGACGGTGCTTTCAGAAGTTCATGAACAGGAGACAATTCAATGATTGACGAACGCCTGGCTCCAAGATTTGATCTATCTCTGCGTTCATGGGTCAAAGATGTAGCGACCCAGAAGCATAAAATTAACGATTGTTAACAATAGTGAATTAGTGTGTAATTCTATGTAGGATTGTAAACGATTTTAAATGAATGTTCCCCGCGGAATTTTGCCCCAAGGTCAAAGGATTTTAAATTGATTATATCTCATTAACCCGATCAGAACCTCAGATAAACTGCTAGCCTAATGAGCAGCAAATTCTACAGTTTAAAAGCCACCAGCAGACAGGAAGCATCTTGTTAAAGTTGCATAAAATAATTACCTTACATCTCTGTCAACCCCACATTATGAATGTTTTCTATGCCGATGATGATGAGGACGACCGTGAAGCATTCTGTTTAGCTTTACAGCAGATAAATCCGAAAATAGAAATCACCCTTTCGAAGGATGGGCAAGAGGCATTAGAAATCCTCACTTCTCAAAAACAATTACCAAGTTTTATCTTTTTAGATGTAAACATGCCAAGAATGAATGGCATTGAGTGCATGGCTAAGTTAAAATCGGATAATCGGCTAAAAAGTGTTCCAGTCATTATTTATTCGACAACCTCGGATGGAAATGAGGTAAAAAGGTTAAAAATGCTTGGCGCTGAAGACTTTATATCTAAGCTTAACTCCCTTAATGAATTAATAGAATCCATTAATAAGGTCTTTACAAAAGGGGCTGTTCATCTGCCGCTCAATTGACAATTCCATACTAACGTATTATCCAGATTAGCCTATCAAAAGTTCGCTAAACCGGAAGAATAACCGAAAACGTAGCTCCCTTATTTTCCTTACTATTTGCAAAAATAATTCCTCCGTGGTCTTCCACAATTTTTTTGCAAATAGCAAGACCAAGACCAGAACCCTCGATTCCCTTTACATTCCCCAGCCGTTGAAAAAGGGCGAATATTTTGGGAACATATTTTTGATCAAAGCCAATGCCATTATCATTTACACTAATGCCAACATACTGCTTGTCTTTATTTAATTTATAATTCTTAACATTTTTATTTGTAATCACTTCGGAGGTTACTTTGATCACTGTGTTTTCCCTGCTAAACTTTAAAGCGTTATCAATTAAATTATGAAACAGCTGGGTCATGTGAACAGGTACTGCATGAATGGAGGGCAGGGAGGAAAGTTTAATAACAGCCTTTTTATTCCCAATAATCTCTTCAAAATCCTCCATCACATTTATTAAAGTATTGTTAAGATCAACGGTCGTTAATTTTTTATCACCTTGGCTAAGAAGAGAGTAACTAAGCAGGTCTTTGACCAGTGTCGACATTCGGGAAGATGAAGCGTTAATTTTTTGTGAATACTTTTTAGCGTATTCATTCAAATTGGCTTCCGGTTGCAAGAGATAATTTGAAAAAGTTTGAATTTTGCGAAGTGGCTCCTGTAAATCATGACTTGATATAAACGCAAATTCGGCGAGTTGCTCATTGACTTTTTTTAGGTCATTGTTCGCCTTTAGCAATTCGCTTAAATTATTAAAAGCCAATAAAATCAAGGTCTCTTTCGTGTTGTCCTCTTTCCACAGTCTGTAAGCATTCACATCAAGTACGAGTTCACCCAGAGCGGGGAAGGAATGTTTAAGTACAAATTCTTTAAAACTAGATTTCATTGCCAACAGCTCATTCAGGTGTTCGCGGAGCGAAGGAATCTCCCATGCATTGTTTCCTAGCTCATAAATAAAACTACCTTCAGTGTTCTCAGACTTCAGTTTAAAAGTTTGATAGAAAGCCTTATTTGCCATTCGAACCTGAAGATTAGAAGTAAGCACTAGCAAAGGACTTTGGACTGTTTCAACAATTGCTTGTGCATACGTCTGCGACTGCTTGAACTCGATATTTCTCTTACGCAACTCCTCATTCGTAGTAGTGAGTTCTTCAATAGCCGATTGTAACTCTTCCTTTGAAGTTTCTAATTCTTCGTTTACGCTTTGTAACTCTTCATTCGAGGACAGAATCTCCTCGTTGTATGCTTGCAGTTCTTCGTATGTTGTTTCATACTCTTCATTAGAAGTCCTGATAAGAACACGGGATTCGGCTAATTGTTCCTCAAGTTTCACAATTGTTCTTTCTTTTGTACCGTGTCTTTGTGCACCGTTGCCATTTTGGGCAGGCTGAACAATAGAGTTCTCCTTGAAAACAACCAGAAATAATGCATCACCTGATGCGCTTTTTCTGGGAACAACCTCTATTGTGATCTCTTTGATTATCCCGTTGTGATTAATCCGTATACCTTGTTTGACAGCAACTTTTTCAATTTTTCGTGCTTGTTGTATTAAGCTACCTAAGTGTATAACAAGATCTTCCCTTATTATTTTTAAAACATTAAAACTAGCTTTACCAGTTACGGGTTCCAGGTAGGGAGAAATAACGCCAAAAAATTGTACAATTGTCAGGTTCTTATTCACCAGAACACAAGGAGGTACGTAACGTGATAAAATTAACTTTCCGATATCTGTTTCAGCATCCACGTCAATCTTCTGATCTGCAAGTTGGCGCTCCATCGGTAAAGTTTTTGCACTCTTTGTATGCACTGTAAATTCCAGTTGAGGGGATTCTGTCGCCCTTCGCGAGAATATTTTGATTTTCTTATCAAGTGGTTCAAACAAGTCTGACGAGGTTCCTACTGATTCCGATTTCCCAAGAAACAAGTATCCAGAGGGTTTGAGAGCAAAGTGAAATGTTTGCAGAATTGTCGTTTGTGGCTTTGTCTCAAGATATATCAAAACATTCTGACAACTAATAAGATCTACACGCGAGAAAGGTGGGTCTTTAAGGAGGTTCTGTTGTGAAAAGACGCAAAATTCCCGGACAAGTTTATTGATTTGATAGTGGCCATCGATTTTAGTAAAATATTTTTTAAGGTGATCCGGTGAAACTCCGTGAAGCACGCTTGCTGGATAAATCCCCAATCGGGCTTTTTCAATCGCACTCACATCTAAATCTGACGCAAAAATCTGGATGGGCAAGTTTAGTTCCTTTTCTTCTAGGAATTCAATCAAGGAGATTGCGATGGAATAAGCTTCTTCCCCTGTGGAACAACCTGCTACCCATATCCGGATTGGATCAACTGATTTTTTTTCTTTAATGAAGGATGGGAAAACTTCCTTTTTAAGGATACTGTAAAATTCAGGGTCGCGAAAAAAATGAGTTACGTTAATTAAAAAGTCATCGTATAACGCCTCTACCTCTCTAGAGTTAGCCTTCAGCATTGTGGCATAATCTTGAAGAGTCTCAAGTTTGTTTAAAACCATTCTTCGTACTACACGTCTGTAGATGCTGGCTTTTTTATAATTAAGAAAAAAATCAATACCTGATTTGGCCTTGACTAAAGCCAGTATCTTTTTTAAATCTTCCGTGTGACTGCTTAATTCCTTCGTTTGAACGACTTCTATTTTATCAGAAGGTAAATTGGTATAAGGTACAGCGACCAACCGGGCCAACTCGCTTGCTATCCCCTCAGGAGGTAGCATAAAATCTACATATCCTGAATCATAAGCGCTACGAGGCATGCCTAAAAATTTTGCCGTTTCATCCTGCGCAAATGTAATTCCACCTTCAGCTTTAATTGCTTTTAACCCGAGTGTCCCATCTGTAGCCGTGCCTGACAAAATTACACCAATAGCATTATTTTTATAACCTGATGCTAATGCCGTTAGAAAATAGTCCACTGCAAAATTACCAATAGCGGTTAAGGAGCGAGGTGCAAGTTTAAGATGACCATCGACCAGACTCATAAAAGTATTGG
Organism: uncultured Cytophagales bacterium; assembly: GCA_963774615.1. GTDB lineage: Bacteria > Bacteroidota > Bacteroidia > Cytophagales > Cyclobacteriaceae > Chryseolinea. Next base: position 238,653 of record CAVZFT010000012.1, read on the forward strand.
GAGGAATAACGTAAATATTATTCGCCATAACTTCCATCCCATTTTTGACCGTGTGCACAGGCATTTTGGTTTTCGATTGGACGATTTCAGCCAAAGCACTTTTATGATTAGGTGAAAGGTGCATGACCAGCACATAGGCCATCCCAAGGTTTGCTTCAAGGTGCTTCAAAATTTTTATAAAAGCCTCAATACCTCCAGCAGATGCACCGAAACCGACTATCGGAAATGGCTTTGGGAGTAACTCTCTCGCTGTAGATTTTGCAGTTGATACTTTTTTGCGCTTAAGCAGGGCGGAAGATTTTACTTCTTTCAAGAATTTTGGTCGTTCAAACCAGTTTGGAGTGACATTCGTAATTTACCTTTAAATGGGCGCATTAACTAAAAATCTGGAGGCTGATCAAGCCGTTTTACAGGCTATTTAACTTCCTTTTCCGGAATCTATTGAAACCACATTACGGTCTGGTCGCCTTCCATAGAAGAGTATGTGAGCTCATTGAATTCGGCGCATAGTTATCAACTTCCGCTAATACGAAACATAACATTTTTCAATTTCGCAGCCTTCCATAGACGCAGGAACTATAAAATTCATTTATTGCCTGGCAAGATAACTTTGGGAGAATGCTTAGGTGTGGGCATTCCATCTCGTAAATTTCTTAAGTGGTCGATCACACCATGAAGTTTCTGTTGACCTCGTGCCTCCAGTCCTTCCAGAAGATGTATCTCTATGGCGGCGAGCAATTTCGCATCAGATTCCATTGTTCGTGGAAATATGATTTGATGTTTCCTCGCCTGGTCTTGTCTATCTTTTTTGGAAATAAATTGGACGGGATCTTTTTGTGTTATCTTCATTATCTTCTGTATTTTTTAAATGCATTTAGTAGAAAATCGAATAGCGGTTCTATGAAGTCCAACCCTTTTTCAGTTCTTCCTTTACCACAACTTACGGCGAATGCTATCTTTCCCCTTGGATTACGGACTCAACCACTTCCAACCAACTCAACCAAGCGCAACGCCAATTTTCCTTCTTCGCTTTTGCAAGCGCGGGAGGGCCTTGCGTTGGACAAGGTCCGCGACAGCCACATCGTATTCCAGGCGGAATGCCTGGTTCCCTGTTTTATCATAAATGGCGATGGTCCGGTCACCATTATTCACCTTTTCCATGATGGCTGCCGAATCTATCGAGGCCTGCCCGCGATAAATTTCATCGGATAGCTCTTCCGTGAACAGGTCATTTAATAGAATTCCTACCGAATCGTGCACCGAAGCATAATTCGACAAATGCAACCATCCCATTGGTCCTTCCGCAGTCCGCTTAAGCAACTGAAATGGAAAGGAGGGGTTGCCTGTAGATTCTATTTTATAAATAAACACCACTTTTTTATTCCGCTTGTCAAAGAAATAACACTTAAAATAGAGTGGCAGGTTTGTGAGCATAGCTGTTCTTAAGTTATATGTTGAAATATGGCAAATCACCGTTTATTCAATCGATCGGCTTAATGATCGCTTCCCGTATTAGGCCCCATAAATCCGCCATAATACCTCGTATACTCTGTATGGAAATTAGCTTCAGGCCAATGACCTTTATCAAATCCAGGATGGTTTTCAAAAGACTCTACGTTTTGATCAAAGATGAATGCTTGCTCATCAGCATCCAGGACCAAAGCCTCGAAAGGCACGGCGAAATACTTTTCGCGCATCCCCATAAATCCTCCGAAGGCAATGATCACGTATTCAATGTTCCCGTTGTCGACGTTAAGCATTATGTCCATTATCTTGCCCAGGTCATCGCCAGTCTTGTTGCAGACTTTGTCCCCAATGATCGAGGATGCCGTCAGGATCCTTACAGGTTGGTTCGCATGATTACCCGCGTGGTTTTTGCCCGTTGAATTATCTAACTCATTTTTTTCCATTTTTTCCATAGTGAAGGTTGCTTGAATGATGATTTACTTAAACGGCCGATGCACAATACAAACCTCAAAGACATTTCTATCTGACCGTTTGCTGAACACAAGAATGTGATACGTAAAGCAGAAGCACGAAAGTAGATGAATGGAACCAGACGGGCATTACAGATGCCCGGAATAACCTTGCATATATCACACATCCGCCTGGTGTGCGTTACGTTCAAAGACTCGATATGAAAGTAAACGGGCAATAAAGGGCATCTGAGGAGATAAAGCCAAGAATTCGCGTCTTTAGATACATTTCTCCACCTGTGAATAGTGTAACTTTTTGCGTTTTCCCTGTAATGTTAGAGAGCCCACAAATAATCAACTTGCGGGCTAATCAAAATTCTAATCGAATGTCCTGGGTTGCTGTTTATATAAGGGGAAGAAAAGGTTTTCGGAAAGAAGTTTTAGCGAAACTGGAACGAACATGGTTACCGGGAAGCCATGAAGCAAACAATGATCTGCTTATGTTCTGGATTGAGGATACGTCGAGGCTCCGAAGTCTGAAAATGACCATCGGAAGTAAACTCATCTTTAAATACCGGTTGCATTTTTTCACTGACCTGGATTTCCATCTGAAAGCTGAAAAAAGGCAATCGACCGAATTCTCGACGATGGAAACTGAAATGGTGACCAGGATGGTACAATGGGCAAAGCGAAACCCTGATCGGCGCAGTGCCTGCGTGAATACGCTGTTGTAGTTCATCGCAATAAAAACTCAGGCCTCATATGATCCGTGTCCAGAAACCATGATCGTCATTTTGATAGTTTATTTTATTAATCTTCTTTAAAAAAATAAAAAAGCGATGCGCACGTCAGTCGAAGACAATATTTGCCTGGGCCGAACCCTTATCAAAGCAAACTTGCTCTTGAGGGTGAACAGCGCACGTTTCATTAATTGTTATACAAATTTGTTCACCACTATTATCGTCGTTCCCTTAAGCGAAATACTCGACAATATATACCAGCTGCTTGCGCACTCTCCAACCTGTCAGTCATCTCTGTCCTTTACTCGTGTGCAAAGCGTTCTGCATCACGCCAATGAGCTCGAACTCCCTGAGGTGACATAACCAATCCGTGAATTGCACAGACAATCATTATCGTAATAGAAGATCTCTTCGACTTTTGCTGTTTTTTATCGCTGCGGCAAAGTAGAAAGGCGCTCAATAGATACTATTTGTATGCTTTCTCCGGGAATCTCAACGGCATATGATAACTTGGAACGGGTCGATGGTTTTAAGACGATAACAAAGATGTAGAGCCTATCAAAGAGAATGCTATTACAAAAGCCGAGGCAACCCATTGTGATAGTTAATTCGGCTTCTGTTTGTTGGGTCTGTCCATCTTCTCAACTTCTCATCACTGGCAGATTTTTCGCCTTTTAGAAAATTTGTCTTATTGCTCAGGCACGTTCAATTGAAAAACATATTAAGAAGTGAAGAGCAAAGTATACATACAAAATCTTGTAAAGTATTCAGATATAATTGTCAAACTGAAAGAGAGAAATGCCTCAGCTGCCCGTCCCGATAACCATCGGAAGCTATCGGGACAAAATCGTGTATCTTCTGATGTGAAGGTTCCTCCCGATAACGATCGGGACCCTCCTTTGGTACGAATTGATTCCGACTACGACGGTAGCTGGGATTTTTTTAAATCATTCAGGCTGTATTGTTTCACCTCGAGTGCAAACTGTGATTGCTTTCTTCCTTTCTACCACTTGCTAACAACATCTTACAAGTAAAACATCAGGACGCTTTTCGAAACATTGGACCCGCTCCTACTTGTTCTTCTTTTGATTGTTTCTCAAAGTAACTGGATTAAATGGTTTTGCCTTTTCGTCGACTACTACATTTTCTACAGCGACAACAAGCCAAACGGCGCCTTTCTTAACGAAAACAAACGTCGCCAGGGCGCCGTCCTTTCCCAAAGTAGTTCCATCCGGAGTAACAAAGGTCTTCAGCGGGTGCATCAACACGTGCGTAATGGCCAGGTCAGGTTTTACAAACCTTACGGTCACTGACCGCTTCTCAAGTGGTACGTCTTTGAAATGTCCTTCATGCGTAGACTGCGTTGCATATTGAATATCTTCTCTGCCTTTCCAATGCATACCGACAATATTCACAAAATCGCAGTCCTTGTCGATGTAATTTTGCATGTCGCTAAAATCATGTTTGTTCCAACTGGTAAAGAAGGCATCGACTTGATCCTCAATCGCCTTTTGTTCCTTGTCAATGTTTTGAGCTTCACCGAAGGAGTAAGTTATCAATAGAAAAAATGTCACAAGGGTGGGTATCCCTGAAGTCTGGTTCTTCATGATGTTGTCGTTTAGCTTCGTCAAACATCGTCATTTGATCACGACATCAATGGTACAAAACCGACATGTTCTCCTAAAATTCGTGACTGGTGTAACCACGCAAATTTGTCCGTGTTTCTTCTTGCAAAAGCAAGCCTGGAGTAGAGGCGCCAAAATCTTTAAAATCTCTCCGCATGTGTTGAATATCATAATACCCACAGATAAAAGCGACGTCCAACCAACTCAAGTCCGGACGTTGTTCTTTTAAGCGATAAGCTCTGCTGAAGCGGGCGATGCGTCTAAAGGTTGTAGGACCAAATCCCAGGCGTTCGCGGCATTTCCTTTCGAATTGCCGTGGACTCAAACAGGCCTGATCAGCTAAGTAATCCAGTGACAATGCTTTAGTTATATCCTGCAAAAGTCGTAAGGCAGTATCAATAGGATGGGTCTCGATCTGCTTCTTTTTTAATTGAACCAGCAAAAAAGCTTCAAGAACTTGTTGCATGTAATCATAGTCGCATGTCTCACGTAATCTTAGCTCCAATTCACGTATTTCTTTATTCCAAATCAAAGAGACGTCCAGGGATTCGTCAAAAAGTTCATACATCGGAATGCCCAGGAGACGATGCAAACCACCAGGCTCGAAAAATGCTGCCACAACCAGCATATCTCTTCCAATCGTGATGTCTACACGAGAGACCTGCGGGCCAACTACGACACAAGAGGGCTGCGTGTCGCTATGGCCGGTCCTATAATGAAACCGTCCTGTCGAATCCCGCGGATAAACAACCAATTGCTGAACAGCGTGTGGCGGAAAAGGAAGTATGACTTGAGGCATTTCAGCGGGCGTATGAGCATGTACGACATGGTACCCTTTTACGATGCCAGTGAGGATTTGATGAGGTTGATAAGAACGACCGAACATCTTTGAAAGCCAAATTGAAAACTATTTAATAGTTCCTCAATATACGGACGATGAATCGTTAAATATGAATATAATTAAATACAATCAATGCCAACTCCTGCCATCGACACTGGCACCCATAGCGTTTAGCCTTAGATGAATTTTTCAAATACATTCAAGTCTCTAAGAAACCGGTTCAATATTCGGGACCTCCAGTGTACAATTGATCATTGGTTCTAATTTCCTGTTGAACCCCGTCGGGGTTCGTCGGATAATGTGCTGCTGTAACCCGGCATTTCATGCCGGGCTATTAAGCTTAAATCCCTTCGGGATTCGTCAATGCTGAGATTGTTTCACCTTTTGTCACCATTCGATGTTACCCATACCTTCAATCCCTTAGTTCTCAGCTCCTCTCCTCCTCGTCTTCTCATCTCCTCACATTCTCCCCTTCTCATCTTCTCATCTCCTAACTCCTAACTCCTAACTTCTCACCTTCTCAAGAAAAAAAAGGGATCCCCCGTTAACCGGAAGGATCCCTAAACCATCCTACTAATGTCCCTCCTTCACTTTATGTACTTCGTTAGGTATCAGACCATGAGCCTCTTTGTGTGCATCGATCAACGCTTGCTCATCTTTGGCTTCGACAAGGCAACGTACAGTACCGGATTTTTCATCTACCCAGTAATTGACAAAATTCACACCATGCTTACCCTGGATTGCAAGGTCTTTGGCATGCGCATCAGCTACAGCTGCCGCGGTGACATTTCCTGCTCCGAGTTCGTGAACGTCCATGAATAAGGGCCGGCTAATGGAGAACTTCGCTTCTTCCCCTCGAGACTACCTGATCAACCAGGTTAGGTACGAGGCCGTGCGCTTCCTTATGGCTATGATAAACTGCTGCTGAGTCAGATGATTCTACGAGGCAATAAACTTTGCCCCCGGCTTCATCTACCCAAAACCTTGAAAAGTTAACTCCAAACTTTCCTTGCGTTGCAAGATCCTTTTGATGGGCTCCGGCGACGTCTTCGAAAGACACCTTCCCGGGCTCAAGATTGTGCACATCAAAAAATAGTTTCTTCGAATCTGGTTTCTTGATCTGACTTACAGTTGTGACATTGTTCGATGCGCTTGCCGACTTTTCAATTTTCGAACTGCACGACGAACACCAAACGATGGCGGCTAAGAGCACTAAAAATACATTTTTCATAATAATAAGGGTTTTTAAAAAAAATAATGATTGACTTCTAAACGAATGGGCTTTCACTCATTCGCGCCCACAAAAGTCAGGATGCGGAAGGGCTTACACTCGTAATTTGGTTGCAAACGACAATACTTTTGTTACACTCTTCTCTTGAACGCACCGGCAGATTTCGAACCGTTTGTGTAAATAACTACTAATTCAGTCGATATTCGCCAGTTTGCCTTGAACAGAGAAACCTTAAACTCTTAAATGCGTTTTTGAAGGCTTGGTGTCAGCTGTGTCGAGATTCCCTTGAAAATTTCTTCGCATCCATTATATGTAATATGAAAAAGTTACTGTGGTCATCCTTATTGCTATTAGTTGGCTTTTCAGCAGTGGGTCAGAATAAAAAATTAGACAGCCTTCTTACGCTGTTGAACAAACATACGCAGGAAGATACAATACGCGTTCAGCTGCTCAATAGTATCTGCCACCTAGAATACACTTCTGATAATGAAAAAAATAAGATTCATGCCAATGAATCCTTTGAGCTAGCCAAGAAACTTAGGTACAAAGCTGGAATGGGTACAGCGCTTAAATACAAAGCTCTTTATTATTGGGTGATTGGTGATTATGAGCAGGCAACTACCTATGCCCTGGAAATGCTCCGGTTATTTGAAGGAACATCATATCACCTTGGGCTTAGCCAGGCTTATAATTTGCTGGGTCTGATTCACTGAAAGAAGCCGTGACTATGAGAAAGCCAAAGTTTACTATCTGAAAGCGCTCGACATCCGTCAGAAGGCCGGGCTTAAAAGAGATGTTGCTTACAGCTTTAACAGCCTCGGATCCCTTTCTTTCAGCCTATCGAAATACGATGAAGCACTGGACTATTTCCTCAAATCGCTCGAGATGAGGAAAGAAATTGGTGATGAAGAAATGTTAGCCAGTCGTATGGAAACCTTGCAGTGGTCTACATGAAGAAAGAGGATTATAAGACGTCACTGGATTACAATAAAAGATCTTTGGCCATTCTGGAGAAGTCATCCAATAAGTACCGAACCGTAGTAAACTACACCAATCTTGGTGAAGTGTACACCAAACTTGGACGATACAAAGAAGCAGAACATTACCTGATCAAGTCAATTGACATCGGAAAAGCTATGCGCCACAAGGAATTACTGGCCGAAATTTATGATAAGCTGACTTTGTTGGAAACATCAAGGTCAAACTATAAACAGGCATTTGTTTATATCGAACTAAAGCACAAATACGAGGACAGTCTCTACACAGAAAAAAAATCAAAACAAATAGCAGATGCTGAAGCGCGATACGACGCAGACAAAAAGGATCAAACGATTGGCGTGCTGGAACAACAAAAAGAATTTCAAAGTCTTAAGCAACTATACCTGATTATTGGCCTGTTGATTCTCAGCGTCACATTCTTCATTATATATATGCTTCAGCGTTCCCATAACCGGAAGAAGAACACCCTGCTGGAAAATCAGAAGCTACTCAATCAGAAGTTGCAGGAAGCTGATCAGATGAAGTCCAAATTTTTTGCAAATATCTCTCATGAGTTCAGAACACCCCTTACACTGATACTGAGTCCACTCGAAGAAAAACTAGCTTCTGCCTCCTCTTGCCAGAGGGGATAGAGAGTCGCTTCAGTTGGTGACACGTAATGCCAGCCGCTTATTGTCTTTGGTTAATCAGCTGTTGGAACTCTCCAAGCTGGAAGCAAACAAAATGGAACTGACAGTACAGGAAGACAATTTGAACACATTCCTTTCAGTTGTAACGGCTTCGTTTGATTCCCTTGCAGAAGCTAAAAATATACACTTCGATAAAAGTATATCGCTTGAAAACATCGAGCATTGGTATGACGCCGACAAGGTGGAAAAAATCATTAACAACATATTGTTTAACGCTTTTAAATTCACTCCGTCCGGAGGTGTCGTTAGTTTCTCGGCGACTCAGGTTCCAACCACCCATGATCTGGAGATTGTGGTTACCGATACCGGTATTGGTATTCCGGAGGATGAGCAACAAAACATCTTCTCGCCATTTTATCAGTCACGGAATGTTGGCGATGATGGACGATTCGGTACAGGTCTTGGATTGTCCCTGGTTAAGGAGCTCCTGAAGTTATATGAAGGTTGTGTTGAACTTGTCAGTACCCTGAACAAAGGCACTACGATTAAGATCACCCTTCCTATAACTAAAGATAGAATTCCTTCCGTCGCAGTTTTCAAAGACAAAGACATAGATCGCACTGAGATTACGCGCGGATTTAATGCGCCGGCGAAACACATGTCTTACACAAGCATCGTCGATGATGAGTACGTTGATGAGCAAACAGAACACGAGGATACAATACTAATCATTGAGGATAATGATGATCTTCGGAATTTTATTGCATCCACGTTGAAAGACCAGTTCACAACGGTTACAGCAAGGAATGGTGAGGAAGGATTTGCTGTTGCTGTAGAACAGATCCCTGACCTCATTATTTCTGATGTAATGATGCCTGTCATGGATGGGATCATCCTTACCGAAAAAATCAAAGCCGACGAACGCACCTGTCACATACCCGTAGTTCTACTTACGGCAAAAGCTGATACGGCATCCAAGATTGAAGGTCTGCTGACGGGCGCTGACGATTTTCTTTCGAAGCCATTCTCTACAGAGGAATTACGGACGCGCGTTTTGAATCTCATCGCCCAGCGAAAAAAACTAGCTGCCAAGTACAGCGCTGGTTATTCCGTTCCGATTGCAGTACCAAAAGAACCCTCGCTCGACGACAAGTTCCTTGCAAGGGCCAGGCAGATCGTTGAGGACAATATTAGCGACTCTTCTTTCGGCGTTGAAAAGATGGCTGATGATATCCATCTCAGCCGGACACAACTGTTTCGCAAACTAAAGGCTATCTCAGGTATGTCACCAAACGAGTTTATAAATGAAATTCGTTTGCAAAAAGCTGCTGACCTTATTCTTTCCAAGGCCGATACGCTTACGCAGATAAGTTACTCGGTAGGATTTAATGAACAGTCTTATTTTGCTAAACGGTTCCGTAAAAAATTTGGCGTTGCTCCGAGCGAGTATACTCACCAAAATACTCCTCAAAAGGTGTAACACGCAACGAAAGAATTGTCTAATGCAACAATAGTCATTGTTTCGAGCCATCATTTAAAAATACCTTTGCTCCGAGTTTAGATGAGGAGTCTGCCAGTGTCATTTCTCGATGATGCTGGCAGGCTTCTATATTAGCGATTCTTAGCCTGGAAGTTTGTTTGAGGATTCACCATAATCTATCAATCATGGACCATGACCATAGTCCATAGTCCATGGACCATCGACTATGGACCATCGACCATGGACCGCCTACCCATCACCATAAACCATTAGCCACCACCTCTCCATCACGTGTTGGATTACCACATGCAACCAAAGTACCGTCTTTTGGCACAAAAGCACTAGCCGCGGAACGGCCGATCCACGTTCCTTGCAGAGAATTCTTTTAAAGAGTGTTAAACGCCGCAATCAAATGAAAAAAGTATTTGACTCTTCCGTGTTCCTGTGTTGCTATTTTTGCTCATCTCCTATGCCTGTCAGCAGGAAGAAAGTTATGGGCCGTCAAACGGTGACGTGATCTTCACATTTACTCAAATAGCATCAATCAACGGACAGTCGGCTCCAGCTTACCTGGTGCTCACCTATACGGCCGGAAATGGAAGTTTAGCACAGGACGTAAGACTTCCGCTTTCTCTTGTCAACAACGTTTTCGGCAGCGCGCTACTCGAACTTCCAGCGGGCAACTATCAGTTACAACAATTTACGGCAATTGACAGCGATAATAAGGTAATATATGCGGCGCCGAAAAAAGGATCAGACAAAGCTGGGCAGGTAACCCTTCCCCTGGTGATCGAATTCACCGTAGGTCAAAATACAACAATCGAAGTAACTGCAGAGGTTTTGGCGGTGTCACCTGATGATACTCCGGCTGATTACGGATATTAAAATTTCGGCGTGGGTGTTACCAATGGCAGTTCGGAAGTTTTGATTAAGACGAATGTAAAAATTGAAATTGGCGGCGTACTGTATGAAAATGTAGATGCGCAGATCAGGGTGAGCGGATATGATTCCTATAACGGGCTACAATGGACTAAAGACTTCAGCTTCGCCGGTCCAGACGACAATGTGCTGGCAATACAAAGCGGGTTTCATCATTACAGCATTGAACTGTTGGATAAATGGGGAATTCATGATATCCAATCGGACATCTCAGCACAGGCAATTTGGGACGGCCGCGCCGATGGTCCACTGCCTGTGACGTATGTCCTGGCAGGGTCAAAAAATGCTAAGAAGTTATCAAGTTACATCACATCATTCGAGGTCAATACCCCAGACGGTGGTACGGTTTTTCGGCCTGAATCCAGGGTCCTGTATCACTATAGTGCCAATGACGAACTTGAATCCATCCGTCACCAGTCCTATAACTCACAAACGTCGCAGTTTGAAGAGACCAGTCTCGATGTTTTTACTCATGAAGGCGCCGTTGTGTCGCACATAACAACCTACTTATTAGGAAAATTGTATAGCGACTACGACTATCAATACGGTGTCGAAAATAAAGTGACGTTAACAATGCATTACAACAATGAACTGGTCTTGACACAATCATCAGCACCAACCAAGCGAATGACCATATAATTGTAAGTTATAGTCTCTCAAATGGAAACGCATTCAAGTATGAGTTTGATATCTTATTAAAAAATATCGCTAGTGACAAGACAACACAGTCTTCCCAGATCTGTAGCCATGGGAATTTTAAATACGACAGGAACATAAACCCGTTCCGCCATTTGGGGTATACTGATTTTGATTTTCAGAATTGGTCAGCCAATAACAAAGTTACCGAGGACGTTCACTACTTGGCCTGCGGATTTCCAACCTTATACCTGTATCCCATAGTTATACTTATGACCAGGACGGATATCCACTTGAAAAAATCACTACCTACAAAATTGGATCCTTCGATGGCAATACCCCGCCTGAAACCACCCGTCAGCAAAAAATTCAATTCTACTATCAATGAATCAGCAGGAATTATTCGTTTGTATTGGCATTACTTCAAGACGTGCAACAAGTAGAAGTGGTGAATAGGTTGTGCATAGCATCAACCAACTATCACTCAAATAGACCCTTAACTGTTTGCTGCAACGAGATTACTCATTCTTTACAACATTAGTATCCTTCGATTGAAAGGTGTAAAAGTAACTTGCGGGAAAACCTAAATATATGAAGAGTATGGTCGGGTTTGATTTGGACAGAAGAAATACACCAGAGTCAACAAGTTGCCCCATGGCCATTTCAAAAAAAGATAGAGAAGAAATCATCAGCACCATTCTGCAAAGTATTGAAGAGTATTGGATTGACGATAAGGGATACATTTTTGCCGCCTCGCAGGAAGGAGCACCCATAACGGGTTATGTAGCGGATGAAATTGTGGGCCTCCATCTCTCATTATTATACTCAGATGAAGCTATACTACAAAAGGAGCCGGAAAAAGAGCTTAATGATGCATTCAAGGCTGGCAGATTTGAAACTTACGGGGCCAGGCTAAAAAAAAATAAAGTAAAATTTTTGGCAAAAATTCAATTTGAAATGATGACTACACAAAAAGGCAGTACGGGAGTTCGAATGACGGTGCAGGACACTACCTATAAAGCAGTCCAGAATCATAAACTTGAGCGGTTGGAATCACAGTATAATTCCCTTTTCCATAATCGCTTTATCGGGGTACTTATTGTGGGAAATTCCAATTTGATGATCCTGATGGCCAACTTGAAAGCGTGTGAAATTTTAGGCGACCGTCACCTTGCGGACAAATACTTTCATACCTACGTACAAGGAACCGAGTCCATCGATAAATTCAATAGACTGATTTATGGCAGACAAACGGATGACCTGGAGTTGCAGTTAACCACGCCGTCTGGAAATAATTGTTGGGTAAGCATGCGGTGCTCCCACTACACGGAGGGAATAATTGAAATTTTACTCTTTGATATTACGAACGAAAAGAAAAGGATCGACGAGTTGGAACGATTGAACAATCACCTTGATCAATTTATTTATCATGCATCCCATGATCTGAGATCACCGCTCACTACACTGCTTGGCTTGCTTCAGCTTGCAAGACAAACTAAATCGATGGAATCCATCCAAACGTATATGGCATTAATGACGGAGCGTATACAACATATGGATAGCCTGCTCGTCGACCTGACTTCTATTGCATTTAACGAAAAAGTGAGCCTGGACCTTGATTCTGTTGAATTTGAAAAAGAAGCGAAGCCTATTTTACTTGAATATGGGCAACTCAATAAATCTGTCAGTTGTGAACTGAAGGTTCACCAACCCGTCGACTTTGTAACTGATATAAAACGACTGAGGGCAATCCTTAGAAACCTCATTTCAAACGCTATCAAATATTATAATCCAGCTCAAAATTCCCCGTTTGTTAGCTTATCCATTTCCGTAGAAGCCGAAAGAGCTGTAATCGAGGTGCAGGATAATGGAATTGGAATCCACCCTCAGTATGTGGACAAGGTGTTTGATATGTTTTTTCGTGGAACGAATCGCTCGTCCGGGTCCGGACTTGGATTATACATTGTGAAAGCAATGGTTGAGAAACTGGATGGCGAAATCACTTTGAAATCGTCCCCGGAAAAAGGATCAACATTCAAAATATCTCTTCCCAATAAGAAGCCTGTTCTGGGAAAATCGAAGACACTCCTGTAGCCACGATGCAGAATATTTCTTCAATCGCGTGATACAATGAAGTATTGTTTTATCAAAAATCTGTTGAGATTGACGACGCAGGCAAGAGCGCTTATCGTCCTCAAAAGGATTGAGCGACTCTGCTGCGACTTGCTAAAACCTACTCATGACGAGACATTTCGGTGTCGCCGCAGAATCTCGGGGACTCTGCGTTTCTTTGAGCTGAATCCTATCTCATCATCAATTGGCACAACTCAGTGGCATCAGTCCCCCATTCTGCGTCTTTCTTCCTCAGATCCAGATCTTGACTTCGTTGATTTCACTTTAGTGTTACCCAAATTGAGAGTAAAGGTCAATCGGACGTATTGATTGTGAAAATCATATTTGAAATATGACTCCACTCCGCTTTTGGCAGAATAGGATTTTATCCGCCAGTAATTAGTATAAAGAATGTCATCCATCGATAACCTTAACGTCCCACTTTGACCTAATTTTTTAGAAATGCCTGCATTGAGTGAACCGAGTGGCAGGTATGACGTGATCCCCGTTAAAGTTTTGGATTGGTATATCCCCGTGATTTCGATCGTGATATCGTGCGGCAACCTGAGCAAATTCATCAAGTTAAGATTCATTCCATATAAGTGAAACATTGCGTCGTTCTGCTGATGAGACGCACGAGCAGTCTGATACTGCGCCGTGATATTGCTTTGTACCTCCCACCAGGGTGTTATGTTAAAGGAGTAGGAATTGGTCAATCCCAGTGTATTTAAATAGCTAAGATTTTGAGACCTGTACGTAAGGCTATTGGACTCCTTGTCAACTTCTGGCTGATATGAATTGATCTCATTTTTTGCATGTGTAAATTGGAGAGAGATGATCCATTGTTTTACCTGAAGTCCGGCCTTAACGGCATCGGCAACAGCGGGAAGCAGGGAAGTATTTCCACCGGAGAACGTGTTAGGGCCCCAGAAAAAAACATAAGGAGCCATATCATTGTACGTGGGCCGCGTTATCCTTCTTGAATAGGAAAGCTGAATGTTCTTCTCCGGACCTATATCTCTTTTTATAGACAGACTTGGAAAAAAGTATCCAAACTTCCTATTGACTATATTCTTGACATCTGGAGAGCCGATGGTCGTGTGACTATATTCATACCGAAGCCCGCTGTTAATGTTCCACTGCGCTCCCGGATTCCATTGAGTTGAAATGTAGGCAGCTCCAATCTTTTCGCGCAGGTTGGAGAGCGAAGTAAGACCGCGGTCGATCGTCCATATATCTTCAACCCTTCGTTGCACCAACACGTCGTTGTCAAGCCTTGTGGCAACCCCCTTAATACCCAGCTCCAGAGTAAAATTGGGTGAAGAAGTAAATACGTAATCTGCTCTGGCTACAAAAATGTGAATGGGTGTATCCTTTTTCAGATCGATCTTCGAAGACTCGTTGAATCTCTGTTCTTCATAGAATACTTCATTGTCGTAAGTAGAAGGGTTGTCATTGTGATAATAGAGGTAGTCCGCGGTAATGGAAACTTCACTCCTGGAGTTAATCTTTCTTTGCAGCCCAACACCACCCGTCGCACTTTGCCAGATATTTGCTTCGACAACGTTCATGTTGGTAAAGACGGCCGAATCGCTCGATACATGATTTTCATCCGTGGAAAGCGCGGCAAGCGTCCACTTCCTCCTATAGCCAGTGAATCCAACATTTAAGATTGTATTATCCGAAAGCTTCCATTCAAGAACCGAGCTTAGGTTGTGCTGAACCGTGAGATTCTCGCGATCACTTTGGTCATCGACAGTGCGCACAAATCCATCGACAAGAGATTGCCTGTTCATTTTCATAGAATGAACATTGTGATTTCGTGAGCCCGAATAATCAACAAGCCAGGCAAATCTTTTACGTCTGATGTTGAAGCTGAAATTTCCGCCGTACGTTTCAAACGCCCTGTAACCGAGGATAAAGCCAATGGATCCATTTGTGCCAAGGTCTGCATTCTCTTTCGTCACGATATGAATAATTCCTGCATTTCCTTCTGCATCATACTTTGCAGGCGGTGTTGGTATGAGTTCAATTCTTTCAACGTTCGATGAGTTCATTCCATCGAGCATCTGCAGCACTACATCGAGTGGTGCCTGGACCGCCTTGCCGTTGATCATGATCCGGACGCCTGCTTTCCCGTTCATAGTGATACTATTACTCTGATTGTTGACAACCACGCCGGGTGATTTTTGCAGAACTTCCAGAATGCTATTGCCCGAAGACGTCACGCTGCCCTGCACATTTATGATCGTCCTGTCCGTGGTTTGTTCTACGAATTGCTTTTGCGCACTGACAACAACTTCATTCAATTCGGTGGCAATCTCGGCCAGGATTATGTCTGCTAATACGACGTTGACGTCGCCAACGGTGATCACTGGCGAAACAAATTTACCATAGCCCACCATCGATGCGGATATCCGATATTGGTCAGGCATCACTTGTTCGAAAGTAAATTTGCCGTTGCTTTCTGTCACAACTCCATTTACCATGGTGGAGTCAGGCCGGAGAAGGAGTACGGTGACAGAAGGCAGACCCTCTCCCCGCTCCGTGACCTTTCCTTCTACCGTTACCTGACCAAAACTGCTCAATACTGAGAACGATAAGCATAGAATCAACAACTGTTTTCTAATCATAACCTGGGTTTTAATAAATGCGATTATTACTCGGTTTGGCTCGCGCACTGGCGACCGGCCTCGATCTTAAAAAAAAGATGAAGCTTTAGGTAAGCGCTGCAAAGGTGATTGGATGAGCCCTATTTGGATGGTACTCTTGTTTCAAAAGAGAGTAAAAACGTTGCGAATACTGAAAAAGCCGGCGTTTTAGTCATGATGGCCGAGCGTGTGACCAAAGCCACACCCCCGCGACGACTTGGTTTCTTGAAAGCGCTTTGTTTATTTCGAAATTGCCTGCCCGGCCGGCCTTGCTCTGCCCACGTGTGCGCCCGATACTTATCGGGGCTATAGCGGTGGCGCAAGCGGGTACGCGAAGGTATGCAGGCGGGGACTATCGCACTATGATCTTCAAACTCCATCAGCTCAAAGGCATCAAAGCAGGAACGATCACTCTCGCGTTCAGACGGTGGGAAAAACCAAACGTCAAGAAAGGAAGCACCATGAAAACAGCTGTTGGTGTGATCCGGGTAACAGAAGTAGAGCCTATCAAAGAGAATGCTATAACAAAAGCCGAAGCAACAAAGGCCGGTTACGAAAATATTGATTTGTTAATGTACGATCTCAACAAAGGAACAAACGGCACAATTTATAAAGTCAAAGTGAAGTACGAGTCCGAAGACCCAAGACTAGATCTTCGTGAGAAAACGGATCTGCAAGACGACGAATTTCAAAAACTTAAGACTAAGCTCGACCGCCTTGACAAAACACGCGGACCGTGGGTGCTGAAGGTAATGAAGCTCATCAAACGATATCCTGAACAGCGCGCCGGCGACCTGGCAGAGATAATGCAAATGGAAAAACTTGATTTCAAAGTGAATGTCAGGAAGTTGAAAAACCTGGGACTGACGATCAGCCATGAGATTGGCTACAGCTTATCGCCATTGGGAGAAATTGTTATGGAGCGGTTGGAGGGGGTTAATCGTTAATCGTTAATCGTTAATCGTTATCCGTTAATCGTTATCCGTTAATCGTGGAATTCATTCTAAATTCGACATTCGAAATTCGGAGTTCGAAATTCAAACCATTCAACACACCGTCATTCGCTAATATCGAAAGCTGCACTTATTGAAAGGACGGTTGATGTCAGGCTTGTTGTGCAAGATCGTCGTCATCCGAATATTCGGGTAAACCTTTGAATTCTGCCTTATCGAGATTGATCTTGACTTCCTGGAGGATTTCATCCAGTTCCTCAGACGAAATTTTTAACAGGCGGTGGATCTCCTGACCGCTCTCTGTTAAGCGAGGGGCTTCATAACTCAGGAGATTTACGAGCCCCTGGATACGAGCCAGTGGACTCCTTACTTTATGCGCATTGATGAAAGCGTGGTGAACAAACTTCTTATTCTGATCAATGATTGTGAGAGTCCTTTCATTTACGAGGTTGTTGAGGTTCTCGTTGATTTGCGTCAGTTCCTCCTGCGAAGCCAGGAGCTCCTCTTGTGAAGCGCGCAATTCTTCTTCTGAAGTGGTAAGCGCTTTATTTTTTTCCTGCAGCTCTGCTTTTAATATCAACTGTGCTTTAAGATTCACAGCATCCTGGATGGTACGCTTATAGATCGTATAGCTCCAATATGCTGACACAAGACAAACACACGACGCCAGGACCCCATGGAAAATGAATGTTGTCAAATCCATATAATCCAGCTGGGTGAAATAAATTTCTTTATACCCTGCGTACTGAAGATATGCAAAGGAGCCATGGTGAATGATGACGATCACAATCAAGGGGATCTGAAGTTTCCAGTTTTGATAGATGATCATAATGGTCGAACAGATAAACACCCAGAAGTGCATTTCTGCCATCCCATGCATCTGGTAGATAAATTGAGCTGAAAAAATTGCAGAGATCCCACTTAATACGTACTGATAGACGACTGAATCAGGAAGTATCTTCTTTGCGGTATAGTACGCTACCAGACATAAACCACCAATGGCAAAGGCCACTAACCATGTATCGTAAAAAAGGGCGATGAATATTCCGAATAGGAACATGGCAAGCAGCAATCCTTCATTCACTTTGTTTGCGAATGAAAAGATCCCCTTCATAACGCCTTTCAACTCGCCTTCACTAAGTCTATCAGCACTCAATATGTCGCCGGCGTAGAGTCTTGATTTGCTCATTAATTTGTTAAATTTTTAGCTGTTGGTAGACTGCAACCATAAGAATTCGTAGCCAGCTCAATGAATATTGGCGGTTCTTTTTTTGCAACCAATGAGTCAAGTGCCATTTGCACAAAGTTACTGTCCTTGTTGGTGCAGTACCTGGATCGATTGTAGTTCCCTCTAAAGTATAATCCATTGGAAGCCTGGATAATTGCTGCCTGAGGGGTCGAATAAACACCACATGCTTTAGCAAGTTCCTTGCCCCGATCAACCACGATAGTCACTTCGCTGTTGATTAATTTCTTAGCTGGCTCAACTTTGCTCTTCACTATCGACAACCACGTAGAAATCGATCTTGTCGCTATAATCTTTGTTGAGAGCATGAAAATGCTTGAGGTTGAACCTGGAGCACGGACAATCTGGATTAAAGAAATGAAGCAGCTTCGGTTTTTTGTGTTGCTGAGGTAGAAGAACTGAATCGTATTGAACAAGTTCTTCCGGCCGCACCACCTTGTAATCTGCGGGAACAGGCGTGGGCATTAGATACTGCATCTCCTGGTACCAAAAAATCCCTACTATCGCCAGAAATATGCCAGACAGGATAACAATCAATGCAACTTTCTTCACTGGGAACTCATTTAAATCACTACAAATTTCTCAGGATACCTTGGACGCGCGATGAATCTCCATCACCCTTGAATGGTGACCAGATTTCCACTTTTTTGTCCAATAAATGTGACGGGTAACAATAAATCGACCCCTGAACAAGGAACCGATTATTAAACAGGCTGTCAAATATAGTACCCCGTTTACAAAATAGGATTTTAACGAGATCAAGGCTCCGAATTGTCAAGTTAAAACGTTTGCAGGCATTCCTGCCCAAGCTGCTGAATCCCTGGTGGATGTATCATCAGCAAAATGAGTTTCAAAATGGGATTAGGAATTACCAGGAGCGGAAGGATTTGCATAAAGACACATGAACTGTTACTTCTGTGCACTTCCTTGCAATGATAATTTCTGCTCGAGGTAAGCGCCCAACTCTAAGGAGTGCTCTTAGTTACTTTGATTCTTTCCAAAGTCCAATACACAAAACAAGGGCTATTACAATTACCCCAAAACTAGCATAGTACGGTATCATATTTCTACCAATCATGATCCGGAATGGATAAAAAAGGCGAATGAGATGAACCAGGGCTCCAATTCCAAATACTACTGCTGCAATTTTTGTAAATGGTTTCATAGCTATTGGTGTTTAATGGTCAAAATGTTCAAACCTTTCGATTTTACAACTCCCACCTAAGTTACCACCTTTAATAAATTGATTGCGTTTTGAATTTTGTTAAGAATTGCGACGCCATAGCTATTTCTAATGACTATTGCTTTTCACTTTTAGCCGATAGACAACCGGAACATTGTCATTGACGGCAAAGATCACTCTGTCTTTATCCTGGAAAATATTTCTTACTTCACCGCGAATACATAACCCGCTTTCTGTTTGAGTCAGTGCTGTAAAATTGCCGTGGCCGTCTCCCTGTAGTACCGTACCAAAATTTCCGGCCGCCCTTCCAAACCGTGCGCCCATTTTGAAAAGGTTGCCTGCAGCAATGAGATCTAAATTCCCGTCATTATTTACATCCATCGCGTGCAGCGCCAAGACCGGTGACACCTGAGCCTGAATGGGCAATGGTCTGATACTAAAAGAAGAACCATCGTTTTGTATATAGACAGTTTCCATCGTATAGGCACTCAGTATTGAAGAACGTTTTAGCTCATCTGCAGTAAGTATCGTTTCTATGGTAGCCGTGGCAAATGAAGCATAATCGGGAAAACGTTTTCGAAACGAGGGTAGTTGATCGACAAGTTCGTCGCGTGTGGGTGATGGATAACTTTTGTCACCAATAAAATAATTTATGATGGGATCCAGGGAACCATTGGCGTCGTAGTCAGCATAATATAATGTTACAGGCCGTTTGGAAGAAGCTTTAAATTGATTATTCATCCCAAAATTTCCGATGACCAGATCTTCATCGCCATCCTTGTCAAAATCTTCACTCAGGATCCGGTTCCACCATCCGTTTGTTTTTTCTTTTATATAAGTACTGGTCTTATCCGTTAACTTTCCTTTTTCATTGATGTAAATAGTAATCGGCATCCACTCGCCCACCACCACCAGGTCAGGCCAATTGTCTTTGTTGAAGTCAATCCAGTTCGCATCAGTCACCATCCCGATGGACGCATGTGGCAGCACAGAAGTTGAATTTGAAAAATTCCCTTTTCCGTCGTTTGTCAAAATATAACTTTCCGGCGCTTCGGGATACCGGCCCGGTATAATTCTACTACCAACAAATAAATCCAGATCACCATCCTGGTCCACATCGGCCGGACGTACACACGAACCGCTGTAATAAAGAGGCAGCAACGCAAACCTTGTGAAATTTCCCTTTCCATCATTTGAATACAAATGGTCTTGTAGCAACGGACTGGATGCAGGAAATTCGCTGCCTCCACTTACGACATATAAGTCCATGTCCGAATCGTTATCCATGTCGAAAAAAACGGCATCAACATCTTCCGATGGAGCATCTGCCTTAAAAGCAGCTTGAGGTTTTTCGAGATAGGTACCATTCGATTGCTGAAGGAAGATTGCGCTCACCTGATCTTTGGCTCCTCCGAAAAAAAGGTCCACGAGTCCATCGTTATTTAAATCGGCTGCAGCCATTGCAGGGCCGCTTGCCGAATACGTTCTTGGTAAAAGTGATTGCACGCGGAAGTCAATAAAGTCGTTCTCGTGGTGGCGGAAAGGTATAGAGCCGTACTCCTGAGAAAACAACGCTACGGGCAACAGTGTTTTGTTTATGTTCATGTACAGCGTCTTTCTGTTTTACGGTCATGAACTGATTCACTTCAGGTTTTTTCCATCGCTGAATTTCACCGCGAGGCCACTCTATAATAAGAGAGTCAATCGTTCGTAGTGTGTCCAGTCCAAAAAACAGAACAGGCTCCATCGAGGATTGAAAACCTTTATACGGGCAAAGTGTTCGCTTCATCATTTTGTCTCCACTGTAAAGCGTTGCGGTAGCCCCTAGCCCGTAACGATTCTGGTCTGTACCCTGAAGTCTGATTTTTAAGTAATTATTTTTTACGACCTGGTCAGCGTTGTTACGGTAGATTACTGCCAATTCATCCAATTGGTTCAACACCAAGTCAAGGTCTCCGTCATTGTCCAGGTCGGCATACGCCGCTCCGTTGGTCAGGCTTTCTTTCGAAAAGCCCCAATCCAATGAAGCATCCTTAAATGACAAACCATCGCTGTTTTGAAATATGTAATTGTGTACTTTATTGGAAGGCATCTTGCTGATAATGTCATCGATCTTATCAAATTTTTTTCCGCGTTTGACCTTGATCAACAAGTCAGCTTTATATTTCAAAAAGTCATTGTTGATAAATTCTCTTTTGAACCCATTCGATGCAAAAAGATCCTGAAGGCCATCGTTATCAAAATCAGCAATTAAGGCGGCCCAACTCCAGTCAGTGTTCGATACTCCGGCAAGTTGTCCGATCTCACTGAAAGAACCATCTCCATTGTTCAGGTGTAACATGTTGCGCATATACTGATGATGAAGTCCGTTTTTCGCCATGGCCGCATACACATCATATTTATTGGGCCAGAGCAATTCCTTCTGTCGTTTGTTACTTTCCGGCAACATATCCAGGGAGAAAATATCCATAAGGCCGTCATTGTTCACATCGGCTATGTCAACTCCCATGGAAAACTGTGACATGTGTGTTAGCAAACTATCGCTGACCTCATGAAAGGAACGGCCGTGGCTATTCATCAGTAGTTTGTCTTTACCCGTATAATCATTCGACGTATAGATATCCATCCATCCGTCGTTGTTAATGTCTGCATAGGCAATTCCCAACCCGTAGTTGGAGGCGGGGCCGTATATCCCCATAGAATCGCTTACGTCGATAAATTTGCCTCCATCATTTCGATAAAGTTTATTGCCCACGTATTTTACCCGCTTGTTGGTATTGCGGTCTTTGATATCAAATGAGTTTGAAATGGTCAGTCGGGAATGATTTAATAAAAAAACATCGAGGTCGCCATCGCGATCATAGTCAAGGAACGATGCTTGCGTGCTGTAGGAATCATCATTGAGGCCATAGGCTTTCGCCTGATCCGTAAATGTCAGGTCCTTATTATTGATGAATAATGTATTCTCCCTTTCGTTAGGCTTCCCCGACCCTGACCGGGAAAGATAAATATCGAGATACCCATCGGCGTTGATATCGACCATAGCAATCCCGGTTTTCCAACCGTTCGCAGCCGCGACCCCTGCTTTTTTTGTGATGTCCTCAAAGAGAAGGTTTCCTTTGTTAAGGTATAATTTATTTTCTCCCTGGTTTGAACTGAAATAAATATCCACCAGACCGTCGTTGTTGATATCCCCCAAACCAACACCGCCCCCGTTGTAAAAATATTCGTATTGCAGGATGTTGTGGTCAGCATCTTCTGCATTCACGTTGACGAATGAAATTCCGGTAGCTTCTGGTGTTAGTGGCGTAAAGAGACTCGGCGCTGGAGTTCTCAGGCGAAGATTTACAACTAATGAGAATTTGAATAATTAAGACAGACAGGGATAACCTCATACGCAGACAAGCAAAAAATGAATTTTCATGCATCCTACATTAGTGAACTTATCCCCCTACTAATGTAGAACCTGGAACTGATGTCCGTGAGAATGATGCCATATTTTTTCATGGTTTGTGAACCTAATATGTCGAGATAGAGTAAATAGAAAAGTCCTGACAATTCAGGACTTTTCTAGCGTTAAAACTGCAATTAACCTTACCATCAATCATTCAGTGGTATACCCTGGATTCTGGCTGCCGAGAATTTTCGCGTCGTAGTCAGGGATCGGATATAAGTAATCATCATCGGACACATTGCCTAAATCTTCCGGATGGTACTTCGTTGTCAGTTCAATAAGCAATCTTTTCCGAATAATATCGTACCACCGGTCGAACTCCATGACCAATTCAAATTCACGTTCCTCGATCACGGCTTTATCAAAGTCAGCTTTTGATAAACTAGTAAGATCCACAGAACTCGGAGCATCTATTGGAAAATTGTTCGCTCTTCTCCGCACCATATTGAGCGCTTCATATGCATCGGCAGAGGGACCCCCTTCGGCCATGTTTGCTGCTTCCGCATAAATCAACAAGACCTCAGCATAGCGTAAGATTGGCATATTAGCGGTGCTCGATTCTGCGTCATATTCTTCCTGTGGTATGTACGGCATAACATACTTTCCAAGGAAAGGTCGTGCTTCGTCAAAGTCCTGCCAGGGAACGCCATCCCATTCAAGTATCAGGTAAGCATCCTGCCGCGGTTCGTTTGGACGTGTATCCAACCAGTTCTCGGCCCACAAAAGGTCAAGGCTTGCATCGCCCCATCCGTCCATTATGCCAGGTGTCCATATTTGTGGATCAGTAGCCTGATCATCCTCTGTCGAATTATAACTAAAGATATTTTCGGGGCCGTATTTATTTTCAGGCATAAACACTTCAAATACATCCGGTATCAGAGAATAAGTACCTTCATCTATCAACGCTTTGGCTACGTCCCGTGCCTTGGCATAGTTAGATGTTTCATTTAGGGGTGCCGTTGCCATTGTCAGATAGACCTTTGCAAGCAACGCCTGGGCTGCACCTCTCGAAGGTTTGGGGCTTTGTTCAGATGGCAGGTTGTCAATTGCAAATTCTAAATCAGAAACAATGAATGCATACACATCCGCGATAGGAGTCCGCTCCGTGATTGGATTGGTAACAGGGTCTGGTGTATCCTCGGTAATTAAAGGTATATCGCCAAAAAGCCGTACCAGTGTAAAATAGCTGAATGCGCGCAAAAACTTTGCTTGACCCAGCAACCCGGGAATTGCAGCCTGATCGTCGCTATTGGTAATTGATCCGCCTTCAACAGACTTAATCACGCCATTAATGTTGTTGAGTGCAATGTAGTGAGCATTCCAAAGGTCGGTTCCAAAACCGTTACCGATATTCAGATCACCGTCAGCGAGCACGTCATCATGAATAAAATTGCCGTATCCGTATGAATAGTTTGAACACCATTCACACCAAAGGGCATTCAGGGAAGCGGCGAGCGCTGCTTCAGCTTGTACAACGGTTGTGTTAAAATTACCAGGGTATACAAAACCCTTTGGATCTTCATCGAGATCCTGGCAAGCAACGACGCTGATCAGGAGGAAGAGTGCCAGATAACTTTTTAAATTATATCTATTTTTCATGGCCGTTAGATTTTAAAATGTTAAGTCGATACCGAAAATAACTGACTGTGCTGTTGGGTAGCCTCCAAAATCAAGACCCAATCTGGCATCGTTGGAGTTAAATGAACTGACTTCGGGATCATATCCGGTATAATCTGTAATGGTAAATACATTCGAAGCCGTGACATATGTTCTTAGCTTGCTCAAACCTATTTTGCTGATCATTGTCCGTGGTAAGTTGTAAGCCAGCGTAATGTTTTTCAGGCGGATGTAAGAGGCATCTTCAACCCAACGGCTAACACGTGTATCAATACCGGAGACGGTACTGGTAAGCCCGGCTCCCTTCCGGTCACTTTGTGAGATAAACGCAGGGACATCCGTGTCCTGATTTTCCGTTGTCCACCGATCGAGCATGGCAGCACTCGTCCCTTCTGAATCTCCGGGACGTTCTAATCGGATCTCGTTAACATTGAATAAATTATTTCCCGAAACACCTTGAATCAGGAACATCAGGTCAAAATTCTTAAACGATAGCCTGTTATTCCAACCGTAGATGAAATCGGGCATTGCCTGGCCAATAACTAGTAAGATCATCACGATTGATCTTGCCATCGTTATTCATATCCCTGTACCTGATATCGCCAGGCAATTGGCCATAGGTTGCAGCTTTATCCTGGTCCGCTGTACCCCATGTCCCATCGGTTATCCAGCCGGTCATTTCACCAAAAGGATGGCCCGGTTTCAAGTACAGCAAAGCAGTGTTATTATTCGTGCTGAAACCATAACCAGCCCCAGGAGTCGTTCGGAACGGAAGGCTTGACAATCCGCCCAGATCAAGTACTTCACTTTTGTTACCTGAAATGTTAAAGCTGGTATTCCATTTAAAATCCCCCACAAAAGGATCGCCGCCAATGGTCAATTCAATTCCATTATTTCGGACGGACCCTACGTTATCGATGATACTACTGAATCCGGTATAAGTTGGAAGCTGACGGCTTAGGAGTAAGTCCTCAGTCGTCTTTATATAATAGTCAAACGTTGCCGTCAAGCGTCCATCGAGTAATCCTATATCGAAGCCAATATCTGTCTGTGTGGTACTCTCCCATTTCAAGTTTGGATTAGCAGCCCTGTTGATACCATACCCAACATTTGACGACGAACCACCTTCATAAGGATAGTTATTATTAGTAGACGTAAGAGAGGCCAACGTTGCATAAGGGCTAATAGCTTGATTACCGGTTATACCCCAGCTACCGCGAATCTTCAGCTCAGTGAACCAGCCAAGGTCTTTTATGAAGTCTTCTTCGGAAAGCTTCCATGCAGCGGAAACCGACGGGAAGTAACCCCACTTGTTATTAGCTCCAAAAACGGAAGAACCATCAGCGCGGTAACTAGCGGTCAACAAATACTTCTCACCAAAGGCATAATTAACCCGGCCGAGGTAAGAATTGATAACGCGCTTGGTATTGAAAGAAGATGCTACGAGCGATGTTGCTCCACCCAGGTCATCAATCCCGGCTGCGTCCACCAGGAAACCGGTTGCGAGTACTGTCGATCCTCTGTTCGTTTCAACCTGTTGTTCAGCAACGGCAGTTATCGTTAAACGATGAACGCTAAAATGTTTGTCGTATGTAAGTATATTGGAGTTCTGGAGACGGGAATACTGGCTTGCATCAATCGATCCCGCTCCGTCTCTTTGAAAACCTTCTTTTGTTTCCCGGTTCAGGTACCGATAATTATCACGGTTTGCCGTCACTGCACCTCCGGTGATTCTGAATGTAAAATCTTTTAGAAACTTAAATTGAACAAATGTATTTACGTTATTCCGCAAGGTGCCATTATCTGTTACGGGCTCCATTGCGCTGGCTAAAGGATTCCACATTCCAGGTTCTCCATATTCAGAGGGATGCCTGTTATAATTACCAAATTCATCAAACACAGGTATTGTTGCTGCCCAACGTGGAGCCACACTGGTTGTATAGCCTAAAGCATCAACGTTTCCTGCGCCATCAAAAAATGGAGGCGCATTTCCCGTTTCTTTTATTCCTGCCCAACTCAATCCAAAGCTTGCCCATTTATTGATGTCCATATTCACATTAGCCCGCAATGAAAAACGTTTGAACGATGAATTGAGAAGAATTCCCTTTTGATCCAGGTATCCGCCAGAGACCAAATACTGAGCGCTCTCAGATCCACCGCTCAGCGACAGCTGATGATTTTGAATGGGTGCAGTTTCGTATATCACGTCCTGCCAGTCGGTCCCTCCGTTTTTGTCGAAGTCAGCGATCTCCTGATCGGTAAAGATCGGCGTAGGAACAATGACAACATTTCCAGGCATGTTTTGAGATGCTCTGAAGTCGTTCGCCGTACGGGCAAATTCTCCTGCATTCATCAGGTCTAACTTTTCCCTTAATTGTTGAACACCCACAGAATAGGTGTAGCTAACCATTGGAGTTCCCTTCTTACCTTTTTTTGTGGTAATCAGGATTACTCCATTGGCGCCTTGTGATCCATATATGGCCGTAGCCGAAGCATCTTTTAGAATTTCCATCGATTCCACATCATTCGGGTTAAGGGAGTTAATATCCCCACCCTGCAGACCATCGATAACAACCAAAGGAGAATTACTTCCATTGATAGAGTTCATCCCACGAATACGAATGGTAGTAGGACCACCGGGCACGCCACTTGGGCTCAATACCATGACACCCGCAGCTCTTCCTTGCAATGCCTGGTCTACACGTTGAGTGGGGAGTTGTACAATGTCGTCGCCTTTGACAGATGTAATGGCTCCTGTCAGATCACTTTTCCGTTGCTCTCCATATCCCACGACCACTACTTCCGACAATGTGCTAAGATCTGCCTGAAGTGTAATATTGATAACGGACTGGCTACCAATTGAAACTTCTTGTGTGGTATATCCGATGTAAGAGAATACCAGTATATCTGCATCGTCAGGCACGGATAGGGAATAATTGCCGCCAGCATCTGTGGTGGTGCCGATGGTTGTTCCTTTAACCACGACATTAGCGCCGGGTAAAGGTTCATTTTTATCATCGACAACATTTCCGGAAACGGGCTTTTCAACCATTATGGCATAAGCACTATTGCTATTGCCAGCCTTGAGCAGCGTATTACTTCCCGAGGCTGTCACACCGTGAGCAGGCGCCGCGAAATAAAGTACACTAAGCAGCATACACCAGTATGCTTTGGAACACTTCTGTAGTGATTCACTCATAAATATAATTGGGTTAGTGTGGTTAATGAATTACCTAATTCTCTGCATCCAACCTGAGTCGACGTTCTGTACCGTACGCTGATTGTTGATCTTAATCCAAACTTACTTCAGGTCATCATGTGATACTTGTCAGCTAATCCCGACTTCAATTGCCTGCATCGTCACTTTCGCTTCATCTACCTTGTTCAAAAGATCTCAAAAAGTCCTTAACCGAATTTAAGAAAGTCGCTTTTAAGAATTAAAGGGAACGTCTGTTTTAGAAGAGTGGTCATCTCGGAAGTTATTCTCATTGAAATCGGGAAGTTTTGACGTCGACTGAAAGAAAAAAGACATCCGGTTTCAAACCAAGTGCCGACACACATGCTTACGAATCGAGCGGACTGAAGGAGGGACAATTGGCAATTTCCAATGGGTTGTGTGATCCTTTGATTGAAATTCAATAGATCCCTTAGGGATTAATTATATCCTCTGGCGCATTTTTATCTCCGGCGGCGGGGCCATACCATACTCCTCCACCAAAGGTCAGTATAAATATTTTTCGAGGGTCTTGTGGATCAAATTCCACACGCCTACCCCATTTAAAATTGTAACCTGGAATACGCTCCCAGGTTTTAGCGTCAAGTGATTTGTAGGCCGATCCAGTAAAACCACAGGCATAAAATGTTTTAACGCGAGGATCATAAGTGATATCGTGAATATGCTGATCCTGCGAAAGCACTGTATTCCATGACTTTCCATCGTCATCGGACACAAAAATACCACCTCCGATATCCGATGAAAAATGTCCCGGAGTTACCCTTCCCCATGCAGACATGATCAATCGACCGGGATGCTCGGGATCAACGGCCAAACTCATGGGTGCATTGGTTTCCGGGGGTAGGGAAATTTTTCCCCAAGTTTCAGCGCCATCACTCGAACGGTACAGTGCGCCGTCCAATTCATTGCCGATGCTTCCATCATCGCTCCGGCGATTGACAATTAGGAAAAGTACACCGTCCGACTCACGTCGAATAATACGCCAGGCAAAAGGTTCTTTCCCTGCAATTCCATTATTCTTTTGTTGCCAGGTCTTGCCGCCGTCTGTAGATTTATAAACACCTTTTCCAAATGCACAGGCGTATAATGTTCTTGAGGACTTATCGGAGGACGGATCCATCAGGATATGGGTCATAGCACCTTCACCAATTTGTGCACTGATCGGTTTCCACGTTTTGCCACCATCTAACGTTTCAACAATCCCCCCATTGAAATCAGATACTTTGTTTCTTCGCCACATTTTCGGTCTCGGCAAATCGTGTATTCCGCTCATTGCTGCCCATGCCTTGCCTTTCACTTCCGGATCAAAGGTGAGCCAATAGGTACTATTGATCCATCCCTTTGGAATTCCATTTTCCTTGGTAGCGCTATTCCAGCTTTCAGCCCTATCGTTGCTTTCCATCAGCCCTACATCGGTATTCGTGATAAATACATGATTTTCGTCAAATGGGTCAAACACAACTCCATAGCTACATGTCACTTCTATACCACGCGAGGTCCATCCACCATTCGTTTTCTTTTTAGTGTACACCTGCTTCCAGCTTTTCCCACCATCCTCGGTTTTGATGACACGTCCAAAGTCGGTGGTGTAGCACACATCCGGATTGACGGCTGACACAGCAATTGAAAATGGATTCTCGCCCCAGGTAGGTCCATAGCGTTCATTGATCCACCCACCGTCCAGGTTTGTTGCATGCAGGTCTCCGCCCTTAACCAGTTTGTCCTTCCACACCAATGTCCATGTCATGCCATAGTCCACGCTCTTGGCTACGCCAATACAGGTCGTGTCCTTATCCACATGGAGATTAGCATAAGAGATGTAAACCACCTCAGGATGTAATGCACTGGTCGCAACACTTCGCCATTCGGGCAAAGGCATATTTTTAGCGGTCATGTTCACCAATCCATGCTGTCGGTTTTGCCATGTAGCGCCGCCGTCATCGGTAAAATAAATTCCGGATGGATCACCCTTCGGATTGAAGTATGATTTGCCGGAAGTTGCATAAATAACAAACACGTTTTTGGATTGATCAAATCCGCCTCCAAATTCCGTTAGGCTTTTCACACCTTCGGGCCCATCGTTTACAGTCCATTCTCCATTTTTTCTCACTGTGATCGTTTGCTTGCTCGTGATGTAAACCGTTCTGCTCTCTTTTGGAGATCCGGGCACGACATAAATATTCATCGCTTCCTCTTGCAAGTCTTTCTGTTTGTCCCAACGCATTCCTCCATCATCAGACATATAAAATGCATTTGTCTCATTGATTTGAATTGTTGCATAGAGTTTTTTGGAATTTTCGGGATCTATTGCCAACGACGTCACGTTCCGTTCGGTACTATCTTTGGTCACCATGACTTCATCGGCATGATCTCCTTTTGCTACAATTCCTGTTACATCTTCCGGTGCAGGATAAAGGAGCTTCCAGGTATTACCTGCGTCTTCGCTTTTGAATAATCCGCCGGAATGATTGCCTACCAGAGCGTATACGACCGATGAATCCAGTGGATCAAAAACATAGTTATGAATGACACCATGCAGTGTGAACATCCGCCACGACAATCCACCGTTCGTAGTACTGTATGATCCCGTCATATCACAACTGACGAAGGCCACCTTAGGGTTGTGCGGGCTTACCGCAGGATAAAACGTTGCGCCACCGCCACCGAATCCAATAAATCCCCAGGCATCGTTGCGTCCATTAGGATTGGTTATTTTTTTAGCATCGACAGGTAGGGTATCCGTGGATGGAGATTGGCAGCCTGTCAGGGGAAAAAAGGAGATAAGGAGATAAGGGTATAAGGGTATAAGGTATAAGGGTGACACAAAGGTTGTGAAAAAGCGGATAACACGCAGAGGGTTCTCGAAAACCGATTTCATGGTGTTGTTTATTATTCAGTTACAGGGACACCATGTAATACACTGGAGCCAAACGTAGTGATGTACACTTGTTCCGGATCATTACGATCGACAATAACGCGTTGGCCCCAATGAAAATCGTATCCTTTAATTTTTTTCCAGGTCTTCCCATGGTCATCGCTTCGATAGGCAGCTTGATTGAAGGTATTGCAATAAAGTCTGCCCGGATGATAGGGATCAGTGGTGACATCATAGACATACTTTTCCTTGTCAAAAATGGAAGTCCACGTTTTTCCACCGTCTTCCGATAAAAAGATTCCACCTGGCATATCGATGTTTTCATCTCCTCCCGTTGAACGCGCCACGTCACCGCCCACCAGATCACTCAATTGAAGATCAGCCCAACAGGCAAGGTAAATGCGATCGGGATTTTCAGGATCAATTGCTATTCCGTTGGGAAATATTGGTCCGTTGCTGATGTCAAGTTTAGTCCAGGACTCGGCACCGTCTGTCGATTTGTAAACTGCGCCGGAATAATATTCACGCCCTTTCTTTCCGTCTTTATGCATAGGTGTCGCGCTGACCGTAAGAAATAAATGTCCGTTGTCGCTAAGCGTGAGCTCAAAGGCGCAAGTATTGTCTTCGATGCCCGTATTTTTTAAGGTCCAGGTCTTTCCATCATCGGTTGATTTAAAGACACCTTTGTTGTAGACGCTTGCATATAATGTGCGATTTCCTGCCGACGATTTAGGATCCAACACTATACTGGTAGCCGGTGAGTTAGGTCCCATACCGTCGACGCTGGGTTTCCAGGTCCTTCCACCATCCAGTGAAACACAGACGCCACCCATCCCTCTTTCTTTCCATTTCGGATTACGGGTCATTTTTCCCCGCGGAAAATCGTGCATACCCGACCACACGGACCATATCTTATCTTTCACTTCGGGATCAAACACCAAATCATAACATGTATTGATCCATTCAGTGGGAACGCCTTCCGTAGAACGCAACCAACTTTTACCGCGATTAAAAGAATGGTGATAGCCAATGTCCGTATAACTAATAGCAACATGATTGCTATCAAACGGATCGAAGTGAACACTGTACGCGGTCGTTACATCAATACCGCGGCTTATGAATGTTCCATCGGATTGCGCCTCGCTGTAAATTTCATTCCAGGTTTTACCTCCGTCAGTTGTTTTCATGGTACGGTACCAATCCGTGACGATGGCAACATTACCATCATTCGGATATACACCTACATCCATTAGGCGAATGTACTCGCCGCCAAAGGCTTTTTCAGACCACGCGTCTTTCAGGTTAGCAACACCAATTCCATCCTTTACTCCATACTGTCCGGATCCTCCACCACCTTTCCATACCCACTCCCATTTATTGCCGGCATCGCTGGTCTTCATGGCACCATACCAATAAATCATTTTGCCTGCTTTCTTCTCCTCATACCGGTTAGTCACCAGGTAAGCCTGACCTGCATCAAATTCGGCGCAGGCGATCATTGAATAACTTGGTTTTATTCCAGTGACTTCGTTAGTGACGACCGGACTCTGCAGACGGTTCCACGTAATACCACTATCCGTCGATTTCCATACTTCGCTGTGTCCGAATTCTTCCTGAATTTCTTCCTTTGGATCATGATGCAAGGCATAAAAAACAACGGTACCACTATTTTTTTCCGTGCCGGAAGTAAACGAAAAAGCCGGAGACATGGCCGCTGGAAGGTTGCTTTGGATAAACTGGTGTGTTGTTTTGTTAAATTTGTAAAGTGATTCTGCTGTGAAGATGACAACTTCATTTTTCAGTACTGTTGCATTCGTGTAAACGTGTTCAATACGTTGATGCAGTTTCTCCCGGGACCACGTTTTGCCGTTATCAGAACTATAAAAGAAAAATTGTCCCATGCTAAAATACATGGCTCCCTTCATGGCTGGGTCGATACGAATAGTCCCGATGCGTCCGTGTTCGCTTACATATAATGAACTGTCAGATGTTTCGATCCTGTAGTTGGCGTGATCATCGTGAAATATTTCACTCACTATGTCTTCTTTCCTGGGAAAAACCAGCTCCCAGGTCTTACCTCCGTCTGTAGAATGGTTCAACATCGTTGATCCTATCCAAATAGAGTTCGCATTACCAGGGTCGAATGCATATGCGTTGGCGCCATTGGCAAAGTTCACCTGCTTGTAAGAGGCACCTCCGTCATTAGTGATGTAAGATCCAGTCATATCGCACCGGACAAGAAAATTTTGAGGAGTTTCGTAGGAGAACGTCGGAATAAATGTCGCACCACCTCCACCCGGCCCGAGTTTTTCCCAATTCACCACAAGCTCTTTTTCTGACGCTTTCTTTGGCTCGCATGAGATGAATAGAAGGCAAAATGCTAAGCCAATAAACTTGCAAAGGTGCAATAGGGATCGGCTTGAGAAGAACTTAAATATCTTATTCATGAATGTTAGTTATAATTTTGGCCGTGTTCCCTTCAATAATATTGACACTCCTAACCCTGCCTATACCTTATACCTTATACCTTATACCCTATACCCTTATACCTTTTTCACTTCGATGTAACCAGTCGGAAGCCGAAATCATCATAATGAGTGTTTGGATCGCGACTGTCACGGAAACCTGACCTGCAATATGCAGCGTAGCTGTACCAACTGCCGCCCCGAAGCACTCGGACGGTACCGGTTGCAGGGCCCTGTGGATTTGTTTGTGGTTCAGTTGGATAGTCTCCCAACCAATCGCTGCACCATTCCCACACGTTGCCGTACATATCATACAGTCCCCACGCATTCGGTTCATAGTTTCCAACTCTCACTGTTCTTTCAATGTATGCACCCTTTGGATTTTTATAGTAAGGGTAATTACCATTATAGTTCGCTTGGTCTGTAGTCAGGTTGTTGCCCGTATAATAAGTAGTAGTTGTTCCAGCGCGGCATGCATATTCCCATTCCGCTTCCGTTGGAAGGCGGCAGCCCATCCAGTCAGCAAAAGCTTTAGCATCGTCCCAACTTACTCTCATTACCGGACGGCTGTCTCTTCCCCATCCCGAGTCGTCCGGCTTTTTTCTTCCAGTGGCTTCGCAAAAACGGTCGTACTGTTCGAATGTTATCTCATACTTACTCATTTTGAACGCGCTTAAGGTTACCTGATGTTGCGTTTCATTTTTTTCGCGCTCCATCTCACCCTTTGGGCTACCCATCGTAAATGTTCCTGCTGGGATATCCACCCATTCTATAGTAGGTTTTTGAGCGTAGGCGCCCGTTGAAAAAAGCATGATGAGCAACATACAACCGGGACATCTCCAGATTTTTCATTTTCCTGTTCATATGAAAGCAAAATTTATTTTACCGACGACGCCTTCAGCAACCAGTCATTCAATGTTTTGTTCATCGCGATCTCATAGATAAAGATCCAATCGGTCGTATTCGTGCCGTTCGCCAGGTGATGGTGAAAGTTTGAATCCAACTGATAACCAGGCGGGTTACCCATAATCCTGGTTTTCCCATAGGCTTCTTCGAAGCGCGCTCTGATTGCCGGAAAGCTCTCCAGCGTCTTTTTTATCTGCAGTGCCTTACCTTCTGCTCCTGTGCAGAAGCCTGATCATATTGCTGAAGCTGGAGCAACAAGTCGGAAGTATATGTCTGTAATTCATTGATCACACTAAAAAGTGACAACGCATATTCATTTCTGCGTGTAAGTTCATGCGCGGTCTCTAGTTGCCTCGCAATTTCGGTTTGCTTCACTGCGTACTTCCTTCGCTTTGGAAAGTTTCTCTTTGTACTTGTTGGTCCAGGTGCCTTTATTTTTCGGATCCGGCAACGTAATCAGGTTAAAGGTTTTGTGATACACCTCGCGGTCACCTTCCTGAAGGAACGCTGTCGCCCAAAAAGGCGTGGTTCCTTCCTCCAATAAGTCCTGGAAATTGAAAGAAGGCTTTGCCAGGGCGGCGCAGTAAAAACGCTGCTGAAACAGGAGATGCGCTTTATCCATGGGGATATCCTCGTAATTCCAGCTGAACAATGCAAAGTCAAACACACCGCGGGAAATAACTTCAAGATGCGGAGAAGTGTCATCCCAAACGGTGCACAATATTCCGCTCATCTTTTTTTCGGATGTTAGCTTACAAAATTTCTTGACTGGCTGAAACTGCGCAATGGTAAGTGGGAACATCGAAGAATATGTTTGCGCAGAGGTTGCAGCCATAACGGTTAGGTTATTGGCCTTATACCAGTCGATCGCCATTTGATTGCCTGGCAGCATAGGATCGTCATAGTTCCACCGCATATAAGCGCATACTTTAGGAAAAAGGGGCAAACTTTTATCCAACAGCGGTCGATTTTTTTTCCATTGGTCAGCAACTTCCTGAGCGGGTATAGAGGCATCGTAGGTAGTTTTGTAAAGATCGGCGAGCTTAAAAACCATGTCATCCCAAAAAATGGGAATGCGGTTATGTTGCTGTGCAAAATCAGTCACTTTCTTTAGCCAATACATCTGAAGTTCCAAAGGCTTCATGCCTGAAGCCTTGGATAGCGCGGATTTCCCGAGGGTTCCTACCTCATCACCTCCAACGTGAAGATATTTGCCGTATGGTGTCGCGGCTATAGCATCTTCATAAAGTGAAAATTGCAAGTCATACGTGGCTGGATTGAGTGGATCAAATACCCAATCCGATTCCGGATCATCTCTCAATGATTTGTACTCATCATGCTTCAGTATAAAGGACGCATGACCAAGGCCTTGTATCAGCGGGCTAATTTCAATGTGGCGGTCCCTGGCATACTTGCTCAATGCGGCAAATTCCTCTATTGAAATTGCGTTGGGTGCACCCACCAGCGGCGACTTCCGATAGCGAAGCTTATCTTCAAACTCTATTATAATAGCATTTACTTTGATGCTGGCGAGTCTGTCGATCATGGAATAATAATAGTGACCGGCGTCAATATGGTGTTTCAGGTCAAGGTGGACGGCGCGGTAGGCTATTTCAGGATAGTCCGTAATACGACAGGCTGGTATTTCTATTTGTTGATCCTGTGAATCTTCCAATAGTTGTGATAATGTTTGAATTCCGTAAAATAATCCCGCAGGATCCATAGCCTGCACTATGGCCCTGCCATCGACGATCTCCAGTTGATACCCTTCCGGTGAAGGAAGTCCAAGTTTAGCATCGATAACGAGCGACACGGATCCAGGTGACCGGTAGCCTACGAGTGGCAAGTTTGCAAGTAGACCAGTCATTACCGGCCTGTTGACCCCATCCTGCAGATGAAGTCCACGAAGGTCAGTGTAGAATAGTCCTTTTCCTGCGATAAGTTCAACTTTCTGTGGCTGCGGAAGTAGTTTAAAATGTTCATGGAATTCCGCAGGGGTGGAAGCAACAACCCAGGTATGAAAAAACAGAACGAGAACCGACGAATAAGTTGTCAATTTCATGTTTAGCCTTGTAGGATTTAGTGCTCCCGAAGATAGACATACTTTTATTCAGAGTGTTCGTCTGTTGAACAAACAATGTCCTTCCGCCGGTGGAGATATAAGAAAAAGTAATGGCGCGTCATACCAACCGACATCCTTAAAAGTGGGGAATCTTTTTCCCAACACGCTCGCCTTACTTGATCACATGACCTTCGTCCACTCGTCGAAAAAAATTGTTTTCGAATAGCGATAGCCCAACAATCCAGAACTTTGAAGATGAATACTTCTTTGTAACGACGTTATATCGGCCTGATTTTTGTCATTGCTTTATCATGCAACTCATAGGATAGATACCAAGTTAATCGGGATTCTTTCCCACCTCGGATCTCCAGGCCCGGATGGTTTTTTATTGACTTATTCATATCAAATTCTACTGTCCATGATTTTGCCGTTCAAGTGCCTTCACAAACACCTTTTGAGTTCGGCTTTGCCGAATCGAAAGGCGCTAGGCTCCATCGCTCATGACGGATTCCATATAATTCCACCGAATCGAATTCAGTCAATACTTTCCCTGGCTCTTGTTCGATCATTCACAATGTGACCACGTACTCAATCGGATGAATTATGATCAAACAAATATTGAAATTTATTCTTCCTCAGACCGTCAGAACAAAGCTTAAACGACAATCATGGTCCTTTACACAGGGGATCATGGAGGCCAGCGGCTACACTGTTGCACTAAAAGAAGATTTCTATTCACCTCTGACATCTGTTAAAGATCTTAAGGCAACGGAGCATAGATGGAATAAACCAAGTTTATTAGAAGGCATTGACTTTGACCTAAACAAAATGCAAAATTTCCTTTCCGATTTACTTAATACCTACAAGCACGAGTTTTCCGACATCCCACCGTTTAGCGAACTAGTAAAAAAAGGATACGGACCAGGTTTTACTGCAATCGACGGACTAACATTATACATGATGATTCGTCACTTTAAACCGAAACAATACATAGAAATCGGTTCAGGATTATCCACATATTATTGTTTTTTGGCCGCTGAAAAAAATGCATTGGAAAATCAACCTCTGAAAATTACTTGCATTGATCCATATCCATATAAAGCACTCACCCTATTGCCAAGTAGTCAAAATAATACAGAAAGAGGCGCAAGACGTTGAACTGCCAGTATTTGAAGAGCTGCAGGAAAACGACATTCTCTTTATTGATTCCAGTCATATGGTCAAAATTGACGGTGAGGTCCCGTACCTATTTCTAGAAGTATTGCCTTCTTTAAATACTGGTGTGAATGTCCATGTACATGATATTTCTTTCCCATACAATATCCCCTTTCCTGCATCCGAATGGGTATTTAGTCAACCATGGCCAATGCTTTGGAACGAAGCGATGATGCTACAGGCATTCCTTTGCTATAATAGAAATTTTAGCATTGAATTATCAACTCCTCTGATTCGGTTTCATGACGAAGAGTTCCTTAGAAAGACCATTCCTTTTAATGAATCTGTAGATGAGAAACCGAAAACTTTCTGTTCACTATGGATGAGACGTGTTTCATAAAAGCCTATTTAGAACACTGATCTAAGGGAAGAGTTATTGGTTATGAGTTATGGGTTATGGGTTATGAGTTATGGGTCATGAGTTCGAGCATGCCGTTGGGCAGAGAATGGCCGAACTCCAGAATGTCGAATGAACCACGATTAACGGATTAACGGATTAACGGATTACACGATAACCTAATACAATATCGTGACCACTCCACTATACGTCTGCCTGACATAAGGAAGTTTGACAACTATAGTGTAATAATACGTATCCACAGGAAGTAGTTCTCCATTGAAGGTTCCGTCCCAATCCTGTTCAAACGCGTCTGATTCATAAAGCAATAGTCCCCTCTTGTTGTACACTTTGATGATCGTCTGATCCAGCCCCTCCTGGTTGGAAACTTCAAGGTGCCAGGTATCATTGGCGTTGTCACCATTGGGCGTAAAAGCTGATGGGATGTCCAACATGACCTTGGCTTCAATGTCGATCGTCCTTTCGGAATGTAGGGCTGATGCTTTGGCCATCGTTGACATTCACGTATACAATTCTCGAGCCCGACAAAATTTCATCTGGATTACCATTTTGGTCCTCAGTGATCCGGTAATTATATCTCATCGAACGAAGTGCAACCTGATATTCCTCAACGGTGGCGTAACCAATCAGAAATAATACGCCGGCAGGGTCGCGGATCACCCTGATTTTAGTGGTGTCAAAATCAAAAAGGAGTTCATCGTTCTCACGACTAAAGTTCGTTGGGCGAAAGCCGATTTCTGCCATGCTTAAATTGTCATTGTCTACGTCTGAAAGCACGAGTCTTCTGAAAAGTTCTGCTGGTTCTTTGCCAGGTTCGTAAGCTACTGACGTCAGTCTCAAGCTGCGTAATGCGGGGGGCATCGTTTACGGGGTTGACAAAAATTGCCAGTCTGAATTCCGCGCTCGTATTGACACCATCGCTCACCGTTACACCTACTTCGATAAATCCATTAAGATCAGGAGAAGGTCTCACCGTAGCCCCATTAGCCATATACACTCCTTCATTGTTACCTAATACTCTTAGGGTAAACCCATTCGGATAACCCGGGTTATCGGCATCCGAAACAATCAGATCTGCAAGCGTTATGGTAATAGTGCTGTCCTCCATCATGGTAAGTTCTCGTTGGCCATCAATCCTGGGTGTCGCGGAAATTGGGTTTACCTGAATCTTCACTTCAAAAAGGTTACTGTCATCAGTGCCATCATTAACTCTTACACCGACCGAAAGAGTGCCGCTCACAAAGCTGGCTGCCGGCTTGATGGTGGTTCCGTTCACTGTGTAATTAGCTCCGGGCGAAACTTTAAGGGTAAAACCTACGGGGTAATCATCATCGGGATCGTCCACAACTAACTGTGACAGTTGAAGTGAGAGGGTTGCGCCCTGAGTTATGCTTATTGCTTTTTGACCTACAATTGACGGGGGTACGTTTGTCTGCGTCGGCACGACAGTTACCACGACAATAAAATCAGGGCTGCTCGCCGACCCATCGCTGACGGATACGGTTACATTCAATGCGCCCGCAAATGCTGGCGTCGGACTTATTATCCCACCTGCTGCAACATAGTTGGCGCCGGGTTTAATGCTCAACGTAAAATCGTCAGGAAATGCGTTATCAGGATCCGTAACAGTAAGATCCGTAAGCTTGAGCGCAAGTGGAATTGCCTGATTGGTGCTCAATTTTTTTTGGCCCGTGATAACGGGAGAATCGTTGACAGGTACTACAGTGATCAGTAATTCGAAAGGTGCGCTATCATTTTTCCCATCGTTGACTCTTGTAGTCACTGAAAGCGCCCCCGAATATTCTTTAGCAGGAGTAATGGTGGAACCAGAAACTGAATAATTCGGACCGGGAGAAAGCTTCAACGTAAAACCCTGCGGGTATGTGTTGTCTGGATCGACCACTGTCAGGTCAGCAAATGTAATTGGAAGAGGCTGGTCTTCATTTGTGGTCAGCGCTTTCTGAGCTGTGATCTGCGGTGCCACGGGTTGCACTTTCATGACCTCTACTTTAAGGTCAAACTTTTTGCTTTCGGTCTGTCCGTCATTAACACTGACGGGTACCTTCAAATTGCCCGAGAATGTTGCAGAAGGGGTGATAGTACTTCCAACAACGGTGTAGTTACTCCCGCCATAAACTGTGAGCGTAAATCCAGTTGGATAAGCGTTGTCCGGGTCTGTCACAACCAGATGGCTAAAGGCTATCGTAAGCGATTGGCCTTGACCAAATGACAAAGCAACTTGACCGGTTATCGTGGGCTCGACGTTTTGTGGCGCGACAACTTCGACTACAAGTGTAAACTGAGCGCTTTCGTCCTCACCATCATTTACGGACACAGGTACATTCAATGTTCCGGTAAAATTTGCTGCCGGTGTAATGGTATTGCCGCTACGCGTGTAATTGGTTCCATCATAAGCTGTAAGCGTGAACCCTGTGGGGTAACTATCATCGGGATCAGAAACCGTCAATTGATTAAGTGCAATTGTAGTGCTCTGGCCTTGAATTATCGTGATGGGCACTTGTCCTGTGATCTGAGGTGCTACGTTTGGAGGCGCGACAACTTCGACTACAAGTGTAAACTGAGCGCTTTCGTCCTCACCATCATTTACAGACACAGGTACATTCAATGTTCCGGTAAAATTTGTTGCTGGGGTAATGGTATTGCCGCTTCGCGTGTAATTGCTCCCATCATAAGCTGTAAGCGTGAACCCTGTGGGGTAACTATCATCGGGATCAGAAACTGTCAATTGATTAAGTGCTATTGTAGTGCTCTGGCCTTGAATTATCGTGATGGGCATTTGTCCAGTGATCTGCGGTACTGCATTCGGTGCAGCTACCACCTCGATTTGAAGATCAAACCAATCGCTGTTATTTTCCCCGTCTTCAACACGAACGCGCACAGTAAGTGTTCCTGAGAAACCAGCGTCAGGAGTGACGGTAGCCACACTAAACTCATAGTTATCGCCAGAGTTGAGTTCCAACGTAAATCCATCGGGATAAACGGGCAACGGATCAGCGTCGGTGACGATCAAATTGTCCAGCGTTATGGTGATCGGGGTGTCCTCCTGAGTAGTGAGGGGCGAGGGAGTCTGACCTGTGATCACAGGTTTTGAAGTATTTTGACAAAATGCAGTTAAGCCTGGAATACAAAGAATAAAGACACCTATTATATTCCGAAAGTATCCCATGCTACGCTAGTGTATTTCATTTGACGTCGAATATCAGCTGTACGAATAAATTTCATGCCACTAAAAAATAATCCGCTAACATTCGGCCTGACAATGTCCGGTGAAGCCCTTTGATACGTTTTGGGGCATGTATTCCACAAAATAGGGAATTTTGGGCGGATTAGAGATTGACGAGCATGCCCCGCCATTCCGCCGCGCCATAATCAAAAATGTGGAAATGATACGGAAGGATAATTGACCACGACCTATGTAAAGCTTGCGAGCTCCTTGTTTGCACTGCGAAGCCGCGACGACAAAGACGCGCCGAGATTGGTAAGGATCTTCATTTTTATCCCCACCAGTCCCTCCTCCTTATCGAGAAGTTCGAACTGCATGGTATAGCAGGAAACGTCTGTCTGTGCAACGACATTGGCGGAACGCTTTTGCTTGTCTAATAAAGCCATTTCACCGAAACTGTTTCCTGGATTTATAATAGCCAGCGTGAATGTCCTTTGATCATCCGTCGTATCCTGTATGCTCACTTGTCCAGATTCAAGGAAGAACAGGTGGGTTGCGGAACTCCCTTTTTGAATAATTATATCGTTGGGTTCATGCTCTTCATATTCAAGGTACTTTTTCAGTTCATTAAGTTCCGAGATGGTCAGTCCTTTTAAAAGTTGTTGATCGTCGAGTTTCACCGGCTCATTCTTCCACGAGTATCCGTGGCGTTCAAGCAATGCTGTTTCCGCGAAGAATATGGCATCGTCAAGATCCCTGAAGTTCAGGAACGCGTACTTCTCCTTTTTTAATGCTACGAAAAGGTCCAGGTGTTCGCACTCGGTGATAAAAAAAGTTTTGCCCGATTCTGCAAAGGCTGCGTTGAGCTTTAACAAAAGGTTCAAAGCTCCATCATCCGTAGTGATGCATTTACTAAGGCTCAATATGAGAATAGTGCAATCACCCGGGATTCTTCTCATGAACAACTCGCAGGTAGCGAATGAAAGCTCGCCCTGTAATTCCATGATAAGTGCCTGCGATCCGAACTGCTCTAACATTGCTTCTGCCTCCAGATCCCGTTTGTGTTTTGATCGGGCAGTCTTTAGTGTAAGCTGTCTTCTGACTGCCTGTTTCAATTGCCTCGGTGTTTTATAGAGATGAAGTGAAAAAGACTCTGCAATCCTTTTACAAATATCAACTCCAAATACGCTATTGCCTTTAGTATCCAGTAACGGAGAATAAACAGCGATAGCAAGTTGTCCGGGTAGTACCGCAAGAACAGCACCGCCGACACCACTCTTTGCAGGAAGTCCGACGTTATAAATCCATTCACCCGAATAATCATACATACCGCACGAAGCCATAACACTTAACACATGTGGGATATGTCGCACATCCAACGCCTTAAGACCAGTTATCGGGTTAACACCGTTGTTTGCCAGCGTCGCGCCCATTATTGAAAGCTGGCGGCAGTTTACTTTAATACTGCATTGCTTGAAGTACATGTCCAGGGGAGCGTCTACTTCTGTCTGGAGAATATTGAAATTTCTCAGCAGGTTGGCGATCGCCCGGTTTCTGTGGCCGGTAAGACTTTCAGAACGATGCACATCTTCATCCAAGGATAGCGGTGATCCGGCGTAAATGCTAAAGGTTTTTAAAAGATGACAAAGCGTACCCTCACGATATTGCTGCCAGATCATACTGGTTGCAGCAATAGCCCCAGCGTTAATCATCGGATTGTACGGTCTTCCGGAATCAGGATAAAGGCTGATTGAATTGAATGCATCGCCGCTGGGTTCCACGCTTATCTTTTCCAGAACCTTGTTAACTCCGTATTCCTGGATAGCCATTCCATAAACAAATGGCTTCGAAACAGATTGAATGGTGAAAAACGCGCCTGTATCGCCAAAACAATACTGATAGCCGTCGACCGTCGTAAGCACGATGCCGAGCTGATGTGGATCGACTTTGGCTAGCTCTGGAATGTAATTCGCTAACGCGCCATTGTTCTCTTTCTCGCGAAACTCCAAATAGAGCTCCTCGAGCATTTTGCTGACCATGTTCATTCGAAAAGAAAAAAAGCTAGGCAATTAACTTAACAGACCATTGCTATAAGCTCAGGCCGGTTTATCACACGGTTAATTAGACAACGGGTCCGCGAAAGAGTAACTGATTGG
Organism: uncultured Cytophagales bacterium; assembly: GCA_963774615.1. Classification (GTDB taxonomy): domain Bacteria; phylum Bacteroidota; class Bacteroidia; order Cytophagales; family Cyclobacteriaceae; genus Chryseolinea. The sequence goes on from CAVZFT010000012.1 coordinate 281,361, forward strand.
GCGTCACTTTAAAAGTATAAAATTGATTTGAATATTCAACATGCTGATAACATGATCTTGAAAGAATGTGGTGATGCGTGTGGCCAGCCATATCAATCGTTAGCGGTACCCGCCCGAAGCAAATCCGACAGGATAAAATATCCTCACGCACGATTATCGTCGGTTAGAATTTAATTTCCCGCTGACGGCACCATTTGAAAAAGAACTCAGTTAGCGATTAGTATGCCCAAACTCTATTTCAATTCAAACCGCTATGCAGACCTGCCCCTCCATTATGGGCATGTCCCCGTCTGGCTGGCTCGAAGAATGAGTGAATTAGGTGGAGCCCTCATTGAGGCGATAGTCCTTGAGTATGGAAAATCAGCTGTGCTAAGCAGACTCAGTGATCCGTTCTGGTTCCAGGCATTTGGAAGTGTACTTGGTATGGACTGGCATTCGTCAGGAATTACAACGTCAGTAATGGGCGCGTTGAAAAGATCGGTCAATCCCCGGTTTAAGGAATTAGGGATATACATATGTGGTGGAAAAGGAAAACATAGCCGCCAGACGCCACAGGAACTGAGGGACTTGTCGGATCGCACAGGGCTGAACGGCGACGCTTTGGTGCGTTCAAGCAGACTTGCAGCAAAAGTCGACAACACGGCTATCCACGACGGGTTCCAGATTTATCTCCACACTTTTATTGTTTCTGACAACGGAGAATGGTCTGTAGTCCAACAGGGAATGAATGATGCTACGGGAATGGCACGCCGTTATCATTGGCATTCTCAAAAAGTGTCTTCGTTTGTTGAGACCCCACACACCTTTATCTATGGGCAAAATCAGGGCGAGATACTTAACCTCACTGACAAGAATGCCGGGCGCGCAAAATCCGCCATGGTGGAGATAACAATGGAGAAGCCTGAACATATCCTTCCTGAGATCAGGAGGATCGTAATGCCTACGCACCACGACGTGAGGTCTGCCGACGTTAATCTCAAGCGGCTAGGCAGCGTATTGGCGCTGGCCCACGAAAAGGAACTTCGCGACTTCGAATCACTCTTGCTTCTGGAAGGCGTTGGGCCGCGTACCATCCAATCGCTCGCATTGGTCAGTGAGGTGATCCACGGAACACCTTCACGATTTACGGATCCAGCGAGATTCTCCTTTGCCCACGGCGGTAAGGACGGCCATCCATTTCCCGTCCCAACAAAGGTCTACGATGAGACAATCGATATACTGAAGAATTCCGTAGAACGGGCGAAGATTGGCGACAAGGACAAGCAGCAGGCTATAAAAAATCTGACGCTTATTGCCCAACAAATGGAAAAAGGATTCGAGCCCGAGCCTGCATCTTTTGAAAAGGTCATTTCCAGAGAACGCGCGACTTCTTACAAATACGGTGGTCGCACCGTTTTCGGAAAAGCAAAACCTCCAAACGATCAATTGACGCTGGGATTTTAGTATCCTTTCATTATGGCGATGCCACCAGCCTTGCTACGTAAAATTATATCAACACGTGTGGCAAAAACGCATCACTGCAATTGGCATTCATAGGGATAAATCAAGAAAATTCCGCCATTTTTTTTGGCACAAGTTTTTCAATCGTAACGCGATTGTTATTCATTTCATTTTTCAATAGATACTCACCAATAACGTCAGTAATATGTCAAAGACTGAAAAGAAATCCGGCCCGAACGACGAACGATATGTCAAGCGGGAACAGGATCATGAGATGAAGTACGAAAAAATGCGTAAACAAGCAGCGAGCAAATTCGGCAAAAGCAAAGAGGACGCTTAGCCGATATGCCGGAAGGTCCTTCCATTGTTCTTTTGAATGAAGCGCTGCAGCCTTTTGTTGACAAACAAATCATCAATGCTGGTGGCTCTTCCGAAAAAAGTCGACTATGGAGGGCTTCCCGGCGCCAACCTCCGGGAATTAAAGACCTGGGTAAGACCTCGTTATCTGCCTCCCCAATGTTAACATCCGTTTCCATCTGCTGATATTCGGATCCCATTCGATTGACACCCCAAACGAACAGAATTCCAAAGCTTAGTCTCCATTTTGCACAAAGACGATCCTTCCATTTTATAAAGGCCTTTCGCAGAACCCTTTAACTCTGTATGACACGTCAGACATTATGAACATGAACTGGAACTCAAAGGCGAACGTTCTTTTTTCGAGCCGGTCAGAAGTAGGATGAGTCAAAGGGGACCTTACTATCAACTTGTAGCGGATCCACACGACTCATTGGAGATTGTAGAATTATTGACTCGACTGAAATTAATTTTCGTTGTTTTTTACATAATGAAAGAGGGTTTGGTTTTTGTTTAATAATTGTAAATTATTCTGCTATGACAGCACGGGACGGTATCCATACAAGCCTCTGGCAAGAGACATCGGAAAAATATGAGCCCAGGATCGCGTCCACTCTTCAAAACAAATTCGATGTGATTATTGTGGGAGGTGGCATTACCGGAATTACTACTGGGCTCGTTTTACAGGACTTGGGATTAAAATGTCTGGTGCTGGAAGCACAACAACTTTGTTTTGGAACGACCGGCGGTACAACGGCACACATTAATACGTTGTTGGACGTTCCTTATACTACCCTTATCAAAAATTTTGGACAAAACAACGCGACCCGAGTGGCCCATGCCACCATTGAAGCGCTTGCGTTCATTCGAGACACTATCGAAAAGCATGACATAAAATGTGAGTTCTCTCAAAGCCAGGCATTTTTATTCGCTCAGGATGAAAAGCAAACAAAAGAACTCAAAGACATCTACAATGCCTGCAAAGATGTAACCCTTCCTGTGAAATATGCAAATGATATACCGGTACCGTTAGAATTCACGAAGGCCATCGCCGTTCCGGGGCAAGGCAAATTTCATCCATTACGTTACGTATTTGGACTCGCTGAAGCATTCGAAAATATCGAAGGAGTAATACTGGACAGGTGTCGTGTCACCGATGTGAAAGAGGAAGGTGGTACGGTATTCGTCGAATCTGAAAAAGGTACATTTCAAGGATCTTATGCGATTTATGCTACACATATTCCCCCGACGATAAATATCCTGCATCTACGGTGTGTTCCGTATCGAAGCTACGCGATGGCTATACGTCTTGCTTCAGGGGATTACCCAATGAATCTCGCATACGATATGTACGACCCTTACCACTACTATCGCACGCAAAGAATTGGTGCGAATAACTACTTGATCGTTGGGGGAAAAGATCATAAGACAGGTCATGAACCTAACACGGAGGCTCCATTCCTTACTCTCGAGAGTCATGTTCGTACTTACTTCGATGTTGAGGCGGTCACACACCGGTGGTCTTCACAATACTATGAGCCGGCCGATGGATTGCCCTATATCGGTCATTTCCCTGGACATGGAAAAAAAATCCTTGTCGCTACAGGTTTCGGAGGGAACGGCATGACGTATGGCACCATCGCGGCTCAAGTGTTAAAGAATATCGTCCTTGAATTAAGAAATGATCTCGTTGATCTTTTCTCACCTTCGCGGGTAAAACCCATCGCAGCATTTAAGAATTTTGCGGAACATAATATTGATGTGTTCAAACAAATCGCCGGAAAGATATTTTCATCACCGGAGGCAAGTGAATTCGCTGACCTGGCGCCGGGAGAAGGAAAGATATTTAAGATCGATGACCAGTCAATCGGGATATACAAGGACCCTAACGGTGCGCTACACGCTGTAAACGCATCTTGCACGCATATGAAGTGTACGGTATCCTGGAATCTTACTGAAAAATCGTGGGACTGCCCATGTCATGGCGCGCGGTACTCGATGGATGGAAGGGTTTTGAACGGACCTGCGTTACAAGACCTTGAATACACAAACCTTGAACTCGTCAATGCAATAAAAGCGTAGTAAGCATGAGCAGTATGTGAGAACTAAGGAAATATTACATTACGATTCGGCTATTTATTTGAGCTTAGTTGTCTTTTTTAGCTTTTTCTGTCTTTTTAGCTTTTCTTGTCTTTTTTATCCTTCTTCTTATCGTCTTTGGATCCAAAGATCTTTTCCAGGAAATTCTTTTTGTCTTCCTTCTTTGTATCGACGGAAGCAATATTTATCTCGTGATCAATCGAAGGTTGAATAGCCCTGATAAATGCGTTTTCCAACACGTTGATCACTGTTTCCCAGACATCCGCTTGCGGATTATCAAGCCGTCCTTCAAAAGGAATTTTAGTCGCCACCTGGTCCTTGGGTTGGTTTTCAAAAACTTCACCTGCTAAACCCGCGATCGCCTCCCACATCTTCCGAAAGACATTGTCGTTTCTGTCTTCCTTTCCCAGAACATCCAGGTTCTTGATGACCGGCTTCACATAACCCGTAAACTTTCCCTCTTTTGCCGCCACTTCTGTGTACATTCCAAAACTTCCTTTATTGACATCGATTTTAGCATAAGCCTGGAAGAAATCATTAAGCAACACGAGGTTTGTATTTTTCAGGTCAGCATTCATGTCAAATGTTGGTTCTTCAGCAAGCGGATTCAATTTCATAGAAAAGTCGAGGCTACCCTCATACACTCTCGCATTTGCCGTTATGGTTGCCGGAAGCAACGCAGATGAATCATAACTGTTCCTCAGGTTTAGTGCAATCGCATAGAGACGGGTAAGTCTTATATCAACTTTTGGTTTCGAAAACTCATCCCGGTAACGGATCTCGCCATCATTGATTTCGCAACGGTTAACCTGCAGCGGCATGAAATCTTCTTTTAACTGTTTGAATGATGATGAGTCATTTCGAACATCCTTGGGCTCAACCTTGTCTTTCGTAAAGTCTATGCGTGGTTTCTCGAAGACAAACTCCCCGACAAGTGAACCATGAAACAATGCCTTCCATTCAATAGACAGGTCAACTTCTGAAGCGGAAAAGAATGGTGTTTGTTTGTTGGTTGTACTGTCTACTTTATTAATATAGATACTGTCAATTTGATAGGCTCCCCGGATCAATGCGATGTCAATGTCCTCAACATGTCCGTAATACCCATCCATTTCAGCCAGCGTCTTGTTCGCATAACGCAACACGACATAGGGCAGTATTAGCCGAAAGATGCACCACAAAAATCAATACTCCAATAAATATCTTCAAGCCATCTTTTCATCTCACATTTTGTTCGTTGGGAATACTCTTCTCACTTACAGGAATTTTGTAGAAAAATGACTACATGATCAAGACCTTTATCTTCATCAGTAAAATCCAAATCACTTTATTCAATCTCCTTCCAGAGCCCGAACGGTGGAAAAAACGCTCTAAACGTCAGTTTAGTCCACCGCAGGTTTCAATTGTGATATCCTGCAATATCATACCACAACGAATGGAATGATTTTTTAATTGATAATGGAGAGCATCATTGCGGTGTTCGATCACAAAATTCTATATAACATGAGAGCGATTTGGACAGGAGCTATCGGATTCGGACTCGTAAACATTCCGGTAAAACTTTACAGTGCGTCGCAGGAAAGCAATCTGGATCTCGACATGCTGGACAAGAAGGATCATTCAAAGATCAGGTTCCAGCGCATAAATGAATCCACCGGGAAAGGAAGTTCCCTGGAAGAATATCGTCAAGGCGTATAAGTTACAGGGTGACTATGTCGTGTTGGACGAAAAAGATTTCGCCAGTGCCAATCCAGAAAAAAGCAAAATCATAAATATCACGTCTTTTGTTGACGTCAATGAAGTTGACACCATTTATTTTGAGACGCCGTATTTCCTGGAGCCGGACAAAGCGGGTGAAAAACCATACCTGTTGCTTCATGACGCATTGGAAAAAAGTGGCAAGGCGGGACTCGGAAGTTTTGTACTACGCAGCAAGGAACACTTGTGTCTTATCAAACCGCATGAAGATATTCTAATACTAAACCGGATAAGGTTTGCCGAAGAGATCCGCAGCGCTTCGGAGCTCAACGTACCAAAAAAAGGAAAGCCGACTACAGCAGAAATGAAGATGGCCCTTACACTTATCGACCAGTTAACGGCGCCATTCGACATAGAAAAATTTAAAGACACCTATTCGGCCGAATTGATGAAGGTAATCAAAGCCAAAGCTAAGGGTCGCAAGATCGAACGGCCTGTATTGAAGGTCACGCACAGGAAAGCTGATGATCTTATGGCGCAGCTGAAGGCAAGTCTGAAAAAAGCATCATAATGACTTTAACCAAGTACATTGGAAAAAGAAACTTTAAGAAAACGCCGGAGCCAAAGGGAAAAGTTTTAAGGCCATCGAAAAAGCTGACGTTTGTAGTTCAACGCCATGACGCGTCCCACCTTCACTACGATTTCCGGCTTGAACTGGATGGCGTACTAAAGAGTTGGGCAGTCCCAAAAGGTCCGTCATTGGATCCTGGTGATAAAAGGCTGGCCGTCCAGGTGGAGGATCATCCCCTCTCCTACGGAAAGTTTGAGGGCGTTATCCCAAAGGGAAATTATGGAGCGGGAACTGTGGAGATCTGGGACAAAGGTACTTATACACCGGAATCCGATGCGAATGGTAACGCTACGGCTACGCTGCGAAAGGGTCTTAAGTCCGGCTCGCTGAAAATCACTTTTCACGGCAAAAAACTCAAGGGCTCGTTCGCCCTGGTCCGTTTGAAAGACGGAAAGGAAAAAAACTGGCTGCTTATCAAACATCGGTGATGAGTTCGCCACAAATGGTAAGGAGTCGCCGGCCAAAAAAAAATTACAAACACCCGTTACTTCGGTGCGCTCTCCCAGGCCAAAGAAAGAAAGTTCAAGGACTTCATTAAGCCCATGCTTGCTACGTTGACCGACGAACCATTTGACAATCCCGATTGGATATTCGAAGTGAAGTGGGACGGATACCGCGCAATCGCTGAAATCAAAAAAGGCGAAGTGAAGTTCTATTCAAGGAACGGACTTTCCTTTCACGAGCTGTATCCCGAGGTCGCCGCTGAATTAAAAAAGATAAAAAAGGACTGTATCATCGACGGCGAAGTAGTTGTCCTTGATGAGAATGGCAAGCCCAGCTTTCAGAAATTGCAACAATTTGGAATGAACCGGGATTTTCCAATTCACTACTACCTTTTCGATTGCCTTTCTTATTCCGGCAAGGACATAACGGATAAGCCATTGGTCGAAAGAAAAAAAATCCTGGAGAAGCTCGTGCCTAAGAGCAACGTTTTGAAATACTCTGAACACATCTCCGCAGATGGAATAAAATTTTACAATGAATCCAAAAAGCTTGACCTGGAAGGAATCATGGCGAAGCGGGCAGATAGCGTCTATGAAACTGGACGACGGACAACAAATTGGCTGAAAGTAAAGAATCACAATACACAAGAGGCAATAATAGCAGGTTACACTGCTCCGCGTGCCAGCCGAAAATATTTTGGCTCACTTGTATTGGGCATTTATGACGAAGGAAAATTGAAGTACATCGGCCATGCCGGCACGGGCTACACTGAAAAGATCTTAAAGGACGTGTACGAAAAACTTCAACCACACATTACAGCCTCTTCGCCATTCGATACAAAGGTACCACTCAATTCAACAGTGACCTGGGTAAAGCCGGTGCTGGTGTGTAACGTCAGATATAGCGAACTGACGCATGACGGTATTTTGCGGCACCCCGTATTTATGGGCCTGCGAATAGATAAAAAAGCAAAGGAAGTCAAACAGCTGGAAGCCGATATGAAAACTGCAACGAAGAAAAAGCCAGCGCGCAAAGTGGCAAAGAAGACACAATCGCGCAAAACTGTCGAAGAGAAGGGCATAACGATCAAAGCAAACGGCCACGAAGTCCCGGTCACTAACACACAAAAGGTGTTTTGGCCTGACGAAGGTTACACTAAGGGCGACGTAATCGATTATTACAATGCAATATCTTCGTATATACTTCCACATTTAAAAGGACGGCCGCAATCTTTGAAGCGGAACCCGAATGGAATCAAGGACAAAGGATTCTTTCACAAGGATGCAGGTGACGCTGCACCATCATGGGTTGAGCACATTGAGATCCGGTCGGACAGCACACAAAAGATCGTAAACTACATCCTCTGCAACAATAAGGCTACGCTCCTTTATCTCGCTAACCTGGGTTGTATAGAATTAAACCCGTGGAACTCACGTATCAACAAGCCTGATCATCCCGATTACCTGATTTTGGATATTGATCCTTCCGAGAATAATACATTCAAAGAAGTCGTTGATGTCGCCATCGTCATTAAAGAGGTGCTTGATAAGGCGGGTGCCAGCTGCTATTGTAAAACATCAGGAGCAACAGGGATTCATATTTATGTTCCGCTTCACGCTGCTTACCCTTATGAGCAAGCACGCCATTTTGCAGAAATTGTTGCAGCGCTTACCGCAGAACAGATACCTCAGCTCGCAACGGTGGAACGATCTTTAGACAAGCGCAAAGGCAGGATTTACGTTGACTATCTGCAGAACAGCCGGGGTCAGACGCTTTCATCAGTTTATAGTGTACGTCCCGTTCCTGGAGCAACCGTATCAACACCTATTCAATGGAAGGAATTGACGCACGACCTTGATCCAAAGGATTTCACCATTAAGACGATTCACAAAAGGCTGGACAAGTTGGGTGATATCTTTAGTGGTGTCCTTAAAGACAAGAATAATCTGATTAAATGCATTAAGGCATTGGAAGGAGTCCAATAATGACATACTCCATCCGTCGGAACAGAATTCAGCTTCCGATTTTATTTAAAAGAAATTCAAAGTTTCAGGATCCATCCAATTCTACTGTAAACCGGTTTCTTGGCGTTATTCTCTCTGTTCGAGAAAAATTCTAACTATTTATTTAGCAATTATGCTAAATAAGTTACTTTTGCATCGTATTAAAAAATTTACAAGGGAATTGGCAGCAACAAAAACCCGTGGTGAGAGAGAACTGGAGGAATTAGACCGCGTTTTCAAGGCGCTCGCCCATGAATCACGCAGAACAATTCTCACGGTATTGAAATCAAGGGGCGGGACGATGACGGCAGGCGAAATTGTAAAAAGATTTTCGTATGCGTGGCCAACTATCACACGCCATTTGCAGCAACTGGAGGACGCCGGGCTAATTACATCAGACAAAGTGAGCAGGGAACAATATTATTCGGTAAATGATAAGTATCTGACTTCAATCATCGATAAATGGCTCAATTGGTTTAACGATTCACAATAATAAATTTCAAAATGGAAAAGAAGGTAAACACGGAGGGTACAGTATTGGCTTTTGCAACCTATAAGCCAAAAGAGGGAAAAGAAAAAGAACTACTAGAGTTAGTGAAGAAACATTTGCCGATCCTTCATGAACTTGAACTAGCTACAAAGAGGGGAAATTACATTGCTCAATCGCAGGATGGAACGATCATCGAAGTATTTGAATGGACTTCCCTCAATGCTATACATGCTGCGCACCAGCATCCAGCTGTGTCGGACATATGGGAGAAGATGACACTGATCGCAGATTTTATTCCGATGTCTGTACTTGCGGAAGGGCAAAAACCTTTCGCTGGATTTAAAATATTAAATTAGGATTTCTAATATCATCTGAATGAAGCAGTACTTATCGATTCTATTTGGCGCATGCCTTCTCTTGTCATGTCAGCAAAATGAAAACAAAAACCGCAGAAAATCCGTTGAAAGGAACCTGGCAGCTGATCTCGGGAACACTCATTGATAAAGGAGACACCACAATAACGGATTATACTCGCGGCGTTCAGATGATCAAGATAATTAATGATTCACATTTTGCGTTCCTGAATCACGACCTCAACAAGGGTAAAGATTCAACAGCAGCGCAGTTTGTCGCAGGTGGTGGTCGATACGAATTGGCCGGCGACAACTACACAGAGCACCTGGAATACTGTAGCGATCGTCAGTGGGAAGGAAATGACTTTGTATTTACGGTTGAAATTAAGAATGATACCCTCACGCAAAGCGGTATCGAAAAAATTGAAGGAACGACAATCGATCGGCTGAACATTGAAAAATACGTGAGGTTAAAATGAGATTTGCCGGATAAAAAAAAGGCCGTACATAAGCACGGCCTTTTTTTTCTGCTGTTATGCATGGCTCATATTTTCGCCCTTGTGCAGAAATTCTTCCTTCCGGCGCTCCATCTCTTCATCACTCACATCCTCGACATGCGTGGCAAGCCACCATTGGTTATTCCACTCATCCTTAACACCGGCTGAACGGTCACCATAAAATTCATCACATCGGCTCACGAAGCGAGGTACCGTTGGCGTCTATTGCCTGCCGATAAATGGCATCCACATCGTCGACATAAAGGTATAACATCGTAGGCATCGGTTCATTCATGCCCTTCATCACATCGGAAACCATAACGACTGAGTCGCCTATCTGCACCGTAGCATGCATGATTCTACCACCTTCATCCCTTCATCATTAGAAGTCACTTCACCGTTAAATGCTCTTTCCATGAACTCCATGAGTCCGCGTGCATCATTCACCACTAAATATGGTGTCACTGTATGAAATCCCTTGGGAACTGTCCTTGTGGATTTCTTTTGACTCTTACGCTCTACTTTTTTCATGAGAATTTGATTTTGGAAATTAATTGAGAATTTATTTTTCTGTCAACAATAAGGTTTCCCAAATACCATGCCTTCACGAATTCCCTTGTATTACAGTTACCATTGCCAAAACCGGTGAGGATAATATTCCGCATCGTCTTTAGAATGACCCAAAATTGTCTCGTGCCAATATGTAGATATATTAGGCGGAGGCCAATCCGCTAGTCATTTAAGGCGAGTTATTAACTGCCATATAAGGCTAAATCAATATACCAGCTTACGGTTATCAATCTCCCTTCGTGAGGGTATTATTTAGAAATATTCTAAATAATAATTGCATTTCCGGTGCCCTAGCGGCATTATTGAGCATTATTTATAATAAATCTAGATAAGAAATCGGTACCAATGGCAGAAGGGCAACGACTATTCATCAAAACGCGTTCGGGTTTGCGACAGTGCACTGGCCGATGCAATACACTCCATTTTGGCAACATAGCTCTCCTGTTAGTCACTCACAGTATGATTTTTCAGCCTGTCGGAACGCTAAGCAAGATCAGTGTTAAGACAAGAGACAGGTGCATTTACTTACACGAGATATGGTTATGTTTGCCTAACCTTAAGGAATTACTTCTCTGGATGAAATCCTCAATCAGTCCATACTGATGATTAAGATTGATAAGCTGCTTTCGAACTAATGAACAATTAATACTATATATGAGAACCTTTTACTTCATTGTCCTTTTCCTGATCTCAACTACTGCTATTGCCCAGACAACGGGGTCGGTAGGCGGCACTATCAGAACATCGGACGGTAATCCCGCAGAATTTGTAAACGTTAGCCTGAAAGGAACTGCCAAAGGCGCAGTCGCCGACAAAAACGGATATTACGCAATCAACAATATCACACCTGGTAGCTACACGCTGGAAGCATCGTTCGTGGGTCTTGAGGTCCAGCAACAAGCCATCGACATCCAGAAAGGAGAAAAAGTCCAGGTCGATTTCACTCTTAAAGAAAATTCACAAGAACTCCAGGAAGTTGTCATCTCAGGCAACAGAGATTCATACAAAGTAGATCAACCATCTCAATCTCTGCGGTTAAATACTCCTCTCATCGAAACACCTCAGAATATACAGGTTGTTACACGAGAAGTTCTTAAAGATCAACAGATCATAAGCATGAGCGACGGGTTAGTAAGAAATGTAAGCGGAGCAGTAAGGATGGAGCATTGGGGTGACCTGTATACCAACATCACAACCAGAGGCTCGCAGATCCAGGCTTTCCGCAACGGCTTTAATGTTGTCAACTCATACTGGGGGCCGCTAACTGAAGATATGAGCTTCGTTGATCATATTGAATTCGTGAAAGGTCCCGCAGGATTTATGCTGGCAAACGGTGATCCGAGTGGTCTGTACAACGTAGTTACGAAAAAGCCTACCGGCCAGACGAAGGGAGAAATATCGTTTACACTGGGAAGTTTCGATCTGTACAGAACATCATTAGACCTCGACGGAAAGTTAAGTAAAGACGGCCGGCTCTTATACCGTCTCAACATTTCAGGTCAGAATAAGAAATCGCATCGCCCCAATGAATTCAACAACCGTTATGCAATCGCGCCTGTGATTTCATATCAGCTCGATGACAAAACCAAACTCACCTTAGAGTACAATTATCAAAATGCACGAATGAGCGACGTGGGATCGTTCTACGTCTTCTCTACCGAAGGTTATGCCACATTACCACGTGATTTTACGGCGCTTCCTGCAGGCATGCCCGCAACCAAGATCAACGACCACAGTTTTTATGTGAACCTGCAACACGACTTCAACGAACACTGGCGTATAACCGGACAGGTATCCAGGTTCATCTACACACAGCAGGGCAGCTCTATGTGGCCGGCATCTGTTAATCCCGATGGCACTATGTTAAGGGCGACCAGCAGCTGGGATGCAAAGAGTACGATGAGTATGGCACAAGTATTTGTTAATGGCGAAGTTACAACAGGCGCTATACGCCACCGGATCCTGTCAGGTATCGATATTGCAAACAAAGAATACTTTGCCGATTGGGGTCAATACCACATGTTAGATTCCGTAGGTGCCGAGTTCGATACGCAGAATCCTTATTATGGCACTCCTGTAAATGGTTATCCGCAATTCGACTACTCAACGCCACTTGAAGAAAGGGCACAAGCTGCAGGAGGTTTGATGGATCAACGTTACACCGGTGTGTATCTGCAGGACGAGCTTGGGTTCATGGACAATCGCATCAGGCTTACACTTGCCGGCCGATATACCTATGTGAAGCAATCTGAATGGGGAGATGAACCAATGGAAGCTAAACACTTTACACCTCGCGTCGGACTTAGCGTATCCATCAACAAACAGACCTCAGCCTATGCGTTGTACGACCAGGCCTTCATTCCTCAGGCTGGCAGACTTTCAAATGGGGAGGATGTACAGCCGCTAACCGGGAACAACATGGAGATCGGGATGAAACGCGATTGGGCAGCTGGCAAATGGAACAGCACGTTGTCGTTCTACAGGATACTTAAGAACAATGAGCTAACCGCAGATCCCAATAGTCCACCGGCATCCGGACTTAGCATCGAGTTGGGCCAAAAACGTTCGCAGGGCATTGAGTTTGATGTAAGAGGTAGAGTAACAACTGCGTTGAGTCTCATCGCAAACTATGCATACACAGATTCAAGAGTAGTCGAAGTAGCGGAAGGAATCACAGACGTCGAAGAGGGAGACATCGTGCCTGGATTCGCGAAACATACAATAAACAGCTGGCTCAATTACAAGATCCAGGATGGCGCGTTGAAAGGAGCAGGCGCTTCTTTAGGATTTACATATCTCGCAGGGAGAGAAACTTACTGGGATCCTGCGCCAGATCCAAGTGGAAACCTTCCCGACTATTTTAAGCTTGACGCGGGTTTGTTCTGGGAAAAAGACAACCTAAGGATCACAGCCAATGTATTTAATGTGCTCGACAAGTATCTCTACAGCGGATCCTACTATGCGTGGTTGAATGCGTATTACTGGCAAACAGACGCACCGAGAAATGTCAGGCTCAGTATAAGTTACAATTTCTAATAATCAGGTACTGTGACGATAAAGAAAGCAATAGGAAAGATTCACCTCTGGCTCGGACTCACGTCCGGGCTAGTGGTTTTTATTGTTTCCATTACCGGGTGTCTTTATGCCTTTCAATCAGAGCTGCAGGAATTAACACAACCGTACCGGCACGTCGAGAAAAGGGATCAGCCCCTGCTGCCTCCATCCGAACTTGAAAAAATTGCCATTAAAGTACTGCCTGGAAAGAAGCTGCATTCCGCTCTCTACGAAAGAGGCGATCGGTCTGCTGTTGTAAGCTTTTATGACTTTGATCCTTTGTATTACTATCTCGTGTATATAGATCCTTACGACGGACGTGTTCTGAAAGTAAAAAACATGTCGCATGATTTTTTCTATCAGGTATTGCAAGGCCACTTTTACTTATGGTTGCCCGCAACAATTGGGCAGCCCGTCGTTGCAACCTCTACCCTGGTGTTTGTGATCATGCTGATCACCGGAATTGTATTGTGGTGGCCGAAGAAAAACAAGGCAAAGCAACGCTTCACTATAAAATGGAGCGCTAAATGGCGACGAAAAAACTATGACCTCCATAATGTATTGGGATTTTACGCTACCTGGATCGCATTGATACTGGCACTTACCGGACTGGTCTGGGGATTTGAATGGTTCGCCACTTCTGTCTATCAGCTGGCGGGAGGAGACAAAAAGATCATCTATGAAGAGCAGTCGTCAATCAAGTTGTCTGATAACGTCATTGAAAATCCTCTTGACAAGTTGTGGATCAAATTGAAAAACGAAAACCCAAATGTTGATATCCTCGAAATGCATTTCCCGACAAGCGATACCACCAGCCTGGCCGTGACGATCAATCCCGACCGCAAGACATACTGGAAATCAGATTACCTGTTCTTTGATCAATATACATTGGAGGAAATTCCATCAAACCAGATTTATGGCAAGTTCAGTGATGCGTCCGTCGCAGACAAACTCATTCGCCTGAACTATGATATCCATACAGGAGCTATTCTGGGTTTCCCAGGAAAGCTTCTCGCATTCTTTGCCAGTCTGATATGTGCTTCCCTCCCCGTGACGGGCTTTTATATCTGGTACGGGCGCAAATTCAAAAAAGCATCGAAGAAGAAACCTGAGCCGACGGCAAGCCAACACAATCAAAATGTTGAACCGGCGGAGACTAATAACTATTAGTTCGATAAACGGAAATTCATCACTGTGGTACCGAGGTATCCTAGGTACCTAGGTAGCAGGTAGCAGGTAGCCACAGCGCCTTGTACTTTTATTCAACCCACGTAGAAAGGATGCCATGGACCAGACTCCTCCATTGAACTCTGGCTACTCCTGGGATTGCGCCAACTGTCAAGTCCGGCCTTTTGGTGTCCTGCCCGGCGGCCCAGTACGATATAAATGAGTCGTCGTCATCATGCTTGGCTGCATCATTCTTGCCGTGAACGGAAACAGTGATGTTAAGACCTTGTCGCGTTACTTTGAACGTGTTTGAAGGTCGAATCGAATTCTTCACCATCAACGAGGGGATTACTGGTTGGTCTTGCCCTCATGGTCAGCATTTCCCGCGGACCGGAAGGGTCACACTGTAAAAAGACCCGCTCCACCTTAACCCATTCGCCATCGCCATTCGGGTTGTTAAAAATAACGTAGTCATTCTCGCGGACCTGACGATCCACCTCAAATCCTTTGTCATCCGTCAATCTTAATTCTGTCAGTAGTGAACACGGCAGTGTGTGCCATTTATTAATCTGAAGAAGTCGGTGGGTAGCCTCGCTAAAGAGTTCCGTAGCGTGTTCTTGCGAAAGGGCCACAATGCTGGATTCGACATTGAGGCTATTAGCTGCCCGTTGCTGCAGTATCTCGGTATCCATGAGGGGGATTTTTTTTGAATTTAATAGAAAATTATCCAAAAAATAGGCCGTTCTGGTTAAGTACTCTTCGTACTCGATTTCGGAATCCTCCCAAAGCACTTCTAGTGTGGAAATTTTTCCACAGAATCTAAATAGGTCGTGTTTGAGTTCTACATCCTGTCGACGGATTGCATATGCCGGGTTCATACTATATCTGGAATTTCACGATTCAGCCGAAAAAACCGCATTTGGAGCTCGACGGAATAATATTTGCCATAACGTTGGCTATAATAGACGTATGGAAAAAAATTTAAAGATTCTTGTCCTCGAGGACATGGAAGATGATTTCGAGTTGATTGAATACATATTAACAGAGGCGAACCTGAAATTCACCACCAAAAGAGTGGACAGCCGTGAACAGTTCGTTTCAGCTCTCAAGAAAGATCGCGTAGACGTTATCCTTTCAGATCATTCGTTGCCACAATTCAATTCCGATGAAGCCCTCGGATTATACCGCGAATCAGGACTTAAGATCCCATTCATCCTGGTTACAGGTGCCGTATCCGACGAGTTCGCTGTTAATTCTCTCAAGCAGGGTGCTGATGACTACGTTTTGAAATCGAATCTGACCCGTTTGCCTGCCGCGATAGTCAATGCCGTAAAACAACGCGAAGCTGAGGCTGAAAAGGTGCTCGCAAATGAGGCAATGCGGAAGCAATATGAAGAGCTGATGAAAATAAACAAAGAGCTCGATAGTTTTGTGTATAGCGTTTCTCATAACCTGCGCGCACCACTGAGATCGGTGCTCGGGCTCATCAGCGTCATGCGAATGGAAGACGATAAAAGCGGGAAACTCTTTCAAAGAGTACTATGATATGATGGAGAACAGCATGCACAAGCTGGATGATACGTTAAAAGAGATACTCGATTATTCGCGCAATGCACGACAGGAACTCTCCGTCGAAAGGATAGATATTCAGCAGTTGTTGGATGACAATCTCGAAAAAATGCAGTTCATGCCAGGCTCGTCGAGCATTAACAAAGAAATCAACATTCGTGAAGATTCGCCCCTTTATTCAGACAAATACAGGATCTCCGTAATATTCAACAATCTCATTTCAAATGCTATCAAATATTACGACCCGTATAAGGAAAATTCTTCCTTGAGAATTGCCATTGAAGTGACGAAAGAACGAGCGCGTTTGGAATTTGAGGACAATGGTATTGGAATTGACAAACAATATCAGGACAAGATATTTAACATGTTCTTCCGGGCAACCCAAAGCAGCGAAGGTGCAGGGTTAGGATTGTATATAGTACAGGAGGCCGTTGAAAAATTAAAGGGTACCGTCGTTATAAAATCAGAAATAAGAAAAGGAACTACTTTTATCATTGAGATCCCGAATGCGCCCGCCAAATAAATAAGGAAACGCGCGCTTATCAAAATTAAACCGACAGTTCACACCCTGTTTTTCAGGGGTATTGCCGGAATTATAGCCGCAAAGGGCAAAATTGCAGAATCTTACTATCTTTAGCAGGCCACCTCTCGCTTGAAACTTTCCCAGTATTCCATACTTCCATGAATCACTACCGATCCATTCTTCTCATCGACGATGATACGGAGGACCAGGAGATCTTTCTAGATGCGATCAAAGAGGTGGATCCGCGGCTGCATTGTACAACTGCTAATGACGCCGAGGCGGCACTGAAACAACTCAATGAGGAAATTGTCCTTCGGCCCGATATTCTTTTTATCGACCTGAACATGCCGAAGATCAATGGCAAGCAGCTATTAAAGGAAATCAAAGAAATCGGACCATTTGAAAGGGATTCCAGTGGTAATGTATTCAACCTTTTTTGGACCCCAGGACATTGAAGAGATCACGACGCTGGGCGCAGTCCATTATATGATCAAGGCTACGCGTTTTATTGAACTTTGTAATGCTTTGAAGTATATACTTTCCAAACACTGGAATTAAATCACCTTTACTTCTTCGTGCTTAAGCGGGAATGACACGATAAATGTAGATCCCTCGTTGATCTTGCTTCGTGCTGAAATAAAACCATGATGAAGCTCAGCGATTTTCTTGCACAGGGCCAGCCCCACTCCCGTGCCGGAGTACTCACCATTGTGATGTAACCTTCGAAACATCCCAAAAATCTCTTCGGCATATTTCTGGTCAAACCCGATACCGTTGTCCTTAATGAAAATGCGGCAGTACTTGTTGACGAGGTTTTTATCACGTTCGCTAATTCCGAAACTTACTTCAGAACGAATGTCTATGTTTACCCCCTCATCTTTTTTGCGGTACTTTAGTGCATTGCTTATCAAATTCTGAAATAAAGGACGCATGAGTGTAGGCCTCACATGGAGCGAAGGCAATGGCTGGATAGATACTGTCGCATTGTTGGCGTTAATTTCATCCTCCAAATCTGTTAATACATCCTTAATAACAATATTGAGATCGCTTTCCACGAAGTTTGATTTGTCGTTTGATACCTTTGAGAATGAAAGAATGTCGACGATTAACACCTGCATTCGTTCTGCCGCTTGCTGAATCCTGTTCACCATTTTGGCATCATCCTCAGGTACGTTCTTTGACTTTGTAAGCAGACGGTCGCTGAACATACGAATCTTTCGCAGCGGTTCCTGCAGATCGTGCGATGCCATGAACGCAAAGCGCTCAAGGTCTTTATTTGCAGATTCCAGGTTAGCGATATTTTCCAGCAGTTTCCTATTCAGCAGTTTTATTTTTTCTTCCGAATTCTTCTTTTCGGCAATTTCCCGCTCAAGACTTTTATTGATTGTGATAAGCTTCTTCTCCTGTTCGAGCAAGAGCCTGTTCTTTTTATACAGGTCGATCAATACGCCAACTTTTGCACGCAATACATCTGGGTTGAATGGCTTGAAAATGTAATCTATAGCACCTGATTGATAACCTTTAAATACATTTTCATCGCCGTAATTATTGGCCGTTATGAAAATAATGGGAATATGCCTGAGTTTTTCCCGTTCGTAAATAAGTGAGGCTGTTTCAAAACCATTCAGGTTCGGCATCTTCACATCCATGAGAATGATAGCGAAATCAAACTCTGTGAGTAACACCTTTAAGGCCTGTCTGCCCGAATTGGCTTTGATAAATTGGTATCCGCCCGGGGCAAGAATAGCCTCAATAGACATCAAATTATCTTCCCGGTCATCCACCAATAGTATTTTTGGCTGCATCGGATTAGCTATTATTTTTATTATTATTTACAGAACCATAACCTCATCAATGAGAGCAACTGGTCGACTTTAACTGGTTTAGTAATGTAATCAGACGCACCGGCTTCAATACATTTCTGCCGGTCACCCTTCATTGCTTTCGCTGTCACAGCAATAATCGGCAAAGTGCTGTTCTTGTGTTCACGCCTGATCTTTTGGGTAGTTTCATATCCATCCATTTCGGGCATCATTATATCCATCAGAACCATTTCGATCTTCGGATTATCAGCAAGAATCTTGATTGCTTCTTTACCGCTTTCCGCCGTGATCGCATTGATACTGAATCGTTCAAACACCGTAGTCAAGTGCAAACAGGTTCCGAACGTCGTCATCCACGATCAAAATATTCTTGCCAGTGAGTATGTCCTCCTTGTTGCGGATATTCTCTATGATACGGCGTTTTTCAGGCGCAAGATCCTTGTGATTGATATGCACATGTGAAATAGTTTCTTCCAATAAGTATTCAATTGAATTCACGCCTTTCACGATATGAGAACTGCTGTTCCGGTTCACGTTGTTCAGCTCGGCCTTGTTAAAATCCTTTGCGGAATATACGATGACCGGTGTCATTTCATTCTTAGCGCTGCTGACTTGCTGCAGTAGGTCAGTCCCTGAAATATCTGGCAGTGTGTAATCGAGAATGATGCAGTCAAACTCTTCTTTATTCACCAGGTCGATTGCCTCCTTACCACTGGCTGCAATGGTTATCACTAGCTTGTCGTCCTGATGTATTTTGGCAATCTGTGAAGAATCCAACTCATTATCTTCAACAATAAGGACACGCTTCGTCTGTTTGTCATTGTACGAGGTAATGTCATCAAACAGTGTATTGAGCAAGTCATTATTCAATGGTTTCAGTAAGAAACTTCTGGCACCGCGTTTCAAAGCAAGATTTCTGTTTTCCTCGCCTGAAATCACATGAATAGGGATATGGCGATAGTTCAGATCACTTCTCAACAGATCAATTACTTTCCACCCGCTTGTTTCCGGAAGCTTAACGTCTAGGGTAAGCGCAATTGGTGAGAACCGATTAATAAAGTCAAATACTTCCAGGTAATTTGTGGCGACAACGGCCTTCAATCCCGCGCTCATGAGCCTTATCAATAAGAATCTTCGCGAATCTCAAGTCGTCTTCAACGATCAACACTATTTTGTCGTTGAGCTGAACATGACTTCTATCGTCACCTGTTTCATTGATCATCTCGCTCACAATGTCCAGGGTTCTTGATTCGACACTTTCATTGACGATCCGAAGCTCTCCCAGCAGATTATCGATCTGATTTCCGTCTGCATCAAGCCGCAATTGCTGAATTACCTTCATGCTTTCGGAGACTTCGCGCGGTCCGAGGGCAACTGAACTGCTCAACGGCAGATAGAGAGTAAAGGTGCTTCCCCTTCCTGCTTCACTTTCAAGCTCAATCGTACCTCCCAAGAGTTCCGCGAGACCACGGCTGATGGAAAGTCCCAATCCGGTTCCTCCATATTTTCGGCTCGTTGATCCCTCTGCCTGCTGGAATGCTTCAAAGATGATCGACTGTTTCTCGAGTGGTATACCGATGCCGGTATCGCTAATGGAAAATCCTATCACGGTCGGAGCGGTATCAAGGCTCAACACACCAGGTTTCCAGTTCTTGCTGGCTTCAAAGATCTTCAGCGCCACCTCTCCTTTTTCTGTGAATTTGAATGCATTCGACAACAGGTTTTTCAGGATCTGGTTGAGGCGTTGTATGTCCGTTTCCATAACAGCTGGCAGCTCGTAATCCGTTTCTATCCTGAACTTCAGGTTCCTTGCTTCAGAAATCGGCTTGAACGTGGTCTCGACAAACGATGCAATCTCGGAGATGCGCACCGATGATATGTTCGCAGAGATGAATCCGGATTCGATCTTTGAAAGATCAAGGATGTCATTGATAAGTTGAATAAGGTCATCACCGCATGAGTGGATTGTTTTAGCGTACCGGATCTGCTTGTCATTAAGGTTGCCCTCCGCATTTTCGTAAAGCTGTTGGGCGAGGATCAACAAGCTGTTCAACGGCGTACGTAATTCGTGTGACATGTTAGCAAGGAACTCTGACTTATATTTGGATGTCAGCGTCAGCTGTTCTGCTTTTTCTTCCAGAGATCGACGTGCTTCTTCGACTTCGTTATTCTTCGCCTCCACTTCGTCTTTTTGCTTGACCAGGAGTAGTGCCTTATCCTGCAGCTCATCATTCGTTCTGCGAAGTTCTTCCTGTTGAATTTTAAGTTCGCTTGCCAGTGACTGCGACTGCGTCAGGAGCTCTTCTGTTCTTGTATTTGTCTCGATAGTGTTCAACACGATTCCAAGGCTTTCCGTGAGTTGGTGAAGGAAGTCAAGGTGTGTTTCACTGAATGCTTCAAGAGATGCCAGTTCAAGAACAGCCTTCACCGTATTCTCAAATACTATAGGAAGAATGATAAGGTTGGCTGGTTTCGTCTTTCCAAGCCCTGAGCTGATCTTCACATATCCTTGAGGAACATTGGTCAACAGGATTTTTTCTTTCTCAAGGGCGCACTGACCTACTAAGCCTTCGCCGACAGAAAATTCTTTCGGGATTCCTTTTTCTTCCCGGTATGCATAAGAAGCGAACAGCTTCAGTTTTACTTGTTGTGTTTCTTCTTCCTGGTGCAGGATATAGAATGCGCCGTAGTGAGTGGAAACGACCTGCGCTAATTCCGACAGGATACGTTTCGTTACGGTTTTTAGGTCGCGCTGACCCTGCAACATCTGCGTGAACTTCGCGAGGTTCGACTTCAGCCAGTCCTGATCCTGGTTTCGTAAGGTTGTTTCACGAAGGTTCGTGATCATCTGGTTGATGGTATCTTTCAACGCTTCCAACTCTCCCTTCGCATCCACGCGGATATTTCGCGTCAAGTCACCTTTCGTTACGGCTGATGCCACTTCGGAGATCGATCGCACCTGCGTTGTAAGGTTAGCGGCCAACTGGTTTACGTTTTCCGTGAGGTCCTTCCACGTTCCGGAAGCACCCGGTACACTGGCCTGACCACCTAACCGACCCTCCACACCTACTTCACGGGCAACAGTAGTTACCTGTTCTGCAAAGACAGCAAGAGTATCGATCATTTCGTTTATGGTATCCGTTAACTGCGCAAGTTCTCCCAACGCGTTGATGGAAAGTTTTTGTTTCAGGTTACCTTTAGCAACCGACGTCACAACTTTTGCGATACCGCGCACCTGCCCCGTAAGGTTGGATGCCATCTGGTTCACGGAGTCTGTAAGATCTTTCCACGTTCCGGCTACACCGCGCACCTCAGCCTGGCCACCAAGTTTTCCTTCCGTACCCACTTCGCGCGCCACGCGTGTAACTTCGAATGCAAATGAGTTCAACTGCTCCACCATCGTATTGATGGTGTTCTTCAACTCGAGCATTTCTCCCCGAACGTCCACAGTGATCTTCTTAGACAAATCACCGTTTGCAACGGCTGTTGTCACACCTGCTATGTTTCGCACCTGGTCGGTGAGGTTACCCGCCATCTGGTTAACTGAGTCCGTCAAATCTTTCCATGTACCTGCGACACCAGGCACGAACGCCTGACCTCCCAGTTTACCTTCGGTACCCACTTCACGCGCCACGCGAGTTACCTCGGAAGCAAAACCGCGAAGCTGGTCCACCATCGTATTCAATGTATCTTTCAATTGCAGGATCTCTCCACGAACGTCCACTGTGATCTTTTTCGAAAGGTCACCGTTGGCCACCGCGATAGCCACGTTGGCGATGTTTCGTATCTGGGCAGTAAGGTTACCAGCCATCTGGTTCACGGAATCGGTAAGCCCTTTCCACACACCACCTACACCTTTCACCGTAGCCTGGCCACCAAGTTTTCCTTCCGAACCCACCTCATTGGCAACACGCGTAACCTCTGATGCAAATGAGTTCAACTGGTCCACCATCGTGTTGATTGTATCCTTCAACTCGAGCATTTCACCTTTAACGTCCACCGTGATCTTCTTGGACAAGTCACCTTTTGCAACGGCAGTTGTCACATCCGCGATGTTCCGCACCTGGTTCGTGAGGTTATCGGCCATCTTGTTCACGGAGTCAGTAAGGTCTTTCCATGTACCACCAACTCCCGGCACGTCGGCCTGTCCACCCAACTGTCCTTCAGATCCTACCTCTCTGGCTACACGCGTTACTTCCGATCCAAATGAGTTCAACTGGTCCACCATCGTATTGATAGTGTTTTTAAGCTCAAGCATTTCCCCACGGACGTCCACTGCGATCTTCTTGGATAAGTCGCCTTTCGCCACGGCTGTAGTTACATCTGCGATGTTACGCACCTGGTTCGTCAGGTTTGACGCCATCTGATTCACTGAGTCGGTGAGGTCTTTCCATGTACCACCGACACCTGGCACGTTAGCCTGACCACCAAGCTGTCCTTCCGATCCTACTTCGCGGGCAACACGTGTTACCTCGGAGGAGAAGGAGTTCAGCTGGTCCACCATTGTATTGATCGTATTCTTCAATTCAAGCAATTCGCCTTTCGCATCAACTGTGATTTTTTTGGATAAGTCGCCCTTTGCAACGGCGGTTGTTACACCGGCGACGTTTCGCACCTGGGCCGTCAGGTTTCCGGCCATTTGGTTCACCGAATCGGTAAGATCTTTCCAGACGCCACCGACGCCTTTTACTGTTGCTTGCCCTCCCAACTTTCCTTCAGTACCAACCTCCAATGCCACACGCGTTACTTCAGATGCAAAAGAGTTCAGCTGATCCACCATTGTATTTATGGTGTTCTTCAATTCAAGCATTTCACCGCGAACGTCCACCGTGATCTTCTTTGACAAGTCTCCATTTGCCACAGCTGTTGTAACACCGGCAATGTTACGCACCTGACCAGTGAGGTTGGAGGCCATCTGGTTTACAGAATCTGTAAGATCCTTCCAGATACCACCTACACCTTTTACAGTTGCCTGGCCACCCAATTTTCCTTCGGTACCTACCTCAAGCGCAACACGCGTTACTTCCGAGCCAAAGGAGTTTAGCTGGTCCACCATTGTATTTATGGTGTTCTTCAATTCAAGCATTTCACCTCGAACGTCCACGGTGATCTTCTTTGACAAGTCTCCATTTGCAACGGCCGTGGTAACGCCGGCGATATTTCGCACCTGGTTAGTAAGATTACCTGCCATTTGGTTCACGGAGTCTGTAAGATCTTTCCATGTTCCACCGACACCAGGCACATCGGCCTGACCTCCGAGCTGTCCTTCAGAACCCACCTCCCTCGCAACACGCGTCACCTCGGATGAGAATGAGTTCAACTGGTCAACAGTCGTATTAATAGTATTCTTAAGCTCAAGCAACTCGCCTTTCGCATCCACGGTGATCTTCTTAGACAAATCGCCCTTTGCAATGGCGGTTGTAACACCAGCAATGTTCCGCACCTGCGTAGTCAGGTTGCCGGCCATCTGGTTCACGGAATCTGTAAGGTCTTTCCAAACACCGCCGACTCCTTTTACTGTAGCTTGTCCGCCGAGCTTCCCTTCAGTTCCCACTTCAAGGGCAACGCGCGTTACTTCGGAACCAAATGAATTAAGCTGATCGACCATCGTGTTAATGGTATTCTTCAACGCTAACATTTCTCCCTTTACATCCACGGTGATTTTCTTCGAAAGATTTCCGCGAGCGATAGCTGTTGTTACGTCTGCGATATTTCGTACCTGGTTAGTAAGGTTACCTGCCATAAGGTTTACAGAGTCTGTCAGGTCCTTCCAAACACCACCAACGCCTTTAACTTTCGCCTGACCACCCAGCTTACCTTCTGAACCCACCTCACGAGCAACACGTGTCACTTCCATTGAGAAGAGGTTCAGCTGCTTTACCATGTAGTTTACCTCTTTCGCGATTCGAAGGAATTCTCCTTTCAATTTGTGGTCGCCAATCTCTTCGGGCATTTCCTGCGACAAATTTCCATTTGCCACGGAACTAATCACGTGCGCAATTTCTATGGTGGGATGCACAAGGTCGGAGATAAGGACATTCAATGAATCCACGCCTTCTCTCCACGATCCCTTTGCACTCGGGGTTTCAATTCTTTTCGTCAGCTTTCCCTGTTTACCGATGGTATTACCCGCCCGCGTGAATTCCAGCATCATCTTTTCATTCAGCGAGATGATTTCATTCAGCGTGTCATATATCTTTCCGTTCACGCCAACTTCATCAATCGGCATTCGCACCGTAAAATTTCCATTTTTGACTTCGGTCAATACGCGAAGTAGTTCTTTTGCGCTTGCCTTATCCGCAGCCACATCCGGGGGCGAGTCATGAGGCACGCCATTAGCCTTTCCGTTGCTCATCTTTCCATTGCTCATCCTCTTCCTGGCCGCTTTGGGGACCGCTAAAGTGACTTTGCTTTTTACCGGGGCTTTGGTCTTCATACGATGGAATTTTATCCTGGAATAATTTAATCTCTAAATTAAATAATGAGGTTTAAAATGTTCTTTGATTGAACTGGAAAAGTATCTGTTTGACGAATACAAAAAAGAAATTCGGACTGGTAGGGCATGATTTTTGGTTAATATCATGTATGAGGTTTTATGACTATAATCCACAGCTTACGGCTGAAGAATTGAAACTCCTGGTGAGAAGTGAGCACATCTTCATTTTTCCTTTGAGGAATTCACTTGATGTTTTTCGCTCCAATCACCTCACTCCAAAACAGTATTCTCAAAAGATAGCCATCTATCTATCAAAATTGAGAAACATAAATTAGGGCCCCGATTAATCAATGATTTTCGTCCAGCCTTCGACTCGCCTTCAATCCCAGAAAAATAACGTTCGAGATTTGTTTCCCGATCCCCACCCCTAAATTATTTGCTCAAGCATAAAATTGCGACAACTTCGCACGAATCAATAGTGTCACAATGCTCATGCCATCGGGCGGTTTCACTGTCTGATAGCATCTGGCGAGCTTGATACGGTCGTTTATGGCAGTGGTTCCCCACTATTAACTTCGGAGTGTGGAATTATTTCCACACTGACTATCAATGTGTTGGTATTTGCGCAAACCGGTTATTACCAGCTATCTGCTGACTGTCTTAGCGTAGCAAATGCGAAACTTGAACAAGAAACGATAAGCCTGAGTCAGGAAAAATGAGATGTAAAGAATGAATGCTAACGGCAATGGAAGAACAACAAAATCTTCTAATCGAATAAAATATTTGAAGAAACATGTCTTTTATTAGTGAAGCGAAGTCGGATTAGAAAAGGGGAAGTCGATATACACTCAACTTCCCCCAGCCAACGTACAGCCAACTTTATCTAGCACCATCATCGTGCTCCTTTAACATCTCGAGATGAGTTCTTAAACCAGGTAACGTTGCAGTAATCCAATCCTTCAATTCAGGATCTTCCGTCTTATCCAAACGTGCTTCAAAATTATTGATAGATTTTTCGTGCTTGTCTTCCAAAGTTTCGCACCATTTCTCATCAAATTCACCTCCGGTGTTCTCGGCAAGTTTGTTATAGTCCTTTTCGGCTTCGGTGCTTTCTTCCAACGGTACAGATATACCGTGTTTGTTTGCATATGCTGTAAGTTCATTAAGTATCCGAGTATGATCCTTCTCTAGCATATCAGCCATTTCTTTTACTTTAGCATCCGTAGCTTTATCTTTTGCAAGCTGAGCTAATTTGATCTCTGCATGGTTACTTGCCATTGTGTTAACCACAAAGTCAGCATCCTTTTCGAGATCTCTGTCTTCGAATTTTTCTTCGTTTTGCTCTTCTGCAACATCTTCGCTATCCTCCTTTTTGGGTCCGCATGCCGCGACCAGCAGGACGAGGACAAGACCGTAAATTATTTTAAACATTGTTGTTGTGTTCATAGTCATTCGGGATTAGTTAATAGCTTCCACCTTCGCCACGGGCTAAATTCGTACCACCACCAATTGGAGTGAAAAAAGCCATTTAGTAATGGTGACATTTCCCCACTGCTCACCTTTAGTGAGAAAAATAGCCACAGTTTACGGCGCCCACGCACGCAAAACGCCATTTTTAAGCGATTTGAGAAAAGTTAATATCCATTTAAGATCAAGGTGTTGCACAGCTCAGTCATACCTCTTAGTTTGTTAAAAAAAGACACATGAAAAAGAGTGGTCAGCCGAAGAACATCTTCTTTGACCGGGATCTGAGCTGGTTATCGTTTAACGCCAGAGTACTGGCAGAGGCACAACGAAAAACAGTTCCGCTCATGGAACGCCTGAAATTTCTGTCCATTTGTTCCTCGAACATGGATGAATTCTATCGCGTGCGTATGCCAGCAATCATGGCACTTGGCAGATTGGAAACTGATGAAAACGTAAAACAATCCGCCAAGCTTAAACGAATCAATTCGGCCATTAATCGGCAACTCAATCAGTTTGGCAAAACACTATTAAGAAATATACTTCCAGGCCTTATTGCCAATGGTGTAAACCTTCTTATCAACCGACAATTTCCAAAAGCGCTTAGAAAAGAAATTGAGGATTATTTTTTTCAGGAGGTTGCCGGTTTCATCCAGATCATTGAATTGACAGAAGACGTCAAATTTTTCCCGGAAAACAATAAATTATATCTGGCGACAGTCATTCAAACTGCTGACGGGGTAAAGCGATTTTATATTCTCAATATACCCTCCGATCAACTGCCCCGTTTTTACAGCCTGAATTACAATGGAAAACCGCATATCATTTTCCTTGATGATGTTATAAAATCCAACCTCAACAAGATCTTTCCCGGCCTCGTGTGCCTTTCATGCAACAGTTTTAAGGTCACCCGGGACGCAGAACTTGACCTTAAAGATGAATTTGAAGGAAACCTCGCAAAAAAAATCGAGCGGGAAATAGAACGTAGGGATTACGGCCTCGCTACACGTTTTTTGTATGACCCCGCGACTCCCGCTGGAAACGCTTGAGTTTCTCGGACAACACCTGGGACTCCTAAAGGCTACATTGGTTGTCGGCGGCACCTATCATAACCTTAAAGATTTGTCGGCATTACCAGTTAAGGATAAGTCATTCTTCTTTCAAGGATTGGCCCAGCAAAAAGCTCAGGATAAAACCTGATGGAATTAGATTGTTCGATTACCTTCAGCGAAAGGAAATCCTCATACATCCTCCCTACCACAGTTATGACACGGTGTTGCGCTTTTTCAATGAGGCCGCCATTGACGTCGATGTAAGGCGCATTTATGTGACGCTTATACCGTGTCGCAAAAGACTCGCGTATCGCGAACGCTATTATTCAGGCCGCAAGGAACGGCAAGAAGGTCACGGTATTCGTCGAACTGAAAGCCAGATTTGATGAGGAAAACAATATAAAGTGGGCAAAGCGGATGAAAGAAGCGGGAGTTGACATTATTTATAGTATTCCCGAGCTGAAGGTTCACGCTAAACTTGCCCTTGTAAAGCGGAAGAAACACGATAAGACCGAATACTTTGGCTTATTGTCGACGGGAAACTTCAATGAAGGAACTGCGCGTTTCTACACCGACCACATTCTAATGACATCCAATCAAAGTATGTTGAGTGAAGCGGAAGAACTGTTCCGTTTCCTGAAAAAACGGAAAAAACCATCACACTCAAATGCATTAATATTCAAGCATCTCCTGGTGGCGCAATTTAATCTGCAATCAAGGTTCATAGAATTGATCGACCGCGAAATCGCGAATGCCCAAAAAGGATTATCTGCATCCATTGTGATCAAGCTGAATAATCTTGAAGAAAAGGTGATGATCGCGAAATTGTATGAAGCATCGCGTGCAGGAGTTAGCATCTCTTTGATTGTCAGGGGAATTTGTTGCCTTGTGCCTGGTGTTGAAGGCATGAGCGAGAATATAAAGGTGATCCGGATTGTCGATCGTTACCTTGAACATGGCCGCATATTCATATTCGAAAATAACGGAAAGCAGGAAATGTTTATGGGCTCGGCCGATTGGATGGATCGGAACCTTTACCGGCGTATCGAAGTTTGTTTTCCTGTGTATCAAAAGGCAATGAAAGAAGAGATCAATCAAATGATAACCCTTCAGCTCAACGATAACGCTCATGCAGTACAAATTGATTCGAAAGGAAATAATATTCCCCTATCAGCGGATGAAGGGCAAGACATACTCCAATCCCAATCAGCGATCCATTCGATGTTAACATCAGATAAGAAACGACATTTTATTCATGACCCTATACATTAAAAACATGGTTTGTCAACGCTGTGTTCAGGCAGTAGGAGAAGCGTTGTCCTCGATTGGATTGCATGCCAACAAGATTGATCTGGGAGAAGTAGATGTGAAAGAACCCGAACTCAGCCAGGACCAGCTCACTGCACTCGATAAAGCACTGGAAGAAAGAGGTTTTGAGCGCATTGATGACCGTAAAGCCCGGCTGATAGAATCTATCAAAAACAAAGTGATCAAAATGATCCATCACTCCGACCATGTCGACAGAAAGTATAACTGGTCAACGCAACTATCTGAAGAACTCCATTATGATTATAACTACCTCAGCAACTTGTTCTCCTCAGTAGAAGGAATCACATTGGAACAATATATTATCAGGCAAAAGATCGAAAGAGTAAAGGAACTGCTTTTTTATGACGAACTCAGCTTAAGTGAGATCGCGTACAAGTTAGGTTACAGCAGTGTGGCCCATTTATCAGCGCAGTTCAAAAAGATAACCGGTCTTACACCTTCGGAGTTAAAAAAGTCAAGACAGATCAGTGCGAACAGAAAGCCGCTTGATGGAGTGTGAGTCGTTGATACACCCCGAACCCCGAAAGGCGGAGGTAACAAGTACTTGAGGTTGACGTGTTGTATTTGTTGAAGTTGCCTTTAGGATTTAGGAGGTACACCATAGTCAACAACACACAACACTCAACACTCAGGTAATGTTCAACACTAAAGAAACAATTCGGTAACAATGGACAATTCCTATGGCATTGATTTTATATGAACGACTTGCCTCGAAGAATTACTTTATAATAGCTTTAGAAAAATTTTCCAATTGATCTAATTTTAGCAGCACAAAATCAGACCACACATGCAACGCACCAAAGTAGCGATCCTCGGAGGCGGTTTTATCTCCGACATTCACCTTGAAAGTTATCATCGCTTTATTCCGGAAGCCGAGGTAGTAGCGTCTTTATGCGCGGAATGGCGAGAAGGCAAAAGCAATGGCTGAAAAGCACCACATACCAAAATGGTATGACAACATTGACAAGCTTATCTCAGAATCGGGGTGCGAGGTGGTTGACATTTGTTTGCCGAACTATCTGCATGCCGATGCTGCGATTAAAGCTGCGCAGGCCGGCAAACATATTATTATTGAAAAACCTCTCGCGGTAACACTTGAGGAAGCTGATGCGATGATTGCCGCGTGCAAGAAAGCGGGTGTTAAGCTTATGTATGCTGAAGAGTTGTGCTTTGCGCCAAAATACGAAAGAGCGAGGCACCTGGTAAAAGAAGGTGCAGTTGGCAAGATCTACATGCTTAAACAGGGTGAAAAACATTCAGGGCCGCACACCGATTGGTTCTATGATATCAAGTATTCCGGAGGTGGGGTATTGATGGATATGGGATGTCACGCATTTGGCTGGTTTTTCTGGATGCTAAATAATGCAAAAGTGAAGAGCGTGTCTGCGACTATGGGTACCGTTCTGCACAAAGGCCGCACGCAAGGTGAAGATAACTCGATAGTGATCGTTGAATTTGAAAATGGGGTGACTGCGGTTGCCGAGAACAGCTGGGCAAAGCACGGTGGTATGGACGACCGATGTGAAATTTACGGTACCGAAGGCGTTGTTTACGCAGACCTTTTTATTGGAAACTCAGCACTGACGTATAGCAAGAACGGATACGGATATGCAATGGAAAAAGCGGATACCACGGCGGGTTGGAGCTTTACAGTTTTTGAAGAGGTATTCAACCAGGGGTATCCCCACGAGCTTAAACATTTTATTGAGTGCGTTCAGCAGAACAAAGAACCGCTTGTAACGGGAGAGTTAGGCAGAGCGGTCCTGGAAGTTATATATGCCGCATATGCCTCAGCCGGACAAGGGAAAAAGATCTCGCTGCCATTTTCTCCGGTTGTGAAGAAGCCTGTTGATTTATGGTTAAATCCCTGATTTCGACTACTGCGAAGACTTTAGTTATGAGTTATGTGCCGAGTACTATCTCGGAAGCGATTGGTGTGTGAGTGTGTGTGTGTTTGGTGAACTTTACCTTATACCCTTATTTCTAACTTCTTTGCGCGATTAGAAATCACGTTGTAATATCTCGCTGAGCTTGATTTTGAGCAACTTAAAATCCGCGGTTTTTGTGAAGAATAAAACTGCCCCCGCATCTAATGTATTCCTTTTATCAAGAGGGCTATCGGAAGTTGTGTAGATCACAACCGGTATATTTTTGAGTCTATCGCTTTTCTTTATACGCTCCAGGAATTCAAAGCCGTTCATAACCGGCATATTCAAATCTAAAAAAATCAAGGACGGCGGCGCCGGCGATTTCTCCAATTGCAAGTAGGCATCCTTGCCGTTGTTGCCAAAAGGCACTCTATATCTGAATACACTTCCCTAATGGCATCCTTAAAAATAAGCTGATCGTCTTCGTCGTCGTCAATCAACAGAATGGTTTTGTGTTTCATAGGTGTAGGCAGGCAAATATAGTGTAAAAACTGCGCCAACACCCGGTGCTCCTTCCGCCTCGATAAAACCTCTATGGTTTTGCATTATCTTTTTGCAAATGGCGAGTCCTATTCCAGTTCCTTCATATTGATTTACGCCGTGCAATCGCTGAAACAATTCAAAAATCTTAAACGCATGGATAGGCTCAAACCCTATTCCATTGTCAGCGATGCTGATCTTGTGGTAGGTGAAATTCGGGTCTGCTGCATAGTGGCCTAGCATGCGGCCCTCAATAATCTTTGATGACACCTCGATTTTTGGAATCTCGCCCGGCTTGCGATATTTTATTGCATTAGACAGGATATTGTTGAATAACTGGGTGAATTGATGAGGTATTACTTCTACTGTGGGAAGCTGACCAATTTCCAGCTGAGCATTCGTTTCGACAATTCGTTCTTCCAGATTATTTTTTGCTTCATTAGCAAGAGCATTTAAATCCGTCAACTCGAATTTCATTTCAGCGTTATTCATTCTCGAATAGTTCAGCAAATCAGAAATAAGATTCTTCATGCGGCTGGTTGCTGAAAGTATCCGGTTGAAGTAGTCTTTTACCTCGTTCGAAAATTCGTTTTCTCCAAGGTCAAGAATACGGTTGGAGAATGTCTGAATTTTGCGCAACGGCTCCTGTAGATCATGGGAAGCTACAAAACTGAAAGACGCCAGCTCAGTATTCGTTTGCTCCAATTGCAAATTCTTTTCCTCTAACAGCCGGTTTTTTTGCTTTATGATATTCTCAGCTTGAATGCGCTCTTTGAGATCAAAATATGCGGTCAACAAACATAGTTCTCCATCGAGATCAATACTTTCTACGGAGACGAACGTATGCAAAACGTTGCCAGACGGGAGTACAAATGTTGACTCCATCCCCTGAACAGAACCTCCTCTTTCTTTAATTTGCCAAACCTTGGCATTCCGTTCATTTATGTTGCTGATGTTTATTTCCGCCGCGTTTCTGCCAATCACCTCCACTGGGTGAAATTCAAACATTCTTCCCCATGCTTTGTTTACGTCCATCACTTTGCCATCACTTGCACGCGATAACGACATGGCCACCGGACTTACGCTGAATAGCTTTACGAAACGTTGTTGTGATTTTTTAAGATCCTCCTCCGCGCGCTTGATATCCGTTACGTCATGGCCAATAGCCAGTGCCGCATAAACTTCGCCACTTTCATTTCTTAGTGGCGTGATGTAATTCTGAATGTAGCGTTGATTGTATTCGGACCGATATGCCTCATTCTTCACAAACTCACCTTTAAATGCTTTCTCCAGGTCCTTTTCAGCCTTGGTGCCTATCACTCTGGGAATAGCTCCTGAAATTTTTTTCCAATCAAAGGACCCTTGCTCAAGCCTAAAAAGCTTTCCGTCGCTTTGTTGATTGATAACAGCGTAAAATCGGTGGCATAGACAGCAATCAATTCGTTAGACGATTCAATGATGGTCTCAATAAAACTATTTTTTTCCTCCAGTTCCCGCTCCCGTTTCTTCTTTTCTGTGAGGTCGGTTATGATAACTCCCACTGAGGACAGCAAAGGCTGCAACGAGGTCAGAGACATAGAAACAGGGATAGTCGTCGTGCCATCAAATAAATTCACCTCTCCATTGCTTTTTCCCGAAAGGCCTGCGTGAAAAAGGCTTCTGAAAAGTTTCCTTTGAATCGGGATGAATGAAATCAAAAATAGAGCTCGCGATAACTCGTTCATAGGATAACTTGAGAAGGTTATGAAAATAACCATTGGTATATACGATCAGGCCATCTTCGGATAGAGTGATGGCTCCCTCCCCAAAATTTTCCACTAAGACACGATAGGGGAAATCCCCGCTTTGCAGTGTAAATATTTCCGGCTGGTTATTTTTATTAAGTGCGAAAGCATCAACCTCGCCTGCCTTTATTGCTTCAATTAACTGTTCTGATTCAGCAAGCCGGTTCTCGAGCTCTTCAATCCTTAGCAATAGATCTTTCTCTGCCTGAGCCGTCATTGTCATTCCTTTAGTCTGATCCCCAGTCCTTTGATCACTTTATTAGTGTCAGAAAAATTCCCAATTATTGTTTTTTTGGGTAGCGGGAGCTGCTTGATTAGTGAAGGACTAAATACAACCTGATTGATGGTGGCCGCTTCGGGATTTTTATAGAGATCTATAATTTCCAGGTCAAAAGCCCCCTCGAGATGTGTATCACACAGTCGCTTGATGTTTTCAATGGCTTCCATGGATTTTGGAGACATACCGGAAACATAGAGCTGCAATACGAGCTTGCCCTCTGGCCGAAACACTATATCCGGATTTTCATCCATGCAATTTTAATCTGCAGCCTTCACAGGCCTGATGTTTAATCCTACCAAAACGCGCTCTTCATTGGAAAGATCTCCAATGATTTTCCTAATTGGCTCCGGCACTTTCCGTACCAAAGTTGGAATAGCAAAAATCTGGTCTCCTTCAGCCAATTGAGGCGTTTTTAGAAGGTCTATGATTTCGATTGTGTATTTTCCTTCCAGGTGCTCTTTACAATAGCGGGTAATATTATTCAATGCCGTTATAGACTTCGGGGTCTGACCAGCTATATAAAGTCGTAATTCAAATACTGGTTCCTTGGACATGCTGTCGTTGTTTACTGTCATCTTTTTCTACTGGCATTTTTTTTCTTTCGACTAACAAACTGAATGCCATGATCGGTAATCTTAAACTTTTGTAAGTCTGTCTCGTGCCCCATGCCCCTCACCTTAATGATTCGCAGACCACGTAGCCGGTGCTTGTCGTGCATTTCATGCTCTAGCTTGATCCAGATATCGGCCAGGGAAGAAACAGCATCAACTGTCTTATCTTTCTCAACTCCACCTGTTGCGTGTCGTCAAAGAGGTGAAGTAAGCGTTGATTCCCTTTATTTTAAGTGTATCAATCAACCTCACCAGCATATCGCTAACTTCGCTCATACTGCCTACGCCCAACAGGCTGCTAATGGGGTCAATAATAACCGTTGCAGGATTATGCTGATCAATAAGCTTATGGAGCATAAGCAGGTGCATTTCCAACCCCTGCAACGAGGGTCGTGACGAGTGAATTACAAGCTTTCCTGATTTAACAAACGGCATCAGTTCCAAACCCACCGACTTCACATTCCGAATCAATTGATCAGCGGATTCTTCAAAGGAAAAAAATAGAGTTGATTCACCCCGTCTGACAGCTGCTGGCGGCAAAATAACGAGGCCAATGATAGTTTTTGCCGTGCCGGCCGATCCGGTCAACAACGCACTGCTGCCTCTCAGAATGCCGCCTTTCTTGAAGAGTTTGTCCAAGGCCGGTATTCCGGTTGAAACGATTTCTGTCGATACACTATGCTCAAGCTTTAATGAGGTAATTGGTAGAACCGAAATTCCCTGTTCATCAATGAGAAACGGATACTCATTTGTGCCGTGCGTGGACCCCCGGTATTTTACAATGCGCAATCTGCGGGTGGCAATCTGATCGACTACACGGAAATCCAACATGATAACACAATCGGATACATACTCCTCCAGTCCCTGGCGGGTTAATGTCTTGTCTCCTCGTTCGCCGGTTATTATCGCCGTAATACCTTTGTCCTTGATCCATTGAAACAATCTCCGAATTTCGGCACGAAGAATTGCTGTGTTTTCAATACCCCCGAAAAGTGATTCGATAGTATCGAGAACTATACGTTTTGCGCCAATGGAGTCGATCGCGTGACCAAGGCGAATAAAAAGAGCTTCCAGGTCGTATTCGCCCGTTTCTTCAATTTCAGATCGATCGACACGCACATAGTCCACACGGAGTTTGTTAGAAGCAATCAATTCTTCAGTGTCGATACCTAAGGATTGCACATTCTGAGCAATGTCCTTTTTTGATTCTTCAAAACTTATGAGAACACCTGGCTCATCATAACTGAGTGATCCCTCTCTCCAGGAATTGAATACCAAATAAGGTCTTGCCGCAGCCGGCGCTCCCACAAATCAACGTAGGTCTGCCTCGGGGTATTCCGCCAAAAGTTATTTCATCGAGCCCATCAATGCCCGTTGGCGTTTTTGGGAAAGTTCCAGGTTGTTCGCTCGTCATGGTGCAAAATAATAGTAATAGTCACGATACTATTTAATATTCACAACCGCTTGTGCAGCTTTCGCTGGAGGATCTATCACAAGACTGTCAGGTAAGATAGTCCGAGATATTCGAACTATCAAAGGCATAGTGTCGAAACCAGAGCCAACGAAAGGAGTTTGAGAAATTTATTCCACAGTTTTCCACTCGCTCCGCATGGGAGCACCTCAAAAGAAAAGCTGATATAGGCGTGATTGTGGTTAGACTTAAGATAAGCTAGCGTCCACAACGCCACATTTATCCGCGGGACGCGCGGCTGTTATTAATCATGAAGATTTCTTCTCGCCCCCTTTTTCATCCTTTGGCTTATCTTCCTTTTTCGGCAAAGCCGGAGGATCGTTCTCTCCCTTAAGGTAAGTCGGCAGGTTAAGGCCGGCCATATTAAAGAGGTCATTCAACGGAGGGACTGTCTTCATCATACCCGAGACAAAGTTTGCAGTTGAAGAGGCACCGTTTTCAGAGGCGCCGTTGCCGGAGTCCCAAACCGTGATCTTATCGATCTTAATATTTTTAACAGCTTCGACTTGAGTCTTAACAAGCTCAGGCAGTTTCTCAATCAGCAATAACTGGAATGCCTTTGTGGGATCACCACCGGCAGCTTTCACTACCCGCGCATAACCTTCCGCTTGCTTCGTTAGGATCTCAAACAAACCTTTCGCTTCTGCTTCCATTTTTGCAAAGATCGCATCCGCTTCACCTTTGGCATTCTCCCGTATCCGTTCTGCATTGGCTTGCGCTTCAATGATCGCTTTCTGTTTCGCAATCTCTGCAGGAACGACTATGTTGGCAATCTGAGTGGACCGTCTCCCGTTCCGAGCGCGCTGTTTCTGCTTTTTGTTCGGCAATGTAAGATTCCTCCAGCGCTTTGGCCTGTTGCACTTTTTCCGCCGCTATAGCTAAGCGCAAGTGATTCTGCTTCTCGCTCGCGGCTCGTGGCATCGGAACTCGCGATTGCAATCTTCGCTTCGTTCTCACCTTTGATAGCAAGCGCATTCGCTTCCGAAGTTTTGATACGGGTATCACGTTGCGCCTCCGCTTTACCAATCGCTTCATCTTTACCAGCCGACGGCAATACTCACCTCGCGGTCTTTTTGTGTGATGGCAATCTTAACGTCACGTTCTCGCTGGGTTTCCGCAATCTGTACGTCCTTTTCCCGGTCCGCGATCGCTTTTCCAGTCTCTCCGATTTTCAATTGCTCTGCAACAGTGATTTTCGCTTCGTTGATAGCTTTAGCTGCAGCCTCTTTACCGAGTGCTTCAATGTAACCGGATTCATCCTTTATATCCGTTACGTTGACGTTGATAAGTTTTAATCCAATCTTCTTCAACTCCGTATCCACATTCTTTGAAATACTATCGAGAAACTTATCCCGGTCAGAGTTAATTTCCTCAATGGTCATAGTGGCTATAACCAATCTGCAGTTGTCCAAAGAGGATATCTTTTGAAAGTTCCTGTATTTCATTAGGCGCAAGACCCAATAACCGCTCGGCTGCATTGTTCATGCTGTCAGTTTCCGTAGAAATAGCTATTGTAAATCGACACGGTACGTCTACACGAATATTTTGACGGCTCAATGCATTCGTCAGGTTTGCTTCAATCGAGATCGGCTTAAGATCGAGATAAGCGTAATCCTGGATGACTGGCCAAATAAAAGCGCCTCCTCCATGTATACATTTCGCGGACGTCCCGCCCGTTCGTCCATAAATAACAAGGATCTTGTCAGATGGACATCGCTTAAACCGGGATATAAGCGCAGTAGATAGTAATAAAGCCGACAACGGCGGCGACAACAATGATGATCATAGGGAGACATTTCGAAGGGCATATTTAGTTTGGATATTATATTCTTTCAACAACAACGAGGTTGTTACTTTCGATCTTGACGATACGGACCATGGCGCTGGATTCGATCTTATCATTTTCCGTTATGGCATCGAGTTCGTGAAATGCGCCATTTAACGCTCACCTGAACTTTACCTTTGCCACTTTTCTTTTCCGGAATTGTAAGATAAACCGATCCGACCTGGTTGAGTAGCATTATGAATCTTAAAGGAATTGTCTTCGGCAAGCTTTTGTATCTGATTCATGATAGCGAAGAATGCAGCAACGAAGGCGGCGCCAACAATAAGCGACAATGCGATCAATATGAACTTTGCTATCGATCGTCCCATAAAATGAAATACCGGTCCAGCTGAATCCAAGCAGGAAGTTAATCAGGTTCCTGAAAGTAAAGAGTTGGAATGGCGTGTCACCGTGTGAAAGATCTGAATCGAAATCTGCACTTAGTCCATCGTGAGAATCCACACCGGCAAAGGTCATTACTAGTTTGTATTAGAAAAATGACGCTGGTGGGAATGGCAATAAACCAGAATACCTTAATAAAGGGATCGAGATTGCTAAAGAATTCCATTGCGACGGGAGACTTTTGATTATGGCTAATTTTGGGTCTTCTAAAGATATATATAAACATGATATCTAAAAGGTGACCTCTGGAAAAATAAATTATCCCAATACCGTGATGACAAACAATGCAAGCATCGCAAATCTGAAAAAAACTTAGCAAGCAATTATCCTACGTTCATATTTAGATAGGATAACAAAAATATGTCTTGAATGTTGAAACATTTAGGAAGAGAAAAAACGCTCTTTATTGCTGTCCGGTTTCCCAGATTCAATGCGATGGTATTGTTGCTCAAATACAGTCAAAACAATTCTGGTAATGGCTATCCTTTTGTGAAGGTCGGAAGAAACATCAACCACCTCCGGCCAACTGTCGGGAAAAGCATTAAGGAAAATATCAATATGCAAGAAAGCAACGTTACGGCTACCCGTTTCTATTCCTGAAGACGTACTGATCCATACCACGCTAACAGCCGGCATATTTTTTTCCTTGGCGAGTTTGCGCCGAGGTGCTAGTTCGGCTTCAAAGGATAAATCCAGTGATCTTAAGCGAGACTTGGCATGGGAAAGTTAGCAAACGCGCTCAGTTAGCTCCGCAACCGTAAACCATTGAAAATTAACAGGTTAAAAATTAGAAATCGTCGAATGTTAAGTTAATGTTAAGCCAATGTTAAAAGCATAAAATTGTGGTAATATTGCGGTTGCTATTTTTGTAAAAAATAACAAAGGTTTAGCGAAGTGATAAAACTGACTTCATCTCTCCTTTTTACCCTCGTTTTATCTCTTCAACTCGCTTTTGGGCAGTCCGGTGAGCGCGAAACCGTAACTCAGGCCCTCCAGTGGTTCTCGATCAACTCGAACATCAAAATGACCAAACGATTGACATTGATGGCCGAAGGTCAGTTCAGGTTTGCAGATGATTTCGACCAGCAACAATACCAGGCCCGCACCGCCCTTGACATAAAAATCAATGATCACTTTTCTGTCGTACCATTAGGCTACGTATACACCTGGAATTATAAGTATGGTAAACAACCGGCGGCATTTGAAAACAATGAGCACCGCATCTGGCAGCAGGTATTCTACAAACACAATTTCCGCCGTTTAAAAGTTGATCATCGCCTGAGACTGGAGGAACGCTTCATCCAGCAACATCATATAACAAGCGAGGGTCGGTTGTGGACGACGGGTATATCCTAAACCAAACGCGACTTCGTTACCGTCTAATGGCAAGACTGCCACTAAACAGTTCATCGATTGAACCCGGAACCTTCTTTGCAAGCGTCTATGATGAAATATTCTATAGCTGGGGCGAGCACGTTACCTATCAAAAGCCAGATCAAAACCGAATATTTGCTGGTGCAGGCTATCAATTCAATAAGAACTTTACCCTTCAGGGAGGAATTCTTTACCAGACGTTGGTGAAATCAAATGGGGCAAAACAGGAGAACAATATCGGACTTCAGTTGCAGGTAACTTACAACGTGGATTGCACCAAGGCTGGTCAATAAACACCACACGACCTCGCCGCCAAGATCCGTCATTAGTTTTTCCGTCGTCGACCTGTTCGTGATAGTACATCAGGAACTCACGTCTTTTGTTCTTCAAAAAAATCCGGCCATCTTTAGTATGGGATACCTTTATCCGCCGATCTGCCCTCTTCCTATATTATAATAGAGCTGTGTCATCGAAATTGATATTCTTTCTATTGTTTCAGACTGCATTTTGCGCCCTTGCACAGAACCGTCCGGACCCTACTCAAAATGCCAATTCATTGGCACTGCTACAAAGAGGCAGGCAATTATTATTATCAAGAACTACACGATCAAAGAATACAAACAGGATTTTCAGAACTGGGGAGTCCTTCAGGACAAGAACGGCATCATGGTATTTGCCAACGGCAATGGGGTTATGACTTTGACGGCAAAGCATGGACGTTAATTGAAACTCCAACCACAAGCGTGATCCGCTCAATGGCGATGGATTCGGCAGGTAAGGTTTACGTCGGCGCATTGGATGACTTTCGGCTACCTAAAAAAGACAAGCACGGGTGGTCTCACTTATGAATCATTTCTTCCCCTCATAAAGACGGAACAGCAAGCATGGGTAACATTTGGACCACACATGTAAACAGATGGTTCTGCGTGGTTTGAAACTGAACCGGGATTGTTCTCCTGGAATGGTGAACGTATGCGGTTTCTGGCCATGGCCGCAGCCGGCGCCTGGCATAAAGGATTTTTCTGGGAACGAACACTTTATGTCTATGAAGAAGGAACAGGACTCATGCGTTTTGAAAAGGATAATTTCGAACTGGCTCCTGGCGGCGAAGCATTAATAAGAAACAGGGTATACAGTGCCTTGCCGCTTCCCGATAACACGATCATACTGGCGACAAAATTTGACGGACTCTTTATATATGACGGTGTAAAAATCAGACCCTTTAAAACTCAGGGGGATTCCTTCTTTAAGAAGAAACAAATATATACGGCTTGATGCTGCCCGACAGCACGTTCGCGATCGGAACAAAAGACGGCAGGAGTAGCCATCCTTGATCTCCAAGGAACTATCAGGTCGATGATCACAACTGAAAACGGATTGCTCATGAACA
Source organism: uncultured Cytophagales bacterium (assembly GCA_963774615.1). Lineage (GTDB taxonomy): Bacteria > Bacteroidota > Bacteroidia > Cytophagales > Cyclobacteriaceae > Chryseolinea. Next base: position 321,906 of record CAVZFT010000012.1, read on the forward strand.
GCGTTCTTTACATGGCGCAGGATCAAGACAGAGATCTCTGGATATGCCTCGATGGTGGGATCAGCCGCTTCGAAATCAGGCAGCCCCCTCCGGTTTTATGGGCCACCGATGGGACTTGAAGGTCCACCAAACGACATTTGCCGCTACAACGGAACCATGTACGTTGCAACGCTGCTAGGGATGTACACACTTAGACCTGCCACGTTTTCGAACAGGCTCGCGCATTTTAAAAAAGTCGAAGGAATAAATTCAACTTGTTGGGATCTATTGACTGTTGAAAACAGATTACTGATTAGCTGCAAATGAAGGACTCTTTGAGATGATGACAACAAACTTCGAAGATCGACGCAAGACCATCATTCGCCGCTCACCGATATAAGAGCGACACCAACAGGATCATCGTCGCTAATGACATTGGTTTACTATCCATGAAACTTAACCTTGGCGCGTGGAAGAAGGCAGGTAAGTTAACGATTTAAGACTGGACAACATACGCTTCAATGAAACACATCCCGGCAAAGTTTGGATAAGTACTTTTTCCCAGGGGCAACACTGCTGTCATTTTCACAACCTGACGGACGATTAACTATGATAAACCGACAATAAGAACCTTTGGGTCTGATGATGGATTATAGGAAGGATATCTTAAGATCGAATTCTATTGACAATGAAGAATTGTTTCGAGTTGGTTCAAGCAGCGAAACATTTTAGATTTGACTATTCCACAAACCGATTTTACCTGATCAACTTTTCAGATAAGGCATGGATTCAAAACATGGACAGTATTTCCTATTCTAAATGAAGACGCATCGGGGCGGTTTGTTGGTAAAAACAAAAAAAAGGACAGATGGAAAAAAAGAAGTAATTATCATAACTCCATCACAGGACAAAACCAATACTCATCAGCGATTTAATACTTCACGAATTCTTGAAAGTCACCGGAGTATTTAATTACAGTGAAAATGGAGTTGCTTTGGCATGGTGGTCCTGATGGTCTGGTCCGCAGGAATCAAAAATATACAAAACCGACACAACCTCCTTCAAGACATACTTGAACAAAATCGTATTGCTTAATGATTCGATCTTGTTTCAACGGAATAGGGAGTGTACCACAAGGGCATCACCTTTCCATATGCCACGAACTCATTCCGCTTTGAATTCACATCGACAAATTATCGTTGCTGATGAAGCCAACATATTTCAATACAAACTCGAGGGATACGATAAAGACTGGTCTGACTGGACAACAGAAAACATAAAGGAGTACTCAAGTATGTGGGAAGGCAGTTATCGTTTTTTGGTGCGGTCGCGCAACTATGGCGGAGTCATCAGCAAACCAGATGTTTTCAGTTTTGCGATCTCACCTCCATGGTTTCGAAGTATGTATGCGTATATGCTACATACATTTTGGTTGCAGGATTTATTGTTTGGTTGCTGATCCGGTGGAGGTCGTATAAGTTATTGAAAGAAAAAGAAGCCCTGCAGGCAGAGATCGCATCCAGACCCAGGAGATTGGATGCAGAACATTCAGCTGGAAGAGCAGTCCGAGGAATTAAAGACAAATGCCGAGCAGCTAAAGGAACTGGATAAGCTGAAATCGAATTTCTTCGTCAACATCTCGCATGAGTTTCGAACTCCATTGTCATTGATACTTAAGTCCACTGGAAAAGATCATCGATGACAACGACACCAGCCAGATACGTCAACCGGATCTGGAGCGAATGCACAGAAATGCTAAACGACTTCAGCAACTTATCAACCACTTGCTGGACCTTGCCAAGCTGGAGTCCGGTGGAATGAAGCTACCGAAAGACAATCGGACTTCCTTTATTTCCTCCGTGTGCTGACTGCTTCATTCGAATCCATGGCCGAAATCCGAAATATTGCATTATGTTGTCCATATTCCGCCGGCTCATTTGAAACTTCTTTTGATCAGGACAAAGTGGAAACTGTACTCTATAATCTATTGTCAAATGCATTCAAGTTCACTCCGGATGGAGGCCGCATAACTTTTGAAGTAAATCTTCCTATAAAGAAATGAGATGGTTTCGATGGAGATCGTCGATACGGGTCCGGGAATTCCACTTCTGAAGTGGACAAGATCTTTGACAGATTTTATCAGGTGGATAGTTCCAGCTCCCGGGATTTTGAAGGAAGCGGCATCGGCCTTTCTCTTGTGAAGGAGCTTGTACAATTGATGAAAGGTCAGGTTGAAGTCGAAAGTGAAGTTGGGACAGGTACATCGTTTAAAGTTTTATTACCATTAAAAGGTAGCACTACTACGCCAAACGTCGAGAGACCATTGAACAAGATAACGAAGTTTCCGGTGAATACTAATGAGATCAGTGGTGAAACAAAGAAGGAAAAAGCGGCGCTTTCCGTCGATGAACCGATCCCATCGGAGTCTTTGATCCTTTTGATAGAGGATAACGAAGACCTTCGGCTCTATCTGAAGGAAAATCTTGATGCTGAGTATCAGGTGGTGGTTGCGGAGAACGGAAAGGTAGGACTTAGAGAAAGCGCTTGAACTCATTCCGGATCTGATCCTGAGCGACATGATGATGCCGCAAATGGATGGATTTACACTTTGTACGAAAATTCGCGAGGACCAACGAACAAGTCACATTCCATTTATACTACTCACAGCCCGAACAACCATCGAAAGCAAACTGGAAGGCTTGGAACTTGGCGCGGATGAATACATGACCAAACCTTTTAACATTAAGGAGATAAAGGTGCGGATGAAGAATCTTTTAGAGCAGCGGAAGAATCTGCGAAAGAGTTTCAGTCGTGAAGTAACCATTCAGCCAAAGAATATTTCCGTAACATCTGTTGACGAGACGATTCCTTAATCATGCGTTGAAGATCATGGAAGAACATCTTGGCGATGAACAATTCTCTGTGGAACGTTTTGCTGAAGAGATTGGAATGAGCCGGAAAAATCTTTTGCGCAAGATCAAAGCATTGACCGATGAATCCGTGAATGAATTCATACGAAACTTTCGTCTCAATCGTGCCGCTCAGTTACTGGAAGCAAAGTCCGGCACTGTAAGCGAAATTGCTTACCAGGTTGGTTTCAACAATCTCTCTTATTTCTCAAAGTGTTTTAAAGAATTGTTTGGTCACCTTCCAAATGAGTACGCAGGCAGCAGGGCAATGATCAATGAGCAGTGAGCAATGAGCAATGAGCAATGAAGTAATGACAGACTGCAGGGAGGTTAATTTAAATAAGGACCAAAATTGAGTCATTAATAAGCTTACTTCTTAATGGACGAATGCAGGAAATTCATCTTCCACTTCCCGTCAACTTTTTTAAATGTGGCATTTTCAATCCAATTGAAAGACATTTTTGACGTATCGTTAATTATACAATCACAATGATTGTAGTAAGTTATCTGCCCGCTTTCTTGATCGATGTTTACATTAACATAGTCGAATGTAAATTCGGCTGAGAACTTTTTGTAATATTTGTTCAATGCCGTAGACCAGGCTGTCATTATTCCAGACCTTACCATCTTCAAAAAGGATAAAGTCAGATGTTGTAACGTCGTTGAGTTTTTTTAAGTCCTTAGATGCGACACCTTCAAAATATGCTACGAGGACTTGTTTTAGATTCTCAGGATCATCCTTGGTTGGCTGGCAGCTGATGAAAAACATCAGTATAAAAGCGTGTAATAAAGTTTTCGTATTCATTCTTGCATAGGTTAGTGTGGATGACCGAAATAAATTGGTGAATTTTTCTAAGGTGACGCTACCCTGTACAGATATACGATAGCCCTTGCCATACCTGTCTCACAACTACTGGACCAGCGGCGGACTTTAGGTGTTCCATCCCACACAGCTGGATCTTCAGACCAACGGTCCCGTCGCCGCCATAACTAAGATAGCGAAAATCTAAGGTCCTCAGTAAAATTCGTTAGAGAACGGGAAGAACAGCCGCAAACAGGTGAGATATTAGCATCTAAAAACGTTGAAGATTACACCAATAAAATGTAGGCCGTTTGATGTGAGTTTTGCGCGTGCGACTTGTGCGGGCTGAGGGTGCGGGTGTGCACCCCGATTGATCAGGTGTGCACGTTTCGCGGCGAAAGATCACTATGGTTCCAAACATATTTCGTTCGCCGCGCTGTGCAACAATGAATCCACGATTCTACCAGTATGTCATCCCTACGGGATTGGTGTGCGTGTGGAGACATAGGTTATCGATGATCGATCATTTGTGCATGTTGCACCTCGAAAGAGATATTTGATACAAAATACCTAGCTCAAAAACTGCAACCCGTAGCGGGGTGGTCTTCTTGTAACCCCGGGTTTCAACCCGGGGTTAGGCCACACCTTATAATTCCGGCGCGCCAAACGAAAAATCATTCGTGCCGCATCGATCTTTTGGCGCGCAACCTTGCAACCACTCTCGGGTAAGCCAAGCCTTACACTCACCAAAATCACAAGGACAAAACATCAGCGCAATAAACTCTAACTCCGTAGGAGTGATTTTTTGGTAACCCCGGGTTTCAACCCGGGGTACGCGATAACAATTAATCTGCGCGCGCCAAACGAAAATCATTCATGCCGCATCAACCTTTTGGCGCGCAACCCTTGCAACCACTCTCGGGTTAACTGAACCTTGCACTCAGCTAAAATCAGAAACCAAACATATCGGCTCAATAAATGCCGCACCGCGAGGAGTAAAATTATCGGTTACCCCGGGTTTCAACCCGGGGTACGCGATAACAATTAATCTGCGCGCGCCAAACGAAAAATCATTCGTGCCGCATCAATCTTTTGGCGCGCAACCCTTGCAACCACTCTCGGGTAAGCTAAGCCTTACACTCACCAAAATCAGAAGGACCAAAATATCAGCTCAATAAACTCTACACTCCGTAGGCGTAAATTATTTGGTAACCCCGGATTTCAACCCGGGGTTACGCAATAACTATTAATCTGGCGCGCCAAACAAAAAATCATTCGTGCCGCATCAATCTTTTGGCGCGCAACCTTGCAACCACTCTCGGGTAAGCCAAGCCTTACACTCACCAAAATCACAAGGACAAAACATCAGCGCAATAAATTCTAACTCCGTAGGAGTGATTTTTTGGTAACCCCGGGTTTCAACCCGGGGTACGCGATAACAATTAATCTGCGCGCGCCAAACGAAAGTCATTCCATGCCGCATCAACCTTTTGGCGCGCAACCCTTGCAACCACTCTCGGGTAAGCCGAACCCTTGCACTCATCAAAATCAGAAACACAATCCATCAGCTCGAAAAACTCCAACTCCGTTAGGAGTGAAATATCGATAGCCCCGGGTTTAAACCCCGGGGATGCGAGATAACCCACCAGTCGCAGCGCGCCAAACGACAAATCATTCGAGCCGCATCAACCTTTTGGCGCGCAATCTTGCAACCACCTCTCGGGTAAGCCGAATCTTGCACACTCCTAAAAATCAGAAACACAATCCATCAGCTCGAAAAACTCCAACTCCGCCAGGAGTGAAATTATTGGTAGCCCCGGGTTTTAACCCGGGGTACGCATCAACAATTATTTTGCGCGCGCCAAACGACAAATCATTCGTGCCGCATCCAACCTTTTGGCGCGCAACCTTGCAACTACCCTCGGGTAAGCCGAACCGTTGCACTCCTCAAAATCAGAAACACAATCCATCATCTCAAAAAACTCCAACTCCGCCAGGAGTGAAATTATCGGTTGCCCCGGGTTTTAACCCGGGGTACGCATCAACAATTATTTTGCGCGCCAAACGAGAAATCATTCGTGCCGCATCCAACCTTTTGGCGCGCAACCTTGCACACCTCCTCGGGTAAGTTGACGCCTCGCACGTCTCATAGATCACAACCGACCTCCGTTTGCCACCCGAATTTATTCTCAAAAACCTCGTTTGCACTGTTCCCAAGGCCATTGTCCCATTTGTATTAAAGCTTGTCCCAACTGTGTTATGCCTTCCCTTCGCCAGGGCAATAGGTTTGTCGTATCAACACACAAGAAACAACGAACCCTATGAAAACCGCATTACTAAAGCCTGTAGAATTTAAGGCATTCACCATTGGAGTTGGCGTATCCGTAGGCTTTTTGGTTCTGTCTTTCCTGATCACTTTTTACGGTGAGGCTAAAGACAAGATCTACAACCGGACCGCGAAACCTGCTCCCGCCGCGCAGGTGGCGCCTGTATATACGGAGGTTCGCGGCATGAATTAAATATTAAAGGACCCTTTTAAAAATTAACAACAATAAATCTCACATTTATGAACACTAAAAAAAGCACCCCCTCAGAAAAAACAGGTAAAATTCCCGAGCACGCAGAAGCTGGTTTCTTAATTGGCTTTATCATCCTTACCCTTTTGACAATGGTATTGGCAAGTTGTAGCGACGATGATGTCAAAAGCCCCGACACGAGTGGCCAATTTGTAGGAACGTACACTGTTGAAGACATCAGCAGCTCCTCGGGATATGTTTACGAGTACGACGTCACCGTATCAAAAGGTGGAGCGAACGAACTTAAGTTCTCAAATTTTGCGGATATGTTCAATACTCCTATTAAAGCAACAGTTCACGGAAATTTGTTCGATATCCCGAGGCAGTCGTTCACGAATCCAAGCAGCGGCAATACCATTGAAGTGTATGGTTCTGGATCTATCGAGAATGGAATTTTAAAGTTCAGCTATACGACAGAAGGATACCTGGATTATACCGGAACTTGCACAGCGAGTAAGAAATAAAGTTTTACCTCACCCTCTCTTAAACGGATGAGGGTGAGGCTTTTTATCTAGAGATAATTTACCACACCTAAACACCTAAATCATGAAACACAACACACTCTCTCCAAAACATGGAGTAACAAAGTTTGCGTCTCTTAACTTTTTTTCTCCATTATTCATTTGCTTCCTGTTCTTCACTGCTACTTTGATCCTAAGTGGTTGTAAAGATGATGACGATGACACTTCTCCTGACGTCACAAAACTTGTCGGCACCTATGACGTCGAAGAAACAGATATCAAGAATAATAATGTTGATAACTATACCGTCACTATCTCCAAATCCACAGGATGGTGGACCGAACATAGAGATCAGCAACTTCGCTGATTTTATATTAGTGCCGGTAAAAGGCACCATAGTTGGAAATACCCTAACCATTCCCCCCCAAAATTTTACCGCCAACTCTACCATTACGATATCAGGAGATGGCACACTGACAGGAAATAATCTTCATTTTGATTACACGATGGTAGCGCTTGGGGATACATTTGAATATTCTTGCGAGGCTACAAAGAAATAAAGCAATCTATCCAGCTACCTGGGTACCTAGCTACCTAGGTACCTGGGTAGCTAGGTAGCTGACTATACAACGGCCTCAACTTTAGGTGGAATTAATTTATACACCACTGGCGTAACAATCCTCGAAAGGATGGTCGAACTAATCAATCCGCCAATCAACACCACTGCTAATGGCGATATCAACGGATTCACCGAAAGCGCTATTGGCATTAATCCTCCTATGGCCGTCAGTGATGTCAACACGATCGGTAAGAATCTTACCTCTCCTGCTTCCCGGATAGCTTCATCCACGGATTTTCCTTGTTGCCTCAGCTGATTGGTAAAGTCAACCAGCAATATTGAGTTCTTAACTTCAATCCCCGCTAACGCGATCAATCCTATTATTGCAACAAATGAAAGCGGGTTACCTGTGAAAAGCAATCCAAGCACCGCACCGACAATTCCAAGGGGAATCACGCTAAGCACGATCAGCATGCTCTTGAACGTCTTAAACATCAGGATCAAGACCGCGATAAAAAGGAAAACTGTAACAATTATTATGGTGCCCAATCCCCCGAAAGATTCATTGCTTGCTTCTACATCTCCTCCCATCATATAACTATATCCCTGAGGTAGTTTGGTGTTGTTCATCTTAGTAATTACATCGGTGATCACCTTGTCATTCAAAAATCCTTTTTGCACAAATGCCGATACCGACACCATCCTGTTCTTGTTGTAATGGTCAATACTTAATGGTGATGTCTCAAGTTTTAAGCCGGCGATTTGTTCCAGAGGAATTGCTGCTCCAAGACGATTGTTTACAAAAAGATTGTCCAACGATTGCAGAGAAGCACGTTCTTTTTTCGGCGTCGTCAAATGTATGTTGTAATCTTCTCCATCAGCGTCAGAAAATTTGCCCATGTCCAGGCCGGCGACAGCAAGGCGCACGGTACGGTCTATGTCAACGGTATTAATACCTGTCATTCTGGCTTTCTCCTGGTTGATAACCACGCGGATATCACTTTTCAGGTTGGCAACAGGATTATTAACATAAATGGTTCCTTCGGTCTGTTTCAGCAATTTTTCCACCTGGGCGGCAATAGACCTCAGTGTGTCAAGGTTGTCTCCGAATAGCCTCACTTCTACTGGCGCAACTACAGGTGGGCCCTGTTCAAAATTCTTGACTTCGATCTTTGCACCAGGGTATTGATGGAAGGTATCACGAAGTGCGTTGATGATCTCCAGTTTTCTTTCCGGAGACGTATGTTCTTCCAGCTGCACAAATGTCTGGGCAAAGTCAGTGCGCTCATTTTCCTGAATTACGTTGTAGTACACTCTTGGATTTCCTTTACCGACGTTGGTAGCAAAGTAGCTTACTTCGGGGATCTTGCTCACCACCTCATCGACTACAGTAGCTACCGAGTCCGTGCGTTCAAGATTTGTTTGAAGAGGTGTGATGGTGTTAATTATGAATTGTGGTTTTTCTGATGCAGGGAATAATCCAAAACCGATCACGCCGAAGAGCTGAAGTGACGCAAAGAAGATCACCGCCGCGATTGCTAATGTAGCTTTTGGATAGTTAAGGGCCCGGTCAAGCAGACGCGAATAGCTTCCATGTATCAGCTTCTGCAATCCACGCATAAAAATATTTCCCTGATCTGTTCCATGATCTTTTAACACCCGGCTTGACAAGAACGGTATGACCGTTAAAGAAACCACCATCGATGCGAGCACCGACATAATTACCGCCAATGGCAATCCCCGAATAAAATCACCGGCACCTTCAGGCAGAAATACTAAAGGCATAAATGCAATGATCAAGGTGGCTGTACATCCCACTACTGCAAGGCCGATCTGGCGTGTCGCTTTAATAGTGGCGTCCAATCTCGAATGTCCCTCCCGCATCCAACGTTCAATGTTTTCCACAACCACAATACTATCGTCGACGAGCAAGCCTAAGGCAACAACTAATCCGACAATGCTCAATTGATTAAGGCTTATGCCGAACATGTTCAACATCACAAGACCTATCGCGAGAGATAGCGGTATCGAGATCATAACAATCGATGCTGCTCTAAGTCCAAGAGGTAATAATGTGATGGCTACGAGTAATATCGCGATCAAAAAATCTTTTCCCAGGCCCGCCAGACGGCCGTTGACATTTTCGGCCTGATCAAAGTGGTGTACCATGTCGATGTTAGCCGGAAGCGTTTTATCAAATGCTTCCAACACCGGTTGATATAGTTTTTGTGTGTTTGTGATGTTCAAACCTTGCTTTTGAGCAGCCACTACAAATACACAACGATGACCATTCAGGCGTGTAATATGTTTTGTTTCATCAAACGTAATGTATGAATCAGCTACGTCTTTCAACAGGATGTTCTTCCCATTAGCGGTGTAGACAATTGTGTTTTGAACCTCGTCCAATGATGTGTAGTTACCACTTGTTTTAATGCTAAATGATTTTGATCCCGCTTCAATACTTCCACCGGGTATGTTGGCCATCTCACTTTGCAGGCTTCCAGTGATAGCGTCGAGTGGAATGTGCATTTGTGCGATCTTCTCCAGACGCAGTTCGATGCGAACGATCTGTTCGGGGAGTCCCTGCACTTCAACATTCTTTAAACTTGATATCTTTTCCAATTCATCCTTGAGAGCTTCGGCATATTGCTTAAGCGTGGGCCGCGACGCATTTTCTGAGATGAGTGCTACTTGCATGACGTTCACGTCCGATGGTTGGAATTTTTTTATTTCAATGCTGAATATATCACGTGGCAACTCAGGTCGCAGGCTATTCACTTCACGAACCAATTCCTGGTATTTGTCATCGGGATCGCTTTCATATTTATACTCCACCCGCATCACAGCAAGTCCATCGTTTATGCTTGTCTTGATGCGTTTCATATCCTCAAGACCATTTATTTTTTCTTCCAGTTGGTCGACTACAAGTTCTTCCATATCCTTTGGACTTGTTCCGGGATAGATCACTACAATGGCAAACTGAGGAGCCTCAATGTCAGGGTCTTCGCTGCGCGGCATTGTGAGCAGTGTGGTAATTCCTACTGCTGCAGCCATGAGAAACATTATCAGAGTGAACTGATAGTTCTTCACTGCAAATTCAGAGATCTTCATATAACTTATTTTTGGATGATGATGGGTGAGTTATCCGAGAGGTAAGCGCTACCTGAAACGATCAATGCCGGGGCATTCTCCAATCCGCTGCTAATTCGCATGGAGGTACCGTTAAAGGATTCGATCTTTACGGGTTGCTTTTTCGCCGTCTTATTGTCCGACGTAATGAAAACAAACCCGTCATTGCCGTTGGCATCAAGTACTGCTTCATAGGGCACGCTCCATGACGACTGCTTTTCAGCCGACTGAATAGTTGCCGCACCAAACATTCCTGTCGCCAGCTTCACGCCTTCGTTCTTTATTTGCAACTCGACGGTGAAAGCACCAGTTTGAGGATCAGCAGTCTCTGATTTTCGTGTGACAGCAGCCGCAAATGTTCTTTGTGAGAATGCATCCAATTTCACGGTTGCTATGTCTCCCATCCGCACCGATGACCATTCTTTGTCGCTAACGCCAACTTTTAATATCCATGCGCCTTGTGACGCCGAGTTAGTCAATAAGATCGGATCGCCCACGCCTACCACTTGACCAGCATTCACAAACTTGCGTAGTACGTACCCATTTGCCGGAGCGTGTATGGTGGAGAAACTCTTATTGAAAGTGGCGGACTGAAGTTGCTCTTTCGCCACTGATAATGCGGTTTCAACGTTTTGTAATTGTTCAAGCGTAGCGACACTGTCCTTATACAAGTTTGTCACGCGCTGAAAGTCACGTTGTACTTTTTCAACATTGTGTTGCGCCTGTGCGACCGTTGAGTTGATTTCTGTTAAGTCAAGGCTTGCCAGTAACTGACCTTTTCTAACCTGGTCTCCTTCCTTTACAAACACCTTGTTTACTACTCCACCGGTTTTGAATCCTAATAAGGTTTCATCTTCGGTGGTGAGTTGTCCGGAAGCAGTTATCACACTATTGCTAGTCGTCTTTTGTAGTTGGACAACTTTCACGGGCACAGGTTCAGATGCCTTCGGTATCACGTTAGTAGCGCTTTTGCCGTCAATGCACGACTGGAACGCAAATGGCACGATCGCGATCATTAACATCGACAAGTTGATCTTAAGGTTTTTCATAATACAAAGAGGTTTAATTTTCAAGGGTGTAAGATGCGGTTTCACGTTCGAGCTTCGCGGATGCTATGAGCATCTCATAAAGCCTCACATTTTGCTGCAACTGAGACAATGTAAACTGGTTGCGGCCGTCCAGGAATTCTATTAAAGAGTTGATACCTTGTTGATATCCTTTCTCCACAAGATTGAAATAGCTTTGAGCCGATTTCAGCTGTTCGCGTGAAGCAAAGTAATTTTGTGTTGCAGTTTGTAAATCGTTTTTAGCAACCATCGCGGCAAGATTCAGCTGCTGTGTGGTGTTGCTGAGTACCAACTGGGTCTTTTCAATCTCGAGACTATTCTGGCGAATCGTATGATTTGTTCTGAAACCCTGAAACAAAGGCATGGACAGTTGCACGCCAACGAGGTAGTACTGCGAATTGTCGTTCACTCTCCAGTTGGCGGCTTGTGATCCCAAATCGAAGAAGGCGTTAACTTTAGGTACACGACTGAGTTTGGTGAGTCGTAATGTGGTTCGATTAATTTCTTTCGCGGTCCTTAACATCTGCAATTCCTCGCGGCCTTCCACTATCAAATTGGTTGTATCGGCCGGCTCAGCTTCCAATGCCTGATAGTTTACATCAATGTCAGCATCGAGATCCCTGTTCAAAAGAAAGTTGAAATACTTGCGGGCATTTGCTACACGGTTTTGGGCGCTGTTCAACTCTGCTTTTACGCGCTCCAGTTCGCTCTTTGATCGCAGATAGTTTGCCGGCAGACTTTTTCCATTTCGAAGAAGGGATTCATTTATTTCCACATTCTTATTTACCAGCTCCAATGCGCTTTCATAGATCTTTACAGCTGCAGTCGTGCCCAGGTAAATGAAGTAGGCCGACTTGATATCAAATACCAGTTGCCTCTTGTACGCCGCAAGTTCGAACTGTTTCATCATCACCTGCTGTCCCTGGATGTTACGGTTCATGTAGAGGTCGGTGTTTATCAACGGCACAGACGTACGTACACGGGCATCATAGAAGTTCTTGGGAAAGAAATTCTGATTCACATTTTCAACTTGCTGAAACTGGTCGCTTTGCGTTATCTGATTAAGCGACGCGTACACCGGATTGAGCAGGTCACCAATAGGCATCGAAATACTGCGACCTCCTTCACCCGATGTATAATCCGTTAGCAGAGTCATCGATGGAAGGAAGTAGCTCCTTGCAACCTGAAGGGATTGCTGAGCTTGTTCCCAGGAAATTGTTTTTTGTTGCAATACAAGATTGCTCTTGAGTCCTTCCTGGATGTAATCATCCAGCACAGTCTGCGCATTTACCTTTGCTGACATCGTAATCATGAGGATGATCACGATGAGCATTTCAAGAGTGGATTTGAGGGTCTTAGTTTTCATTGAACAGAAAGTTTACACTGTTAAGTCGTATGGCAAAAATTTTTATTGTCTCGAATCTTGATGCATGCGCTCCAAAATTTCAATAATCACAGCTCCGGCTTTACCGGGGAGATTCTCCTGGTTGGCTTCGCTGATCACGGTACAACGGCCGCGGATCTCCAGAGAGCAAATTCCGTGAACCATCGACCAGCAGAGTAAATGACAAAACCTCAGGATCCATACCGGTAAAATAGCCCCGTTGAATACATTCCGTTACGGTCCCGATGAGGGCACCAAAGGCTTTATTCCCCTCCTCCCATTTTTCGTCGTCTTGTCCTTAGTAAGGGCATTCATAGGCGACCGGCTTATGAACATTAAATCATAGAATTCGCGGTTTTCGAGGGCAAAAGCGATATATGCTTTACAAATGGCCTTCAACCGTTCAAAGGGGTCCGTGGACATTTTGAAGGGCCCGCAGATACTGGTTCAGCAGCACAAAACCTTCCTGATGAAGGGCGTAAAATATATCGTCTTTGTCTTTGAAATACAGGTAGATCGTGGTCGGCGAATACTCAATCTTTTCCGCAATATTCCGGATGGACGTGTCTTCAAAGCCGCGTTCAATAAATAAGGCCTTTGCTGCCTCCAGGATCTTGCCCCTCAATTCCTCTTTTTGCCGCTCTTTTCTCTTGGCTATGGTCATTTTCCTCGAATATTACTTAGTTAACGGTGTTAAGTTAATTAGTGTTTCAGCACTTTCCAATTTTCTTCTGCAAAATCTTGTGGAGCGGTGTTCTTTGGAGGCTTAGGCGCAAAAACCTTGATCTCAATGGAAGCCTGACGGCTCTCCGACCCGAAGGAAAGCCTTAAATTTAATAGTATCGTCCGCTATATGACATCAGCCCTCATCCGGCCTTATATATTTATCGTTAACCCGGCAAGCATGATTATCCTCTACATCGTCATAGTCTATTTAATAGTGGGGACATTGTTCTCTGCGATATTTGTTACGCGCCTTATAGCTCGCATCGATGAATCAGCGAGCAGCATCGCCCTGGACATTCCGGCTTATAATCCTGCCCGGCTGCATTATCTTTTGGCCGTTACTCCTGAAGAAATATATTAAAGCGCGAAGGGAATCATCCGATGATTAAGCCATTACGGAAATATCATTACATGGTCTGGCGACTCTGGGCAGTACTTCTCCCCATTGCTTTTGTAGTGGCTATTACTGTAAGGCCAGTCCACCCGCCGACGATGAACGCGGACGAAGAAGCGTTCACCGCGAACATTGTTGCCGACACCGATTCGACATTCGTTGTTACAATTCAAGTCGGCAAACCAATTAAGGTACCATCATGCGTTGCGATCCTATCGTCGCACAAAGAAGGACATGGTTCTTGGTACCCTTGATCGCCAGGGTCGTTTACAACTTCACCATACCAACATTTGAGGGGCCGGCACATTTGAACTTAGTAGATGCAATACATCAAAAGACAATTACGAAAATACCGTTAACGAAAAACTTTTAGCACGCAATGAGCGCCTCCTATCAAGCCGTCCTTTGGAATCGTCAGAAAAAAATCTACGACACGTTCATTGCGATGTTTGTACTGCTATATCTGGTCCTCTTCATTTCGTTAACATCATTTATAAATCCTGAGGTGACCCAGGAAACTTTGATTATCCGGTCAACAGCAACGTTGGCCCTCCTAATGCTTCATGTTATTCTCATGATCGGACCTCTGGCGAGAATCAATACAGCATTTCTTCCATTGTTATACAACCGCAGGCACCTCGGCGTAACGATGTTCTTCGTCGCAGTTGTCCACGGAATCTTCTCAATAATTCAATTTCATGCACTCGGAAACATCAACCCTATTCTGTCGCTATTTCTTTCCAATACGCATTACGAATCTCTAAGCAAATTTCCCTTCGAGGTCTTTGGCTTTTTTGCGCTGATCATCCTTTTTCTCATGGCTATCACAAGCCACGATTTCTGGCTTCACAATCTTGGGCCGCGAACCTGGAAGACGCTTCACATGATGGTCTATGTTGCGTATGGTCTGATTATTCTGCATGTTATGCTCGGGGTAATACAGTACGAAACGTCGCCTGCCTTGACAGGATTAATAGGCTCAGGCATGGCTGTCATTGTCACACTTCATATAGTCGCTGGCTACCGCGAACATAAACGAGACATGACGGAGCAATCCGGAAATCTCGAAGGATTTCAAAAAGCTTGCGCCGTAAGCGTTATTCCGGAAAATCGCGCGAAGGTCGTAAACTTCGGAGGTGAACGCATTGCGATCTTTAAGTATGATAATAAGATCTCTGCTATATCAAATGTTTGCAAACACCAAAACGGACCGTTGGGTGAGGGGAAAATTGTTGATGGATGCATAACCTGTCCGTGGCACGGCTATCAATATCTTCCGCACAATGGCAGCTCTCCCCCACCATTTAAGGAAAAGGTAACAACGTTTGATGTGAAAATCGTCAATGGGGAAGTTTGGATTAACCCCCTTGGATATCCTGAGGGGACGGAACGACGACCGGCAATGATCAATGAGCAGTGAACAATGAGCAGTGAGCAGTGAACAATGATGAATGATGAATGAAGAATGAAGAATGAATTCTATATCGGTTATCAGCCTAAGGCACCTGAGCAGACAGCTTCCTTCATAAAGAAGGTAATTGGGGTTGTGGGGTTGGGGATTTGCGTTGTTGCGCTCATTTTGGCGTGGGGTCAGAAGAAATTCTCACCGTCGGTTTTTGATTATGGGATCAATTCAACGGTCGAAGGATATTATTTTGAAAAACCAGTACCGCATATTGCCGTGCCTCTTGGAATCAACAGTGCCGGTAGAGAATTTTTTCAAAATGTGTTGTTGGTTGGATTTGGAAAGGCTGGTGCAACAAATGTCATGACGAAACTTCAGAGTCGAAAAGGTAAATCACTCGAGGGTGCCAAGGTAGAATTGACCGGATTTATGATATATGGAAATGGGAAAGCGCTGCTCCAAGTAACTGAGGAGGATAACTCGAACATTGTATTTCTCTCGGGAGCGACAGCGCCTGTGCAGATTCTCGACAGCATGAGCGTAACAACCTTAAATGGCGAAATAGTGGATCCTAAATGTTATTTTGGAGTGATGAAACCAGGAGAAGGGAAAGCTCATCGCTCATGTGCGATACGATGTATCGCTGGCGGGATACCTCCGGTGTTTCATGCGATTGAAAGGGAAGAATATTTTCTTATTGTAAATGAGAATTGGCAACCGGTAAATGAAGAGGTCCTAAACCTCGTTGGAGATCAAATTATCGATAACAGGAAAAGAAATAGTGTGGAACGACTGGAGGATACTGAAAGTGAATACAGCTGATCTGAAGAGCAATGGCTTCGAGTAAACGGATAACGGAGCAGCTAATGGCATTCGAAACTGGTATGACGATGTGCGTCAGATCGGCAGTGCCATGAGAAAGGTGGTGCGAGGTGTCGCGAAGGAACGCTTGAAGATCGAGATGACTTGCAGGCGCGACGTTCGCTCGGCATTTTCACCCCGGCCTGAAGGCCGGGGCAATTGATTTCTTGATAACAGGAAACTTAAAAAGATAAAACATGAAAACCGTATTGATCACCGGGGCTGCCGGTAACCTGGGAAAAGCTTGTGTGGAAAAGTTTTTAGCAGAAGGATATAAGGTTATTGCTACAGTGACACCTGGGAAAACGCTGGGGTATGAGGTGAAAGGTGACATTGAGACATACGACGCTGATCTATCCAATGAAACAACAGTGGAAACTGTCATCTCGCAGGTCATCGCGAAACATAAGAACATAGACGCCGCTTTGCTCCTCGTTGGTGGCTACGCATCCGGAGGAATTGCCGAAACCAATGGTGATACTATTAAGAAAATGTTCACCCTGAATTTCGACACAACTTACTTTGTTGCACGTCCCACTCTTTCAGCAGATGTTGAAACAATCTACTGGCGGACGTCTTGTTTTTGTCGGCGCCCGTCCGGCGTTACGGGCAAAGGATGCTAACAAATCTCTTGGATATGCTTTATCAAAGTCCCTTATCTTCAAACTTGCCGAAGCTTTGAATGCTGCCGCAGGCTCCGACAAGAATGTTACCGCTTCAGTAGTCGTACCAAGTACAATCGATACTCCCGTAAACCGCCAGGCTATGCCTAATGCCGATTTTAGTTCGTGGGTAAAGGCTGAAGATATAGCTAGCGCAATGGCAACCCTGTGCTCAGCAACTAACAATGCATGGCGGGATACGGTTATAAAAATATATAATCGCGCCTGATTTTGGCGAAAGACGACTATCACGTCGACGTTATTCGCTTCGTAGGGAGTTTACAGGGTTTGCGCGAGCAGCACGAAACGCCTGATAGCTGATCGTCAGCGAAACGACAATCAAAACCAGCATCAGACTAAAGACATAGCTTAAGACGTCAATGTTAGTGCGATAAATAAAGTTCACCAACCATTGGTTCATGAAATAGTATGATATCGGTACGGCTATTACGAAACCAATGACAATAAGCAGAGCAAAGTCGCGGTAAATTAACCCAAGAATACTGCTGACATTTGCACCTAACACTTTTCGAACACCAATTTCTTTTACCTTTCGTTGCACGGTGAACAACACTAATCCATAAACACCGAGACAAGAAATCAGGATCGCAGTAGCGGTAAAGGTTTGAATGATCGTACCGAAGTTCCTGTAATTTGCATATTGGCTTGTGATCTGCTCCTCGAGGAAAGAATATTCAAACGCCTTCTCAGGAAATATCTTGTTCCAGTCCGCTTCGAGGCGATCGAGGATCCTTTCAACATCGGTGTCTTCAAATTTTATCGACAACGTGCTAAATTGATCCTGGTCCAGCTCAAGAATAAGTGCGGACATCGCTGTTGCCAAAGAGGCAAAATTAAAATCCTTTACAACACCAATCACCTTACCTTTCTTCCCTTCTTTTTCTATCGTCTTTCCAATCGCTGCTTCGGGAGATCGCCAGTTGAATTCCTGGATAGCAGTTTCATTGACAATGTAAGCCTCTGCTTCATCCGTTTGATATTCACGACTGAAGGAACGACCGGATACCAGTTCCATACCGAATGCCTTCAAAAAGTCGTAATCAACAGACATATTGGCTATAAAAAGGTTGTCCTCTCTGGTAAATCCTTCGGGAATCGTGCCGCGGAACGTTACGCCAAGTCCCGGAGCATTTGACGACAACGAAGTGCTGATGACGCCACTCTGCGCTTCGATACTATTTCGGAATGTCTGTAGCCGTGACCGGAATGTAGAGTCCGTTTCGCTAAATATTCCATTCAGGTTCTGACTATACAACGGGACATTGATCACTTGTTCCTTCTCAAATCCCAAAGGTCGATTCTCCAGAAAATCAAGCTGGCGTATGATCAGCAGCGAGCCCGACAAAAGCATACAGGCAATCGTCAATTGGAATACCACCAACGCTTTGCGTAGAAATTGATCACCGCCTCCGGAAATGCCGCTACCTTTCAGTGCGTGTACCGATTCAAACTGGGTGATAAAATAGGCGGGATAACCTCCGGCCATCGCAGTTATTACGGCCAACAACAAAACTGAACCAACAAGAAGCTTTGTGTCAACGGCGTCGCTAAATGTCAGGTGTTTGTTCGTAAGCAGATTAAGTAGTGGTAATAAAAAATTAAACATCGCATAGGCAATGATCATCGACACGAGGCAAAACAAAAAGCTCTCGGCCAGGAATTGAAAGATCAGTTGATATCGCATAGAGCCGAGGATCTTCCGTATTCCTATTTCCTTAATGCGTGTAAGCGACTGCGCGGTACTGAGGTTTACATAATTTATACAGGCAATAATCAGCGTGAGAAGGCCAATGCCCATAAATATATACAGGTTCGACCAGCTATTTGTGGCAGAAGGCTCAACAAGTAATGTGCTATCCAAATGGATGTTCAACACTGGCATTAGCGTAAAAACTTGCCCGACCTGAAGTTGGGGCCTTGCGTATTTTTTCACGAAAGCATCCATCCCATTGTCGACTTCTTTTGGATCTGCGCCCGGCTTCATCAGCACATAAGTGTAAGAATGGCTGATAACAAAATTAATGGCAAGATTTTCTTTGAGGATCTGAGCTGTCCTGGCAGTCTCCAGGTCGTACATGTTATCGTACGGCACCAGCATGTTGAATCGAATGTGCGAGTTTTCAGGAAAATTTTTTACGACCCCAATAACCTTGAATTGGTTTCTGCCCCCAAAAGTCAACGAATTTCCGATTGGATCTTCATTGCCAAAATATTTTTGGGCCATCTCTTCATTGATGATCAGGGTGAATTTATCTCTCAGTGGGTGTTTTGGATTGCCTTTCACAAATTCGAAAGTAAACATCCTGGCTATTGATGAGTCGGCAAACATGATATCCGTTTCCTCAAAAGCCTCTTCATTATCTGGTCGTGTGATGCTTACATTCCGGACATAAATTCTACCCGCCTCTTCAACACCTGGAAAGTACTCCTTTAGCAATGGCGCTATCGGTGGCGGTGTGGCGGCCAGGTGCATTCCATTTGGAGCGGCATAGCTGAATCTATAGAGGCGATCCGCTTTTTCGTGGAAGCGATCATAACCAAGTTCGCTGCGAACATAAGTGATGATCAGAAGTGCGAGAGCCAAGCCGCAGGCCAGGCCGATGAAGTTGATGACAGAGTAAGCTTTGTGTTTAATGATATTCCGATAGGCAGTCTTAAAAAAGTTTTTCAGCATACCCTAAAAGATTTAGTCACCCATTTTGAGTTATTTTTCACAGATTCCCACAACGTGCCGTCAGGATCGCGTACGTAAAACCCTTTCGAATAGTTTCCATAATGTATTCGAATGGAAATTAAACCTGAAGATAGGAAGGACTTTCCTACTTATTGTAATTTTTCAACCAGAGCTTCAGCATCGTTTATGATCATGATCGCTTCCCATAGGATGGAGATCATCTCTCTGCTGTGCGGTGGAAATGATCTCCATCTGAGGTCCAATATAACTCCAGAAATTCCTCGCCAAGTCCGTTCGCAGCTATCTGACCCGAAAGACGAGCAACTTAGAGGCTATATGCCCTGTTCAAGTAATGCATCAAGGCGTTCGTGTGAGTCAACGACACCTCTTTCCATTCCTGCCTTTATCATCCCATCGCGGTCAGCAACGGATTGAAAAACAGATTGTGCAATAACTTTTGTCCTGTTGCCTGGGAGCTCTTCAAACCTTGCCGTGTCCAATGTAACATGGCCCTTCTCCGGCAAGCCTTCAAACTCAAAAGTCTGGATGACTACGCTCAGGCTTCTCAATTTCATGGATCACGCCTCTGAAGCCATACACATTTCCCTTTGAGTCTGAATGAGTATAACGGTACGTTCCTCCTGCTTTTACTTCCATTTTGTCAACCTTCATTGTAAGGTCTTTAGGTCCAAGCCATTTTTCAAGCAGCTTTGGATCCGTAAAGGCTTTGAAGACAAGTTCCCTGGGCGCGTCGAATTCGCGAATGATAAACAATTCCTGCTTTCCGGGTTCTGCGATGATTGTGGTCTTTTTCATAATTATATTCTTTTAGTTGATTTTTTCTTTCTCTTAAATTCTATTAACAAGCTGTCCAGTTTATCGAAGCGATGTTCCCATGCTTGTCGTAATGGTTCCAACCAATCCGATACCTCATAGAGCCGGTCAAGCCTTGCTTCACAAAGGCGTTCCTTTCCCTGCGAGTGTATCACGACAAGTCCGCATTCCGTCAGGATCTTAACGTGCTTCGCTATTGCCTGGCGGCTGATGTCAAATTCTTCAGTTACACTATTGAGCGTAATCGAACGACTGGCGATCAGAGTAATAATCGCCCGTCTGGTCGGGTCGGAGATTGCTTGAAAAACGTCTCTTCTCATATTTCGCTCTTAATGAGCAACCAACCGGTTGCTAATATATAAGCAACTGAACGGTTGCGCAAGACATTTCGAAAAAAAATTAAAAGGATTGGTTTTGATCGTAAAATCTAGGGGTTTGCCCTCATCAGGAAGAAGTCCCGCTGTTTCTTTTCGAGTTGTTTCTGTTGCATAACGAAGCATGGTGCGTGGCATCACCGCTGCATATTCATCCAAAAAATCAATAAGTCTTTTCTTGTCTTTCTTGCCGGCCTCCCGGATCCAGCTCCCAACCGCCTTGTGAATCAGGTCGTGCTTATCCCCTACTAAGATCTCGGCGATTTTAAAAGTATCTTCCACATCACCGTGCTTGATAAAATAACTTGTAGTCACCATCGCCGTCCTGCGTTCCCAAATGTTTTTCGACTTGGCAAGCTTATATAAAATTGTTCTGGGTTTGTCAAGCAAATAACTTCCTATTACGTAGCCAGCACTCCGATCGATCAAATCCCAATTATCGATGCGGTCATGACGGCGGATATACAAATCAAATAATTCCTTCTTCCTTTCCAGGCTCGTCTTTTTATTTCTTGCCTGAAAATCCATTATACACGCCGCACCCATTCTCACTTCATAATATTCATTCTCCAATAGCTGTTCAATTTCATCCAACTCAAGGTTTGCAAAACTCTTTGAAAGGGCAAACAACTTTCCCATCCGAACTCCAAGGATTTTGCTGTTATTTTTTCCCTCGTCACGGAAAAAACGCGAATTCTGTTCCAGGTTAACCTTGGTTTTTAACTTCGATAGCTGCTCAACAAATTGTTGTGCCGTTAATGCATTAAGAGTGTGGCGTCGTCGGTTTTGATTTTTTTGCTTTTGCCATTTGTGGATTGGAAAGAAACGTATCAGAATTTCTCTTTATCTCTTGAGAGGTTACAGCGTGAAACTTTTGTGCTTATGAATAATGCGTAACATTCGTTGATCAAAGTAAGAAATTAGGAGGCCAGTTCAAAGTCTGTCTATTTTTCTTTGTATAGCTTGTTTGTCAGATTCCGTTTTGGCCAGGGCATACGCTTTCTCAAAATTTTCCCTCGCTTTTGTTTTATCCAAGGCTATGTACAATTCGCCGAGCAGCAAAAAATAGAAATGATTATCCTGGAGGTCCAGCTTTTCAGCTTCGACGATCGCTTGCTGTCTGCTGTTTGCTTTAGCCAGCGCGTACGTACGGTTGAGGGCGGCAATGGGTGAGTACTCAGTTTGAAGCAGGCGGTTATAAAGCTGCAGGATGTTTTCCCATTTTTCTTTCGTGTCCTCTTTTCGCGTGTTCCAGTAGGCAATCCCAGCTTCGAGATGATACTTCGAAATCTTATTTCCACTGGTGGCTGCGTGGAGGAAATATCCTCCTTTACTGATGAGATCAGCGTTCCAGAGATTTACGTCCTGCTCTTCATACAAGATAAGCTGACCATTCTTATCCATCCTCGCATCGAACCTTGACGCATGAAAACACATCAGCGACATCAGCGCATTTACCTGAGGTTTATTTGTACTCGTATTTTCAACCAACATCGTACACAACCTCATAGCTTCAAGGCAGAGTTCCTTCCTGACAGTTTTATTCTGACTTATGGAATAATATCCCTCGTTGAAAAGCAAATAGATCGTAGTAAGTACGGTGTCTAACCTCTCTTCAATATCCGCATCCGCAGGCAATTCTATCTCGTATACTTTCTTCCCTTAACTTTTCCTTCGCCCTGAACAGCCTTTTATTGATGGTTTCCTTGTTAGTAAGAAATGCATCCGCGATCTCTTCTATGCCGAAGCCACACAGTATCCGCAGCGACAGTCCAATCTGGGCTTCTGTGGCTATGCAAGGATGGCAGACTGCGAACATCATTTGTAGCTGACTATCAATGATGTTTTGAGGTGACATATCAAGCTCGTAGTTCACCGAATCATTCGCATGTTCAATAGCCGGTGCAATCTTATTTTCAAAGAGGTTCAAACGCTGCAAATAGTTTTTTGCTTTGTTTGCTGAAACGTTATATAACCATGCCGTGGGATTTTCGGGAGGACCATTTAATCCCCACGACTGAGATGCAGTCAGGAACGTATCGCTTGCGATGTCTTCAGCTATTTCCAAATGTTCAAATCCAAAACGTTTGGCAATTACAGAAACGATCTTTCTGTATTCAGTTCTGAACAGGTGTGGAATTATTTCCTGGTGGTTCATGCATTTTGCGACAACCGAACCGTTGTGCGGATATCATCACAACTATAGTCCTACTTTCCTTTTTCGTGCACCGACACGATCTTTCTCACCTCCACTGTATTGCCAGGTCCGTGCAGGATTGGACACGATTTTGCAAATTTAGATGCCTCATCAAAATCCTTAGCCCTGACGGTGATGAAACCCGCGATTGACTCCTTAATCTCAGCAAACGGACCGTCTGTGACTACGTTATCGTGCTTAAATACTTTTCCTTCAGTGGATAATCCGGTGCCTCCCACAAATTTGTTCTGAGCAGCAATCCCACCAACCCAATCCTGGTATTGCTTCATATATTCCTGCATTTGTTCCGGTGATGGTTGCGCGTCCTTGGTCAGGATATCCAGTCGCATTAACAATACGTATTCTTCCATGTTCGTCGTGTCTTTTGTATGTAGATTATTTCGGTTGATAAGTAAGCAATACTACGCCACTCTTAAACTTTCGTGTGTCCATTAGTTTTAAGTCCGGTTGATGCTTGATGCCGTGGAAAATTGGAGTTCCCTCACCTAAAACCACCGGATCGACCATCAGCATGTAGGTATCGATGAGGTTGTTTTCAGCAAGCTGCGTCACGATGGTTCCGCTACCAAGTACGGTCAGGTCGCTACCCTGTTCTTTTTTCATCTTCTTCACCTCGTCAACTGGACTGGTCCTTACAATTCTTGAATTGTTCCAATTGGTACTTTTTAATGTTTTGGAAAACACGACCTTCTCAGACGCGTTCATTCCTTCTGCAACCTCCGGGCTGTTTTGCTTTGCCATGCCTGTTGGCCAGTAGCTCTCCATCATTTGGTAAGTTACCCGTCCGAACAACAGGACACTTCCGGATTTACTGCCTTCCGCTGCAAATGCGCTTTCTTCGTCGCCATGTTTGTGCCAGCTGATATCTTCGTTCGGTCCCTTGTAAAAGCCATTCAGCGTTATAAAGTTAAATACAGTTAATTTTCTCATTTGTATGGTGTTTTAAGGTTGAAAATCTGATTTATACCTCCATAACAAATGAGAAGTGGCGCATTGGACAGCATGGACATTATTTTTTTGAAATTATTAAATTCCGCAACAGTTGCGCTACTTAATTTCAATGTCGAAATGTTTCATTAGCTGCACTCTCAGATCGATATCGCTCAGTATAGTGGTTTCGATCCTTTCCTGACCACTTATTTCTTATGATCTTGTTGTTAAACAGCGTGACCCTTCCCAACTCGGTTGCCCTGGTGCAAATCGTATTTTTCACAAAATAAGAGTCAGGATTAGTTTGTTTATCAAAACACGGTGCCTTAAAATTCTCCAACGGCATCTCCTTAAGGTTAAAGACATATTTCTTCTCGAAAATCTGATCCCCTGGAGGACATTGAGAGCGCATACTCTCCGTCACCGACCGCTTCAATAAGGAACATATTTCTTCCGTCACTTTGTATCCCCTCTTTTATTTCCAGTGGGCGAAGGAACAAATCTCCAAAACCCACATCAGCAAGGTAATCCTTATCTGTTCTGACATGAATGGACATGTGGTCAAATTCAGGTCCAAGTGCCCCCGATGAATCGAATATCCGCGAAGAGATGATCTTGCTTGAAAATCCGATAGCGTTGAGAAGGCTATTGAATAGATAATTCAGTTCGTAACAAAAACCGCCACGGACATTTTCCACAACCTTCCGAAAGATATTTTCGGTTTCCAGATCAAACATCTTTCGGTAATGAATATCCAGGTTTTCAAAAGGAACAAACATGACATGGTGCTCATGGAGGCTCTTCAGCGTCTGATCATCTGCTTGTGCACGATCGGAAAACTTGATTCGTTGCAAATATCTGGAATAGTCCATGCCGGTGTCAAACGCTAATACATTATTCTCACCGCCTTATGCTTGAATGTAAGGTCAACGCACTGGCTAAGCATAAAATCAGCTACATCCGCGCGTGAGATCATGACAACAAAAGAATTAGAGCTTAAATTTTCACTTGAACGATAGGCGCCCTTCTTTTTGCCGTTGGTCAAGGTAGGAGCATGAACGATCGTCCAATTAAGCTTGCTCTCACGGATCATTTTCTCTCTTGCTTGCGTGTCCCGGCGATTTCGGTTTTTAAAATTCGCGAGGCAATATGTCTGATCACGAAACCTCCGTGCATTCGGCCCTCTCCTGTGCCAATAAATGAGAGATAGATGAACCGCAGGACGTTTAGCTCTTCCATCACTTTTATGATCTTTCCAACACCATCAACTACAATTGCATCAAACTTGAAAGGATCTTTCGCTCCCAGCGCCGAAAGAACCACGTCGTGACCCTTGATGGCGCCTGCAAGGTCAACGGTACTGGTAATGTCACCGGGAATAACTTTCAAATCTTTATGATTGATTTTTAACCTGGAAGGATCCCTCACAAATGCGGTAACGGAATGTCCCAATGAAAGGGACTGCTTAACCAGTTCGTGCCCTGTTGCACCAGAGGCACCAAAAATCAAAAGCTTCATGGGAGAGTGATCTGCTATCCTAAGATAGCCAAATCCATGAATAAACAGAAAGCGAGGGTGAGTCTATCACTCTTCGCGCAATACGTTAACGGGATTGATCAGGGTCGTGCGGAAGACCTTTATTCCTACAGTGGCTATTGCAACACTTAAGAGGAAGGCAACACAGATCTCCAGCGTCGCATAGCTGACTTCAAGATAATATTCCCATACCGCATCCATCATTTTGTTTACCATCAGATAACCGAGGCGAGCTACCCAACGTTGCTGCTACGCAAAGAATGATAATAAACTCAAGCCCGATAAGCCATATAATGTTGCCGGTTGAAGCACCAAGAACCTTCCGTACTACCTATCTCTTTCAACTTTTTCACGATGTTCAATGAGACCAGAGAAAACAAACCCGTTGTCGACATCAACACTGCGATGACCCCGAGAAATCCAAAGATCTTGATGACATTCGTATTGATCATCTCCGTAATGCGAAGATTCCCATCCGAATATTTGCCTGCATAAAGTCGCGTCGGAAACAGCTTGTTCCATTCCTTTTTCATGAAGTCATTAACTTCCAATAAATGTTCTGGTGAGGATCTGACCACAAGGTGATTGTATCGTTCGGGGCTGACGAACCGCAACATCACCGGTCCGACAGGTCGCCAGAAGGCATCCGGGTAAATATTCTTCGTCACACCTATAATATAGAGTGAGACTGAATCCATAAACAGTATCCGTTGGCCAATGGGGTTGTTCTTGATTGCAAATTGTTTTACAAATTCCTCAGATACCAATACAGCTTCAGTCCTGTCAGACTCTCGATCTTTCTGAAAACCGCGGCCTTGCAAAATGGTAATATCCATCGCTTCAAGATAATCTTCTCCCACGTCGATCACTTCGGCCTGATGCTCTGTTCCTTCATACTTCACAGGTGATTTATAAAAGTCATCGGAAACGTGATTCCTGGAACCAGCAACTACTTCAATGTCCTTATTAGCAAGTAGCGCATTGCGATACGTATTAAAGTCGCTTTCACCGCTTACCGGGGCCGTGATTATTCCTTCTTTCAAATATCCAAGATCATAATCACGTTGGTATTCTGCGTTCCGGATATAGGCGTAGCCAAAAACAAGTGCCAGAAGCGCAATGCTAAATTGCAGACCCAAAAGCAGACGGGTAAACCAGTTGGTTCCTGCTGTCTTCACCTTGCCCTTCAGTACGGAGATAGGTTTAAAAGAAGTGATATAAAATGCCGAGTAACTTCCTGCCACTATAGTCGTGATCATAAGCAGACATCCAAGAAATATCAGCAATGTTCCGTTACCACTGAAATCAAGGGTTAACTCGACCGATGGCCACATGCTGTTATATGCCGGAACGAGAAAATGCGCCAACAACAACCCTACCCCCACTGCAATCGTAATAAGGATCATTGTATCGGTAAGCAACTGCAAAACCAATTGTTTCCTTGAACCTCCGAGCACCTTTCTTATTCCGATCTCTTTAATCCTTCGGCTGGAGATTGCGATAGACGTGTTGGTGAAGTTGAAACAACCCAGCAACAAAAGCAGTACAGCAATAATAGCTGGCGCCACCACCGAGTAAGGGGGCATGGCAGCATTCAGCTGATCACCGTTCAGCCACCCTCCTTCATGAAAATTTAACGCTAATCCATCAAAACGTTGAAGATAATATTCGTTTACTTTTAAATCCTCGCGCGCAATATTCTGTGGTTCAATATATTTTTGCAATTGCCGTGTGACGGAGGAAATACGCGATGGATCCTGAATCCAGAGAAATAAAGTATTCATTTCTTTCCAGTCCGTCTCGAAAGAAGCCGGATTGACAGTTGTATTTGGATAGTTTTCCCACAGTGTGATCGCATCGAACTGGAAACTGGAGTTTAAAGGTTGATTTTCAAACACTCCACCAACAGTAAACTCGATCAAATTCCCATCAATGACCTGCGTAATTTGTTTACCCGTTGCTTCCCGCGTATCGAAATAAGTTGACGCAAGTTTTTCACTTATGAAAATTTTGCTTTTGTCATGAAAATCATCAAAGGAACCATCTTTCAATACATAACTAAAGAATTCAAAAAATGATGAGTCCGCATATGAAAGTCTGGTGTTGAAAAGCTCATTTCCAATTCTGATATCAGCAGAGGATGCAGTGTATCGAACTACCTTATTAACATCATCGAAATTTTGTTTTATAATATTTCCTAACGGCGTCGGGGTTACCGCATAACGGTTACGTTTTCCCTCATATTCATGCCAGAACTGAACACGGTAAATATTCTTGGCATTCAGGTGATGCTTATCGAAGCTATCATTGAAGTCAATATTGAGAAAGGCAACTACGCAACAGGCGATCGCCACGCCCAGACCCAGCACATTTATAAAGAGAAAAAGCTTATACCTCAAAAGGCTTCTCAGGGCTATTGCCAGATAGTTCTTCAACATAGATCCATGTTTTAAGGATTAGACTTACGTTGAACGCCGCAGGTTACACCTCCTGAGCATCCATTTACTTTATGTGGAGAAAAAAATCCAGGGATCTCCCGTTCGACGCGGTACGCTTTGCCGATTTTGGTGAAGCAAATCAACAATTTGAGAGTCATCTGATCTTCTTTGCCGCATGAAAACATTAAATTTGGTAAAGCTCGATCAAGTTATCACATCAAACACTCACGCATATGAATAAGGTACTCATGCTCGCATACATGATCACAATTTCAATTACTGGCCATTCTCAGGAAAAAGAAACAGCAAATACATTAAAACTTACGGGAACCACACGACCGAAGGCGACAATAGAAGATATTGCATGGCTCGCCGGTCATTGGAAAGGAAATGCGTTGGGCGGCGTATCAGAGGAGATATGGTCGCCACCACTGGCAAATTCCATGATGGGGTCCTATCGATTGATAAAGAATGATACGCTGATAGTATTTTATGAGATCGTCACTATTACAGAGGATGGGCAGTCCCTCACGCTGAAGCTCAAACATTTTAACAAAGATCTCACCGGATGGGAAGAGAAAAATGAGGTCCGCGAATTCAAGTTGGTAAAAAAGGAGAAGAACAAACTTTGGTTCGAAGGCATGACCTTCGAGTTGATCGACGAAAATAGCTTTCAGGTGTATCTGGCTATTCAAAAGAAGAATGGGGAAGTTATAGAAGAACGCTTTCCATACAAAAAGGTCAAATAGATTAACATCAATTGATTTAATAACTATTGTCTGGGAAAGTCAGGATGCAATTTAGTATTCTCGATCTGACCTTGATGACGGTTTAAATGAAACCTCAAAAACTCCAACCGTTGTATAACATTCAAGGGTCCCGAAATAATATGCGGATAAATGATCTTCTCCGGATCATATCCCTCCATTGCACGACAAAGCTCTTCCAGCAGTGGCTGACAATTCTTAAGAGCCAGGATCCAATATTCAACAGGCCCGCCCCATCTTGGTTTTGCAATTTCAGGCACCTGTTCCTTTTCCTTCCATGTCAACTCAATGATCTTTTCAATAGGGAGACCGTGATGAATTGCGTCACCTTGCCAGATGGGTTTGTTTTGTTTGATGGCATTAAATGTTTTCCACATACCGTTGATTCCTCCCATTTCCGCCCATACCAAGTGTTCAACGTTGTCAACCACAGACCATACGTCGGGTGATGATTTAAACTGTGATTGTTCGATGGTAAGGCCGGAGGCGGCTTGTATGAATTGCTGACGTGCCACGCCAACCGCTCGAAGCAAATGATCGAATGTACTCATAACGAGAGAGAATAGGTTAATCAATAATACGATTTTGACGGCTAATTCTCTTAAGATGAAATCAGATTTTCAGATGATCAATTAAGGTCGTTGGACATTTAGCTTCTTATGAAGCTGGTCGGTTAAGGTAACTTTTAAGTCTTTCCATTCATCATCGATGATACTATAATAGGCTGAATTTCTTTTGGTGCCATTGTCCCGAAGCATATCGTGCCTTAACACACCTTCAAACTTACCGCCAACTTTCTCAATAGCTTTCCTGGACCTGATGTTGTTTTCATCGGTTTTAAACTGAACCCGTGATGCTCCGGCTTTTTCAAAACAATACGACAGCATCAATAATTTGCATTCCAGATTTACTTCTGTCCCCCAATAATCGGGGTGCAACCACGTGCTGCCTATCTCAAGTTTCCGATGCAAGGACTGGATATCCATAAACCTGGTGCTGCCTACAATTTTCTTTACCAGCTTATGATAGATAACAAACGGGACCTGAGTACCATTCAGCATTTCATCCAACGCTGATTTCAGTACCGCTCTGAATCTGGTACTGTCCGTCCCATCGTATACATAATGTTGCCAGATTCGTTTGTCCGCTGCCAGTACTTCCAATTCTGAAAAATGATCCTTGTTCAATGTGATCAACTGCACGAGCTGACCATCTAAAGTAATCGGATGTTGGATCCAATTTGCCATGTGAATTTCTTTGTATTGAGGAAGTTAGTTATGGATATAAAGATAAAAAGGGCAGGATCACTAACATCAAATATTCAACATTTGATTCGTAGCCCATAAGCATTAATCGGGACGCGGACGCGCCACGGATTCTTGGCGAGTTCATTGAATCAATCAAGAAAATCAAATAAGTATCTTTCTTCATATGCCACGCCAAATTTCTTTAGAATAATATGATATTCTTGTCTGAATGATTTCTGCTGATGATGTTTTTCCTGATTGGCGATGTAAGTGGCGACATTACCGATTTGAGATCTCGAATAGGAAAAAACTCCATAGCCGTTTTGCCAGCTGAATTTTCCTCTTATCCATTTTTTTCCGTTGATGAATTCATTGCTTTCAACTTTTACTTCTTTGATGAAATCTGAGATGAGGACCGATGGGTTAAAGCCCACAAATATATGGACATGATCAGGCATGCAGTGAACAGCAAGCATCTTAGCTTTTCGGTTCTGTACTAAGCCGGTGATATATTTGTGCAGTTCCTCTTTATACTTTCGTTCGATAAGACATTCCCTACGTTTAACTGCGAAGACAAAATGGAGATAGATTTGAAAATAGGTATCAGCCATAACGATTGACTTATGAGATAGAAAAATGGAATGTTATTAACGCCAGGTTCTAATTTAATTTTTTCGATTTACTATTAACCAATAGCTAGAGCGATAATCAGGAATTCCGAGTCCTGAGAGTTAAGATTTTCCTGGATAGGAAGCACATTCTTATATATTTCTTGCTGTCCTCTTCCTATCGATGCATCCGTATTGACCGTATCGTATCACGATAGAATATCGCTGTGCGCGTGAAGGCGTGTGCCCCGACAGGTGGCTCCTCTGGAGCCGACGATCACGATTTAGCATTTCGTTGGCTACAGACGGGAGGCTCCGCTGGAGCCTGTGCGGTCGGTATTCAATTGTATGCCAAATCGCATCATGATAGATATAACGTGCGTGCGACAACGTGTACCCCGACAGGTGGCTCCTCTGGAGCCGACGATCACGATTTGGCATTTCGTTGGCTACAGACGGGAGGCTCCGCTGGAGCCTGTGCGGCATTCAATGTACGTCAATCGCATCATGATAGATATAACGTGCGTGTGACAACGTGTACCCGACAGGTGGCTCCGCTGGAACCTGTGCGGCATTCAATGTACGTCAATCGCATCATGATAGATATAACGTGCGTGCGACAACGTGTACCCCGACAGGTGGCTCCTCCGGAGCCGACGATCACGATTTAGCATTTCGTTGGCTACAGACAGGAGGCTCCGCTGGAGCCTGTGCGGCATTCAATGTACGTCAATCGCATCATGATAGATATAACGTGCGTGCGACAACGTGTACCCCGACAGGTGGCTCCTCCGGAGCCGACGGTCACGATTCAACATTTCGTTGGCTACAGACAGGAGGCTCCGCTGGAGCCTGACCGATGCAATAGATGACCGTGGGAACTCGCTGCCTAGTGCTCCGGAGGAGCATCCTGTCTGTAGAATATAATTATTATCCCGGGCTACGGAGGAGCCACCCTAAACGCAGGCATCATCGATGAAATGGAAGACAGGCAAGTACAAAAGTCGTCCTATCACGATTTTTTAAAATATGAAAGACTGAGGATATCGCGAACGATATTCGCGCGCCGAATTTCTACCAGTGTTTTTGGCTCCGGAGGAGCCTCCTAAATGCACCATTACAAAATCGTCACGATGATCTTGATTCTACAACTATTTACGCTTTTTTGCGGCCTTTGATTTTTTCGCGGGTTTAGCCTTTTCCTTGGCTAGGCTCTGTTGTACCCGAAACTTTGTGATCTTCTTAATGAGCGTCAACGGCAGCGATTTGTCGAGAGGAAATTGAATGGTTCCCTTGCCGGAAGTTTTATAGGGTGCGAAATCTTTTTCGAATCCCTTGCCCGGAACAGGATACACGCCAATGTGTTTTTTATATCCGGCAAAATAGAGGACGTATTTTCCATTTAAGGTTATACATGGAATTCCATAACTGATCTTCTCCTCTGCCCCCGGCACAGCTCCTTTGATTGTTCCTCTAACCTGTTCCAGCATCCGCTGGGTCTCCTCTGGAAATCCAGCGATATATTCATCAATGGTAGTCGGTTTTTTTGTCGCCATCAGTGTAATGTTAGGAGTCAACCAAATTTAGGAAAAATCATTTTATTGTTTCTGTGTATTTTGATCATCCGGCGCTCAAACTTCAATATTTTGTCATGTCTATCCAGTAAGGATCGCCGGTGGTCCTGTCTTCAACATCAACTTTCAAAAAATCAGAAAACGTTTTCAATGCATGCAGCAATTCCTTCTTATTGGTGTGGGTGACGAGATCCAACTTGTCATTGTCGAGGATTAGCGTTCCTGTATAATCTGTCCAATTCATTTGCCGGGATTGTATCCTCGTATTGATCGTCTGTAAATAATTGCCTTTTGAAATAATTATCCGGTCCACAAACCTGAAACGTTTCTTGTCTCTATTCAAGGGAACCCACAGGAATAAAAGATAGTCGTCATACGACTTATCACCTAGATTGATTTCAGTGACATAGTTAGTGGTAAGAACTATTATTCCAAGCACGATCAGTAACAAGGCCCATATGGGATGTTCTATAAAAAATAAATAACCGCCAGCGCCAAATAGCAGGGGCGTCGCATACTTCATGAATTTTGGGAAATAGGGAATAACGATCTTTTTTACCATTGGAGATGTAAACAAAGATAGGATATCGCGTGCGAAAAGTTACTAGCCACTATCCGGCAGTTATAAGTTATGAGTTATGAGTTATGAGTTGGGGTATGGGCGAGGGTGTGTTAGGTGCTACCAACTTACAGAGTGGTGATCATGCACACATTCCACACTCGCCACACTACACACTAACTCATAACTCATAACTCCTAACTCAAAACTCTCTTCAAGTATTCCATACTTGAACGCAAACTTTCGATCGCGTCGGGTGGCGAATCGTGCTCAACAAAAGGATGTTGCAGGCCGGCGAGTTTAGCGTTGTCGAAGATACGTTTGAAGTCGATGACACCACTTCCGACAGGCATCAGGGTTTTGTATTCCTTGTCAAAATCCTTTACATGCCATAGCGGGAATCGTCCCGGATGTTTCTTGAAGAGCTCAACGGGGTCGACACCCGCTTTGGAAACCCATGCAAGGTCCAACTCCATCTTAATGTCTTTGCTGAGATCCGACAAAAAAACATCATAGGGGACGAGACCGTCAACCGTCTTGAACTCTGCATCGTGATTATGATAACATAATGTTATTCCCGATTTTTTGCAGGCTTCGCCGGCGCGGTTTAGAATTTCGACCGAACTCTTGACGGCATCGCCGGTCTTGACATCAATGCTGGCACAGACCAGGAATTTGATACCTCCTTCAGCAATTTCATCGACGAGTTCCTGAGCGTTGTCTTTCAGCGTACGCATCTTGGAAAGGCCTTCAGGGACTTTCCTATCGGGAGGTGGAATGAATGGAGTGCCCATAACATGATGGGCTTTCCAGGCTAGTCCAAGGTCTTTTGCCGTTTGAAGAAACTCTTTTGGTTTCATTCCATAATACCCGCCTTTCATGCTGAAGGCCGATTCAAGTTCTTTGTATCCCAGGTCGGCAACCTTTTTTAAGGTACCGGTGACATCTTTGTCGATTTCGCGAAAGAATGTAAAGAGTTGGACGCCAATTGGACGCATCTTTTTCAAACTTGCCCATGATAGTTGTGGCACCGCCAGGCTTCCAACTGCAAGCATTCCAGAGCTTTTCAGGAATTCCCTTCTGTTCAGCATATTCAATTATGATTTAGGTTAGTAAAAGATTAAACATTGTGTACAAAGTACACATCAAATTCATAATAAAAAAACGCTGTTTTGCATCGGAAATAAACAGAGCGGGATTACATCATTCAACCTTTAATCCCTCGACAGGATTGAATTTCATAACTTTTATGATCTGTGTTGAAAGTGTTAAAAGGAAAAGTAATACCAAAATAATTACTGCGATAACAACGCCGGATATTCCGAATGGCATATGATATGAATATGCCGAATCCAACACCAACGTAGCAAGGGTATAACTAAGGGGCGCGCCAACGACTAATGCAATCCCAAAGAGAATAAGGTACTGGTTGCTGATATTTGCAGCGAGATTTTTTGCTCCAGCTCCCAGCACTTTGCGGATGCTAAATTCTTTTATCCTTCCCGTCACATTGAGTGTTATCAGTCCGTATAAGCCGAGACCTGCTAGCGTAATGGCAATGGAGGAAATTATCCTCCAGACCAGACTATGAATCTTGATTGCTTCAAAATAACCACCCCACACATCTTCCTGGTAGCCACCTTCAAAAGGAGTTTCGGGAAAAAGCTCTGCCCAACTGGCCTGCAAATGTTTATACGTTTCCAATTCTGACCCTTCTCTTGCCCTTAACGACAAATAGCGGTAATCGTCTTTCTCTGCCACTCTGAATATCGTAGGCCTGATTGGCCTGGTGAAACTGTAGCTGTGAAAATCCTTAACCACACCTATCACTTCGAACTGAATGCTATCGATCTTAAAGCCATGCCCAACTGGCTGGGTCCAGCCCATGTTCTTTGCCATGAGTTCATTTATCACAACGGATTGTCTATCACTTCCCTCATGATCTTCAAAAGTACGTCCTTGCAACAGCTTGAAGCTGCATTGTCGCAAAGTAATTCGCATCGACTGAAAGTTCATCCACTTCGTACTCACGGTCACCTAAGTCGAGGACGTTGTACCAAATTTTTCTTACCGAGGTGTTGCGCTGAGCCGGAAATTTTTAATACGTCAGGGTCTTGTTCCATCAATGCGTTTAACTTTTCGAATGATGCTCTGTCCGGCAGCAGGGCATACATGGCATCGTGCGGATTGTATCCCCAGCTTCGTTTACTCATGATAATTGGTGTTCTGCGTGAACATCACGGTTACTGTCATAAATACGCAGCTAAGTGATCAGTTGCACGCAAAGGAATATTTTGGTTATCGGATTCTTCTGTCCAAATCTTATAGATCCCTTTAAGAATCCCCACGACCTGGAATCTTGAAATATACATCGAAGGATAAATTCCAGAAGCTACACTGGTAAACAATAAGACTACAACAAGATAAATCCACAGTTTCGGATCAGTTAGTTGGAAGTCCATATTAAAGTCCCACATAGCCTTCAAAGCCGGGAATAAAAATCGTCATGCGGCCATGATAACTCCGATGATCAGCGCAAAGAATGTAATAAGCACATTTTCTGACAGGAACTGGAAGATAACGATCCCCCTGGTCGCGCCGATGGATTTCCTGACTCCAATTTCTTTCAATCGCTTTGCAGCTGAAACAATAGCGATATTGATATAGTTAAAGCATGCCAAGAGCGAGTAGCAAAAGACTTATACGAATATCAGGCAAATGATAGTTGCATAGTTGCTTTGGGAACTGTACGAAATGTCGTCGCGGATATTTTCGGAACGTTGGTGCAAAGTTGCCAACGGTTCGAAAGCGAACGATGAGATAGCCCACTCATTCTTTTACGGCCTCATGCTGCAGGTTCTTGTATTTCGCCATTCCACTTGCAACGGTTCCGATATTTGCCGGATCGTCTAACTGGATGAAAGTAGCATTCACGAATGCGTTCCAATCATGAAAGTCATAGGCCGGATTGAGTCGTCCTAAGGTTGTCGAAGTTGATCAGGAAATCGAACTCTGATCGTAAGCGCTTCGGGGAATTCTTTAGCCACACCGGCGATCTTGAATGCTTTACTCCTCTGATCATCAAATTTCACCAGCATACTAAGTCCGACAGGATTCTGATCGCCAAAATATTTGATTGACATTGGCTCGCTGAGAATAATGCTGTTAACGTCCTGCAATGACGAGCTCGTGCCCCATTTCAAAGGAAACGTAAACATTTCAAGGAACTCAGGATCTGTATAACGGATTCGTTCGTGAAACACATTGTCTTCATATTTCACAACAACATTGCGGTCTTCCACACGACATACTTTCTTCACATGCGCAAGATCGCTCTTCAGCATTTCGCCCAATGGCCTTGGCGTTGTACCGTATTGCTGTGGAGAGCCTTCGCGGTCAGCAAAAAATGTAACAAGGAATACTTCGTTTTTATGTTCATGGAATTGGTCGGTGCTGTAGGTCCACCGCGCGAAACGCATACCCAAATACGCATACTACCAATGGATGCAGCGAGATCCGAAGACATTAATAAATGAGTTGGTTGGATTTTTCAACAATCCCCGAAGAGACACTTTAAAATAGTTTTTGAACATACCGTGATAACTTAGGTTTGACAAAAAGGCAAGATTCCTCATCAAGACTGGCCTGAACAATTTGAGTATCTCCCAGGTATACATCCGATTGGCTTTCCGAAGAGAGAATTGCTCCACATAATCCTGGAACAATTCTTCCATGTCTCCTTCGATCTCTTCGAGGTATTCCTTTTTTACAAAGAACCGAAGGAAACGAAGTGGCCATTTAGGCGGAGTGACTAAGTTGGGGTTGTTCATATTGTTTTAAGGTCATGGGCAAGAGTTGGAATAGAACTCCATAGACCTGCTCGAATGTCTTTCATTTCTTTAAGTACTCTATGTGCGTAAGAGGTTGCGGAATAAATACGCTTGCGCTTCCCTCCTCTTTTTTGTGTTGCCTCTCCGAAAGCCGACGTGAGGAATCCCTTTTCCTCCATTCTTTTTAACGCAGACTGAATTGATCCGACGCTGAGTTTTTCCTTCAATCTTTCCTCCAGTTCGCGTTTGATTTCCACGCCATATGCTTCTTCCTGCAGGGAGGCAACCGTTAATAAGACTAATTCCTCGAACTCGCCGAGTTTGGTTTTTTTCATAGTATATTATTCGTAATTGCAGTAAATATAGTTACAAGATTTTATTCGTAATTGAAGATAAAATGCTTTTTATCGCGGAAATGAAGGTTTTTAACTTGAATTTTAATCGGCAAAGCCGCTCTTACAACGACGGCCGCGAGTGCGTCTCTTTCCAGATCTTTACCGTCCTGTATATCAGTACAAGTGCTGACAACCCGATGACAGCCAATATTCCTCGGATCGTGATAATTGATCGACTGGCATTATTGTACCCTGCCTTGTCCCTCGGCCCGACTTCATCCAAACTATTAATCTGACTGATATAGCTTGATTGTAATTCAGCAACACTATAACAAATAACTGCGACAAGCATTAACCCAAAAATTAATGCGATGTTCGTTCCGATAGACTTAAATTTTCTCACTGCGGCAAGGGGCAAAAAAATGAGAATGGTCATCGGCCCAAGTATCAAAACCGCGAGGGTCATTCTGTCGAGTACGAAGTAGGTGTCGTGTAATTGAATGTCGATTGATGTTTGGCTAACGGCGAACATCAAGATCGCGGCGGTAAGCAGGACAAGGGTTAGAAAAATTATCAGGTCGATGGAATTTCGATTCATTAAACGAGAATGGTTATGAGTTATGAGTTATCCGCCAAGCCTCGCGTAGGTGGAGTTGGGGGCGAGGGTGTGGGTGTGGTGTGACTGTTTTCTCAAAAATGCCAAATTGGCGAATAGAAAAAATATTGTTTTAGCTTACTTAATCCAACTCACTTACTAATTTTTCAAGCAAGACATTGGCATCTTTATGCTTGATTAAGGATGCTGATTGCCCTGCCCAAAATGCCTTCAATTCTGAATTTGAATCTAGATGTAGCAGCGTATGCTTTCAAAAGCCTCATGAACTTTCCCTGTAGTGGATACGGTGCCATCAGATGTTGACTATTTTTCAGTTCCTCGGTAAGCCTGTTTCTCAGTCCTCTCGCCAACCTTCCGGTAAAAACCTTTGTAAGGGTCGTGTACTTTGCAGCGGGAGAAAACAATTTGTCCTTATGTTCTTGTGAAGCATTCGACTGGTTTGTCGCCAGAAATGCGGTTCCCATTTGTACTCCGTCTGCACCCAACGCTAATGCTGCCTTTATTCCCCGTGAATCGGCAACGCCGCCCGCGGCAATAAATGGAATCTCTACATTATCCGCTACTTGAGGAATTAATGAGAATGTACCCGTTAATGAATCTTCCGCGGATCGTAAAAAAGATACTCTGTGTCCACCCGCTTCAAATCCGCTAGCCACAATAGCATCCACTCCCGCCCTCTCCAATGCTATTGCTTCATCGACAGTTGTTGCTGTCCCGAGGGTTTTTATTCCAAGCGATTTACATTTTTCTAAAACATCCGGTGATGGTATTCCATAAACAAAACTGAATACCGCGGGTTTCGCTTCAAAAATTGCAGGTACCTGTTCCGCAAAGCCTGGGCCCATATCCTTGGGCCGCTCGGGAAGTGGTAAGCCTAGTTCTTCAAAATAAGGTTTGAATAATTCGACCAAACTCCTGTAATCATTTTCATCAAAATCATTCAATCGGATATCCCGGTCATTCACCCATAAATTGATATTGAAAGGTCCATCGGTACGTTTCCTTAAGTCATAACAAATCGAAATGATCTCTTCGGCACTGTATGGCTGCGCCCCGAACGAGCCTAATCCACCAAAGTTTGAGACGGTGCTGGTTAACTCGACAGAAGATAAGCCACCGCCAAACGGTCCCTGGACTATCGGGTACTTAATGCCCAACAATTCAGCAAATTTCGTGTTATACCACATCTGATTAATTTTTTAATGTTGTCGAAGCGTTGAAAAAGCGAAGTACAAGGAAACTCCTTCTCAAGATACTTCGCTTTATTTCAGTTTTAGTGTTTGATCATTTTTAATAAATGTTCAGCCACCAAAAGAGACGATTGCGGATTTTGCCCTGTGAGCAACAGACCATCCGTAACTGTAAACGACGACCAATCTGCACCTTTTTCGTATAGCGCTCCTCTTTCTTTGAGTTTATCTTCCAGCGAAAAAGGGACAATCGTGGTCAATTGAACTGCTTCCTCTTCCGTGTTGCAAAAGCCGGTTATTTTCTTTCCGGCAGATCAGATACCTGCCCTTATCATCTTTTACGTTTACCAAAGCTGCCGAACCGTGACATACAAATGCGAGTGGCTTATTGCGCTCGTAAAAAGACTTTATTAAGGCAATCGAGGATTTGTCGTTTGCTAAATCCCACATAGGTCCATGTCCGCCAGGATAAAAGATCGCATCAAATTCTCTTTCGTCTACCTGCGATAGTTTTTTTGTTTGCGCTAATACTTTTTGCGAAACAGCGTCTTTAAAAAATCTCTTTGTCGACTCCGTTTGGAAATCAGGTTCGTTACTCTTTGGATCTATCGGCGCCTGACCGCCTTTAGGCGTAGCCACAACAACGTCGATATTCTTATCCACAAAATAATAGTATGGCGTTGCAAACTCTTCTATCCAAAAGCCGGTCTTTTTGCCAGTGCTGCCTAACTGGTCATGCGATGTTAAAACAAACAAGACTTTACGTTTCCTATCGGCTTGCGCAGCCAGTGAGAAAAAACTGAAAAATGCCAATACGGCAAGGGTGAATTCAAATGTACTTTTCATAATTGAAATATTTTTTTAATTATATCCCAAAGTTCTTCCATCGAAGAACCAATGAAAATGACATAACGCACAATTTTAATGTGAGGTAGATCACATTATTTTGAGGAGGAGTTGAAACGGCTGAGCGTTTCCCGGCTTACTCCCAGGTAGGCGGCTATTAAATGTTTGGGTACTTTCTGAAAAAGCTCGGGATACTGTTTGAGCAGCTGATCATAACGTTCTTGGGCATTGCTGCTTAGCAAAGAAAGGATTCGCTGTTGCAACGCCACATTTCTCTTATTGGTTTTCTTTCGAAAGAAATGTTCTATTTTATGCATCTCGGCGCACAGCTTTTCGCGATTCGTGAATGTCAGACACAACAGCACACTATCTTCAATGCAGTCTATGTTCACTGTAGCTAAAGTCTGATTGTAATAGGCTTCATAATCTGTAATCCACCAATCCTGCAACCCAAATTGAATGATGTGTTCCTTGCCACTCCCATCCGTACTATAGGATTTTAGACAGCCTTCGAGAATAAAAAAGTCATTCTCAACCAATTGTCCTTCCTGAACTACAAACTGATGCTTTTTGAATTTCCTTTTTGTAAAGTGCGACAGGACGTAATCAAACTCGGTGTCTGTCAAAGGTGATATTTTATCTATTTGTTGTCGTAAGATCTCACTCATACGTCATTGTACGTATAGTCCAGCAAAGCTACTAATTTCCAGTACTCTTTGAACCATAACTCATTAAAGCTGCTTGGTATTGGTCATGAACCTTGTCGAAAAATTAGCGCTATTCCAGATTTTTTTGCAAAACCGCCCAACCATCTATACGAACATTTAATGTAACTTAGATTAAACGAAAGGCTATGGATATTAATCAACCTGGTCCTCGTGTTTATCGACCTTGTCCCGCATTGCAAAGCGTAGTAAGCAACTATATTGTAGCCAGCAATGCAGATAGGGACATCATGACGATGGTTAAGCCTGCCTTTCCCACACAATACCTGATTTTTTATCCATACCGTCCGCAATCATATTCCCTCGATGCCAAAAGTTTCCACTCCTTGTCAAGAGAAATATTCGTTGGTCCGTTTACAAAACCTGTCTATCTGATCAGCGAGCCTTCGGAACCTATTATTATAGTGACCCTGCACCCCGGTTATTTGCACCGCCTTACTCGAATTCCCATGTATGAAGTATTGAATCAGCCGGTTGATGGAACCGATGGTTTGCGCACCGAAATAAAAAGGGTTAATGAGCGCCTAAGCTATGTCAAAACGCAAGAACAAATGATTGAACTGATTGAAGCCTTCTTGCTCAAGAGAATTAAAACGGCAAAAGAAACGCTTCCGATAGACCACACTTTCAAACTTGTCATCGCCGATCCGAACCGGTATAGCATTGATCAGTTAGCCGACTTATCCTGTGTTAGTGTACGTCAATATGAACGGCAGTTTCTTGAACGTATAGGCACAAGTCCCACTACTTTTATCCGTCAGTCCCGCTTCCAGAAAGCTATGCGTTTACGTCGTAAGCGCTCTGAATTAAGTTGGTCTGTTATCGCTTATGAATGCGGCTACTTTGACCAGATGCACCTGATTCGTGATTTCAAGGCTTTCACTTCAGTTACGCCTACCTCATTTAGAAATTGGGTATCCGGCCCGCCACTCTAAACGCTTAAGTTGTCGTTTCTGTACTATTTTAGACGCCTTCTCTGTACGAAATTTATTCCATGATTGATAGAATAAGCTCTAGAGAAAGAGGGCAAGCATAATAATGCCTTTTAGAGCTATCAATCTATTCAATGATTTTTCCATTCTAAAAATTTAACGATTATGAAAAACATGTTTTCACATCAGCTGCTCGCCTTGCTGTTATTCTTTTCTTTGGTTAACGAAGCCGAAGCACAATCAGCTAAAAGTAAAACAGGCAATAATGCGAATGCGCTCAATGGTGCCTGGCAACGCGTGTATTATTACAACGGAAAGACGACAACCTCGGCAGAGCCGAGGGAAATTGCGTTGGTGCACGATGGTTTTTTTTCCAGCATAGGACAGGATTCGACAGGCCGGTGGAACAACACACACGGCGGCATCTTCGAGATAAGCGGTAACATCATGAAAAACAAACTACTTTATTCATCACATGTAAACCAGATGGGTTCAATCAATTGGGTTGAATACGAATTAAAAGGTGATACGCTGATCATGAAATGGTTTAAGAAATTGATAAACGCCAGCGGTCAGGACATTACGGCCAGAATGCCAAAAGCAAAATCCAAATTCATCAGGATGAAAAATGCAGGGGTTGAGGCAAAATAACGCTTACTTCATCCACCGTCCTGCTTTCTGATGTAGCGCAATACCAAATAGCGCCGGGTACATCATGCAGTACAGCGATAGCTGTCTTGAAAGAGAAGGACACTATTTCCTTCTGGTATCCGTCTGATAATCCATCCTATGATAAACAGAAGTATTCCCGTAAGAATAAGCCCGGCTCCCAACAACAATGAATCGTCCTCAAGATGACGTTTCACATAAATTATATAAAAGCCAAACAACACAACTCCAATACCAAACAATTTAACGGACATAGAATTTATCGAATTGCAATCACTATGATTAGAAAGATTACATGAAGCCTCGCGCCATCATGCTATCTTTTAGTCAGCAACCCTCTAATATTCTGTTCTACATTTGGCGCCTTGTCGGTAGCATTTTCGGATAAGATATTTCCCTTTCCAATTATCACATAATGCGGAATTCCCCCAATATTAAAGTAGGCCCTTAGCTTTGAATTCCAATCACCCTGAGCAAACAGATTTACTCCCCCTAATTTATATTTTGATATGCCTGCTAACCATCTATCCTTTTTGTCATACACGCAGATATTAATAAATTTTACATCGGCATTTGTCTCATATTGTGTTATCAACTTGTTCAGTTCCGGTATATTCTCTACGCATGAACCACACCACGTAGCCCAAAAATTAAGATACAAAACATGGTCCTTGAACGCACGGATAGAAGTCATGCTGTCGAGACTATTTGTCAGAATAAAATCAGGAATGGTATCTCCTCTATTCAGGTTTAACATTTGCAATTCATTCCTGAACTTTGTCCCGGCAACTCGGACCAATTCTTTATATCATCTGAAAGCTGAAACACATTCGCCAATGAATCGATAGCAAGGGAGTCAGAGTAGTACTCAATCAATGCGCTAAAATTGGATTTATGATATAGATCTTTAATATCTCCTGACAACTGAACCTTTGATTGATCTAGCCTATGCACCATCATCCTATTTACCTTCGAGAACCCTGAGAGTTGGTTTGTTTC
This sequence comes from uncultured Cytophagales bacterium, assembly GCA_963774615.1. Taxonomy (GTDB): domain Bacteria; phylum Bacteroidota; class Bacteroidia; order Cytophagales; family Cyclobacteriaceae; genus Chryseolinea. Next base: position 364,742 of record CAVZFT010000012.1, read on the forward strand.
AGTAACCGGCAGACCTTTTAGAAAATATTCGTCGAGAAAAGAAAAGTACTGTGATGACAAAACTGCTTTCGGATTGTCAATTTTGATTTGATTTAAGAAATCATAATAGTCATCTGGAATACTATCCCTAAAGTAGTGCACCCTCTTATTAGCAGGAAGCATTGCAGTTTTGTAACCCGCGCCCACGTAAATTATTTCGGATTCCTCGTAGTCAAGAAACCATTCCGGTAGACGAACCATCGATGCATATTTTTCAAAAAACGTGAGCTCTCGATTGATGACAGAATCCGTCGTCTGTTTAAGTAAATTGTAAGTAGTCTTTGATGAAAGTGATTCAGTTATGGGAACCTGATATCCGGGTAGCCCAGGCTTAGCTTTTTTTCCAGATAGTATTCATTAATAACTTTTGCCTTCCCGTAGAAATCAAGTTCAACGCCATTTTTCAAAACCCGGATGATAATATGGGTCGTATCCTTAGGGAACAGCAGTATGTTATACCTCTTGCCTCCCAGATCTAAAAAGCTTTTCGCCGGCCTGTCCGTTTCGATGTTCAGATAATAGTCGCCGGCCGTTTTTGCAGTCACAGCATTTGACACACTCCTACCCTTTGGAATGTTCGTTTGCACATTCGCACTGATAGCTAATGAATCCGTTACCTCGCCCTTCAAACTCAGATGTATTACGCTTTGGGAAAATGGAGTGTAAGTCAATGCATACTGATCCTTTTCAGAAGTGCAAGCAACTGCAAGAATCGAGTGTATAAAGAATAGTCCTCATGCTACTATACAGTAAGGTGTTCGTTTTAATATTCGCCAATTGTCGCATGTGACATTGCCCACAACGGTTTATTTTATAAATAAAAAGTATGCGGTTTAACACCACATACTTTATTATACGGTTGAAAGGAAATTTAAGTGCGGGATTATCATCCCAAGGATAACTACTACTCTTTCTTTCCGAAGACGTAACGAGCGTTAAAACCAAATCCGCCCCAATGAAATTCGGTCTCGTCGATAACGTAAAAAGTAGGTCGATAATCCAGGCCCAATACAATAGGGACAGCCTCGAAACGGTATTCAGCCCCTATCTCTCCGCTAAAACCCAACCAGAAAGGATCATCGAACAATAGAGTAGGACCTACGCCTACATACCAATTGAAGGCTGCTTTATCAACATTAAAAGGTTTGTAAAGAAAATCCCAAAGCAATTCGGCCCCGACACCGTCGCCAAATGAAACATCGGCATGTAAACGGTTGAACTTACCCGTGTTAAAAATAGCGTCTATGGCCACGGCGTTGCCAACTACATCACCGAAGCGGGCGCCGAGTTCCTGAGAATATCCGGCATAGCTTAAGCATGCCAATGCAAATACGAGAGAGATTTTTTTCATGGCAAAAGAGGGTTTATTGTTTTAATTATGAAAGACCTGACTAGTTCATATTGAGTCCACGACTGCCAATTAACTGGCTATTGTATTCGGCGATTATCCTAATCGTTGTGAATACATTTCTGATTGATTTTGACAACATCGTATGTTAATATAAACAAATTGTAATTACCAAACATATTCAGGTCGGCGGAATAACAATTGAGTCGAAGAGATGAAAATGCCTATACGCAATCACCAGAGTGCACGCTTATTGGATAAGTTTCTTGCCGCGTTGTGAGACGTAATAATCTAACGCACTGTAGGATGCATAAAACTTATAAATATTGCTTACATATTCAACGGTCTCTCGCCCGATCTCGCGGGCAGCGATGATTTCAACATTATCAAACCAAAGGTTTGGATTTAGTCCTTTTGCTTTAGCCATTCTGCGCAATTGGGCTACCCTGCCCGGACCGGCATTGTAAGCAGCCAGTGCAAGCAAATGCCGGTTCAGCGTATCAATTTCAGGTTTATCAAAATATTGATCAATTAGAAACCTCATGTACTTGGTGCCGGCATGCACATTGTTATCCACGATCTTAACATTCTTGATCCTGATGGGATGACCCGCTGCGGTGGAAGGCCGAACCTGCATAATACCAACGGCACCGGCATGGCTCACCCTCTTCTGATTTAATCCGGACTCCTGGTATCCTTGCGCAACCAACAGAAGCCAATCCAGCCGATACTGGTCAGCGTATTTTTGAAACGTAGCCTGAAGCGCCTTCACCTGCGAGATGGTTTTTTTATTGTGCATGTTAGGAAGGACCTTCGCATTTTTTACGTACCTGTTGTAAAGGATGTTGCCCATCTTCGTACCCTTGGCATTTTGTTTGATGAACTTATCCGCGGCGGCCTTCAGTTTCGGGGAGTCTTTTCGGAAAACCCAACCGTAGGAAATGTTACGAGCCAATGGGATTTTGTCGTACAATACCAGACTATCCATTGCTTTCGACCATAACCGCGCTACATCTTCGACCATTGCCGAGAATGGAATAACACCTGAGTTTACCATTTCCAGGATGTCTTCTGACTCCAGATATGGATCGACAGGTTTGATGATGATGGGCGGCAAGCCCAACCTTTTAAGCGAGTCACTAAGTTTCAGGGCCGCAGTTTCATAACTACTGCCCGTACGCAGATAAAGCTCCTTACCTGCAAGATCAGCAAGAGTGTTAAGCTTTGGTGATGCCGGTCCACCCACAATAATCTCTTTGAGACCGGTAATGGTGGGCATGGAGAAATCAAATAGTTTTTTCCGTTCCTCGGTGATATTCATGCCGGCATAGGCAAGGTCAGCATAGCCATCACGTAATAGCGGCATTACCTGACTGCGATTGACAGGTATGAATATAATCCGCACTCTGAGATTCTTAAAATGTAATTGCTTATTAAGTGATTTTTCAAATTGGTTCAGTGCTTCAAAAGCAATGCCTTTTCGTTCTTTGCCATCGATGTAATAGTAAAGGTGCGTATAAGGAACAAGGGCACGTATCTTTCTGCGCGCAACCATGCTGTCGAGGTCTCCAAACTGTTGCACTCCTATTCCCAGGAATTCATTATCGGGATCAAAAGTGTAGGTGCGTATCTACCGTGGTAGTATCTACATCGGAACTCGTTGTTGAATCTGAAGCTACCGATTGTAGTTTTTCGCTTCCCTGACGGCAGGAGACGCTCAGGTAAATAATCAAAATACCAAATGTCGCTATTCTGCCAGTGAGCATCAGCTTACGGTGAATTTGAATGCATAAGAAAGATACGGAAAGTTTGAATCATCTCGATCAAACCGAAACTGGTAACCAGAATGTCATTGTCATTAACGTCTTGATATTGCGTTAGCCTTTCAGATTTTCAGAAGTTCAACGTCTTCCCAAACGTCTTCATATCCTTTGTCGTCAGCCAAAAATCGAAATCCAGGAGGAAGCCCCAAATACTTGATGATATCTGGTCGCATCGTCAATAAATGTCTGACATGATAAGGCTTAAAAAAATCTTCCGCCTGGGAAAATTCTTCACCTGCCCAAATATACCAGCCTGTTGTTGTATCACATTGGGGATGTCTAAGCCCGTTAACAGGATTCATCCCTGTTAATACATTGTCGGCGAGTCCGATAAATAGCCCGATCTTGGTTTCACTCCAACGAACCCTATACTTGTCGCAGATGCGTTTTTGGTCTTCTGTATGGTTATCCCATGTTGTCATTGCGAAAGCATGAGGCATAACGGCGAATGTGTTCTAATAACAGCTATGGAATCATTCGACATTCAACATCCATGCGCCATCCTGGAACCAGGCTTTCTCAAGAAGCGGTAAGTTTCCTGAAAGTTCTAATGACGCAATATAATTCTCAACCAGGTTCAGGAATTGAGGGTCGTCTGAAGGCAATGCCATGCCAATAGGTTCGATGGTCAATGGCTTATCGGAGATGACAAGATCCTTACCTTGATTTTTCATCAAAGTAACTACACAAATCGGCTTGTCTGCAACCAAGGCATCAGCCTTATCATTTAATACCATATCAACGCCGGCATTGTAATTATCAACAAGAATTAACTCATGCTTGGGCATATAATTCTTTACAAATTCCACACTCGTTGATCCTTTAAGGCTGACGATTCGGTATTTTTTTTCGGTAGTGCCTGCTGAAATCTCAGCGATCAGTTTTGATTTTGTCAGAATACATTTTCCTGAAAGTATATATGGCCCTGCAAAAAGAACTTCCAAATTTCGTTCAGGTGTCATGGTCATACCCGACATTACAGCATCGACCTTACCTGCCTTGAGCGCTCCCAGCAAATCCGAAAAAGGCATTTCAACCAGTTTTAGTTTCACGCCCATGTTTTTTGCAAGTGCTTTCGCCAAATCAACTTCATAACCAATCAACTCTCCAGTCTTTGCTTTCATTGTGAACGGAGGCTGTGTTCCAGTCATTCCAATGCGTATCTCACCCCTTTTAAGGATTGCTGAAAGTACTTTTTGTGAAAATGCCGGCAAGGAGAGAAAAACCATTAAAAAGCTAATGGTTAAATACTTTGATACGATTCTCATGTTGAGTCTTTTGTTTAGTTATAAATAGAGGTTGACTTAAATGTACTAATCGACCAAGATAGTGAAAGGATCTAATTATCCTATGCCTACCCTTTAATTTTCGATTTTACCTAAATATCTTTTGTATGTTAAGATAAAGCATGTTTGCAAAGTGGAATGCTTGGAATTTCGTTTTTTAAGCATTTTGGATACAAAAAGTATCCCTAACTTTCGCCTTAGTCTGCAACTAAACTCTATTGAAAAACGGCAATACTTATGATGAAGGCGCTCATTCTTTTCTTATCACAAGCCGTATTTTTATTTATGAATTGCCTGGGACAAGACCGTGAACAGCCTTACCTGTATCTTACCGATTATACGATCTCGAAGGAGACTAACACGATTGGTTACGTCAGGCTGAGCGGGGCAGAAATTAAGTCTGTTACTATCGATGGCGAAAATGCATCTGCATTTAAGATTAGTAAAAAGCATGAGCTCGTTGTCCGGCCCTGCCAAACTGACCGTCTTCCGCCGCGTGGTTTGATATCACGCTTAATGTCAAAACTTCTACAGGTCAACTTTCAAGACAGTTCAGAATTGTAAAAGATGATTTTATACGCAACAAGGTCATTGCTCACCGCGGTGCCTGGAAAAATACGGGCGCACCTGAAAATTCCATCGCTGCGCTAAAGCATGCTATAACAATGGGTTGTGAGGGCAGTGAATTCGATGTTCACATGTCAGCGGACTCGCTTCCCCTTATTAATCATGACAATGCCATACAAGGTGTGTCGATTGCCAAAACAAACTCCAGCGAATTGCTGACGATGAAACTCACTAACGGCGAAATGTTGCCGACCCTGGAGAATTATCTAAGAGCCGGAATGGAACAAACTAAAACCAAACTTATCCTGGAGATAAAACCTTCGGAGCTCGGCAAGGAAAGTTCAATTGCGTTGACACGGAAAGTTGTAGCGCTCGTGGAAAAGTTACATGCACAGGCGTGGGTCGACTATATCAGCTTTGATTACGAGGCCTGCAAAGAAGTGATGAAGCTCGCACCTTACACGAAGGTCGCCTACTTAAGGGGAGACAAAACACCAACTGAACTGGCCGCGGATAACTTCTTCGGTTTAGACTACAACTTCAGTGTTTTACAGAAGAACCCCGACTGGATACGAGGATGCGAAAAGTAAAAAGCTCACAATTAATGTGTGGACCGTAAACGACAAAGCAGCACTCGAAGAATTCCTCAAAAAAGATGTCGATTTTATTACTACAAACGAACCTGAGCTTCTTTTGTCGATGGTGGAACATTAATGACCAATGATCAATGAACAATGAGCGGTC